>NZ_CP150254.1:2988935-4399652 GCF_037975445.1 Peribacillus sp. FSL P2-0133 | reverse complement strand
GTGGCTTACAACGGAAGGGCGATTCCAGGCGATTTTGATCGTGGCCGTTTGTGCAATTTTTGGAGCGCTCATTTATACGGCGCTTGCCTTGAAAAGCAAACTTGCCCACCGTTTGTTCGGTGCCCGGATCGATCGGTTAAAAGCTAAATTAGGATTATAAGCTGGAAGTTTGATGTGTATAAAAAAGGGTATTGAATGGTTAATCCCCAAATTAAAATATAGTGGCCTTGCCTTTCATTAAAGTGGGCAAGGCTTTTTACGGAAAAGGCTTTAGGAGGAAACGATGAGAATTGATAAGATTTTATCCAATATTGGTTATGGCAGCAGGAAAGAAGTGAAAAAGCTCCTGAAATCCGGAGCCGTCAAGGTCAATGACAGGCTGCTCAAGGACCCGAAGGAACAAGTGGACCCTGATACGGAAATCGTGACGGTTCATGGTGAACGGGTTGAATATAGGGAATTCATCTATTTAATGATGAATAAACCGCCAGGCGTATTGTCGGCAACGGAAGACAACTACCAAGAAACGGTCATCGACATCTTGGAGCCGGAAGATTCGGTTTTCGAGCCATTTCCTGTAGGCCGTCTTGATAAGGACACAGAAGGTTTATTGCTGATCACGAATGACGGAAAGCTTGCCCATCAACTGCTTTCCCCGAAGAAACATGTCCCTAAAACATATTTTGCGGTCATTGATGGCGAAGTGACGGAACGGGATATCGAGGCATTCCGCAACGGTGTGACCTTAGATGATGGATACGAAACAAAACCAGGTGAATTGAACATTTTAAAATCAGGTCTGACATCGGATATCGAGCTGACGATCATGGAAGGGAAGTTCCATCAGGTGAAGCGGATGTTTGAGGCCGTTGGCAAACGTGTCGTCTACCTAAAGCGTCTTTCCATGGGTAGTTTACAGCTTGATGAGGAACTTGAGCTTGGTGAATACCGTGAGTTGACGGCGGAGGAACTTGAACAGTTAAAGGCGGGTCAACCGGCTGAATGATATGTGGAAACAAAAAATGAGGCGGACAAAAATTGTCCGCCTCAAAGTATTTTACATATCGATCCTGTTCGGGTGGTCGTTCTTTTTACGATGACATCTTCACCTTTTTACTTGTTGTAGTCCAAAGGCCTCGGCTTGGGCTTTGAACAAGGTCATTGTATGCTAAGACATTTAAATCGCGCTGCACAGTTCGAGGAGTGATGCCAAATTCTTCTACAAGCTCTTGAGTAGAAACCGTACCGTTATTACTAATGAACATATAAACGGATTTAATACGGGTTAACATGCGATTTGTTGAAGGTTTCAAAAAATCACTCCTTATTCTTTTCATTGTTATTTTGAACAAATGAAAACAACCGATATGTCGGACAGCATTTCAGCTGTCACTATGTACTTGCTATACCCACCCTATAACTCCTCGGAAACATTTAGAAAAAATAAGATGTCATTAGCTTCATTCTACCCCTTTGCAAAAGCAAATTCTAGGAAAAGATACTAATTGACTAAATATTACATTTATTATATCAAATTTTAACAAAATTATTCTTTAAACATATACAAAATTAATAAAGAGTTTTTCCATTCTTGAACATATTTTGCCAATACAGGACGCTTAATATGCATTTCGAGATTAGAGATTCGAGATGTCACACAACACGAACGTTGACTTTTAAGGCATGTACATGTTACTTTACTTAAAATGATCATAAATCGTAATTATTACGCTTTGTGTATTAATAGGTGCTTGATGGCTTGCGGTTACGATGTCATAATGAGGTATCGGGCAGTATAGATTTTACATACATATCTAAAAGGATTTAAATATAAACCAATTCGAGGTAGAGCCATATGAACGAAAGATTAATGGAGTTTTTATTGCGCGACGAAGTAACCAGACTTTCTGGCGTCAAAAAACAAGTGTATGAATTCATCGTGAACGAAGAAGATTATCTTGCATCGAAGGCAGACACGGTCGATCAATTCATGAGATTGCTGGTAAAGCATTCTCCGCCCAGGCTCGCAGCCCGTCATTTCAATATGCCTTATGGGGAAATCATTCGTTTCATGAATGAAATAGAAGATGAACTGAATGAGAGATTAGAGGAAAGATGCAAGAAAGTAAAGTGGATGGACTACACGGAAAAGGACCAGCAGGCATTTGTGGAATATCATAGAAAGTTATATCTATTCGTAAATTAATTGGATCATGAAAATGCCCTGGTATGAAAGGGCATTTTTTATTTGTCCGGAACCGTTAAACGGGAATCCAGCACAACCATTCCTATAAATTGAGGGATCCAGGAGAAATTCATCTTGATATAAATGCAAGCATGTGTGTGGACTTTCTGCAGCAGTATTAACGGGTAGCTTGTGGAGAAAGGAATTTGGTACGTTGATTTCCACTCCAGGCACTCGCTTTCCGCGGGCGGTCCGGGAGCCTCCTCGGCGCTTTTGCGCCTGCGGGGTCTCCCCTGGACACGCTTTTCCCGCAGGAGTCTCATACCTTCCGTTCCAATCCCCTTTGTTCAAACACGTTCTTCATTCCAAATGCATTTGGCATTCGCCGACCCCCTTTTGGCTACAAACTGAAAAACGGGAACTATACTACTGTATAGTTCCCGTTTTTTCTTGCTTTTAAGAAAGAATCAAATGTGTGTCGGTCTCTTTAAACGAAGAGATGAAATCTTTATGTACATGATCGTCAGTGATGATGTAATCGATTTTATCCAGTGACGATATCCCGATGGTCACGTCTTTCCCGAACTTTGAGCTGTCAGCGGCAACATAGACTTCTTGAGATAAATCAATGATTTTTTTTCGTGTATTTGCTTCTTCTAAATTATAGTCGGATATGCCTTTTTCAACGGTTATGCCACTCGCACAAATGAATGCCTTTGAAATATTCAATTCACTAAAGTTGAATAAGTAGTCAAATGCAACAATGGATTGTTCATTTTGCCTGACTTTCCCCCCTATGATCAAGATCTCGATATCGCTATGAATGAGCTCATTTACAACAGGGATCGAACTGGTTATCACGGTCAGTTTCTTTTTCTGTTTTATATATTTAGCGATTTGATAGGTTGTCGAACCACTATCGATATAAATGCAATCACCATCGTCAATATACTCACTGCATTTTTGGGCGATGGTTTCCTTTTCTTCTAATTGACTGAACATCCGTTCATCTATTGTCGATTCTCCAAACTTCGATTGAACCAGTTTAACGCCGCCGTAGATCTTTTCTATTTTTCCTTGCCTTGTAAGAAGGTTCATATCCCTTCTGATGGTTTCGATGGAAACTTGCAGTTCTTCAGTAAGCTCGGCAATTTTCATAACTTTTCTAATCGTTAATAACTCGATGATCTTCTTTTGCCTTTCAAGAGGAAGCATAAGTTTCACCCGCCTATTCTTCATATCTTTCTTCCTGATATTCATTTTAAGTGTACTGTGTACCATGAATATATTCAATAAGTAGATGATAAAAATATCACTAGTTGGTCAAAAGTTAGTATGAAGTTAGTAAAGAAGTGTTCAATATTTACATAGTATTTACAAAAATCTCAAATTCGTTTTACAAATGACTTTTATACTAAGGGTGTATTAAAGGAGGTGAACGGTTTGCTAAAATTACAAAATATTAGCAAGCAATTCGATGGAAAATCAGTTTTGGATAATATAAATCTTGAAATTAAAACGGGGGAGATCGTTTCACTATTAGGACCAAGTGGAAGCGGCAAAACTACTTTATTACATATAATTTTGGGCTTGACGGGTATCAATCATGGAAAAATCATTTTCAATGATGTCGATTTGAGTAACGTGCCCATGAAAGACCGGGGATTTAATATCGTTTTCCAGGATTACGCTCTTTTCCCTCATTTAAACGCCTATGAAAATATCGTTTATGGATTGAGGAACAGGAAGGGATCCGTTTCCAAGGAAGAGCTACAGGAATACATCGATTTCCTGGAATTGACACCGCATTTGAAAAAAAGGATCAGCGAATTATCCGGGGGTCAGAAACAAAGGGTTTCGATCGCAAGGACTCTTGTAATGAAACCGAAGATCTTATTACTTGATGAGCCACTGAGTGCTTTGGATGGTGTGATCAAGGAATCGATAAAGGAACGCATCAAATCCATTGCCCGGGAATATAAGCTGACGACGATTATAGTGACACATGACCCGGAAGAGGCTTTGACGATGTCCGATAAAATATTGATCATTAATCAAGGGAATATTTCTCAATTTGGATCACCACAAGAAATCATCAATCAGCCAGCCAATGATTTTGTTAAGCAATTCATTCTTAAGCAACTGGAGATCAAGAGAGAAAATATTTATAACTTATTCGGTGAAAAGTATGCCTGATGTAAAACCGGCAATGAGAGTCATTTATATACCTATCTTACTGCTATTTGCCGCTTTTCTTTTCTTGCCGATTGGCACATTGTTCGTCCGTTCTTTTGAAACGGCTGATGGAATCAATCTCTCGAATTATCTAACGGTGCTTTCAAATGCAGAGCTGATGAAGTCATTTGGAAACAGCGTGAAAATCTCAGGTCTCACAGCCGTCATTACGACCGTTTTAGCCTTTTTCCTGGCCTATTCCATCCATTGCACCCGATTATATAGGCCATTAAAAAGTGTAATTAAAACAGGGATCCTAATTCCGATGCTGCTGCCGACAATCACATTCGGGTTCGCGATCATTTACTCCTTCGGCAATCAAGGGATCATAACGAAGATTTTTGGAAGGAATCTATTCGATATATACGGATTTAATGGATTATTGATAGGTTATGTGATTTATACATTGCCATCAGCGTTTCTTCTCATTAATAATTCCTTCAAGTACATGGATAAAAAGTTCATCATCGTTTCAAAATTAATGGGTGACGGAACGATAAGAAGTTTCATGAATACGATCATACGGCCATTGGCGGGAACTTTGGGTGGAGCTTTTGTACTTTCCTTCATCTTGAGCTTTACCGATTTTGGGATACCGGCTTCAGTCGGCGGGACTTACTCCGTTGTTGCGACGCAACTGTATCAAGTCATGCTAGGTTCGATCCCTGATTTCAATAATGGTGCAGTGATTGCCATTCTCATGCTCATTCCGGTAGTATTCAGTGTTTTCCTATTAAACTATCTCGAAAAACTGAACTTTCATTATGATAAGTTCAGCGATATCGAATTGACGCAGCACAAAGGTAGGGATATATGCTTTGGGGGTATCTCGCTGCTGGTCTTAATAGGGATGTTTTCAGTATTTGCGGTCATGTTCATTGCACCATTTTTAACTAGTTTCCCTTACGATCTCTCGTTCACCTTTAAGCACTTTATCGACACATTCCAATCGAGCGATTTAACGGCAGTCTATAAAAACTCCTTATTCGTCGCCTTGATGACGGCCGTACTGGGAACGTTCATCGCCTTTAGCTCGGCTGTTTTGAATGTCCGGACGCCTCTTAAGGGGAAGTCGTCAATGGATGTCATTTCGATGTTGACGAATACAGTACCGGGAATGGTGTTGGGTTTATCGTATTTGCTGCTGTTCAACGGCAGCAGCTGGAAGGGGACCTTTGCCATCATCATTCTATGTAACATGGTCCATTTCTTTACGACACCCTATTTAATGGCGAAGAACTCTTTATCCAAAATGAACCCTGCTTGGGAAACCACCGGGAATCTATTAGGGGATAGCTGGATCAGGACAATTCATCGTGTCATCCTGCCTAACTCGGCATCAACGGTCATCGAGATGTTCAGCTACTATTTCATCAATAGTATGGTGACGATCAGCGGAATCATCTTTTTGGTCACCGCCCAAACCACATTGGTGGCCAGTAAAATTAAAGAGCTTCAGCATTTTGCCAAATTCAATGAAATATTCATCCTGTCTTTACTTATCTTTTTTACAAATCTAGTCGTGAAGCTGCTTTGTGATCATTATCAAAAAAGACAATTCAAACATTAATGAGGGGGATATTATGTTTAAAACGATGAAGATAGCCTTACTGTCTCTAGTTGCTTTAGGTTTGGTATTTGTATTGGTGGGCCGTAACAGCGGCAAAGCAGATGAGGAAAAAGTGGTCATTTATACGAATGGTGATGAAGAAGCCACTGCAGCAATGGAGACTTCCTTGAAAGATGCCGGATACGAAGGGAAATATGTCCTTCAATCATTAGGCACATCTGAATTAGGAGGGAAACTGCTGGCAGAAGGCACTGAAATCGAGGCTGATGTCGTGACGATGAGTTCCTATTTCATCGAAAGTGCACAAGAACAGCACTCCATGTTTAAGGATCTGTCATTCAGTACAAAAGCATTGGAACAAAATCCAGCCTATTATACGCCGATCTTGGCAAATACCGGTTCCATTTTTGTGAATACGGAAGTTCTCAAACAAAAAGGCCTGCAGATGCCGACCACGATTAAGGACTTAACAAAGCCGGAATATAAAGGGCTCGTTTCAATTCCTAACATCCTGGACTCTTCAACTGGGTGGCTGTTAGTTCAAGCAATTATCAGTCAATACGGTGACGCAGAAGGGAAAAAGGTTCTCCATGACTTAATAGCAAATAGCGGTCCGCATCTTGAGAGCTCAGGTTCAGGTCCAATCAATAAAGTGCAAGCAGGGGAAGTGGCTGCCGGTTTTGGTTTACGCTATCAGGCCGTGATGGCTAAAGAGTCGGGCTTACCGATCAAGTTTGTCGATCCGGCTGAGGGGAATTTCTCCTACACGGAATCTGTAGCTGTCGTGAAAAAAGATAATGAAGCAAAAACAAGTTTAGCGATGAAAATGGCGGAAACGATCAGTAAAGATGCTAGAAAAGAACTGTTGAAACATTACCCGGTCGCACTTTATGAAGGTGAAAAGGTGACGGAAAAGAACAAACCGGCCCACCCTAAGAAATACAAGCAGCCTCTAACGGTCGAATTATTAAAACAGCATCAAGAGTTCTTTAAATCAGCACAATGATAAATACAGTGAGGAGTGAAGGAAAATGAATACATATAAACTTTTAACGCCTGGACCGCTGACCACTACAAGTACGGTGAAACAGGAAATGCTTGTTGACCGCTGTACGTGGGAAAATGATTATAAAGAAATCACGCAAAAAATCAGAGCCCAGCTTCTTGAATTGGCATATGCTGCAAACGGAGAATATACGGCTGTACTTATGCAGGGAAGCGGATCGTTTGTTGTAGAATCTGTGCTGACGACTGCACTTTCAAAATCCGATAAAGTGCTGATCATAACGAATGGCGCATATGGAAAAAGGATTGTGAAAATGGCCGAGTGCATCGGACTGAATCATGTGGAATATGGCGTTGAGTACAATGAATTTCCAAAGGAGACTGAAATCCGGAACATCTTACTGGATGATAGTGACATCACACATATTGCAATGGTTCATTGTGAAACGACGACAGGGATTTTAAATCCGATAGAAATGGTTTCGAAGATATCAAAGGAACAAGGGAAAACCTTGATTATTGATGCGATGAGCAGCTTTGGCGGAGTTGACATGAATGTACCTGAACTTGGAATTGATTATTTGATCAGCAGTGCAAATAAATGCATTCAAGGAATCCCTGGTTTTGGTTTCGTCATTGCAAAGCTTGACAAATTGTTGGCATGTGAAGGCAATGCCCGCAGTCTGTCCCTGGATTTATATGATCAGTGGAAAGAGATGGACAAGGATGGAAAATGGCGTTTCACATCTCCGACACATGTAGTGGCCGCGTTTGCTAAAGCGTTGGAAGAATTAACGGAAGAGGGCGGCATTCCAGCCAGATTCGCCCGCTATAAAAATAATAATGATAGGCTGAGGGAGCTGATGGGTAAATTGGGCATTCATGCGTATATTTCACCTGATAAACAATCGCCCATCATTACAACATTCCTTTTTCCTGATGAAACCTTTGATTTCGGGGACTTCTATAATTTTATCAAAGAGAGGGGTTACGTAATATACCCCGGAAAGCTGACTGACATAGATACATTCCGAATCGGCAATATTGGCGAAATCCATGAAGAAGATATCGAGGAACTTGGCAGGATCGTAGAAAAATATATGAAAGAGGTGACAGTATGAATAAGGTAGAGGGAATCATTTTGGATTGGGCTGGAACAGCTGTGGATTTTGGATGTTTTGCACCAGTGAATGTTTTTGTGGATATTTTTAAGAATGCTGGACTTGACGTGACGATGGAGGAAGCCAGAGCTCCGATGGGCATGCTGAAAATCGACCATATTCGTGCGATGCTGACCATGCCAAGGATATCTTCGTTATGGGAAGAACAATACGGAAGGCCATTCAATGAGGAAGACGTTGAAAAACTATATGCTGAATTCGAACCGGCATTGATGATGTCATTGGCGGATTATACAGATCCAATACCAGGGGTTATCGAGACAGTGGAAGCGTTAAGAAATCGTGGCCTGAAGATTGGGTCGACAACGGGTTATACGGATACAATGATGGAGGTCGTCGTAGCAAATGCTTTGAAAAAGGGGTATCGGCCGGATTTCCATGTCACCCCGGATGCAACCCATTCGATTGGAAGGCCTTATCCTTACATGATATATCGGAATATGGAAGAATTGAAGTTAACCGCATCATGGAAGGTAGTGAAGGTAGGAGATACCATTTCCGATATGCAAGAAGGAGTCAATGCTGGGGTATGGTCGGTCGGAATCATTGTCGGAAGCTCCGAGATGGGATTGAGTTTGAATGAGTATACAAGTTTACCAGAACGAGATAAACAAAATCTCATCTCTAAAACGGCAGACACCTTTATGCAAAACGGGGCAGACTTCACCATCAAAACGATCGAGGAACTGCCTGAACTCATAGATCGAATCACCCTTCTTATAACAGAAGGGAAAAGACCTCATTCAAGCTAACATTCAGTGCCAGAAAAGTGCAGCATCTTTCATCCTTGAGTAGGAATGAGGGATTGCTGCACTTTTTCGCTTTTGGACTGAGTTCTATCTCGATTCTCTTTATTTCTTTTACAAGGTGAGGATTGACTTACGACATCAATCTTTTGTTAGATAACCATTCGATAGATTGATCCAGTAATGAACTGTATGTCTCATACCGACAATAGTCGTGTCTTAACTGTATTTTTATCTTATTTTTAAGCATCTTGGCTTTTTAAATCTACATCATAATTTTCTTCGATTTTCAATTCTGGTGGCTGTTTTTTAAGTCCTTTTGTCAATACAAGTAAATAAATGATGCCTATTATTAACCAACTTACTCCAAGTATTTTTGAGTGCACATCAAGATTCACAAGTAGTAAAAGATCAAGAGCAGCTCCAATAATAGGAACAATTAAATATAAGACAGTTCCTTTTACCGAACGTTCTCTATTTCTAATATAATAATGAGCAATTACGGAAATATTAACACAAGTATACGCAAGAAACGCCCCGAAATTAATAAATGATGCTACAAGATCTAAACTTAAAAATAAAGCAAGCAAAGAGACAGAACTAATGATCAGTATATTATTTACGGGTGTCCTATATCTCGGATGCAGGGTACCAAAGAACTTTTTAGGAAACTGTCCATCGCGCCCCATCGTATAGAGGACTCGTGATGCACTTGCCTGGGATGACATGGCACTGCCCAATACAGCTAATGCGTAAAGCGCAAGATATATTGAGTACATCATCTTTCCACCAACAAGTTTAATAATTTCATAGGCAGCCGAATCAGGATTATTAAATGTGTGATACTCTGGCCATACAAGATACGAGAAATATGAAACACTTGTAAAGATTAAACCACCACCAAGGGTAATTAAAATAATAGCTCGGGGAATTGTTTTCTTAGGGTTCACTGTCTCTTCCGCAAACGCTGTAACTGATTCAAACCCAAGGAAACAAAAGCATAATAATGCTGCTCCAGCTATTGTATAAGAAAAGGGTTCTTTCGAATTATAGAATGGCTCAAGAGATAAAAGAGTTGCCGTGCTTTCGCCCATAAAAATTTCCTTAATAGAAAAACCTATAAAGATAAGGATAAAAAGTAAAGCGAAAATCGTTATGAATGCGTTTACATTTGTGGCAAACTTTAATCCTTTAATATTAATAAAAGTGACGAGCACCAGCATACCTACAATCCAGATGTAACTTGGAATGGAAGGAAAGGCTGCTGAGAAAAAAATACCAAATACTAAATAATTTACCATTGGCATAAATAAATAATCCATTAAGATCACCCATCCGACAAGAAATCCAACAGAGGGATTGATCGATTTTTGCGTATAAACATAAGCAGAACCGGAAGATGGAAACGCAATTGCCATTTTCCCATAACTGTAAGCAGTAAACATCATTACCACTAGAGCAACTATCATTGCCCCCGGAACCGTACCGTGAGAAATATTAGCCGCAATACCATACGTAGTAAAAGCTGTGGTTAACCCCATAAATGAAAAGCCAAACAACACAACTGGAATGAGTGTCAGTGTTCTATCTGTTTTCCTTAAATTTGTCATGTAAAATACTCACCTCTTTTACCTGATTTAACTTTTATAATAAATGGGATTCAAATTATTACTTCCAAAGCTTTTTTAATACGTGGTTTTCTAGAAATTATATAAAAGTCAGAAAGATGCTAGGGAGCCTGCTTTGAATTATCCATGAACTTGTTGTGTAGAACTTATTTTCCCGTTCCCCGTAAGGAATTCCGTCTGCAGAACAACAAAGATAATTCCTGCAAAAATCTTCTCACTGGCATCTTTACGGACTCCTGTAATTTCTTTAGTAGTGACTTGTTCAACGTGAATACTGATTTCTAATCAATAGAAAAACTAAGAATATGAGATAACTCTAAGGACGCTTTATTATTTGGACAATAGTAACTCCGTTTTTATTTCTGTATAAGGCATGTTATGATTGATCCCAACTTCGTGATGAACAATTTCACCGTTCAAAGTGCTGATACAATTTCTTACTATTACATCATTTACTATAACCTCTTTCAAACCATTATTCGCAATGTCCATAATATATGGGCCGGTTGTCATCAACATCATGTTTGTCGAGGTTTGTGGACATAGAGCCGGCATATTCGGGACACAGTAATGTAGGACTTCTTGTTCGTAGTAAACTGGTTCCTCTAAAGTCGTATAATGTGAGGTTTCAATTATACCCGTTCCTGCAATATCAATAATAATGGAATTAGGTTGCATCTTACTGACCATCTCTCGTGTTATGAGAGGTTCGGTTACCCCTGGCATCGGATAAATTGTATTAATTAAAACATCACTTTGAATAAGTTCTTCGAACATTATATCTTTATCCCAACACAAAATGTCCACCTGTGGCAACTGATTGTTCAAATAATCGATGCGTTTCATTGAGGCTTCCATGATTGTTACATTCAATCCAAGGCCCACAGCAACTTGCGCAGTATTGAGTCCAGCATTGCCACCACCAAGTATGAATACTTTGCTCGACGGTAAACCGGCCAGTTTCCGGAGAAGTATTCCTTTTCCACCATAACCATATTGAGCATATTTGACTGCTTCAAGCATTGCCAATGTTCCTGCAATTTCACTCATTGGTTTAATCGTAGGTCTTGTCCCATCAGGTAAAACGATTAATTCCATTGATATTGAAATTGCTTTTTTATCTAGTAATGCCTGTGTCATCTCATGATTTACATCTTCCGCCAAATGAAACCATGCCATTATCATTTGATTTTCTTTAAGAAGGCCATATTCATATGGTTGAAGCTCCTTCACTTTAACAACAAATTCTGCCTTCTCATAAATTTCGTCAATCGTGTTTACTATTTTTGCTCCAGCCAAAATATATTTCTCGTCACAAAAACCACTAGCTTCACCTGCCATGCTTTGTATTAGTACTTCATGACCGAAAGCTGTTAATTTTTTTACCCATGATGGATTTAATCCCACTCTAGTCTCTGCGGTTTTTAATTCTTTAGGAACTCCTACTATCATTGTTCATTCTCCTTTTTAAATGTATTTAATTTATTGAACATTCTAAAATCTTACAGGGAAATGATAACCCTTTCATTAGACACGAGGTTAAATGCATATTAGTTTTTTTTTAACCAAGCACTTTTGGTCGTCTTGAACTTTTATGAATGCAGCATTGGTGAAAAAGTGATAATTTTTCCATTGTTCATCTAATGTTTTAGTAGTTTCAGTACTCCACCGTTATTCTATAGAATATATTCATGTGCACATATAACTGATGAAATATGGTGTAAATGGATACCAGCATGAAAGATTCTCAGGTTGATTAAGGTATTTCATCAAAGCACGTAAAAGAACATTACTTGGGGTTAAACGAGATAGGGATCCATATTTTATGGGCTTAGACTTTCTAGTATAGTTATAATAAAATGATACAGCTAACAATTATTAAATGAGGAGGTACATATGCTTACAGTACAAGATGTTCTTAAGCGCTCACTCTTTTCAAAGACTGAGGTAGTTGCGGGGGCAAACGGGTTGCACCGTCAAGTGAAATGGACACATGTCCTTGAAATCCCGTTTTTTGATGATACCATCTTTCAGGGAGGGGAACTGATACTCTCCACCGGATTTGGGTTTGAATGGAGAGACTCCTCTAATACTTCATTTTTGTTAAATCTTATCGAACGCAACGCCTCATGTTTATGTATAGAGCTTGGACACTACTTCGAAAAGGTCCCTAATGAAATGATCGAGATGGCAAATGAGTATAACTTTCCGATTATTATTTTCAAAGAATTCATAAATTTCGTTGAAATAGCACAGGATCTACATTCGTTTATCATTAATGCTCATCATGAGAAGTTGGTTACATTAGATTCGATATCAAGAAAGTTCCATTCATTGTCACTCACTACTCATGGGTTATCAAATATTTTAAAGTTGTTGCAACAGAAGACAGAAGCACCAATTATCTATCTTCCTATAGAAGGAACACCTTTTTCGATTCCAGGATTGAAAAATGAATTTATGGAACAGCTACTTCAAACCATTTATGAAGATAAAGAACACTGGCATGACCGAATTACAAATGATTCGCCCGTTGAATGGAAGGCATTAAACCATACTATTCTTCTCCAACCGATTGGAGCAATGGATCAAATCTGGGCGTACCTTGTTATGGTTTTAGATCGTGAATCGGATGAATTCGATTTCCTAATCCTTGATCGTGCTTCTCTAGCAATCTCACAAGACTTACTGCGCAAACATTATTTGGACGAAAAACGATTACGTTTAGAATCTACTTGGCTAAATGATTTACTTTATAGACGCATCAATAATGAGGAACAAGCAAGGGGATTTATTTCGTTAAAATCTAAGCGCGCTTCTATACATTATCGAGTTGCAATCGTTGATATCGAAGATGTTTTTCATCCGTCTTCATTAAGTTTATCGGATGAAGAAAATGAATCTGCTATATATCATTATTCTTTAAAAATTCGATCTGGGTTCGCAAAATATTCTTTTACACCCTATATCACATCAATAAGAAATCAAATTATTGTATTAGCTATTGATCTCGGAACTGCCGATTCCTCTAAGGCACGCTTCTTGAAAGTGATCGATGCCTTGCTATATGTTAAAGAAGGTGAATCTAGCCAAATCCGAATAGGCGCTGGACGGCAATACCAGTTACTTTTGGATGCTCATACTGGTTATCGAGAAGCGCAGTTAGCTTTAAATTATCGTACGTTTTCAACAAGTGCCTTTTACGAAGACCTTGGCATCTTTCGGTTGATACAATTAATTCAGCATGATCAAGATACAGCCCATTTTATTGAGGACTATCTCTCTCCTTTAATATCCTATGATAAGGAATATGGAACGGAATTGCTTCTGACCTTAGCAAAATACTTTGAGCTTGATCGATCAAAGAAGCTTACTGCTCAAAAATTACATATTGTAAGACAAACACTCTATCATCGGCTGGAAAAAATAAAAAAGATTCTTGATTTTGATTTTGATATGCCGGAGAACAGATTAAACGTTGAAATGGCTTTGAAAGCATATCAACTCATACAACAAGTGGGAGTACCTACGAAGTAGTTATCAACCGGCAACCACGGGGCGCATAGGTTACATTGTGTTCCGCAATATCTCTTGTCTGCTTTCTAATGATACGAAAAGAAAAAACTCTCTATACGATTGTAGCTATTTCATTGGATTTGCCCTCTGAAGAGAACAAATCTTGGATTGGATTTAATCAGAATGCAGCGAACAGATATGTTGAACACTTTATTAAAACGGGTCAACTTTTCTAATATAGTAAAAAACGGGCATTTAATATATGACATCATCTGTTATCTCAAAATACTGTATCTACTGTATGTTTAATGTTGAAGTTAACCTACCATATTCAGGCATAATGATACTTAAATGTAGGAGTATGTCGCAGCACCAATCACTTGCAAGTATTAATTCCATATTATTTATACTATCAATAATCATATTAAGACAGAGGATAAAAATAATTTAGCAATAATATTAACGTCCCATACCCTTACTCCATTTACCATTCATACTTTCTTAATGAATGGTAAGTTTTAGTGATTGGAAATACACAACTTTGTAGATTTTTAAAATGAACAGAGTTATTTAATGTCTGCTTATTGTAAAAAATGAAAAAAGAGTGTACCATTAAATGAGAATGATAATCAATCACATTTGGTTACCGGGGAGTGGACGTAAATGGAACAGCAAGATTTATTTGATGTAACGGTTATTGGGGGAGGGCCAGCAGGCCTTTACTCCACTTTTTATAGCGGACTTAGAGAAATGAAAGTTAAACTGATTGAATACCAGCCACGGCTAGGCGGGAAAATTCATGTCTATCCGGAGAAAATGATTTGGGATGTAGGAGGGCTGACACCCACTACTGGGGAAAAATTAATTGAGCAGCTAGTGGAGCAAGGTTTAACATTCAATCCAACAGTCGTCTTGAATGAAAAAGTGGAATCCATCACACGGAATGAAGAAGGTATCTTCGTTTTACATACGGCTTCAGGTCAAATGCACTTTTCCAAGACGATCATTGTCGCGGTTGGCGGCGGAATTCTGAATCCGCAAAAGTTGGAAATAGACGGGGCAGAAAGGTTTGAAGTCTCCAATTTAAACTACACTGTTAAGTCTTTCAATCGATTCAAGGATAAGACGGTGATCATTTCAGGCGGCGGGAATTCTGCTATAGACTGGGCAAATGAATTGGAGCCCATCGCCAAAAAGGTGTATCTGACATACAGGAAAGATAGTTTAGCAGGTCATGAATCACAAGCAAGGCAATTGATGGAAAGCTCTGCTGTTTGTTTTTTGAATACGACGATTACAAAACTGATCGCCTGCGCTGATCATGAATCAATTGAGCATGTTGAACTGACGAATCACGCAACGGGAGAGGTTTCTTACTTGCCGATCGACGAAGTCATCATCAATCATGGTTATGAGCGTGATACATCGCTGCTTCGAAATAGTAAAGTGGATATAGCCATAGCCGACAATTATTATATTGAAGGTACTTCTTCAAGTCAATCCTCGATGGATGGAATATACGCTGCCGGTGATATCCTTAAGCATGAAGGTAAATTGAACCTAATAGCAGGTACTTTTCAAGATGCAGCAAATGCCGTAAACAAAGCAAAGCAATATATCCAGCCTGACGCACACGGAGTGGGGATGGTTTCTTCCCATAATGAAATCTTTAAAAAGCGCAACAGGGAATTGATCAAGGAAATGATGAAA
Source organism: Peribacillus sp. FSL P2-0133 (assembly GCF_037975445.1). NCBI lineage: Bacteria > Bacillati > Bacillota > Bacilli > Caryophanales > Bacillaceae > Peribacillus > Peribacillus sp. FSL P2-0133. The sequence continues at coordinate 4,383,876 of NZ_CP150254.1, read as the reverse complement.
CCGGCTGGGGTACTTTAAAGGGAAAATAAAAGCTCCAGGGCCTCATGGGCCCTGGAGCTTTTTAGCACTTATAGAGATTCTTTAATGACCTTCTTGTAATGAAATACGGAAAGGATTCCGAAGATCGAATACAATGCCGTGTATAATGCCATAACGATGATCATCGGTGTCCAAACTTCGGTCCCGAATAAGAACCATCCTGATTGGACTGCGAAATAACTATGAAGCAGCCCGACGACTAAAGGAATGCCGAAATTGAAAACTTGTTTTGCTTGGATTCCTCTTAACAAGTCACCTCGCGTGAATCCCAGTTTCCTTAAGATGGTGTAATTGGATTTTTCACCTTCACTTTCATCCATTTGCTTGAAATACAGGATGCAACCGGATGTGATGAGGAAGGTTAATCCCAAGAAAGCGACGATGAACATGATAAGACCCATATTCTTCTTCTGAGTGTTGAACATTTCAAATTGGGAATCATTCACATGTTCTTCTTTAAAACTCATTTTATTGAATAGATCATTCGCTTTTTCAAGTTCAGCTTCATCCTTCACATCAATACCGATATTTACAGATGATACTTTTTGGATCTTCGGGTCGACATCCTTTTTCAAACGGTCGAAAATCGTTTGGTCTACAATGGCAACGGGCAATCCGCCATTCGTGAAGTAATAGGACAGGATGCTATCATCATTCAATCCCATGTATGTTTGCGGAATCACTTCGTTTTTGCCCTTCAGTTCAATCTTTCCGGAATCCTTCAAGGACATGACCTTCTCCATCATATTACTGTATCCGCTGAAAAGGGTCTCATCTTCAGCAAGGTTGATTCCTTTAACGGATTCATCACTGATGACGGGAACAGTCATGATGTCAGGATCAAAGTTCACTCCTTCGAGGCTCGTTTCCATTATTTCCTTTACATTGACATCCACTTGAATGACATCGATCACCTTTTCGTCATAATCAATTTTACTGTCTGATAATGCTTTTTTGAATGCATCTGCATCTTCCGTATCCGTCATCGAAAAATCGGTGGGGATAGAGCTTTGTGCCATTTTCTCCGCTGAGTAGTAGGAGATATAGCTTAATGATAATAACCCGATCGCCAAAGCGGAAACGGTCGTGATGATCGTCAATAATATCGCATTCGATTTCATCCGGAACATGATGGATGAAAGGGACAATACTTCATTAATGTTCAAATAGCCATTTTTCTTTTTACGGATGATATTAAAGATGAAGCTTACGGATCCTTTATAGAATAGGTAGGTACCGATGATGACGGTTGCCAAAATGAATATCATGGCCATAAAAAGCTCGGTCATCTCTGTAAAAGCTCCATCGAATAATTTGGATGAAACGACATAGCCAGCAATGATCAGGATGATCCCGAATATCCCGAGGATCATTTCGAACATCGAAACCTTTTTCACTTTTCCTTCCGTCATTGAAGTCACTCTAAATAATGATAGAATGGTCTGCCTTTTAATGAAGGCATAATTCATCAACATGATGAAAAGATAGATGGCGCTAAAAACGAGCAAGGTTTGCACTAGCGGCTGAAAAGAAAATTTAAGGGTTGCGATTGCCTGGACACCCATTATTTTAAATAGGATCATGATAATCAATTTTGAAGCGGCAAACCCTACAAAGATTCCCAGGAATACGGAACAGTAATACAGGATCAGGTTTTCCACACTCAGGATCCGGAATATCCTGTTCTTCGTCATGCCTATCAATTGGAATAAGCCAATTTCTTTACTGCGTCTTTTTATGAAAATGCTATTTGCATATAAAAGGAATATGGAAACAATTGCAACAAGCAGGATCGATGCAGCCTTGATGGAGGCGGCCCCTTTCACCGTACCCTCCGCTTCATCCAGCGCTGGGTCATATTGCAAGGTGACAAAAGCAAAGTAAAGGGAAGCGCTGAAGACCAGGGCAAACACATACAGATAATAGTTCTTCAGATTTTTCTTCAAATTTCGCAAGATGAGTTGATTAATGCTCATTTTGAACCCCTCCCAATACACCTTGTGTTTTCATGATGTCCTTGAAGAAGGTTTGTCTGGATTGTTCACCTTTATTCAATTGTGTATATATTTGTCCATCTTTAATGAAAATGACTCGGCTGCAATAACTAGCCGCCACTGGATCATGGGTTACCATGATGATGGTCGCTTTGCGCTTTTGATTCATTTCGCTCAGTTTGTTCAGTAAATCGGAAGCTGATTTGGAATCAAGCGCCCCAGTCGGTTCATCCGCAAATATGATGCTTGGATCATGGATGAAAGCCCGTGCTGCAGACGTACGCTGTTTTTGACCGCCGGAAATTTCATTTGGGTATTTATCCTTCACTTCATATATGCCAAGTTCCTTCGCCACGCTATCAAACTTTTGTGCCGCTTCGTTATTGGGCGTTTTGGTAATGGACAAGGGCAGAAGGATATTTTCTTTGACAGTCAGTGTGTCCAATAAGTTATATTCCTGGAAGATGAAGCCTAGATGGTTCTTACGGAATTCGGCCAACTTCTTTTCTTTCATCCCCGAAATCTCTTTTCCATCGATCGTAATGGTGCCGTTGCTGATTTTATCAATCGAGGAAAGGACATTAAGTAAAGTCGTTTTTCCTGAACCGGATGCACCCATGATACTTACGAATTCACCTTCTTGTATGCTTATATCAAGACCCTTTAATACTTCTTGTTTATTGAATTTATTACCATAGCTTTTATGGATTTTTTTCGCTTCTAATATATTCATTTGGATACACTCCTTTTTTTCTATATCCTCATTATAAAAGGCCATGTATTTCTTTTCCTTCGTTTGGACGAACAAAGAATAAAAGCATGTGACACTTTTGTCACATGCTTGTGATATTCACGAAATCATTCCTTTTTGGGAAGGTCAAGGTAAAGGTCGTTCCGGTTCCAAGCTCTGATTTCACGTCAATGGAGATGAATAGGGACTCGGCTGCATTCTTTGTTAAATATAAACCCATGCCTGTTGCCGCAGTGTCACGATGATTTGTCGTGGAAGTGAATCCTTTATCAAATATGCGGGATAAATCCTTTGGGTCGATGCCCCGTCCAGAATCTTTCACTTCAAGAACCATTTGTCCAGCTTGTTCATGGCTATATATCAGGATATCTGAGTTTTCACTGTATTTAATGGAGTTGGTCAAGAGCTGCCTCATGATGAAGGCCAGCCATTTGGCATCAGTAAGCACTTCGGTTACATCCAATTGTATGTCGAAGCCGATCCCTTTTTGAATGCACCATGATTGCAGCGTTTTAATCTCATCAAAGATTATTGTTTCCAAATCGGTTTTCTCTATATACAAATCATTTTCGATGAAAGGCATGCGCCCTTGATGGAGCTGCTGATCAAGAAGTAGGTGAATGCGGAGCCACTCATAAGTCAAATGCGATTTCAGCAATTCATCATCCAAGCGGTCAATCATTAAATGCATCGCCGTCAATGGTGTCTTCACTTCATGAATCCAAGCTAATAATTCATCCTTCTCCTGCTCTAAAGTCATCTGACCAATTGATGCCGATTGCTTCAATATTTCGGTTTGGTTAATGATGCTGTTTTCTATGATTTTTTCGAAAGGACTTTCTGGTTCGGCTATATTCGTAATATCCAGGTTGTCTTCCCGCGCTTCTAAACTTTTATAAAAATATGTTTCTTTTTTATAGCGGAATATCAAAAATATAATGAATATGAGCAATGATAAAAAAACAATATACAGTATGGGCTTTAACGGTATCGCCGTATCAAGATAAGCGACAAAGATAATGAATAGATGAAGAAGTATGTAGAATATGATCCAGCTGAACCTTTCCACGAGAAATTTTCTGATCATGCATTTGCCTCTTCTACGGCGATATAGCCCTGTCCAACCTTCGTTTCGATAAAATGCCCTAAACCCAGTTCATCCAATCTCTTTCGTAAACGGTTCACATTCACTGTAAGGGTGTTATCGCTTATGAAACGTTTGTCATCCCATAAGCTGTTGATCAATTCTTCACGGCTTACGATCTTGTTTTTCTGTTCAATGAGTTTTTTTAAGATGAAAATTTCATTTTTCGTCAATTCGATTGTGCCAGTCTCGGCCGACACCGTGTTCTTCTCGTAATCCACAGTTGCGCCGCACCAGGTTTTCAACTCGACCTTTTCGGTATTGTAATTATAGACACGGCGTAGGGTGGCCTGTATCTTTGCGATGAGTACATCGAAATGAAAAGGCTTCTGGATAAAATCATCAGCTCCAAGCTGCATGGACATCACCATGTCGGTAGGATGATCACGGGAAGATAAAAAGATGATGGGAACATTGGAATGGGACCGGATCATTCTGCACCAATGAAACCCATCAAACTTCGGTAACTGTATATCAATGATGACCAAATCAGGTTTTATTTCCGTGAATTCCTGAACCACTTTACTAAAATCGCCGATTCCGTAAATATCATAAGACCATTGCGCCAATCTATCTTTAATTTCATTGAATAACGTCGTATCATCTTCTATCAATAGTAGTTTAAACAAAAGGGTTCACCGCACTTTCCAGCATTTTCTTAAAAGTATATAGTAAAAACTCTATAGGTTCTAGAGGTAGGGAGGAACAGGAACTGTAATAGCCTGACGGTTGTGTGTAAACCATTATTATATTAGAATTGACAATAACGAATGGAGGAAGTGAATTTATGTCTGATTTTCCTAATTGCCCTGCATGTGATTCAGAATATACATACGAAGACGGAAGCCTTTTTGTTTGCCCGGAATGCGCCCATGAGTGGGCGGTGGAAGCGGAAACGGAAAATGGTGATCAAAAGAAGATTATCAAGGATGCTAATGGAAATGCCTTGAACGATGGTGATACCGTTACGGTAATCAAGGACCTTAAAGTGAAAGGGAGCTCATCCGTCTTAAAAATGGGCACTAAAGTCAAAAGCATCCGTCTAGTTGATGGAGATCATGATATTGATTGCAAGATTGATGGTTTTGGTGCAATGAAATTAAAATCCCAATTTGTTAAAAAGATATAATTATAAAAAACGGCCTAATCCATTGATTAGGCCGTTCTTTATTACGTTAATGATTCCTTCTTAATAAACTTTGTCACCGTTAAAGATTGAGTTCTTAACGACCACATAGTCCACATTCCGGATGGCTTCCAACTTGGTTCCGCCGGAATATGAAATGGAAGACTGAAGATCTTGTTCCATTTCCTTCAATGTATCTTCCAAAGATCCTTTGTGCTCGACATACATCTTTTTACCTTCAACGTTTTTCTTTTCACCTTTTTGGAATTCAGAAGCTGAACCAAAGTATTCTTTAAAGGCCTTTCCATCTTTCTCGATCGTTTGACCTGGAGACTCTTCATGTCCAGCAAATAGTGAACCGATCATGACCATGGAAGCTCCAAATCTAACAGATTTAGCAATATCACCATTCGTGCGAATGCCGCCGTCAGCTATGATTGGCTTGCTTGCCGCTTTTGCACACCAGCGAAGTGCAGCTAGCTGCCAGCCGCCCGTTCCAAATCCAGTCTTGATTTTAGTGATGCAAACTTTCCCTGGCCCGATGCCAACCTTTGTAGCATCCGCACCGGCATGTTCCAATTCCCGTACCGCTTCAGGAGTTCCCACATTTCCTGCTATGACAAAACTTTCAGGTAAATGTTTTTTAATATGCTGTATCATCTTTATCACGGCATTGGAATGGCCGTGTGCAATATCTATAGTAATGTATTCAGGCACAATGTTGTCAGCCGATAATTGTTCAATGAATCCGTATTCTTCTTCTTTAACGCCGACACTGATGGAAGCGATCAACTCTCGTGAATGCATATCTTTAATGAAAGTCAGTCGGTTTTCTGGCTCAAAACGATGCATTACATAAAAGTAACCGTTTTCAGCTAAGTAAATGGCAATCTTTTCATCAATGATCGTTTGCATATTGGCAGGTACTACAGGTAACTTGAATGTATGTTTACCCAAAGTAACGGATGTATCACACTCAGAACGACTATTTACTACACATTTTGCAGGAATTAATTGAATATCTTCATAATCAAACACGTTTTCCATGTTATGCACCTCTATATACGAATATTTTTATATTTTTTTATTAAAATTGTTCGCCCAATAGGTAATGTACATCATTTTTGACAGTAAGTCAAAAATTTAATGGTTTTATTTTGATTTTATTTCAGCTTGATGGAAAATCCGTTAAAAGGCAGGAAGCTGAAAAAGGCGAACGAACATGATACTATGGAACGTTGATTTCCTCTTCAGGCACTCGCTTTCCGTGGGCGGTCCGCACTCGGCGCTTTTGCGCCTGTGGGGTCTCCCCAGGACTCGCTTTTCTAAGCAGGAGTCTCGCACACCCGCTCCAATCAACTTTGTTTTATTTAGATAGAACTCCTTTTGTTTACAAACTAAATAATAATTGTTTGCCAATAGTTTTTTTGTAGGTTTGTAAAATGGGAACGTTGTTTCCTCTCCAGGCAATCTGCAGGTGAACTCGCTTTCTTTGAGTTTGTCGACCTAATGGGAATGGTTTCAACCAGCACCTTGGTTAAGACTAGGTTATCCTTCATGTTTTTTACAGTAATCCTTAATGGATTGAAGAAATTTGCGACACTCCTGCCGAATAACTGGCTAGCCGAGACTCCGGAGACGCTTGCGTCGAGGAGGCTTGGCAGACAGTCGGCGGAAAGGGAGCGGATTTCTGAAATCAACTCGAATGAACCTTGGTTAAGACAAGGTTATCCTTCATGTTTTTTTACAGTAATCCTTAATGGATTGAAGAAATTCCAGCCGAATAACTGGCTAGCCAAGACACCAAAGGCGCTTGCTTTGATGAGGCTTGGCAGACAGTCGGCGGAAAGGGAACGGATTTCTGAAGTCAACTCGAATGTTTTTATTTGTCCACAGCCTTAAATACTTAAGTATTTTCACCAATCTGTATGACTATTACACCTTTACGTTTTTTTACATCTTCTTAACGGGACCGACATGGCACTAAGTTAAAATGATAATGGGTAACGAATAAGAATGGGGGGATTGGCATGAAGGTTGAATTACATTGTCATACGAACATTTCAGATGGTTCCAGTTCTTTTGAAGAACTATTGGAGACTGCAAAAAGGGAAAGCATTGGCCATATAGCGATTACGAATCACGATACAACGATGAGATTGCAAGAGATGGTGGAACGGGGAAAGGAAATAGGAATTGAAATCATCCCTGGAATAGAAGTTTCTGGTTATGACTTTGCAAGAGGAAGGCGTGTACATATTTTGGGCTATTTTGTTGAGCCTGGTCATAAGGCACTTGAGGAGCTATGTAATCCACTGATTCATAAGAGGAATGCAGCTTCTGAAAAAATGGTGGAACGGCTGATTCATGCAGGATATCGAATAACTTGGGATCAGGTTTCTAAATTCAGGGGAGGAACCGGTGTTTATAAACAGCATATTATGCTGGCGCTGCGCGAATCGGGGTATACGGATTCTATCTATGGAGATTTGTATAAGAAGATCTTCAGTCGCGGCCAAAATGGAGAAGAGCCAGGCATAGCCTTCATTCCTATGGAGTATGTGGATGCCATCCTTGCTGTGAAGGCGATTCGTGCTGCCGGAGGCGTTCCGGTCCTTGCTCATCCTGGACAATACGGGAGCTTCGAAATTATTCCCGATCTTGTAGAAGCAGGGCTTGAAGGGATTGAAGTTCTTCATCCTCATCATGGTCATGAAGAAGAGGAAAGAGCGATTTCATATGCAGATCAATATAATCTCATTAAGACAGGAGGTTCGGATTTTCATGGGGATTATGGGGAGAATCCGATTCGGCTTGGCAGCATGAGCCCTGGAAAGGAATGTGTGGATGCTTTGAAATTAAGGAAAAAAAGCATGTCCATTAATGATGTGGTATTGAAAAATATCGATCTATGAAACCAGGAGTTTTGCTGTGAAAGCGACCTGATCATATGCTGGATGTCGTATTGAAAAGATCCATAAAATAAGTATTCCCTTTCGTTCTGGTAATTGACCAGGACTTTTTTTTTACAAGAAAATCATGGTAGCTTCATATTTTCTCATTACACTGACACTAACAAGGAAAAATAGGTATTGGACAGATCTAATATTTAAAGGGGGATTTCTGTTGGCGGAAAAAAACTTTTTAGTGGATCATTTAATATCGGAAATTAAGAGTGGGACCTTTCAATTGGATAAAAAGTTACCTTCAGAGCATATACTCGCTGATCAATTTAATGTTCCAAGAATAGTTGTCAGGAAGGCATACGAGCAGCTTCAAGATTTAGGCTTTATCTATTCAAAGCAAGGTAAGGGAAGTTATGTCCAGGAAAGCAAGAAGCAAATTCCGTTAATTCTATCCGGAGATGTCAGTTTCACCGAGAAAATGAAAGAATTCCAGTTTTCCTTTCAAACGAGTACTATTTTTTGCGAAGAAATTTCTTATGATCAGAAGATTTTTCAAAGCCTCGAGGCGGAAAGGGATGACAAGGTCTTTAAAATTGGCAGGCTTAGGTTAATGGACGATTTCCCGATTGCTCTTCATACATCTTTTGTAGCAAAATCAACATTTCCTGAAATTGAAAAGGACGGTCCTGATATTACCTCTATGTTTCAATATTATAGGCAGCGTGGCTTTGTGGAATTCGGATCCAGCAGCAGTACACTGAACGTGATTTTTCCTACTCTTTTCGAACGGGATATTTTGCAGTGTTCAAGTTTAATTCCACTTTTGCAAGTGGAATCGTTATGCCGGGATAAGCGGAGCAATCAAGTCCTTGAGCACACGGTCATAATCTATCGAAGCGATTGTTTCACATATGTTATATAAAAACTTCCATTCCAGATATCGCTCGAATTCACAAGTAAATGCTCTGAATTCACGAGTAAAAGTACGAAACTCACGAGTAAATGCTTCGAATTCACGAGTAAAAGTACGAAACTCACGAGTAAAGCTCGAATTCACGAGTAATGGCACGAAATTTTGAATAGTGTAGGTCCGGCTTTAACAAATTTCATACAAGATTTACTCTTTCTTAACGTACGTTCACTTGGCAACAAGATACATTGAAGATGTAGCGGGAAACTAAAACATTGGAGGCCAATGGAATGAGAAGAAGGGAAAGAACCGAGATTTTGATTCAAGGCTCTGAGGACATTGCGAAGGAATTTGCCAAGGAAATAGCAATGAAATATAAAGTTACCGTCATTCAAAAGCCAGAGAGTGCCCTTGTGTTGCTAAAGACAAGGGAAACGGCAAAAAAGAGCTTGTTTTATCTTGGGGAAATGCTGGTGACTGAATGCACGGTCCAAATTCAGGATTCAATTGGGATTGGTATCGTTAAGGGACATCGGGAAGAGCTGGCACATCGTTTAGCTATCATTGATGCTGCTTATCAGGCTGATCTTGGCGAAACGAGATCATGGTCACATGTTTTGGAAAATGAGAAGGAGAATATACAGAAAAATCTTCAAGAGCTGAATCGATCAATCTTAAGAACCAAGGTAAACTTTGAAACAATGGATGTTCAATAAGGGGGGAAAGTAATGAATTTGGATGTAGTTCATGATATACAAACTGTTTATAGAAAGCTTGTAACGGCGACTTCAAGACCTGGAACTTTAGTGGTTTTGGAGAGGGAAGCCAAGACTTTGGATGTTCAAATGGAATGCCTATCTTCTACTATCCTGCTTGCACGAACGGTACTTGACCCTGAAGTGACTTTTAAGGTCATTGCAAAGGAGGGGGAGGCGGTGTCAAGAATGATCAATCAGCTTACTTATTCAAAGCCTGTCGATTTGCCGGAAGCGGATTTTATCTTTATTTTACATGATGCCTCCGAGGAGCAAATGAAGGAAGCGATAAATAAAGCAAAGGTAGGAAATCTGTTTAACCCCCATGAATCGGCAATGATCATTCTAGAAGTGCCGGATGTAACGAAAGGGGACTCAATGATTCTTTCTGGACCGGGAATTCAAGAGGAATCATTCATAAGCCTCCCGAATGTCTCCGCCTGGCTTGGTGTAAGGAACGAAAAAAACATAGAATTCCCTTTAGGAATCGATATGTATTTTGTGGATCAACAAGATCGTTTAATAGCTTTACCGAGAACGACTCAAATCAAAGAAAATGGGGGTGAGATTATATGGGATATGTTGCAGTAAAGGGAGGAACAAAGGCGATTGAGGAATCGATCAAACGCTTAAAGTATGAACGGGTCAAAAAAGGGACGGCTATAGAGCTGCATAAGATAGAAGCTGGGATGAGAGGGTTGATTGATCAGGTTATGTCAGAAAGCAGTTTGTATGATCAATCACTGGCTGCACTTGCCATTAAACAGGCTGAAGGCAATCCGGAAGAAGCTGTTTTCCTCTTGAGGGCCTATCGATCCACTTTGCCGCGAAAACATGTTTCACGTGTGATCAGTTCTGAAAATATGAAAGTGGAACGGCGGATTTCAGCTAGTTTTAAGGATGTACCTGGCGGACAGATTTTAGGTGCCACGACCGATTATACACATCGGTTACTAGATTCGGAGCTGGAAAATGAATCGGATATAAGCATTCAAGATTGGTTACGGGCTTTTCAAGAAGAAAATCATTCAACAGAATATCAGAACCATATGGCTGATTTAAACTCTCTGCCTAAAGTTTTGGACTACTTAAGAAGTGAAGGCTTATTAGCAAGCTGTGAAAACAATGATTTGCAGCCTGGGGATGTCACAAGGAAAAGTCTGGAGTTTCCTTCAATGCGGAGTGAACGCCTGCAAATTTTAACAAGAGGCCAAACCGGTGCAGTGACATCACTTGCTTATGCAGTCATTCGTGGATATGGTGCACTGCACCCGACAGTAGGGGAGCTGCGGGTAGGTCAGCTGCCCGTCCATCTCGATCACCCGCTGCTCGAAGGGAAAGAGGAAGATAGCTATTATATTGGGGACTTTACAGCAACGGAGGTAGAGATGCTCATTCCGCTTACGGTAGAGAAGGAACAAGGCAAAAAAGAAATAGAGTTTGAAGTTGGCTATGGCATGTGCATGGGACAAAATGAAACAAAAGCAATCGCAATGGGCATCCTGGATAATTGCCTGGAAAAACCCAACAAGGAGTTTCCAAGTCACAACGAGGAATTCGTCCTTTATCATATAGATTCAGTTGAATCAACGGGTTTCATCTCCCATTTGAAGATGCCTCATTATGTTACGTTCCAATCCAAGCTTGATAGCATCCGGAAGTCAAAAGATAAGACCACAGAGCAGGAGGTTGGATCGCATGAATAAAACCTATAATTTTGCATTCTTTGATGAAGGGTCGAAACGGGAGATTAGAAGGGCAACACTGAAGGCGATTGCCATTCCCGGTTATCAAGTCCCATTCGCTTCAAGGGAAATGCCGATTGGGCGTGGTTGGGGCACGGGCGGCCTGCAGTTGACATTGTCATTGATTGGAAAGGATGACGTCCTTAAGGTGATCGACCAAGGTTCGGATGAATCCGTTAATGCCGTTAACATAAAAAAACTCGTATCTGACACCACTGGGGTAAGGACGACGGATAGCACAAAAGATGCCTCTTTAATCCAGTCTAGACACAGGGTGCCGGAAGTGCCGTTGCAACGAGACCAGATTTTAATTCTTCAAGTTCCATTACCGGAACCTTTAAGGAATTTTGAGCCGAGCGAACATGAAACGAAAAAGCTTCATGCTGAGAGAGAGTATAGCGGTGCATGGCTTATGTTATTTGAACAAATCATGAAGTACGGAATAATGGCGACGGATGCAGACCATCCGGTGATGGTCCACGACAGGTATGTCATGGCACCAAGTCCAATACCAAGATTCGATAATGCCAAGCTGGACGAAAGTGAAGCACTCATTTTGTTAGGTGCAGGCAGGGAGAAAAAGGTATATGCAGTACCTCCTTATACAAATGTATCATCTTTGGCATTTGATGATTACGAATTTGAAATCGAGTCCTTTACAAATCATGCTTGCATTCTCTGCGGGTCCAATGATGTGTTTTTGGATGAACTTGTTGATGAGGAATCAGGGGGAACGTATTTCCTATGCAATGATACAAGCAATTGCCTTGAAATGGTCAATCAAAAACAATCATTGGGAGTGAATTAAATGTCTGTGCTAGAGGTACCCGTATTATCGGTTAAACAAATGAACAAACAGTACGGTAACGGATGTTCAATTTGTAAACATATGAAATTAGGAAAAGTGGCGAAAAACTATTGTCACGAATGCGGGACGGTATATGCCTGTAGAGATGTGACGTTTGATTTGTATCACGGTGAAGTTCTAGGAATTGTAGGGGAAAGCGGCAGCGGTAAATCCACTTTAATGAAAAGTTTATATTTTGACGAAGAAGTAACAGATGGAGAAATGTATGTGGCGGGCTTTGAGGATGGAAAAAAGAATTTATTCATGGAGTCAGCCCAGAAAAAAAGATTCGTTCGAAACCACCTGATGGGGAAGGTTTATCAAAACCCGATTCTAGGGTTGAAAATGGATTTCTCCTCGATAGGCAATATTGCTGAGAAGTTAATTTCAGCTGGGAACAGACATGTTGGCAGCATGGAAACAAGAGGCGCCGAGCTTCTTGAAGCAGTCAATATTCCCATTCATCGAATGAAAGAAGAACCAAGGAATTTCTCAGGCGGAATGCAGCAACGGGTCCAGATAGCAAAAGCATTGTCCAACAATCCCCCCATACTGCTTTTGGATGAGGTCACCACGGGTTTGGATTTATCAGTTCAAGCAAGTGTTTTGGATCTAATTAAAGGTCTCCAAAGAGATTTGAATATCAGCATTGTATTGGTATCCCATGATTTGGGCGTAATCCGAATGCTTGCAGACCGTACGCTCGTCATGCTGGAGGGTAAAGTAATCGAGCAAGGTTTAACAGATCAAATACTTGAAGATCCACAGCATCCTTATACCCAAAAATTAGTACACTCACTGCTGTAAAAGAAACTAAAGGAAAATGGGGGAAGAGACATTGTTGCTGATTAAAAATGGAAAAATAATTACGGAAGACTCGATCCTGATGGACCATGATCTCTTAATTAAGGATGATAGAATTTGCCGTATTGCACCTGTGGGAGAAATCGAAATGAGTCCTGAGATGGAAGTGCTGGACGCTTTGGGTGGATATGTCTCACCTGGTTTCATTGATCTCCATTCGGATTATATTGAACATATGACTGCGCCGCGCCCGACTTCTTTAATGAATTTTCAATTGAGCTTAAGAGAAACGGAAAAGGAACTGATTACGCACGGGATCACGACCATGTTTCATTCTCTGTCGCTCTATAAATCCACTGAATACGCATATAAGCCAATTCGGGAGCCTGAGAATGTAAGGAAGCTCATCGACTTAATTGATCAAACACATACGATGAAGCACCTGGTCCGTCATCGGTTTCATGCCCGGTATGAAATCGATAATTTGGAGGATATTGATAGTTTAAAAGAATATGTTTCCGAAAAGAAAGTGCATCTGGTCTCATTCATGGACCACACTCCAGGACAAGGGCAGTATCGGCATCTAGAGATATATCGAAACACTTTAAGGGGGTATAACAATTATAGTGATGAAGCCATTGATGTGATGATCCGGACTCATCAAGTGAAAGAAAAGCTGACGATTGAAAGAATGAAGGAAATTGCACTTCTAGCAAGGGAAAATAATATTGCCGTTGCCTCACATGATGATGATTCAATAGAGAAGCTTGAATTGGTTCACAGCTTCGGAACAAGTATAAGTGAATTTCCAATCACACTTGAGATTGCCCGTAAGGCCCATGATATGGGGATGTATACCATAGCTGGTGCACCAAATGTGCTTTTGGGAGGTTCTCATAGCGGGAACTTAAGTGCCTCTGAAGCCATTCAGGATGGAAGCATAGACATATTATGCAGTGATTATTACCCTGCGGCCCTGCTGCATTCAATGTTTGAATTGGTCGAAAACCATGGGATGGATCTTGTCGATATGTTTAAGCTAGTTACGATTAATCCCGCAAAGGCAGTCAAGATGGAGGACGAAATTGGATCGATTCACGAAGGGAAAAAGGCTGACATACTTATTATTGAAAAAATTTCGGGTGATTTCCCTGTAATAACAACTGTGATTGTAGACGGAAAATTGATTCAAAAAACGAATTACAGGATCTAAATTTTAGAAAGCGGGTGGGAAAGTGGAGAACATATTGGAGATCAATGATTTATCAAAGTCTTTTATTTTACATAATCAACGCAAGAATATCCATGCGGTCAGCAACATTACGATCACAGTGAAAAAAGGCGAATTCATTGGCATTACAGGCAAGAGCGGCAGCGGAAAATCAACGATCCTAAAATCGATTTATGGTACCTATCGGGTTCAAGAAGGAGACATCTGGTATGAATCTTCCCACTATGGTGCGATTAATCTAGCAAAAGCTACAGAAAGGGAAATGATATACCTGCGTAAGCATGAGATAGGCTATGTATCTCAATTTTTAAATGTCATGCCAAGAACTACAGCAAGGCAGCTTGTTACCGGTGCCATCCTTGAAATGGGACAAACCAGGGAAATGGCCAATATCGAAACGGAAAAAATCCTCGACCACTTTGAAATAGGAAAAGAGCTATGGGACAGTTACCCTGCTACTTTTTCAGGAGGGGAGAAGCTAAGGTTAAATATAGCAAGAGCAATGGTGAAAAGGCCGCGGCTCCTCCTGCTGGATGAACCGACTGCAAGTTTGGATCACGATTCTAAAGTGAAGGTGAAAACCCTGCTGGAACAGCTAATGAACGAAGGAACGACAATGCTGGGTATTTTTCATGACTTGGAGTTCATGAATCGGTTAGTAAATAAAGAATATAGCATACAGAATGGATGTTTTACTCAAGCTATTCAAAAAATTTAACGACGAATTCACATAAATTTTACTGAATGTTCAGCCTCCTTAACGGCAGGTTAGTATTGTACCGGTATTGTTTTATGGGAAGTGACTGAAATAAGAAAAGATCTTTTAAATAGGAGGGAAGATTTAACGTGAAAAAATCGATGATGTCCATATTGATGTTAGTTATTTTGCTGGTGTTCACAGGCTGTTCTTCCACTAGTTCAACAGGTGCAAATGAAGATGATATATTAACCGTAGCATGGCTGCCAAATGAATCCGGGGAAGATTTAGGGGAAGCCCGCGATGAAATCGGGAAGATCTTGGAGGACGCCACAGGAAAGAAAGTCGAACATAAGACCACTACGGACTATAACATTGCAATCGAGGCAATTGCTAATGGAAACGCGGATTTAGCATTCCTGGGAGCGCAAGGATATATTGAAGCAAACAACAAAAACGATAGTGTTCAGCCTCTAGTTGTTCCAAGCGGTGAATCAGGTACGTTGGATGATGCAGTCTATAATAGCTGGCTGGCCGTTCAAAATGCAGATGACTATAAAATTAACGGCGAATACAAGATAGACGGTATCCAAGGGAAAAAGTTCTCTTTCGTATCAAATAGCTCAACATCTGGCTTCAAAGTCCCTTCCACAGGAATCGTTGATTATTTTTCGCAGCAAGATAAGTTTAAGGAATTAACGGCCGAGGATTTATTGGAAGGCGGGAAAGATAAATTCTTCAGTGAAGTGCTTTATGGCGGTTCACACCAAGGATCGGCTGTTAATCTTTTGACCGGGAAAGCGGAAGTGGCGGCTTTTTGTGACACATGTGTCAATAATTATGTGGAGCTGGCTGATGGGGAAGAGAATAAAGCAGGTGCCGTGTATAAGGTGAAGAAGGATGCAGCTGAACCCTTCAACACAGTTGTAGATAAGACATTCTCACTCATTTCAGTGACTCCGGTTCTGAATGCACCTTTCGTTGTTAACACCGAATTAGTCAGTGAGGAGACACGTGAAAAAATTCTTGAAACGTTGATGTCCGATGAAATGGCAAATAATGAGAAAGTTTTCGTACCGGAAGATTCTAAGTTATCAGGTCTATTTAAACGGGTGAGCGGAAAAGAAAGATTGGTAGAAGTTGAGGATGACTGGTTCAATCCAATCCGGGAATTATCTAAATAAAGGCAGTAAAATGTAGGAGGAGCATACATGAAAACATTATTGGAAGTGAAAAATGTCTCAAAACATTTTGGAAATGGTACAAAGGCGTTATCCAATATTGACTTCACTGTGAAAGAAGGAGAGTTCGTTTCTATCATAGGGCCATCTGGAGCAGGGAAATCAACTCTCCTTCGATGCATCAATAGGATGATCGATGCTTCTAGCGGAGAAATCATTTTTGATAATGATCATGTATACAAGGTGAATAAAAGGGAGTTAAAGAAAGTACGCAGGAAAATAGGGATGGTTTTTCAGCATTACAATCTTGTAAATAGACTAAGTGTGATTGAAAATACCCTGCATGGACGATTAGGCTATAAATCTACACTGGCTGGAATCCTTGGCCTTTATAGTGAAGAGGAGAAACTTCAGGCTGCTAAAGTTCTCCAAATTCTCGGTCTGGAAGATCAAATCTATAAAAGGTCCGATCAGTTGAGCGGAGGTCAGAAACAACGGGTTGGCATTGCGCGGGCGCTTATCCAAAATCCTAAATTGCTATTATGCGATGAACCGATTGCCTCTCTTGACCCGAATTCTTCCAAAGTGATCATGGATCATTTAAGGAATATCTGCACTTCCATGGGGATCACAGTCGTAGTCAACCTGCATCAAGTCGATGTTGCCCTGAAGTATTCGGATCGAATCATCGGTGTGAATGGCGGGAAGGTTGTTTTCAATGGCACAACTCAAAATATTACCTCAAATGATATCCATCAGATTTATGGATCAGATGAAGGAAAGTTGATTTTTGATTTGGGAGGTTCCCATGTCGGCTGATGTTTTTGCAAAAAAGAGAAGAAATTCACTTGTATTGTTTTTGCTTATTGGGGCTGCGACGGCTGTTTCCATTATCATTACAGAATTCAGCATCGCAAAAGGGGTTACTTCGGTTCCTAAGGCCATACAATGGTCGTTATCGAACTTTTATCCAACAAAGGATTCCCTAACCAAACTCCCGGACATTTTGATAAAGCTGAAAGAAACGCTTTTAATATCCGTTGCTGCAACCACATTCGCGGGAATATTGGCCTTTGTATTTGCGATATTGGGTTCCAATACGACAAGGGTGAATGCTTTTTTCGGAGGGTTTAGCCGCGGGGTAGCAGTTTTATTTAGAAATATTGATGTCTCAATATGGGCGTTAGTTCTGTTATTCTCATTTGGACAAAGTTCCTTGACCGGTTATTTTGCCTTGTTTTTCGGATCCTTCGGGTTTTTAACAAGAGCTTTCATTGAAACGATCGATGAAGTGAGCTGCAGTTCCGTAGAAGCTTTGCAGACAACCGGCGCAAGTTATCTAACCGTCATTTCGCAGTCTGTTATCCCTTCAACAATTCCGCAAATGATCAGCTGGGTACTTTTTATGATTGAAACGAATATCAGGAATGCAACATTGGTCGGACTGCTTACAGGATCGGGTATTGGTTTTACGTTTAATCTTTATTATAAAAACTTGAGTTATGACATTGCCAGTCTTGTCGTCATTACGATCATCATTTCGATATTATGTATTGAATTGATCTCAAATTATGTGAGGAGGGTGATTTTATAATGCAGGCAGAGGGTCCAATCAAACCATTTCCTTCTCCTACTGGACAGGATTTAGATAAAATGCTACTTGAACGACTAGCCAAAAAGCCCTTCTCGAAATCTTCGATCGCCATTAGGTTGAGTGTGCTGGTACTAGCAGTTTTGACCATATACGCTTTTGCCAGTTTTGATTATAAGGATGTTAAACTGTGGGACGCGCTATTATTGACCGTCGATAATTTGAAGACCATGTTTTTTGAGCCGCATTTGAAGCACTTTACCTTCACTCAAGCGCTTTATCAGGTGTCGATTACATTGGGTTTAGCTTTCTTAACGACAATATTTGGTGCAATCATTGCCCTGATGTTGGGACTATTAGCGGCTGGAAATATCTCGTCCAAGCCATTATCGATTGTCATAAAGGGATCGGTTGCCCTGATTAGAGCCGTACCTACCGTATTATGGGTCCTCATTTTTGCAGTCGCAGCAGGGTTGGGCAGTGTAGCGGCAGTTATAGGGATGACGTTTCACTCCATAAGTTACCTTGTAAAGGCCTACTCGGAATCCTTCGAGGAAATTGATAAAGGTGCCATAGAAGCCCTGCAAGCAAGCGGAGCGAATTGGTGGCAAATCGTGTTCCAAGTCATCATTCCATCTTCGATCACTTATATCATTTCATGGACTTTCATGCGCTTTGAAATCAATTTTGCAGTGGCGGTCGCAATGGGCGCAGCGGCAGGCGCAGGAGGAATCGGCTTCGATATGTTCATGGCAAGTGGATTTTACTTTGACTTGAGTGAAATTGGAGCAATCACTTATTTTATCCTGATAATTGCAATCTGTCTTGAAATCTTCGCAACACAAATCAAAAGGAAACTTAAAGTATCATCTTGATGCTAGAATTGGGAAATATGGGTTCTGCCCATCTATCAATTTGGTGCAGCCCCCGACAGTCCGTTCGTTTCATAGAATGCATGAAAAAAGACCACAAAATGAAGTGGTCTCTTTGTTTGGAAATCGATTTAAATGTAGTCATTGTCATGAAAGGCTTATATAAGGGCGGACTTTATTTCTTGTATCTGTTTGATATGCCTTTGTTCATGTAACGATAATAATTCAATCCATTGATCCAATGAGAGGTCCCCGAACAGGGGATGCTTGGCTTTCTTTCTGCTTAACAAGATATCTGAATCCATATCATAAAGAACCTGTAATAAACGATCCCTTGATTCTGCCAGAAAATCCATAAGGCCCGATAATTGAAATGGGGTTGAAGAGGGTGAAACGATTTCAGGGGATACGAATTTCTTTGTTCTATTAGTAACCAGGTAAATGTTTTTTTGAATGATATTATTAAAGTCCCTTTCCCGAATGCCATTTGCTATAGCTTCTGTAAACACCTGTTCCGTAAGATATAAATGATGGCAAATTTGGGCGATGCTCCATACTTCAGATGCAGGCCTATGGTGGAGCATTGTTTCATCCAACTCCGTAATTTCCTCTATTAACTGGTTTCTTGATTCGAATAGCAAATCATACTCGATATAATTCATGAGAACCCCCCTTTTGTGACACCTCGATTTGAAAGCATCACGGAATTTTTGTTATGGGAAAAAAGGGATATCGACTGCATGACAAATGCAATAAAACTAAGATGAAACGATGTGGTACTTATAAAAAAACGCATTGATCTCAAAAGAATTATGATTTTTATTCATTGATGGAATATGAATGTCTAATGGGGTGTGACACTATGCATATAAGGAAGGTTCTATTTGGGAAAGATCGTCAAAGATATCTCGCATTGTAAAAAAAAAGCATGTTTCATGTGTAAGACCTTGCTTCAAAGATTGGCTTTTATGTTGTCTTGAGGAAGATATGCAGAGCTGAAGTCAGGTCAGTACTTCCAGGGACTACATTTTTTGGAGCTTTGATACCCTATCATGCCTATGCAAAAAAGTTAAGTTTATGCCTACGCGCTTCAATACAAGAATGCGACGTCCAGGGCTTCCTCTGATGAACCGGATAATGTATACTGGCATTCACTAAAAGAAGTTGGACATTGGAATTGATTATATCTGAATTATAGCACAGTTAATATTTTCCTAGAAATAATTATATGAAAAAAGACGGAAGGTTTACACATCGTCTTTTTGCTTTTTATATTGGATAGACTATCAAGAGAAAAGTTGCTAACGCAATGGGGAGCTTATAAACTGAAGATAGACAAAATGAACGAGGATGGTGAATCCCAATGGCTAAAACAATAGTCGAAAAACTGAATTTACATAAATATGAACGGGTTGCAGTCTTGAATCTGCCAGCCGGGGCGGATTATTTAGCGGAGCTGCCGGATTACGATACAGAGCTTAATGAAAGTGCCTATGATCTTATATTTGCTTTTGTATTGGATATGGATTCTTTAAAAGGAATCGTGGATAAGGTGATCGAGAACAATCACTTGAATAAAAATGGCTATATTTATTTGGCGTATCCCAAGAAGGGGAATAAAGAATATGCTACATATATTCATCGTGATGATCTGATGCAAGGCCTTGGTGCGGATGATGACGGTTATGTTGGCTCGAGTGACCTGAAGTTTGCACGTATGGTTGGGTTGGATGATGTCTTTACGGTAGTTGGACTAAAAGAAGATTCGAAAAATAGAAACCGTCCATATACTAAAGCAAGCCAATCAGTAGATGATTATATCGAAATGATTTCTGAAATTGAGAAAGATTTGCAGGATTATCCTGATTTGCTTGCGTTCTATCAATCACTTACCCCAGGGTATCGCAAGGATTGGGCTCGTTACGTGTATAGTGCAAAACAAGAGGCGACCCAAGTGAAACGGCGCCAGGAAATGAAAACGATTTTAGGAGAAGGTTACAAGAGCAGGGATCTATATCGAAGAAATAAATGAGGGTGGGGAATGTCTTCCATTCTCTTTTTTCATGTTCTGTTCATCCTATCAAAAGCATATACTAGACCGAATCAAAACTTAAATCGTAATAATTATGATTTGTGAGGTGGTAGAATATGCTTTTGAAACGATACACGGCAAATTTGCTGTTAGTGATGCTGCTGTTTTCGATGCTGGCATTCTTTTTCCTAGGCGATGTATTCATTCCCAAAGCGATTGATCTCTCGGGCTACCCGATGCTTCACTCTGTGTTCGTCGTGTTTTTGGGATTGTTTTTAGAATCGATTCCTTTTCTGTTCCTGGGGGCCATTGCCTCATCGTTCATCCAGTTGTTCATCAGTGAAGAAATCATTCAGCGGATGATACCAAAAAGACCCCTGACGGCCATTTTTGCTGCGATAGGGGCGGCGCTGATCATTCCGGTTTGCGAATGTGCAATCATCCCGGTCGTCCGGAAATTGATTCAAAAGGGTGTCCCGGTCCATGCAGGTGTTGTCTTGCTCGTAACTGCCCCAATATTGAATGTCATCGTGTTCGGCTCAACTTATTATGCGTTCCAAAATAATCCGGCCATTCTATATGGAAGAATCATTCTTTGTGTCCTGACTGCCATCATCGCAGGTTTATTCATTCATATATTCAGCACGAAAGATGTGGTGAAAGAGGATAAAGTGGAACTGGTTCACGGGGATGAACATGATATTCAGTCCAGTAATAAATGGACAAGCTTCATGGAACATACTTCACAGGAATTTTTTATGGTCGGCAGATACTTTATCATCGGGGCCTTGTTTGCCAGTGTATTTCAAGTGTTTATGGATCGGTCCGTAATGGCGGATATTGGTCAGGCACCAATAAAAGGCACGGCATTGATGATGGGAATTGCATTTGTGCTTTCACTCTGTTCATCAGCTGATGCATTCGTTGCCGCCTCCTTTTCCCATAGTTTTCTGCCAGGATCTTTACTCGGTTTCCTTGTATTCGGTCCCATGCTGGATTTGAAAAATGTCCTTATCATGATGTCCTGTTTTAAACGGAGCTTCGTCGTCACGTATGTCCTGCTTGTTTTCGCAGTCGTATTCAGTCTCTGCCTGATTGCAGGCGGATTGATCAGTAAGGGGGGCTTCTGATGAAACGTTTATTTATTCAAAGACTTGAAGGATTGCTGCTGCTTGGACTGGGCCTCATGATCTTTAAATTGTATGTTTCAGGATATTTAACGAAATTGATTGCACCCAAAATGATTCCATATGCATTGGCGGCGCTTTTTGCCTTTTTAGTGATCAGCCTTCTCAGAATGAAAAAACAAAAGCAAGGTGGACATCATTGTAATTGCGGATCGAATGGAGAGTCTTCCTCGTCGGCACTGGTCCTGAAATATAGTTTGTTCTTCATTCCGATTCTTCTGGGCTTCATCTTGACCGATTTTACATTAAGCGGCGAAGTGCTGGCGAAAAGGGGGCTGGCGAAGCAGCAGACACAGATGGTAAGTTCTTATGATCCAGGGAAACATGCGAATGGGGAGAAAATCTCCGTAACCGATGATAATTATTTTGAAGTACTGGATGATTTACTGAACAACCTCGATACGATCGAGGGGAAGGAAATAGAGATTTCGGGGTTCATATACCGTGAGGATGAATTTACGAAAAAACAAATGGCCATCTCCCGCCTCTCCATGTCCTGCTGTGTGGTCGATGCGACGTTATACGGATATATGGTCAACGGGAACGTGGAAGGAATGAAGACGAATGATTGGTATACGATTACAGGGACATTAAAAAAAGGAAGCTATAAAGGGGAACCCGTACCGGTGATCGATTTAAAAGAGTCGAAGAAAATAAAGGCACCCGAAGAAGCTTATTTATATGAAAATGTACAAATCATTCAGTAGAATTGGAAAACCCGGAAAAAGGATGCTTTTGCCGAGCAGGAAAATCGTGCGCTGCGGTCGAAAAAAACGGAAACGGCGCCATTTGTTCGGAAGCACGTAACATAGTATAATGGCCTTACCATGGATAGGGTGTAAGGGGGAATAATCATGTCTTCAGGTAATCGAAACAATCAAATCGGACCGCCGCGTTTCGCTATTGCCATTCACTCTCTGGTTTGGCTCGCACAAAGCGAAAAGCTCCTGACAAGTTCGGCAATCGCCTTAAAGGTGAAGTCACACGCCACTTTTTTAAGAAGGGTGATGGCCCAGCTTGCAGCTGCGGGGATCGTCGAAACGAAGGAAGGACGGGAAGGCGGATATAGCTTGAAGGTGCCTGCGTCTCAGCTTACTTTGGCGGATGTGTATCAAGCGGTAAGGCCGGAATGCCTTGTTTGTTTGGAAACGAGCGAATGCGGTGAAGTCGGGAAGCAGCTGGATACGGCATTGGAGGAGATCATGAACGAAGCCGAAAAGGAAACATTGCGCCTGCTAAAGGGCTATACATTGGAAGAATTCATGAAAAAAGTCGACTTCACCAATTTTGAAAATGAGTGTCTGGGGTAATATCCTTGCAAGAGGATACCCAGGATTATATAATGTGCTTAATGCGATTGCATTTAAAATGAGGAGGTTTTTACATGAAGGTGGAAATTTGGTCGGATTATCAATGTCCGTTCTGTTATATAGGAAAGCGTCGATTCGAAGAGGCGTTAAAGCAGTTTGAAAATAAAGATCAGGTAGAGGTCTCATTTCGCAGTTTTGAGTTGAATCCAGAGGCTGAGCGGGATATCAATATGACTCAAAATGAAATGCTGGCCAAGAAATACGGCATGTCTCAAGCGCAGGTGGAAGCAAGCAGCCAAAACCTGACTCAACAGGCTAAAGAATTGGGACTCGATTATCATTTGGACAAAGTGGTCTTAACGAATTCATTCGATGCTCACCGCTTGATGCACTTTGCTGAATCAAAAGGTAAAGAGAAAGAAATGAATGAACGCCTATTTAAAGCTTACTTTACGGAAGGCAAACATATTGGCGATCACGCTACATTGGCTAGTTTGGCTGAAGAGGTTGGCCTTGAAAAGTCCGAGACGGAGGCCATGCTGGCAGGAACGGCATTCACTGCAGAGGTTAGGGGAAATGAGCAAGAAGGAAGCCTGCTTGGTATTACTGGTGTGCCATTCTTCGTCATTAACCGCAAGTATGGAATCTCCGGCGCCCAGCCAACAGAAGCATTCTTGGATACGCTTAAAAAAGTATGGGCTGAGGAAAATCCGCTTACAATCGTGAATGATCCAGCAACAGGCGACACCTGTACGGACGGTTCCTGTAGCGTGCCGGAAAAATAATGCAGATATGAAGAAGGAGACCCGAAACTGGGTCTCCTTTTTTACTTATAAAGGAAATGTTATTTATGGCAAAGAATATAGTATATAGGATGGTTTTTCGAAAAAGTCCGAAATGAAAGGGAGCTAAAAGGTGTATATAATGATTGGAATACTAGTCTTCGTGATTGCATGTGTAGTAACTGCCAAAATAATTTCCTATAAATATTGGACATGTATTTATACGGCATTCGGGAATGAAAATTATTTTAAGGTAGTTGCGAAATTGGAAAGGGAAGGGATACAATTCAAAACGAAAACGCCTATTAATTCAGGATCCGAAAACTTTCAAAATCGCCATGAAACAATTCAATATGATGTTTTTGTGAAAAAGGAACAGGAGCATATTGCCCAAAGGGCCGTTCACAAAAGTTAATAAAGTGAAAATCTTGTATCTGGCTGTCCTGGTGGCGGCCTTTTTTACTGGCTAGGAAAGGTAAATAGGGAAATGAAGTTTTACGTATGTGATGATATTTCTTATTGAACTAACAATTACTACTCTAACAAACGTTCCATTCATAACCTGGTTCTTTAAGCGAAATGACCTGGAGTGAACTCCAGGTCAAATATTACTTCCTTGGAAACTCACGAGTATTTGCTCCAAACTCACGAGTAAAAGCCCGAAACTCACGAGTAAACGCTCGAAACTTACGAGTACTCGCTCGAAACTCACGAGTATTTGCTCGAAACTCACGAGTAAACGCTCGAAACTTACGAGTACTCGCTCGAAACTCACGAGGGTGAGACTAATAAGAAGAAAAATGCTGCTAATCCATTTTTCCATTGAATTTATATAGGATAAAAGAAAGAAAAAGCGTTGATTTTGATATGGAATTCGTTTTTTATAGTTTCAAAGACTGAAAATTTGTATAATGGGTGAGATGGATTTAATTGAATGTACATATAGGAGGGGCATGGATGAGTAAGCTTAATGGCAGGACCGTTGCTTTATTGGGAGCGCGGAAGACGGAAGAACTTAGTAAAATCGTTCAAAATCTTGGGGGAGTCCCGCTCGTACGCCCGGCACAGGGGACGGTATTCCTGGATGATTCCCATTTGGAAGAGGATGTCACCCGGTTGATGGCAGGGGAGTTCGATTGGATCATCCTTACGACGGGAGTGGGGACGGAATTATTATATAAAACGGCAGTGAAGATGGAAGCGGGAGATCGTTTCATAAAAGCCTTGCAGTCTATGAAAATTGCAGCCAGGGGCTATAAAACGGTGAATATGCTGAAAAAGCTTGGCCTGCAGCCATTAATCCGGGATGATGATGGCAGTACGGCAGGGCTTGTTCGCAATCTGGAAGGTCATCTGTCTAAAGGTGTAAAGGTCGCTTTGCAGCTTCACGGCGATCCGGCTCCTCTTTTGATGAACTGGTTGGATGAACAAAAAGTGGAACATAAAGAAATCCTGCCATATGAACATATACCGCCCGAAAAAGAAACGATGCAGCAGCTGATCCAAGAAATCCTTGAAGGCAAAATCGATTCGGTTGTGTTCACGAGTGCACCGCAGCCGCGAAATTTAATGAGATTTGTCCGTGAACAAGGTGTGGAGGATAAGATAATCGACCTGTTTGCATCAGATGTAATTGCTCTTGCGGTCGGAAAGGTAACGGCACAGGTGGTAATCGATGAAGGGATCGAGCGGGTCATATATCCTGAAGATCAGCGGATGGGCAGTGCAATGGTGGAGCTGGTGAAATATTATCATGGAATAGCAAGCAGATAGGGGTGAGTTCGGCATGACCAAGGGCAAGGTCTATTTTGTTGGTGCTGGTCCGGGTGATGTGGGCCTTATTAGCGTAAAAGGTCAAAAAGCGATTGAAAAAGCGGACATCATTTTATATGATAGATTGCTAAATCCCAAATTGTTAGAGGCTGCCACCCTCGATTGTGAATTGATATATTGTGGCAAGACACCTTATACGAATGGCATCACTCAAGGGGAAATCAATGAGCTGCTTGTTTCCAAAGCACTGGCAGGGCATCGGGTCGTTCGCTTGAAAGGCGGGGATCCTTCCGTTTTTGGAAGAGTAGGGGAGGAAGCTGAATCGTTGAAAGATGTGGGAATCCCATTCGAAGTCATTCCGGGGGTTACGTCCAGCATTGCTGCATCCATGTACGCGGGAGTCCCCGTCACGCATCGGGATTATGGACGTTCCTTTGCGATGGTGACGGGCCATGACCAAACGAAGAAGGATATGGATTGGAACGGGCTTGTGAAAAGTATAGATACGGTTGCCTTTTATATGGGTGTGGCCAACCTTCCGTATATCCGCGAAAATTTGATTAATCATGGAAAGCCGGGGAATACGCCGGCACTCGTCATACAATGGGGCACTTATGGAAGACAGGAAAGTGTCGAGGGGACTTTGGATGATATCGTCGAAAGGGTAAGTGAAAGGTCGCTTGGCAATCCTGCGATCACCTTGGTCGGGGATATCATTTCACTAAGGGGAAAACTGCAATGGTTCGAAAAGAAGCCACTGTTTGGGCAACGGTTTTTAGTGGCCCGGACCGGGACGGCAAAAAGTTCCTTGGCAGAAACCCTGGATGAACTTGGCGGCGAAGTCATCGAGTTTCCTAAATGGAATGCGGCCAAAGTGAAAATAGATGAAAGTCAGCTGCTCTCTTTTCTTTTGTATGATCGGATTCTCTTCACTTCGCCCGAAAGTGTCCATGGATTCTTGGATTCACTCACTGAACATGCTATTGATTTCCGCCGGATTTCTTCTAAACTTTATGTGTTATCAAGGAAATCGAAAAAAGTTTTACAGCAACGGGGACTGATGGCCGAACTCAAATCCGAGATGTCGGAAGCCGGAACCCTGTTGGTTGTTGGAGATCGAAACAGAGATCAAAGAGATCCGGCTCATGGGGACGGAGACTATTTTCAATCAGT
Organism: Peribacillus sp. FSL P2-0133; assembly: GCF_037975445.1. Classification (NCBI taxonomy): domain Bacteria; kingdom Bacillati; phylum Bacillota; class Bacilli; order Caryophanales; family Bacillaceae; genus Peribacillus; species Peribacillus sp. FSL P2-0133. Next base: position 4,357,026 of record NZ_CP150254.1, on the reverse strand, counting down.
CGATAAATTCGTCGATGAAAGATTCCTTGAAATTCTTCCGAGAATGCTGGACGGGATAGCTGTCGGAACGGTACTATTTTCGAATCGGCATTCAGTTGATATGCTGATGCAATATGGGAAAAAGGCAGATGTGGATGTTGAAGGGCTGCTAAATCAAGCCTCCATCGGGGTAATCGGGGAAAGCACTGGCAATAGACTTAAAGACTATGGATTTACATTGGATATGATGCCGAAAGAACCGTCTGTCGAACAATTGGTGGAGTTGATCTTGAATAGGAAAGTTTTTTAGGCTCTGATAAAAACAGAGTCTATTTCCTTTGGAAGGGATTCGTTATTCATACCCGTTGAAATGTTGTTTGCGTTCAGTGTTATGGCCTATCGTGTTATCATTTAATTAGGAAAGTTCGAAAAGCCTCACCTACTGCTATTATTGAGGATTTCCGGAATTGATGTTTAACATTCAATGACAGGGGGTGACTTCATGTTTAATATTGGCGATATTTATGGCAATTATTCTACATTGCCCTGCTTGTTCTGTTATTCGTAATGGTTGTGAAGGCGTTCCATTTCTTTATAAAATATATGACAAAGGTGAATAACCTGGAAAGTAAAAGAGATGAATTACATGATCGATTGAAAAAAGGGATGACTGATGGCCCTTTCTTCGGGTCGTTAGGGCAGGGATGGGCGTTGAATGGATTTGGTCGACTTTACCAAATGATGGACGCTCATAAGATTTTGAGGAGTAAGGAATAAAAGTCTTTTATTCCTTCACAGATTGGGTATTATATATACGTGACTTTTCCAGGGAGGCGAAGTAAATGAAACGGACATGGGAATTCGTATTAAGTATCTTAGGCGTGGGTATCGCTGTGATTTTTTTAATCATGACGATCATTGCGGCCGTTTATCTCAACAGTATCGATATGAAAGAAATGATGGACTACTCTTTAATGACAGATTCTGAGTTTTCCTCGTCTGAGGTAGATATGTCGATCAAGTTGTTCATGGGCATACTATGGGCGGGAATCATATCGCTGTTTATTGCATTGGCAGGCGGTTTGATCGCTATCTTTCTATTAAAAGGCGGCAAAGCGAAGGGAGCCGGAATCTTATTGATCATTACGGGCATTCTGACGATCTTTCATGTTTGGCCGCTTATTTTCTTCATCATACCGGGTATCATGTGCCTTGTAAGGAAGCCGAGGGAACCGGTGGAAGTGATCGTTTGATCCGACACAATACATAGTGTGATTTGAAAACAAAGGAGCTTTCCCGAAAATGCGGGTAAGCTCCTTTTGTGCTGTGAGGATATTTTAGGGGAATATACCTATTTATACCTGCAATCACCAGTCTATCATGTTACTATTATTATAGATTTAAATATAAATAGACTGGAGTTCGATCGATGAAGATACCTTTAATGAAGGTTGGAGCACTGACCTGTTTAACGATCGGTTTGTTCAATGGACAGGCTTTTGCGGAGTCTGGAATAACCAATGCTTGTTCATCATTCGGTGAGATTCAATCCAATGTAAATCCTTCCCATAAGCAGATTAACTGCTTACTGACGAATGCGGCAATTGAGGCCGAAATCCCCCCTGAAGTTGTAAAAGCGGTGGCTACGCAGGAAAACGGGGATTGGAGGCAATTTAATGAGGACGGTAAACCGATTATATCCGGCGATGGCGGTATCGGTCTTATGCAGCTTACCAATAAAAGTGGGTATGACCAGAAAAAGCTGGAAAATGATATAGTCTACAATATCGAGGCAGGCGTCGAGGTACTGGGTGATATGTATTCAAGAAGGGATTTGCCCAAGATCAAAGGTGCAGGACGAAGGGTCATCGAAAATTGGTATTTCCCTGTAATGGCATACAATGGGACAAAACCGGTTAACAGTCCTCTTTACCAGGAAAACGGGAAAATAAATCCGAATGCCTACCAAGAGGAAGTTTTTGCTGAGATAGAAAAACAAAGTTATTTGGATTTGGATGGCACAAAACTGGCCGAATATCCATTCAAAACAACGGACTTTCAATATGACCGGGAAAGCACCGAAAATATCATCTTTAAAAATCTTGAATACACACTGACAGATCAAACTCATGACTCTGTTTATTGGTTCAAGGCAGGAGACAAAGTTGTGACGACATCCAGTGCGAATATCAGGAAAGAAATAAGCACTACGGCAGGTGCAGTACTTGTGCCGCCAAATACAAGCTTGACCATCACAGGGAATTTTGACTATCACGAATCTAAGGGAAATAAATTTGTCTTTTACCCAGTACAAACGGAGGACAAGAGTATTAAGGGGTATGTTTCATCGGCTTACATCTCCAATAGTCCATCGGTTGTCGTGCCCATCAAGGATACGAATAAACCTGTGATTTCAGGGGCAGCTGGTAAATCGATACCATTCAACTCAACTTTCAATCCTAAAACCAGCGTGAAGGCGAAGGATGATAAAGATGGTGACTTAACGAGTGCCATACGTGTGGAAGGTAAGGTGGATACCAAGAAAGTGGGCACCTATAATTTGACTTATACGGTAGCTGACAAAGCTGGGAATGTTGCCAAGGCCACAAGGAAAATAACCGTTTATGATCAAGTCAAGCCGGTGATTTCCGGTGCCGGGAATAAAACCATCAAACTTAATTCTACATTCAATCCAAAAACAAACGTGAGTGCCAAGGATAATGCCGATGGCAGCTTGACTAGTAAAATCAAAGTGACGGGTACAGTGAATACGAAGAAAAAGGGGACCTATACATTGAAGTATACGGTCACCGATTCATCGAAAAATGCAGCGACAGTCACAAGAAAGATCACGATAGATGGCACCAAGCCAGTCATCTCGGGAGCCAATAGTAAAACCGTTGGCTATTATTCGACATTCAACCCTAAATCAGGCGTATCTGCGAAAGATAACCTGGATGGCAACATGACTAGTAAAATAAAGGTGACAGGTACGGTGAATACAAAGAAAAAAGGAACGTATACATTAAAGTATACAATCACTGATTCATCGAAAAATACTGCGACAGTCACAAGAAAGATTACGGTAGACAGCACCAAGCCGGTCATTTCCGGTGCCAATAGCAAAACCATTGCCTATAACTCGACATTCAATCCTAAATCAGGTGTATCCGCGAAAGATAATCTTGATGGAAGTTTAACAAGTAAGATCAAAATAACAGGGACTGTGAATACGAAGAAAAAAGGCACCTATACATTGACTTACACAGTTACGGATAAATCGAAGAACAAGGCAGAAGTAAAACGGAAAATCACAGTTAAATAGAAGGCAAAATGGGATTCCCGCAATAGGGGAATCCTTTTTTTGGCTGTCAGAATGTGTTTGGCTGAAAGATATGCATATATAATAGTAGAAAGTGTTCAAGGATTGATCCTCCAGGGTGGAGCGAATATTGATAAAAATGTTATAATTGTAAATACATGTAATGCGAAGTGATCTGAAGGGGGATTGTTTATGGGCAAAGAACAAGGGCATGTGAACTGGATGGATCAGATTTTTAAGGAATATGAAAGAGACGGCGGGCTGAAGAATAATCCTGGCTTTGGAAAACCGCTTCCGGAGTCGGCGCTATCGGGAAATATATATGACAACTTCTTGACGAAGGCCATGGATGCCGGTTACCTTCCGCTTTGGATAAAATGGCAAAAAGAAATTCGGGAAGAGCTATCAGGATTGGTTCGATTGAAAAAAATGAATGGAACTGAATCTGAAATTAAGAAACGAATTGCTGAAATAAATGAGAAAGTCCGTACATATAATGCAATTTGTCCAGCCAAAATGCAGCGCAGGGAAATAGAGTTGGAAAGCATCGAAATCCAGTATGGAAAATGGAAGTAATTGATAATGTGTAAAATGCGGGTATTTGTATGACGTGATCATTAATGGATTATGATATAATGACATGAATAAAAAACAGAGAGAGGGACTTCGATTGGAAAAAAGAAAAGAAGTTTTTTCATGGATAAAAGCGATATTGATTGCAGTCATTCTAGCTTTTTTAATTCGAACGTATATTTTTGCACCGATTGTCGTGGACGGTGAGTCAATGATGCCGACTCTGCAAGACCACGAAAGAATTGTTCTTACCAAGTTTGGAACGAATATCGATAATATAGACCGGTTTGACATTGTCGTTTTTCATGCAACGGTAGATAAAGATTATATAAAAAGGGTAATTGGTCTGCCAGGTGACCATATTGAATATAAAGACGATACGCTTTATATTAATGGGAAAGCTTATGAAGAACCATACTTGGACAAATATAAGAATCAGATGGCAGGGGTGCCGCTGACTGAATCCTTCAAGCTGGAGGATATTACAGGCAGCATGACAGTGCCGGAAGGCCAGTTGTTCCTTATGGGGGACAATCGCCAAAATAGTTTGGATAGCCGTGAAATAGGCACGATTTCCGTCGATGAAATTGTCGGCAAGGCGAATCTAGTGTATTGGCCAATCAATGAAATAAAGCTTGTGAATTAAGAAGAAGCGGACTCGGGTATCGAGTCCGCTTTATTGTTGCCGTTATTCATTTACGTAAAGAGGAAACATTGATTAGTATTATCATACAGGTATTTCAACAAAAAACGTGTCCATTCTTCTTTTTTTTCTGTTTTTTTTATGAAAATCAACTCATTTGGGTTAAATTAGGTTATCCTATTAAAAAGAAGTAATCACGTTACCCAGGCCCGTGTAAAATATGGATTACTTTAAAAAAGGGTGCTGAGATGGAGTACTTTAGATGGATATTGTAAAAGATTTAATATCAAACTATGGTTATTTTGCGATATATGGACTGTTGGCCATTGGGATTATTGGCTTGCCGGTACCTGATGAGTTCATGATGACTTTTGTCGGCTATTTGTCATCCATTTCCGTTTTGAATGTCCAGGGAGCATTCCTTGTCAGTTTCCTTGGTTCGATATCCGGGATGCTTGTCAGTTATTTCATCGGAAAAAAGGTGGGGAAGCCTTTTTTGAGGAAGCATGGTAAGTGGATCAAAATGACCCCCGCGAGGTTGGAGAGATTGGAGAAATGGTTCAATAAATACGGTCCTTGGACCATCATCATAGCCTATTTCATTCCAGGAGTCCGTCACTTCGCCAGTTACATTTCCGGGATGAATGGAATGGGGAAACGCAAGTACTTTATTTTTGCAGGAGCAGGGGCTTTCAGCTGGTGTTTGGTATTTACGACTTTTGGTTATTTCATTGGTGTGTTAACGTGACTCATTTCAACTTACCCAAATTTCTTTATTGGAATCAGAAAATCCCGTTTCTGGATCTTTAGAAACGGGATTTTCCATTTCTGCTTATTGAGCTGAGTATCCGCCGTCGATGACAAGCTCGGCACCAGTTACGTATGAAGCTTCATCGGATGCTAGATAAAGCACTGCATTTGCAATATCCGCCGGGTGACCCAAACGTTGTAATGGAGTTGCTTTGATCATTTGGTTCACTAACTCTTTTGACTCTTCTAATTTTTGAGTCATTGGTGTTTCGATGATACCAGGGAATACAGCATTGACACGGACGCCCATGCGGCCATATTGCGTTGCGGCAGCCTTGGAAATAGCACGAACGGCACCTTTTGAAGCTGAGTAAGAGTTTAAGCCCATTCCGATTTGAGCAGTGAAGGAAGAAATGTTTACAACTGCGCCTTTACCTTCTTTAGCCATGTGAGGAACAACGTGTTTCATTCCAAGGAATGGTCCAAATCCATTGATGCTTAACATTAGCTGCCAATCGGCCAATGTCGTATCGTTAATGCCTTTTTCTGTTGAGATACCGGCATTGTTTACCAAAATGTCGATTTTGCCAAATTTAGCGATAACTTCATCGGTCACCTTTTTCCAGCTTTCATCTGAAGATACATCAAGTACAGTTCCATGGACATTATCCAGTTCATTCACAACAGCTACAGCTTTTTCATTGATATCAGCAGCAATGACTTGTGCTCCTTCTTTTGTGAATAGGTCTACCATTTCCCTGCCCATACCAGATGCTCCGCCAGTGATAATGGCTACTTTATCAGTCAATCTTCCCATCATGATCACTCCTAATTAGTTGTTATAACGATGAATATATGTTCAAGCATAGTGCAAAAGTTATATTATCAACGAGCAATACTATAACTCCTTCAAGAATCCGTCAAGCATTTTATTTTCCGGCTTACGAATCTCCTTTTTCTTGGTCGATAAAAAGTGCATGTATGCCTGTAAAAAATGGACTTCCCATAATTGTGCAGGTTGAAAGCGGTATCAATCTTTCAATCTTCTTATATTGAAACCGTAAATTATCAATATCTAAATAGCTTTACCCGTTCTATTTGAAACGATTCACAAGTAATCTTGTAGAGGCATCTCATGCATGCCGGGGAGCACCATATGTTCAACTATAGTAATTAAAATTGAATACTGCAATCTTTTTGTACTTTGAATACAAATTTTTATAACGCGATTCCAATTCTAACTTTTCAGAACTTTTATGTACATAGGAGGACATCATTTTATGAATAACAGAGTGTATCTTTCCTTGGCCATCCCGCTTACGATTTCGACGATGAGTACGCCCTTGCTCGGTGCGGTCGATACGGCTGTGGTTGGAAAGTTGAGTGATCCCGCTTATATTGGCGGGGTGGCTGTCGGAACCATAATTTTTAATACGATGTATTGGCTTTTTGGTTTTCTACGGGTCAGTACATCTGCCTTTGCTGCACAAGCGGAGGGGGCACGGGATGAAAAGCAAAGCCTGATGGCCTTGATTCGGCCTTTTTTCATTGCCGCGATCATCGGCCTGCTTTTTATCGTGATCCAAAAACCCATATTGAATATCTCGTTAGGCGCAATCGGTCCGGAATCGGACGTTTCCGCCTTTGCCGCAGATTATTTCGGCATCCGGATATGGGGTGCACCTTTTGCATTATTGAACTATGTCATCTTAGGCTGGTTAATCGGGAAATCCAGGATAAAAACATCTTTGTTCATTCAAGTTTTCATGAACTTGATCAATATTGTCTTATGCCTCGTTTTTGTAAATGGCTTTTCGTGGTCTGTATCAGGGGTTGCTGCCGCTTCATTGATATCAGAGATTTCCGCTTTTTTGCTGGGCTTGTGGGTCATCCGAAAAGCGGTTAACGTACCGGATTCATTTTCATTCCGGGAGGGGTTCGATCGGGCTTCCCTGAAAAAAATGATGGTGGTCAACAGGGATTTATTCATCAGGACCATTTGCCTGATCACGGTTTTCAATCTTTTTACGGCCAAGGGAGCCACTTTCGGGACAGAGACACTGGCGGCCAATGCCGTACTCATTCAAATCCATTACCTGATGGCCTATTGCTTTGATGGCTTCGCGAACGCGTCGAGTCTTCTGGTCGGGAAGGCGATTGGTTCGAGAGATATAAACCTTTATAAAAAAACACTCTCACTATCGGCGCGGTGGGGCTTGTATGCTTCGTTCATACTTGCCGCATCTTACTATCTATTCAGCGATAAGGTCATTCTCCTTTTCACGAACATTCCCGGCGTCATCGAACTGGCCCATGAATATGGACTTTGGATAGTCCTGTTCCCATTCAGTGCCTTTATCGGACTCATTTTTTATGGAGTGTTTACCGGTGCGACAGAAGCCGTTCCAGTTAGGAACTCAATGCTCCTTGCACTATTGGCTTTTCTATTTGTCCAATTCATGGCTGTCCCGCATAATGGCAATCATGGATTATGGCTTGCATTCCTGGCTTTCAGTTTAGGACGTTCCGTGTTTTTAGCATTATACATCCCAAGGCTGAACCGAAAAGTAACAAAGCTTATGGATGCTGATAGTCTAATGAAATCATCTTCTTTTTAATAAAAGAGGGTGTTTTTTATTAATGCAGGGAATTTTATCGGTAGTTTTATGTTGGCGATAATACGGGAATACGAAGAATAGGTAGCAACGCTTGGCGAATCAGGTAGTAAAAGTGATAAAATGAAAAATATATATAAAAGAGGAGTTGTCGTATTTTGAGTGAATTGAATTGGCGAGAAGAAGTTGAAAAACGGAAAATGGACTTATTACTGGACACACAAAACTTATTGAAAATAAAAAGTGTACTGGATGAAGAACATCCGACAGAGGAGGCCCCATTCGGTAAAGGGGTGAAGGAAGCGCTTGATTTCATGCTTCAATTAGGCGAAAAAGACGGTTTTACTGTTAAAAATGTCGATAATGTCGCTGGTCATATCGAAATGGGTGAAGGCGAGGAGTTAATCGGGATATTATGCCATGTCGACGTGGTACCTGAGGGAGATGGCTGGAGTTCGGATCCGTTCGGCGCTGAAATCCGCAATGGCCGCATATATGCTCGTGGGGCAATCGATGATAAAGGGCCGACGATGGCTGCCTATCATGCGATGAAGCTGGTCCGGGAGCTAGGAGAACCTTTGAACAAACGTGTGAGGATGATCATTGGAACCGATGAAGAATCGAACTGGCGCTGCGTTGACCGTTACTTTGAAGTGGAGGAAATGCCCTCGATCGGCTTCGCACCAGATGCTGACTTCCCGATCATCAGTGCGGAAAAAGGAATCTGGGATTTCTCGGTTATACACCCTGCCGATGCAGGAAATGGCACGAACTCTGAAGTGAATGTTATGGAATTTTCTTCAGGTCGAAGGACGAATATGGTACCGGATTTTGCTACGGCTATTGTGGAAGCGGCCAACCCTGCTGAAGTGGTGGCAAACTATCAGGATTATTTGCAAAAATACTCATTGATGGGCCAAGCAGTTCCGCAAAAAAATCAAGTGCTGCTTGAAATGAATGGTGTCTCGGCACACGCGATGGAACCGAAAAATGGAAAGAATGCAGGTCTGCATTTAGCCGTATTTTTAACTGATCTTACTCTTGATCCGCATGCGAAAGCCTACTTCACTTTCATAAAGGATCGTTTGTTTGAAGATTCCCGCGGAAATAATTTAGGTGTGGCTTATTCGGATGAGCAAACAGGAGAATTGACGGTCAATGCCGGCGTTTTCAATTATTCTAAACAAGGCGACAGCTCGATTGGTTTCAGCATGCGTTATCCGGTGACATTTGAGTGGGAACAACAAAAGGCGGCATTGGAAGAAAGACTTGCGGCATATAATTTGAAAGTGAAGACCAATTCGCATTCAACTCCACATTATGTGGACAGTGAAAGCTTCTTGATTAAGACGTTGCAGGAAGTTTATGAAGCGGAGACAGGTGATAAAGCTGAACTCCTTTCGATTGGCGGCGGCACTTACGCCCGTTCATTGAAAGAAGGCGTTGCATTTGGCCCGCTTTTCCCAGGCAGCGAAGACATTGCGCATCAGAAAGATGAATATATTGATATTGAAGATATGCTTAAGGCTACGTCCATTTATGCACGTGCCATTCATGAATTGGCTAAATAAGAGGCAAAGAGGGAGAAAGACATGGGGAAAATCATTTTTAACGGCGACCTTAAAAGCAGGCACGAAGTAAAGGTAGATATTGAAGACCGGGGATATCAATTCGGTGATGGCGTCTATGAAGTCATCCGGGTTTATAATGGCGAATTATTTGCGGGGGAGATGCATCTTAACCGGCTGATGGACAGTGCGAAGTTGATACAGATGAAAGTTTCCTTTACTGCAGCGGAAATCAAAGCACTCATGGAAGAGCTGGTCGCTGAAGATCAACTGAAGGACGGTATCGTCTATATGCAGCTGACAAGGGGCGTATCTCCGCGTACACACTCATTTCCAACTGCTGAGGTGGAACCGGTCTTTGTTGCCTATACCAAGGAAATGCCTTATACAGGAAAAATAAAGCCAGGGGTCAAGGCTGTTACCACCGACGATATACGCTGGCTGCGCTGTAATATCAAGAGTTTAAATCTACTGGGTAATATAATGGCTAAACAGCAAGCTGTAGAAGCCGGCTGTGATGAAGCGATCCAGCATCGTGATGGTACGGTGACGGAGGGAAGTTCGTCCAATGTCTCAATCGTGGTGGATGGACTACTTAAAACGCATCCGGCCACAAACTTGATCCTGAATGGGATTACCCGTCAGGTGATGCTGAAAATTTGCGCTGATCATGGGATTCCATATGTCGAGGAAGCCTTCACCGTCGAGGACATGATGGCAGCCGACGAAGTCCTTTATACAAGCACAAGCGTCGAAGTGACACCAATTATAAATATCGATGGCCAAGCGATTGCAGCCGGGGAAGCCGGTCCGATAACCAAAAGACTGCAGAAACTGTTTTCCGAGGAAATCGAGAAGCAATGCGGTTCCGTTAAATAAATAAAAGCCCCTTTGCCACTATTGGCAAAGGGTTTTTTATATGTGTAGCCGAAGCAGATGGCCATCACCGAATCCCCGTTTACGTTAATTACCACCTTATGCAATCCTCCCTTTTTGACATTTTCAAGAACCAGGAATATAATTGCTAATAACCTAAAAAGTTTACCTACCACAACAATTTGAGTTGCGTATAAAAAGGAGTTGACATAGATATGTCCGATGTGTTGCATCAATCTTCTTCGAGAGGAATAAAAAAACTTCTTCCCTATCTAGGGCCTGCCTTTATAGCTGCTGTGGCCTATATTGATCCAGGGAATTATGCGACCAATATTACAGCAGGATCAAAATATGGCTATTCGTTATTATGGGTTATCTTCGCATCCAATTTAATGGCTGTGCTAATCCAATCACTATCAGCTAAATTGGGGATAGCCACTGGAAAGAACCTTCCAGAGCTATGCAGGGAAAGATTTTCGAAAAAAACATCTTTCTTATTATGGATTCAGGCCGAAGCCGTTATAATGGCAACCGACCTAGCTGAATTCATAGGAGCTGCACTAGGGATTTATTTGCTATTTGACTTACCGCTTATCACATCGGCAATAATTGCAGCGATTGGTTCCTTTGCCATTCTGGAATTCCAGCGCAGAGGTTATCGAACATTCGAAGCTCTGATCACGGTCATGATATTTGTCGTTGTGATAGCATTTGGTGCTCAAGTTTTTTATGCAAAACCTGACACTTCAGCCGTTGTTTTAGGACTCTTCACTCCAAAGTTCGAGGGAGTGGACAGTATTTTACTTTCGGCCGGTATGCTTGGAGCCACCGTTATGCCACATGCGATTTACCTTCATTCTTCTTTGACTCAAAGAAGAATAGTCGGAAAAAACGATATGGAAAGAAAAAGGATTTATCGTTTTGAGCTAATTGACATTGTCATCGCCATGTTGATAGCAGGCGCGATCAATGCCGCCATGGTCATAGTTTCAGCTGCCCTATTTCATAAGAATGGAATACTTGTAGAGGACTTGGATGTTGCTTATCAACAATTCGGTGCGATGCTTGGACCATCAGTCGCGATGTTCTTTGGAGTAGGATTATTATTTGCCGGTTTATCAAGCTCATCCGTTGGTGTAATGACAGGTGATGTAGTCATGCAAGGATTCATTAAAAGACATATACCGATTTATTTAAGAAGGGTCATCACCACCGTTCCGCCCCTGCTCATAATATTATGGGGAGTGAACCCATCCAAAGCACTTGTGATGAGTCAAATTGTACTCTCGTTTGGCATCGCGTTTGCCTTAGTGCCATTGATCATGTTTACAAGCAATGAAAAAATCATGGGCAGCCTGGTCAACCATAAAATCACCTCGAGCGTCGCCTGGCTTATAGCTGTACTTATCATTGGACTGAACTTGTTCCTGCTATACGAAACACTGTTCAGCTAAAGGAAGAAATGGCAGGGAAGGACCAATTTTTTGGTCCTTTTTTGTTTTATTTTTGCTGACTTTTTCGTTTTATCCACCCAGCCCGAAAAAACCGGCCTGGATCTGTGTATTATCCGTAGATTGGGAATATTCCTGATGGAGGGAATATTTATTAGGATGCCCAAGAAAAGGTATACGCAATGGGGATTATGGTAAAATTAAAGGGAAAATAGGAAGGAATGTAAGTGACCATGAATACACATTTTTTCTTTGCTTTAGTATTGCCTGATGATATTAAGGCTTATTTAAATGCTGTTACGGAACAACTAAAGCAAGACTTTCCATTTAAGAAATGGCTGCATCCAGCCGATTATCATATTACGATGGCATTTTTGGGCAATGCTCCCGATACATTGAAAGAGGATGCTTTGGGGCGTGTGGAAAACGAGCTTGCCAATGAGGCCTCATTCGGCTTGGAACTCAGTGTTATCGGCGGTTTTGGCAAGAGTGAGAGTCCAAGGATTCTATGGGCAGGCATCAAGCAGCAAGAAAGGCTTTTTGCCATTCAAAGGAAAGTCTATACTTCTTGTATCGAAGCAGGTTTTGAACTTGATAAAAAGCCGTTTAAGCCTCATATTACGCTTGCAAGAAAATTCGAGGGGGATAGTCCCTTTTCGTTGGAGAGCGTTCGCCAGATAGCGAATTTGGAGGATAAGCATTTTGAAGCAGTTCAGGTTGCGTTATATCAAACACATCTTGGAGCTTCCCCTTCATATGAAAAGATTTTCACGATAAACCTTCAAAAATAGTAAGAGATGGGTGGTGGTCGAATGGCACAGCTCATAAAGATGCAGGATTATATTTCCCGGTATGAGCAGGATATTTATCATTATCCAACACAATTTGCACGGTTGAAAAAACAGCAATGGAATAAATTGAAGGCTGCTTATAATGCGGGCGAGCTGGTTCGGTTGTATAGCGAACATACTGAAAGTGAAACACAGGTCAAATTTGATCCGCCTCAGGAAGAGTCAAAGGGTCTGTTTAATAAGGTGAAAGGCATATTCCACCGGACAGGTAAACAGGAGGCAGAGGCAGAAGAACTGCTAATACCGAACCAGGTTGAAGATACTAATGTTTTTTCATTAAGATTTCCGTTCCGACCGGCCAGTCTGGATGAATTAAAGCAAAATTTTTTAAATCAATTACTCCGTTTTCAAATGAAATGGGGGAGTTCGACGCTTCGTGAAAAGTCATTTGTGGACCAATCATTCTTTTTGGATGAGAGGCTCCGCTTTTTTCTGCAGCGTTTTCCGGATACGTTTCTCGTATTATATAAACCTATCTTTCTATTGAAAAATGCACCTGTTGAAGTCGAAGTCATTTTATTGACCCCTGTTGAGGCTTGGTGCATCACTTTTCTGGAAGCGGAAGAAGACGCTGCTTTCATCGGTTCGAGTGAACGGTTCTGGGTCCGCAGGCATCATAAGCATCCTGATAAAAAAGTGCTCAACCCTTTGTTGGGTGCAAATCGAATGACGAACATCGTCTCCCAGTTATTTGAGCTATATGAAGTGAACATGCCGATTAAAAAGGTGATTTTATCCCGGAATGGATATGTCGATTATCCCGAAGCACCTTATGATATTACGATGTTGGATAAACGGACCTTCCCGGAATGGTTTGAAAGGATGCGGGCTATATCGTCCCCTCTTAAGGCACAGCAGTTAAAAGGGGCGCAGGCATTGCTTGAATATTGCCAAACTACATCCAGCCTGCGACCTGAATGGGAAGCCGATCATAACCAAACAGAAGGAAATGAGCATGCCGCGCCTTAATGAAACGGTATATTTCATTGTCAATCCAATGGCTGGAAATGAAGAGAGTTTGAAGATTTGGAAAAAAGCCGAGGGAATATTGAAATCAAAAGCTGTTCCCCATAAGGTGTTCTTTACACGTGAAAAGGGGCATGCGCTAAGATTGACGAAGGAAATTCTATCAGGGACGAATCAGGATACCAGGGTGATCGCTGTCGGGGGAGATGGCACGATTAATGAAATGTTAAATGGCGCCATTGATTTCCCTCACGCTATCATCGGTTCCATTGCGGCTGGATCCGGCAATGATTATGTAAGGGGCATTCAAAAAACTAAGAGTGTGGAAGAAGCTCTTTCTTTATTTCAGGATAATGCCTTCCGTGCCATTGATATTGGACGGTTTCAGACGAATGGCAAGGCGGGTTATTTCGTGAACAGCCTGGGAATGGGCATTGATGCTGAAATTTCCGATGAAGCAGAACGTTCCGCTCTGAAAAAATGGTTTAATTTTGTCAGGGCGGGTAAATTAATTTATCTGTTCATTTTTATAAAAAAGATATTTACTTACAAGCCCAGTTGCATGGAATTGATCATTGATGGTGAGCGGCATCTTTTGAAAAAGGTTTGGTTCATTGTTATTGCGAACCAGCCCTACTTTGGCGGTGGGATGAAAATTTCACCGATGTCGAAGCTGGATGATGGCAGGTTGAACGTGATTGCGGTCCATGATATTACTTTGTTGAAATTATTGACCGTCTTCATCACCGTTTTTTGGGGCGGTCACCTAAGCATGAAAAATGTTGATTCTTTTGCCGGTAAAATGATAAAAATGAAGAATCAAGGGTCAGTAAAAATCCAGTCTGATGGGGAAATGGTTGGTACGCATGAAGTAGCTGCAGTGGTTCTGAAAGAGAAAATCCGCGTCATGTTCAAGGGTAATAACCCATACAAAAATATGAAATGATTTATTTGTTTTTGTTTTATGCGTATAATCGTTTTATAGTACTTGACGAAGAAACCGTTTTTCAACTAAAATTTAATTTATGGCTATTGTTTAATTGCTCAATAGCTATTTTTTTATTTCTCTAAATGAGGATGTTTTTAATTGCGGGTATCATCCCGATGCAAGTATATATGCAGCTTCGCCAGCAGGCGGATTTTTTATAAAACATGGACTCAAAGTAGTGGTAATACATACACTAGGTGAACGTACCCACATTTGTATGATTAAGCGAGGAAATCGAAGGTGAACCAGTTGGAACATTTATTAGGTCAGGAGTGGGATATATCCCCTGCCGGAGGAGCTACGGGAGAAGCCTTTATTGCCGAGAAAGAGGGGCAGAAGCTCTTCCTTAAACGAAATTCATCGCCATTTTTAGCTGTTCTTTCGGCTGAGGGCATTGTTCCAAAGTTAATGTGGACAAAACGCCTGGAAAATGGGGATGTAATTACGGCCCAGCATTGGATGGAAGGCAGGGAGCTATCTCAGCAGGAAATGAACAATATAAGAGTCGCAAAGCTGCTTCAAAAAATTCATCAATCCGATCCTTTGTTAAGCATGCTCAAAAGGCTTGGGAAATCCCCTTTACGACCTGAAAGTATACTTACAGACATAGAAACCGGGTTATCTTCGGATGTTACGGATATTCCGATTATCAAGCAGGCCATCCATTTTTTACAGAATAATCTCCTGTTGATTGAATGCGACGAAAAAGTCGTCTGTCATTGTGATGTGAACCATAATAATTGGCTCATGACCGAAACTGACGGATTGTTCCTGATTGATTGGGACGGAGCGGTCATTGGCGATCCGGCCATTGACCTCGGCATACTCCTGTATTCTTATGTCCCAAGGGAAGAATGGAATCAATGGCTTGCCCGTTACGGCAAGAAGCTTGACGCAGGCCTGGAGATGAGGATGAAATGGCACACGGTTTCACAACTTGTGCTTTCCATCCAATGGCATCATCGTAGAAAGCGTTACGAGGAAAGAAATGAATTACTGCAAAAGCTGGAAGCATTATTGATGGTTGGCTGATCAGAATTGATCTATATCATCCACCCACTGGGACAGGTCGTTTTGGTGGGTTGAAATATGTGCATCTAAATCGGCAGTACCGATGCCTGTTTGACTGTATTCGTAAATCTCCGTCAGTATCGTTTTCACATTGCTGTCAATTTCCATATTGATCATTAAGGATTTGACTAGCCTTTCAACCTGTTCACATTCAGAAACGGATCCGCAGCAGTCTGTTTGATGGTTGGTCAATATATCTTTCAATAGTGACATTTGATGTTCATGGGAAAGCGGCATATAATACCTCTCCTTTCTTAAATATGATTCAAGGGATTCCCAGGTGGTTGTCGCCTGCCCTTCACTTATTTATGGTGTGTTTTGCTGAAAGTTTTATACATGAAAACTACAGAGACTGTCGCCTGGATGGCCGGCAGTTTTTTTATTTGTTCGTTGTGTGTTTCCTGAAAAAATCAACTTGCGGGAATCCATGCACTCGTGTTATGGTTTGAACGATTATATTATAAATAGGGGTGTCATCATGCGTTTAAGAAATAAACCTTGGGCTGAAGACCGTTTGAATGATTTTCCACAATATGTAATTCAGCAACCAGTGAGCCATAAAGGTAAATGGCATGAAGTTTTCGGTAACGATAATCCGTTATATATTGAAGTGGGTACGGGAAAAGGCCGTTTCATCACAGAAATGGCAAAAGCCCATCCTGATGTGAATTTCATTGGAATTGAAGTATATGGAAGCGTCATTGTAGCTGCTTTGGACTTGCTGATTGAAGCGGATGTTCCAAATTTAAGGCTGTTGAATGTTGACGCAGCGAACTTAGGGGACTATTTTGCAAAAGGTGACGTGGACCGCGTCTACTTGAATTTCTCTGATCCATGGCCGAAATCACGTCATGCAAAACGTCGGTTAACATACAAGACCTTCCTCGAAGTATATGAAGGCATCCTGCCAGACAAAGGCGAGATTCACTTCAAGACGGATAACCAAGGGTTATTCGAATCTTCTTTGAAAAGTATTTCCGAGTACGGCATGCTCTTGAAATATGTAAGCCTTGATCTTCACAATAGCAGTTTTGAAGGCAACATCATGACTGAATATGAAGAAAAGTTCTCGAGTAAAGGCAACCGGATATACCGATTGGAAGCAATGTTCCAATAATCATCGATCAAAAACCAGGTGCACAGCATCTGGTTTTTTTCTTGTTAAGGCGGTGTATTTCATTCAGGAGGGTGACTTGATCTTTATCGATTTCAATATATGGAAGTGGGTGTTAAACTAAAGGAAGAGGAGGGGTAAAATGGAAACGATGCAAATAGGGGAAATTAAATTAACATGGTTGAATGGCGGTGTGACTCACTTGGATGGCGGTGCGATGTTCGGTGTTGTACCGAAACCGCTTTGGGCCAAGAAGTATCCTGTTAACGAAAATAACCAAATCGAGCTACGTACGGATCCGATTTTGGTGCAGGCCAATGGATTGAACATGCTTATAGATTCCGGTATTGGCAATGGAAAGCTGAATGACAAGCAGAAACGGAATTTTGGGGTGACGGAGGAATCCAATCTTGTCGAAGATCTTGGCAGACTTGGGATTCAGCCAAATGATATCGATTACATTTTAATGACCCATCTACATTTCGACCATGCCTGCGGTTTGACGAAACGTGAAGGTGAAACTTGGGTGCCTGTTTTCGAGCGTGCAGAAATCATTACGACCCAAACTGAATGGGTGGAAATGAAAAACCCGAATATTCGTTCAAAAAGTACATATTGGGCAGAAAACTGGGAGGCTGTCGCTTCTCTTGTACGTCCTTTTGAAGGTGAGCAGGAAATTACGGACGGCATTAAAATGATCCATACCGGGGGGCATAGTGATGGACATGCGATCATCATCATTGAGGATGGTGGGGATAGATTGATTCACATGGCAGATATCATGCCGACGCACGCGCATGCGAATGTCCTCTGGGTCCTCGCTTATGACGATTATCCCATGACTTCCATCGAGGCGAAGGAAAAGTGGATGAAATCCGGACTGGAAAATGGGTCCTGGTATAGCTTTTATCATGATGCCCAATACTGTGCCATCAAATGGGATGTAACGGGTAAGGAGATAATAGCCGAATTGAAACGGAAGCGATAAGAGGGAAAGCAAAAGGAGGACGTCATTTTGACGGCCCTCCTGTTGTTGTTTCAATCATTTTGCGCATTAAGCTCCAATATCGTTCCTGTTGATGCATCTGCAACAAACTCGAATTGCTCGCTTTTACCCTCTGTGTTTCTAGTGATCCCGCCTTTGTACACTTCATAGTCCAAGTCATTTTTTGTATAATTCTCCGGCTTCATCAAGATCCATGAGCCAAATATATTTCCATCCTTTTTAACTGTTTCCTTCACTTGGGCCAAGACTCTATCGGGAGAAGGTTTACTTGATTGATCCAATAGTTGTTTTGTCGCATAGCCAGCAGCAAACCCTGCTGCAGTACCTAGTAAAAACGTTTTCCAATTCATTGATTTCTCCTCCATTGCATTTATTAAAATCGCTTCTTCCAGTATACAGAAGAACGCTTTATTTGACTAATAATTTGAAATTTTACCCATTAACTGATAAATTAGAACTTTCTAGTGTATCACGATGCTAAGTTCTGTAAAATAGTAAGAAACAATACATAGGTTAGGGGTAGAAAAATGAATCATGAGACTTTGGAGCTTTTTAAAACATTGACGGAATTACCGGGAGCCTCGGGAAATGAACATGCAGTTCGGAGTTTCATGAAGCGGGAGCTGGAAAAGTATTCGGATGAAATCGTCCAGGATCGCCTTGGCGGAATATTTGGCGTAAAAAGAGGCGATGAGGATGGGCCGACTGTACTAGTTGCCGGACACATGGATGAAGTGGGATTCATGGTCACTTCAGTAACAGAAAATGGAATGATACGCTTTCAGACCTTGGGAGGCTGGTGGAGTCAAGTGCTATTGGCCCAAAGAGTCGAGATCATAACCGATAACGGTCCGGTCATTGGTGTCATCGGTTCGATTCCGCCCCATTTGCTTGATGAATCGCAACGCTCAAAACCAATGGATATCAAAAATATGCTGATTGATATCGGGGCGGATGATAAGGAAGATGTGAAGAGAATCGGCATTAAGCCAGGTCAGCAGATTGTACCGATTTGCCCATTCACTCCTATGGCCAATGAGAAGAAAATCCTCGCAAAAGCGTGGGATAATCGTTACGGCTGCGGACTTGCGATAGAATTGTTAAAGGATTTAAAAGGTGAAACGTTACCGAATATCTTATATTCCGGGGCAACCGTCCAGGAGGAAGTCGGGTTACGGGGTGCGCAAACTGCAGCTCATATGATCAAACCGGATCTTTTCTTCGCTTTGGATGCAAGTCCGGCGAACGATATGTCCGGCAGTAAAAGTGAATTTGGCCAGCTAGGAAAAGGGGCACTGCTCCGCATTTTCGATCGTTCGATGGTCACTCATCGCGGCATGAGGGAATTCATCCTCGATACGGCCGAGTCTAATGAGATTCCGTATCAATATTTCGTTTCCCAAGGCGGCACGGATGCAGGGCAAGTCCATATTGCAAACGAAGGCATTCCAAGCGGGGTGATTGGCATTTGTTCCCGCTATATTCATACACATGCATCCATGATTCATATTGATGATTATGCCGCTGCACGTGAACTGATTGGGAAATTGGTTCGTTCCTGTGATAAAACGACATTCGAGACCTTGATTAATAACGGTTGATAGTGGAAGCTGAAATGGAAAGGGGTGCTGTCATGAATCCTTTTCCATCAGCTTTTTTTACATAGAAGGAAGGTAATTATATTGAAAATAGCAGTAGGCAGTAAAAATCCGGCGAAAGTAAGTGCCGTGCTTGGTGTATATGAAGATGCAGAAATCATTTCGCTTCAAGTGGAGAGCGGGGTCCCGGAACAGCCTTTTTCAGACGAGGAAACGATGGAGGGGGCAATGACACGTGCCCGGAACTGCTTGATTCACAGTGATGCCGAAATGGGTATCGGGCTTGAAGGCGGTGTCGTGAAAATGGGACAAGCCCTGTTTCTGTGTAATTGGGGTGCAATGGCAACAAGGGACGGTGAGGTCTTTGTAGCTGCCGGAGCGAGAATCCCAGTTCCGGGAATTGTTGCTGAGAAGCTGCTGGACGGTGAAGAGTTGGGCCCGGTGATGGATGCCTTCACAAGGCAAGAGAATATTAGCAAAAAGGAAGGAGCGATCGGCGTATTTACAAATGAGCGAATCACCAGGGGGGAAATGTTCCTTCATATCATGAGGATGCTAGCCGGTCAACACGAGTATAAGCTGAAAATGAAAAAGCAGGATTTTTGAATCACTGTCATGGAAAAGCGGGTTTCGAATGATGGAAACGAACACTGCCAAAACAGAGCAGGAACGGACAGGATTTTATTGAGCGGCCTTGCTAGTATAGTGACAAGGGGGGAGCGAAATGGGGTGGGTTGAATCAATCCAAAAGGCCATCGAATATATCGAGGAGCACTTATTGGAGGACCTGACGATCGAGAGTATTTCCAGGCAGGCGAATGCCTCAGCTTTTCATTTTCAACGGACATTCACCATTTTAACGGATATAACCATTGGTGACTATATCCGTCGTCGAAGACTGACCTTAGCGGCCCAGGAGATTTCATCAACAAATGGCAAGGTCATTGATTTAGCCTACAAGTATGGCTATGACACCCCCGAGGCGTTTTCAAAAGCTTTTCGAAGGCAGCATGGGGTATCTCCAAGCGAAGCCCGAAAGTATATGGGGAAGCTGAAATTCTATGAACGCCTGGTGATACAGGTGATTCTGAAAGGGGCAAAACCGATGAAATACAATATCCTTGAAAGGGATTCCTTTCAATTGATTGGAATCAAGCAAGAGTTTTCTTTGGTTAATGAAGAGAATTTGATCGGGATTCCAAAGTTGTGGGAGAAAGTGAATTCGGATGGAACAGGAGATAGGTTAGCGAAGTTGAACAATGGCCAAATAGATGGCTTGATTGGTGTATGTGTCGATAAGCGGGCTGTGGAAAAAAATGAAACGATGGATTATTGGATAGGTGCAGAGTATGCCGGGAAAGTGCCTGAAGAGTTTTCAACCCTTACGATACCGGCTTCCAAGTGGGTTGCATTCGAAGTTCACGGACCTATGCCGGATGCCATCCAACAAGCTTGGAAACGAATTTTTTCCGAATGGTTCCCTACCAGCGGTTATGAACATGCCGGAACTCCAGAATTGGAAGTATACGCGAATGACGACGCTTCAAACCCTGACTATTACTCCGAAATTTGGATTCCCATTAAAAAGGGATAAGATAAAATATTCGTTTTTCGCTTGCAGGGGAGGCCCTGCAAGCTTTTTATTCGTTTCTTTATAAATGATCAGTCTTTCATACTTGAGCTGGACAGTTAAGGGACAATGGGATTTACAGCCCTTCTTCAAAAATATAAGAAAGCACCTTCATGGCTTGGTTAACGGATTCTACCGTGACACTCGCCTTTTCCGATAATTCCTTTAAGGCATGATGATGGGATTCCGGACGAATCAAAATAAGCGGTTTACCCAGGGAAATGGCGGTGCTTGCGTCCATGGCAGTATTCCACTGTTTATATTTCTCGCCAAACAGAGCGACGACAAGATCAGCTTTTTTCATCAAAAGGCCTGTCCGCAAATTATTGATTTGGGAAGCGGCCGCATCCTTCAGGATGGGATTCGGCTGTTCCCCGAGGATATCTTCACCGATATTATCGGAGCGTTCATGATTTTCCATCGGGCCTACAAATTCTAAAGGAAGCTTCAGTGCAGCGGACTTATCTCTCAGCTCACTTCTCCAATTTGAATGGATCTCCCCAGCAAGATACACGGTTAACTTCATTGTTTTCCTCCTCGGTATTAAAATTGCTTTCATTGTACCATGTTTTTTAGAAAATGGATGAATTCCATAAATAAGGATAATATTATCCATAAGGTAGTAAAAGAGACGGCTGGAGGAATGACGATGGCTTTATCGAATAAGAATATCCTTGTTTTTCTGTTGATAAGCAGTTTGATTGTGGGCTGCTCAAGTATCGAGAGACAAACCGAAAAGGCTATGAAGGCTGCTGAAGTGGCTTTTCGTGACGATGAAAAACAGCCCAATCAAGAGGCGGGGCTAATTCAGGTCTATCTGCCAAAGGATTTTAAAGTAGTGGAAGAACATGATAATAATTTGATTTTACAAAAAGGTGATAAGATTTATATATTATTTGACAATCCAAATGAAAAAGAAGACAGCTCCGTGATATATTTGGCGATAAAGGAACAAGATGATCAAAATGTAATGCTGCATTCTTTTCAGACTGAAGATAAATTCGGCTTTATCTCGATCAAAGAGATACCGAAAGAAAAGTATGAGCTTGCAGTGGGAATCGGCGGGGTGAAGCTGACAACCGAAACGGATAAAGACCAATTAAAAACCGATGCAAAACAAATGATGGAAATCGTTTCATCCGTGCCCCAGAAATAAGCTGACCCCTGCCTTTCAACCGATCCGTATTAATGGTTGATTTCTGGAGAGTCTGGTATGATGGGATTATAAAAACTAAGGTGTCATTTAGAGCAGGAGGAATATTCAAATGGAAAATTTACAAACCGTTGAGCAATATGATGCATTGAAAAATGAAGGCAAACATATCTTTCTTTTTTCGGCGACATGGTGTGGGGATTGCCGTGTAATCGAACCGATAATGCCGGAGATTGAAACGAAATTTCCTGACTTTACATTCATTCATGTGGACCGTGATGAATTCATCGATGTGTGTGCGGCTAATGATGTATTCGGTATACCAAGTTTCATCGCGTATGATAATGGTAAAGAGCTAGGCAGATTCGTGAGCAAGGATCGTAAAACGCAAGAACAAATTGAGGAATTCATACAATCACTATAATCAATATCCCCTTCTCGCTGGGGATTTTTCAATGAAGAGGAGGGTCAGTCATGAAAATGGACAGCACGAAGCTGAAAAATATCCTGAAGGAACGTTTAAAAGATGAAAATCGCACATTTAAATTCGATAGCAAGAAAGATACGTTACGGGTGGAAAATGTGAAGACCGGGAAGGGTATCACCATCGAGTTGCCTCCTGTACTTGCTAACTATGAAAACGTACAGGAAAAGGCCATCGATGAAATTATCTATTACGTGGAAGAGGCCCTGAATGTGATGGGGGGAGAACATAGCATGGAAGGCAAGGAGAAATTCATTTTCCCAGTCATCCGCTCGACCTCCTTTCCAATGGAATCGGAAGAAGGAAATCCATTTTTATTCGATGAGCATACGGCTGAAACCCGGATTTTTTATGCCCTTGATTTAGGGAAAACCTACCGTCTTATAGATGAAAAGATGATTCAACGGGAAAATTGGCAGGGTGACAGGATCCGTGAAATTGCCCTTTTTAATGCCCGTTCCCTCTCCACTGAAATGAAGTCGGATATCGTTGCAGGTAATGCATTTTATTTTTTGAACACGAATGATGGTTATGATGCCAGCAGGATCCTGAATGAATCATGGCTTCGGGAAATGAAGGACAAGATCGAGGGAACCATGGCTGTGGCCATTCCCCATCAGGACGTCATCATCATTGCCGATGTGAAGAATGATACGGGCTATGATATTCTTGCGCAAATGGCGATGAGCTTCTTTGCCAGCGGTCATGTTCCAATAACGGCTCTATCATTTCTTTACGAAGAAAATGAGTTGGAGCCCATCTTCATTATGGGTAAAAACAAAAAGCGTGAACAATAATATATTGAATACATAAGGACCGTGTCAGCATCTGACAGCGGTCCTTTTAAAGTTTAATAGAGTTTATGACCCTTAGAGTTGATATTTATTTTTTAATCGGTGATAATATAATTGTAATATTTTGAAAATATGGAATAAAACAATATAACGAGCGGATGAACGTTGTGGGAGAGTGCAAAGCATTGAGCCACCGAAGGAGCAAGTTCCAAAAATATCCCTTGGAGCAAATCTCTCAGGTAAATGGTACCGCAGCTGGACGCAACTCTGGAGAGCGCGCAGGAAGTGTGCCACCAACGGGGAAACCTCCATGACCAAAATGGAGTTAATCTCTCAGGTAAAAGGACAGAGAAGGGAGCGGTAAGTTTACGGAACCCTTCTCTGTCCTTTTTTATTTGGCTTTTTACATACAGAAGGTTTACAGCGAACATGGAACTTACTAATATGCTAATCAACTTGAAATAATGGGGGAGAATAATCGTGAATGTGAAAAGCAAATTAATGAACATGCTTGAAGCCCGTAAAGGGGAAATGGTTCAAATCCGCCGTCATTTACACGAGAATCCGGAGCTATCCTTCAAAGAAGAGAAAACGGCAAAATATATCATTGATTTTTATAAGGGGAAAGATGTATCGATTCAAACGAATGTAGGAAATGGATTAGGGATCATCGTGACGATCGAAGGTGGAAAACCAGGGAAAACGATAGGTCTCCGTGCCGATTTCGATGCACTGCCGATTTCAGAAGAAGCGGAGGTTCCATTCCGTTCAAAAAATGAAGGTGTCATGCATGCCTGCGGACACGATGGGCATACCGCTTATTTATTGGTATTGGCAGACTGCATCAATGAGCTGAAAGATTCCCTATCAGGTACGATCAAAATAATTCATCAACATGCAGAAGAAACACCCCCCGGAGGAGCCAAAAGCATTATGGAATCAGGGTTTTTGGATGAACTGGATGCTGTTTTTGGAATCCATTTATTTCCTTCTCATCCAGCAGGGGTTGTCGGGTATCGCGGCGGCTATTCGATGGCTGGACGGACCTATTTCAAGTTAGCGATAAAGGGTGTAGGCGGCCATGGATCCTCCCCGCATATGGCTAATGATACCATTGTGGCAGGCGCCCATTTCGTGACAGCCGTACAAACCGTAATCAGCCGTCGCTTGAACCCTTTTGATATGGGTGTAGTCACAATCGGCTCCTTCGATGGAAAAGGAAGCTTTAATGTCATTAAAGATCGTATAGAAATTGAAGGGGATGTTCGTTATATGACAGCAGAGACCCAACAGCTGATCGATAAGGAAATCCACCGGATCGTTAAAGGGGTAGAAACGGAATTTGATGTTCAGTGCGAACTTACATATGTTCCCGATTATCCTCCGTTATATAATGACCCTGAACTGACGCGATTCGTGAAAAATAGCCTGGAAAGCATGGATGACAAAGATATTAAGAAGGTTGTGGAATTTCCGGTTTTCTCTGGTTCAGAAGATTTTTCGTATTATGCAGAAAAGATTCCTGGCTGCTTCTTTTACATTGGCTGTAAACCGAAAGGGGTGGAGAAGGCATATTTCAATCACCATCCTAAATTCGACATTGATGAGGATGCCCTTTTGATCGCTTCCAAATCAGTGGCGCAGGTTGTATGCAGTTTTTATGAATGGAAATAGTACCTTTGGTCTTTGTTTGCAAAAAAAACGCAGAAACCCACAAAACACCGTTCGGTATTAACGAACGGTGTTTTATGGGTTGCGGCAGGTATTTGGATGCCGTCGGCGGTTTCATGAAGGATGTTGCAATGAATTGGCCAGTCTGCTTCAAAGGCTGCATGAAAACTTAATCTCTTTGTAAACGCGATTTAACAGCGGTGTTTTATTTAAATAGTAGACTAGGGGCTAATGTTATTTCGCAATTAATAGGTTTAAACTCATTCCAAAAGGGGTTTAATAGGGTAGGAGTTCTGCGAAATACGTTAAGTTAGCAGGAATACGATAAAAAAAAAAGATGCTAATCCCAATTCAGCTTAAATTTTCTCGATATTTTTAAAATAACTGGTAGAATTAGTTACATAACTACAGATGTAGAAAGAGTGATAGTTTTGAAATGGCTAAATAAGATGAAAAAATGGTTCCAAGCAGAGGAAATTATTGAAATCGAAGAAATTATTATAGATGAGCCGCTTGATGAAGAGACATTAAAGAAAATGGATTTTTCAAAGCTTTCTAAGTCAAAGAAAGAAGAAATAAAGGTTTACAATCAAAAAGTGGAAAAAATGTCCCAGACGCCAGACCCGGATACGAAAATCCTGTTTCAATATCCAAAAGGACAGTTCAAGTTTCCGCTCATTCCAGACCGGGAGCAGAATAAAAGAAAGCCTAGGGAAAGAAACAGGGAAGAAAGTGAACCCAAACAGGGGAAGAATGTGACCAAAGAAACAACGAGAAGGCCTGTAAGGGATACTGAACCAAAACGGAGAAGCTTCGACCGGGAGGAAACCTCAAAAATAGTCCCGTCAAATACTCCATTCCGCCCAACGGAAATCCCTTCACCCATTTATGGGTTCCGTCGTCCGGAAAAAAAAACAGTCCCTTCTGAAGAAATTGTCGAATATGAATTAGAAAGCAAAATGCCCATCCTTAAAAAAGAAGGACCCGATATCGAGATTCCGGTACCGATCCCTGAAATCTCAAAAGAAGTGTCACATGAGGAAATGACGATAGAACCATCCGTTCTTATACCGGAACAAGCTGAAAAAAAAAGGGAAGATTCGGAGATACCCGCTTTCTTTCGTAGGAATTCCATTGAGTCACTGCCAGAAGAAGCAGTAAGCGAGCCTGACATAATTGAGCCTGCGGTGGAAAAAGAGGCTATTGAACAGGACCAGGTCGATTTTGGACGCGAAGTCGCTGTATCCATCATGGAACAGGCGGACGACACCCCGCCTGAAGCTATATCGGTTCCTGGGGAGGTTGCTGCACAATCAAATCAACCATCCGTTAGTCAAGGGACACTGCCTGAAGATCCATCTGAGGCAATACCTGAAGTGCAGCCTAAACGTCCGAAAAAACATATCCCATTTAATGTGATGATGCTTAAGCAAGATCGGGAAAAAAACAGCTTCATGAATAAAATGATGCCGGAAAAAAAAAGCCTTAATTCGGAAAGGGCAGTAGTTTCCCCTGATAAGCGACCAATGAATGATGCTGCTGAAACGGAGACAGGACAAGCGAAACCATCCGCCATTCCTGAACGGAAACAAGAGGAAGGCAGAGTTATGCCGAAAGAGGGGACTCCGGTCATTACACCAACCTTTTTGGACACTAAGGCTGGTTCGGAAATCGCCGCCGTGCCTGTAAATACAGTTGAATCCAATATTGGTTCCAGCCCGGTCACTAAGCCGCTCTTGGAACAGGAATCCCCCATTTCCGGAAATGGGTATCAAGAAGCAGTTTATACAGAGGCGGCAGCAGAAAGTGGCCAGGGCGATACCCCTGCAGTTTTTGGCTCCGTGGAAGCGGAGGATAATCCATATTATGTGTTTCCGAATATCGAATTGCTGACACCTCCCACTTATGCTGTGCATGATGATGAGTGGCTCGAGGAACAGACTTTATTACTTGATGAGACATTGAAAAATTTCAATGTCCGTGCAAAGGTCGTCAATGTCACTCAAGGACCGGCAGTAACTCGTTTCGAGGTGCATCCGGAGCCGGGAGTGAAGGTGAATAAAGTGACGAACCTGATGGATGACATCAAATTAAGCCTTGCTGCTCAGGATATGCGGATGGAAGCGCCTATTCCGGGTAAACATACAATTGGCATCGAGATTCCGAACAGGAAAAGCAAACCGGTATTTTTGCGTGAGGTTTTGGAAAGTACTGAGTTTCAAGAGCATGAATCACCGCTTGCCGTGGCTTTAGGACTCGATATATCCGGTCAGCCGATTATCACGGATTTGAGAAAGATGCCGCATGGATTGATAGCCGGGCAAACGGGATCGGGGAAAAGTGTATGTATCAACACGATGCTGGTCAGCTTGCTGTATAAAGCGACGCCGCAGGAATTGAAATTACTGTTGATCGATCCGAAAATGGTCGAGCTCGCCCCATATAACCGGATCCCGCATTTGGTCAGTCCAGTCATAACCGATGTAAAAGCGGCTACGGCTGCGTTGAAATGGGCTGTAGAGGAGATGGAACGGCGTTATGAATTGTTTGTACATGCCGGTGTGCGTGATATCACCCGCTTTAATGACCAAGCGGAAAAAGCCGGTCAATATTCAAGCAAGCTGCCTTATATCCTAGTGATCATCGATGAGCTTGCAGATCTAATGATGATGTCCCCGGCTGATGTAGAGGAAGCGATTTGCCGGATTGCGCAAAAGGCCCGTGCCTGCGGCATCCATTTGATTGTAGCCACTCAAAGACCTTCAGTCGATGTCATAACTGGATTGATCAAGGCAAATATCCCGACAAGGATCGCTTTTTCGGTTTCTTCACAAGTCGACTCACGTACAATCATCGATAGCGGCGGTGCAGAAAAATTATTGGGAAGAGGAGATATGTTATTCGCTGAAAACGGCTCTTCGAAAACGGTGCGCCTGCAAGGGACTTTCGTGAGTGATGAAGAAATCGATCAAGTCGTAAACCATGTTAAACTGGAGCAGCAGCCGAAATACCTGTTTGAACAGGAAGACTTGCTGAACAGGGCCGAAGTCACGGAAGATGCGGATGAACTGTTTTTCGAGGCCTGTGAATTTGTCGTGAGCCAGCAGGCGGCATCTGCATCGAGTGTCCAAAGGCGCTTCCGTGTCGGTTATAACCGTGCATCGCGTCTAATAGAAATGATGGAGCAACGGGGAGTCGTTTCCGAATCCAGGGGCTCAAGGCCCAGGGATGTATTGATTACGGAAGAAGAACTGGAATTTTTACATGTTAATTAAGAGAACCTAATAAAAGGAAATTGAATATAATGTGAAAGGGTGAAAACCCTTTTTTATCACCTTAATTGAGGGAAAAACCAATGATTTGATAAATTGGCATCTGCCTGACATGGATGAATGAATAAAAAAGTGATATAATAGTTTTTTGTTGATGAATGATTGAAGATAAGAGCTTGAAAAACCTATTAAGAAATTGCGTTACTAACAAGTCTCGTAATGGAAAAAACAAATAAAAGATGACGTCATATACTGTCATACAGGTAGACGATTGGTGGAGGTTCGCTTTATGACTGCTTACCATTTTGTGGGAATTAAAGGGTCGGGTATGAGTGCTCTTGCACAAATACTGCATGATATGAATATTGAAGTGCAGGGTTCCGATTACGAAAAAGAATTTTTTACACAATTGGCATTAGAAAAAGCCGGGATTAAAATCCTTCCTTTCAACGAGGAAAATATTCAACCTGGAATGACCATCATTGCAGGAAATGCGTTTCCGGATAGTCATCCGGAAATCGTGAAGGCAAAAGAACTTGATTTGCCGATTATCCGTTATCACCGCTTCCTAGGTGATTTCATGAAAAACTTCATTAGCGTGGCCGTTACGGGAGCGCATGGTAAAACATCGACGACCGGTTTGCTTGCCCATGTAATGGGGGGCGCTAAACCGACATCCTTCTTGATTGGGGATGGAACGGGTAAAGGTATCGTGAATTCTGATTACTTCGTATTCGAAGCATGTGAATATCGCCGTCATTTCCTTTCCTATTATCCGGATTATGCAATCATGACGAATATCGATTTTGATCATCCTGATTATTACGCCAATGTCGAAGACGTGTTCGAGGCTTTCCAAACGATGGCCCTTCAAGTCAACAAAGGCATCATTGCGTGCGGGGATGATGAGCATTTACCACATATTCAGGCGAAAGTACCGGTTATTTTTTACGGATTTGCAGAAGGAAATGATTTTCAAGCGAAAAATGTTTCCGTCACTCCGGATGGCACGACTTTTGATGTGCATGTAAGGAACAATTACTATGATACATTCACTATTCCTACTTTTGGAAAACATAATGTGTTGAATGCACTTGGTGTCATTGCACTTTGTAAATATGAAAACTTGGATACGGAAGCTGTGAAAGCCCAGTTGCGGACTTTTGGCGGAGTTAAACGCCGGTTCTCCGAAAAGGAAATCGGAAGTCAGATCATCATTGATGATTATGCACACCATCCGACCGAGATCTCTGCAACTGTCGACTCGGCGCGTCAGAAATATCCAGAGCGTGAAGTTGTTGCGGTATTCCAGCCACATACTTTCTCGAGAACGCAGGCATTCCTGGATGAATTCGCCGACAGCTTGAATTTGGCCGACAAAGTATACTTATGTGAAATTTTTGGATCTGCTCGTGAACATCAAGGGAAGTTATCGATTGAAGACCTTCAAGATAAGATTCCCGGTGCCGAGCTGATTACGGAGAACACAACATCAATATTGCAACATCATGAAAACAGTGTCGTGTTATTCATGGGTGCGGGGGACATTCAAAAGTTCCAGGCAGCCTACGAGCATTCACTGCAGGTAAAATAAAAAAAACGACCATCCGTTAATAGCGGGTCGGTCGTTTTTTTTTATTGGTGTTTATGTTATTTTAAATTTTCTGGATTTAAATTTTCCAGTTCCGGTAAAACGAAGCGTCCGTCCTTACGTATCAAGACGTCATCAAAATGGATTTCCCCGCCGCCATATTCAGGCCGCTGGATATTGACCAGGTCCCAGTGAATGTCTGAATGGTTTCCGTTAAAGGCATCATCATAGCATTGTCCGGGAGTGAAATGAAAACTTCCATCAATTTTTTCATCAAAGAGGATATCTTGCATCGGGTGTAGAATATAAGGATTTACACCAATTGCAAATTCACCGACATATCGTGCGCCTTCATCAGTATCAAAAATTTTGTTGATGCGTTCCGTATCATTCGCAACCGCTTCAACGATTTTTCCATCCTTGAATGTCAACTTCACGTTTTCAAAAGTAAAACCCTGATAAGGGGACGGAGTATTATACGAAATCACACCATTGATGGAATCTTTAACCGGAGCCGTATATACTTCACCGTCAGGAATGTTTAGCTCACCCGCACATTTGATGGCTTTAATGTCTTTGATGGAGAAGGTTAGGTCCGTACCGGGCCCAGTTAAGCGGACCTTATCCGTTTTATCCATCAATTCAACAAGATTGTCCATTGCTGCGCTCATTTTGCCATAGTCGAGGTTGCAGACTTCGAAATAAAAGTCTTCGAATGCTTCTGTGCTCATTTTGGCTAATTGGGCCATTGAATTTGTCGGGTAGCGAAGTACGACCCATTTTGTTTTTGGCACGCGGATATTTCTATGTACTTTACCGACTGTCTGTCCATGAATCGCCATCTTCTCTGAAGGGACATCGGATTGTTCATTGATATTATCCCCGGCACGAAGCCCGATATAAGCATCCATCTGTTTCATTACGTTTGCTTCAAACTCACCCATCAACTTGTACTGTTCTTCTTTGGCACCCATCAGCAAGGCACGATCCACTTGGTGATCCTTTAAAAGGACGAATGGGTAACCACCTGCTGCATAGGCTTCATTCACAAGTGCGTTAACAAGCTCACGCTGCAATCCGAAGTTTTCGATCAAGATTCTTTCACCTTTTTGAAGCTTCACGGAATAATTGATTAAGTTTTTGGCCAATGTACCAATTCTGGGATCTTTCATAAAAAATACCTCCATTGTTTAAATTCGACTTATCTTTTCTATCATACCCGATTTCCTGCCATAAGTGTCACCCATGAATTTCACGGAGGAACTGGATGCAGACAACAATATTTCCAGATTAGGGTTTGATAGGGTATATTGAAAAAATAAATAAGTTTATAATAATAGGGAAGGGGTAATTAATATCTAACAGCCATTAAATAAGTCGATTTTTTTCGGAGGTGTTCCAATGGAGATTATTTTATACGTAAGTGCTGCTGTTGCAGCGATAGCTTTTTTGGTACTTGTTATTTTCCTAACAAAGGTACTGACATCACTTCAAACTACCCTGGACAGTGTGGCCCGGACGCTGACAGGACTAGAGAGCCAAATGCAGGGCATAACGCTCGAAACTACTCAGTTATTACATAAAACGAATACGTTGGCTGAAGATTTGCAGCAAAAGTCGGAAAACCTGAACACGGTGGTGGATGCCGTGAAGGATGTTGGCACATCCATCTCTAGCTTTAATTCTTCCATCCAAAAGGTTTCCCATAAAGTGCAGGCTGAGATTGATAATAATCAAGAACGAATCTCACAAATTGTACAATGGAGCAATGTAGCCATGGAGATAAGGGACAAGTGGAAGGCCAGAAGCAAACAGTCTGCCCCGACCCCAGCCGAAAGGGCGGAGTTAGAAAGGGAAGCGCTTGAAACAGATAACCTGCCTAAAAAAAGGTTTTTACGTTCTAGATCTTAAAATCTAGTTAAATAAAAAATGAACTGAAAATTGAAAGGGGAATGTATTATGACTCAAAAAGAATTTGCGGCAAACGACTATCAGAAATCTTATGAGGACGAACGCGACTCGATCAATTCGAAGGACTTTATGATTGGCGCCTTGATCGGCGGGATGATCGGAGCGGCTACAGCTTTGTTCATGGCCCCGAAAACAGGCAAGGAATTAAGGAATGACTTCAATGAACAAGCTAAAAACATTTCAGAGAAAACAGAAAGATTAAGACTAACGGCAATGGAAAAAGGAACATTCCTTGCTGATACTGCAAAAGAAAAAACAAGCTCCGTCACGGAAATCGTTTCCAACAAATCTTCAAATATCGTCAATAAAGTGAAAAGCTTAAAAACGGGAAAAGAAAACGGCGACGCGGCTGATGATACGACGAATTCCAGCAATAAGGATATAGATGTAACCGGAACTTCCGATTCTCCTATCGTATCCGTCGAAACGAACTTTGCTAACGGCAATGACTCGGAAAATAATCCTGCAGATCCTACAAGCGGAAACAAGAATGCGGCAAAATTAAAACTTGATGAAGCGAAAAAGGCATTTGATGAAACAGAGAATAATCTAATGAAATAAACTCCTTGGATTCCTTTAATGGGGATGAAGAGGCATAAAGGGACGAAGAATAAGGCGGTGAAGTGCTTTGATGGCTTCATCGCCTTTTTGATGGTAAAATTTATATGGACAAGGAAAGGAGACTGTTTTATGGTCATGAGCAAAATCGAAACAGAAGAACAATTCAATGAGCTTCTAAAAGAGGATACATTCCTGCTTTTCAAGCATAGTGTAACGTGCCCGGTCAGTGCTGAAGCATTTGAACAATATGAGAGGTACATCTTGGGGAACGAACAACTTAAAACGGCCTATTTAGCCGTTCAGGAAGCTCGTCCACTATCTAATTATGTGGCAGAAACATTTGATGTCAAACATCAATCACCTCAGGCCATCCTTTTTAAAAGTGGAAAACCTGCCTGGAATGAATCTCATTGGCGGATTACATATGATTCATTGAGCAAGGCCATTACTGAATGAATGATGAAGGCCGGATCCCTTTTGTAAGGGGTCCGGCCTTTTATTATTCCATTTGGTGGCCATGTGAATTTTAAACGGTCTCAAGGGGAAACCTTTTCTTTAAAGGCCCTTCCTGTTCAAGTGGCAGACGATTTGATCATGGTCCAATGCTCTTTAAGATAAAATATCAATTAAATTATAGCTTTCTTGTTCTATTTCCAATATAATTCCTACAACGGATTGTTCCAATATTCAGTCTAAATCGTTTTTCCTGCATGAAACACCTGATTTTATGCATTCATAACTTTAATGCTTAAAAGCGTTTAATTATTAAAGAAAAATATCGTGACATTTATGGGCACTTCATTTATAATTGATTTAATCATACATGAAATATTCTAAATTTTTCATTGATAATACAATCGGGGTGGATGTTCGAGAATCCGGATGGGATTTTTTTAGTTTGAGTCCGCTGAGCCGATTTCTATTTTAAAAAACGAAGGGATGGATATGTAATGAGCAACAAAGAGCTTGATGGACTTCGTAATCAACTGGATGATGTGAACCTTCAGTTATTACATCTTATTAATCAACGTGCTGAACTTGTACAGGAAATTGGTCGCGTTAAAGAAAAACAAGGTGTAAACCGTTACGATCCGGTCCGTGAAAGAACAATGCTGGATCTTATCGAAGCCAATAATCAAGGACCGCTTGATCTTGGTTCGATTAAACATATTTTCAAAGAAATCTTTAAATTGGGCTTGGAGCTTCAAAAAGATGATCAGAAGAAAACGCTTCTTGTATCAAGAAAACAAAAGGCTGAAGACACGATCATCGACATTAAAGGTGAATTGGTAGGTAACGGGATCCCTAGCTTCGTTTTCGGACCATGTGCGGTTGAATCTTATGAACAGACAGCTGCGGTAGCGGAAGTCATTAAAGCTAAAGGTCTGAAATTGATGCGCGGCGGTGCATTTAAGCCACGTACATCTCCATATGACTTCCAAGGGCTTGGTTTGGAAGGTTTACAAATACTTAAACGTGTTGCTGATGAATACGGCTTGGCTGTCATCAGTGAAATCGTGAGTGCCAACGATATTGAAGCGGCGATCGATCATATCGATGTCATCCAAATCGGGGCGCGCAACATGCAAAACTTCGACTTGCTAAAAGCTGCAGGTGCTGTAAATAAACCAGTTCTTTTAAAACGTGGACTGGCTGCAACGATTGAAGAGTTCATTCATGCAGCGGAATACATCATGTCGCAGGGCAATGGCAACATCATCCTTTGTGAACGCGGTATCCGTACTTACGAAAAAGCAACAAGGAATACACTTGATATCTCTGCTGTACCGATTTTAAAACAAGAAACTCATTTACCGGTCATGGTTGATGTGACGCATTCAACTGGACGTCGCGATCTTCTGCTTCCTACGGCTAAAGCGGCTCTTGCAATCGGTGCTGACGGTGTTATGGCTGAAGTGCATCCAGATCCTTCCGTTGCTTTATCGGATTCTGCACAGCAAATGGACTTCAAACAATTTGATGAATTCTACGATGAAATTAAACGTTTGAACTGGGTAACTGTATAAGCTAAGAAAGTCTTTAAAATGATCTACTTACGGCCCTTACCAACTTGGCAAGGGCTTTTTTTAATGGTAAAATACTAGTTTTTGCAGAAAAAGCTTCGAAATAAGCACTATTGGATTGCAGGAAAGATTCTACTATCGTATGATAAATAACAAGAATGAGAACTGTTCGGAAGATTGAGTCATACATAAAGTGATATCTATGTGAATTTTATACTTGAATAGGGTATTGAATATTTGACTGAGAAGAGAGTAGGACTGCATTTTGTTAGGCAGATCGTTCCTAAAATAATCTTCCTTATAGAGAAAAACGCATAAAAGATTTTTTTTCGAAATAATTCGGGTCTTTTATGGGGAAAATGAAAGAAATGGAGGAATGGATGAATGAATAATATAACCATTTATGATGTGGCGCGTGAGGCGAATGTTTCCATGGCCACCGTTTCCCGCGTAGTTAACGGGAATCCAAATGTAAAGCCTGCAACAAGGAAGAAAGTTTCCGATGTGATTGAGAAGTTAGGGTACCGTCCCAATGCAGTGGCAAGGGGACTTGCCTCAAAGAAAACGACTACAGTCGGGGTCATCATCCCGGATATCTCAAGCATCTTTTTTGCCGAATTGGCACGGGGCATAGAAGATATAGCCACGATGTATAAATACAATATTATTCTAAGCAGTTCTGATGAGAATATAGATAAGGAATTCCATTTGCTGAATACGATGCTTGGAAAACAAGTGGATGGTATCGTGTTCATGGGCGGCAACATCTCTGATGAGCATGTCAAAGAGTTTAAGAATTCACCGGTTCCAATCGTACTGGCAGGTTCGGTGGATGAAAGCGGGCAAGTTCCATCGGTTAATATTGATTATGAGGCAGCGGCATTCGACGCTGTGACATTCTTTGCTGATAAAGGCCACAAGCATATCGCTTTTGTAAGCGGAAACCCTTCCGCGCTGATTAATGAAATGAAATTGACTGGTTATAAACGAGGGTTGAAAGAAGCTGGTCTCTCATTTGATGAAAGTTATATTGTTGAAGGTGATTATACATATGATTCAGGAATTGAATCTTTTGAAAAGTACCTGGAAGTTGAAGACAGACCGACGGCATTCATCGCCGGTGCTGATGAAATGGCTCTTGGAATTGTCCATGCCGCACAGGACAAAGGGTATAATGTACCGGATGACTTTGAGGTGATCAGCTTCGATAACACGAGATTGACATTGATGGTGCGTCCGCAAATCACGACGATCGTTCAGCCTTTATATGACATTGGTGCGGTTGCGATGAGGCTTCTTACGAAGTTGATGAATAAAGAACAAGTGGAGGAAGGTCTTGAAAAAGTGATCCTGCCGCATCGGATTGAAAACCGTCAATCAACGAAATAAACTTGTTTGGAGAGTGTCCCGGAGGACACTCTCTTTTGTTTCTCAACCGGACAAAAAAGATCGTTTTTCAACGATCTTTTGGCTAACTTTGTTCATTGCTTTTCGAAGTTTGCTTGGAAGACCTGATGGGATAAAGGACCTTTTCAAGCGTCAGGGCATTCTTCTCGGTAATTTCAGGCTTCCTCGGAATGGGTTCGTATATATCCTCCATGTCATCCCATTCATCCGGCAGGGTAACAGGGGACTCAGGCTGCCAGCAATCGAGCCATTCCTTTGATAGGGGACCTGATATATCATTGTTCGTCATTTCAAGCCAGACCCTCGCCCAAGCCCTCGGGACGACGCGCCATATATCATATCCGCCGCCGCCTACTGCAATCCACCGTCCTTCGCAAAACTTATGGGCCATTTCGTGGGCCAACTTTGGTATTTCCCTATAAATCTTCATGGTGGCAGATAAATGGGTGAGCGGATCGTAATAATGGGAATCGGCCCCGTTTTGCGTTAATATGACATCCGGTTTGAAGAATTCAATGACCTCCTTAAAAGAAGCCCTATAGCATTCGAGCCAGGATTCATCTTCAGTGAACGCATCGACCGGGATGTTGAATGAATAGCCGTAGCCTTTTCCCTGGCCCCGCTCGTTAATATTGCCGGTGCCGGGAAATAAGTAGCGCCCCGTTTCATGAATGGATAGGGTGCATACATCGGGATCATCATAAAATGACCATTGGACTCCGTCACCATGATGTGCATCGGTATCGACGTACAAGACACGTGCCCCATATTTTTTTTGCAGGTATTTAATCGCGACCGAACTATCATTGTAAATGCAAAAGCCTGAGGCTTTCCCGCGGAAACCGTGATGCAGGCCCCCGCCAAGATTAAGTGCGTGCAGGGACTGACCGGTCATGACGGCATCCACAGCCGTCAAGGTACCGCCTACAAGCAAGGCACTCGCTTCGTGCATCTTGGGGAAGATAGGGGTATCCTCTGTTCCCAGCCCATAATTTACTGCCTTTTCAGGGGGGAGCTTTCCCTGGCCTGCTAATTTGACAGCGTTTACATAATGGTGATCATGGATCAGTTCCAATTCTTCGTCGGTAGCCATTCTGGGCTTGATAATTTGATCATCATTGATGGCATGGTGTTTTTTTAATAAATCAAGCGTGAGCTTAAGCCGTTTTTGATTGAATGGATGTTCATCGTTGAATTTGTAGGTAAGGAGTTCATCCGAATAGACGAAAAGGGATGTATCATTCATGTGAAATCCCCGGTAGGCTAGGCCATAAAACGGTATAGCCTTCTTTCTTCAAATCCTCCACCACCATAAATGGATTCATCGTCTGTACACGAATTACAAGAATTTTATAATCGGTTCCATTTTTTTCAGGATAAACAAGGGTGCTCAGGATATTCGAATTGCGCCTTTTGAAAATATGGGCAATATCATGAAGGGAACCTGCCCTATCCGGGATTCTGATTTCGATTTGGGAACCGGGCTGATTGACTCCAGTCAACTCAACGTATGAATGAAGTAAATCGGAACCGGTTATGATGCCCACTAACTGCCTTCCCTTTACGATTGGAAGGCAGCTGATATTGTTATCACAAAAAACAGCCCCGATTTCTTCCACGAAATCCAGCGGGTGCCCCGTGATTATTTCCGTTTTCATGATGCTTGATAATGGTTTTTGTAAATCATTTTTGTATTCTGCGGTACGGAATATAGAAGGGGCAGCATCCCGAATATCTCGGTCGCTGACTAATCCCACAAGATGATAGCTGTCATCGACAATGGGTATATGGCGAATTCGCTTCTCCTTGATGATCATGACAGCGCTATGGATTGTATCGGTTGGAGTGAGGGTGATAATATCCTCATTCATTATTGTTTCTACAATCATTTTCCTTCCTCCTCTTATTCGCCTCTTTAATACATAAACCGATTCATAAAACGCAATTGGTCGAACTTCTGGATGGATTCCGGCGGGACTCTTTTGCCGATACGGGCCATCAGGCAGTTGGCCGGGTGGGAACTGATTTCAGGATCATCTGTTGCAAAGTAGACCAGGCCACCCGCACTCATCATTTTTTCCATGACCTTGCGATAGTCCCAAATATTCAG
Source organism: Peribacillus sp. FSL P2-0133 (assembly GCF_037975445.1). Classification (NCBI taxonomy): domain Bacteria; kingdom Bacillati; phylum Bacillota; class Bacilli; order Caryophanales; family Bacillaceae; genus Peribacillus; species Peribacillus sp. FSL P2-0133. The sequence continues at coordinate 4,318,987 of NZ_CP150254.1, read as the reverse complement.
TCCTGTCCCTTTCAAATCCCAATGCCAATAGTATTCAGTGGTGATGATGATGAAGTCTTCAACCGAATCGTCTTCCATGGAAAGGCGGATCAGGTTCTTCCCGACGGAAGCACCCCGGTATTCAGGGATGACCTCGATTGCACCAAGCTCAATCAAGTCCTCCATCTTAATTTCCGACCAGCGCTCCAATGGATCGGGATATAAGTAAGTTACATATCCCACGATCGTTTTATTTTCACGGGCGATAAAGATCCTGCCCTCAGGCAAGTCTGCAATCTCTATTAACGCTTTATGCTGCAAAGCAGGCGGGCGAAAGGCGACCAAGTCTTCGTGAAACTCATAAGCGGACATTTTTTCGCCGTTCAACGGCCCTTCGATGATGAGCGTCCCGCTTAATGTCTGCAGTTCCTTAGTATAAAAGGTCTTATTATATTCCATTCTTTCACCACCCTTGTTATGTAGTAATCTTACACTCTAGCATTCCGGAGTATAAGAAGCATTGCTTGTAAAAACTGACCGAATGGAAAGCTTAAATAAATTATACATAAAAACAAGGGGCATAATTTAGAAAGTTCAACACATATATGAATCTTTTGTTACAGTGCTTCTTCTTTCCGAGCCATCAACATGAATTCACCTTAACTATAACATACTTGTAATTTTCAAAATTCAGCAAGCTGAATTTTCCCTAATATGGAAATACTTAATATTTTAAAAATTGAGAAAATTGTCTTCTTATACTATAATAAAAATATAGAGCCGAATGAAGGGGGAGTTTGTCGTATGAATGTGAAAGCGTTGCCAGTAGTGGAAGGTAATTTTAATTTAAAGAATTATGATGAAAAATACAAGAAGTTTGACTGGTCTGAGACGGAAAAGGAATTCTCCTGGTCTGAAACCGGTAAAGTGAATCTTGCACATGAAGCCATTGACCGCCATGTCGAAACATACAAAAAGAATAAAGTAGCCCTTTATTACAAAGACGATAAAAGAAATGAAAAGTATACATTCAAGGAAATGAAAGATTATACGAATCAGGCGGCCAATGTGTTCAAGAACATTGCAAATGTGGAAAAAGGTGATCGTGTTTTCATCTTCATGCCTCGCTCCCCGGAGCTTTATTTTGCATTGTTGGGCGCGATTAAAACGGGAGCGGTCGTAGGGCCGTTGTTCGAAGCCTTCATGGAAGGCGCAATAAGGGATCGTCTTGAAGATAGTGAGGCAAGTGTGATCGTGACGACACCTGAACTTTTGCCGCGCGTCCCAGTGGATGAGCTACCCCATTTAAAGCATATTTTCTTGGTGGGGGAAAATATAAAAGAAGAAGGAAAGTTCCATCACTTCAATAAAAAATTAAAAGAAGCCGACAAAAAATTCGAAATTGAATGGGTGGATCGGAATGACGGTCTGATTCTTCACTATACCTCCGGTTCCACAGGTAAACCAAAAGGAGTGCTACACGTTCATAATGCGATGATCCAGCATTATCAAACGGCAAGATGGGTCCTTGATTTGCAGGATGAGGACGTGTATTGGTGCACAGCGGACCCTGGATGGGTGACAGGGACGTCTTACGGGATCTTTGGACCTTGGCTGACAGGGACTTCGAATGTCATTGTAGGCGGGCGGTTCAAGCCTGAATCCTGGTACAAGACCTTGGAAGACTTTGGTGTCACGGTATGGTATAGTGCCCCGACGGCCTTCAGGATGCTGATGGGCGCAGGTGACGAAATCGTTAAGCGGTTCGATTTAAGCACTCTCCGCCATATTTTAAGTGTCGGCGAACCGTTGAACCCGGAAGTGGTGCGCTGGGGGATGAAGGTATTCAATCACCGTATCCATGATACATGGTGGATGACGGAGACCGGAGCTCAGGTCATCTGCAATTATCCTTGCCTGGAAATCAAACCGGGTTCGATGGGTAAACCGATTCCTGGTGTGAAGGCGGCGATAGTGGATGATCAAGGCAACGAGCTTCCACCGCATAGAATGGGGAACCTTGCCATCAAGAAAGGCTGGCCTTCGATGATGAAGACCGTCTGGAAGAATGAAGCGAAATATGAATCTTACTTTATGCCAGGTGATTGGTATGTGTCCGGGGATTCCGCATATATGGATGAAGATGGTTATTTCTGGTTCCAAGGCCGTGTGGATGATGTCATCATGACGGCAGGGGAGAGAGTTGGACCTTTCGAAGTGGAAAGCAAGTTGGTCGAGCATCCAGCCGTAGCTGAAGCGGGTGTCATCGGTAAGCCGGATCCGGTTCGGGGGGAAATTATCAAAGCGTTTATCGCCCTTCGTGACGGATACGATGCAAACGATGAGTTGATTGAGGAAATTCGTACATTTGTAAAGCATGGTCTAGCAGCACATGCGGCACCTCGTGAAATTGAATTCAGGGATAAGCTTCCTAAAACAAGAAGCGGTAAAATCATGCGCCGTGTCCTGAAAGCTTGGGAACTTGATTTGCCAACTGGTGATTTATCATCGATGGAGGACTGAGAAACTGAGTCATGCTGATTATTGAAAAGGAAAAGGCATCCATTGTCACTTTCATGGATGCCTTTTTGGGAGATTATAAGGAAACAGGCTGTCGGGCTAACCCGACAGCCTGTTTTAGTTCAAGAAAGAGTGTCATTCTTCCTCTTCTTCAGCTTTATCCGTGTCTTGCTCTTTATCATTGACAGTGTCTTTATCATTGACAGTGTCTTGAACTTTGTCGGTCTCTTGATTTTCTTTATCAGTATTTTCTTTGTTTTGATCTTTGTCTAGGGCTGGCTCTTTATCTTTATTTGTTTCATTTTCTGGTTCTTTATCTTTATCTGAACCGTTCTCTTCTTTTGAGTCTGGTTTTTTATCTTCGTTAGCTACTTTATCTTTTCCGCGATCATCTTTATTTTTTGCGGAATCTTCTTTTGAACCTGCTTTTTTAACGCCGCTTTCAACACGTTGGGAAGGGGCTGATTCTTTACCGACTATGTCTACGGCCGTTACGTAATAGGAACCGCCTGAGCCGACTTTGTAAACAAGATTCCCACCAGCATTGATGCTCGCCACTTTTTTGCCGTCCTTATAGACACGATAACCGACGACATCTCCTTCATGATGCAGACCCCATGTAATCTTATCGTTACTGATCGTTATGGATAGGGGATCTGGTGCTTTGCCATTATCATTCAATTTCGCTTTCGCCCCGACGACATTTCCTGATTTTTCGCCTCCAGGAATCACGGATCCCGGGTCAACGACATATTTCAGTCCGATATCTGCAAAGGAATCGGGATTCAACATGAACCCGCCGCTTGTGAATTCGCCAGGCGTTTGCGGAAGGGCTGCGTAGCGTTTGCTGCCGACTGATACATATTGTCCATCTATGAAACTATCATCCGCCCTGGATGGAGCATATTTGGCGATGAATAAATCTGATTTTACAAGACCTGCCTTTTGGCATGCACTTGAAGGCAGCAGTCCTGAAACGCCACAGAAGGAACGGTTGACAATTCCGCCCGGCATTTCAAATCGCTTATCAGGGTCGATGAGTTTAGGATCGACTTTGTATGCGGCATTGATCAGATCCGCCCAATAATACATATTACGTTTATTATATTCCAGACCATTGTAGGTCCCTTGCAAGGATTTAGGTGTGTCATATCCGAGCCATGTACCGAATGATACATTTGGATTGCTTGCGACGAACCAAGCGTCCCAATAGTTTTGGGACGTTCCGGTCTTACCTGCCCAATCACTTGAGAAAGCAAGTCGGTTTCTGACCGAAGCGGCCGTCCCGCTGTTTACGACATCACGCATCATATCAAGCGTCAAGTAAGCGGCTTGCGGAGAAAATACTTCCACTGGTTTCGCTTTATGTTCATAGATGACCTCGCCATCTTTCGATACGATTTTATCGATCATATAAGCATCGACGAATTCCCCCGAATTGGCAAATGTGCCAAATGCATTGACGTTCTCTTCAACGGTTACACCTCTGTCCATGGCACCCAATGACATGGCAAGATTTGAGTAATCCCCATTCGTTACAGTTGTAAAGCCCATTTTTTCCAAATAGGCAGCAGGCCTTTGGTTGATTATTTTCATGTAAAAGAGCGCTGCAGGGATATTATAGGAATTCTTAAGTGCCTCACGGGCTGTCGTTACCCCCGTATAGCTTCCGCCGCCATAGTTTCCTGGACGCCACGCTTTGCTGCCTGCTGGAATGGAAATGGGTACGTTGGCTGATACACTTCCAGGTGAGATTTTTCCTAACTCAATACCTGGGCCATATACGAGCAGCGGCTTCATCGTTGATCCGTTCGATCGCAGTGATGCAGTTGCATGATTCGTCTGTTCCCGCTTGAAATCACGGCCGCCTACGAAACTGATGATTTTTCCTGTTTTATTTTCGATAAGAATGGCCCCGGCTTCAACGGGCTCACTCACCGTTTTCATTTCTTTCGTATCAGGATCGACGACTTGTGCCGTCTTATCGTATCCGTAATTCGGATAGTTTTTCGTTACTTCCTGCATCTTGTCATAAATCTTTTTATCGATTGTCGTATAGATCTGATAGCCGTTTTGACGCAGCTTACGATCGGCAAGTGCTAGATATTGATCTTTTAAATCATCATTCTTTAAATCTTTCTCTTCATATCCATCTTCTTTTGCCAGACTGACAGATAGGATTTCGATGGAGCGTTTTTCGATTTCATAGGTGAGCCATGGATATTTCTCGGATGGCATCTCCGTTTTACCGATAAAGTCTTTTGTTATGTCGTATGCGACTGCTTTATCATATTCTTCTTTTGTTATGTATCCGTTACTATACATCCGCTTTAAAACGGTTTTCATCCGGTTGATGCCGGGCTCTTGATTTTCTTTCAGTTTTCCTTTCTGGGTATATGGTGTATAACCGAAAGGGCTTTGCGGCAATCCAGCGATAAAGGCTGATTGGGGCAGTGTCAGATCTTTGGCCTCCACGCCAAAAATACCTTCAGCGGCGGACTCGACACCAGCGATGTTACGGCCTGAAGAGTTTCGTCCCAAAGTGGAGACGTTTAAGTAGGTTTCCAAAATCTCTTCTTTTTCAAAGAACTTTTCGACCCGGAGCGCAAGAAGGATTTCTTTTGCTTTCCGTTCAAATGATACTTCGTTGGTGAGGACCTGGTTTTTAATGAGCTGCTGTGTTAATGTACTTCCTCCCGATTGGACGGATGCATTTGAAAATTCCTGGTAAACGGCACGCAGGATGGCTTTCGGGACAACTCCATCATGTTCATAAAAATACTCATCTTCTGTAGCGATGACTGCATTTTTTAGATGCTCGGAAACTTTATCGATGGACACTTCTTCACGCTCAAGGTCACTCTTAAGCTTGCCCAAGTATACGTTATCAGCAAAGTATACTTCAGAGGTCTCTTCATAATTGTAAATGTCTTTTTTTAAATCTTCTTTTGAGCGTACCGGCTCATCATTGACGAGGGCAGCGAAATAGCCGGCCCCGACGCCGCCGGCGAATGAGAATCCTAGAATCCCGACAATAATGAGGATCAGCGTTAAATTCCAAATGACTTGGTATGTAACCCGCGCGTTTTTGTGTGTTTTTTCATTTTGAAAAAAACGGGTCAGCTGCTTCCAGATTGTTAGAAATCTATCTTTTTGATTATTATTCATCGTATCATACCCCCTGAAATCACATATATTATAGCATATAACAGGTAGGGGAAAGGCATCTTTCTTATTTTTCTAGAATCTGTAAGAGTGGTGTTGACAATGATTCTTATGTATGATAAAAGTTTATTAACAATAATAAAATGATTAAATGATCGCGATGATAGGACCCAGTAGTCAGACTATCCCTGTTTCAGAGAGCCGGTGGTTAGTGGAAATCGGTACAAATGGTATGATGAATTACTTCCTTGAGCATTTGCTGTGAAATGATTAGTAGCAGGAAACGGTTGACGGCCGTTATTCGTCTTGAGCGGAGGGCATATTATGTCCTCAAGTTGGGTGGTACCGCGAATTCATTCGTCCCTTCATATTTTATGAAGGGGCGTTTTTGTGTGCTTTTTGCGGGTTTTTTCTAAGATGGAGGAGGAATATTTAATGGAATTGCTTAAAGACCTCGAGTGGAGAGGGATTATTTATCAACAAACGGATGAAGAGGGTTTTAAGGCCCTTTTAGAAAAAGAGAAAATTTCTTTATACTGTGGTGTCGATCCAACTGCGGATAGTATGCACATCGGACATCTATTGCCATTCTTGACATTGCGCCGTTTCCAGCAGCACGGACATCGTCCACTTGTGCTAGTAGGCGGTGCGACTGGACTTATTGGTGATCCAAGCGGTAAAAAAGAGGAACGCCAGCTGCAAACTCTGGAAAAAGTGCTTTATAATGCAGACTGCATAAAAGGGCAGCTATCCCACATCTTTGAATTCGACGGTGAAAATGGTGCGGTCATGGTCAATAACTATGACTGGATAGGTAAAATCGATATGGTTACATTCTTGCGGGATTACGGGAAATACATCGGTATAAACTACATGCTGGCAAAAGATACGGTTGCTTCCCGCTTGGATACGGGAATTTCCTTTACTGAATTTGCGTACACGATCTTACAAGGAATTGATTTCGGTCATTTATACAGCAATTACGACTGTAAATTGCAAATTGGCGGCAGTGATCAATGGGGCAACATTACGACCGGTCTTGAAATGATCAGGAAATCCAATGATGAGAATGCTAAAGCATTCGGTATGACGATCCCGCTCGTAACGAAAGCGGATGGAACGAAATTCGGTAAGACGGAAGGCGGAGCGATTTGGCTTGACCCGGAAAAGACGACTCCGTATGAATTTTACCAATTCTGGATCAATACAGCCGATGCTGATGTCGTGAAATACCTGAAATTCTTCACATTCCTATCTCGTGAGGCGATTGAAGAGTTAGAGCAATCCGTACAGTCCGAACCGCATTTGCGTAAAGCACAAAAAGCTTTAGGGGAAGAAATGACCCGTTTGATTCATGGTCAGGAAGCTCTTGACCAAGCAATCAAAATCTCTGCCGCCCTATTCAGCGGTGAGGTGAAGAATTTAAGTGCAGCGGAAATCAAATTGGGCTTTAAAGATGTCCCTAGCTTCGAACGTGAGAGCAAAGAAGATATCGGTTTGGTCGATTTAATCGTTGAAGCGAAAATTTCGCCATCAAAGCGTCAAGCCCGTGAAGATATTCAGAATGGGGCAATCTCCATTAATGGGGAGAAAGTGACTGATCTGCAATATGTAGTGACGGAAGCTGCCAAGATTGAAGGGGAGTTCATCCTCGTTCGTCGCGGCAAGAAGAAATACACATTAGTGAAATGATTGTTCAAAGCCCGGCTGAATCCCAGCCGGGCTTTGTCATGCAAGGGTGTTTAGGTGCAAAAAAAAACCCCATCCAAGGATGAGGTTTTTTGAAGTTATTAACGAGAGTAGAACTCAACGATAAGAGCTTCGTTAATTTCAGCAGGCAATTCAGAACGTTCTGGTAAACGAGTGAAAGTACCTTCTAATTTCTCAGCATCGAAAGTAAGGAAATCAGGAACGAAGTTAGTTGCTTCAACTGATTCTTTGATGATTGAGAAGTTGCGTGATTTTTCACGAACTGAGATTGTTTGTCCAAGAGACACTTTGTAAGATGGAATGTCTACGCGGCTTCCGTCTACAGTGATGTGACCGTGGTTAACAAGTTGACGTGCTTGACGACGTGTACGAGCTAAACCAAGACGGTAAACTAGGTTGTCAAGACGTGATTCAAGAAGAATCATGAAGTTTTCACCATGAACACCTTTAAGTTTGCCAGCGCGGTCGAACATTGAACGGAATTGACGTTCAGTGATTCCGTACATGTGACGAAGTTTTTGTTTCTCTTGCAGTTGCATTCCGTATTCAGAAATTTTTCTGCGTTGGTTAGGACCATGTTGTCCTGGAGCATAAGGGCGTTTTTCTAATTCTTTACCAGTACCTGTTAGGGAAATTCCTAAACGACGGGATAGTTTCCAGCTTGGGCCAGTATAACGAGCCATAGGATGACTCCTCCTTTAAATGTTTTTATTTTGGTAAAATAAAAACCGTGTGAATGTACGATCATGACCATTTTGTTTTCATGTACCTTCGCCCTAGCAGCAGAGAGTTACGAGATACACCTCTGAATTGAGGAACAAAATGAGAACATAAAGGCTGTCACATAGGCTGCAATATTTTACACAAGGAGTATTGTATAATATTCTGCTCAATGAGTCAAGGACAGTTATGATTTATTAAGGAATAGATAAAGAGAATCACAGCAGGAAAATACAAAATATTAAAAAAATGCAATTTATAGAGTGTTTTTTTTCATTGTAAGCATTATGAAATAATGAATCCAAAAATTATGGATGGTTTGAGACATTTCTTGGGTGCCTATGCCATGGGTGTGTTTCATTCTTCGCTAAAAATGTCAAAAGGGCCGATGAGGGGTTTTATATTGCGAAAAGTTCAGGAAAGGACCGGGTACATGTACAACGGGTCCTGTAATGGAAAAGGGAGCAGGCAAGGTTTGCCGCTCCCTTTTCCATTATAGATGATTGGAAAGGATTTCAGCGAACTTCTCCAGTCCTTGCTGATCCATTTCGTCAAAACGGTCCGTTATCGGGCTGTCGATATCGAGGACACCGAGCAATTTGCCATCCTTCATGAGCGGTATGACAATTTCAGATCTTGATGCCGCATCGCAGGCGATATGTCCAGGGAATTGGTGGACATCCTCTACGCGCAGGGTTTTTTCAGTTGCCGCTGAAGTCCCGCATACGCCCTTGCCCATTGGGATGCGGACACAGGCTGGAAGACCTTGAAAGGGTCCTAGAATTAATTGGCCTTCTTCATATAAATAAAAGCCTACCCAGTTAATCTCATCGAGAAAAAGATTAAGTAAAGCTGCCGCATTGCTTAAATTGGCTATTTGGTTCGTTTCATCTTCGATTAATGCAAGTAGTTGTTTTTGGACCAGTTCATAGTTTTTTTCTTTTTTTCCTTGATACATTTCGACATTAAACAAAAGCGTTCACCTGTCTTCCGCATATTTTTACAGCACTATCTAATCATGATGCTTTATTGTTGGGAAATTGTCGAGAACTTACTAAAGGATTCAGGCTCTTCCGTGAAGAAGTAGTCCACAAGACTTGTCTCAAAGAAAGCGAGGGATTGCCTGAATGAATCGCCAGACGCCAACGAAACAAGCCATTGTGGAAGCCGCATTGCATTTATTTCATTTAAAAGGCTATCATGCTACATCCATACGGGATATTGCGAATAAAGCGAAAGTGAACGCTGCAAATATTGCCTACTATTTCAAGAATAAACAGGGGTTGCTGGAATTCTGTTTCATTTCCTATTTAGAAGAGTATATCCTGGTCCTTGATAAGAACATGACATTGCTCGAACTTAAAGGCCCGCAGCATTGCTTGATGAATCTTGTAAAGGATATTCTTGCTTTCCAGAGGGAAAACTTCCTTGCTGCACGGTTCATATATGGGGAATCTTCACTCGATTCCAATTTAAACCGCGAAATTCATTCGACTTATTTTACTAAGGAAAAGTCTTATTTTCAATATATTTTGGAACAAGGAATCAAGAGCAGGAGTTTCCAGCAGGTCTCCGTTCCCATGTATATGCTGCAGTTGAAGGGATTATTGACGGCCCCTGTCCTGCATACCCATTATGCGATGGATGTGCTTCATGTCTTCCCGCAGGAAGCCTATTACACGAATATTTATGCCAATGAAGTCGGACGTTTTCTGCAAGATACCCTTTTCATTGCCGAAGACTTACAGCCACTGTTAGCCGGCCGGCCTGAAGTGTTTACATGAGTTACCCTTTAAAACCTGCAATCAGTGCCTGATGGCCCTGACCCAAATCTTTAGCCTGATGGGCATCGGAACCGTAAATAAGCGGAATTCCGAGATCTAAAGCACGTTTTGCAAATCGTTCAGGAGGATAGGGCTCACCGCATAGCGGCTTTACAAGCCCGGCTCCATTATAATCTAGTTCATACCTTTGATCCTTGATCATGTCGAGAACCTTGTAAACCCGCTCGTCAAAACTTGATGCCGGCGGATATCGATGCTGGAATTTATGGACAAGCGTAATGTGCCCGATCCGTTTTGGTTTATATATGCCTAAATCAGCTTCAATTGATTTTTCCAGTGTATCGTAATATTTGGTATAAACCGAATCCACTGAACCTAGTTCATTGGCAATCTCACCAAAACCATTATCGCTGAAATCGATGCAATGCCAACTGTTTTGATGCTTGATGAAGTGGACGGAAAGTATACTATCATCAAGGAATTCTCCGATTTCGTCGAGGAATGCTTTTGTTTCATTTTCATACCCCTCTATAAAGTCAACCTCGAGGCCTGTTTTGATCAGGATTTTGTCTTTATAGCGTTCTTTCAGTACGCGGAGCTCTTGAAAGTAATCCAGGAGCAGGGCAGCGTCCATGCCGCTGTCTTTTTCAGGGGTAGGATCTTGAAAATTTCGTGGCAATGGAGCATGTTCCGTAAATGTGATTTCCTTTAATCCTAGCTCGATTCCCCGCGTAATATATTCATCGAATTTATCCGTAGAGCCGTGTGGGCAAAACGGAGTGTGCACATGACCGTCAGCTTTCATGGTTCTTCCCTCCCAAAAAACAGGTATTTGTAGCAATTTTCTACAAAAAAATCATTTTTCTCGTCAAAAATTATTGCTAACATGGTATCATAAAAGCATTAAATTTAACATTTTTAAAATTGATATAAACGAGCAAGACTGTAAGGACTAGAACAGGGGGCTTACCATGGATTACATAATTGGGGTAATTGTATTAATTTTGATTTTCATCATTTGGGGTTATTTTTTCAAAAAGAAATATTTTAAAGAAATCGATCGACTGGAATCCTGGAAAATAAGCATCATGCACCGCCCCGTGCTGGAAGAGCTTTCTAAAGTCAAACAATTGAACATGACAGGTGAAACAGAGGAAATGTTCGAAAACTGGCGCATTGAATGGGACGCCATCATTACGGATCATATGCCCGAAGTCGAAGAGCTTTTATTCGATGCCGAGGAATTCGTCGATAAATACCGTTTCAGCCGATCAAAAGAGGTACAGCGCAAAATTACAGTCAAGCTGAATGAAATCGAAGAAATGATCAAAAAGATCTTATACGAACTGAATGAACTCGTAGGCAGTGAGGAAAAGAATCGATTGGAAATTGAGGATATCAAAGAATCCTACCGTCAATTGAAGAAATCCCTGCTTGCTCACAGGCATAATTATGGGAAAGCGGCTGATAAGCTGGAAAATTCCTTGGATGAAGTAGTGCAAATCCTCCAGAAGTATGAAGAAGAGACCGTGAACGGCAATTATTTGAATGCGAGGGAGCTTGTTCTATCCATTAAGGAAAAATTGGCGCTTCTGTCAGTTAAAATGGAAATGCTCCCAAAATTATTGGTAGATAGCCAATCAGAGCTGCATTCCCAGCTTCATGAATTGAAGGATGGTTATGAGGAGATGTCAGGGCAAGGTTATCTGTTGAGCCATATCCAATTCGAGCAGGAAATATCACGGCTTGAGGAAGAACTGGAACTATATAAAACACAATTGGAGAATGCCGAAACGGAAGCCGTGGAAAAGGGCATTAAGGAAATGCGCGAAAGCATTGAAGTGCTGTATGACCTTTTGGAAAAAGAAGTACTTTCAAAACAGTATATCTTGAAAAATGATGAAGTTCTCAGAAAAACGTTAAGTGACCTTGAATATGAAAACGATAAACTTAAAGTTGAAACCATACATGTTCAACACACATATCATTTGACGGAAAATGAGCTCGATGCACAACGGAAAATGGAAAAGCAGATTGCCCAGATTTCGAAACGCCATCAATTGCTCGTCTTGAAAATGGAGGATAATGTGATGGCAAGCTCCCTTATCAGTGAAGAGATGCAGGGGCTGGCGGCACAGTTGAAGGAATTACAGGAAAATCAGAAAGACTTTACCCTTAAATTACAGGCTTTACGAAAAGATGAAATGGATGCCAGGGATGCATTGGCCGAATTGAAACGCAAAATGGTCGATACTGGACGTTTAATTACAAAAAGCAATATTCCAGGTCTCCCAGAAGAGTATAAAGTGGTGCTTCAGGACGCCAAAGAAAGCATGGATGACGTTCAGGGGAAACTTGAAGAAAAGCCGCTTGACATGGCCTCTGTTTATATTTATTTGGAAAAGGCGGTTCAACAGGTGAATAGGGTCCACGAAAAAGCCAATGAATTGATCGAACATATGTATTTGGCCGAAAAGGTGATCCAATTCGGAAATCGCTATCGAAGCAGTCACGATATGGTTGCCGAGAGCCTTAGGGAGGCGGAGGCCAAATTCCGAAGCTACGAATATCAAGCCGCATTGGAAACGGCAGCCACGGCCATAGAAAAGGTCGACCCAGGCAGTTTACAAAAAATCGGGGCGAACATAGAAGAAGTCCTTTCCTAAAAAACCCGCCATGGCGGGTTTTTTTCTTTTACAGGACCCTGAATAGACTAGGCGGGAAGTTAAATCATTCTGCAGGAATAAAAAGAAGCAGGTCTCCTATCATTCAGTGGACCAGTGTTTTACATTCTCTTTCAAATTCAATTATGTTAATATTAGAAGTTGCAACAGCAACATTGAAACTTATATTTAGTAGAGTGACCATCATAGATACAAAAACATGGAAGGTGAACCCATGATTTATTTTGATAATAGTGCAACAACAAAACCATATCCCGAAGTAATCGAATCATTCATGAAGGTTGCTTCGGACTATTTCGGAAACCCCTCTTCGCTTCATGGACTTGGGGTGCAATCCGAAAAACTGCTTTCCGCTGCAAGAAAGCAAATCGCTGATTTATTAAAGGTGAAGAGTTCGGAAATATATTTCACTTCCGGGGGGACGGAAGGAAATAATCTTGCCATCAAAGGGGCCGCCCACTCTCAGGGAAATCGCGGCAAACACATAATCACGACAGCGATTGAACATCCATCTGTAGAAGATGCATGCCAATCATTGACGAAAATGGGCTTTGAGATCACATATCTTCCCGTTAACGAATTTGGGCAAATTGATGTAATGGATCTTAAGGAAGCATTGAGGGAAGATACCATTTTGGTTTCCGTCATGCATGTTAATAATGAAGTTGGCTCGATACAGCCGATTGCTGAAATTGGCAAATTGTTAAAAAAATACCCAAACGTGCTCTTTCATGTCGATAATGTACAGGGAACAGGCAAAGTTTCGTTATCATTGCGTGAAGCCAATGTGGATTTATGTACAATTTCCGGCCACAAGGTTCACGGCTTGAAGGGGACGGGCATCCTTTATGTTCGTGAAGGCGTTCGGGTCGATCCGCTTTTCCATGGTGGCAATCAAGAAACGAAAATCAGGAGCGGCACCGAAAATGTTGCGGGAATCGTCGCCCTATCGAAGGCTTTGCGTATTAGTATGAACAATCAATTGCTGTATCATGATAAGCTGCAGCAAATCAAAACTTATTTATATAAAGGCTTGAAGGAAATGGACGGAGTAATGGTTAACAGTCCTGAAAAGGGTGCACCCCATATTATGAATTTTTCCGTTCCGGGGCTTAAATCCGAGGTATTGCTGCATGCACTTGAATCGGAAGGAATATATGTTTCGACGACCAGTGCCTGTTCTTCGAAAAAAAGAACGGTAAGCAAAACGGTGGATGCGATGTTCCATAATTCAGCCCGTTCCGAAAGCGTCATCCGAATCAGTACTACCTATAGCAATGAAATGGAAGAAGCAAAGCATGTTCTGGCGGCGATACAGAAAATAGTCGCTAATTTAGAAAAAATAATGAGGGTTGCAAAATGAAATTTGATCATATAATTATCCGCTATGGAGAAATCTCCACGAAAAAAAGAAACCGTAAAGGCTTTGTAGACAAAATGAAGGCACATATCCGCTGGAGTTTAAAAGATATAGAAGGTGTAGTGCTTACTGCCAACCGGGAGCGGATGTACGTTCTCTTGAACGGTGCGGACCATAAGCCTGTCATTGAGCGGTTGAAAGGCATTTTTGGAATTCAGTCATTAAGCCCTGCAATAAAAATAGAGCGTGATCTTGAAGTGATGAAAACGGCAGCATTGTATTATCTTAATCATACTCTTGAAGAGGTGAACACGTTCAAAATCACGACAAAACGCGCGGATAAGGATTTTCCATATAATACCGATGAAATTAACAGGGCAATTGGCGGGCATTTACTTCGAAATACAGAAGATTTAAAAGTGGATGTAAAGAACCCTGATTTGAACCTGCTAGTGGAAGTGAGACGCGAAGCCGTGTATTTGACAGGTGAAATCATCCAGGGGGCAGGCGGTCTTCCATTCGGTTCAAGCGGGAAGGCGATGCTGATGCTTTCAGGCGGGATTGATAGCCCTGTTGCGGGATTCCTTTCGATGAAACGGGGATTGGACGTGGAAGCAATCCATTTTTACAGCCCGCCGTTCACAAGCGAACGTTCACGTCAAAAGGTCATTGATTTGGCAGGCAAGCTTGCAGAAATAAGTGGAAGCATGAAAGTGCATATCGTTCCATTTACGGAAATCCAATTATTGATTCAAAAACAAATCCCGGAAAACTACTCAATGACTACAACCCGGCGTTTAATGATGCGGGTCGCCGATCGAATCCGTGAAAAGGAAGAAGCCATGGCACTGATTACCGGTGAAAGCCTTGGACAGGTTGCGAGCCAGACGATGAGCAGCATGTTTGCCATCAATGAGGTGACGAATACACCGATCCTGCGTCCGCTGATTACCATGGATAAGACAGAAATCATCAAAATTGCAAGAGAACTTGATACTTTTGAAATATCCAATCTGCCGTACGAGGATTGCTGTACGGTCTTTACGCCGGCAAGCCCAAAAACGAAACCGAAACGTGAAAAAGTCAATTACTATGAAAGCTTCGTCGACTTTGAATCCTTGATTGAAAAAGCGGTCTCCGAAACAGAAATATTAACGGTTAAACCTGGTCAGACTTTCGATAAGGAAGAAGCGATGGAAGACTTATTTTAATATCCTGTAATTACCAATAAAATTGAACGAATGAAGCCATGTGTTTTAACACACTCTATAATCACAAGGAGGTGAAAAACACATGGCAAACAACAACAGCTCAAACGAATTATTGGTACCTGGAGTGGAACAAGCTCTACAACAAATGAAATATGAAATCGCTACAGAATTCGGCGTACAACTTGGTGCCGACACAACATCTCGCGCTAACGGTTCAGTTGGTGGAGAAATCACAAAACGCCTTGTTCAAATGGCTGAACAACAATTAGGCGGAGGATTCAACAGATAATTTAATAAACATGGCTACAGAGAGCGGGTTCTAACACCCGCTCTCTTTATTTATTTGTAAAAATAAATAGAAATATTAGAGAAGTATCTTGTATAATGAGTAGGTACTAAGAGTTCATAATTGGAGGGGAAGAATATGAAGCGTGAAGACTTATTGGCTCCGGAACATTACAACTTAGTGAGTGAAATGGAACGTTTTGCAAAAGATCCAGAAAAAGTTGCCGTCCTCTGGGAGAATGAAACCGGGGATAAAAAACAACTTACATATGAGAATTTATTAAAAAGTGCAAATAAAATCGGAAATGCCTTCAAGAAAAAAGGACTGGGTAAAGGTGATACGGTCCTTATCATAATCCCTCGTTTGGTGGAAGCTTATCAAGTGTATTTAGCCGCATTGAAAATTGGCATGATTGTCATACCTTGTTCCGAAATGCTTCGTGCGAAGGACTTGCAGTATCGAGTCAACCATGGTGATGTCAAAGGAATCATCAGTTATCATGAATATACTCATGAATTGAATGAAATAGAAGGGGCGGAAAGTCTCCTGAAATTTTCAATCGGAAAACGAATCGAAAATTGGCTGGATTTGAATGAGCTTGCCGATGAGGAATCAGATCAGCTGACTATGGCCGACACGAAGAGTGAGGATATGGCGTTCTTATCGTATACTTCCGGAACGACAGGAAATCCAAAAGGGGTCGTCCATACACATGGATGGGCTTATGCACATTTGAAAACGTCTGCAGCAAACTGGCTCGGCATCAGCGAAACGGATGTGGTTTGGGCAACTGCAGGCCCAGGGTGGCAAAAGTGGATCTGGAGTCCTTTCCTGGCGGTTCTGGGAACGGGAGCGGCCGGTCTTGCCTATCATGGGAAGTTCGAGGCGAAAAAATATCTTCAGCTGCTCCAGGACTACAAAGTGAATGCATTATGCTGCACACCGACCGAGTATCGATTGATGGCAAAGGCAGATAACCTTGATGACTATGATTTATCCCATCTTCATAGTGCTGTATCAGCGGGAGAGCCTTTAAATCAAAAAGTGTTCGAGGTCTTTAAAAACCATTTCAATATTGAAGTGCGTGATGGATATGGTCAGACCGAAAATACCCTGCTGGTAGGTGTAACGAAAGGCATGGAAATTAAATTGGGCTCCATGGGCAAACCGACTCCGGGCAACCATGTGGAAATCATTGATGATTCCGGTAAACCTTGTTCTCCTGGCATAGTGGGGGATATTGCCGTACATGTAGATACACCTGCTCTCTTTAAAGAATATTTTAAAGATCCCGAGCGGACATCGCAGCAATTCCGCGGGGACTATTATATCACCGGCGACCAAGCGAAAAAGGATGAAGATGGTTATTTCTGGTTTGAGGGTCGTTCTGATGATATCATCATCAGCTCGGGATATACGATTGGACCGTTTGAAGTGGAAGATGCACTTGTTAAGCATCCATTTGTTAAAGAGTGTGCCGTTATCGCAAGCCCTGATGAAATAAGGGGAAATGTGGTCAAGGCATATGTAGTTCTGATGGAGGATATCGATCCGAACAGTCAAGGCTTGATCCAGACGCTCCAATCGCACGTGAAAGAATTGACTGCCCCATATAAATATCCAAGGAAAATCGAATTTTTAGAAGAGCTGCCCAAAACGACATCAGGTAAAATCAAACGGGTAGATTTACGCAAAAGGGAAGAAGCACTCCTTAACAATTGATTGATAGCATTACCGTCAGCCCCCACGGCTGGCGTTTTTTTATTAACAGGTGTTTGGATAAAAGCATAAATTTGGGAATTCATGATATGAGATGGTACACTTACTGCATATCTGCACAGTAACAATCATTTAATAAGGAGTGTAAAGCCGGAATGGGAACGTTATGGTTCAATGGGTCGATTTATACGATGATTAAAGAAAACGATCAAGTAGAGGCAGTCTTCACTGAAAAGGGGGTAATTGTTGATACTGGCAGCCTGGACTATTTGAAAAATGAATATGCCGGCAATATTTCCAGGGAAATCGACTTAAATGGACAAACGATGCTGCCGGGATTAGTGGATAGTCACCTTCATTTGGTCGGGCATGGTGAAAGGCTGCTACGTTTAGACCTCTCTTTGATGGATAGCAGGGAGTCCATCTTGAAATCCTTGAAGGAAAAGTGCTCAAAAACCCCGGCTGGAAAGTGGATTGTTGCCGAAGGGTGGAATGAAAATGAATGGCCGAGTCCTGAATTGATATTACGGGATGAGCTTGACGCGATATCGACAGAACATCCCATCGTATTGAAAAGGATCTGCCGTCATGCCTTGGTGGTCAATTCCCGCGCCCTTTTGGAAGCGGATATTAAAGAAGATATAAAAGAACCTTCAGGCGGGGTGATCTGCCGTTATCCTGACGGACGTTTGAATGGTTTATTTAAAGAAAGTCAGGCGCAGAGCCTTATTTTAGACAGTCTTCCCGGCATTGATCAAGAGTATATCGAAAACGCGCTCACAGAGGCCATAGAAGACGCATATAAGCTAGGTTTGACTGGCGGACATACAGAGGACCTCCATTATTACAATGGCTTCATGCCGACATATCAGGCGTTTAAATCGGTAATCGAGGACCGGGAAATGGCCTTTCGCGCCAATTTGCTCGTCCATCACGAAGCGTTTGAAGAAATGCTGGCAGCAGGCGGCGGCTATCAGAAAGGTACGCGATATATCAAATTCGACAGCATGAAGATATTTACCGACGGCTCCTTGGGCGGACGCACAGCCCTGTTGAGCGAGCCTTATGTAGATCAAGAGGATACGAATGGAGTCGCGATATTCACTGAAAACGAGCTTCAGGAATGGGTGAAAAAAGCAAGGGATGCCGGAATGCCGATTGCTGTCCATGCGATTGGCGATCTCGCTTTTGAATACGTCTTGAATGCAATAGAAGCCCTCCCCCCGAAAAAGGGGCAGAGAGACCGGCTCATCCATGCGCAGATTGTCCGGCCGGAGCTGTTGGAGCGGGCGGCAAAGCTGCCGGTAATCTTTGATATCCAACCGGGTTTCGTCCCGTCCGATTTCCCGTGGGTGGAAGAAAAGGTTCCAGCCGATCTATTGGAATCATCCTATGCTTGGAAAACCTATTTGAAGTTGGGCATCATTTGTGCGGGAGGGTCGGATGCACCCATTGAACCATTAAATCCAATTTTGGGCATTCATGCAGCTGTCACAAGGATGAAAATCAACAGTGAGGACCGGACCGTATATGGCTTGGGCGAAAGGCTTTCCCTATACGAGGCTTTCGCACTGTATACAAAAGGGAGTGCTGCAGCAATCGGCCAGGAAAAACGTCGCGGTGTGATCATTGAAGGGTACGATGCCGATTTTACCGTGTTTAATCTGGATGTTTTTACTGTTGCGCCGGATGATCTCCTAAAAGCTGAGGCGGTCATGACGGTCATCGATGACAAAATCATGTATGATAAAAAATAACAGTTGCAAAAAAAGAAATGCGAATACAAAATTGTTAGATGGAATTAGATAAAGGAATGTAAATGGAAAGAAGGCTTGTTATGAAAGTGGATGAACAAAAAGAAGGGGCGATCTATGCAGCCCTTTCTTACATGATGTGGGGAGTCGTGCCGATTTACTGGAAGTTCCTTCAGGGAGTCGGTGCAACAGAAATTTTAGCTCAGAGGGTATTATGGTCTTTCGTGTTCATGCTGGTTTTATTGATGTTCATGAAAAAATGGCAAGCGTTTCTTGTTTATGTCAAAAACATATTGGGAAATCCCAAACTCTTTGCTGCATTACTAACGGCGTCACTGCTTGTTACAGCTAATTGGGGAGTGTTCATCTGGGCCGTTAACTCAGGACGGATCCTCGACACGAGCCTTGGATATTATATCAATCCGCTAGTCAGTGTACTATTGGGAGTGATAGTCTTAAAAGAAAAATTGAGCAGGGCCCAAATCATTTCATTCCTGCTTGCAGGAATCGGAGTCTTGATCCTTGGCATTCATTTTGGCACGATCCCGTGGATCTCTCTTGTTTTGGCCATGACGTTCGGATTATACGGTCTGGCAAAAAAAATGATCAAGGCCGAATCGGCGATCGGGCTGACGCTCGAAACGATGATGGTAACGCCTCTTGCCCTGGGTTACCTGATATACTTGATGAACAGGTCAGAAATGCAATTCTTTACAGAGGGAAGCACAAGCCTGCTGTTGGTGGGCGGCGGGATTGTCACGGCATTGCCTCTTTTATATTTTGCGAAAGGGGCGGAGAAGATCCCGTTATCGATGCTTGGCATTTTTCAGTATATCGCTCCGACCTTATCTTTATTGATCGGGGTATTCGTCTATCATGAAAGTTTTACTAAAGCACATCTTTTAGCCTTTTTGTTCATATGGTCAGCCTTGGCTGTTTATACATTATCCATAACGAAATGGGGTCAGGCAAGTGCCCGCAGGTTCAAAGGCAAAGGGAATATTGGTGCGTGAATAACAAAAAATGCTTGGGAGATTTCTCCCCAAGCATTTTTTTTATGCTGGTATTTAATGAAACGGCTATACGGCATAGGGGAAATGCCAGGGTCATGAAAGGTAAATATTCGAACCTATTTCAGAAACAATACAATTGGAAAGGCTGACAGGACTGTGATCAGGCTTTGCACGGGGGATATTTAGTTGGAATTTATTATAGAAGGAACTATCCAGGAAAATGATATGATCTGTCAGGAATGCTGATATGGTGGCGAACGGCTTTCTATTGCTATTTAATTCAGTGATGATTCCCTGTGCACTGGTAATCCCGATCCCGTGGCCATAAAAGAGGTTATTTCCTAATAATATGGCATTTTCACCTTGCCATTCAGGAGTTGCCTCGTCGTGTTCAGGGTTTTTGAAGTAAACGCAATCACCTGGTGAATAATCCCTTCCTTGATGAATGATGAGAGCCATATTTTGTGGAGGGTGCCAGTCATATAAAACTAGGTTTGAAAAAAGGTTGTCGAAATTCCTCGGGCCGATTAAATCCAAAATGGCCTTTAAAAAAGTGACGACTATTGCTGTCCCGCATTCGAAAGCATAAAGCCTTCCATTTATGAAAATGTCAACGATTGCAGCATGAGGGAGAATCCCTGGCTGAAGGGTAAAGGTGCCATCCTTTGAAAGGCGCCAATATTGTTTATTGGATTCCGATTCCTCAAGTGTGGAAAATTCTACATTACTTTTATCCAACGCAATAGCTGCCGCAATGACTCGATTCCTCAGTTGAATCTCGAAATTAAACTCTCCAAAGTTCCGATATTCAAAAACGTTAGAATCCTCCGCCAGCAATTGGACAATTTCAAGCGATTTAGCAGATGCTATTCCTGGTTGGATTTGACTGACATCTAACCATTTGTGATTAATCTTTATCATGATCATATCCACCTTTTGCTTATGAAATTAACGGTTTAAAAACCGGTAAACAAAAATGTCTACATGTAATGCTCATTATATGAATGCAAGCTTTGAATTGACTATTTGGAACGTGTCAGCCACCGTTGCAGCCGAGAATGATTGGAATGAAAAGAGGCAGAATTTTATTGCTTTCATTCCAAAAGATGTTTTGCTAGATATCCTAGAGTGCAAGGAATACCTTTCCAATTAGCGAGAAGAAGCAAATTAGTATTCCTTTTTCCCCATGAATTGATATAATGAGAGAGAAAAGTTCATATGTGCGAGAAATGTAGGGGGGCCAGTATGCTGGCTGAGATTGCATCCTTTAGATGCTGACTCTTTGAACCTGATCTGGATGATGCCAGCGGAGGGAACATATTATTACTGATTTTCTGTTTTGTATGTTAACGTCCGAATTCATCTTCGGGCGTTTTTTGCTTTTTTATCCAGTATTTGAATAAACCCTGGAGCCCCATTATGGTTCCGGCATATGGAACTTATATGATGTGTAGGAGGATAATGACTTGAATAAATTCTTGCCACTGTTAACTTCGTTGTTCCTTTTGGCTGGATGCGGTGCAGGCGGAACTAATGAAAAAGAAGAAGCATCTAAAAATGAAGGAAATGAAAAATTAAAAAAAGTATCGGTCGTGCTCGATTGGACACCGAATACAAACCATACAGGATTGTATGTAGCCAAGGAAAAAGGTTATTTTAAAGAACAAGGTCTTGATGTGGAAATTATCATGCCAGGTGAAGCCGGAGCTGATAAGCTTGTCGCTTCAGGGAAATCTGAATTTGGCGTGAGTTACCAGGAGGGCATAACGCAGGCCCGCGTGCAGGGCGTGCCGATTGTTTCGGTAGCTGCCGTCATTCAGCATAATACCTCGGGATTCGCTTCCCCTGAGGCAAAGAACATTAAAACTCCCAAGGATTTTGAAGGGAAAACGTATGGCGGCTGGGGGTCTCCGGTTGAAAAGGCCATCATTGATTCACTCATGAAAAAAGAAAATGCGGATGTAAATAAAGTGGATATAGTCAATACAGGAGACACGGATTTTTTCACTTCGGTTAAAAGGGATATAGATTTTGCCTGGATTTATTATGGATGGACAGGCATTGAGGCTGAATTGCGAAATGAAAAGCTTAATATGGTTTACTTAACCGAATACTCTGATAAGCTTGATTACTATACGCCTGTATTAACTACGAATGAAAAGATGATAAAAGAAGATCCGGAGACTGTTAAAGCATTCGTTCAAGCAGCTTCGAAAGGGTACCAGTTTGCGATCAAGAATCCTGACGATGCAGCGGACATATTAATTAAGTCTGCACCGGATCTTGATGCAAAACTAGTGAAGAAAAGCCAGGAGTGGCTTGCAGACAAGTATCAGGATGATGCTCCGCGATGGGGTGAACAAAAGCTTGAAATTTGGAAGAATTACAGTGATTGGATGACTGAAAATAAGCTTCTTGAAGGTGATTTCGATCCTGAAAAGGCATTTACCAATGAATTTTTACCAAAATAGGAGGAAATACAATGGCCAACTCATTAATTAGTATACAGATTATTCCTAAAGGGGAAAATGTCATCCCTATGGTCGATGAAGCAATCAAGATCATTGAAGAATCAGGTGTCAAGTATGAGGTTCACCCGCTAGAAACGACAATGGAGGGTGAGCTTTCCGAACTTTTTGCCGTGATAGAAAAAATGAATGTAAGAATGATTGAAATAGGATCGCCGAATGTCATTTCCCAAGTGAAAATATTATATCAGCCAAGCGGGATTACGATGGATACGTTAACGGAGAAATATCGCGCATGATCGGAAGGGGAATTTGGAAGAAGGGGGCTCCCTTCTTTCTTTTATTATTGTTGCTGATAGTATGGGAGTCAGTGACAGTCTTATTGAAAGTCGAAGAATGGCTGCTTCCCGCTCCATCGGCCATTTTCATTGAAGGAATTGAGTCGTCCCGCAATCTTTACGGACACCTTATATCCACAACCGAGCTTGCGTTGTCGGGTTTTTTTATTGGAAGCTGCATCGGCTTATTGATCGCGGCAATTTTACACCTATTTCCCGGTGTGAAGGACGCGGTTTATCCTCTGCTCATACTATCACAAAATATACCCATCATTGTTTTGGCGCCGCTCTTGGTGATCTGGTTTGGCTTTGGCATGCTGCCTAAGTTAATAGTGATTTCGCTTGTATGTTTTTTTCCGGTGGCGGTTGCATCATTGGAAGGTTTTCGCCAGACACCATACGAACTTAAGCATTATTTCAAGATGATGGGAGCGGGAAAAAATCAGTTATTTTGGAAGCTGGAACTTCCTCACTCGATTCCGTTCATTTTCTCCGGCCTGAAAATTTCAGCCACCTATAGTGTAATGGGTGCGGTTATTTCGGAATGGCTTGGAGCAAAATCGGGGATTGGTGTTTATATGACTCTCGCTTCCTCTGCGTTCAGGACAGATCGGGTGTTTGTTGCCATTTTCATCATCATGGGAATGAGCCTGATCTTTTTTGGAATCATCACCATCCTGGAGAAATACTTAGTTTCTTGGAAGAGAAAGGAGGGCGAAAAGGATGAAGCTGGAAATTAAAGACGTCTCCTATTCTTTCGATGATAAACAGAATATATTGGAGAAGATGAATTTCCATGTGGATGAAGGAGAATTTGTCACGATCCTTGGGCCATCAGGCAGCGGTAAAAGTACATTGTTCCACTTGATCGGCGGCATTTTGAAGCCGGATCATGGCATCATTTCACTGGATGGTAAAAAGATAAATGGCTTAAAGGGCCATATCAGCTATATGCCTCAGCAGCCTTCCCTTTTACCTTGGAGGACGGTATTGGAAAATGTTTTGCTTGGAAGTGAACTTGCTGGGGTCAGAGATAAAGAAAAGGCAAAAGCCCTTTTGATGAAAGCTGGATTAGAAGAGTACGAGAAAGCATATCCGCATGAATTATCTGGTGGCATGAAGCAAAGGGCCGCATTCATCCGGAGTATCTTAAGTCCACAGGACTTGATGTGCTTGGACGAACCCTTTTCTGCCTTGGATGAACTGACAAGATTGCAAATGCAAAAATGGCTGTTGTCGGTTTGGGAAGAAAATCGGAGGTCGGTGCTTTTTGTTACGCATAGCATAGATGAAGCGGTTTTCCTTTCAGATAGGATTTATGTGTTATCAGCAAAACCGGCTGCTGTCATCAAAGAAGTGGAAATTCCATTTCCAAGGCCAAGAAGTGAAGAACAGCTTCTTAGTGATGAGTTTTTTCATTTGAAGAGAGACTTATATGCAGCACTGAAACCAACTTTTTCTATTTAAGGGAGGCGATTAAACTTGAGGATCATCGACAGTCATATCCATTTGGACCGGTATGATGTTGTTAAGCGGAAGCAGATTCTGACTGACATGGAAATGGTTCATATGGAATCCTTACTGTCTGTTTCCATGAATTTGGCCTCTTCGATTAACAATTATCAGCTCTCACTGAAGGATTCACGAATAAAGCCTGCCTTTGGTTTTCATCCAGAGCAGCCCCTCCCAAGCGATGAAGAAGTGAACGAACTTTTGAACTGGATGCGGGAACATCGTCAAGATATGGTTGCCATAGGTGAGGTTGGGCTGCCCTATTACTTAAGGCAGGAAAATCCCGATATTGATAACTCAGCGTATATAGTGATACTGGAGAGGTTCCTGACCTTAGCTAAAGAGGTTGAAAAGCCGGTTATCCTTCATGCCGTACATGACGATGCACCCATCGTTTGCGACCTTTTGGATAAGCATCAAATCACAAAGGCACACTTTCATTGGTTTAAAGGCGATATCCGGACAGTCGAAAGAATGGCCGAAAAGGGCTACCGCATTTCGATTACACCTGATGTTTGTTATGAGAGAGAAATACAGGAATTAGTTTTTGCATACCCACTTAAGCTGATGATGATTGAAACGGATGGACCATGGCCGTTTGAAGGGGTTTTCAATGGGAAATGGACCCATCCCGGCATGATGCATGAGAGTGTGCGTCAGATTGCTTCGATTAAAGGATTGCCGATTGAGGATGTCTATGAAATCCTTTATCAAAATACGAAAGATTTTTATCATATATAAAGGTACCGGTTACCATACCCGGTACCTTTTTTTAGTTCAAAGAAAGGTTCTTTTAACCTTTTCCCAAAAGGAATTGTCTTTTAGCTTAACGGTCTTGATGACTTTACCGCTTAACCGGACCTTTACCTTTTCGACATGATTGATGCTTAGTGCTTCATTGTCCATTCCAATGATCGGATAGCTTGGTCCGTTTTCTTCAAGGTGGATGGTCAACGTCTTATCACCGCTTAAAATAAATGAGGAACCTAGGGTCCGATAGGTATTATTATTGACGGAAGCAAGTTCACTCACTTGAAAGCAAGGGAGGAGAGGATCGACAACGGCCCCATTGACTGATTTATTATAGGCGGTGCTTCCAGTCGGGGTCGCAATGATAATCCCGTCCCCGCGAAAAGTTTCAAAATGGAGTTGATCAATGAAAATATCCATGATGAACGTTTTGGTGATGGAAGACCGGATACTGAGTTCATTAAGGGCATAAAAGGAGGGCTGATCGTCCAATTGGATAGCGATAGTTGGATATTTACGTACCTCGATTTGCTCTTTTGTCATGGCATCGATCATTTTATCACTGTCTTCCAAGTGGAAATCGCAATACATATTCAAGTTACCTGTGGTGGAAATGCCCGCATATAAACAGTCATCCCTGAATCCGGTTTTACGGGCTGCCTGCAGGAATGTGCCGTCATCACCGATGCTTACGATGATGTTTGCTTTCGTGAAATCCTGGATGACTTCATACGAATGTTGCTTCGCCAAGTCTGACAAGTATTCCACCTTGCTGATCATCTCTGCATTCGGTGCATGGAAAAAATAAATATTCCTTCGAGTGTTCATCATGTACCCCCCTAGTATGTATGGTGATGAAAGGGCTTTCTTTTCTTTCAAGAAGGGAAAGCCGCCAGTACAAAATGAAGCTGCACATTTCGTACACTTTTATATGACATAGTTTATCATGGAATGAAGCATTTTTGTTATTCGTTTGAGGAAGCAGTATCGAAGAAAGAGTGATTAACTGGATAGCGAAGCAGTTCCTTTTAGGAAGTGAAAAGCGAATGATGGTATAATTAATTCTCAATAAGGGCTCTTTCAATCCCTGTCATACAATGGGTATATGATTAAATGGTGAATAGGGTTCGGATATATAAGAAAGTAGGTTATGTGTATGAAAGTACATATCATTGCCCCGTATGAATCAATGATTCCAATAATTAAAGCGTGCGTGCCTCTTTATCCAGATTTAGGAATAGGGTATTCAATAGGAGACTTGGAAAAGGGTGTGGAACTTGCGAAATTGGAAGAGGAAAACGGAGCGGATGCTATAATCAGCAGGGGAGGAACGGCCAAGTTAATTAAGAAATCCGTCAATATCCCAGTGATCGACATGCACCTTTCCGGTTATGATATGATTCGTTCCCTGACATTAGCCAGTGAGCTTAAAGATAAAACGGCGATCGTGGGATTTTCAAATATAACATCAGGTGCCCAATCGATAATCGACTTATTGGACCTTCCTTTACAGGTTTATACGGTCCGTGAGTCAAAAGATGTTGCTCCTCTCATTTTGACTTTGAAAAACGAGGGTTATAAACAGATCGTTGGTGATGTGATTACAATCAATACAACCATCTCTTATGGCATGAAAGGATTCCTCATTCAATCGGGAAAGGAATCAATCATAAGGGCAATCAATGATGCGAAGGAAATGATCACCTATCTTCAATACAAAAGCGACATCAATAGGATGTTTGAAAGGCTTTTAGTCAAAGAAGTCCAAAATATCGTCATTTTAAATAGTGATAATCAAATCGTCTATGAGCATTTAACTGATTTTGACTCCAATCCATTGACCGATGATCAATTTAGAAGCATGAATGGAGAAGTGAACGTAAGTAAGCAGCTGCATACCAGTTTTTCACACGATGGCAGCAGTATAGAGGTAGACGGCTTTTGGCATGATGGTTTGTACTCGTCATATGGGGTTTATGTATTAGATGCCAGTCCAATGAAACGATTCGATCAAAAAGGTGTACAGATCAAGGCAGCTTCTATCTCAGAACCGATTGCCTTGGATACCGTTCTGATCAAAAATGTAACAGCACTCTATAAGAACCATGAAATCATTCACTTAAAAGGAAATCGAGGGACGGGTAAAGAGTTTCTTGTCAATCATATACATAATGAACAAACAAAAAATGGAAATCTCCTTACAATTGATTTCAAAGAATTCAAGGAAGCTGATCTTAACAAGCTGCCTCTTGAGCATATCCGCACCATAACTATGAAGAATATCGATTGTCTGCAGGATTATGAACCATTAAGAGAATTTCTAAGCACTTGCTGCAGAAAAAGTCTATCGATATTCATTGTAGCAAATGTTCAAATCAACGAAGCCATTGCTGGAAATTTTGCAATAAATACGATTCATATGCAGGATTTATCGCAACGTAAGAGCGATATAGGAAACTTAACGAAATTCTTCTTATCCTATTATCATCAGAAGTACGGAACAACGGCGATGAATATAAAAAGTGATGCCCTTGCACTTCTGGAAGAGTATTCGTATCCTAACAACATTGACGATTTAAAACAATTAATTAAGCAAATAGCCTTGAATGAACAAGAGTATGTGATACGAAAGGAAACGATCGAGAAAATAATAGCTGATAATAACATTCCGACTGATATCTTCGTTTCACAAAAAGCGACGCTAAAAGAAATGGAAAAGTATATCATTCAGCGAGTTCTTAAAGAGGAAAATTATAATCAAACGAAAACTGCCGAACGATTGGGTATCAACCGGGCAACATTATGGCGCAAACTTAAAGAATGACTTTAAGTTTGCTTTTTTTTTGATTAAAGTGTTGCATTTTTAAACTATTTTCATTAAAAATAGTTTTATATTTTCATAAGTGTTGCTTTTATTAACATCATATTCTAATATAAAGTTTGTAAGCGCTTTAATAATAAAACAAAGGGGTTTTTATTATGAGAATTAAAGCAACGCTTGATCGTATCCCAGGGGGGATGATGGTTGTTCCGCTATTGCTGGCAGCCACTATCAATACATTATTTCCTAGTCTATTAAGGATTGGCGGTTTTACGGAAGCACTGTTCGTGAACAGTTCAAGTGCTTTGATAGCATTATTCCTATTAATTGCCGGAACGCAAATCAATCTTCGTACAGCAGGAACTTCGGTAAAAAAGGGCGTTACACTTTTAACATATAAATGGGTGTTAGGAGCGCTGGTCGGGCTACTAGGATTCTGGCTGGCCGATAGTAACGGATTATTTTTAGGAATGGCACCATTGGCAATTATTGCAGCCATGACAAATTCCAATGGCGGGCTTTATATTGCATTAGCCGGTCAGTATGGGAAGGAAGAAGACAAGGCCGCCTACCCATTTCTCGCCTTAAGTGACGGTCCATTCTTAACAATGGTAGCACTTGCTATTTTCGGGACAATGGGCTTCGCTGATGGCATGTTCTCTCCAACTTCGTTCATTGCCGTATTGCTTCCGCTGCTAGTCGGGGTGGTATTGGGGAATTTAGATTCCGAGATGAAAGATTTCCTTTCTAAAGGAAGCGATAAGCTTGTTCCGTTCTTTGCCTTTTCATTAGGTATGGGGATTAATTTCACAGCGATAATCCAAGGAGGATTAAGTGGGGTATTACTTGGTGTGATTACAGTTCTCCTAACTGGTGGAGGAGGGTATCTGATCTTTAAATGGATAGGATGGAACCCTATTGTCGGTGCTTCCGAAGGTTCCACTGCGGGTAATGCTGTCGGGACCCCGGTAGCTATCGTGGCAGCAAATGCCTCATTCGGAATCCATGCTGAGCTTGCTACGGTTCAAATTGCAGCAAGTGTCGTGACAACAGCTATCCTTCTCCCGATATTCATCGGCTTCCTATCCAAGCACTTGGATAAGAAGGGTGGAGTGGCTAAATACAATAATTAGGCTAGCCCATGTTTTGGAGGGGATTGAAAATGAAATTAGCGATCATAGCGGATGATTTAACGGGTGCCAATGATAGCGGGGTCCAATTAGCTCGACATGGTCTTAAAACGACCGTACTATTTGGATTGGATGAAGAAAATGTACGAAATTATGATGCCGTCGTATTTGATACAGACAGCCGCTCACTGGAGAGGCAAGATGCTTACGATAAAGTCAAGGCAGCAGCAGGTTTTTTAAAGCAGGCTGGCTTCTCAACGATCTTCAAAAAGCTGGATTCGACAATGCGCGGAAATATCGGTGCTGAAATGGATGCCATGTATGATGCTATAAAACCGGATTTAGTCATGATTGCTCCAGGGTATCCCAAAAATGGAAGATCCATTCTGGATTCTACCCATTATTTAAATGGCATCCCTCTTGGCGAAACAGAGATTTCCAAGGATCCAAAAACGCCTGTGACCCAATCATATCTGCCAGAGTTGATTGGTTCCCAGACATCACATCGAATTGGTACAATTACAGTGGGAGATTTGGAAAAAGGCAAAAACCATGTGAACAATAAGTTAAAAGGGTTTATAGACGATTCGATAACGTATATCATCATCGATGCAACCGAAGAGCAGCATTTGAAAGACATATTGAATTATACAAAGGAAATGGATCTTGAATTGGCCTGGGCGGGATCGGCAGGAATCGCCAATTACCTGCCTGACCATTATTCCATTCCACAAAAGGTAAATCGATTGACGATCCCTAATTCTAGCTCGCCGGTCCTTACGGTGATCGGAAGTGTAAATAAGAATTCACGGAAACAATTGAAAAAAATGTTGGAACAGATACAGGTACATGCAATATCATTCGAGTCCCATAAAGCTGTAGGGGACGACCGGGAAAGAACAGAGGAAATCAGGAGAGTCTATCATGAGGCCATCCAAATGGCAGCAGAAGGGCAGGATGTCGTCATTTATTCCACTGCAGAAAAAGCGGATATTGAAATGGCTTGGAAAACGGGCGAATCTAAAGGCCTTACTCATACTCAGGTCAGCAACGAGATTGTGAAAGCGATTGGCACAGTATGTTCTGTCCTGTTAGAGAAACAATATTTTAAAGGTGTGACAATGACCGGCGGCGATACAGCCAAGCAAATATGCAATCTATGGGATGTAAAAGGTTTCGAATTGCTTGATGAACTGGAAATAGGAGTCCCTATCTCCAAATTCTTGGGTAATGACGCTATTTATGTCGTCACGAAAGCTGGAGGATTTGGTTCAGAGGACGTATTTATCCATGCGTTGAATAAGTTGAAAGGGGAGAATGCTTGATGAGACCCATTATCGGAATTACTATGGGAGATGCGGCGGGTATTGGCCCGGAAATTATCGTAAAAGCATTGGCCCACGTTGAGGTGTATCAACAGTGCAGGCCGCTTATTATCGGAGATGCGAAAATAATAGAAAAGGTAAAGCCTATCGTAGGCTTTGAGGGGATGGTGCATGCCATTAAAGATCCTGCAGAGGCGAAGTATGAGTTCGGTTCGATAGATGTTCTGGATTTGGACATCCTGCCTTTGGACCTTCCGTTTGGAGAGGTTTCTGCTCTAGCGGGAGACGGCGCCTTTAAATTTTTGGCAAAGGCCATCGACTTGGCAAAGGAGAAGAAAATTCATTCAATCTGTACGGCCCCTTTGAATAAAGAAGCGCTCCACAAAGGTGGTCATATGTACCCTGGCCATACAGAGATTCTTGCTGATCTTACAGGTACAGATGACTTTTCGATGATGCTGACCACTCCCAATTTAAAGGTCATCCATTTGACGACTCATATGGGGCTGATCGAAGCTATCGAAAGCATTAATCCTGAGCGGACGTACAGAGTGATTAAGCTTGCACATGAAACGCTGACAAAGGCGGGCTTTCAAAACCCAAGCATCGCTGTTTGTGGTATAAACCCCCATGCAGGGGAAAATGGCTTATTTGGAAATGGTGAAGAAGAAGAGAAATTAATGCCTGGAATAGAACGGGCACAGGGTGAGGGAATCAATGTAAGCGGGCCGCTTCCTGCAGATACATTGTTCTTCAGGGCTGGCCGTGGAGATTTTGATATTGTCATTGCCTGTTATCATGATCAGGGACATGCCCCGATCAAGGTCATGGGAATTGAGGCTGGAGTCAATATTACCGTAGGGCTCAAGGGCGGCATAGTCCGAACTTCCGTAGATCATGGGACAGCATTTGATATTGCCGGGAAGAATATCGCTGATGAAAAAAGCATGCTTGCGGCCATTCAGTCAGCAATTGAATTAGCTCCAAAGCAATAAATATAGAAGCTGCCGGGATGAATCCCGGCAGCTTTTTAGTTTGGCTGATTTTCCGTTTAAAGCATGGCCTGCTCCGGCTCAAAATTAGAAACTTGAGGAAATTTTTTTATTTGCATGTATAACATCATCCCTCTTTTGTATAAATAGGAAAGAAAGGTATATGCAAATTGTACAAAATGCACCAATGCATTTCCAATTAGAGGATTATTTGCTACAATTTTATATGTCTTAGTTTATCATGGAATGAAACATTTTCATCATTAGTTCGTATGGTAAGAAGGATACATATATTTAAGGGGGAAAACAGATGAATGGAAAGCGTTGGGCGGCACTTGGAATCGCAGCCGTTTTATTTTTTGTCTCTATTGCTGTTGGGGCGGTTACGACTCTATTTACAGCGGATACGGAAAATATCATTGATGAATTATTTGCTTCCGAAAGTGCATTTTACGAGGAAGTCATAGAAGGCGATGATTACTCAAATGTTATTGCCGTATTTGATGTAGAGGGCACGATTCAAGATACAGGAGAAGCCTCATTACTTAGTTCAGCAACATATAATCACCGTGCCTTCATGGATAAGCTGAAGATGGCAGAGGAAAATGATGATATCAAAGGAATCATCCTTCGGGTCAATTCTCCAGGAGGCGGTGTCGTCGAAAGTGCAGAGATTTATGACAAGATCCTTGATATCAAGAAAGTGAAAAAACCTGTCTATGTTTCCATGGGGTCTATGGCGGCTTCCGGCGGATATTATATTTCTGCACCAGCCGATAAGATATATGCTAGCCCAGAAACGATGACGGGTTCACTTGGCGTCATCATGCATGGGTATAATTACGAGAAGCTGGCCAAGAAATATGGTGTCGAGTTCGAAACCATCAAAAGCGGACCACACAAGGATATTATGAGCCCGACCAGGGAGATGACTGGGGAAGAACGTGAAATACTGCAAAATATGATTAATAATTCTTATGATCAATTTGTAAAAGTAATTGCAGACGGACGCGGTATGACAGAGAAGGAAGTAAGGGAAATTGCCGATGGACGCATTTATGATGGGCGTCAGGCTAAAGAAAACCATCTAATCGATGATTTCGGCCATTTGGATGATGTAATTGCCGCAATGAAAACGGATATCGGTGAAAAGGATGCTCAAGTTATCCGTTATACAGATGAGGCAGGTTTTGGTTCATTATTCAGTATGGGTGCGCAAAAAATGTTGGGAAATGATGTGGAAACGGCAGTCTTGACAAAAATCCTTTCCTCTTCAAATTCTCCACGCTTAATGTATTTGTATGCGGAATAGGGGGGCTGAAGGATGACGGAACGAAATGAAAACAATGAACAAATCGCTTCATCCAATCTAATGGCAGATCAAGAGGTTCCCGTTCAGCAGGAATTTACACCAGCCAATAAGACCGTGGATGATGACGGAGTCAAGAAAGTGCATTTTGCAGGTTTTTGGATGAGGTTTTGGGCCTATCTAGCCGATCTATTGGTTATCGGAAGTTTGAACCGGATTTTGATTCATCCGATCTTCAAGTTTTATGAAGGGACAGATGATCTCTGGTTTTCCGCGGAGGGCTTCTTAACGGGGGTCGTATTCTTCTTATACTTTGTTTTGATGACCAAATTCTTGAACCAAACCCTTGGCAAGATGATTTTTGGACTGAAAGTCGTGGCATTGAAGGAAGAGAAAAAAACCATTTCATGGGGTACGATATTGTTCAGGGAGCTGATTGGCCGCTATATTTCAAAAGTCACTTGGATTGGCTATCTCTTGGCAGGGCTTTTACCGAAGAAACAGGCATTGCATGATGTCTTTGCAGACACGGGCGTTGTGTTGATCAGAAGATGATTTCTTCCATTCATAAATCTGTAAGAGCGGGATTTTCGCTTTTGCAGGTTTATTTTTTTTGCATATGCCGATAATGATAGGCTGAAGGGGTGTGGGTGCATGAAGTGGCTTTTGTTGATTATAGGTATCCTCATTTTAGTGCTGCTGATTGTTGTTTTCACTAATGTAAGAGTGTATATCGACTACAAACGTATCCAAACGAATGACCAAATACATATTAAATTATCAGCTTGGTATGGGCTTTTTCACTATACATTCAAGGTTCCGGTCATCAAAATGGAAGATGACTCTACGGCTATAGTAGTAAAGGAAGAGCAAGAAATGACCGGAAAAACCGAAAAGGAAGAAAAGAAAAAAATTACAGCCGAAGATTTGCGTGACGGATTCGCAGACAGTCTGGAGATGCTTCAGCATATAATCGGATTTCATAGGATCGTCCGTCAATTCACAGGGAAAGTCCAAGTCAAAAAATTCACCTGGCATAGTATGGTCGGTACTAAAAACGCTGCACACACCGGTGTTTTAACTGGAGCATGCTGGGCACTTAAAGGTTCAATCATCGGGTTGCTGACAACCTATTTCAACTTCCGGATCATGCCCTCCTATTCCATTACACCCGACTTTCAGAGATGGCAGGCAAACACGTCGATTTCCTGCATATTACAATTTAGAATCGGGCAAGCTATGGTGACTGGAATAAAACTGCTTCGTTATAGGAAAGGCGGAAAGCCGCATTTCAAGTCGAGGAAATTAGCGAAGCTATCAGATGATTCCAATAAACAATCGTTCTAGAGGGAGGAATTTAAATGTCAGATCATCCGATCCAAGGTTTAATGAAAGAAGCTATGGAAAATCTGAAAGAAATGGTTGATGTGAACACGATCATCGGGGATCCGGTGGAGACTCCGGATGGAAGTGTCATTTTAACCGTATCCAAAGTGGGATTTGGTTTTGCAGCCGGTGGCAGCGAATTTATGATGGATGGGAACCATCAAGGACAGCAAGGTGGTTCCAAGCAGCCTTTTGGCGGCGGTAGCGGCGGTGGGGTTTCCATAACACCAATTGCTTTTTTGATTGTCGGTTCCCATGGGGTGAAAATGATTCATCTGGATGAAGGGACACATCTTCTCGAAAAAATGATGGATTTAGCTCCTCAAGTCGTCGATAAAATTCAGTCCATGCTATCCAAGAAAGACAGTAATCAAAAGCAAGGCAGTAATCAAGGCGGCAGTCAACCAGCTGTAAAGAGGTATCAAGAACCTAAACAGGATATAGATTTCTAACTGTGACTCGGCACCCGCCGAGTTTTCTTTTTGCTGCAGTATTCCATCAACATAAAAAGCATGTATGTAATGTACAAGCACCATTCACATTTCCCAATTCAATTTATTGCAAAATTCCGGTAAAACAAATATGATTATGCTTGTACATATAGCAGAAAAGGGAGGAATTATTAATGGCTTCAGTTACATTTAAAAACAACCCGATCACTTTAGTGGGACAAGAACTAAAAGTTGGGGACAAAGCACCTGATTTTACAGTATTGGCTAATGACTTATCACCGGTTACATTAAGCGACTCCAAAGGTTCTGTCCGCATTATCAGCGTGGTTCCATCCGTGGATACAGGTGTATGTGATGCACAGACACGTAAATTCAATGAAGAAGCGGCAAAATTGGATAATGTGAAAGTACTGACGATCAGTAACGATCTTCCTTTCGCGCAAAAACGCTGGTGTGCTGCAAGCGGTTTGGACAATGTTCAAGTTCTTTCCGATCACCGTGACCTTTCATTCGGTGAAGCATATGGTGTCGTCATGCAGGAACTTCGTCTATTGGCCCGCTCTGTATTCGTAGTGAACAGCTCTGATGAAATCACATATGTAGAATATGTGAGTGAAGGCACTAACCATCCAAATTACGAAGGTGCAATCGAAGCGGCTAAAGCGGCAAAATAAGATGCAATCCTAAGAAACCGGGCGCTATGTGCCCGGTTTTTTGTTTTAACTTTTAACGGATGTTATTCTTGCCTGATTTTCAATGGAGCTGTGTATATTAAACTTTGAGTGCCGACCAATACAGTTCGTTTCTAATACACTGTTTTTATCATTATATGCTTGATTTAGTTATGGCTCCAAACTCGGACCATTCAGTGGTAAAACAATTTTGCCAGACCACTCTTGACCATTAGGTGTACCAACTTTTATGTCAATTTCATTAGGCCACGACGGCATTTGTCTTTGATGAGGTCCTGGAATAAACCCCGCTTGTTGCCCTGCTCGATATCCATCCCTATACCCTTGTCGATACCCTTGGCGATATCCTTGTCTAAACCCTTCTTGAAACCCTTGTTGTTGCCTGTTAGATTCATCTGCTGACTGTGTATCATGTTGCTGATTTATCGGATTAACCTGCCCATGATAGTATTGATATTGATTATCCATAATAATCACCACCTCATGTATGGTATTCTGTTTGGGCATTCATTGAGCCTTTCCAAGTAATAAAAAATCAGGGCAGCAACCCTTTATTTCAGTTTGTAGACAAAAGGGTTTCGGAAAACGTAACTGTGATTAAATGATGTTCCCGAACCAACTGACCTAAAGCAATATCTTCAACTCCTCGGGTATGGTTATATCTAAATTTTATAACAAAGATGATTGGAGAGGAAGGTGCGAGACTCCTGCGGGAAAAGCGTGTCTAGGGAGACCCCGCAGGCGCAAGCCGAGGAGGCTCCCAGACCGCCCGCGGAAAGCGAGTGCCTGGAGCGGAAATCAACGTCCAAATTGTACACCCTGTATTTTATTTACCTTTTAATTACTCATGGTTAAAAATTTTGAAAAAAGAGTGGCGTGCGAGAATTTCCTCATATGCGGACTTTCAAATCGGAAAATAGTTACGTTAAACAAACGAAGAATGATAAGCAGGACGTACGGCTTGTATCTCTTTCTTCTTACCTATAAAATAGGGACAGAAGCAAACAGGAGGAATTAATAAGTGAAGTCTACCCCAGTTGAACAATTATTTTATGAATTTGATGAAACAGCCCAAATATTGCAAAGTGAACTTTCATGTACGTATCTGGATGCCCTGGGTGAAACGGGCGAGAATTTCTTCCAAGGGAAAGTCCTGCAGGAGGAAATCAGTGAAGTATCGAAGAAAAGGTTAGTGAAGCATTATGCAGATTTTTCACCGGAGAAATATGAGAAGGAAGCAATCCGTAAAGCGTATCAGCTTGCTATTTTAAAAGGCATGCAGCAGAGCGTTCAGCCGAATCATCATATGACCCCTGATGCAGTCGGCATGTTCGTCAGCTATTTAGTCGGTAAATTCACCAAGAATCAAAAAGAGATAGTCATGCTCGATCCTGCCATTGGAACGGGGAATTTACTATTTGCGATCTTGAATCAACTTACTGATAAAAACATCGCTTCATATGGTGTCGAGATTGATGAAACCTTGATCAGGCTTGCATACGCAGGTGCCAACCTGCAAGAACACCCGCTGGAATTTTTCAACCAGGACAGCTTGGAGCCGCTTTTCATCGATCCTTCAGATGTTGTGGTCAGTGATTTGCCGATAGGTTATTACCCGAATGATGTGCGTGCAGCTGAGTATGAATTGAAGGCTGATAAGGGACATTCGTATGCACACCATTTGTTTATTGAACAAGGTGTTAAACACGCGAAGGATGGCGGACACCTATTCTTCATTGTCCCGAATAACCTGTTCGTCTCGGAGGAAGCTCCGAAACTCAATGATTTCCTGAAGAAGCATACACATATCCAAGGGATGGTGCAACTGCCGCTTTCCATGTTTAAGAGTGAAGCGGCTGCGAAAAGCATCCTGATCCTCCAAAAGAAAAAAGAGGGTATCGAAGCACCGAAGAAGGCATTGCTCGTACAACTTCCGAAGTTGTCGGATTTCGAAGCGACCAGGTCTGTCATGCAACAGATGGACGATTGGTTTAAAGAGGAAAAATAGTCAATGAAAGCTGATGCCGCAGGCATTGGCTTTCTTTTTTTTTGAAAGAGTGATTATTTGCAATTTTTCATTATTATTTGGTTGAATCCTCTTGCCATGATAAGATTGTACAATACACTGCACGTTTCGTTGGGATGAACATTGGAGGAACTAGCTTAGAGTAAAGGAGCAGGATGGATGTCAAAAATCGTGGCTATTAATGCGGGCAGCTCATCATTGAAGTTTCAGCTTTTTGAGATGCCAAGTGAAAAAGTAATTACAAAAGGTCTTGTAGAAAGAATCGGCTTGAAAAATTCCGCATTTACCTTAAGCGTCGAAGGCGAAAAGATTTCTGAAACGATGGATATACCCAATCATGAAATAGCTGTAGGGCTTTTATTGAAAAAGCTGATTGAACATCGCATCATTGACTCCTTTGAAGAAATAGATGGCGTAGGGCATCGGGTGGTGCATGGCGGTGAGATATTCACGGACTCGGTCTTGATTACGGAAGACGTAATAGAGGAAATCGAAAAGCTTTCCGAGTTGGCGCCCCTTCATAATCCCGCCAATATCACCGGAATCAAAGCCTTCAGGCGAATACTGGATGATGTGCCAGCGGTTGCGGTATTCGACACTGCCTTCCATCAAACGATGGCGGCAGGTTCCTATTTGTACAGCTTACCTCTTGAATATTATGAAGATTACGGAATAAGGAAGTATGGGTTTCATGGAACTTCACATAAATATGTATCGCAGCGGGCTGCCGAAATGATTGGCCGCCCAATTGAACAGCTTCGATTGATTTCGTGCCATCTAGGGAATGGTGCAAGCATTACGGCCATAAAGGGCGGCAAATCAATTGATACATCAATGGGATTTACACCATTGGCCGGTGTTACTATGGGAACGCGTTCAGGGAACATCGACCCTGCACTGATTCCTTATATCATGGAGAAGACGGGAAAAACAGCAGATGAAGTTCTGGATGTCCTGAATAAGAAAAGCGGCATTCTGGCCCTTTCCGGATTTTCCAGCGACCTGCGCGATATTCAAGTTGAAGCGGATAAAGGCAATGAGCGGGCTGAACTCGCACTTAAAGTGTTCGCAGACCGGATTCACAAGTACATAGGCTCCTATTCAGCTAAAATGGGAGGTGTGGACGGCATCATTTTTACAGCGGGCATCGGTGAAAACAGTCAAACCATTAGGGGGCGAATCCTGGAGGGGCTTGAATTCATGGGGGTATATTGGGATAAGGATCTCAATCGCACCTCGGGTAAGGAAGCGTTCATCAATGCACCCTATTCCCCTGTGAAAGTCATGGTCATCCCCACTAATGAAGAAATCATGATTGTCAGGGATACCATGAAAATAGCTTTAAGCGAAACTTGGAAAATATGACTTCCTGTTTTATAATGACCCCCTTATCTCTCTGGTAAGGGGTCTTTCCCATGAAAATTCATCCTCAAAATCCGCCTTCCCATGGATTTTATCTCCATGCAAACCGCTCCCCTTGAACGCTGGGTCGCCATCATCTATTCTTTGAAAACCTTTTCTCTATGTTATACTTAAGGGAGAATCCACCAATTCTGTACATAGGAGGCTTGATGCATGGAATTCACGAACCGGGAAATGAAACTTTTGAATGAAATTAGTGAATGGCAGGAAAGACTTTATCAATATGAGCCAACGGATCTGGCTGCATTGTATGATAAATGGTTGGAGCAGGGGTTTGCCCTGCTTCCGGAAAACATCCAACAACAATTTTTTGACAAGCTTGATACTTGGCTTTTTCATTTGCATGCCATGGTTCAGAGCTCACAAGTTCAAATAGATGCAAGAGAGCGGATTTTAGCATCTGCGCGCGTGTTTAATGAAGAAATCGAAACGTTGAGTGATTTGAAACACTTATCGATCGATCAGTTGAATTACATAGCCAATCAGCATATCGCTAAGCATCGCTTATATTCATTTGCACAAGGCGGGATGAGCGGATCAGGAGGCCTGCTTCTGCTAGGGAGCGATATTCCGGCCATGACGGTCATCAATGTCAGGATCGTACAGCTGATTGCGATGTCTTATGGTGTTGAGGTGAATACACCGTTTGAAATGATGCTGGCCCTTAAGGTATTCAATGCAGGAGCGATGCCAAAGAGGCTCCAAGGAATAGCTTGGGAAGAATTGATCCGCGAGGTCCAGACTGCAGAAGATGATTATTTTTATTTAGGAATCGAAGAACTGACCAACCCTACCTGGATGGAACAGCCGCTGAAGCAGCTGTTGAAAGCATTATCCATTACTGTTTTCCGAAAAAAACTGGTTCGGGGCATACCGTTCATCAGCATGGCCATAGGGGCTGGGTCCAATTATCAAATGACCCGGAGTGTCAGTGAATTTGCCCAGAAGTTCTATCAGTACCGTTATTTACTTGAGAAGAAGGCTGATGAAGAATGAGTGTCAAGAATCATAAAAAAGCCATCACGGAGGCAGTTCGCTGCATGGTGATAACCATCAGCGATACGCGAAATGAAGAAACGGATAAAAGCGGAGCACTGATGATGGAATTGCTGAAGTCGAAAGGGCATGAAGTGACGGATTATGTAATCGTTAAAGATGAGCGGAAAGCGATTCAGGATGCGGTCAATTCCGGTAGCCAAAGCAGCACGGTCGATGTCATATTAACAAATGGAGGCACTGGCATCGCCAATAGGGATGTGACGATCGAGGCGGTCAAAGAGTTGATGACCAAGGAAATTCCCGGTTTTGGCGAGATTTTTCGAATGCTCAGCTATCAAGAGGATATCGGGTCTGCCGCCATACTATCCAGGGCGATTGCCGGAGTCGTGAACAACAAAGCGGTTTTTTCCACCCCAGGCTCTTCAGGGGCGGTTAGGCTTGCGATGAATAAATTGATTCTCCCGGAATTGGGACATGTCGTTGGTGAACTTCGCAAGGATTTATAAGAGGGATGCAAAAAAAGCCACAGTTTTAAACTGTGGCTTTTTTTGCATGGAATAAGCCTTAATTATGCATCTTTTCAGTTACGCCTTGATTGGCACGATACCATAGCCATAAATCATTGATGATGGAAGCAAGTTCCGCAATTTCGGAATTAAGCTGGCATGATTTGGCGAAATTGCTCTCATCGGAAAGCCGAAACTGCTTTCGGTTAATGGTGGATTCCAGTTCCTTGATGCGGTCCGGGATGCTTCCCCGGATATTCTCCCAATGTACGAGTATTTGCTGTTGCTCGCCTTTTGTATATTCATCCCACTCTAGGTTCAAATCAGGAATTGGGATGCCAAGCCGTTCATCATGGATAAATAGTTCTTTCATATGACCTCCGCTTTTCGATTTTTCATACTCCTAGTTTACTATATTCTTGCGTAAGCATCCAATGTGTAAATTCCCAGAAATATTAGCGAATTATTTAGCAAAATGTTTGAAATACTACTTGTATTCCATTAATAAAGATGATAAAGTACTAATCATAGATTGAATAAAAATAACAAACGATGAATTTTTATTCACATGAAAGGACGATGAAAATGAAAAATCAAAAAGTTGTTTTAGCATATTCCGGAGGTTTGGATACTTCCGTTGCAATTAAATGGTTACAAGATCAAGGGTACGAAGTTGTG
Organism: Peribacillus sp. FSL P2-0133; assembly: GCF_037975445.1. Classification (NCBI taxonomy): domain Bacteria; kingdom Bacillati; phylum Bacillota; class Bacilli; order Caryophanales; family Bacillaceae; genus Peribacillus; species Peribacillus sp. FSL P2-0133. The sequence continues at coordinate 4,278,276 of NZ_CP150254.1, read as the reverse complement.
GCATGCTGCTTGGATGTCGGTGAAGGGAAAGATTTGGACTTCATTAAAGAAAAAGCGATCACTGTCGGTGCGGTAAGTTCCTATGTCATTGATGCGAAGGACGAATTCGCTGATGAATTCGCATTGACGGCTCTTCAGGCACATACTTTGTATGAAGGGAAATATCCATTGGTATCAGCTTTATCACGTCCGCTGATCGCGAAGAAATTAGTGGAAGTGGCTGAAGCGGAAAACGCGGTAGCCGTTGCGCACGGTTGTACGGGAAAAGGAAATGACCAAGTGCGTTTCGAAGTATCCATCTCCGCCTTGAACCCTAATTTGCAAGTTCTTGCACCTGTTCGTGACTGGAAATGGTCTCGTGAAGAGGAGATTGAATATGCAGCGAAAAATGGCATTCCCGTTCCGATTGGCATGGCGAGTCCATTCTCGATTGACCAAAACCTTTGGGGAAGAAGTAACGAATGTGGAATCCTGGAAGATCCATGGGCAGCTCCGCCGGAAGAGGCATATGATTTGACTGCAAGCCTTGAAAGTACGCCAGATACAGCTGATATCATTGAAATTGGTTTTGAACAAGGTGTGCCGGTTACATTGAATGATAAAAACTATAAATTGGCTGACCTGATCGTCGAGTTGAATCAAATTGCCGGCAAGCACGGAGTTGGACGTATCGATCACGTTGAAAATAGATTAGTAGGAATCAAATCGCGTGAAGTCTATGAAGCTCCTGGTGCAATGACATTGATTGCTGCACATAAAGAACTTGAAGATATCACGCTAGTAAAAGAATTGGCTCACTTCAAACCGGTGATCGAGAAGAAAATGACTGAATTGATTTATGAAGGACTTTGGTTCTCTCCGCTTCAAAAAGCTTTGGCTGCATTCCTGAAAGAAACACAAGTGAATGTAACCGGTACGGTCCGTGTGAAACTATTCAAAGGTCATGCGATTGTTGAAGGAAGAAAATCCGAGTACTCCCTATATGACGAAAAATTGGCTACTTATACAAAAGCTGACGAATTCGATCATGATGCAGCAGTTGGATTCATTAAGTTATGGGGACTTCCAACGAAAGTGAACAGCATGGTCACTAACAAGAAGGTGACAGTGTGAGCAGCAAGCTTTGGGGAGGAAGATTCACGAAATCTGCCGAAGAATGGGTAGATGAGTTTGGAGCTTCCATTTCCTTTGACCAGGAACTTGTCCTTGAAGATATTCAAGGCAGTTTAGCTCATGTAACCATGTTAAAGAAATGCAGCATTTTACCTGAAGAAGATGCGGATCAGATCATTGCGGGTCTGAAAACTTTACAGGAAAAAGCTGAGAAGGGTGAATTGACTTTTAAGGTTGAGATGGAAGATATCCATCTTAACCTGGAAAGTATGCTAATAAGCGAAATCGGTCCAGTTGGCGGAAAGCTTCATACAGGAAGAAGCCGTAATGACCAAGTTGCAACCGACCTTCATCTGTATATGCGTAACCAAACGAAAGTGATTCTGGAACTCATCAATGATTTGCAAATGGCGATTTTGGGACAATCCAAGAAAAATGTGGAAACACTAATTCCAGGTTATACACATTTGCAGCGTGCACAGCCCATTTCATTTGCCCACCATTTAATGGCTTATTTTTGGATGCTTGAGCGTGATAAGCAGCGCTTCACCGAGAGTTTCAAAAGGATTAACATCTCTCCATTGGGTGCCGGGGCATTAGCTGGGACTACTTTCCCGATTGACCGTGCCCTCAGTGCCGAGTTATTGGGGTTTGAGGGGATTTACGAAAACAGCCTTGATGCGGTGAGTGATCGTGATTTTGCCATTGAATTCATGAGCAACAGTGCGACAATGATGATGCATTTATCCCGTTTCAGCGAAGAAATCATTCTCTGGTCAAGCCAGGAATTCCAATTCATTGAATTGGATGATGCATTTTCCACGGGAAGCAGCATCATGCCGCAAAAGAAAAACCCTGATATGGCGGAATTGATCCGTGGTAAAACAGGACGGGTTTATGGGAACCTAACGGGGTTATTGACTGTTTTGAAAGGACTGCCGCTTGCTTATAACAAAGATATGCAAGAAGATAAAGAAGGCGTTTTTGATACGGTTAAGACCATTGTTGGTTCACTTAAAATATTTGCCGGCATGATTTCAACGATGAAAGTGAAAACAGAAGTAATGGAAAAAGCAACAAAAAATGACTTCTCGAATGCGACGGAATTAGCTGATTACCTGGCTTCAAAGGGTATGCCTTTCCGTAAGGCGCACGAAGTGGTCGGGAAGCTTGTATTGTTCTGTGTCCAGAATGGCTGCTATTTAGTGGACCTAAGCATTGAACAATTCCAGGAAGCTTCCGAGTTGTTTGAACAGGATATTTATGATGCATTAAATCCTTATGAGGCCGTTAAACGCCGTAACAGTGCGGGCGGTACAGGTTTTGCCCAAGTATTGCTGGCGATTGAAAAAGCGGAAAAACTTGTAAGTGAATAACAGGAAAAAGCTCGTTCACCAATTTGGCGAACGAGCTTTTTATCATTTTCTTTTATCAATTCGTACGCACGATCATTACATCACATTTTGAATGGCGAACGATGCCTTCCGACACGCTGCCGATGAGGAAACGTTCGACTGCATTTAGGCCTGTTGCACCGCAAACAATTAAATCGATTGAATGCTTTTTCGCTAAATCCCTTGGAATTTGAACTTTAGGAGAACCATATGCAACTTCTGTTTGGACCTTTGCAATCCCGGAGGCAATGGCTTCCGTTTTATACTTGTCCAATAGCTCATTGGCAAAGGTTTCAGAGTGATCACGGATAGTCATATCATAAGCTTCGACAGTAGGGAAATTCCTTGTATCCACGATATGTGTGAGCACAAGGGTAGCGTCACTGAGTTTTGCTAAATAGATTGCCTTTTTTAGGGCCCACTCTGCTTCTTCCGAACCGTCCACTGCTACAAGAATATTTTTATAATCTATACTATTCAAGTGAATCTCCTCCTTCTATTATATTCCTATTATACTATGTTTTACCTAATGGATCTGATTTCAATTGTAACAAATTAGCGAATGTTTTAGCCAATGATCTGGAAATCGCAAAATGAAAAAATGATTCAAACCTTAAGATGTGATGTGAAAAATATAAATGAAATATATCAAAGCATGCAAAAGCAAGTATAAATATAATGCATAGTTTAATATTCTTGAGAACAGCATTATAAAGGAAAATCAAAATTAGATTTATAACCATTTCAAGCCTTGGCTTTTCTCTTCTATTATAGTGTGGTTATGTCAGGGGTAAATGAATATGAATCAAGGTTCACCACTGAAAGATGGTTAAATGATGATGAAGGAAGAGTATATCTGGTTCGGACCGATTAGTTGAAATGAATTTTGAATAATAAATACCCCCGTCTTAAATGAAGGCGGGGGTATCCGGGTTTCGATATATTAAATGGTTAACACATCATCACCTTATGATTTGCAGGCTCTTCGGGAATTTGGTCAAAACTTCACAGCCGGTATCGGTGATCAGTAGATCATCTTCAATCCTGACGCCGGCAACATTTGGAACATATATGCCAGGTTCGATGGTATAAACCATTCCGGATTGAAGTTCAAGCGAATTCGTTTCAGTCAAGGATGGATACTCATGGACGCTGATCCCAAGTCCGTGCCCGAGCCTGTGCGGGAAGAATTCACCGTATCCTTTATTCCTGATGATGTTTCTGGCAGTCAAGTCTATCTCGGAACAGGATATACCAGGTTTACTGGCTGCAACGGCAGCTTCTTGTGCTTTAAGTACAGTTTCGTATATTTCTGCCTGTTTATCATTGATATCTCCGTAAGCAACCGTTCTAGTGATGTCAGAGCAGTACCCTTCATGAACGACGCCCAGGTCAAAGAGGACAAGGTCACCGCGCTGAACCTTCGTGTTCCCGGGTGTGCCATGTGGGGAAGCGCCATTTTTACCAGTCAGGACCATGGTGGAAAAAGACATTTGGCTGACGCCGGCCTTTTTCAATTCGTATTCTATCGCTGCAAGGATTTCCATTTCCGTTTTACCCTCATGAATTTCGCTGACACCCACTTCGATCGCAAAGTCGGCAAGTCGGCATGCTTCACGGATTTTGACCATTTCATCTTCCGATTTGATCATTCGCATCCTTTGAAGTTTTTCTTCTGCGGAAACGAGCTTTGGTGCTCCGAAGCATTGTTGGACCTTTTCATAACGTTCTACATTCATATGCTCTTTTTCAATGGCCATTGTATTAATGGTTATCCCGCGATTCTTCACTGCTTGCTTAACTTTTTCCCAAGGATTTTCAATGTCGGTGTAACCGATGATATCTCCAGCCCATCCTGCCTGTTTAGCATCCGGGACTTCCATCTGCGGGCAGACAAGGAGTGGGTCGGCATTTGCAAAAGTCGCAAGTGCTAGCAGTCTTTCATGTGGATCACTATAAAAACCGCTCAAATAGAAGATGCTCTCTGTAGATGTAAGTAAAGCGGCTTCTGCCTCATTGGCCTGTAACCAATTTTGTAGTTCTGTCAAACGTTCATTCATGACGATACCTCCATTAATAAGATATAATTACCTTAGCAATATTTAAAAGTATAGTAAATGGGAAAGGCCTAAGAAAGCTACTAAAAAAAATTAGTGGGTATGGGAAGGGAGCATCAAAAATGAAAGTATCTTTTCATGGACATGCAGTTGTAAAAATAGAAACGAATGGTAAAACGATTTTAATCGATCCATTCATTACTGGAAACGAATTGACCGATTTGAAGGTAGAAGATGTGAAACCGGATGTGATCATCTTAACACATGGCCATAATGACCACGTCGGTGATACGGTTGAATTGGCCAAAAGGCATGATGCACTTGTCATCGGCATTGCAGAAATTGCCGACTACCTGGGTGCTCAAGGAGTTAGGACCCACGGGATGAGCATCGGCGGAGCTTTCGAGTTCGATTTTGGAAAAGTGAAACTGACGCCAGCTTTCCATGGAACGGGATTCAATAACGGAGAGGGGCAAATCATTTATTTAGGAATGCCTGCTGGCGTATTGCTTATGTTAGAAGGGAAAACGATCTATCACGCAGGGGATACAGCGGTATTTTCCGATATGAAACTGATTGGGGAGAGACATCCGATTGACTTGGCATTCTTGCCAATCGGCGACAATTACACCATGGGGCCTGAAGATGCAGCACTTGCTGCGAAATTCCTTCAAGCCAAACAAGTCGTGCCGATTCATTACAATACTTTCCCTGTCATCAAACAGGATCCTGACAAATTCATCGACTTGCTTGAAGAGGGAAATGGACTGATCATGGAAGCCGGGGATGAAATAGAATTTTAATAGGAGCGGGAGCCTGCAGGGGCTTCCGTTTTTTTGTGTAACGTGTTGGCATAGCCGACCGAATTGACTGATCTCCGTTCAGTATTGCCTTTCACGCAGATGATTCCAGCAATGGAAAGTAAAGTCTCGTTCTGCAGCCAAGTCTTTTTTCCTTTCACAGGCATAAAATGAATAGATGAGAAAAAAGGGGGGATTGGATGAAACAGAGATTATTGCTGTGTTTGCTTTTATGCGGTGTGATGCTGTATTATGCCGTGCCGCGTTTGTCGTTGGAAAGTGGCGGTCTGGAGAGTCTGTTTGCGGGATCCTGGCTGTTGTTTGCATTGTTGGCGGTAGCTGGAAACTTGACGGGCATACTATATTCTCCTAAGAAACAAAAGGTAAAACGCAAGATGGAATACAAAAGGTTGCGCCAATACTAGTAGTTGTTTGATAAACTAGGCTCTTTGACCTTATAATGGGGAATAGGAATACCGTGAAAAGGGTGAAGCGCTTGGCTACAAAGCATGAACAAATATTAAAACATATCGATGGGCTCCCTGTTGGCGAAAAGATTTCCGTCCGTCAAATTGCGAAAGCATTGAATGTTAGTGAAGGTACGGCATACCGGGCAATTAAAGAGGCGGAGAACCAGGGCTACGTGAGCTCGATTGAGCGGGTAGGCACGATCCGTATTGAGAAAAAGAAAAAAGAGAATATTGAAAAGCTCACTTTCGCAGAAGTAGTCAATATTGTTGACGGACAAGTTCTTGGTGGGAAAACGGGACTTCATAAGACATTAAATAAATTCGTCATCGGGGCGATGAAGCTGGATGCCATGATGAGATATACAGGGGCAGGAAACCTGCTGATCGTCGGGAACCGTACACAGGCCCACGAGCACGCGTTAAAAGCGGGTGCAGCGGTGCTGATCACCGGGGGATTCGATACGGAAGAGCCCGTTAAAAGGTTAGCCGATGAATTGGAGATGCCAGTCATCTCAACGAGTTACGATACGTTTACCGTCGCAACGATGATCAATCGGGCGATCTATGACCAATTGATCAAAAAGGAAATCTTGCTGGTGGAGGATATTTTGACACCCGTACAGGAAACGACCTTTTTGACTGTGGGTGACCGGGTTCAGACTTGGCATGAACTGAATCAGGAATCCGGGCATAGCCGTTTCCCTGTTGTCGATGACAATATGAAGGTTCAAGGAATGGTCACATCAAAAGATATCATCGGACAGGAAGAGCTGACGCTCATTGATAAGGTGATGACGAAAAACCCGATGACCGTAGGCGATAAAATGAGTGTGGCATCTTCTGCACATATGATGGTTTGGGAAGGGATTGAGTTAATCCCGGTCGTGAATGACAGCCATATCCTAAAGGGAATCGTGAGCAGGCAGGATGTGCTGAAGGCACTGCAAATGAGTCAAAGGCAGCCACAGGTCGGCGAAACGATCGACGATACGATTACAAGCCAGCTTGTAATGACTTCGAATCGTGGCAAGGGCGAGGAAGTGTATAACTATGGCGTCACTCCGCAGATGACCAATTACCTTGGGACCATTTCAAGCGGTGTGTTCACGACATTGGTCACCGACTCAGCAAACCGTGCACTTCGAAGCTATAAGCGCGGTGACTTGGTCGTGGAAAACATGACGATCTACTTCATCAAGCCAGTCCAGATCGACAGTACGCTTGAAATCCATCCGCGTGTCCTTGATGTAGGACGTAAATTCGGAAAAGTGGATGTCGAGGTGTTTAACCAAGGCAAACTTGTCGGCAAGGCGATGTTGACTTGCCAATTGCTGGACCGATCATGAAAAATAAAAAGGATAATCGAAATTCGATTATCCTTTTTGGTTTGCAGCTTCTTCGATTGCATGTGGCAAATAAAATTTATACATTTTATAGCCGCCCCAAACACTGAATAGGCCAACGAAGATGAAAACGGCAGCAATGATATAAGTGATGGTCGTGTGGAACAGAAAAAGCTGATTGATTCCGAATAGTGCGACAAACGCACCGAGGGCGATGGAAGACTTCCCAGAAATCCACTTTTTCTCCATCGGCATCCTGGTTCGGACCGATTTGATTTTATAAAACAGATAGACCCCTAGCGAAAGAACGATCAAGGTGACAAGAATAGGCATCGTTTGAAATTCCCCCAATTTAACATATGTACCTTTTTATTGTAGCGGGAAATGAAAGAGAATGCCACAGTTAACAAGATGAGTCTTCCTATTTCCCCAATTTTTTGATTAAATGAAATATATCATCTTTATAAGGCTCGATAATACATATGTTAAGGGGAGATCTATATGAAAGCTGAAATATTAGCAGATATAAAGCGTTATGATACTATCATTCTCCATCGTCATGTCCGTCCAGATCCGGACGCTTATGGTTCACAGGGGGGATTGGCGGAAATCCTGAAAGCATCTTTCCCAGAAAAGCGAATTTTTACGGTCGGGAAAGAAGAACCGTCATTGAATTACTTAAGAAGGCTCGATGTGATTTCGGATGAAACATATCAAGGTGCTCTGGTCATCGTTTGTGATACCGCAAATACGGACCGGATTTGTGATGCAAGGTACACGACGGGTGATAAACTGATTAAGATCGATCATCATCCTAATGAAGATCCATATGGGGATATGCGTTGGGTCGATACATCGGCAAGTTCAGCAAGTGAAATGATTTATGAGTTTTACCAGTTCGGTAAAGAACAGGGCTTGAAGATGAGTGATGAAGCGGCACGCCTTCTATATGCAGGCATTGTTGGCGATACGGGTCGTTTCCTATTCCAGAATACGACTGAAAAGACATTTGCCTATGCCAGTGAATTGATTAACTATTCGTTCTCCCGCCCGCAGTTATATCAGGAGATGTATGACGTCGAGGAAAGCATAGTCCGGTTGAATGGCTATGTGTTGCAGCATTTTGAAATCCTTCCATATGGCACAGGGAAAATGATCATCACAAAAGATATACTTGAACAATTCCAGGCTTCTACATCTGAGGCATCTCAGCTCGTTTCCTCGCTCGGTTCGATTAAAAATGTTAAGTCATGGGTCTTTTTCATTGAAGAGGATAAAGAAATCAGAGTCCGTTTCCGTTCTAAAGGTCCGATCATCAATACGATTGCCCGTAAATATAACGGAGGAGGCCACCCGCTTGCAGCAGGGGCTTCGATTCATTCTTGGGATGAAGTGGATAATATCCTTGCCGACATGGAAGAGTTGAATAAATCGGAATGAAAAAACTTAAAGACCAAATCGCATATGATTTGGTCTTTAAATTTAGTGGATATTATTAAGAAGTAGTCCTTTTTAGTTTGATTTCAATATTCATTTTCGTATAAAACATGATCTCGACGACTTCAAGTCGATAGCGCTTTTTATTGATGGTAACGATCTTATTTTCGATGGATTTTTTCAAAAGCAGCTTTCCGTCATAGACACTGGCGACATCTTTGGCAAGAAGAGAGGAAAGGTCGTCCTCTATCACATCCTCGGCTTCTGCAATACTCAGCCGATCCAGACTGTATTTTTCATTCGTAATGGTTACTTCCACTTCCTGAATCGTCAATATCTCCTCGTTTTTCTGGTTCAATTTTTTATAATCCTGCTCCCAAATTGCGATTTTCCCGTTTAAATCCTGTATCACTTCACTTTGTTCGTGAAGGGTCCGGATCTGCTTCTCCTGCTGGACACCATGCATATAAAAGAAAATCACCCAACTGATCAATCCGCCAAGTGCGGCTCCGGCAAAGAAGCGCTGCCAGGTGGGAGACCGGTGATAGGGAGGAATCCTCATGATGAAATATGCTCCTGCGTGAACCAGTTTATGATCAGTGCTCCTGTCTGTGCTCCGCCAAGTGCAGATAGAATCAATAGGACCTGCTTGACTATATCCTTCGTTTCCCCGTGGAAAATACCGCGTTCGAAATTATAAACCATATCAAAAGTACCCCCGATTGCAGCGACAATCGCCCAAATACGAAGGCTGTCCGACAGTCGGAATACAGTCGTCATCGGGGCTTGTCCAGTAAAAAAAGCGGCGAGGCCCCCGATTATCGAGCCACCAAGCAATACGCCAAGCGATATGAAAAAGCTGTTGATGAAGGCTGGAACAAAGGCTTCATTCATATATCATCATCCTTTTTTTCTTGATATTCTTCTATTCCATTTATATGGGAAGTTCAGAGGTAATATGATAGTCGCCGGAAATCAGTAAGTTAAATTCCATTGGTAATGAGAACATATTTTCTTTTTTTGAAATAAACACTATAATGAAAAGAAACATGCCTTACAAAGGTGGGAGAAAAAACGTGTATACTCATCTCCATATTCAGAGCGGATACAGCCTGCTGACAAGTACGGTGAAGATCACTGAACTTGTGGCCAAAGCGAAAGCGGATGGCTGTACAAGTCTTGCCTTAACCGATCGAAATGTTATGTACGGTTCGGTCTATTTTTATAAAGAATGCAAGAGACAGGGGATAAAGCCGATCATCGGCATACTTGCAGATGTCCTTGATGAACGGGATTCGCCACATGGACTTCTTTTATTGGCAAAAAGTCTACAAGGATATCAAAACCTGCTTAAAATAAGCAGTGCCATAAAAACGAAATCCCCGTCAGGCATTCCAATGAATTGGCTTAAAGCCTATTCTCGGGGCTTGATAGCAATCACACCGGGTGTTGAGGGGCAAATAGAAACGCTATTGAGAGAAGAAAATCCTGAGGAGGCCAAACAGGCAGCGGGGCGATTTCTGCAAATTTTTGGTCATGATAACTTTTATGTATCCATACAGAGACTTTCGATCGCGAATGAGGAAAAAGGCAACGAAGCCATAAGTCAGTTGGCGAGAGATTTAGAGATAAAGATTGTCGCGACGAATCCAGTCTATTATTTGAACGAAAGCGATGCACTCGCTCAAGAAGTCCTATTGGCAATTGGAAATGGCGACAAGCTGGCGGATGAGACGCATACGGTTCTTGAATCCGATCAATTTTATTTGAAAAGCCGGGCACAGATGGCAGAACTATTTCATGACAGACCGGATGCACTCGAAAATACACTGCATATTGCCGCGCAATGCAATCTGGAAATTCCATTTCACCGTTCACTGCTTCCTAAGTACCCGACTGAAGATGGAGTCACAGCAGAGGAAATGCTCGAAGCCATCTGTTTCCAAGGGCTGAAGAAAAGATTGCCGGAGCCATCCATTCAATATGAAGAGCGCCTGCGATATGAATTGGATATCATCACCAAGATGAAATTCAGCGATTACTTTTTGATCGTTTGGGATTTCATGAAATTCGCTAAGGATCATCAAATCCTGACTGGTCCTGGAAGGGGGTCGGCCGCCGGATCGATGGTCGCTTATGTGCTGTCGATTACGGATGTCGATCCAATCGAACATTCCTTGCTGTTCGAGCGTTTCCTGAATCCGGAACGTGTCTCGATGCCGGATATCGACATTGACTTTCCGGATAACCGCCGTGAAGAAGTGATTGCCTATGTCGCGAAGAAGTACGGGGAACTTCATGTAGCACAAATCATTACATTCGGAACATTGGCTGCCAAAGCTGCGTTAAGGGACACAGGCCGTGTTTTCGGCTTGAATTCAAAGGAACAGGAAGCGGTATCGAAAATGATTCCAGGCCGCCTGGGCATCACGCTTCCCGAGGCCTTCAAGGAATCGAAAAGGCTCAGGGAATTCGTTAATGAGAGTGACCTGAATCAAAAACTTTTTCAAACCGCTTTATTGCTTGAAGGGCTGCCTCGCCATGCCTCGACACATGCCGCCGGCGTCGTCATCAGCGATCAGGCACTGACCGAGCATATTCCGATTCAGGGGGGGCATGAAGGCATCCATCTGACTCAATATCCAATGGACCTTCTCGAAGAACTGGGACTTCTTAAAATGGATTTTCTTGGACTCCGCAATTTAACGCTCATCGATAATATTTTAAATAACATCAAAAAGGGAACGGGGAAAAAGCTCGACTTGTCACATATCCCGATGGATGACCCCGAGACGCTAGCCCTTTTAGGGAGAGGCGAAACAACTGGAGTGTTTCAATTTGAATCGGATGGCATCCGAAAGGTTTTGATCAAGCTGAAACCGAACCGATTCGAGGATATCGTCGCGGTCAATGCTCTATATCGTCCAGGTCCGATGGAAAATATACCGCTGTTCATCGAGCGAAAACATGGACTGGCTCCGATTGATTACCTGCACGAGGATTTGAAGGATATCCTCGAGCCTACATACGGGGTCATCGTTTATCAAGAACAAATCATGCAAATCGCCTCCCGCTTAGCCGGGTTTTCATTAGGGGAGGCTGACCTGCTCCGTCGTGCCGTTTCGAAGAAGAAGAAGGATGTTCTGGATCAAGAGCGGCAGCATTTCGTGAACGGCTCATTGAAACAAGGATACTCCGAAAAAACGGCAGATGAGATTTATTCCTTGATCGTCCGCTTCGCTAACTATGGATTCAACCGAAGCCATGCGGTGGCGTATAGTTTCATCGCTTATCAGCTGGGTTACTTGAAAACCCACCATCCGGAATATTTCATGGCAGCACTCCTGACATCGGTCGTCGGGAATGATGAAAAGATATCGCAATATATCCGTGAAGCCAAAAAGAAAGGGATAATGGTTCTGAGTCCCTCGATTAACCGGAGCGGTTACCCGTTTTTACCGGAAAAGGAAGGGATCCGTTATAGCCTTGGAGCCATAAAAGGGATAGGCGGTACGGTCCTAAAAGAAATCTTTGCTGCAAGGAGGCAGAAGAAGTTCGCTGATTTATTCGATTTCTGTTTGCGCGTTTCGGGAAAAATCGTAAATAGAAAAGTGTTGGAGGCGCTTGTGCATTCAGGTGCATTTGATGAATTCGGTGAGGACCGGGCAACATTGTTGGCGAGCTTGGACGTAGCGATCAATCATACTGAATTGGTTAATCCAGATGATGACCTATTCGATATGTTTTCCGATGGCGAGTTTTCACTCAAACCGAAATACAACCGGGTCGAGCCTATCCCTATCGAGCACAAACTCTCATTGGAAAAAAGCGCATTGGGGCTTTATCTATCGAATCATCCGGTGACAAGCTATAGAGAACTTTTTCAGCACTTCGGCTGTTTGACCATAGATGAAGCTACCAATAAAAAGGAATCAAAAGTCTTGCTTGGCGCGTACATTACGTCGGTTAAAACCATAAGGACAAAAAAGGGCGATGTGATGGCTTTTTTGAGCGTTAGTGATGAAGAGGGGGATATTGAAGCGGTCGTTTTTCCAAATGTTTATAAAAATCACTCTGCCGACTTGAATCACGGACAACTCGTTATGCTGCAAGGAACATTGGAAGAGCGGGATGGAAAAACACAGCTCCTGATCAGGAACGTATACCCGCTTGAAAAAGTGAAGCAGATGAAAGAGGAAAGAAACGGAACGATATTCCTGAAAATCGAGGCTGGCAAGCAAACGAAGGATACACTGCAAAAAATAAAAAAAATTTTAATGCAGCATAGCGGTGAAACGAAGGTCATGCTTTTTTACGAGAGGGAAAACCGCTATGTACAGCTATCTTATTGGGATTGGGTCAATCCTACAGATAGACTGATGCAGGCATTATTTGACTTGGTCGGAAAAGGGAATGTGGTTTACAAGAAAGAATAACTGTTTTACAACTTTAATAGTTATGTTATATTGAAAACAGGCCGCTGTGGTCTGACCACTAGATTTCAGCATATATGATATGGGATACCCAATTTGGTTTAGGAGTGAAACTATGACATTAAGAGAAGAAGCTTTACATATGCACCGCTTGAATCAAGGAAAATTAGAAACAGTTTCGAAAGTACCGGTAAGGAATGCAGTAGATTTAAGCCTGGCTTATTCTCCTGGTGTCGCAGAACCGTGTAAAGATATTTACGATAAGCCGGATACCGTTTATGACTATACAATGAAGGGGAATACTGTTGCTGTTATTTCTGATGGAACGGCTGTATTGGGACTTGGGAACATCGGTCCGGAAGCTGCCATGCCGGTTATGGAAGGTAAAGCCGTTCTATTTAAAAGTTTCGCTGGAGTTGACGCTTTCCCAATCTGTTTAAAAACGACGGATGTGGACAAAATTGTAGAGACCGTTAAATTACTCGAACCGACTTTCGGCGGAGTGAACTTAGAGGACATAGCCGCACCAAATTGTTTTGAAATTGAAGAACGACTCAAGAAAGAAATGAATATTCCTGTTTTTCATGATGATCAGCACGGTACAGCCATTGTTACTGTTGCCGGTCTTGTGAACGCGTTACGACTAGTGAATAAATCAATGTCAGAAATTAAAGTGGTAGCGAATGGAGCAGGCGCTGCTGGCATTGCCATCATTAAATTGCTTTATAGCTATGGAGTTCGTGACATTATCATGTGTGATACGAAGGGTGCCATTTATGAGGGCCGTTCGACAGGTATGAATGATACAAAAGAACAAGTGGCGAAAGTGACCAATCGAAATAAGGTTTCAGGACCTTTGGAAACTGTCATTCAAAACGCTGATGTATTTATAGGTGTTTCTGCTGCAGGAGCATTGACAAAAGAAATGGTTTCTTCGATGAACCGGGATGCGATCATTTTCGCGATGGCTAATCCAGATCCGGAAATCATGCCGGAAGATGCAAAAGCGGCAGGAGCCAAAGTTGTTGGAACAGGCCGTTCGGATTTCCCGAATCAGGTCAATAACGTCCTTGCTTTCCCTGGGATTTTCCGTGGTGCCCTAGATGTACGTGCGACTCATATCAATGAAAAAATGAAGGTTGCTGCAGTACAAGCCATTGCCGGTTTAATACAGGAACATGAGTTAAACGAAGACTACGTCATCCCTGCTCCATTTGATGAGAGGGTAGCACCTGCAGTCGCGGCTGCTGTTGCCAAGGCAGCGATGGAAACGGGAGTAGCTAGAATTAATGTAGATCCAGAGGAAATTAAAGAAAAAACAAGGAAATTAGCGATCATTGGAAAAAGTGAGGAATAATTAATTTGGCAGGTCGTACTTCTTCATCCAAAATTTATCTCGATGTCGTTGAGAGCCTACGTACCATGATTGAAGCGGACAGCCTCCTGCCGGGAGATAAAATCCCATCAGAACGGGAGTTATCGGATCGTTTTAATGTTGGCCGTTCCTCTGTCCGTGAAGCATTGCGTGCCTTAGAACTATTAGGGTTAATAGAAACAAGGCGTGGTGAAGGGACGTTTATCAGGGATTTCCAGGAGCATAAGCTAGTCGAGCTTCTGGGAACCTTTTTTTTGCAAGATAAAAAAGTACAAGAAGATTTGTCTGAGACGAAAAGGCTGATTGAAATTGACTGTTTGCGGATAGTCGCCTTTTTCGCTACGGCTGAGGATATTAAAAGATTAATGGTCTGGGTCAAAGCGGATGAGTTTCATGATGATGATTTCTTCTTAAGAATTGCCATTTTGAATCGCAATCGATTGCTGGAAAGAATTTGGCGCATTGTCAACAGCTATGCTAGAACATCAGAGATGGTACAGGGTAATGTGAAAAAAGAAGATTATCTGGCACTTCTTACATATTTGCTCGAACGTGATGAAGAAAAAGCCATCGAAACTTATCTTATTAGAATTAGAAATATGTCGAAGGACGAGTGACACCTTTTTACACGATACTAATTTCATTTCTGATATAGTTTGTACCAAGTATCATAAAATAGATAATTGGTGGTAAAGGGAGGATTAAGCTTGCTTAAAGAGCTATTTGCGAAGTCTAAGAAGAAATATGCAACGGTTCCTTTAGATCGTGAGAAACAAGATGTACCGGAAGGAATCATGACAAAGTGCACCGGCTGTAAAAAAATCATGTATACAAAAGAATTGGTGAAAAACAAGAAAGTCTGTCTGCATTGCGGGTACCATCATCCGATGTCTTCCCATGAGCGCATCGAATTTTTATTCGACGCAGGCACTTTTAATGAATTTGATAAAGAAATGATTTCAGTTAACCCGCTTGAATTTCCGGATTACTTAGAAAAATTGGAAAAAGATAGAAAGAAAGCCAAGATTAATGAGGCGGTTGTCACAGGAGTGGGAAACATCAATGGGTACCAAGTTTCAACTGCCATCATGGATTCGAATTTCCGGATGGGAAGCATGGGATCCGTTGTTGGGGAAAAAATTACCCGTGCTATTGAACGTGCAGGTGAATTGAAGATTCCGTTCATCATATTTACGGCTTCAGGCGGCGCTCGGATGCAGGAGGGCGTTTTAAGCTTGATGCAGATGGCGAAGACAAGTGCGGCACTCAAGATATTCAGCAATGAAGGCGGACTGATCATATCAATGATGACTCATCCTACCACAGGTGGAGTTTCGGCAAGTTTCGCGTCACTTGGCGATATTAATCTAGCCGAACCTGGAGCCCTTATTGGTTTTGCGGGACGAAGAATCATTGAACAGACGATTCATGAAGAGCTTCCTGAAGATTTCCAAACGTCTGAATTCTTGATGAAGCACGGCCAATTGGATGCGGTCGTCAAACGTACGGAAATGAAGGAAACCTTGACGACGATCCTTAAAATCCATGCCCCGGGCGGTGAATGGTTATGATTTACGAATTAGAGTTCGAGCGTCCCATTACGGACCTTAGAAATAAGATTAAAGAGCTAAAAGCCATTTCGAAGGACGCTGATGTAGACTTAACAGCTGAAATCGAAACATTGGAAAAGCGTCTAGAGAAGCTGGAAGTGGATATTTATAACCATCTTAAACCGTGGGATCGTGTTCAGATTGCCCGGCATCCAGCCCGTCCGACGACGCTTGATTACATTCCGCTATTATTCAATGACTTCATCGAGTTTCATGGTGATCGTTATTATGGGGATGATGAAGCGATTGTCGCTGGAATCGCAGAATTTGATGGACTTGCCGTGACTGTCATCGGTCATCAGCGAGGTAAGGATACGAAGGAAAACATCCGTCGTAACTTTGGCATGCCCCATCCTGAAGGCTATCGAAAAGCTTTACGTTTGATGAAACAGGCGGAAAAATTCAACCGTCCGATTATTTGTTTCATTGATACGAAGGGAGCTTTCCCTGGTAAAGCTGCTGAAGAGCGCGGGCAAAGTGAAGCCATTGCGAAAAACCTTTTCGAAATGGCGGGGCTGAAGGTGCCGGTCATCAGTATTGTCATCGGTGAAGGCGGAAGCGGCGGTGCATTGGCACTTGGCGTCGGGGACCGAATTTTCATGCTTGAGAACTCAACATATTCGGTAATTTCCCCTGAAGGGGCTGCAGCCTTGCTGTGGAAGGATGCCTCTCAGGCTAAGAGGGCTGCGGAATCGATGAAAATCACGGCTCCCGATTTAAACCGCTTAGGAGTCATCGATGAGATCATTCCTGAAGTGAGGGGCGGCGCCCATCGGGATTCAAATTTACAGGCAGAAGCCATCAAGGATATCCTGAAACGTTCATTCAATGAACTTCTGCCATTGAATAGTGATGATCTTATCAACCAGCGTTATATGAAATTCAAGAAAATCGGTGAATATGAATTTGCAAAACAGCCTGAGGGAGAGCCTAAGGAAGTTGAACAGCATTCATAAACACATTTACAAAAGGGAAAACGTGCTGCCTTGGGCAACACGTTTTTTCATCCTTTCATGGGCACATATGTATTCATTACAGAAACGTGTAAAGAATATGGTTTGTGTGTAGAATGTAAACTTTTGCGCCATTTTACTTCAATTTCTGATGAGAATCGGTTAGGCTTATAACATCAAGTGAGCATCTTACTGCTTATTGAAGCTTGAAAAAGGGTACAATGATATAACGAGGCTAAAAATTGATTAGTGCTGTAGAGAGGTGACATTTATGAAAAGAATAGGTGTATTGACAAGTGGAGGAGATTCTCCTGGCATGAATGCGGCAGTCCGAGCGGTTGTCCGGAAAGCAATTTTTCATGAAATTGAGGTCTTCGGTATTTATCATGGCTATCAGGGACTGATAAATGGAAATATAAAGAAGCTTGAACTTGGATCGGTCGGGGATATCATTCATCGAGGCGGCACGATGTTACATACGGCTCGCTGTCCGGAATTTAAGACGGAGGAAGGCCAGCTGAAAGCGATTGAACAATTGAATAAACTTGGTATCGAGGGCATTGTCATCATTGGTGGCGATGGTTCATACCGCGGAGCGAAAGCTTTAACGGAAAGGGGCTTCCCTTGTATCGGAGTTCCTGGAACGATTGATAATGACATACCGGGTACGGATTTCACGATTGGTTTTGATACGGCCCTTAATACAGTCATCGATGCTATCGATAAAATTCGGGATACGGCCACTTCTCATGAAAGGACTTATGTGGTTGAAGTGATGGGAAGAGATGCCGGCGATATTGCGCTTTGGGCTGGATTGGCTGGCGGAGCTGAAACGATTCTTTGTCCTGAATATGAATATGATATAGAAGATCTGATTGGAAAGCTGAACCGCGGACATGACCGTGGGAAAAAGCATAGTATCATCATTGTAGCTGAAGGTGTTGGAAGTGCCGTTGATATCTCCAGGAAAATTGAGGAAAAGGCAGGGTTTGAAACCCGTGTAACGGTCCTGGGCCATGTCCAGCGCGGAGGATCTCCTTCGGCAAATGACCGTGTATTGGCAAGCCGGCTTGGAGCAAAAGCCGTTGAACTGCTTCTTGAAGGAAAAGGAGGCAGGGCTGTCGGGATAGAACAAAATCAACTCGTTGATTATGATATCATCGAAGCTCTTGCTAAACCGCATACAATTGATAAGAAAATGTATGAATTATCTGCTGAGCTATCCATTTAATCATTATTGATAGGAATGTTTAAAGAAGACATAAAACACTGCGCCCCTGTCTTCAAAAGGTGGACAGGCGGCAGTTTTCCTTAAAGGAGGATGACAATATGCGTAAAACCAAGATTGTTTGTACGATTGGCCCCGCAAGTGAAAGTATAGAAAAGCTGGTTCAATTAATAGAGGCGGGGATGAATGTAGCACGGCTTAACTTTTCTCATGGAAATCATGAAGAACATGCCGCTAGAATACGCAATATTAGAGAAGCGAGCGAAAAAGCGGGTAAACAGGTTGCTATCCTGTTGGATACAAAAGGACCTGAAATACGGACAAATAATATGGAGAATGATTCCATAGAGCTTGTAGCCGGCAATGAAATCATTATTTCCATGAATGAAGTCCTGGGAACACCTGAAAAATTCTCCATTACCTATGAAGGGCTTCTGCATGATGTCCACCCAGGATCTAAAATCCTTTTGGATGATGGATTGATTGGGCTTGAAGTGTTGAAGATAGATAAGGTAAGAAAAGAAATCCATACCAAGATCTTGAATAGCGGTACACTTAAAAACAAAAAAGGCGTGAATGTACCTGGAGTTTCGGTTAACCTGCCTGGCATAACGGAGAAAGATGAACAGGATATCCTTTTTGGAATCGAACAGGGTATTGACTTCATTGCTGCCTCATTTGTACGCAGGGCTTCCGATGTGCTTGAAGTAAGTGAATTATTGCAGCAAAATGGAGCGGAACATATTCAAATCATCCCTAAGATCGAAAATCAAGAGGGTGTAGACCGTCTTGATGAAATCTTGGAAGTTTCAGATGGCTTGATGGTAGCGCGTGGAGACTTGGGAGTGGAAATTCCCGCAGAAGAAGTGCCATTAGTCCAAAAACAAATGATCAAAAAATGTAATAATGCTGGAAAACCAGTAATAACGGCTACACAAATGCTCGATTCGATGCAGCGTAATCCAAGGCCGACCCGTGCAGAAGCAAGTGACGTGGCCAATGCCATATTTGATGGAACGGATGCAATCATGCTTTCTGGTGAAACAGCTGCTGGAACCTATCCTGTCGAAGCGGTGCAAACGATGCATAACATTGCTTCACGTGCTGAAACTGCCCTCGATTATCGGGATATATTATCACTCAGAAGCAAAGTGAACCGTCATAATGTCACTGATGCTATTGGCCAATCCGTTGCCCACACCGCGCTTAATCTTAATGCAGGGGCAATCATCACCCCTACGGAAAGCGGTCATACGGCCAGGATGATTTCCAAATACCGCCCTAAAGCACCGATCATTGCGGTTACATCCAATGATCATGTTACTAGAGGGCTTGCATTGGTTTGGGGAGTCTATCCGCAGATTGGTCCAAAAGCAACTACTACCGATGAAATGCTTCAAACCGCAATAGATGAAAGCTTGCATTCCGGCTTAGTTTCCCATGGGGATTTAGTCGTCATTACAGCCGGTGTGCCTGTAGGTGAAACAGGTACGACTAACTTGATGAAAATTCATGTGTTAGGAGAGGTTCTTTTGAAGGCTCAAGGAATCGGCAGGAAATCAGCTAAAGGTGAAGTGGTTATTGCTAAGAATGCCAAGGAAGCTTTGGAAAAAGTGACGGAAGGCTCTGTATTGGTTACGATCGGTTCGGACCGCGAAATGATGCCGGCGATTGAAAAGTGTGCGGCCTTGATTACGGAAGAAGGCGGTTTGACAAGCCATGCAGCTGTTGTAGGAGTCACATTGGGCATACCGGTCATCGTTGGGGCGGAGGACGCGACCAAGGTTTTCAAGGATGGTCAAAGAATAACAGTCGATGCAGGTCGCGGAGTCATTTACGATGGACATGCCAACGTTTTGTAAAACGAAATTTTGGCTGATTCCGTGCCGATGAGGTAAGATGGATGTACCGCACCAGAAATGGGCTGTGCAGGAGGAATGTAGATGAAATATTTTTTAATGTTTATCATTGCGATGCCGGTCGTTGAAATTATTGTCCTTTTGCTGTCAGGCAACCTGATTGGTTTTTGGCCAACGCTGTTCCTGATTGTAGCCACAGGCTTGATCGGAGCTTATTTGGCTAAACGGCAAGGGATGGAAACGTGGAAAAAGGCACAGGAACAGATTCGTTACGGAATGATGCCAGGAAATGAAATCATTGATGGAATCTGTATCTTTATCGGAGCTGCACTGTTGCTGTCCCCTGGGCTCATCTCGGATATCATGGGATTGATCCTAGTGTTTCCGCCAACCCGGAATCTCCTCAAACCGATTGTTATCCGGTTTATCATGAACAGGGTGAATAAAGGGAAAGTTACTATCATTCAGCATAAATAATATAAGGCTGTCTAAAGGCTTAAGCTTTTAGGCAGCCTTTTTTGGTCTGGAAAAAAGGTCAACAAAAGCATCCAAGTTTTTTATAGGGTGCTTTTTTTGATTAACAAATAGGAGTTTTAATGTTAATCGGATTTTGCCTGTTTCACAATTAAATGATGAATTCCACGAGAATGAAAAAGTGTATAATAACAGGATTTTTAAAGATTAACCCTTTGAAAACATTGGTAAATCAGGCTTTTCCATGCTTGAAAATCTTTTTTTAGATTTTTTAGAAAAAACTGGTGACAAATTTATACAACGTGTTATATAATACAAACAGGAAATAAAACAACTGTATTATAACATAAAAGAGTTGGAAAGGATGTGGAGAGGCAACATGATTACGGAAGCAAAAGGCTTACAAATTACAGGCAACATTAAGCCAGGATATGAACAGATACTTACAACGGAAGCTCTTCAATTCATCGAAAGAATTGAACGGCATTTCAATGAAAGAAGGGCAGAACTTCTAGAACGGCGGAAAAGCGTTCAGGAAGAACTGAATCAAGGTAAGCTTCCTGATTTCCTTGAAGAAACGAAGCATATTCGCGAAAGTGATTGGACGATTGCGCCCCTCCCGAATGATTTGCAGGACCGCAGGGTTGAAATCACTGGACCTGTTGATCGCAAAATGATCATTAATGCCATGAACTCAGGTGCCAATGTATTCATGGCGGACTTTGAAGATGCCAATTCACCCACTTGGGAGAATTGCATTGATGGCCAATTGAATCTGCGGGATGCAATCCGCGGAACCATTTCATTTAAAAATCCAAATGGCAAAGTGTATGAACTAAATGAAAGAACAGCTGTCCTAAAGGTAAGGCCACGCGGCTGGCATTTGGAGGAAAAACATGTCCTTTTGGATGGACAGCCTATATCAGCCAGCATTTTTGATTTTGGACTGTACTTTTACCACAACGCAAAGGCGTTGGTCGAAAAACAAAGTGGTCCATACTTTTACTTACCAAAAATGGAAAGCCATCTCGAAGCAAGATTATGGAATGACATATTCGTATATGCACAGAACGATTTGAGAATTTCGCAAGGAACCATCAAGGCAACGGTCTTGATAGAAACGATTCTTGCTGCATTCGAAATGGACGAAATTCTGTACGAGCTGAAAGAACATTCGGCAGGCCTGAACTGTGGACGCTGGGATTATATCTTTAGTTTCCTGAAAAAATTCCGTCACTCGGATGATGTCATCTTCCCAGACCGGCAGCAGGTCACGATGACCGTCCCGAACATGAGGGCGTATTCCTTACTGGCAATCAAAACATGTCACACTCGTAATGCTCCTGCAATCGGCGGGATGGCGGCGCAAATTCCTGTTAAAAATGACCCGGTTAAGAACGATGAGGCTTTTGCAAAAGTAAAGGCAGATAAAGAACGCGAAGCAAGAGACGGTCATGATGGAACATGGGTTGCCCATCCAGGTATGGTAAGCACGGCAAAAGAGGTTTTTGACCTGCTCGTCCCAAAACCGAATCAAATTTTCCGAAAACGGGAAGATGTCCATGTAACAGCTCAAGAGTTGCTGGCTGTACCGGAGGGAACGATCACAGAGGCAGGATTAAGAACGAATATTAACGTTGGCATCCAATATATCGCCTCCTGGTTAAGCGGCAGAGGTGCGGCACCCATCAATAACTTAATGGAAGATGCTGCAACCGCTGAAATTTCAAGGGCTCAAGTTTGGCAATGGATCCGTCATCCAAAAGGCATTCTCGAAGATGGCAGGAAAATAACCAAGGAATTATTCCATCAAATCAAAGAAGAAGAATTGGCGGTCATTAAATCGGAAGTAGGGGAAGGAACTTTCAAATCAGGAAAGTTTGAAGAGTCTACTAAACTATTTGAACAATTGATTGAAGCGGATGACTTTGCAGATTTCTTAACGAATGCCGCATACGAAAAATTATCTTAATATTCAAAATATAAATTAGGAGGAAATAAAGATGATGAATGAGAGAGCGCAAAAATTACAACAAAGCTGGGAAAATGACTCACGGTGGACTGGTATTAAACGTCCTTATACTGCCGAAGAAGTTATTAAACTAAGAGGTTCCATCGATATTGAACAAACATTGGCACGCCGTGGTTCTGAAAAACTATGGGATCTATTGAATACGGAGGATTTCATCAATGCATTAGGAGCATTGACTGGTAACCAAGCCATGCAGCAGGTGAAAGCTGGTTTAAAAGCAATCTACTTAAGCGGCTGGCAAGTGGCGGCAGATGCTAACATCGCAGGGCAAATGTACCCTGACCAAAGTTTATATCCAGCCAATTCCGTGCCGCAAGTAGTTAAACGCATTAATCAGACACTTCAGCGTGCAGACCAAATCAGCTTTGCTGAAGGAAAAGATGATATCGATTGGTTCGCTCCAATCGTGGCGGATGCTGAAGCAGGCTTTGGCGGTTCCCTTAACGTCTTCGAATTAATGAAAGGCATGATCGAAGCTGGAGCGGCAGGCGTTCATTTTGAAGACCAGCTTTCTTCCGAGAAAAAATGCGGTCACCTGGGCGGTAAAGTCCTTCTTCCAACCCAAACGGCAGTACGTAATTTAGTTTCCGCCCGATTGGCAGCCGACGTAATGGGTACACCGACTATCTTGATTGCCCGTACGGATGCTGATGCTGCAGATTTGATCACCGATGATATCGATCCGGTCGATGCACCATTCATCACTGGTGAAAGGACTCCAGAAGGATTCTACCGCACGAATGCAGGTCTTGACCAAGCAATTGCAAGAGGCCTTGCTTATGCGCCGTATGCCGACCTTATCTGGTGTGAGACTTCTGAACCTAATCTAGCGGATGCTCGCCGCTTTGCCGAAGCGATCCATGCAGAGTTCCCGGGCAAACTGCTAGCTTACAATTGTTCTCCATCATTTAATTGGAAAGCGAAATTAAGTGATGAAGAGATTGCAAATTATCAGGTGGAATTGGGTAAATTGGGTTATAAATTCCAATTCGTTACACTTGCAGGATTCCATTCATTGAATCATAGCATGTTCAACCTTGCTCTTGGTTATAAAGACCGCGGCATGGCTGCATACTCAGAACTTCAACAAGCGGAGTTCGCTAGTGAGCCCGACGGCTATACAGCAACACGTCATCAGCGTGAAGTGGGAACTGGTTACTTTGATGAAGTGGCACAAGTCGTTTCTGGTGGAACATCATCCACAACAGCGCTTGCAGGTTCTACTGAAACAGAACAATTCGAGACGTCAAAATAATTTTAGCTTAAAAACAAAGATCCGCCTTGTACTCAAGGCGGATTTTTAAATGGAAATGGGTGAATGCTAATAGTGTATGGAATATCTTAAGTCGTTTTCTTCGTATCCCCGATGATGAAAGTCCATATGGCCTTGAAGACATTGGCACGCTGGAGTGTATTGAATATGACAAGTACGACAGGTCCTGCAATCAGACCTAGGAAACCGATCAATTTGAAGCCGATGAACAAAGCGATGAGAGTGGCAAGCGGATCCAAACCAATACTGGAAGAAAGTACTTTTGGCTCTATTAACTGACGCTGGACAACGACGATTATGTAAAGAACGGACAAACCGATTGCAAGACTTGTATTCCCGGCAATGAATTCAAAGATGATCCAAGGAATGAAAATCGTACCTGTCCCTAAATAGGGGATGATATCGACCAGTCCGCATATCAGGGCAATGGTAATTGAATAATTCACCCCCAATATGAGAAATCCGATTAAAATCGTCACAGTCGTCAATGAAACAAGAGTGAATTGTGCACGGATAAATCCGAACAAAGCCCGTTTTAAGTCCCTGAATAAACGCTTGGCACCCGCAAAAATCTTATCAGGCAACACTTTTCCGGTCATGCGGCTAAAGGTATCCCAATCTTTGCTGATGAAGAAAGTGCCCAGCAGGGTAAAAAGGAGTGCTGTTGCTGTAGTTGGAAACCATCCGATGATTGTGGGGATGTTCTTCAAGAAAGCTTGAATGAAGCCGCTTACTCCGGTAGTGATCGATTCACCGATATTTTGGATATTCTTGAGGACTGTGTCCTGCTGTTCGGTATCCAAATTATTGAACATGGCAGCTATTTGATTATAAAAAGGGATGACGGTGGACGCGATGTATGTTTCTATATAATCCACGATGGTTTCAATATGTTTCGGGATGACTCCGGCCAGGTAATTGGTCCCTGAAATGATCTCTGTGACCAGTAAGGTGATAAGACCCGCAAATAAAAGGAAAATGAGTAAAAGGGAAACGAATACAGCCAACCCCCGTGGCAGCCTTCCTTTCCTTTCGAAAAAAGTGACCAGGGGATTCATCAAGAAAGCGATTATCATGGCAATGATGAATGGATATGTATATTTAGATAAATAAAACAAGGCGATTCCGCCTAAAATAATCCCTCCGATGACCAGTAAAGAGCGAATGAAACGATACATATATACCGGATTCAAGTCATATCCTCCTTCAATCATAAAGTTTGTATTATAATTGTAACGATGATGGAAAAGAAAGGAAAGATTCTTTCATCTTTCGGCTTAACTTTTTTCCGCCGATGCATCGTTCCATAAATCATTTTTCTCTCAGGAAACATGGGAGTTTGTTATGTTAAAATAACAAAAACAGAAGGAAGAAGGTGAAGGGAGAATGATCAACGGTCCTGTAGTATTTTTAATTCTGCTTGCTGCAATCGGTTGGTTTGGGAAAAACACCTCACTGATCATGGCTGCGGGTTTTCTTTTAAGCATGAAACTGATTGGCCTTGACGCTAAAGTGTTTCCATACCTGGAAGCGAAAGGAATCAACCTGGGCGTTACGATCATTACGATTTCGGTACTCATACCCATAGCAAACGGGGCGATAGGTTTCAAGGAACTCGGAGACGCAATAAAATCTCCCTATGCCTGGATTGCGCTTGCATCTGGAATAGCGGTTGCGCTCATAGCGAAAAATGGGATTACGCTCCTATCACATGATCCGCACATTACCACGGCTCTTGTTTTTGGGACGATTCTTGCAGTCGCATTATTCAAAGGTGTGGCTGTCGGTCCGTTAATCGGGGCGGGAATTGCTTATTTATGCATGCAAATCTTCAATTTTTTTAAATGAAGCGAGTGGCAAAGGGGAGAAAAGTCCGTCAGTTCTGGGGATATAAATTTTCTATTTAATGTTTCGTTTATTCTGCTTTGAGGCAAATTTTCAAAAAAAACGTTTTGAATCGCATAAAAAAAAGCAAGAGAATATGTAGCTAATTTTTCTAATAAAATAATAATTTTTTCACATTTTAAGTGCTTTTCATTCCCAAAAAAGTGTTTATTGTTTATAATAATGGTGTAACTGCTCTGATTTATTAAAATTGGGATTCAGAATATCATTGATATTTTTGAGGAATCTTAAAAAAAAGATGTAGTTATTGAGCAAGCGCTCACTAGGAATAGCTACAAGCATTATTTTTAGAATTTCGTTTAAAAGATTATCGTACATTTTACTATTGTTGGGGTCATATTCTGTGAACGCTTCCAATACAAGATGTATGTCTTCTGCTAAAAAATAGATGGTTGTTTACAATAGCTAATTTCTTGGAAGCGCTATATTTATACGCTAATAGCAAGGGCATAGGGGAATATTTAGGAAAAGGAGAGATTTAGTATGACAGCAACAAAAGGTCTTGAAGGTGTGGTAGCAACAACTTCATCAGTAAGCTCCATTATCGATGACACATTAACGTATGTAGGTTATGACATCGATGATTTAGCTTCTAACGCAACATTCGAGGAAGTAATCTATCTTTTATGGCACGGAGCTCTTCCGAACAAAAGCCAATTAAAAGAATTAACTCAACAGCTTGCTGAAAATGCTGAAATTCCAGCTGAAGTGGTTAATCACTTCAAAACATACCCAATCGATAAAGTACATCCAATGGGAGCTCTTCGCACTGCAGTATCTCTTCTGGGTCTTTATGATGAAGAAGCAGATGTAATGAGTGAAGATGCTAACTATCGTAAAGCAATCCGCATCCAAGCAAAAATCCCTACATTGGTAACAACTTTCGCTCGCATCCGTCAAGGGAAAGAAGCTGTTGCTCCACGTACAGATTTAAGCTTTGCTGCTAACTTCTTATATATGTTAAGCGGTAACGAACCAACGGCAATCGAAGAAGAAGCATTCAACAAAGCATTGGTTCTTCATGCTGACCATGAATTAAACGCTTCTACATTCACTGCACGCGTTTGTGTGGCTACATTATCTGATATCTATTCTGGCGTAACTTCTGCCATTGGCGCTTTAAAAGGCCCTCTTCACGGCGGAGCTAACGAACAAGTCATGAAAATGCTTACAGATATTGGTTCAGTTGAAAACGTTGAGCCATATATCAACGAAAAATTAGCCAATAAAGAAAAAATCATGGGCTTTGGCCACCGTGTATACCGTAAAGGTGATCCCCGTGCTAAACACCTTAAAGAAATGTCAAAAAAACTGACTGAACTTACTGGACAACCTCAATATTATGATATGTCCATCAAAATTCATGAAATCGTAACCGGTCAAAAAAATCTTCCACCGAACGTGGATTTCTATTCTGCTTCCGTATACCACAGTTTAGGTATCGAGCATGACCTATTTACACCAATCTTTGCTGTAAGCCGTGCTTCAGGCTGGATCGCTCATATCCTTGAGCAATATTCAAACAACCGCCTTATCCGTCCGCGTGCAGAGTATGTTGGACCAGGTATGCAAAAATACGTACCGATTGAAAAACGCTAATTAAAAGTTTTTTCGAAAAATCATTTTTTATTTCATCGAATTTGTAGTAAATTAATAGATGTGAGTAAAAAAGGTTAGTGGTTCTGCCTCATTAAATGGCAGGCCATCTAACCTTTGAATTTGAATCGGAGGTAAGAGACATGACACAAAGCCAAAAAATCACAGTTACTAACGGTGCTCTTAACGTACCAAACAATCCAATCGTTCCTTATATTGAGGGAGACGGAATCGGTCCTGATATCTGGGCTGCAGCATCCCGCGTTTTAGACGCAGCAGTTGAAAAAGCGTACAATGGCGAAAAGAAAATCGAATGGAAAGAAGTTTTAGCTGGACAAAAAGCATTTGACCAAACGGGCGAATGGCTTCCACAAGAAACTCTTGATGTCATTAACGAATATCTAATCGCTATTAAAGGACCTCTTACAACTCCAATCGGTGGCGGTATCCGCTCATTGAACGTTGCATTGCGTCAAGTATTGGACTTATTCGTATGTCTTCGTCCAGTACGTTACTTTGATGGTGTACCTTCACCGGTTAAACGTCCTGAAGACACTGACATGGTCATCTTCCGTGAAAACACTGAAGATATCTATGCTGGTATCGAATATGCAAAAGGTTCTGACCAAGCGAAGAAATTAATCGACTTCCTACAAAATGAATTCGGTGTTACAAACATCCGTTTCCCAGAAACTTCTGGTATCGGGATCAAACCGATCTCTGAAGAAGGAACGAAACGTCTTGTTCGCTCTGCACTTAACTATGCGATCAAAGAAGGCCGTAAGTCATTAACGCTTGTTCATAAAGGTAACATCATGAAATTCACTGAAGGTGCATTCAAAACTTGGGGTTATGAAGTTGCAGAACAAGAATTCGCCGATAAAGTGTTCACATGGAACCAATATGACAAAATTAAAGAAGCTGAAGGCACTGAAGCTGCTAACAAAGCACAATCTGCTGCTGAAGCTGAAGGCAAAATCATCGTTAAAGATTCCATTGCTGATATCTTCTTACAACAAATCCTGACTCGTCCTAAAGAGTTTGATGTTGTTGCAACAATGAACTTGAACGGAGATTACATTTCTGATGCATTAGCTGCACAAGTTGGCGGAATCGGTATCGCTCCAGGAGCAAACATCAACTACGAAACTGGACATGCCATCTTCGAAGCAACTCACGGAACGGCTCCTAAATATGCTGGTCTTGATAAAGTTAACCCATCTTCAGTTCTTCTTTCAGGCGTTCTTTTACTTGAGCACCTTGGCTGGAACGAAGCTGCAGACAGCATCACTAAATCAGTGGAACAAACAATTGCTTCTAAAGTTGTTACATACGACTTTGCCCGCCTAATGGAAGGTGCAACTGAAGTTAAATGTTCTGAGTTCGCAGACGAGCTTATCAAAAACCTTAAATAATTCATTATATGCTTTCTGGAAAAGTGCCTGAATGGGCTGCTTTTCCAGGAAGCTTATATATTATTTTCATGAGGATGTTAAAAGTATTCCAAAAGTATTCATATATTTTAAGGAGGAAATAACATGTCTAAACGTAAAAAAATCACAGTTGTAGGTGCTGGATTCACTGGTGCTACAGCAGCATTCCTAGCCGCTCAAAAAGAACTTGGCGATATCGTTTTAGTTGATATCCCGCAAGCTGAAAACCCTACTAAAGGTAAAGCCCTTGATATGGCGGAAGCAGGACCTGTCCTAGGTTTCGATGCTAACATCATCGGTACATCCGACTATGCAGAAACAGCTGATTCCGACGTAGTGATCATCACTGCCGGAATTGCCCGTAAACCCGGCATGAGCCGTGACGACTTAGTTCAAACTAACCAAAAAGTTATGAAATCAGTAACTAAAGAAGTCGTTAAATATTCCCCTAACACAACCATCATCGTTTTGACTAACCCTGTAGATGCAATGACTTACACTGTTTACAAAGAATCAGGTTTCCCTAAAGAACGCGTTATCGGACAATCAGGTGTCCTTGATACAGCTCGTTTCCGTACTTTCGTAGCTCAAGAATTAAACTTATCGGTTAAAGATGTAACTGGTTTCGTGCTTGGCGGACACGGAGATGATATGGTTCCATTGGTACGCTACTCTTATGCAGGCGGAATTCCTTTGGAAACATTGATCCCTAAAGATCGTTTAGAAGCAATCGTGGCTCGTACCCGCACTGGCGGCGGAGAAATCGTCAACCTTCTTGGAAACGGAAGCGCCTATTATGCACCAGCTGCATCTCTAGTGGAAATGGCTGAAGCGATCCTTAAAGACCAACGTCGCGTTCTTCCGTCCATCGCTTATCTTGAAGGTGAATACGGATTTGAAGGTATCTACCTCGGAGTGCCGACTGTTCTGGGTGCAAACGGTATTGAACAAATCATCGAACTTGAATTGACTGAAAACGAAAAAGCGGCACTTTCAAAATCAGTTGAATCAGTTAAAGCAGTAATGCAAGTCCTTCAATAAGTGATCATGATCAGACTGTTCGGATATAGGAAGAAAAGGCCATGGTCTTTTTCCGGTTCCGGGCAGTTTTTTTTCGCTTCAAAAGTCCTGGGAACTTATAAACACCCTGCTGAAGATAAGGAATAACTTACTTTCCGTTTTTTTTATGTGTAAATTTCATATAATATTCTTTATAATGGAATTGGATGAGTAGACCAAGAAATTGGTCTTTTGGGTAATACATAATTCAGGAGGATCTAATGTCAAAGAAAATTCTCGTAGTGGATGATGAACAATCAATAGTTACCTTACTTCAGTACAATTTAGAACAAGCAGGCTATTCGGTAATCACAGCTTTGGATGGAGAACAAGGGCTGGAGGCTGCCGTGGATATACGCCCCGATTTAGTGGTATTGGATTTGATGCTGCCTAAAATGGACGGGCTTGAAGTATGTAAGCAGCTTCGCCAGCAAAAAATCAATATACCGATCTTGATGCTGACAGCTAAGGACGATGAATTTGACAAGGTGCTGGGACTTGAACTAGGGGCGGATGATTATTTGACCAAGCCATTCAGTCCTAGGGAGGTAGTGGCCCGTATTAAAGCCATTTTAAGAAGATCCCAGTTACAAGCTAACGGCAGTGATTCAAGTCAGGATCAAGAAGATGGCCTATTGAAATTAGGGGAATTGAAAGTGTTCCCGGAACGATACGAAGCATTCTTTGATGAACAGCAATTAGAATTGACTCCAAAGGAATTTGAATTACTTTTATACTTGGCGAAGAATAAAGGAAGAGTGCTGACCAGGGATCAACTGCTCAGTGCGGTATGGAATTATGATTTCGCGGGAGACTCACGAATCGTCGATGTCCATATTAGCCATCTTCGTGAAAAAATAGAAAAAGATACAAAAAAACCTTTATATATCAAAACGATAAGGGGCTTGGGGTATAAGCTTGAGGAGCCTAAAAAAGAATGACGACCTATCGTAAAAAGCTCTTATATACCCTCATCACATTGGTGATGGTCGTCCTGATGGCCGTGGGCTTTTTATTAGGACACTTGTTCAAAAGCTATTATATTAAAACATTCAATGACCGTATACAGAACGAAACATTTTTCATTTCTACATATATTCAGGAGCATGGCGGAATCGAGTCCTTTTTGGAAAAAGGGAAGACGGCAAAACTGACACCCCTTTTAGATTCGAATTTAACCATTCTCTCCACGAATGGGGAAATATTATACGATTCGACATCATCCAATGAAATATTTAAAGGCCATGCCAATGTCCTTCGTAAAATAACTTTGGAAAAAGGGCTTAAGCAAGGGGAAGGGTATGAAGTGGTCGAAGGCGAATCGGACCTCCATTATTATTGGAAGACGGTTGAAAAGGATGGAGAGATTGAAGGCTTTGTCGTACATAGCAATGAAATAGAGGCCATCAATCAAGTTAATAAACAAATGTGGCAAATATTGATTATTTGTTTAGGGGTTGCCTTAATCATCATTCTCATGCTTGCGAGCAAAATCACTTCATATTATACGCGTCCGATCGAGGAGGCGACGATGGCGGCCATTGAACTGGCAAAAGGGAATTATGGAACCCGGACATTCGGGCGGCATTCCGATGAAACGGGAATGCTGACAACTTCCTTGAACATATTGGCGAGGAATCTTCAGGAAACAGAGATAGCGAGGGAAATGAATCAGGATCGTTTGGAAACACTTGTTGAAAACATCGGTAGTGGTGTCTTGCTGATCGACAGTAAAGGGTATACCACATTAATCAACCGGGAATTCAAGAAAAGCTTCCGTGTGAACTCCGCTACGTTTTTGTTTCAGGAATATTATTCGGTCATTAAAGATCAGGAAGTCATAGCCATCATCGAAGAAATCTTTCGAACGGAAAAAACGATTAAACGACAGGTGAAGATACCGCTTGCCATAGAACGTAAGCATTTTGAGATTTACGGTGCTCCCATTATCGGGAATCATGATGAATGGAAGGGGATCCTCCTCATTTTCCATGATATTACCGAATTGAAAAGGCTCGAGCAGATGCGGAAGGATTTCGTGGCTAATGTGTCCCATGAATTGAGAACCCCGATCACTTCTATTAAAGGCTTTTCTGAAACATTGTTGGATGGCGCCTTAAAAGACGAAAAGACCTTAAAGCACTTTTTATCGATTATCCTGAAAGAAAGTGATCGGCTGCAAGAACTCATTCAGGAGCTTCTGAATTTATCCAAAATGGAGCAACAGGAATTCGTTTTAAACGCAGGGGTCGTGGATATTACGAAAGTGCTTGGCGAAATACAAGAAATGCTTATAGGCAAGCTGAAAGAAAAAGAAGTATCCCTTGAAATTAAAACATCACCGGAGCCAGTATTCATTGAAGGGGAATCTGACAGGATCAAACAGGTTTTCATCAATTTGATTACGAACGCATTGACCTATACACCAAATGGCGGCAGGGTCACCGTTGATATTATTGAAAATGAACAGACGGTCGATATAGCAGTGCAAGACAGCGGGATCGGCATCGAAGAAAAAGAACTGCCGAGGATCTTTGAACGGTTTTACCGGATCGATAAGGCGAGGAGCCGCGATTCAGGAGGAACGGGCATTGGACTGGCAATCGTCAAGCATATAATAGAAGTCCATAAAGGTAAAATCAATGTGGAAAGCACACCTGGAACCGGGACGACTTTTACAGTCACATTAAATAAAAGCTTAAAAGGAATGTAGCGGATTTCTTATTTACATGTCCTTTACAATTCCTTAAAACGGACTTCATAATGCAGGGGTACAATGGTTGTACAACCCCTCATCCAAGGAGTTAAACATTGACAGAGACATAGTCTCTGTCTTTTAATTTTGGCTATATTCCCCGGGAACCATTCCTCTATCCTATTTTCCTGGGAAAATATTTGATTTTTATGAAACTTTAGGCCCTTCCTTGCGTAAATAAGATATAACTGCAAAGAAGGGGTGATACATATCGTTAGCTTAAAAAGGATATATACGATCACAGGACTTGTCTTTCTTATTTTAATTTTAGGTGTAGTTGCGATATCGACCTGGTACACGGTTGATGAATCCGATCAAGCTGTCATAATGACGTTTGGTAAAGTGGAGCAAACGATAACGGAACCAGGACTTCACTTTAAACTGCCTTGGCCCGTTCAATCGGTCGAGAAATTATCCAAAGAAACATTCAGTCTTAAATTTGGATATAAGGAAGAGGATGGAGAGGTGAAGGATTACCCGAGTGAGACTAAAATGATTACGGGTGATGAAAATATTGTGCTGGCCGACCTGGTGGTCCAGTGGAAAATCACCGACCCTCCAAAATATCTATACAATGCGGATGATCCAGAAAAAATATTATACGATACGACTTCAGCTGCATTACGGAGCATTATCGGCAGCACGAAAATCGATGATGCCCTTACATCCGGTAAAGCGCAAATCGAAGCGGATGTACGCGATTTATTGTCACAGCTAATGGAGAAATATGATGTCGGGATTTCCATATCTGCGGTTAAACTCCAGGACGTGGAGTTGCCGAATGAGGAAGTGCGGAAAGCATTTACCAATGTAACGGATGCCCGGGAAACTGCGAATACGAAAATCAACGAAGCGGATAAATATGAAAATAAGCGTATGAATGAAGCGGAAGGGGAAAAAGATGCCCTCATTTCACAGGCTAATGGGGATAAGGCTGCCCGTACGGAAGCTGCCCGCGGTGATGTAGCTGTTTTTGAAAAATTACTCAGTGAGTATAAGGGCAATAAGGGGATTACGAAGGACCGCCTTATTATTGAAACCCTTGAGGAAGTAATGCCGAATGCAGAGATTTATATTATGAATGATGATGGAAACACTATGAAGTACTTGCCGCTTCGCTCGCTCGAAAAGGAGGAAACGAAAAAAACTCCTGCCCCTGATGAAGCCGCTATACCCGAAGAAGAAACGAAAATAGGGAATGCATCGGAAGAAAAAGCGACAGGGGAAGGGGGCACTAAACAATGAGCGGAAAAATAATAGATTTCTCTGAGTTGAAAAAAGGGGATTTTCATTGGAGGGGCTATGTGAGAATCGGCATTTTCCTGATTATTTTCATCGCGTTGCTGCTAATCATCCTCACCAATGTCTATATCGTCAAAGAGGGAGAATACAAAGTCGTCCGCCAATTCGGTGAGGTGGTAAGGATCGATAAGACCCCGGGATTGAAGGCGAAGGTGCCATTCATTCAGAGTGTCATGACCTTGCCGAAGTATCAGATGACTTCTGATGTTTCCGAAGCGGAAATCAATACGAAAGATAAAAAGCGGATGCTGATCGATAACTATGCAGTTTGGAGAATAGAAGATCCGAAGAAATTGATTACAAATGCAAGGACACTTGAGAATGCCGAAACGAAAATGGAAGAGTTCATCTATTCGGCAGTTCGTTCAGAGCTGGGCCAGCTGAATTATGATGAGATCATCAATGATGAGAAATCATCCAGGGGAAGTTTAAACGACCGCATAACCGAAAAAGTCAACGAACTGCTGCAAAAGGACAGTTATGGAATCAGCTTGACGGATGTCCGGATAAAGCGGACTGACTTACCCTCCGAAAACGAAGCATCCGTCTTCAAGAGGATGATTTCCGAGCGGGAATCGAAAGCGCAAGAATACCTATCCAAAGGTGATGCGAAGAAAAACCGTATCATTGCGGATACTGATCGGAAAGTGAAAGAATTGCTCTCTACTGCAGAGGCTGATGCAGAAGTGATCAGGGCTGAAGGAGAAGGGGAAGCAGCGAAAATCTATAATAAGTCGTTTTCCAAAGATCCCGAATTCTATAAACTATACCGGACTCTTGAATCCTACAAAAAAACGATTGGAGATCAAACGGTCATCGTTCTGCCTTCGGATTCCCCTTATGCCAGCTTGTTAATGGGAAATACTAAATAACCTTGATGCCGTCATTTTTCTTTCCGCTTCTACTCATGGTAGAATAGAGAAAGAAAATGAACGGCTTTTTGCGTTTTTATATAGAAGCTATAACTACATAAACATGTATGACTGGAGGAAGACGGATTTGGATAAAAAGTTAGTACTCATAGATGGAAACAGCATTGCTTACCGTGCGTTTTTTGCGCTTCCGCTCTTGAATAATGATAAGGGGGTCCATACGAATTCCGTGTACGGATTCACCATGATGCTCAACCGCATTCTTGAAGAAGAAAAGCCAACGCACATACTTGTGGCATTCGATGCGGGTAAAACGACATTCAGACATGCATCATTTAAAGAATATAAGGGTGGGCGCCAAAAAACGCCGCCAGAATTATCGGAGCAATTCCCTTTCATTCGCGAACTGCTTGATTGTTTTCAAATAAAAAGGTATGAACTGGAGAACTACGAAGCCGATGATATTATCGGTACGCTGTCTTTACAAGCGGAAAAAGATGGTTTTGAAGTGAAGGTCATTTCCGGTGATAAGGATTTAACACAATTATCCTCCCCTAGTACGACGGTTTCCATCACGAAAAAGGGGATTACTGAAATTGAGGAATACACTCCAAAGCATATACATGAAAAATACGGTCTATCCCCTTTGCAAATCATTGATTTAAAAGGGTTGATGGGAGATGCTTCCGACAATATTCCCGGTATTCCAGGTGTTGGTGAAAAGACCGCCCTTAAATTATTGCATCAATTTGAAACGGTTGAAAACCTTCTGCAGTCGATTGATGAGGTAAGCGGACAAAAATTGAAAGAGAAAATAGAAGAACATAGAGACCTGGCCCTATTAAGCAAAGAGCTGGCTACGATAACGAGGGAAGCGCCACTTGAAGTTTCCGTAAACGAGACCGAGTACACTGGCATGGACCAGGATAGAGTCATCTCATTCTATAAGGAGCTTGGCTTTTCGACTTTGCTCGATAAATTGGATATAACGGAAAGTGCACCGCTTGAACAGGAGAAGATAGAGGTGCACACTGCCGAAATGACAGAAGCAATGTTTGCAGATGAAAGTGCCTTATATGTTGAGATATTAGAAGATAATTATCATCGTGCCGATATAATGGGGATCGCCATCAGTAATGAACAAGGTAATTTTTACTTCAATGGGGATGATGCTCTGAGTTCCGGGGCATTTAAATCCTGGGCAGAGGATGAAACAAAAAAGAAAACGGTATTCGATGCGAAGCGTACGGTTGTGGCACTGCGTCATCGAGGAGTCGAAATAAAGGGCATCGATTTTGATGTATTTTTGGCATCCTATATCCTGAATCCCGCAGAGTCAGTGGACGAAGTGGCAGAAATCACGAAAACACAAGGTGCGATCCGTCTTGAAACAGATGATGTTTTTTATGGAAAAGGTGCAAAACGCAAAATACCTGAGGAAGCGGAATTGAGGGAGCATATCGCCAGAAAATCGAAGGCGATCCTTTCTCTGAAAGAACCAATGATTGAAAAGCTGCAAGAGTTCGAGCAATTTCACCTATTTACGGAACTGGAGCTGCCACTGTCGATCATCCTGGCCAATATGGAATGGCAGGGAATCAAGGTGGATATAGGCCGATTGAAAAACATGGGACAGGAATTAGCCATTCGCTTAAGAAACATCGAAGCCCGAATTTTTGATTTGGCTGGAGAGGCGTTCAATATCAATTCACCTAAACAGCTCGGGGCCATCCTGTTTGAAAAGTTGGAGCTTCCTGTCATGAAGAAAACCAAAACAGGTTATTCGACTTCAGCCGATGTGCTGGAAAAACTGGAGAGCAAGCATGATATCGTTAAGGAGATATTGCTGTATCGCCAGCTTGGTAAGTTGCAATCAACTTATATTGAAGGGTTGCTTAAAGTGGTCAATGGCAAAACGGACAAGGTGCACACCCGGTTCAACCAAGCATTGACCCAGACCGGCCGGTTAAGTTCTACAGATCCCAATCTGCAGAATATCCCGATCAGACTGGAAGAAGGCAGGAAAATCAGGCAGGCCTTCATTCCTTCCGAAAAGGATTGGATCATTTTTGCTGCCGACTACTCCCAGATCGAGTTACGCGTCCTGGCGCATATCGCCAATGACAGCGGATTGGTGGAAGCATTCCAGGCCGGGATGGACATCCATACAAGGACAGCTATGGATGTATTCCATGTACCGGCAGAGCAAGTCACTTCGAACATGAGGCGCCATGCCAAAGCGGTCAACTTCGGAATCGTTTATGGTATAAGTGACTACGGGCTATCGCAAAGTCTTGGCATCACGAGAAAAGAAGCCGGAGAGTTCATCGAGAAGTATTTAAGAAGCTTTCCTGGTGTTCAGGAATATATGGAAGAAAGCATACATGAGGCCCGTCAAAAAGGATATAGCACGACTCTGATGCAAAGAAGGCGCTATATACCTGAGATAACAAGCAGGAATTTCAACATCAGGAGCTTTGCCGAACGGACAGCGATGAACACGCCGATTCAAGGCAGTGCCGCGGATATCATCAAGCTAGCCATGATAAACATGAATAAGCGCCTGAAACGGGAAGGTCTTAAAACGAGAATGCTTCTTCAGGTGCATGATGAATTGATTTTTGAAACTCCTCCTGAGGAACTCGAAATCCTTAAAGTGATCGTTCCGGAGGAAATGGAAAATGCCATTGAATTGAACGTGCCCCTTAAAGTGGATTATGCTTTCGGGCCAACATGGTTTGATGCCAAATAATAAAAGATAGGTGATTGCAATGCCAGAACTTCCAGAAGTGGAAACAGTCAGAAGAACGTTAGAGCAGCTCGTGCTCGGAAAAGAGATCAAGGAAGTGTCAGTCTTCTGGCCAAAGATCATAAAAGCGCCTGAGCCTGTCGAACAGTTTCAGGATGCTTTAAGGGGACAGACAATTTCTGGAATAGGCCGTCGGGGCAAGTTCCTCATTTTCACCTTGGATGATTATTCGTTGGTTTCGCATTTAAGAATGGAAGGGAAATACGGCGTGCATCCAAAAGAAGAGCCG
The DNA here is from genome assembly GCF_037975445.1 of Peribacillus sp. FSL P2-0133. NCBI lineage: Bacteria > Bacillati > Bacillota > Bacilli > Caryophanales > Bacillaceae > Peribacillus > Peribacillus sp. FSL P2-0133. The sequence goes on along the minus strand of NZ_CP150254.1, from coordinate 4,240,465 downwards.
TATGATAAGCATACCCATGTGATCTTCACTTTCACGGATGGCAGTGAACTTAGGTACAGGGATGTCCGGAAATTCGGAACGATGCATCTATTTGCCAAAGGGGAAGAACTTGAGCGGCTGCCACTGTTGCATTTAGGGCCTGAACCGCTGTCTGAAGATTTTACTGTCGAGGGGCTAAGTAGCAAGTTGGCAAGAACCAACAGGAAAATCAAGCCCGTTCTCCTTGATCAAACGGTTGTCGTCGGGATTGGGAATATATATGTAGACGAGTCGTTATTCCGTTCCGGTATCCATCCGGAGAGAATCGCTTCTTCACTCTCGTTGCAGGAAATCAAAACGTTGCATGCAGAAATCATTGCGACGTTAGGTGAAGCTGTGGAAAAAGGCGGGAGTACGATTCGTTCATACATTAATTCCCAAGGGCAAATCGGCATGTTTCAGTTGGAACTGAATGTTTATGGCCGAAAAGGCGAGAATTGCAAAATATGCGGCACGCCCCTTGAAAAACTGGTTGTTGCAGGACGCGGCACACATATTTGCCCGTCATGCCAGCCGCTAAAATAGTTAATGTTTTTTCAAACACATCGGATGGGCTCCATCCATATACTAGGGTAGCAACGAGTAGGGAAGGAGTATTATTCCGATGTGGCTACAAATTATTTTTCTCGCTTTTGCAGTTAGTATTGACGGATTTGGCGTAGGTTTGACATTCGGTATGCGGAAGATGAAAATCCCCTTAAGGTCAATAGCGGTCATCTCATTTTGTTCTGCATTGAGTTTAGGTATTGCGATGGTCATCGGACAATTCATCAGTCAGCTCATATCGATCGGGGCGGCTGAAAAAACGGGTGGCATCATCCTCATTTTCCTTGGTGCCTGGATGGTATACCAGTATTTTAAGCCTGAAAAAGATTTGAAAGAAGATAGATATCATGAAAAAATCATCTTTAATTTTGAAATTAAATCACTTGGGGTAGTCATTAATATTTTACAAAAACCATTGAATGCCGATTTTGATAAATCAGGTACGATTACGGGTGTTGAAGCGCTTGTTCTGGGGTTTGCACTTTCGCTGGATGCGTTCGGGGCCGGAGTTGGAGCGGCTATGATCGGCATTTCGCCGATTATCCTCGCAGGGTGCATCGCTGTTATGAGTTCAATTTTCATTTGGAGCGGAATTCAAAGCGGGAAATTGCTTTCAAATAATAAAGTTGTCCAGCATTTGACCTTTCTTCCAGGTGTACTATTGATTATCATCGGTTTATTCAAGTTATGATGCATGGTTAAAAGGGGGAGCTTATGGGACAAATCATTGGAATCACCGGAGGCATCGCCAGTGGGAAAAGCACCGTCAGCCTTTGTTTACAGGAACTCGGATTCACGATTGTCGATGCAGATCTGGCTTCCCGTGCTGTCGTTGAGCCAGGAGAAGAGGCCTATCATCAAGTTGTGAAGGCATTTGGTGAAGATATCTTATTGCCGGATGGGAATATAGATCGCGTAAAGCTCGGGTCGATCATATTTAATGATCAGGAAAAGAGATTGCTATTGAATGGCATCGTGCATCCTGCCGTCAGGAATTGGATGCGCCTCAAAACGGAAGAGGCACTATCATCAGGGGAAGAAACGGTGTTCATGGATATTCCGCTCCTATTCGAAAGTAAGCTGACATTCATGGTGGAAAAGTCGCTTTTGATCTATGTGGATGAGCAAGTTCAATTGCAGCGATTAATGAACAGGAATGGTCTTTCGGAGACGGAGGCACTTGCCAGGATCAATTCGCAAATGCCCTTGGCCGATAAAAAGGCTTTAGCGGATGCCGTCATCGACAATAATGGGGACATTAATGAAACGAAGAGGCAAGTGAAGTCCATACTTAGCGAATGGCATGTCATATAATTATGATAAAAAGAAGAAACCACCCGGTTTCTTCTTTTTGTGTTGAAAAAATAAGTACAATCCGCATTTTTATTAGCACAATTCCTTTGAATTATGTTATACTAATTACATGTGAAGGGTAATAAGTATAACATTAATATTTTCTGGAGGGTCCGAACAATGAATTCAAGAATAGCGATTAACGGGTTTGGGAGAATTGGAAGAATGGTTTTCCGAAAGGCCATATTAGATGAGAGTTTGGACATTGTTGCCATTAATGCAAGCTATCCAGCTGAAACTTTAGCACACTTACTAAAATATGATACGATACATGGAAAATTCGACGGTATCATTATAGCGGAAGATGATTCACTAATAGTGAATGGCCGCCGAGTAAAACTAATAAATAACCGCGATCCAAAGCTATTGCCTTGGAAAGAGATGAACATAGATATTGTAATTGAAGCTACGGGCAAATTCAATGATCGTTCTAAAGCGGCTCTTCATTTAGATGCAGGAGCAAAAAGAGTTATTTTATCAGCGCCGGGTAAAAATGAAGACGTTACCATTGTAATGGGTGTAAATCAGGAAGTGCTGGAAATTGACAAGCATTTCGTCATATCTAATGCATCTTGTACAACCAACTGTCTTGGACCGGTTGCAAAAGTGCTTGATGAAAAATTCGGCATAAACAACGGTTTAATGACAACGATCCATTCTTATACAAATGATCAAAATAATATTGATAACCCGCACAAAGACTTAAGACGTGCCCGTGCCGCTGCGGAAAGCATGATTCCTACGACTACAGGAGCTGCAAAAGCCATCTCACTAGTGTTGCCGCAATTAAAAGGCAAGCTTCATGGAATGGCGATCCGCGTACCGACACCTAACGTATCTCTAGTTGATCTTGTTGTGGATTTAAACCGTGATGTCACGATTGATGAAGTGAACCAAGCCTTCATCGATGCTTCAGAGAATGAACTCAAAGGAATTATGGAATTCACGATGGAACCTTTAGTTTCAAGTGATTTCAAAACGAATCCTCACTCTGCAATCATCGATGGTTTGACGACGATGATGATTGGGGACAGGAAAGTGAAAGTCCTTGCATGGTATGATAATGAGTGGGGTTACTCCAACCGGGTAGTGGATCTTGTGAAATTGGTGGGATCCGAGTTGAAAAAAACTTCCGAAGTCGAACTATCAGTAAAATAATGAAATAAAATCGAGCCTGCTAAAATTTTTTAGCGGGCTCAGTTTGTAGTCAAAAGGGTTTCAAAATGGTCACATTCCGAAACCTTTTTGATTTTTATTGGATTTGAAGCAGTTATAGAGAATGTTGACCCAACGCATACCATGCTTTTCTTTTGCATCTGCGGCAACTGCTCTTGGTTTTCCAACTTTCTCAATCACTTGTTTAACCAGAGGCTCTAAGATATGAATATCATGCGTATTTCCGGGTCGTCCCCAACATAAATCCATTGCGGTTTGATGCCGCATGAAACGAATAGGCAAACTTGTTTTGTTCGTTCATCCTTCAAATAGTAGCTACTCTCAGTATCAGTTGAACTGTCCTTAATCTCCTTGGTTTCTTCCTTAAATAGACTGTAGGTAAAAGGTGTTCTATCTTACTGTTAAAACAAAGTTGATTGGAACGGAAGGTACGAGGCTCCTGCGGGAAAAGCGCGTCCAAGGGAGACCCCAAAGGCGCCATGGCGCCGAGGAGGCTCCCGGAACGCCCGCGGAAAGCGAGTGCCCTACGTTCCAATCAACGGACAAATATAAAAAACCTAAAAAACAGTAGACAAACTCAATTATTATCGGGTTTGTCAACAGTCTGAGCCTGCTAAAATTTTTTAGCGGGCTATTTTTAATGCAGTGATCCATCAATTCCTGGCTGCTTTAAGGCGCTGAATAAACCCGGAAAACAGAATTCCCCCCACATTGGAACCTTCGCTATATCCCTATTACATATAAAGTTTATCTTTCCAAAATTTCAATTTGGAGTTGCAAAAAAAATTCAAACCATATATACTATGAATCGTGAACTTCTTCAAAAGCGGTTTGCATGATGGCTACTTAAAGGGTTAGGACCTCTTTGGACTAACTTTCCCCCGTGGTAGTTATCAGAACTTATTTTTAAATCATGGTAAGGGGGAAGCTTAATATGGAAACAGCTTACACTATGGAAACAATGGGTAGACATGTCATTTCTGAACTTTGGGGTTGTGACTTTGAAAAACTGAACAATATCGATTTAATTGAAAAGATTTTTGTTGATGCTGCTTTGAAATCAGGTGCAGAGGTACGGGAAGTTGCCTTTCACAAATTTGCTCCACAAGGAGTCAGCGGGGTTGTCATCATTTCTGAATCACACTTAACGATTCACAGTTTTCCAGAACACGGCTATGCGAGCATCGATGTCTATACATGCGGTAACTTGGATCCGAATATTGCGGCAGATTATATTGCAGAAGCTTTGAATGCGCAAACACGTGAAAACATAGAATTACCACGTGGATTAGGTCCTGTACAAATGAAAAAAGCTAATATAAGTGCCCTATAAAAAACACGTATACACAGAGATGCCATGGGTGCATCTCTTTTTTAATGCAATGAATCGGCAGCCTGCTCACTTTATAGCTAAGGATTGCCTTGTAGCACAAAGACCTTGATAAAGGTGCTCCAAGGGCAGAACGAATGTGCCTGCTGCTGGAAGTTACACTTTTTACTTGTACTGGCCGTTCCTTTTAATATAAGATTAAGATAGAGAAGTAAATCCTTGGGGAACATTTAGATAGGGGAGTCCTACATAAAATACGGAGCTGATAATGATGAAATGCCCATCATGTCAATATAACGGAACAAGAGTGCTCGATTCCAGGCCAGTCGATGAAAGTAAATCGATTCGACGACGCCGTGAATGTGAGGCATGTGGTTTTCGATTCACGACATTTGAAAAGGTGGAGGAAACACCGCTTATTGTAGTGAAAAAGGGCGGGACACGGGAAGAGTTCAGTCGTGATAAAATCCTGCGTGGCTTAATCAGGGCTTGCGAAAAACGCCCGGTTCCCTTGAAGGAACTAGAGCAAATTACCAGTTATGTAGAAAAAGAACTGCGCAACCAGGGCATATCGGAAGTGAAAAGCGACAATGTCGGCGAAATGGTAATGGACAAGCTGGCGGAAGTCGATGAGGTTGCCTATGTAAGGTTCGCATCCGTCTATCGGCAATTTAAAGATATCAATGTCTTTATCGATGAATTGAAAGATTTAATAAATAAGGAAAGAAAGTAGAGCTGAAGATTCACTTTGGCTCTTTTTTCACTACATCTTTTGAAAGGTTTGAATGGAGATGTCAATGCATTGGCAAGAATTGCTCCCAGCGGATTCATATTTGGTCTCATCTGCGGGGCTGCTTCATGATTATGATCGGAAAATACTTACCCGACTATATCAACCTCTTATTGGACCTATCTGCATTAGCCTATATATGACGTTATGGAGTGAGCTGGAGGAAAACAGGCTATGGTCGGAATCCTCCTCACATTATCAATTAATGAATACCATCGGCCTTAAGTTAGGTGATATTTACGAAGCACGCCTTTTACTTGAAGGAATTGGTCTGTTGAATGTATATAAGAAATCGAAAAATGAAACGAAGGAATTCATCTATGAGTTAAACCCGCCGCTTTCCCCGCAGCAGTTTTTCACGGATGGAATGCTGAATATTTACTTGTACAAAAAAATCGGCAAAGCGCAATTCAACCGGTTAAAAAGATTCTTTTGTGATGATCATATCTTAACCGATCAATATGAAGGTGTGACTAAATCTTTTGCGGAAGTATTCTCATCAGATCATTTGGACTCTTTATATGTAACGGATGAAGCGAAGAACGAATGGAAACCGATGCCTGAACAGCAATTCATCGATCGGACGGAGGGCGTCGAGCCATCGGGATTTGATGACTTATTTGATTTTGACCTTTTATTTGCCGGGATGAAATCCTCAATCGTACCGAAAAAGGCCTTTACTCCGAAAATAAAAAGTACGATTGCCAAACTTGCTTTTTTATATGGCATTGATCCGCTGGAAATGCAAAAACTAGTAATGGATGCCGTTTCATTGGATGATGAGATCGATGAGGAAGTGCTCAGAAAGGCGGCAAGGGACTGGTACCAGATCGAACGGCAGGCAGATATGCCTTCCCTAGTCAATCGGGTGCAGCCGATTCGTGAACGGACACAAAAAGAAGAACCGAAAACACAGGAACAAGAGTTAATCCGTCATTTGGAGACGATTTCCCCAAGGGAGCGACTGATGCAATTGTCTGGCGGTGCAGAGCCATCAAGCGGTGATTTAAAAGTGGTTGAGGGCGTGATGATCAATCAAAAGCTGAATCCGGGTGTCGTCAATGTCTTGATTGAATACGTCATGCTCAAAACGGATATGAAGTTCACGAAGGGCTATGTGGAAAAGCTGGCAGGCCATTGGGCACGGCTGAAGGTCTCTACGGTCGTCGAGGCGATGGAACTAGCTAAAAATGAACATAGGAAATATCAGGACTGGGCTCAAGGAAGCAGGAATGCTGCGAAGGGTAGCCGGAAAAAGGCGATACGGGAAGAAGTGGTTCCGGAGTGGCTTGAGAAAAAAGAAGAAGCACAGCTGGAGCAGAATGCAGATCAGCCTGAATTGAATGCCCAGAAACGCGAGCTACAGGAGAAATGGAAGCAGTGGAAAGCAGGAGGTGAAATGAACGATGGAAAAGATTAATAGATCCCTTAATAAATTGGCCAATACAAACCAATTTCAACAGCGTTATGAAAAGCTGAAACAGGAGATTTTTGAAGACGAACAAGTGCGGTTATTTTTGAATGCCAACAGTTCGACGGTCACGAAGGAAATGATTGATAAAAACTTGGGGAAGCTTTATGAGTTCACTTCACAAAGCAATAAATGTGATAAATGTCCAAGCTTGAATGGCTGCATCAATATGATGCAAGGGTATTATCCCAAATTGGTGGTTCAAGGGAAGGCCCTGAACCTGAATTATGAAATCTGCCCGCGGAAATTGGCAGAGGATGAAAAGCGGAAACGGGAAAAATTGATCCGCAGCCTGTATGTACCGAAGGATATTTTAAGGGCGACCATTGAGGACTTTACTCAAACGGATAATGAAAACAAACGCTTGGGTGTTTTAAGTAAGGCGATGTCGTTCATTATGGAATATGAGCCAGGTAAAATGCAAAAAGGCTTATATATATATGGGAAATTCGGTGTTGGGAAAACGTACTTATTAGGTGCGATTGCCAATGAACTTGCAGAAAGGCAAATTTCCTCCCTTATTGTCTATGTCCCTGACTACTTGCGGGAACTTAAGGGGTCGATAGGTGATAATACGGTCAATGAAAAAATTGAGATGGTGAAAACGGCGCCTGTCCTCATGCTGGATGATATTGGAGCGGAGTCCATGACGAGCTGGGGACGCGATGAGGTTTTTGGTCCGATTTTGCAATTTAGGATGCTGGAAAACCTGCCGACGTTTTTCACTTCGAATTTTGACCTGAATGGCCTGGAAAACCACCTAACCTTTTCACAGCGTGGTGAGAAGGAAGAAGTGAAGGCGGCCAGGATAATGGAAAGAATTCAATATTTAGCGGAGCCGGTCAAGCTGGATGGCTTGAATCGGAGAAGATGAAGGAAAGTGGTCTCTTAATGGAGGTCACTTTTTTCTTTTTACAAGGCCCATCCTACTTCTAAACACGTCCCCATCCCCATATACATGAACAAAGAAGCAAGGGGGAAGGGGGGATGTCGTAGTGCAAATTTCGTTTCAAAACGATTCAGAGGCAATGAAATTACTGAATTTTGTTTCTGTCCATCCACTGGGGGCAGAATTTCAAGCATACATTCGATTTCTTCCGCAACAAGGCATGCATGTGGATATGACGAAGTCTTCAGGTGATAAATGGCTAATTCTGCTTCGTGATGCATTTCATTCTTTTTTATTGGAAGAAAAGACGCTTCCTGTTCTGGAGCAAATAATAGTCGGTAAATTTTTTTATAGGGAACGGGAAGAAATTGAAGCCATCATTGAAATTGCATCATCGATCATCGAGGTGGAAAGAGCCAGGAATCAAGATGGAGCATTCAGTACGGAGAAACGATTGATTGAGGAAGGACTTCAAAGCATCTTGGCTGGGAAGGTATCTTTTTCATTCGATTCTTTTACGACCTTCCGTTTAAAATCATTTCAGCACACTTTGGAAAAGTATGTCGTTAAGGCTATTGATGAATACAAGCTGGAACAGGACTATCAAAATTTCATTGCCACTCTCCGTGATTGCCTTCATGGGCAGGAGTCGAAATTAAGAAAGCTGCACCTGGTCAACCGGGATGGTTTTCATTTCTATGATCAGAAATTCAGCAAACTCGACCGGCCAAAAATCAATAGTATGATCGACAGGAGGCTTCTTGTCAAAAGTTCACTTTTTCTCGATACGGTGATACTTGCCCCGCTTTTATCGATTGCACCCGAAAACTTGTGCATCTATACCGATGACAAGGAAGAAGGGCTGATCCAGACCATTTCAAGGATTTTCGAAGAACGGGCGACCATCTTGCCACTTTCGTCATTTTCGATGCATTTGAATGATCTTTCGTGGAAAAAAGAAAATTAACCTTGATTTTCACCGTATAACAAATTATAATTTCCTACATACTATTAAAAAACTAAAAGTTATGATGAGGACAAGGGTATTCTAGTCGCCGATTATCAGAGAGGGGAGCCAACAGGCTGTAAGCTTCCTATTCGCATGGAACACTTACCACCTTTAAACTTCGGCTCGGAAAGCAGGCATTCTGCGAATATGAGCTGACGGGAAGCTGCCGTTACCAAGTTACAAGTGCCATTTTGCCGTGAAAAGCAAGCTGGAACGAGGGTGGAACCGCGGGTTAATGATATTTATTACTAAGCTCGTCCCTGTTTTATACAGGGGCGGGCTTTTTTGTGTTGTAATGGAATCAAAAACCTGTAATTTGTTCGAACAATAAGAAGGAGTGAAACTGAATGTCAGAATTACTGAAAATATCTTTTCCTGACGGAGCGGTTAAGGAGTTTGCTAAAGGCACAACAACTGAAGACATCGCTGCATCCATCAGTCCTGGTTTAAGGAAAAAATCCATTGCCGGAAAATTCAATGGTGAATTATATGATTTGAAACGTCCGATTGAACAAGATGGTACAATCGAAATCGTCACACAGGACGCAGCGGATGCTCTTGAAGTATTGCGTCACAGTACAGCACACTTGATGGCACAAGCGATCAAACGTTTGTACAAAAACGCTAAATTCGGCGTAGGTCCGGTCATCGAGGGCGGCTTTTACTATGATATGGATCTGGAGGAATCATTGACTCCCGAAGACCTTCCATTGATTGAAAAAGAAATGAAGAAAATCGTCAACGAAAACTTGGAAATTTCCCGCATCGAAGTGAGTCGTGATGAAGCGATTTCCCGTTTTAAAGAAATCGGCGACGAGTATAAATTGGAGTTGATCGATGCGATTCCTGCCGATCAGCAGGTAACGCTTTATGAGCAGGGGGAATTTTTTGACCTTTGTCGTGGAATTCATGTTCCATCAACGGGGAAAATCAAAGAGTTCAAGCTATTGAGCATCGCTGGAGCATACTGGAGAGGCGATAGCAAAAACAAAATGCTTCAACGCATTTACGGTACGGCTTTCTATAAAAAAGAAGATTTGGCCGAACACCTCCGTTTCCTTGAAGAAGCCAAGGAACGTGACCATCGTAAAATCGGTAAAGAATTGAACTTGTTCATGAGCTCACAGAAAGTGGGGCAAGGGTTGCCGATGTGGTTGCCAAAAGGCGCGACCATCCGTCGGACAATCGAAAGATATATCGTGGACAAGGAAGAACGATTGGGTTATGACCATGTCTACACACCTGTAATGGGAAGCGTGGACCTTTATAAAACATCTGGACACTGGGATCATTACCAGGACGGCATGTTCCCTGTCATGGAAATGGAAAACGAACAGCTTGTCCTGCGTCCGATGAACTGTCCGCATCACATGATGGTCTATAAAAACAGTATCCACAGCTACCGCGAACTGCCAATTCGGATTGCCGAGCTAGGCTTGATGCACCGCTATGAAATGTCAGGTGCCCTTTCAGGCCTCCAGCGTGTACGTGGAATGACATTGAATGATGCGCACATTTTCGTCCGTCCCGACCAAATCAAAGAAGAGTTCAAGCGCGTTGTGAACCTGGTTCTGGAAGTATATAAAGATTTCGATATCAAGGATTATTCATTCCGACTGTCTTATCGCGATCCTCAGGATACAGAAAAATACTTCGATGATGATGACATGTGGGAAAAAGCACAAAGCATGTTAAAAGGCGCCATGGATGAACTTGGCCTGGATTACTTTGAAGCGGAAGGTGAAGCGGCATTCTACGGTCCTAAGCTTGATGTTCAGGTGCGTACTGCCTTAGGGAAAGATGAAACGCTTTCCACTGTTCAGCTTGATTTCTTGCTTCCTGAACGTTTTGATCTTAATTACGTCGGTGAGGACGGCAAACAGCACCGTCCGGTCGTTATCCACCGCGGCGTCGTTTCCACAATGGAACGTTTTGTCGCTTACTTGATCGAAGAATACAAGGGGGCATTCCCGACTTGGCTTGCACCTATCCAAGCGCAAGTGATTCCGGTCTCACCTGAAGTGCACTTGGATTATGCGAAAGAAGTACAGGAAAAACTTAAAGCGCAAGGCATTCGTGTCGACCTGGATACACGTGACGAGAAAATCGGTTACAAAATCCGTGAAGCGCAAATGCAAAAAATCCCGTACATGCTGGTTGTTGGAGACAATGAAGTCAAAGAAGGCAGCGTGAATGTACGTAAATATGGTGAACAAAAATCCGAAACGATCGCTTTTGAAGATTTCGTTTCAGCGATTAAGGCGGAAGTAAGCCGTTAAAAGCAAAAAGAGGGGCACATATAGTTGTGTCCCTCTTCTTAATTAAGGCATGATAAAATGAAAACATCATGTGAAAATATGTACAGCAATGAAAAGGAGGGTCAGCATGAAAAAGAAATTTTCTTATCTATTCGGACCGACATTTCTTGTCATCATTATCTTATTGTTATTGGATGATTATCGACAATATGCCATTGTCCCGGTCCTGCTTTTTTGGATAGTCCTATTTTCCTGGGACACCATTGAGAAAAAGAAAAAGGCGAAAGAAAACTCTTAGCATTTGATCGCTTCGATCAGTATGGACTGTAACCAAAGGGGGAGTGGGGATAAATGGAGATTAGAAAGGCTTCAAGGAAAGACGCGTGTAACCTGGCTGCTCTGTTCAATCATGTTGAAGATTCCGGGTATATGCTGTTCAACCCTGGGGAAAGAAAAGCGACGGGGAAACAAATGGAAAAGCAAATGGAGCAAATCGAAAAAAATCCCCTTTCCGTTTTCCTCGTTGCTGCTAGCGGCCATGAGTTGAAAGGTTATTTACTCTTATTGGGCAATCAAATGAGCCGAACGAGGCATTCAGCCAAAATCGTCATCGGCATCAATGAACAGGACAGAGGAAAAGGTATCGGTACGAAGCTATTTCAGAAAATGGAGGAGCATGCACGGACAAACGAAATACGGCGCCTGGAATTGTCCGTCATCGCAAACAACGCCATTGCGCTTTCCTTATATCGAAAGATGGGTTTTGAAAAGGAAGGAATAAAGCGGGAATCACTGTTTTTTGATGGAAAGTATCATGATGAATATTTTTTGTCCAAATTACTTTAAAAAACGTATTGTCAAATAACTGAATGTCTGATAATATTAATTTTGTTGTGAAAAACGAATAAAATTTAGCATTTGACAAGTCATCAGTGTTTATGATATATTTCTAAAGTGAATTGAATACGTGTTTGATGAAAAGAAGAAGCACCCGCTTCTCACCTGGTTGACGCAAACAATGCAGTTAACAGGTCATGATTTGATTATTTGGATCTTTCTGAATGAGTCTATCAGTGTGGGTGCAGCATGCATCCACACTTTTTTATTATGATTATATCCTGTAAGCGAGTTGTGAGCGTGACCGAATTTATTCAAATATTCGTATTCGCCAATATCTTTGGAGGTGGCTAACTATTAGTAAAGACGCGATGGTAAACGAGGGCATCCGAGCCCGTGAAGTTCGTCTTATTGACCAAAACGGAGAACAACTTGGAATTAAAACGAAATTCGAAGCATTGGAAATTGCCGCTCGTGTAAATCTTGATCTAGTTTTAGTTGCTGCAAATGCAAAGCCTCCGGTAGCCCGGATCATGGACTACGGAAAACACCGCTTCGAGCAGCAAAAGAAAGACAAGGAAGCACGTAAAAATCAAAAAGTCATCAGTCTGAAAGAGGTTCGTTTGAGCCCGACGATTGAAGAACATGATTTCAATACGAAGCTTCGCAACGGTATTAAATTCCTTGAAAAAGGCGATAAAGTAAAAGCTTCTATCCGATTCAAAGGACGTGCCATTACGCATAAGGAAATTGGTCAACGTGTACTCGTTCGTTTTTCTGAAGCATGTAAAGAAGTGGCTACAATCGAGCAACACCCAAAAATGGACGGGCGCAGCATGTTCATTATCTTAGCACCGAAAAACGAAAAGTAATTGTAAAGTAATTTGTAATGAGGAGGAATACCTTATGCCTAAAATGAAAACTCACCGCGGATCTGCTAAACGTTTCAAAAAGACTGGATCCGGCAAACTTAAGCGTTCTAACGCTTACACAAGCCATTTATTTGCTAACAAATCTACTAAGCAAAAGCGTAAGCTTCGCAAAGCTAGCCTTGTAAGCAAAGGTGACTTCAAACGTATTCGTCATATGCTAGACAACATTAAATAAGTTCGATTTATCGAGTTAAATAGGAGGGAAATAACATGCCACGTGTAAAAGGCGGTACTGTTACTCGCAAACGTCGTAAAAAGGTAATAAAATTAGCTAAAGGTTACTATGGCGCGAAACATATTCTTTTCAAAGTAGCTAACCAACAAGTAATGAAGTCAGGGAACTATGCTTTCCGTGACCGTCGTCAAAAGAAACGTGATTTCCGCAAACTTTGGATCACTCGTATCAACGCTGCAGCACGCATCAACGGTCTTTCTTACAGCCGTTTAATGCATGGTCTAAAGCTTGCTGGTATCGAAGTGAACCGCAAAATGCTTGCTGATCTTGCTGTTGCTGACGAACAAGCTTTTGCTCAATTAGCAACTGCTGCTAAACAACAATTAGACAAATAAGTCTGACTGATAAAGCCACTCTCTTTTCAAGAGGGTGGCTTTTTACATATTTAAAGGAGGGAATGAGAATGCAAGGAGTATGGTTCATTGCTGCTTATATGATCATCACGAACATCATCGGATTTGCCTTAATGGGAATCGACAAAAGGAAAGCGCGTAATGGGGAGTTCCGGATCAGCGAAAGGACACTTTGGTTTTGGGCGGTCATAGGCGGGGGGACTGGGTCCTTTTTGGGGATGAAACAATTCCGCCATAAGACGAAGCATGCCGCTTTTAAGTGGGGCCTGCCCCTATTGATGATTCTTCAGATAGCCTTATTGATCAAGATATTCATTCAATTGTAATATGTAGCCCGTATGATGTATATGCTTGTAGAAGCAGCAAAGAGTAGCTGGAGGGAGAGCATGAATGATAAACTGACACTTGTGATGAGCTACGTTCAATCTGGAAGCGTGTTTGCACCGTTGATTTTTATCACTTTTCATTTATTAAGGCAATTTTTATTCATTCCCGTCATTGTGGTTTGCATGTCTGGCGGAGTATTATTCGGGGCTGCCTTTGGAACCATCTATTCGGTAATCGGTTTGACGTTGTCCAGTATGGCCTTTTATTTCGTGATAGGCAAATTTCCGAAAACAAAGGATAGGCTGCTGCGGCTAAAGAATAAGCTGTTTGGAAATCGAAAGCTAAATAGCCGGCAAATTGCAGTACTGAGGCTAATACCATTCATACACTTTTACTTACTGTCGCTTTGCTTATTGGAATCCAATAAAGGGCTGAAAAATTATTTTTATCTATCCTTCATGACCAATCTCCCTGTAGCATTCGTATACACGGTTTTTGGCCACTATATTGCAGATTTCAGTCCAACGATGATCGTCATCATTTTATTATCCTTAACCTTATTGATATATTTATTGAGAGAGAAGCAGACGGTCGTCCCTTGGAAGGAATTTTTTCGTTCAGATGATTAATATAGAGCCTTGAGTCCATTTTTCTCAAGGCTCTTCATTACGTTTAATTTTTTTCATTTTTGTAAAAACTCCTTAACCGGGCTCTTCCAATCAATAACGGCATCCGGATAATGTTTTTTAATGGCTTCCTCGATTTTTAAGAAGTCATTTCGCTTCAAGCCTTTCAGGCCGGCCATTTTTTTAGGCCATATGAAGATGGAGATGACCTCGAAGGAGCGTTCCGTCGTCCCTAAATACTTTTCCCCTTCAAACATCACCCCGTTGTACGTCAATAAAAAATTCTTTCGTATATTGGCTGTATCGTCGAGCAGAAAGAACTTTTTCTGTTCATGTGCAAGTTCTAATTTTCTTTTCGGATTAAATAGGTATTTGATGACTGTATATATTAAGAAAATAATGAGAGTCAAAAGAATGAACCGCATGATCAATACCATGGTTCTACCTCCTTAAACAGAGTGATTCCCTTCATTTACGTATGGGTTTTTAATAAGTTTCATTTATTTGATATAATTTAGGGGAAGACGATAGAAAGAAGTGATGAAAATGAACATAGGTAAATTAATGGAAATGCAGGCAGCTTTGGACGAGCATATACAATCAAAGCATGATTTGGGTGCTGAAGATTTAGTGGAACGGAAGATACTTGCTCTTTTAGTGGAGCTTGGAGAGCTTGCCAATGAAACAAGATGTTTTAAATTCTGGAGTCTTAAAGGCCCCTCTGATAAAGAAACGATATTGGCTGAATACGTGGATGGCATTCATTTCATTTTGTCACTTGGAATCGAACGGGGATTTGTACCGGAAGTTCCATCCGCCCTCAAGGTGAATCAGGAGGATTTGACGGTTCAATTTACTGCTATTTACGGCTACATCAGTGAATTTCGCACACAGTTGACAGAGGCATCTTTCCAAAAGGTTTTTGCTGCGTATTTACATTTAGGGGAGTTGCTTGGATTTTCAGCAGTGGATGTGGAAAAAGCATATGTAAGCAAAAATGAAGTGAATTACGAAAGGCAAAAGCAAGGCTACTGATTGTTTATGCAATCGATTATCTGTATAATTATTCTTGTAATGTAAGTTATAGGGAGGTATAAGTATGGCTCAATTGGATGAAACGTTAAGGATGCTTGCTGACTTAACGGATGCTAAAGGCATCGCAGGAAATGAAAGTGAAGTAAGAAAAGTGATGACCGAATACATAACACCATTTGCGGATGAAATATCGACAGATGGCCTGGGAAGTTTGATTGCCAAGAAAACGGGTGATGAAAACGGACCGAAAATCATCGTTACCGGGCATATGGACGAGGTCGGTTTCATGATCACCCAAATTGATGATAAAGGATTTTTGCGTTTCCAGCCGGTAGGGGGTTGGTGGTCACAAGTAATGCTGGCCCAGCGCGTGACGATCGTTACAAGTAAAGGTGATCTAACTGGCATTATCGGTTCCAAGCCGCCGCACATCCTGTCAGCGGAGGCGCGGAAGAAGCCGGTTGATATTAAGGATATGTTTATTGATATCGGTGCATCCAGCAAAGAAGAGGTTAAGGAATGGGGCGTCAAGCCAGGGGATATGGTTGTGCCATATTTTGAATTCACGGTCATGAATAATGAAAAGATGCTGCTTGCCAAAGCCTGGGACAATCGAATTGGCTGTGCAATCGCCATTGATGTGCTTAAACAGCTGAAAGACAGCGACCATCCTAATGTAGTTTATGGAATTGGCGCTGTGCAAGAAGAGGTCGGCCTGCGTGGCTCCAAAACATCCACATTCAAAATTCAGCCGGATATCGGTTTTGCCGTCGATGTTGGCATTGCTGGTGATACACCGGGGGTTTCCGAAAAAGAAGCGATGAGTAAGATGGGTGAAGGCCCGCAAATCGTCATCTATGATTCATCGATGGTGGCACATAAGGGATTACGCGATTTCGTCACCGACACGGCTGATGAAATGAATATTCCTTATCAATATGAATCGATTCCAGGCGGCGGGACGGATGCCGGCTCCATCCATTTAACTGCAAATGGTGTTCCCGCACTGGCAATCACGATTGCCACACGCTACATTCATTCACACGCAGCAATGCTCCACCGGGATGATTATGAGAATGCAGTTAAGCTCATTGTCGAAGTGATCAAACGTCTCGATCGTGAAGCGGTTGATCGGATCATTTATGAGTAATATAGAAAGTTAAAAATGGAGAGACCTAATCAGGTCATCTCCATTTTCTTTTCCTTATTTCTACTTATCTTCGACGATTATATAGACCGCTTTGATGGGACCATGGACGCCGACGACAAGGTCCATTTCGATATCAGCAGAATTGCTCGGCCCTGTTATGAAGTTGATGCAGGAAGGAACGACTTCGCCCCGGGTAACTTTTGAACGGATGGCCGCTGCAGCCTGTGTCATTCGCGGAACGATGGTGCTTTTTGGAATGATGGAAACATGACAGGAAGGAAGGAAGCTGATGGAACGGCCATGGTCCTTATCGCTGAACAAGACGACGGTCGCTGATTCTGCTAGTGTCATCTCACTGAATGTGATTCCGATGTTAGCACTTTCTGCTTTTTCGATATTTTCTTTCCCGGCTTGGTGATCCCATATATGGACATCTTTTTCCTTTAAGATACCCTCCAATCCATAGTCGGAAAATCGATCGTCCTTAGGAATGATCAAGGGTCCGTTTCCAAGTTCCTCGATCACCTGTTTTAAACAATGCATCACTTGCTTGGAGTCGGTAACGTGAAACTGAGTATGCACCCGTTTACATTGCTCCTCCAATTCCGCAACAAGATCATTTGGTGTCGCATGTTTCAAAACTTCTTTTTGGGGGGCGTGCTTCCATTCCGGAACGGAGATGCCTTCCGTAATAGGAGCCCTTCCCAGGTTTTTGGCTATATTGTTTAAAAATGTCCCTTCATTATGGATGGTTCCATTCATGATGGTTTCCCTCCTTTTTCCCGATTTTTGAACCAATCTCGAAAGCTCTCTTTCCCTGGAGCAGGGAACTCGCGGCTTTCTGTCCAAGTTTTGAGTGGTCCCGGTCCTTTCGAGATGATATCCCCCGTTTTAAAAGGAGACATCGCGGATGGGGCCATTTTGGAGCCGAACTTATAAAGCATAGGCGAGGCCGCACCGATTCCGAAGGCTTTCATGGCCATCTTTTCTGAGAATGGCGCCATTTTTTCCTTTTCAACGATGACTTCACGATGCTTCCTCAGTAAGTCATGGAGAGGAATCTTAACCGGACAGGCATCTGTACAGGCTGCACAAAGAGTGGAGGCATATGGCAGCTCCTTGAAATCATCATACCCCCCGAGTAAGGGGGAAAGCACAGCACCGATTGGTCCTGGATATATTGAACCATATGAATGACCGCCAACCTGGCGATAAACCGGGCAAACATTTATACAGGCAGCACATCGAATGCATTGAAGAACGGATTGAAACTCAGTTCCTAAAATGGAGGAGCGTCCATTATCTACGATCACAAGGTGAAATTCCTCGGGGCCGTCTACATCTCCTTCATCACGCGGTCCCGTAAGTGCGGTGATGTAACTGGTCAACCTTTGGCCGACAGCGCTTCTTGTCAATAAGCTGACAAGGACTTCGAATTCATCGAATGTAGGTACAAGCCGTTCCATTCCCATCACGGTGATTTGCGTTTTTGGGAGGGCAGTGACCAAATCGGCATTTCCTTCATTCGTCACCAAACCGATCGAGCCCGTTTCCGCAATAGCGAAATTACAGCCAGTAATGCCCACATCGGCGCTTAAGAAATCTTTCCGCAGAATGCCCCGCACATGGGCGGTAAGCTCTTCCGGTTTTTCGGTTTGCGTATATGCAAGCTTTTCTTTAAAAACATCCCTAATCTGCTCCTTATTTTTATGGAGAGCAGGTGCGACGATATGGGAAGGGGGATCATGATCATCCACTTGTAGAATATATTCACCAAGGTCCGTTTCAACGACATCGAGGCCAACTGCTTCAAGAGTCGCATTCAAATTGATCTCTTCCGTGACCATCGATTTGGATTTCACGACCTTTTTGGCATTCTTTTTTACAATGACATCCTTAATGTAGCCGCTTGCTTCTTCAGCGGTTTCAGCGAAGAAGACATGACCGCCCCTTTTCGAAACGTTTTCTGCAAGCTGGTGCAAATAGAAATCAAGGTTACTAAGCACATGCTGCCGGATTTCTTCCCCAAGGGACCGCCAATCCTCCCAGCTTCCCAATTCATCAACGGCAGTCAGACGCCTTCCGTGTAATCGTTCTTGGGCACTCGATACGGCCAATCGCATAAAATCATTATGTATTCCTTCATCCACCCGGTCTTTAAACTTGGCAGAGCTGGTTTTCATAGCCATTAGTTTTTCCCTCCTCGCTTTCTTTAAATACTATTCAGGACTTCCGCGATATGAAGCACTCTCACCGGTTGCCCCTTCCTTTGGATCCGTCCGCCGATATTCATCAAACATCCTGCATCCCCGCCTATTAAAAAATCAGCGCCGGTGGCTTCAATATTGCAGACCTTCTCCTCGACCATTTGCCCGGAAATGTCCCCCATCTTAACCGAAAAGGTCCCCCCGAACCCGCAGCAGTTTTGGGCATCTGGAAGTGGTGTCATTTCCAGCCCCCTGACATGGCTTAACAAAATGGCAGGTGCTTCCTTCACCTTAAGCAGCCGTGTCATATGGCATGAAGTATGATAAGTTGCCTTTCCCTTAAGGGTCGCCCCGACATCGGTCACTTTTAAGACATCCACGATGAATTGGGTCAATTCATATGTTTTAGCCGCTAATGATTCCGCCCTCTTTTCCCATTCGGCATCGCCTTTGAAAAGGACCGGATATTCTTTGAACATCGCTGCGCAGGAACCGGAAGGGGTTACGATGTATTCAGCATCCGCGAACGTTTTAATCATCTTTTTCATAGCTTCCTTCGATTCCTTCGTATACCCGCTATTATATGCGGGCTGTCCGCAGCATATCTGGGACTCCGGGAAATCGATCTCACAGCCTAATCTCTCGAGTAGCTCCACTGTCGCTTTGCCGACATTGGATTGAAACAAATCCACTAAACATGTTGCAAAGAGAGTAACTTTCAATTTGAACTCCTCCTTATCCAAATAGGTTAACAGGTCATCTGATGACTAGAAAATGGAAAAAGGAAATGGTTAAGAGAATATACCAATTTCCAAGATTTTTTAAATGAAGTAATCGTTTTCAAAATAATATATCAATTTAATCCTTTTTTGTATAGGGTATTTTTGAAATTTAAAGGATGGTCAACTCTAATTTTGCTGATTTTTTTGGATGACCCGGTCCAGTGATTCCTCGACACTTTGAAGGTGAAACAGCATGGCACTGCGCGCTCCATCTTCATCCTTTGCCACGATTGCATCATGAATCCGGACATGCTGCTGGTAAAGCTGCTTAAGTGTCATTTCTTCGGAATAAAGCGCTATCCGGCGGATATCACCCATCTTTTCCGTCATTAATTCTGAAACGTGGTTCATCAATGTAATCAGCAGTTCATTTTGTGATGCATTTGCCACTGCAACATGGAAGGCGATATCTGCTTTATCACTGAGTTCTTCATCGTCGGATACCTTTTCCATATTAAAAAGACTTTCCTTGAGTTCGATAAGGTTTTCTTCCGTTCTCATCTTCGCTGCCACTTCTGCCGTACCGGACTCAAGTATTTTCCGGACTTCCAGTAAATGCTTGATATTGGCTTGATCCATCAAAAGGGCGGCAGACAAGGGATGGTTCATGATGGTGGGGTCGAAGGTTTTGACGAATGTTCCTTCACCTTGTTTTATTTCAATAAGACCCATTGAACTCAATGCACTTAATGCTTCGCGGATGGCCGGGCGCCCGACTTGGAAATTTTCCGCAAGCTGCTGAATGGAATCCAATTGTTCACCTGGTTTCAGGCTGCCTGACCGAATCATTTCATAAAGTTCATCGCTGACTTCTTCATAAATTTTTTTCGGCTTTATTTTTTTATATACCAAGTAGTAGCACCTCTATTTTCTATGAGTTTCTCTGGTTAATATTATATAACACAAATGATCTTTGACACTTCCAGAAGGTTAAAAAATCAACAAAAAATAAAAAAAATCTTGATTTTATATTTTTAATCATTTAATTTTAATGAGTACTCATCAAGTCATCTGATGACTTAGAATTTTCAGATATGTAAGGGGTTTCAATTAGCGGTTGATTTCTGAATTATTTAAAAAATTTATAGAAAATGGAGTCGAAATGAATGACATGGACACAAAACTTTACGCCGATCACCGATAATTTAGTTTTATCATCTCTTGCCGCACTCATTCCAATTTTTTACTTTTTTTGGGCACTTACCATCAAACGGATGAAAGGTTACATTGCAGGTATAACCACGTTGCTTGTAGCTCTTGCAGTGGCTGTATTGATATATGGAATGCCTACAGGAAAAGCAGTGATGTCCGCTTCACAAGGAGCCGTATATGGGCTGCTCCCAATCGGATGGATAATCATCACTTCCGTATTTTTGTACAAAATGACTGTTAAAAGCGGACAATTCAATATCATTCGTTCTTCGGTGCTTTCGCTTACGGAAGACCGCCGCCTCCAGGCATTATTGGTGGCATTTTCTTTCGGGGCCTTTTTAGAAGGTGCCGCGGGATTTGGGGCACCAGTTGCCATTTCAGCCGCGCTTTTGGTCGGTCTTGGATTTAACCCGCTATATGCAGCCGGGATTTGTTTGATCGCGAATACCGCTCCGGTAGCATTCGGGGCGGTTGGAATACCGATCATCGCCATGGAAGGCCCGACTGGCATAGCCGCCATGGAGATTTCAAAAATGGTCGGCCGCCAATTGCCATTCCTTTCGGCTTTCATTCCGCTATATCTCATATTAATAATGACTGGGTGGAAAAGGTCACTTGAAGTCTTGCCGGCAATATTGGTTTCCGGATTTTCCTTTGCCATCACACAGTACTTAAGTTCAAATTTTCTTGGGCCAGAATTACCGGACATCCTTTCCGCGTTAGTGTCACTATTTGCATTGGCAATTTTCCTTAAATTCTGGAAACCTAAAACGATCTTTCGCTTTGCATCCGAGGAAACGGCAGCAGCCGTCGAACCTTTATATACGGCAGAAGCGGAGACAAAATACACGAAATGGCAAATATTCCATGCTTGGTCACCATTCCTTCTGTTAACGCTTTTCATAACAATATGGGGGATGAACCCAATAAAGCCGGCACTCTCAGGGCATTATGAAGGCAACAATGCGTTGCTTGGCGGAATCAATGAAATCGGGAAACTATTAACCTTCCAAATCGAAGTCCCAGGTCTGCATAATGCGATAATCGGAAGCGATGGATTGCCGATTGCGGCTTTCTATAAAATAGAACTGCTCGGAGCGGCCGGGACTGCGATTTTACTGGCTGCCATCGTAACGAAGTTCATCGCACACATGTCTGCAAAAGACGTTTATAGCACCTTTGTTGAAGCGATGAAAGAGTTGGCAAAACCAATCTTGATGATTTCTGCCGTGGTGGCTTTTGCCTATGTAACGAATTCTTCAGGTATGTCGACAACATTAGGGATGACCCTTGCAAAATCGGGTGATTTATTTCCGTTCTTCGCACCGGTTCTCGGCTGGCTGGGTGTGTTCATTACCGGCTCGGATACATCAGCCAACCTCTTATTTGGCAGTCTGCAAAAAGTGACCGCACTTAAAGTGGGGATGGAGCCGGTCTTGGCACTTGGGGCGAATTCTTCCGGAGGGGTCACCGGAAAGATGATTTCCCCCCAATCGATAGCGATTGCATGTGCTGCCGTTGGATTGGCGGGCAGGGAATCGGAATTATTGAGATTCACGCTCAAACATAGTTTATTTTTATTGCTGCTTGTTTGTGTGATTACCTTCTTGCAAAATGGCGTCCTTTCCTGGATGATTCCATAAGTAGAATGAGGCTCCCTTTTCATAGGGGAGCCTCGAAATATTTTCAAGGCCAATCAAAAAAGGAGGACATATCATGCAATTGACAGCTGTGGCAGGAAAATTGGTTCATGAGGTTCGGAAACTGATTGATGAGGAAATCATCATTATTGATCATGCTGGCACGATTATCGCCAGCACCGATAACAGCCGTATTGGAGCTTATCATGAAGGAGCTATCCACGCTTTCAACAATCGTGAGAAATTGATCATCAATAAACAGGATGAACGAAGTTGGAAAGGAGTGAAGGCAGGTATAAATCTACCTATTTTCTTCAACCAGGAAGCAGTTTGTGTCATTGGAATTACAGGCGACCCCAAACATGTTTCCCCCTATGCGGAACTTTTAAAAAAGATGACGGAGATGTTCATTCAGGAAAGCTATCATATCGAACAAGCAGAATCCCAATCACGTCTGATGGAATTCTTTGTATTTGAATGGCATCAGCTGGAGACGTTCAATGAGCTTTTCCTTCAGAAGGCCAAGTTGCTTGGGGTCGATGTTCATGCAGACCGGATCATCACCCTTGGTGAATTTAAGACTGAGGAAATCATTGAACCTCATGTGTGGAGAACGCTTCAGATATACATAAGACAGCAGCATCCCAATGACATCGCAGTCCGATGGGGGAGGAACCAATTCGTCATTCTTTCTATAGCCGATTTCATCGGTACAAAAATCCAGCAATTAAAGAAATTAAGTAAACTCCAAAAAAAGCTGGAAGAGAGTTCGGGTTATAAAGTGTGTGCAGGAGTTAGTTCGCGTGCATCGGGATCCGCTTTCAGGTCAGCGTTTTTTAAAGCGGAACGTTCTTTGAAAATCGCGCTTCCTTCATCGGGGATCATATTAGACGAGGACTTGAAGCTTGAGGTCCTGCTTGATGAAGTTACAGCTGAAACAAGACAGGAATATTTATCCCGGACGATTCAGGAGTTGCTTCCTAATGAGGAGCTGCTTAAAACCCTTTCCATGTATTTTGCATGTGATCTATCCTTAAAGGAGACCGCTAGAGCCCTGCATATCCATATCAATACCCTCCATTACAGGCTCAAGCGCATAGAAGATTTGACCCGCCTGAATCCCAGGAAGCTAGACGATTTAGTCACTATGTATCTAGCATTAAGTATATTGGATAAACATACAAATTAATTCTATGGAAAGCTCTAAATTCTATATGTTCATACATAGATGATTGAGTGTTTTCTTTCTTATACTTACATCATATAAAATATCTCGAATTTCCTATGTTTATATGAGGAGGATGTACATGTTAACAAAACAGGTTAAGCAGCTACTTCTTACCATCGTCGGTCAGGAGAATTTCGATGACTCGAAAGTGGAATGTCTAGTCTATTCATATGATGCAACGCCAGGGTTTCAAGCGATGCCTGATGCTGTCATTAAACCGGGCTGCACAGCTGAAATCGCAGCCATCGTCAAAGTTTGCAATGAATACCATGTTCCGATCGTTCCACGCGGGTCTGGGACGAATTTAAGCGGAGGCACTTGCCCGACAGAGGGGGGGCTTGTGCTTTTATTCAATCGAATGAATTCATTACTTGAAATAGATGAGGAGAACTTAACGGCGACCGTACAGCCTGGGCTTATCACATTGGACTTGATTTCAGCAGTTGAAGAAAAGGGATTGTTTTATCCGCCGGATCCCAGTTCGATGAAAATCTCCACTATTGGCGGAAACATTAATGAGAACTCTGGTGGACTGCGAGGATTAAAGTACGGAGTCACCCGTGATTATGTCATCGGGCTAGAAGTGGTCCTTCCGAATGGGGACATCATTCGAACAGGGGGCAAGCTTGCCAAAGATGTAGCCGGATATGATTTAACGAAACTTTTTGTCGGGTCAGAAGGGACCTTGGGCATCGTAACGGAAGCGATCTTAAAGCTGATCCCAATGCCGGAAACGACAAAGACGATGCTTGCCTTATATCAAGATCTGGATGCTGCAGCCCAGTCAGTGGCCAAGATCATTTCAAATAAAATCATTCCAGTTACATTGGAATTTCTGGATCGGCCGACGTTGATCGTGGTTGAGGACTTCGCGAAAATCGGTTTGCCCACCAATGTGGAAGCCGTCCTGCTGATTGAACAAGATGGTCCGCCTGAAGTGGTGGAACGTGATATGAAAAGGATGGCCGATATTTGTCTACAGGAAAAGGCGGTTTCAGTGGAAATTGCCGAAACGGAATCTGACGCTGCCGCCTTGAAAACCGCAAGACGGACAGCCCTCTCTGCACTGGCACGCCTCAAGCCGACGACCATTTTGGAGGATGCCACCGTTCCACGGTCGGAAATTGCCAAGATGGTTAAGGCGATTAATGAGATTGCTGTCAAGCATAACGTGGACATTTGCACTTTCGGCCATGCTGGGGATGGGAACCTGCATCCAACGTGCATTACCGACGCTCGTGATCATGAGGAAATGGAGAGAGTGGAGCTCGCTTTTGCCGACATTTTTGCCGCGGCTATCGACCTTGGCGGGACGATTACCGGTGAACATGGTGTAGGGGCGATGAAGGCCCCTTATCTTGAATGGAAGCTGAAGAAAGAAGGGATTGATGCCATGAGAGCGATTAAACAAGCTTTCGATCCCAATAACATCATGAATCCCGGCAAAGTATTTGCCAAGGAAACCAGGAAAAGGGTGGTGGTTTCTTCATGACGACAGTTCAGGAAAGGGAAACCATCGCCATGCAATTCGCTGAAAAAATGAATGAAGATGAATTGTTGAATTGTATGCGCTGCGGCTTTTGCTTACCCCACTGCCCGACATATATGGAATCGGGGCTGAAGGAATCCCATTCGCCAAGGGGCCGGATTGCACTTATGAAAGCGGTGGCGGATGGTGTGATTGAGCCCGATGAGGATGTAGAACGTTCATTGAGTCTTTGCCTCGGCTGCAGGGCTTGTGAACCTGTGTGTCCTTCAGGTGTGAAATATGGACATCTTCTTGAAGAAGCAAGGGATATCATCCATCAGAATAAAAAGCATAGTTACCCTGTAAAAACGATCCGCAAGGCCGTTTTTAGTGGGTTATTCCCGCACCAGGAGCGAATGCAGGCCATGACGAGCTTGCTTGGCTTCTATCAGAGATCAGGTCTGCAATACATGGCCCGAAAAACGGGAGTCCTCAACATGCTTCCGAATAATTTGGCAACCATGGAAAAGGTGCTGCCGAAAGTCCCGAAAAAATCAGAAATGAAAAATAGGCCAACCGGGCTGCCTGCAATCGGAACCCCGCTCAAAAAGGTGGCTTTCTTTTCCGGCTGCTTGATGGATACCATGTTTTTGGAAACGAACAAGGCCACACTAAAACTTCTTCAGCTGGCAGGATGTGAAATCGTGATTCCGAAATCCCAGGCATGTTGCGGGGCGCTGCATGGGCACAGTGGTGAAAAAGCAGGTGCAAAGCAACTGGCCAAGCGTAATATAGAAGCTTTTGAAGCGGAGGAAGTTGATTATATCATTACGAATGCCGGCGGCTGTGGAGCTTTTCTCATAGATTATGACCATTTGCTCCAAGCTGAACCGGAATGGCATGACCGTGCAGTTGCATTTAAAAATAAGTTGAAAGATATCAGCGAGATACTTGTTGATTTGCGTTTCCAGGAAAAGGTTCGCTTAAAACTGCCGGCTCAATCGGTAACTTTTCAGGATTCCTGTCATTTACGGAATGTGATGAACACCTCCTTGGCTCCGCGAATTCTCCTTCAATCGATAGAAGGAATCGACTTCAGGGAAATGAAGGATGCGGATCGGTGCTGTGGCTCCGCAGGGATTTATAATATTGTTGAATCAGAGATGTCCATGAATATCCTCGACTCCAAAATGGAACACACGAAATCGACTCAGGCCGATATTGTTGTCACGGCAAACCCTGGCTGTCTATTGCAAATGCAATTGGGGATCGAGAGGGAAAACTTGGGAGAATGTACGAAAGCGGTGCATATAGCGGACCTGCTAATAAAGGCTGTGGCATTATAATAGAAGAAAAAAAATGAAATAGAATTATTTGGCTAAACATTACATTTTTATAAATGGGGAAACCCTTGAAAAGTCTGGATTTCAATTGAAAAAGCGTTCTGTGTCGAGAACAATTTGTAAATGATATAACATAAATGAAATATTCATTCCTCGTTTACTTAGGTTCATAGCGGGTAGAGTTTATACATAGCATCCACTAAACGAAACAACAAAACCTAAGGAGGAATGTAAAATGAATAAAACAGTATATGGAGTATATGAATCAAATGCAGAAGTGATCCAGGCAATTAATGCACTTAAAGCAAAGGGCTTTGAAGGGGACGATATAACGGTCGTCGCAGACAAGGAAGAAACATTGGATTTCACGAACACTCAACGTGAAACGGATGTTCATACAATGACGAATGTTCCTAACGACGAATCATTTATGGACAAGGTGGCACGTTTCTTCATGCCGGATGATACGGCAGACCTTTCAACAAGATTGGCGAATGCAGGCCTTTCGAATAGTGAAGCGGCTGAACATGTCTTTGATGTAGAAAATGGAAAAGTCCTGGTTCTGGTAGAAGAAGGTGAAGGCCATCTTGGAACGGCAAGAGATAAATTCACGACCGGAAATATGGATACTGCCGCTACACGGCTTGATACAAATTCCACCAACCAACTATATAATGGCACTGAAAAAACCGATGCATTAAATAAAGAAGGTGTTTATGGAGTCAACGGACAAGGCCGTGAATTGCCAGAGGATGAAAGGACGCTTACACTTCGGGAAGAACAGCTGAACATTGACAAAGAAAGAGTTCAGACAGGAGAAGTCGTCATTAACAAAGAAGTCAATGAACAGCATAAAACGATTAATGTCCCTGTTGAACACGAAGAAGTGACAGTCGAGCATAGATCAGATTCAGGACGTGAAGCGAACCTGGAAACCGGAAGCATTGAAGATGGGAAAACATTACGGATCCCCGTAGTTGAAGAAAAATTGGAAGTTTCGAAAAAGCCGGTCGTCACAGATGAAATTGTCATCAAGAAACATGCTGTACAAGAAACGGAACAAGTTCAGGATACTCTTAAAAAGGAAGATATCCAGCTTGATAGTACAGATGAATCAATCGTAAATGAGAAAAAGGCAACTGAACGTAGAACCGACCGCTTCTAAAGGTGAAGAAAAAAGCCTGCAGTTTTTAAAACTGCAGGCTTCTTTTGGGTCTAAAAGACTGATTAAAGGTACGAGCCTAGGGAAGGCAAACCTTTTTGTTTAATTGGCACCCATCAGGGTATAAATACACATAAGAAGAAATATCGGAATAATAGGAGGAGGAAGATGCATGGGAAAAACATTATATGGTGTTTTTAATACGGAAAGAGAAATAATCCAGGCTATTCAATCCCTCAAGGAAAAGGGGGTCCATGAAGGGGAAATAACGGTAATGGCTGATAAGAAAGAAGAATTGGATTTCGTCAATCAAAAGCGTGATCCGGATGTCGACGTCGTTACTAACTCTAACGAGGATTCCTTCATTGATAAGATGAAACACTTTTTCCTGAATGAGGGTTCTGAAGATATAAGGAACCGACTAGGTGAGTTAGGGCTTGCTGATAGTGAAGCCACCGCTTATATAAATGAAGTGGAGGCTGGAAAATTCCTGATTCTGTTAGATGAATCGGAAACCGTAACAGCACGGGAGAGCATAACTTCCAATCGCATGGAGGAAACGGACGAACCTGCAGAGAATCCGCTTAAAACAGGGGTGGTGAACAATCCGGACCCGAACCTTTTTCCTGAAACAACTGCAAATGCCTATCAAACAGGGGAAGTGGAGGCACAGCCAGGAAGAAGCGAAGAACTCCATGGGAATTCTGCGAACATCTTTGGAAATGAAGAGCTGGATACAAAGCGAGCTCAAGAAAGGGAAATCTGGGGGAACTCCACAGAAAAATTCAAGAAGAAAAAACCAGGGAATAATGAAGGAACACTAGCAAGCGACCCTCATGCAGACCCGTTTTCTGCTGATACTGATAAAGCCCTTGATGCACAAGGATCACTGGATCGGACCGAGAGCCTGAATGCCAGCGGGCAGCAAGAGGAAGGCTTGCAGGATGAATACATCAAAAATCGAATTAATACCGACAATCTGTAATACGCAAAATAACTGCCTGCACAAGGCTGTTCAGACTGTAGACAAACTAGATGAAAATCGAGTTTGTCTGCAGTTTCTTTATGGCTTGTAAAATTGGGACGTTGATTTCCATTCCAGGCATTCGCTTTACGCGGGGTCTCCCTTTGATAGAAATCATACATGATGAGTTGAAGATATTGCTTTGGTTCAGTTGGTTCGTTTGATGAAGGATATATTTTTCGAACCCTTTTTATCTGCAAACTGAACCAGGCTGTTTTTTTTAAAAAAACCTTTAGGCAAAGGGTTCCCTTGTTCATTAGTCAGGAATTCTCAATAGACTATTTGCTTGTTTATTGTTAAAGCTGCAAGGTATAATGACAAAGGTATTATTTTAAGTAGAGTAACAAGGAGGGGGAGAAACATGGAAAAAAACGTATATGGTGTTTTTGACTCTAATCCGGAACTACTTGCTGCAATTCAAGACTTAAAAGCTAAAGGCGTATCTGGCACCCAAATGACAGTAGCAGCTAATATAAAAAATAATGTGCAGCTTGGAAATGAACATACGGATATACTGATCATCGCCAATCAGGATAAGGAGGACACTCTTTTTTTAAGAATCTTCCACTACTTCACAGATGAAGGATCTGGAGATTTACGCAGCTTTTTCACGAAATACGGCTACTCTTATGATGAGACAAAAGCGATGCTCGAAGAAGTGAGCGCAAAAAAATTCATCTTGCTGCTTGATGAAGAAGTCTCCATCGAAGAACTGAAGGCTTGCGAAGCGAAATCAAAAAAATAACAGCCTTTGAAGGCTGTTATTTTTTTAATCCTGCTTCAAGGGCAGTGATCATTTCCTGTTTTTCCTGCTCAGATGAATTTTGCCAGATGACCTCGAATAAGACTCCCAATCCAGGTAGCATTTTTTCCTCGCCATTTTGTATGGCATCGACAATCGTGTCTTCCAACTGATCTTGCGAATTTCCAGATACATTTTGGATGATCGCATTACGTAAGTTTAAATTCATAATTATTCCTCCTCTAACACATAATGACTGACATTAATAGCATTTCACAAACTCACATGCAATATGTATGTGAATTGCGTTATAATAGGAAAATCAGTGTGAAGTTAAAGGAGCGTTTACCCTTGAAATATATTGAATCCGTAAAAAACCCGCAAGTTAAGCAATGGAAAAAACTTTTGACGAAAAAAGAACGAGATAAAACAGGTAAATATTTAGTCGAGGGTTTTCACCTAGTTGAAGAAGCCTTAAAAGAAGAAATCGTCTTGGAAGTGATCATCAATGAAGAAACTGAAATGCCTGCACATTTTAAGGTGGAAGGCACAGAACTCATTTATGTGAAAAATGATATTATGAAGGCGATTTGTGATACCGAAGCCCCGCAGGGAATTGCTGCTGTTTGTGAACAGAAATCAACGAGCATGGCGTCCATCAATCCGGATAAACTTTTGTTGATCGATGCTGTACAAGATCCGGGGAATATTGGAACGATGATCAGGACAGCGGATGCAGCTGGAATCGATGCAGTCATACTTGGCGAAGGGTGTGCTGACTTGTATAATCCCAAAGTGGTCCGTTCGACGCAAGGGAGCCTCTTTCATATGCCTGTCATTAAAGGGAACCTTTTCGAAATCATCGATGAGCTGAAGGAAAGCGGCACACCGGTATATGGCACGGCATTAGAAGGCGCATCGCCATTTGAAGAAGTGGAAAAGTCTTCCCGGTTTGCCTTGTTGGTCGGTAATGAAGGCCAAGGAGTATCGAAGGAATTACTGGAGAAAACGACTAAAAACCTTTATATTCCCATCTACGGAAAAAGCGAATCATTGAATGTGGGGATCGCTGCCGGGATTTTAATGTACTATTTACGAAAATCGATTTGAAACGGCCGAAGAATTATAATATAATAAAACAGAATTTTATAATGAAAACAACGATGACAAAGAGTAGTAGCTTAAGTTAACCATATCCAGGGAAAAAATGCCTTGACTGAAAGCATTTTTATGGCACTGCTTAAGGGAATTCACCTTTCGAGTTGGCATTGGGAAGACATGATGTCCGAAAAATGTTCCGGTGAAGAGCCGTTATTTTTAATGAAGTGAGTGCAGAAGTTTTTTTGTTCGTGCACTAATAAGGGTGGTACCGCGATACATAAACCTCGTCCCTTTAGGGATTGGGGTTTTTTTGTGTTCATTTTTACAAAAGGAAAATAAAGGAGGAAGACATGATGCAGGAACGTTTACTAGAACTGCAGGAAGAAGCGTTGCAAAAAGTTGCCGCCGCTTCCGAATTAAAAGAACTGAATGAAGTCCGAGTTGCTTATTTAGGGAAAAAAGGGCCAATCACTGAGGTATTACGCGGCATGGGTAAATTATCTGCCGAAGAACGCCCGAAAATCGGGGCACTGGCCAATGATGTAAGGGAAGCGATCGCAACAAAGATCGAGGAGAAACAAAAAGCACTAGAAACTGCGGCAGTCAATGCAAAGCTAGCAACTGAAACGATTGACGTCACACTTCCTGGACGTCCGGTTAACAAGGGGAATCTACACCCATTAACACGTGTCGTGGAAGAAATCGAAGACTTATTCATCGGTATGGGTTATACCGTTGCGGAAGGTCCTGAAGTCGAAAGCGACTACTACAACTTCGAGGCACTTAACTTGCCAAAAAGCCATCCGGCACGTGATATGCAGGATTCCTTCTACATAACGGATGAAATCCTGATGCGTACACACACTTCACCTGTTCAAGCCAGAACGATGGAAAAACATAAAGGGCAAGGTCCTGTTAAAATCATTTGCCCAGGAAAAGTATATCGCCGTGATAACGATGATGCTACACACTCCCATCAATTCCAGCAAATTGAGGGCTTGGTCATTGATGAGAACATCAGCATGAGCGACCTGAAAGGAACGCTGGACGTATTTGCGAAAAAAGTATTCGGGCAAGACCGAGAAATCCGTCTTCGTCCAAGTTTCTTCCCATTTACGGAGCCTTCCGTCGAAGTGGATATTTCTTGTAAAATCTGTGGTGGTAAAGGCTGCAGCGTATGTAAACAAACAGGCTGGATCGAAGTGCTTGGCGGCGGGATCGTTCATCCGAACGTCCTTGAAATGGCTGGCTTCGATTCCAAGAAATACTCTGGATTCGCATTTGGAATCGGCGTGGAACGGATTGCCATGTTGAAGTACGGTGTGGATGATATCCGTCATTTCTATACGAATGATGTTCGATTCTTAAAACAATTCAACCATCACGAAGCATAAATTTTTATTTTAAAAAGGAGGACCTACCATGTTTGTGTCATATAAATGGTTACAAGATTATGTTGACCTTTCAGGCATCAATGCGACGGAGCTAGCTGACAAAATCACGAAAAGCGGCATTGAGGTTGAAGGGGTGGAAAAGAAAAGTGAAGGGCTAAAAGGGGTCGTCATCGGGCATGTCATTGAACGTGAACAGCATCCAAATGCGGATAAATTGAATAAATGCCAAGTTGATATCGGGGCCGAAAATCCCGTTCAGATCATCTGTGGAGCACCGAATGTCGATAAAGGCCAAAAGGTCGCAGTCGCTACTGTTGGCGCAGTCCTTCCAGGTAATTTCAAAATCAAGAAAGCGAAACTTCGTGGAGAGGAATCGCACGGGATGATTTGCTCGCTTCAGGAATTGGGCTTCGAATCCAAGCTCGTTTCCAAGGATTATGCTACAGGTATCTTCGTCTTCCCTAATGATGTGGAAGTAGGGAAAGATGCATTGGAGGAACTTGGTCTAAGTGATGAAGTGCTGGAACTTGGGCTGACTCCAAACCGTTCCGACGCATTGAGCATGCTTGGTGTTGCATACGAAGTGGCAGCCATTCTAGGACGGGAAGTGAAATGGCCGGTTGTCGAGAAAGAAGAGGCAGCTGAAAAAGCAACTGATTATATCAGTGTCAAAGTTGAAGCGAAAGAAGATAACCCGATATACATTGCTAAAATCATCAAGGATGTCAAGATCGGACCCTCACCGCTTTGGATGCAGACTAGGTTGATGTCTGCAGGTATCCGACCTCATAATAATGTGGTGGATATCACGAACTACATTTTACTTGAATACGGCCAACCGCTCCATGCCTTTGATTATGACCGCTTTGGTTCAAAGGAAATCGTCATCCGCAGAGCGAAGGATGCTGAAAAAATCGTAACATTGGATGAAGCGGAACGCACTTTGACACCTGACCATTTAGTGATCACAAATGGCAGTGAGCCAGTAGCGATAGCTGGTGTGATGGGCGGAGCGGATTCCGAAGTGAAAAATGATACGACGAATATCATTATTGAAAGTGCATATTTTGCAGGTACAGTAGTTCGTAAAGCTTCAAAGGACCATGGATTACGCAGTGAAGCTAGTGCCCGCTTTGAAAAAGGTGTCGACCCGGCCCGTGTACGTGAAGCTGGAGAACGTGCTGCACAATTGATTGCACAATATGCAGGCGGAACAGTCTTACAAGGAGCAGCAGAAGTTGATGAATTGACAATGGAACCTGCGGTCATTAGCATCACTCTTGAAAAAATCAACACACTTCTTGGAACAAGCATGACCGTATCGGTTGTGGAATCGATCTTCAAACGTCTGCAATTTGGCGTTGAACTTGACAATGAAACATTCACAATCACAGTCCCGACGCGCCGTGGTGATATTACGATTGAAGCGGATTTAGTCGAAGAGGCTGCACGTTTATTTGGATATGATAACATTCCCGCTACACTGCCGATTGGTGCTGCAACCCCAGGCCAATTGACTGACTATCAAATTAAACGGCGGAAGGCACGCCGTACACTTGAAGGCGCAGGCCTTTATCAAGCGGTGACCTATTCACTGACAAGCCAGGAAAAAGCGTCCCAATTCGCATTGGAAGCAAGAGAATCCATTCGATTAGCAATGCCAATGAGTGAAGAAAGAAGCCAGCTGCGTTTAAGCATCGTGCCTCAATTGCTGGAAGTCGTGAAATATAACAATGCCCGCCAAATTGATTCACTGGCACTGTATGAAATCGGTTCGGTATTCTTTAAGCGTGATGAACAAGAACTGCCTGAAGAAAAAGAACATATTGCTGGAGCAATCACCGGCCTATGGGAGTCACATCTATGGCAAGGCGAAAAGAAACCAGTGGATTTCTTTGTAGCCAAAGGCGTGATCGAAGCATTATTCGACACACTTGGATTAGCTGATCAAATCAATTATCGCCAAGCTGAAATCAACGACATGCATCCAGGACGGACAGCGGAAGTACTATTGAATGGTGAAGTGATTGGCTTTATCGGCCAAGTGCACCCAACTGTCCAAAAAGACTTGGATATTAAAGAAACATACATTTTCGAACTTTCCTTAAAAGCATTGGCCGAAGCCGAAGTCGCGCCGATTGCGTACCAAACCATTCCGCGCTATCCATCAACCACACGCGATATCGCTCTAGTTGTGGATCAAGCTACGAAAGCCGGGGACATTCAGGATATTATTGAAGAAGCCGGTGGCAAACTGCTGAAAGAAGTAAGCATCTTCGACTTATACGAAGGTGAAAGAATGGAGGAAGGCAAGAAATCCATTGCCTACTCACTGAAATACTTCGACCCGGAACGTACTCTAACGGACGAGGACATTACAAAAGCACATGATAAAGTGCTTGAAGCCGTTAAAGAAAAAGCTGGCGCAGAACTAAGAGGATAAAACCAAAAAAACAGCTCCCTGACACATGGGGAGCTGTCTTTTTTTTGATTTTACGAGTGAAAGGAGCAAACTCACGAGTAAACGGTGCAATCTCACGAGTAAATGGCGTAAACTCACGAGTAAATGGTGCAAACTCACGAGTAAATGGCGTGAATTCACGAGTAAACGGTGCTATCTCACAAGTAAATGGCGTAAACTCACGAGTAAATCGTAAATTTACGAGTAAATAGCGTGAATTCACGAGTAAAAGGTGTAAACTCACGAGTAAACGGAGCAAACTCACGAGTAAACGGTGCAAACTCACGAGTAAACGGTGCTATCTCACAAGTAAATGGCGTAAACTCACGAGTAAATCGTAAATTCACGAGTAAACGGCGTAAACTCACGAGTAAATGGTGCAAACTCACGAGTAAATCGTAAATTTACAAGTAAATAGCGTGAATTCACGAGTAAATGGCGTAAACTCACGAGTAAATCGTAAATTTACGAGTAAACAGCGTGAATTCACGAGTAAACGGTGCTATCTCACAAGTAAACGGCGTAAACTCACGAGTAAATGGCGTAAACTCACGAGTAAACAGCGTGAATTCACGAGTAAACGGTGCTATCTCACAAGTAAACGGAGCAAACTCACGAGTAAATCGTAAATTTACGAGTAAATAGCGTGAATTCACGAGTAAATGGCGTAAACTCTCGAGTAAATGGTGCAAACTCACGAGTAAATCGTAAATTTACAAGTAAATAGCGTGAATTCACGAGTAAATGGCGTAACCTCACGAGTAAATCGTAAATTTACGAGTAAATAGCGTGAATTCACGAGAAAAAGGCGGCTGTTCCGGAAGGTCAGCCGCTTTCTTCTATTTTTGATATTTCTGTTGATATAGTCGCTTCGCTTTTTCTGTGTTGGCGAAGTGGGTTTTCGTGAATTCGTGTAATGAATCGATTCCTTTTTCATGAATCAATCTTGCGGCCGCTTCATCGACTGCAAATCCGGCACCTTTAGGAATTTTGAATCCGGCTTTTTCACTCAGCAAGTCAAAGCGTTTGACGAATGCATATCGGGCAATGATGGATGCGGCTGCTACTCCAAGATGAATGCCTTCCGCTTTTGTACATAGATAGGTGGCATTGGCCTGGAATAGTTCTTGGCCTTTGAGGTAATTGAAAAATACCTCTGGTTGAGCGAATTGATCAATAAGGACCGCTTCCGCTTGTTCCGGCTGGATTTTTTGCATGAGATTCTTGATTGCCTGGTTATGGAGGAGTGCCTTCATTTTTCCTTGTGACATTCCCTTTGCCTGCAGCGCATTATATTTCGGGTTGTCGCATGTGAGCAGGCTGAAGGGCACTACATCCTTAATCTGTTTGGCAATTTCGATGATCTGTGGATCTTTCAGATTTTTGGAATCCTGGACTCCAAGCTCCTTCAAGAGTGAGAGTTGTTCCTTTTTTGCATATACGGCTACGACGGTGATCGGGCCGAAATAGTCTCCTGTTCCGACCTCATCGGAACCGATCACTGACATGGTTCCGATATTTGCAGGCGGCGAATATCGATGGGCCTTGACTGATGCAGAGGATGCCGTTTTTTTCTTTTGAGCCGCAGCGGTGGTACCTTTTTGCCATTTTACCGCTTCTAGTTCGGCATTCTTACCTTGAAAAAGGACCTTCCCGGATTTATAGGCCGTCACCGTACATAGCGGCGGTTTTGCGGAAAAGATGCTCCCCGGCGGCAGCTTGGCGGCCAAGGATGAAGAATAATGGGACTTCATAGCCTTTATTTGTTCAGGACTGATAAGTAAAACAACATGGGACATAATGGGTTAGCTCCTAACTTCATTTTGTTTATTAGGTGATCTTCTTCCTAAATTCGCTTTCGTTTGACAAATTATTGAAATTTTTATGCGAGAAATGACGATGTACTCTCTTTCATGACGAAAAACTTCATGATATGATAGAATTAGGATTGTTTAGATTGGGGGCATCATTTTGTCAGACGATAAACGAAATAAAACAACAGTTGATATATACGGACAACCATATACAATCGTCGGCACAGAAAGCGCAAGTCATATGCGCCTGGTCGCTTCGATGGTTGACGAAAAAATGAGAGAGATCAGGATGAAAAATCCATACTTGGATACAAGCAAGCTAGCGGTACTAACGGCCGTGAATACCATCCACGAATATATTAAATTAAAAGATGAACTAGACCAGCTTCAACTGGAATTAAAGAGAGAGAAGGACTGAGTACATGCTTGATTTAGCAATTCTGGCCATTCTTTTAATCGGTTTATTAATCGGTTTAAAGCGTGGCTTCATTTTACAAATGGTTCATATGACAGGGTTCATTGTAGCCTTCATCGTCGCTTATGTATTTTACGGAGATCTTGCTCCCAATTTGAAATTGTGGATTCCGTTCCCAACGATGGGTGATTCCTCGACCCTTAATATGTTTTTCGATACAGTCGGGCTTGATACGGCGTATTACAATGCAATTGCCTTTGCAATCATTTTCTTTGCTGCCAAGATCCTTTGGCAAATGATAGGATCCATGCTCAATTTCATTACCCACCTACCGATATTAAAGCAGCTGAATCGCTGGGGTGGAGGGATATTGGGGTTTCTCGAAGTCTATCTTATCATGTTTATTATATTATATATAGCTGCCATGCTGCCAATGGATTCCATCCAGAAACCATTAACTGGCTCATTTTTGGCAGAATCGATCGTGAAACATACGCCGTTCCTTTCCGAGCAAGTGAAGGAACTTTGGTTTAATGATGTAAAACAATCTTAATGTCAGTATAAGAGGGCCTGCCTCCCTTTCTCAAAGTCCTGGATTCCTATACTTTGAACGGGGGAGGCCCCTTTTTATGTAGCAGCATGTAACTTCCCCCTATTTGATTCGAAAGTTAAGAATCTGACTGCTTGTACTTTACCTCCAAGAAAGGTATCTTTAAGAAAGTGAACAATGGACACCCTACTAATTTTTTCGGCGGTGAATTAAATGACAATTAATAAAAAAGATATCATTAAACTATTAGAAAAAATTGCAATATATATGGAACTAAAAGGAGAGAACCCGTTCAAGGTTTCAGCTTTCCGAAAGGCAGCTGGCGCCTTGGAAACGGACGAACGGAGCCTTTCAGCCATCGCTGACTTTACCGCTTTAAATGGAATCGGGAAAGGAACGGCCTCCGTCATCGAAGAGTATATAAATGAGGGGAAATCGACCGTACTTGAAGAGCTGCAGGAGCAGGTGCCAAAAGGATTGATTCCGCTTCTGCAGCTTCAAGGTCTGGGCGGGAAGAAAATTGCCAAGCTTCATAAAGAGCTGCATGTCAATGATGTGAATGATCTTAAAATCGCCTGTGAAGAAGGCAGGGTCGCGGCGCTTGCCGGTTTCGGCAAAAAAACGGAAGAGAAGATCCTGTCTGCAATTGCCGAGGCGGGTTCAAGGCCCGATCGGCTGCCCCTTGCCTTCATGAGGCCGATTGCGGATGATATTGAAACGGCCCTTGCTAACATGGAATACATCATCCGTTCTTCCAGGGCCGGCAGCATCCGGCGTATGAGGGAAACCATCAAGGACCTCGATTTCATCATCTCGACAGATCATCCCGAAGAAGTTAAGGATCAACTGCTTGCATTAACGGGGATAAAGCAGGTGATTGCGGCCGGTGATACAAAAGTATCGGTCGTGCTTGATTATGAATATGATATTTCTGTCGATTTCCGAATCGTGAAGGATCAGGAATTTATCACGACACTCCATCATTTTACAGGTTCGAAGGATCATAATGTGCGGATGCGCCAGCTTGCTAAAGATCGCGGCGAGAAAATCAGCGAATATGGGGTGGAAGTGGCTGAAACCGGTGATGTATTGACGTTTGAAACGGAAG
This sequence comes from Peribacillus sp. FSL P2-0133, assembly GCF_037975445.1. Taxonomy (NCBI): domain Bacteria; kingdom Bacillati; phylum Bacillota; class Bacilli; order Caryophanales; family Bacillaceae; genus Peribacillus; species Peribacillus sp. FSL P2-0133. The sequence continues at coordinate 4,202,518 of NZ_CP150254.1, read as the reverse complement.
AACAATTTTATAATCATTTTGGTCTTCCCTTCATTCCGCCAGAACTGCGTGAAGACGGAACGGAAGTGGAGCATTATGATGCTAATGAACCTCTCATATCTTTAGAGGCCATCAAAGGTGACCTGCATATGCATACCACATGGAGTGATGGGGCCCATACGATTGAAGAAATGATTGAAGCATGCCGTGCAAAAGGGTATCGGTATATGGCCATCACCGATCATTCGCAATATCTGAAAGTGGCGAACGGCTTGACCGCGGAACGTTTACGTGAACAAAAACGTATCATCCATGAACTAAATGAAAAATACGCTGACTTTACCGTTCTTTCAGGGATTGAGATGGATATACTTCCTGATGGGACCCTTGATTATGACGATGAGCTGCTTGCAGAGATGGATTTGGTGATCGCATCGATTCACTCAAGCTTTTCACAGCCTAGGGAAACGATCATGGAGCGCTTAAAAACGGCTCTGAATAATCCTCATGTAGATATCATTGCCCATCCAACGGGAAGGATCATCGGCAGACGAGCCGGATATGATGTTGATATAGAGATGCTGATCGAACTGGCCCGTGAAACGAATACTGCCTTGGAATTGAATGCGAACCCGAACCGATTGGATTTGGCACCTCCCCATCTGCGCAAGGCACAGGAAGCAGGCGTTCCGATCGTGATCAATACGGATGCCCACAGCATCGACATGCTTGAACATATGCCTGTTGGGGTCTCATCAGCTAAAAAAGGCTGGATTAAAGAATCAACGGTTCTTAATGCAAGGGATACGGATGGATTATTGGCGTTTTTAAAGAGAAATGATTAACTATTTGCCCATAAATAAGGAGGAGCTTTAACTCCATGCATAATAAAGCTTTAAAGACATTGGAATTTCATAAAATAAAAGAACAATTAATTTCACACGCATCCTCATCCATAGGAAAAGAAAAGGCAAAGCAATTGATGCCTTCCACGGATTTTGAAGAGGTGTCGAGATGGCAGGAAGAAACAGATGAGTCAGCCAAAATCGTCCGGTTGAAAGGTAACATGCCATTGGGCGGGATTTTTGATATCCGTCCGCATGCAAAAAGGGCACAGATTGGCGGAATGCTCTCACCGATGGAATTGATGGAACTTGCGAGTACGATTCGTGCCGGCAGGATCCTCAGCCGTTTCTTTGAAGAACTTGCAGAGCAGGAAATTGATGTTCCGCTTTTGGCCGAATATATCGATTCCCTTCATCCATTGATAGATTTGCAGCAGGAAATTACGTATGCAATAAGCGAACATGGTGAAGTGATGGATTCTGCCAGCGACAAGCTTCGTACCTTAAGAAACCAAATTCGGACGAACGAAAGCCGCGTCAGGGAAAAACTAGAAAGCATGATCCGTTCTTCAAATGCATCAACAATGTTATCCGATGCCATCATCACCATCCGGAATGACCGATTCGTCATCCCGGTAAAACAGGAATACCGGAGTGTGTATGGCGGGATCATCCATGATCAATCCTCATCAGGGCAGACGCTGTTCATTGAACCGCAAGCAATCGTACAGCTGAATAATGCCCTGCAGGAAACCCGAGTGAAGGAAACGCAGGAGATAGAACGGATATTGGTCGAACTATCGGAAAAAGTCGGTGCGTACACACCTGAATTGCTTCATAATGTCAAAGTGCTTGCACAAATCGATTTCCTTGTCGCCAAGGCAAAGTATGCAAAAGCGATAAAAGGGTCCAAGCCGATTCTGAATAATGAGGGACGCGTGAAATTATTCAAAGCGAAACACCCGCTCATTCCGAGTGATGTTGTCGTGGCCAATGATATTTTTCTTGGTGATGAATTTACGACAATCGTCATCACCGGTCCGAATACAGGTGGTAAGACGGTTACCCTGAAAACGATTGGCCTCTGTACGTTAATGGCCCAGTCCGGTCTGCAAATCCCTGCGCTGGATGGTTCCGAAACGGCTGTGTTTTCCTCTGTTTATGCCGATATTGGCGATGAACAGTCGATTGAACAAAGCTTAAGTACATTCTCTTCGCATATGGTCAATATTGTCGATATCCTTAAGCATGTCGATTATGACAGCCTTGTTTTATTCGATGAGCTTGGAGCGGGAACTGACCCACAGGAAGGTGCCGCTTTGGCCATTTCCATTTTGGATGAAGTGTATAAGCGCGGAGCACGTGTGATTGCAACGACACATTATCCGGAATTAAAGGCGTATGGATATGATCGGGAAGGCGTCATTAATGCAAGCGTCGAATTTAATGTGGAAACCTTGAGTCCCACCTATAAACTTTTGATCGGTGTACCAGGTAGGAGTAATGCGTTTGAAATTTCCAAACGTCTTGGTTTGGAAGAAAGCGTGATAAGCAGCGCCCGCAGCCATATTGGTGAGGATACGAATAAAGTTGAGAATATGATAGCGTCCCTTGAAGACAGCCGCAAAAAGGCCGAAGAAGAAGAACAGGAAGCCAAGAATCACCTGGAACAGGCGGAAATACTTCATAAAGACCTTCAAAGGCAAATTGGTGAATACCATGAAGAACGGGATGCGATGGTTGAAAAGGCAGCAAAAGAGGCAGCGGCAATCGTTGAAAATGCACAAAAGGAAGCGGAAGCGATTATTGCCGACTTACGTAAACTGCGACTTGAAAAGCATGCCGATGTTAAAGAGCATGAACTGATCGATGCCAAAAAGCGGCTTGAAGAAGCAGCGCCAAAAGTGAAAAAAACATCAAATAAAGCTGCAAGGCCGCTGGATAAAAGCTTGAAACCTGGAGATGAAGTAAAGGTCGTAAGCTTCGGTCAAAAAGGTCACTTGATCGAGAAGGTCTCAAATAATGAATGGCAGGTTCAAATCGGCATCATGAAAATGAAGGTGAAGGAGTCTGACCTGGAATTCATCAAGGCCACAAAAGTAAAAGAAACAAAGCCACTCACCACGATCAAAGGCCGCGATTATCACGTTAGCGTCGAACTTGACCTCCGTGGAGAACGCTTTGAAAATGCAATATCAAGAGTGGAAAAGTACATTGATGATGCTCTTTTGGCCGGTTATTCGAGTGTTTCCATCATTCATGGTAAAGGAACGGGTGCTCTTCGGTCCGGGGTCCAGGAATACTTGAAAAATCACCGCTCTGTCAAAAGGATTCGCTTCGGCGAAGCCGGTGAAGGCGGAACAGGTGTTACGGTGGTGGAATTTAAATAAAGGAAAGCGGTCACTCCGGCCATTCAGCCAAGCCGGGTGGCTAGTTACCATTCGGGAGTTGGACCATGGTGAACATGTGGGAAAATGAATATGTATATATAGCTGCTCGTTACAGTGTCGTTATTCTGTGCATGATTGTTTTTTTAGCCATTTTTGAACTTGTCACAAAGTACAAGAACTGGGAGGAAATCAAACAAGGAAACCTTTCTGTCGCGTTGGCAACAGGTGGTAAAATATTTGGGATCGCCTATGTATTCCAACAGTCCATTCTCCATCAGAATTCGCTTATTACCATGATTGGCTGGGGCGTATACGGATTTGTCCTGCTATTGATCGGTTATTTCATTTTTGAATTTATGACTCCTGGATTTAAAATAGATGAAGAGATACAAAAAGATAATCGGGCAGTTGGATTCCTATCGATGATCATATCAATCGCATTATCTTTTGTCATCGGCGCAGGGATTTCTTAATGCCCTTCGAGAGGGAGTAAGCTGTGGAGAAACTTGCAAAAGTCTTAATTGTTTGTTGCGGAATCTTTTTTCTGTTTGGAATCATTTATATGACATTCTTCAACTGAAGCGGCCATTGTGCCGCTTCTTTTATTTGAGTTCCATTAAAAAGAGTGGGGGGTGGCATGTATAATAATAATGGTCAATTTCTCATCATAGGGTCTTTATACTCTGAAATTCGGCAATTGTAAGAAAATCCCGATTGTATTATAATGAAAAGAGTATTGAGAATATTCAGAAGGAGGGGGCAAATGAGCAATAAGCCATGGCAAGCTATTTATCCGGAACAGATACCCGCTGTTTTGTCTTACGAAGATAAACCTCTTTATTCTTTTTTAAAGGAATCAGCCGAAGAATTCCCCGATAAAGTATCGATTCATTTCCAGGGAAAAGAATTAACTTTCCGGGAAGTGCATGAATCTGCTTTAAAGTTTGCTGCCTATTTAAAAAGTATCGGTCTTCAAAAAGGTGAACGTGTTGCCGTCATGCTTCCTAACTGCCCACAGGGTGTCATAGGCTTTTTTGGGATATTGATGGCCGGCGGAGTCGTGGTTCAAACGAATCCAACCTATACCGAACGTGAATTAGAATATCAAATGAAAGATTCCGGAGCTAAAATAATTTTGGCGATGGATATTTTATTTCCCCGTGTTGCAGCAGTGGCATCAAGAACGGATATAGAACATATAATTGTAACCGCTATCAAGGAATATTTACCTTTTCCAAAAAATCTTATCTATCCTTTTATTCAAAAAAAGCAATACGGCATTGTCATCAATGTGGAGCATGAAGGGAATCATCATTTATTTTCCGAAATCATGAAACGAAAGATGACTGAAGAAGTCACTGTGCCGGTCGATGTGGATAATGACCTTGCCCTTTTGCAATATACTGGTGGGACAACAGGCTTTCCCAAAGGGGTCATGCTTACCCATAAGAACTTGCTGGCAAATACGAAAATGTGCAATGCCTGGCTTTATAAAAATAAGCGCGGTGAGGAAAGGATCCTTGCGATTCTGCCTTTCTTCCATGTGTACGGTATGACTACAGTCTTGGTTCTTTCCGTCATGGAAGGGAACACCATGATCATCATGCCAAAGTTCGATGTCGAAGCGACGCTTAAAACCATCCAAAAACAGAAACCGACCATGTTTCCAGGAGCGCCAACGATGTATATCGGCCTCTTGAACCATCCGGATATCGCTAAATATGACCTTTCTTCCATCAATGCCTGTATAAGCGGTTCTGCATCATTGCCCATAGAGGTTCAAGAGCAGTTTGAGAAAATTACCGGCGGGAAGCTTGTAGAAGGCTATGGACTTTCTGAAACCTCACCGGTGACCCATGCTAATTTCATTTGGGATCAGCCGCGTGTAAAAGGAAGCATTGGGCTGCCGTGGCCGGATACTGACTCAGCGATTCTGTCCCTGGAAACCTTTGAAGAGCTACCTCCGAATGAAATAGGCGAAATTGCCATAAAAGGACCACAGGTAATGCAAGGATATTGGAACCGTCCGGATGAAACGGAAAACACCTTTAAAAATGGCTGGCTGCTTACAGGAGATCTGGGTTATATGGATGAGCAGGGGTTCTTTTTTGTGGTCGAGAGGAAAAAGGATACAATCATTGCGGGCGGTTTCAATATATATCCACGAGAGGTGGAGGAAGTGCTATACGAGCATGAGGCCATACAGGAAGTGGTTGTTGCAGGTATCCCTGACCCCTATCGCGGTGAGACCGTTAAGGCCTATGTCGTACTGAAAAAAAATGCCAGGGCCACTGAAGAGGAATTGAATGAATTTGCCAGAAAGAACCTGGCTTCCTATAAGGTGCCGCGCAGCTATGAATTCAGGGATGAACTTCCTAAAACGACGATAGGAAAGATCCTGAGAAGAGTCCTTATCGAGGAAGAAAAGAAAAAAATATCCGAGGAAAGAAAAGAAGCTTAAACAAGCACCCCTTTTAACGGAGCAGCGGAAGAAAGCTCCGTGTTTTACAGAACGGCTGGACAACCTATGGATGGGGGCTGTACAATGAACTGAAGTGAATGTCAGGACCCCTAGAAGTTTTTGCTTGACAGTAAAGGGTCGTCATTTTATGATAGAAATATGAATGATGATTCATTCATTTTCTGAAAGGGGACATCCAGTGAAAAGCAACAGACCAAAGTATAATCAAATTATTGAAGCGGCCGTTATCGTCATTGCCCAAAACGGTTACTATCAAGCCCAAGTATCCAAAATCGCCAAGCAGGCAGGCGTAGCGGATGGCACCATATATCTATATTTTAAAAATAAAGAAGATATCTTAATATCATTATTCCATGAAAAGATGGGCTCTTTTGTGGAACAGATCGAAGAAGAAATAAAAGGAAAGACCGCTGCTTCGGATAAACTGCATGTGCTCATCCAAAAACATTTTAAAAACCTTTCAGAAGACGTGAATTTAGCAATTGTCACTCAGTTGGAATTAAGACAGTCGAATAAAGAATTGCGCCTTAGAATTAATGATGTGTTAAGAGGCTATTTAAATTTAATCGATCAGATCATTATTGAAGGAAAAGAGAACGGCGAATTCCTGCCTGATTTAAATAATTTACTTGCCAGGCAGATGATCTTTGGAACGATTGACGAAACAGTGACGACTTGGGTCATGAATGAGCAAAAGTACTCTCTTCCTGACCTTGCACCAGACGTTCACCGCCTCCTAATTGGCGGCTGTGGCCTGAAAAGTTAATGATTTAAATAGAGGATGGCTAGCCATCCTCGAAAGAATCGATTAATCCTGCTTCCCCTTTATCGGGAAGTGATACATATTGAATTGTCAAAAAAGTTCGACTAGCATGCCTGGAGGGATTGATATGGAATATCTTAAGCTTTCTGTCGAAAATCATGTGGCTTTTATAACGATTGATCATGCACCTGCAAATGCGCTTTCTTCGGCTATCATCGGGGAGCTTTCACAGGCCTTCGATCATATTGGGAAAGACGAAGCCGTACGGGTTGTCCTTATTCATGGTGAAGGAAGATTCTTCTCTGCAGGAGCAGACATTAAAGAGTTTACGGAAGTGGAGAACGGGGAAGCTTTCGAGAAGCTGACCAAGAATGGTCAATCTGTATTTGAGAAAATCGAATCTTTTCCAAAACCGGTCATTGCAGCCATCCATGGAGCAGCGCTTGGCGGAGGATTGGAGCTGGCCATGGCCTGTCACATCCGATTGGTCACCGAAAGGGCTAAACTTGGTTTGCCTGAGCTGCAGTTGGGCTTAATCCCTGGATTTGCCGGGACCCAACGTCTTCCTCGTTATGTAGGCATGGCAAAGGCAGCTGAAATGCTGTTTACAAGTGAACCGATTTCAGGTACCCAAGCTGTACAATGCGGATTGGCGAATCATGCCTTTACGGATGAAGAACTGATTCCAAAAGCTAAGGAACTAGCTCATAAAATTGCCAAGAAAAGCCCAATGGCTTTAAAGTCGGCCATTGAGTTATTAAATTATTCTAAGCATGATTCCTATCATAAAGGTGTGGAAAGGGAAGCCGCCCTCTTTAGCCAAGCTTTTGATACCGCTGATGCACAAGAAGGAATCAGCGCTTTCATTGAAAAAAGGGAAGCTGTATTCAAAGGGAAATGATGATTTGGTATAAATAACTATTTTTATATATCATGCAGGATTTTGATGAAATCTGTAGAACAATACTATATATCAATAAAATTCATAATCTTCAAAACTCAAATTATTCGGGAGGTATTATCGTGAACATTTATGTACTGCTGAAAAGAACATTTGATACAGAAGAAAAAATTACACTATCCAACGGGAAAATTAATGAGGATGGAGCAGAATTCATCATTAATCCTTACGATGAGTATGCAGTTGAAGAAGCAATCCAGGTACGTGATGCACAAGGCGGCGAAGTAACGGTTATTTCTGTCGGAACAGAAGAGTCTGAAAAGCAATTACGTACAGCGCTGGCAATGGGTGCTGACAAAGCCGTATTGATAAATATAGAAGACGACATAGAAAATGGCGACCAATTCACGACTGCCAAAATTATAGGTGAATACTTAAAAGGTAAAAATGCCGATTTAATCATTGCAGGAAACGTTGCAATCGATGGCGGTTCTGGTCAAGTGGGACCACGCGTTGCCGAAATTTTAGAAATTCCTTATATTACAACCATTACTAAACTTGACATCGCAAATGGAAATGTAAGCGTTATCCGTGATGTTGAAGGGGACTCTGAAACGATCGAAGCATCCCTTCCATTGTTGGTGACAGCTCAACAAGGGCTAAATGAGCCGCGTTATCCATCATTGCCAGGAATCATGAAAGCGAAGAAAAAACCGCTTGAACAATTGGAATTGGATGACCTGGATTTGGAAGAAGAAGATGTTGAGGCAAAAACAAAAACGATTGAAATTTACCTTCCTGCTAAAAAAGAAGCTGGAAAAGTATTGGACGGAGAAATCAGTGATCAAGTTAGTGAACTTGTTCAATTATTACGAAGTGAAGCAAAAGTGATTTAATCTTAAACGCTACTTTTCTAAACAACACACCCGACAAAAATGAAAAATAGAGCACAGGAGGTTTTTATAAATGGCTAGAAAGTTTCTTGTATTGGGCGAAGTTCGTGACGGTTCACTAAGAAATGTATCATTTGAAGCTATCGGTGCGGCTAAACTTGCTGCAGATGGCGGGGAAATCGTAGGTGTTTTAGTTGGTGACAGTGTTCAAAATTTCGGAAATGAATTGATCCAGTATGGCGCAGACCGGGTTGTGGCAGTAGAGAATGATCAATTGAAACAATATACTTCAGATGGATATGCGCAAAGCTTGCTTGCCGTCATCGAGCAGGAAAAGCCAGAAGGGATTTTCTTTGGACATACAGCCCTAGGAAAAGACCTTGCACCTAAATTGGCTGGAAAGCTTGAATCAGGTTTGATCTCGGACGTTACATCCATTGAAGAAGAAGGTGGAAATATCGTTTTCACCCGCCCGATATATTCTGGTAAAGCATTTGAAAAGAAAATTGTTACGGATGGCGTGATATTCGCGACAATCCGTCCGAACAATATCGAACCATTAGCGAAAGATGAGTCCCGCTCTGGTGATGTTTCTACATTAAGTGTGGACATTAAGGATTTACGCACAATCATTAAAGATGTTGTTAGAAAAGCTAGCGAAGGGGTCGACCTTTCAGAAGCGAAAGTAATCATCGCAGGTGGACGGGGCGTGAAAAGTGAAGATGGTTTTGAACCATTAAAGGAACTTGCACAAGTTCTTGGCGGAGCGGTAGGAGCTTCTCGCGGAGCATGTGATGCGGACTATTGCGATTACTCTTTGCAAATCGGGCAAACAGGTAAAGTCGTAACACCTGACCTTTATATCGCCTGCGGAATTTCCGGTGCGATCCAGCATTTAGCGGGGATGTCCAACTCCAAGGTTATCGTTGCTATCAATAAAGACCCGGAAGCTAACATATTCAATGTGGCTGATTATGGAATTGTCGGAGACCTTTTCGAAGTCGTTCCATTACTTACGGAAGAATTCAAAAAACTAAAAGTTAACGCTTAATAGAGATAATACAGATAAGGGGGCAAGACATTTGGCATAAGCCGATACATGTCTTGCCCCTTTATTTGGGCTAAGAGGCAAGGACTCCGGCCTGCATATTTATTCTTATTTTGGACATCCTACCACTGAAGCAAAATATTAGCATCGATTCGAGCAACAATGGTATACTGTCTTTAGTTATTTGAGTAAATTTGAGGAGGAAATATATATGGCTATTGTAAATGCAACTGACCAAACTTTCACAACAGATACTAGCGAAGGTGTTGTTCTTGTAGATTTTTGGGCTCCGTGGTGCGGACCTTGTAAAATGATCGCTCCTGTTCTTCAAGAGCTTGATACTGAAATTGGCGATACAGCAAAAATCGTAAAAGTGGATGTAGATGAAAACCAAGAAACAGCAGGAAAATTCGGTGTGATGAGCATCCCGACATTAATCGTCCTTAAAGACGGTGAAGTGGTTGATAAGGTTGTTGGTTTCCAACCTAAAGAAGCACTTGCTGAACTTATTGCAAAACACGCGTAATAGTAAGATAGCTAAAAAAAGCTTCAAGTCTGCGGACTTGAAGCTTTTTTCGCTATCTTGATATATAATGATTGTAAAAATGGGAGAACAGGAGGCTGAAAGCATGAATCAACAAATAAAGAATAAACTTGCCCTTCTTCCCGATCAACCTGGTTGTTATTTAATGAAAGATCGTCAGGGAACGATCATATATGTAGGCAAAGCGAAGGTGTTGAAAAATCGTGTCCGTTCTTATTTTACGGGATCTCATGATGGAAAAACATTTCGGCTCGTGAATGAGATTGAGGATTTCGAATACATCGTCACCTCTTCCAATATCGAGGCTCTAATTTTAGAGTTGAACTTAATCAAAAAACATGACCCAAAATATAATGTCATGCTAAAGGATGATAAGACGTATCCTTTCATCAAGCTGACTGCGGAACGCCACCCACGTCTAATCATTACGCGAAAAGTAAAAAAAGACAAAGGGAAATATTTCGGTCCTTATCCGAATGCATTTGCTGCTAACGAAACGAAGAAATTGCTCGACCGCATCTATCCCCTAAGAAAATGCAATACTTTACCGGATCGCGTTTGTCTCTACTATCATCTTGGCCAGTGCCTGGCCCCGTGTGTATATGAAGTAGAGGAACAGGAATATAAAAAAATGGTGGATGATATCAACCGGTTCTTGAACGGCGGGCATACTGAAATAAAAAAAGAACTGACTGAAAAAATGCTATTGGCATCAGAAGAGCTCGATTTCGAGAGGGCCAAGGAGTTCCGTGACAAGATTGCCCACATTGATATTACGATGGAGAAGCAAAAAATGATGACGACCGATTTCATCGACAGGGATGTATTTGGCTTTGCCTATGATAAAGGCTGGATGTGCGTTCAGGTATTTTTTGTCCGGCAGGGTAAATTAATAGAAAGGGATGTTTCACTTTTTCCGGTCTACGATGAACCCGAACAGGAACTTCTCACATTCCTAGGTCAGTTTTACGAGATTACGAACCATTTTAAACCAAAGGAAATCTTGCTGCCTGAATCAGTGGATGCCGAAATGGCCGAAGGGCTGCTTGGGGTCAAAACGATTCATCCCAAAAGGGGAGCGAAAAAAGACATGCTTAATTTGGCGAATAAAAATGCCTCCATCGCCCTTCAGGAAAAATTCTCTTTGATTGAGAGGGATGAAGAAAGAACGATCAATGCGGTGGAAAACCTCGGGAACCAACTGGGTATCTACACCCCGCATCGAATTGAAGCTTTCGATAACTCCAATATCCAGGGAAGTGACCCTGTTTCCGCTTTAGTCGTGTTCATTGATGGGAAGCCGGAAAAAAGAGAGTACCGAAAATATAAGATCAAGACGGTCCAGGGACCTGATGATTATGAATCGATGCGTGAAGTGGTCAGAAGAAGGTATTCACGAGTATTGAAAGAAGGGCTGCCGCTTCCGGACTTGATCATCATTGATGGCGGAAAGGGACATGTCGAAGCCGTTCGGGATATTTTGGAAAATGAATTGGGCCTTGATATTCCGCTTTCAGGCCTCATTAAGGATGAAAAGCATAGGACATCGCAATTGATGATCGGAAATCCTCTTGAAATCGTACCTCTTGATTCACGGAGCCAGGAATTTTACCTATTGCAAAGAATTCAGGATGAAGTGCATCGGTTCGCGATTACTTTTCATCGCCAGCTACGCGGGAAAAATGCGGTTCACTCCCAGCTTGATGATATTCCAGGAGTAGGGGAAAAACGAAGGAAGCAATTATTAAGGCATTTTGGATCATTGAAGAAAATCAAAGAGGCAACAGTCGAGGAAATCATGGAAGCTGGTATGCCAAAAGGGGTAGCCGAGGGAATCGTTAGAAAATTACAAGAATAATCTTGCTACCGATGAATCACTATGCTATGATTAAAAGGAATTTTTAACTAGACAACTTAAAAGTGCTGATAGAGGTGCGGAATTCAAGAGTAAAAACCTGGAGAAGTATGAGCTTCCATGAAAGGTTTTGAAAGGGGATGACGCCGAAGGAAGACAAGACTCATACCTTGTTTTCCTGGTCCGACATTTAATAAATGGCGGATTGTCAGGGTTTATACCCTGGAGAGCTATCTCACTGTGTTTACAGTATTAGATATGTGATCACAGCAATGAGATATTTCTCATTGCTTTTTTTATTGCCTAAAAAGTAGAGAGGGTGCATGAGGATGGCATTAATCGTTCAAAAATTCGGCGGAACATCCGTCGGTAGCGTAGAAAAAATCAAAAATGTTGCCAATCGGGTAATCGAGGAAGCGGAGAATGGAAATGAGGTAGTCGTCGTTGTTTCAGCAATGGGAAAAACGACGGACCAATTGGTTTCCATGGCCCGTGATATTTCCGGAACCCCGAGCAAAAGGGAAATGGATATGCTATTGACTACTGGGGAACAGGTAACGATTTCCCTGTTAACGATGGCATTGATTGAAGAAGGACATGAAGCCATTTCGTATACTGGCTGGCAGGCTGGAATGCAAACGGAATCCGTTCATGGGAATGCCCGGATTTTAAACATCGATGCTTCAAGGATTCAAGCTCAGCTTCAAGAGAAGAAAATAGTGGTCGTGGCCGGTTTCCAGGGTAACGATGTAAATGGGGAAATCACTACCTTGGGGCGAGGCGGTTCCGATACGACGGCGGTTGCCATCGCTGCAGCGCTGAATGCGGATAGATGCGATATTTATACGGATGTAACGGGTGTTTTCACAACGGATCCACGCTACATAAAAGGCGCGCGAAAGCTCCAATCCATTTCTTACGATGAAATGCTGGAACTTGCCACCCTGGGGGCGGGCGTCCTTCATCCAAGGGCTGTCGAATATGCAAAAAATTATCAAATTCCGCTTGAAGTCCGTTCAAGCATGGAGAGAGAATCAGGAACGATCATTGAGGAGGAAGCAACTATGGAAGAAAACTTAATTGTACGCGGCATTGCTTTTGAAGACAGTATTACGAGGGTCACAATTTATGGTTTGCCCCAATCACTTGGTGCATTATCCACAATCTTCACGACACTTGCGAAAAACCGGATTAATGTGGACATCATCATTCAAAGCATGACCGCCGAGGATACGACCAATCTATCTTTTTCCACAAAAAGTGAAGATACGGAAGCGGCCTTGATCGTGCTGGAAAATAATAAAGAACGATTGGGATTCGACCGGGTCGAAACGGAGAGCGGGTTGGCCAAAGTGTCCATCGTCGGATCTGGTATGGTATCCAATCCCGGAGTGGCTGCCGAGATGTTTGAAGTGATGGCCAATACAGGCATCCAGGTGAAAATGGTCAGCACATCGGAAATTAAAGTTTCGACTGTCGTCAATGAAAAGGAAATGGTGAAGGCGGTTGAATCTCTTCATGAAGCATTTAAACTTGGTCAGCATGTAAATGTGCTAGCTTAAGTCTCAGGAGTCCAATAAAAAACAGACTTCCGGTAAAAGGGTAAGTCTGTTTTAAGGGCTCATTAGATTGGATCTCTGGGATCCCATTGGATGGTGAATATCACTTTTTTTGCGCGGCGTTTGATTTCTTCCGTTGATTCGCTGAGGAATTTTTTTTGCAGTGAAAACTGCTCGGCAAGGAAACCGGCTTCAAGCTGGAAGTGACAATCAGGGTGTAAATCCAGGCGGCGGCTGATTATTTCACCCGTCAGGGATAATTCCATCTCGTGTTTCGTATATTTCAAGATTTCCAGATTGCCCCATCCAGCGCTTTGGAAAAATTCAATAACTTCCTGATCGCCATTCAATGGGAATTTTCTTGCTAATTGTTTACCTGCCCAATAGAGGATTTGATTAGAATCTTTTCCGAGAATATCGCTCAATAGAACTTCTCTGATTAATTCGTACCCGAAAGCTGGAACTTTGAATTCTTCAGTTTGAATTTCTTCAGTATGAATCTCTTCTTCTATCGCAGCAGCAATATTTTTTTTCATAATTTATCGCCTCTTTCTGTAAATCTATTATAAACGTATTTCTTTTGCAAATTATACTGTTTTTTATTTATTTAAATAACAATTGGAAAAAAATGAGAAATTATTCCGAGATATTAATAGATTAATTAATAATTTCTCCAAAATATATACTTGACAGATAAAAAATAGACAATTTAATCCAAAAAAATCTATTCTGAAAAAGAGATTTCTTGTATCCGTTTTCTTGACGCACATAGAAGTCAGGAGTAAAATGGACATGTCACATAATTGTAAAGGGAGTATAGAGGAGTTTTCTGACTCTATACTATATTTTCACGCGGAGATAAAAGGTAGCCACCAGATTATCTTTGCATGATTTTTCACAAATTAAGGGGGGGCACTTAGTGGCAAAAAATCGTGAGTTTGGGAATCGCAGGCTTCATTCACTACTTGGAGTTATTCCGATCGGGCTGTTCTTGTTGGAACATTTAGTTACCAACTATATGGCAACAAAGGGACCGGAATCATTTAATTCAGCAGCACATTTCTTAGAAAGCATACCGTTTCGTTATTTCTTGGAAATCTTCATCATTTTCTTACCTTTGATTTATCATGCAGTTTACGGGATTTATATCGCGTTTACGGCTAAAAACAATTTGGGTAGATTTGGATTTTTCCGGAATTGGATGTTCTTTTTACAACGTCTAAGCGGAATCATTACGTTGATTTTCCTTGTTTGGCATGTTTGGTCAACTAGAATTCAAGCAGCATTAGGTGCAGAGGTTGACTTTGACATGATGGCAGAGATTTTCTCTAATCCATTTATGATTGCATTTTATTTAGTTGGGGTCATTTCGACAATTTTCCACTTCTCTAATGGATTATGGTCATTTGCAGTGAGCTGGGGTCTGACAGTATCACCAAAATCGCAAAAAATCATGACTTACGTTACTTTGATCGTTTTCGTTCTTCTTTCTTATGTAGGGGTTAGCGCAATTTTCGCTTTCGTATAAGAAGATAGAGTTCATTTATAAGTATTAGGAAAAACATAGCTTGGCTAATGGAAATAAGGGAGTGACAGAATTGGGTAAAGGTAAAATAGTTATCGTTGGTGGAGGTCTAGCTGGATTAATGGCTACGATCAAAGCAGCAGAGCTGGGACAACAGGTTGATTTATTTTCTTTAGTGCCTGTTAAACGCTCTCACTCAGTTTGTGCCCAAGGCGGAATCAACGGGGCAGTAAATACAAAAGGTGAAGGGGATTCTCCATACATCCACTTCGACGATACAGTTTATGGCGGAGATTTCTTGGCTAACCAACCGCCGGTTAAAGCGATGTGCGAAGCAGCACCATCGATCATCCACATGTTTGACCGTATGGGTGTAATGTTCAACCGTACTCCGGAAGGTCTTCTTGATTTCCGTCGTTTCGGTGGTACTCAACATAGCCGTACAGCATTCGCTGGTGCAACAACTGGTCAGCAATTACTTTACGCATTGGACGAGCAGGTTCGCCGTTATGAAGTTGAAGGCCTTGTAACGAAATATGAAGGCTGGGAATTCCTTGGAGCTGTTATCGATGATGAGCAAACAGCACGCGGTATCGTAGCTCAAAACCTGACTTCAATGGAAATCAAATCATTCCCTGGCGACGCAGTCATCATGGCAAGCGGCGGCCCTGGAATCATTTTCGGTAAATCAACTAACTCAATGATCAATACAGGATCAGCAGCTTCCATCGTTTATCAACAAGGTGTAAATTATGCAAATGGTGAGTTCATTCAAATTCACCCGACAGCAATCCCTGGAGATGACAAACTTCGTCTGATGAGTGAATCCGCTCGTGGTGAAGGTGGACGTATCTGGACATATAAAGACGGAAAACCTTGGTATTTCCTTGAAGAAAAATACCCTGCTTATGGTAATCTTGTACCTCGTGATATCGCGACTCGTGAAATCTTCGACGTATGTATGAACATGAAGCTTGGCATAAATGGAGAAAACATGGTTTACCTGGATCTATCACATAAAGATCCTAAATTACTTGATATAAAACTTGGCGGAATCATTGAAATCTACGAGAAATTCATGGGTGAAGATCCTCGTAAAGTTCCAATGAAAATTTTCCCTGCCGTTCACTATTCTATGGGCGGACTTTGGGTGGATTATGACCAAATGACTAACATCAAAGGTTTATTCGCTGCAGGTGAGTGTGATTACTCACAACATGGCGGTAACCGTCTTGGTGCGAACTCACTTCTTTCTGCAATCTATGGTGGTTCAGTCGCTGGACCGAATGCCGTTAATTATATTGAAGGCCTTGATAAAACTTCAGAATCCATTCCTTCTTCATTGTATGAAGGGTACGAAAAACAAGAACAGGAGAAATGGAATGAAGTCATGTCTCTTGATGGTAACGAAAATGCGTACATCCTTCACAAAGAACTTGGTGAGTGGATGACACAGCATGTTACTGTAGTTCGTTACAATGACAAGCTGAAAGAAACGGATAACAAGATTCTTGAGCTGATGGAACGTTACAAGAAAATTAACATCAATGACACGGCAAAATGGAGTAACCAAGGAGCAGCATTCACTAGACAGCTGCAAAACATGATGCAATTGGCTCGTGTAATCACAATTGGTGCGTTAAACCGTGACGAAAGCCGCGGAGCGCATTACAAACCTGATTTCCCGGAACGTAATGATGAGGAATTCATGAAAACTACTATGGCAACATTCAAAGGCTTGGATCAAGCACCTGAATTCCATTATGAAGATATTGATGTATCACTGATCGCACCGCGTAAACGTGACTACACTACGAAACACTAAAGAGGGGGAGCAAAAAAATGGTTGAAACTAAATCTGAGACTAAAACAGTCCGTTTTATAATCACTCGTCAAGATACACCGGATTCAGCTCCTTATGATGAGGAATTCGAATTAGCGTACCGCCCGAATATGAACGTAATTTCCGCTCTAATGGAAATTCGTCGTAATCCAGTAACTGTACAAGGCAAGCACACTACAGCAATCGCATGGGACATGAACTGTCTTGAAGAGGTATGTGGTGCTTGTTCAATGGTTATCAATGGTAAACCAAGACAATCATGTACAGCTCTTATCGATCAATTGGAGCAGCCGGTTCGTCTAGCTCCAATGCGTACATTCCCTGTTGTTCGTGACCTGCAAGTCGATCGCAGCCGTATGTTCGACTCATTGAAAAAGGTAAAAGCATGGATTCCAATCGATGGAACGTACAATCTTGGACCAGGACCTCGTATGCCAGAAAAGAAACGCCAATGGGCTTACGAGTTATCTAAATGTATGACTTGCGGTGTTTGTTTGGAAGCTTGTCCGAACGTAAACAGCAATTCAGACTTCATTGGGCCACAACCATTATCGCAAGTTCGTTTATTCAATGCACATCCAACAGGTGCAATGAACAAAGCTGAACGTTTAAATACGATCATGGGTGACGGAGGACTTGCAAACTGCGGTAACTCGCAAAACTGTGTGCAGTCTTGCCCTAAAGGAATTCCTTTAACGACTTCGATTGCCGCGTTGAACCGTGATACTACGATCCAACAATTCCGTAACTTCTTCGGAAGCGATGAAGTTTAATAATGAACATGAAAGAACCTGTATCATATGATATGGGTTCTTTTTTTTCATTGTTTTACATACGTAGACTTGGTTGGAATCGACATTGTAATAACGATTTAGGATCGAAGTGTAAATGCGGCACCAAGCCAACGGTGAAGGATTTGATTAATGAAGTGAGCTTGATAAAATTAACCTGCTTCCGATAGAAAATCCTTTTCATTATCGCTGTTTTCTTATAAAATGAGTGAATAGTCATTCAATTCAGAAAGGGTGTGCACAAGTTGGGCAGAATATCATATATCGATAATATAACGGAGTGGATCAATGATTTTTCTTTTAAACATGAGATTAAGGTCCGCTTTTCGGAAACTGATATGTTTGGGCACTTGAATAACACGATTCCTTTTACTTATTTTGAGGAGGCTCGGATTGAGTATTTCAACAGTATGGGGTTCATGAAGGATTGGACCTCGGCTGAATGCGGTGAGATGCCGGTTGTTGCAAATTTACAGTGTGATTACCTGAAGCAGGTGTTTTTCAATGATCAGTTGACAATTCATGTGAAAGCTGACCATATCGGAAATTCTTCAGTGGACATACATTATATGGGGACCAAACAAGATGGTTCAATTTGTTTAACGGGCAGGGGGACGATTGTACAAGTCTCCAAGGCCAACGGAAAGCCAGTACCTTGGACGGAAGAGATGAAGCGATCGATGTGGCATACAGAGCTGAACATTCCTAAAAATATTTCCATTTAGACAAGTAAAAGAGTCACTCCATTGCCCTAGCCGACATACTATATCTTGACTAAATAGACACCCACTCCGGGTTTTATGCTGGTGAAGGCAAGGAGGGTAACATTACTTGAAGGAGAACGAATTCACTCATAAGCCACTACTCACCAAAAGAGAAAAAGAAGTATTTGAGTTACTAGTACAAGACAAAACAACAAAAGAAATCGCAGGTGAATTGTTTATTAGCGAAAAAACAGTTCGAAACCATATTTCGAATGCGATGCAGAAGCTTGGAGTTAAAGGACGTTCGCAGGCAGTCATAGAACTCCTTCGTATGGGAGAACTTAAGCTTTAATGTGTTAACTCTTAATACGTAAGCCTTATAAATAATTTCTCTCCCGTTTATTGGCAGCATATGAGGAAGGGCAAAGCAACTTGGTTGTTTTGACTTCTTTGGATGCTGCTTATTTTTATGTATGGGGTTTCATTATGCTTCCAGGTAATCAATCTTGAAAATCATTTCACTTTCATCCAAAATGGTAGTATGATAAGTTTCATGAAGTGGGGAGCTGTGTGTATGGATGAAGAGAAGCAGGCGGCATATGTAGCCGATATCGAGAGGGAATTGCGCTATGTATCGACATGGCTTAAACAAAGGGGAAGAGAAATTCTCCATGATTATAAAATTACCATTCCTCAATTCGTGGCTTTGCAATGGCTTTTTGAATCAGGCGACATGACGATTGGCGAATTGTCCACGAAGATGTTTCTCGCCTTCAGCACAACGACGGACCTGATTGACCGCATGGAGAAACATCAACTTGTTCAGCGTGTCAGGGATGAAAAGGACCGGCGTGTGGTTCGAATTCACCTTCTTGAAGAAGGTGAACGGATTATCGAAGAAGTAATTAATAAACGGCAGCAGTACTTGAGTGGCGTGTTAGTCAATTTTAACGAATCTGACATCAGGTCCCTCAAAGGGATTCTAGCAAAACTACATCTAGAAATGAAAGAAAAATGAGGCGAGTTTTTTGAAACAACCGATAGGCATCATTGATTCAGGGGTAGGCGGCTTGACAGTAGCTAAAGAAGTCATGCGTCAGCTTCCAAATGAAAATATAATTTACTTAGGTGATACAGCAAGATGCCCTTATGGGCCGAGGACTAAAAAAGATGTCCAAACCTTCACATGGCAGATGACGAGGTTCTTGATGAAGAAGGATATAAAAATGCTGATCATCGCTTGCAATACGGCGACTGCAGCTGTACTGGATGAGATCAGGGCAATACTGCCGATTCCTGTGTTGGGTGTCATTCATCCAGGGGCAAGGGCGGCATTGAAAGTTTCTGATTCCTTGCATATTGGCGTTATTGGTACGGAAGGCACGGTAAAAAGCAAAGCTTATGACGACGCTCTTGCCTCCATCAATTCCGATGTGAAAGTAGATAGTTTAGCATGCCCGAAATTTGTCCCAATCGTGGAAAGCGGGGAGTTTCAAGGGGGTATCGTCAATAGGGTCGTGGCACAAACCTTGAACCCGTTGAAGAAAACGAAGATCGACACATTGATCCTTGGCTGTACCCATTATCCACTGCTGGGGCCTGTAATCTCTTCCTATATGGGGGATGAAGTACAAGTCATTTCCTCTGGGGAAGAGACGGCCCGTGAGGCAAGTGTCATTTTGGATTACTATAAATTAATCAATAAAAGCAAGCTCCGTCCAGTTCATCGCTTTTACACAACCGGTTCAAGAGATATGTTTGGTTCCATCGCGTCGAGCTGGCTCGGTATTCATGTCAATGACATCGAAACAATTAAAATTGATCACTTATAAGGCTTCCATTTGGAAGTCTTTTTTTTCACGAGGGGAAAAATGAAAATATATTGTTATGTATATAGCTGCAAGCCAGGAAGGATATATCGCTAGAGAAGATGGAAGCATAGAATTGGCTTTAAGGGACAGAAGGGAAAGGGATTCGATTGTTCCAATCAGGATTTCTTGAAATCCCAATGAAGCTGACAAAGATACAGCAGTACGGGCAAGTTGCCCGGCTCATTATCAGAGAGAAAAATAATTGGTCTATTTTCCCCTAGGGCTCGTATAAATAGGAGTACAAACTGTCCTAGGAGTGATTTTATGTCCAATAAATCAAAAGTAACAATGGTTGTGACCATTCTGGCATCTTCTTTTTGGCTTTCGGGCTGCGGATTATTTGGCGGTGAAGAGAAAAAGGAAATTGATCCTCCAAAGGATGTTTCTTTAGTTGAGGATGAATCTTCTTTGAAAGAAACAGAAATGAATGGTGAGGAAAAGCCAGCTGCTGATGGAGAAGAGGGTGCTGTTGAATCAAAAACGGTGAAGACGGAGTTATATTTAATTGATAAAAGCGGGTATGTGGTTCCACAGACATTGGAACTTCCTAAATCGGAAGCTGTCGCTAAACAGGCCCTTGATTACCTTGTCAGTAACGGACCAGTCACGGATAAACTTCCAAATGGGTTCAGGGCCGTCATTCCTGCCGATACCCAAATAAGCGTGAACATTAAAGACGGAGTGGCTGTAGCGGACTTTTCACCGGAGTTCAAAAACTATCAGAAAGAGGATGAACTTAAAATCCTTCAAGCCATTACATGGACCCTGACACAATTCGACTCGGTCGATAAAATCCAAATGAGAATCAATGGTGAAGATATTTCCGAAATGCCGGTCAATGGCACACCAATAGATGAAAATATCTCAAGGTCGTCAGGAATCAATATCGATACGAGTGACGTAGTCGACATTTCCAATACAAAAGCATTGACCGTTTATTATGTAGGCGGTGACGAAGAGTATACTTATTATGTTCCGGTGACGCGCAGGATCAGTGAAACGGTGTCTGATAATGTAACAGCAGTCATTAAGGAATTAACGAAGAGTCCTTCGGGTTCTAGCCTGCAAACAGGGTTCATGAGTGATGTAGCTTTACTTGACGAGCCTAAAGTGGCAGAAGGTAAGGTCAGCCTCAATTTTAACGAAAATATCCTTGGAAGCTTTAAAGAGAAAAAGGTATCACAAGAAGTCCTTGATGCCTTGGTCCTTTCTTTAACGGAACAGAAAGGAATTGAAAGCGTTGAAGTACAAGTGCAGGGCAGCGCCGATGTTCTTAATGAAGAAGGAAAGAAATTATCCGAACCAGTGGTACGTCCAGAGAAAGTCAACACAGGAAGTTTTTAAGGAACGATATTATATTAGAAATAGCAGAATGAGGCAGCCTGAAGCTGTCTCTTATTTTTTTGCCTCCAGAATTGAATTACCACCCTTTTATAGCCCCTGTCGTATAAATCTTAATTATTGCATTAGATGAAAACTAATACCCCTGCCTGGCAATTTCTTGTACCGTGAGAAAGTTTTTACATAAATAAATTTTTAAAAGGGGAAATTACTTTTAATAATGCAATCAATGGGGGGATATTATGGATCAAAAGGTAATTCAGGCTGTACACATCTATGTTTTAATCATTATGAATACAGGATTCATGGTACATGTCCTGCTCCTTCCCAATATCTTAACCGCATCTCAACGCGATGCATGGGTAAGTGTCATAATTAGTGTTGTTCCCTGTATCGTTTGGACCCTATTTATTTTTTATATTTATAAAAAACTAGATAAAGAAGATATAATCGCTTTTCTAAAAAAATGGTCTACACCTTTTGTTACATATATTTTCACTATAGCATTTGGGTTGTACTTTATATTTAACGCCTTCATTACCGTCAAATTTACAGTGATTTGGGCAAAAGCTAATTATACTCATGACATCCCAAACATCGTAGTCGTTAGCCTATTCACTTTTATTTGTATTTTTGCAACTTATAAAGGAATACGCACCATAAGTACTTTGGCTCTCCTGTTCCTTCCGTTCGTCACGTTTTTTGGGATATTTGTGGGGCTGGGGAATACGAGTAATAAGAATTACGAATTATTGTTCCCGATATTTGAAAGCGGGTATCGCAATACTCTAAATGGTATTTTGTATACGAGTGCAGGATATTTAGAAATTATCGTTTTTTTATTTTTGACTCCTTACCTGAAAGATAAGCTAAAAGCCAAGTGGCTTTTATTAGTTGGTGTAATTTTAATCATGCTGACGTTAGGGCCCCTCATGGGAGCGATTGCAGAATTTGGTTCTGTGGAAGCAGTGAAAATGAGGAATCCAGCTTATGAACAGTGGAAGTTGTTAAGGTTTGGCTATTATATTACTCGACTCGATTTCCTTTCCATTTTCCAATGGCTTTCAGGTGCCATGATTCGAATAAGTTTATGTTTATTTATAGGATATAAATTAATCTCAAATTCAAAACATCAGAAGTGGATACTGCTTTCCCTATATTCAATGATTGTTTTTGGGACGCTAATCCATTGGGATGCCACTTCATTTTTTTATTTTATATACAAATATTACTTTCCAATCAGTAGTCTGTTTCTCTTAAGTGCTGCAATTATACTGTTATTCCTTATTATAAAAAAGGGAAAAGGAAAAGGTGAAACATTATGAGGAAGGGAAAATTGAATGGAACTCCTTCTTGCATTGACCAAATCCAAAAATGGTTCGAACATTCTTCTGATGTTGTTTTAAGAAAAAAAACATTCGATCCTGATGGTCGTTATTTGTTGGGGTTTTTATATGCGCCAAACTTAGTGGATATGCAATTTATCAATGAAGTGATACTGCCTACAATATCAAAAGCGGTTCAAGAAAATGGCGAATTAACAATTGATCTATTAAGCAATATTATGGAGTTCAGTACGCTAAAAAAAGACTCCGATTTAAAAGAGGAAGTAGAAAGCATTCTTTTTTCAGGAGACCTAATCATTATTAATGAATCTTCTAATGAAATTTACTATACCCCATTAGCTAATTCCCCTAAGCGCAGTCCGGAAGAGTCCAATATAGAATCTTCCATTCGCGGACCTAGAGATGGATTTGTTGAGAATATATCGGATAACATGTCTTTAATTCGCCAAAGGTTAAAAACGTCAACACTTAAATGCATTGAATATACAATCGGGAAAAGAAGTAAAACTAAAATATTGCTACTTTATATAGATGACATTATTAATCCCTCGATTCTTTTGGATATTAAAAAACGATTGGATTCATTAAAGGTTGATATCATAGTCAGCAGTTACCAAGTTGAAGAACTCCTATATGATACTCAACTTTCCATCTTCCCTTTAATGGATTATATCGGTAGACCGGACTATGTTGTTGAATCCTTGAATCAAGGGCGCTTTGCCATTCTGGTGGACGGGAATCCGACATGCTTGATCGGACCGACCAGCATTAATCAGTTACTGTATTCTGCTGATGACGCACATGCAAGTTTTTTTTATATTAGTTTCATGCGCATCATTCGTGTATTCGCCTTATTTGTAACGGTTGCGTTACCTGGTTTTTTTATAGCGTTAGTTTCCTATCAATTCGACCAAATTCCCTTTTCACTTCTTGCGACGATTTCAATCACGAGACAAGGATTACCGATACCTGCTTCGTTGGAGGCTTTCATGATGATCATATTGTTTGAACTATTTAAAGAAGCTGGTCTTCGCCTGCCGAAAGCTGTAGGTCCGACGGTTTCTGTATTGGGTGGGTTGATCATAGGCGATGCAGCGATTCGGGCAGGGCTGACTTCACCCTCCATGCTTGTAATAATAGCTGTTACAGTTCTCGCAAGCTATACCTTAATCAATCAGAATATTGCTGGGAATATCGTTCTTATAAGGTTATTCATATTTGCCTGTTCAGCGTTTTTAGGCTTGTTTGGATTCTTCATGGGAATATTCCTTATCTTGATTGTTGTGGTTTCCTTGGAAAGTTTCGGCCAGCCTTTTGTGAATCCACTTTCCAAACCAAATAAATCGGATATGTTAAAAGTCTTATTTAGGCTACCGTATGGGATGTTAAGGCAACGGAATCAAGCTATACAGTCCACTGATAATGAACCTCAAAAGGAGTCAAACAAATGAGAAAGCTAATTGCAGTCATGGTTATTGGCTGTCAACTTTTACTGACGACAGGATGCTGGGGAATGAAGGAAATTCAAGCGCAAACATATGGATCAGCCCTAGGGATCGATTATAAAGAGGGTGAATTCATCTTATACTTTCAAGCGTTGAATTTTGCGGATATTGCAAAACAAGAGGGGGCCGCTGTATTACAAGAAAGATCTACTGTTGTCATTGGGGAAGGTAAAGGGGAAAGTATCGAGGAAGCATTTACCGAATTAGAACAACATGCTGCATTACCGCTTTATATCGGGCATATTAACTCCTTCATTTTAAGTGAGAGTGTAATCAAGAATAAAATGAAGGATTTCATTGAATATGTAGGAAAAGAGCCCTTATTGCGATACAATTCATGGCTGTTCGTTACGAACGAGGATATTAAAAAGGTGTTTGACAGTAATAGTTTCTTTAATCTTCCTAACTTATTCACGATCATTCAAAGGCCAGAGACCGTTATTAACGAGAACTATTTCATTTCTCCGTTAAAATTCAGTGAACTGGTTTCGAAGTTTTATCAACCGGTTGGTTCCATTTTAATTCCCTCTTTGGTCATAAATGAGCATCATTACTCAGAGGGCGGGAAGGAAAAGAAGATACCAACGTTGAATGGCGGCTATGTTTTATCAAAACAACAATATAAAGGGTTCGTAAGTAAACAAGATTTGATAGGTTTAAAATGGGTTGAAAATAAGGCGACAGTGCTGTTCTTTTCGCTGAACGAACAAAAGGTAAGTGTTGAAATCATGGACCCCAATACAAACATCATGGTGTTGGAACAGCAAAAGAAACCCTTATATGATTTAAAGGTTAGAGCAAATGGAATATTGAAACAAAATATAGATGACCTTGATATGGAAAAAATCGAAAAAAAGGTAGAAATAAAAGTTAAGGAAGATATTTTGAAGACATTGGAGACAGGGAGAAAAATAAATACAGACCTTTTTAACATCAGTGAAAAGGCATACAGATACCATGTAAATAAATGGGATAATAAAATTATTAATTCCTTTGATAAGACTTCAATAAATAACATAAAAGTTAATATCCATATTGAACATAGTGAAAATTACAAACGTTAGATTACAAGTTACGGCTTATTGCAGATGAGGGAGTTGTGTTAGACTAAACTTATCTGGATAATTCAGCGGCAGTTGTTGAACGTGAAAGGCAGCGCTGAATTCGTCCGTTTGGCACTGGAGAAGAAGCGGCTTTTACATATAACAAGTTACAGCGGATTCTTTCTTAGCCCCAAAAGAGCTTCATGCCGATAAAATAAAAAAGGGTGAAATGATAAATGAAGACAGTAATCATTGCAACGAAAAATAAAGGGAAAGCCAAGGAGTTCGAAAGCTTATTCTCTGCAAAAGGATATGAAGTCAAAACACTTCTCGATGTACCGGATGCTCCTGATGTTGAAGAAACAGGCACGACTTTTGAAGAAAACGCGATCCTGAAGGCAGAGGCCATTGCCCATCAGCTAGACCACTTTGTCATTGCTGATGACTCAGGATTGATTGTAGATGCATTAGAGGGCCGTCCCGGCGTATATTCAGCGCGCTATGCTGGAGAGTCCAAGAGTGATGAAGCAAACACGGAAAAAGTCCTCCGGGAGCTGGAAGGCGTGCCAAAAGAGGATAGAACGGCGAGATTTTATTGCGCATTGGCACTAGCGTCACCTAACCAGGAAACGATTACGGTATCGGGAACGATGGAAGGCTTGATAACAGAACAGCCTTCTGGAACGAATGGATTTGGTTATGATCCCATCTTTTTTGTTGAGGAACAGGGTAAAACAAACGCCGAATTGACAAAAGAGGAAAAAAACAAAATCAGCCACCGTGCCAACGCATTGAGGGCTCTAGATGAAAAACTTGATCCATTTCTAAAAAGGGAAGAAGGAATGTGACGATGAAAGTGCTAATAATGAGTGACAGTCATGGCTTAACTCATGAAATCAGCATGATTGCCGACCGTCATAAACAAGAGGTTGCTGCCATGATCCATTGCGGTGATTCAGAGTTGGAAAAAAATGACCCTCATATGTCGGAGTTCTTAGCCGTTCGTGGGAATTGTGACTATGATTCGGCATATCCGAATGATATTGTGGAGAGTATCGCAGGCAAGCGTTTCTTCCTTACGCATGGGCACCTCTATAACATAAATATGACCTTGATGAACCTATCATATAAAAGTGAAGAGACAGGGGCGGATATTATTTGCTTTGGCCATTCCCACGCTGCGGGTTCAGAATTGATTGACGGCAAGCTCTTCATCAACCCGGGAAGCATACGGCAGCCGCGTGGACGAAAAGAGAAAACCTATGCCATTTTGGATATCGGAAATGACCAACTTGAAATCATCTTTTATGACCTTGAAGGAAAAATCGTTGAGGAATTAAGAAATGCTTATCAAATGGAATGATTTCATGTATAATGAACAGGAAGCGTTTTTCCCCGCTTCCTGGTTCATAAAAAAAGAAAAAAACTTTTTTTGAAAAACCGTTGACTTTCTTTTGATATCCTACTATAATAAGAAGTGTCCTAAGGGAACAGTTAAGGTAATACATAAGTTTTACCGCAACTTATATCATAAACGTCTCAGTAGCTCAGCTGGATAGAGCAACGCCCTTCTAAGGCGTCGGTCGGGAGTTCGAATCTCTCCTGGGACACTAACTTAAAAAAGCCAAAACCTTCTAAGGTTTTGGCTTTTTTCTTTTTTTGAGCTGTATAAGTTAATGAGGGTAATTTCGATTCGCTTTCTTTTAAAATGTTCGTATAACGATAAGAAGTTTTTTATTTCATATTTATCGCAGGTGGATGACCTTTTATGTCGAACTTGTTATAAATAAGGAGATGTTTAAATGAATAAAGATAGATTATTCAAGTTCATTCAAACTTCCACTCGGGGCAATTTCTTCTCAGTCGAAATAACCGAAGATGGAACTGAAGTAGTCCAATTAGCCAAGGAGTTAGAAAAAGAAGGAAGAATCAAGTTGAGGGAATGCACCCGAAAAGAACAAGGTGTTTATCTGGAAGGAATACTTAAGTTTGTGCCTAGCAATACTTAATGAGCTCTGACGGAGGAACTATATTAGGAGTTTCATATGATCCACAGTAAAAAGCATCCATGATCGGATGCCTCAGTTTGTAGACAAAAGGGGTTCGGAATTAAAAAATTCCGAACCCCTTTTGAAATTCCCTTTGAATTTTCGCCTTAAATTAAGAGATTGGGGCCCTGCGAGCCCACTATGTTAGGCGATGCCTAGAACTTTCCATGTCAATTGGCCATCTTCTTTAAATAAAGGAGCGAAAGTAAGCACCGCCTGCATAGGCAGTTTTTTAAGTCCCCTTAAAGTAGTCCAATGCAGCCTAAGAACCAACGATAAGTCATATTTGTTTCAATAAATCATAAATGAAAGAGAAGTCAATGGCAGCCTCAATTTTACGAATCAAATGGTTCGCCGACACTAGTTGATCTAAAGTAATCATTTCAAGTTGATTTCACTGAATAGAATCATGTTTAGAAAGGCACCCTCATCACCCCAAGTTTTAATAATTCTATTTTAAAACAATAAAGATCTTAGGCAAAAAGGTTCTATCTAAAAGTTAAAACAAAGTTGATTGGAGCAGGTGTGTGAGACTCCTGCGGGAAAAGTGAGTCCAAGGGAGACCCCGCAGGCGCGGAGGTGCCGAGGAGGCTTCCGGATCGCCCGCTGAAAGCGTGTGCCTGGAGAGGAAATCAACGTTTAAATTGTACAGTCTGAGGCATCCGTGATCGGATGCCTTTTTTCTATTTAATGTTTTTTTATGATTTCACGGTTGCTGGAGTTATAAAAAAATCAGGAAAAACATTGACATAAATCAAACAAATTAATATTATGTTTATTATATTATAAACTTTATAGGGAAGTGTTTGTTTTATGAAGGACGCTGAAATGTTTTGGAGCGCGTCTCAGGATGAGCTTAAACAAGGGTATATCGAAGGTGAGAATCAATATGTTTGTTTGCTGTGCGGAAATGCAATTGAAAAGGGGATCGTATACCCGAAAGATGGGATTCTTTATGAAGCGAAGAGGTATATGGGAATTCATATTGAACATGCACACCGCTCCGTTTTCGATTACTTGATTGATCTCGATAAGAAACTTACAGGTCTCACGGACCATCAAAATCGCCTTCTTCGCCTTTTTTACCAAGGGAAGAATGATGCTGAGGTTCAGGAGGAAATGGGGATTGGGAGTCCTTCCACCATTCGGAACCATCGCTTTGTGTTGAAAGAGAAAGAGCGTCAGGCTAAGTTGTTTTTAGCCCTGATGGAACTTTTGAAAGATAAAGATGAACATGCACCGGCATTTATCTCGCTTCATCAAAAAGCAAGGATGGTCGATGATCGTTATAACGTTACCGAGGATGAAAAGGTGACTGTACTGAAAAAATACTTCCCAAAAGGCAGTCAAGATGCATTAAAGTCTTTCCCGCCAAAGGAAAAACAAAGGCTGATCATTCTCCAAGAAATTATGAACCGTTTTGAAAAAGAGCGGAAATACGAAGAGAAAGAAATCAATCAAATATTGGGTGCAGTTTATCCTGATCATGTTCTATTGAGAAGATATTTAATAGAATATGGATTCTTGGATAGAAAGCCTGATGGGAGCCAATATTGGCTGAAGAAATGATGACTGGAGGCATGAAATATGGATCGTAAAAAAGAATTGAAGCAATTATATAAAGAAACGAAAATTGAAGCAGGTGTATACCAAATCAGAAATACGGTAAATAATAAAGTCTTTATCGGAAGCACCAGGAATTTAAAGACGTTGAAGGGGAAACAATTTGAATTGGAAGTCGGAACAAACACGAATAAAGTGCTGCAAGGTGAGTGGAACGAATATGGGAAAGATGCTTTTTCTTTTGAGGTACTGCAGGTATTGAAACCGAAAGAAACAGGATTCTTTGATGCTAAACGGGAATTGAAAAAACTTGAAGAAGAGTGGTTGGAAAAAATACAGCCATACGAAGAACGGGGATACAATAGAATGAAATCCAACTGACTTGTATGTAGCCTTTAGAGATTCTCCGTGATTCTAGGCCCCTAGTTATTGGTGGTTCCTTTATCCCCTTGGAGAGAGGGGGATTGGTGTCCTTATACACGAATTACTACCATTAAACAAGGGAACTTCGGGTCTGGGTGGGAAGAAAAATAAAAGAATACATGGGAAAGGATAAAAAGAACGGCTGAATTTGGGCGTATTCAAAACAGGGAGTCATTTATGGCTCCTTTTTTGCGGGAAGAAAATCAGGGGATCTCACTTGTTGTTAGTTTTTAAATGGTTTAAGCTAGTAATGAGGGAACTTATTAAAAAAAGGGGAAACCTATGGGGGACCTTCACTAAATAATTAATTTTAGGAGTTGCGAATGAAAAAAATAGGATGGACCATAACGGGGATAGGAACAATCGTTGCGCTGGGGGCATTGCTTTATCCTTTGAATGTTATTGATAAAACACTATGTATATATTTATTACTCGGCGGTGCAGGGCTAATGTTTGTCGGGTCTATGATCAGGGCTTTTCGGCTACTGAAAAGATGATTGATTTTTAAGGTTGATTAAAATCGTGCGATTAAGGTGATGACATGGAGAAAGACCAATTGAAATATGCCCAGCAGCATTTGGCTAATGAACGTACCTTCTTAGCGTGGATAAGAACGGTTATTGCGATAGTGGGGGTTGGTTTTCTTGCGACAAGCCTGCATTTTACGATTGGTGTGCATCGGGATGCCCGGATTGACTTGATCAGTATCGTGCTTGGGATGTTTGCGTGTGCATTGGGCCTTGTGATTACAGTTCTGGCGACATTCGGTTATCTTCAGAAGAAGCGGCAAATCAATGAAGGGACGTTCCGGCCTTCAAGTGCGCACGTGATTCTAATCGCTGTTTTTATGGTCATATTGTTATCGATGATCATTTTATATTTTGTGTTCATAAAAGTTTAAAACTGTCCTAACCTATATAGGGCAGTTTTTTTTAGTTTCTACTATTATATACTTATTCTTACATTATCATGGTAAGATTTCTTCCATTAATTAAATGCAATCAAAAACGAAAGCTTGAAAAATACTGTATTTCATTTTGGGTATGAAAGAATAATTAAAAACTTTTAAAAGCAATTTCTTTCAGTATTGTGCACGTCAGCCATGGAAAAACTTAGTTTTTACCGGAAGTGTATATCAGCTGCAAGGAAAAGATCAATCAAGTTTTGTCTTTTGCCTTTCTTGAAAAAATATTTATCAGACATCATCAGTTTGTGAATAAACTTCACATGGTCAACGCAGTTTTAAACTCTTGGAAGTACTTTACTTTATTCAATTTCGATCACGTTTTAAATATTTGTTTAATTTCCATTTTGTGAGATATGATAAAGAGGAACTAAAAGGAGGTCATCAAGATGGTGGATATCAAAAAAGGTGAAAGTTCTTTTTTTGTCGAAGAATCTGGTGAGAAACTAGCGGAAATCACATTCTTTAAATCAGGTGATGATGAAATCACGGTCGATCATACCGTTGTTTCTGACAAGCTTCGCGGACAAAAGGTAGGAAATGCCCTTGTTGAAAAGGTAATAGGGTTCGCAAGGGAGGAAAAACTGAAAATTGTTCCGGTATGTTCGTTCGTTCAAAAACAATTTGAAAAAAATGCAGAATACGAGGATGTATTGGCTAAATGAACAGAGGGCTGGACCAGGGGATGAGTAATATCACCTGTGTTCAGCCCTTTGTTATTTTTTTTAGATAATCCTCACCCCGCTATTTGAGAAAATCATTACTGTTGACTGGCATCATGTGGGTAGTTCGAGGATATTTCAGTGGAGAAGTTTGTGATCACTTTAATAATTTTAATGCGATATTTGATGTTTTTAAAAATTAAAAATTGAAAAAACTTTTTTTAAAAGAATGTGGTCATGATAGGTATGTAAGCGTATACAACAAATCTTTCAATTTAGAATTATCAAAAAATTTCAAAAAACCTGTTGACTACTACCTTAAATACACGTAAGATAATCACAAATACAAGACATCAAACATAAGCATTTCGAAAAATATGAATAATGCGAAAAGCATTGAAGAGGATAAGTAGTCTTTTAAAAAGGCAGTCACAGAGAGCCGGGTAGCTGAGAGCCGGTATTGTCCCGAAAGATGAACTCACCTTGGAGTTTCAGCTTGAACGTCAGACTAGTAGGGCTGAACGGGTGCGTACCAGTACCCGTTACCAAAACAGAGAATAGTGTAGGCTATTCAAAGTGCGCATGGAGTTTCATGCGAAAAAGGGTGGTACCGTGGAGTGGCTCATCAAGCCTTTTCACCCCTTTAACTTGCCGAGTGCAAGTACATTTGGGGTGAAAAGGCTTTTTTGTATGCATAAAAAGCTGAAAATTCTGAATCTTAGGAAAACATTTAGTGGAAAAGTGAAGGAGGTTTTTACGAAATGACACAAAAGTCAGTTGTTGCTGATCGGAAGAGTGGAAAGACACATTATAGTGGAGCCGAATTTCTGCTGGATGCATTGAAAAAGGAAAATGTTGAAGTCATCTTTGGTTATCCGGGTGGATCTGTATTGCCGATTTATGACAAGCTTTACAGTTCAGAACTTTTTCATATTTTGACAAGGCACGAACAAGGTGCGATTCATGCAGCGGAAGGATACGCCAGGATTACCGGCAAGCCGGGGGTGGTCATAGTAACATCGGGTCCAGGGGCAACGAACATTGTCACCGGTTTGGCCGATGCGATGATTGACTCTTTACCGCTTGTGGTAATTTCGGGTCAGGTTGCTACAAGTGTAATTGGTTCGGACGCTTTCCAGGAAGCTGATGTACTGGGGATTACTACCCCGATTACAAAACATAACTATCAGGTAAGGAAGCCGGAAGACCTTCCGCGCATTATAAAAGAAGCCTTTTATATCGCTTCAAGCGGCCGTCCCGGTCCAGTATTAATCGATATACCTAAGGATATGGCCATTATAGAAGGTGAATCGACGGATAAGGAGCCAGAAATGGATCTCCCTGGCTATCAGCCGACGACCAAGCCTAATTACTTACAGATCAGAAAGCTTGTTGAAGCCGTAAGCGGAGCGAAAAGACCGGTCATTCTTGCAGGGGCAGGAGTCCTGCATGCAAAGGCCTCCCATCTATTAAAGGAATATGTCGAGCAGCAAGGCATTCCCGTCGTCCACACTTTATTGGGTCTTGGGGGCTTTCCGGCGGAACATCCTCTCTTTACCGGAATGGGTGGTATGCATGGTTGCTATGCAGCAAACATGGCGTTATCGAAATGTGATCTATTAATAAATATCGGTGCCAGGTTCGATGATCGATTGACTGGGAATCTAGCGAAATTCGCACAGCATGCAACAGTGGCCCATATCGATATTGATCCAGCGGAAATCGGTAAAAATGTGCCGACAAAAATTCCGGTCGTCGGAAGTGCCAAGGAAGCTCTGGCGGAGTTGATTGCGCAAAATGGCAAGAAACCGGATATTGATGTATGGACAACGCAGCTGACTGCATGGAATGAAGAGTTCCCATTGCGTTATACACATGAAGAAGGCGTACTGAAACCTCAGCGTGTCATCCAGATGCTTCATGAAAAAACGAATGGGGAGGCCATTGTTACGACGGATGTTGGACAGCATCAAATGTGGGCGGCACAATACTATCCGTTTAACAAACCGAATTCATGGGTCACTTCCGGTGGATTGGGGACGATGGGCTTTGGCTTACCTTCGGCTCTCGGAGCGCAACTGGCGAATCCGAAAGCGACGGTGCTTTCCATTTCGGGGGATGGTGGATTCCAGATGTGCCTGCAGGAACTTTCAGTCATTGCCGAAATGAATCTGCCAATCAAGATCATCATCGTCAACAACGGGGCACTCGGGATGGTAAGACAGTGGCAGGAACTCTTTCATGATAACCGCTTCTCACACAGTATTTTTCAATCGCATCCGGACTTCGTGAAATTGGCCGATGCTTATGGAATTCCGGGATACAAAGTGACGACGGAGGAAGAGGCAAGTAACTGCCTGGATGTAGCGTTAAAAACTGATGGTCCAGTGTTGATTGATTTCCGTGTAAAACAAAAAGAAAATGTCTTTCCGATGGTAGCACAAGGAAAAGGGCTTGATGAAATGGAAGGAGTTTAATCAATGAAGGGAATTCTTAGCCTCACCGTGAACAACCGGCCAGGCGTCCTGAATCGGATTACGAACCTGTTCACGAAAAGAAATTATAACATTGAAAGCATGACTGTCGGACCCTCCGAACAGGATGGCATTTCAAGGATGACCTTCGTGGTCGATGTTGATGACGAAGCTGTCATTGAACAGATCACCAAGCAATTGAATAAGCAAATCGATGTTTTGAAAGTATTTGATATTACGAATCAATCGATTGTGGCGAGGGAACTTGCACTCATTAAAATAATGGTGACCACACAAACCCGAGCCGAGATTTATTCAGTCATCGAACCCTTCCGAGCGTCAGTTATAGATGTCAGTAAAGATAGCCTGACAGTTCAAATCACTGGGGAATCGGATAAAATCGAAGCCTTCATTGAACTGATCAAGCCATATGGCATCAAGGAATTGGCAAGGACAGGGACAGCCGCCATCCCGCGTGGAATGCAAATTGCACACGCTAAGAGTGCGACAATCGTATAAAAACAAAACAAAAAACCAAAACAAAAACAATGATGAAAAGGGAGATGTAATTATTATGGCAAAAGTATATTATAACGCAGAGGCAAACGAGAATTTTTTCAACAATAAAAAGGTAGCGGTAATCGGATATGGTTCACAAGGACACGCACACGCACAAAACCTACGTGACAGCGGTGTAGATGTAATCATCGGAATCAGGAAAGGTAAATCATTCGATAAAGCGGTGGAAGACGGCTTTAATGTTTACACAGTGAAAGAAGCAGCAGAACAGGCAGACGTAATCATGAACCTATTACCGGATGAAACTCAGCCGAAAGTGTACCAAGAAGAAATCAAACCGGTATTGCGTGCAGGTCAAGCGTTAATGTTCGCACACGGATTCAACGTCCATTTCAATCAAATCGTTCCTCCGGCAGATGTAGATGTATTATTAGTCGCTCCAAAAGGTCCGGGACATCTTGTTCGCCGTACATATGAACAAGGTGCAGGGGTGCCGGCATTATTCGCCATCTATCAAAATGTAACGGGTGAAGCAAAGGAATTGGCACTTGCGTACGCTCGGGGAATCGGTTCTTTAAGAGCTGGCGGTTTGGAAACCACTTTCCAGGAAGAAACGGAAACGGATCTATTTGGAGAGCAGGCAGTACTTTGCGGCGGATTGACTGCCCTTGTGAAAGCTGGATTCGAAACCTTGACAGAAGCTGGATACCAACCGGAAGTAGCATATTTCGAGTGTTTACATGAACTTAAATTAATCATCGACCTTATGTATGAAGGCGGAATGGAAAACATGCGCTATTCCATTTCTGACACAGCTCAATGGGGAGATTTCGTTTCTGGACCACGCGTTGTGACGGAAACTACGAAAGAGTCAATGAAAGCGATCTTGAAAGACATCCAAGACGGTGAGTTCGCTAAAGGATGGATCTTGGAAAACCAAGCGAATCGTCCAGTCTTCAATGCGATCAATAATCGTGAAAACCAACATCAAATCGAAGTGGTTGGCCGTGAATTAAGAAAAATGATGCCATTCGTGAAACCTCAACAAAAAGAGAAAGAAGTGGTAGCAGTTGCGAAAAATTAATATATTTGAAACTACACTTCGAGATGGGGAGCAATCAGCCGGTGTAAATTTGAATTTTACCGAAAAACTTGAAATTGCTTATCAGCTTGAAAGATTGGGTGTTGATATAATCGAAGCCGGTTTTCCGGCAGCATCCAAAGGGGATTTCAACTCCGTACAGGAAATCGCGCGCAAAATCAAAAACAGCTCTGTCACAGGGCTGGCGCGTGCTGTAAAAGGCGATATTGATGCAGCTTGGGATTCATTAAGGGGCGGCGCAGAACCAAGATTGCATACGTTCATCGCCACTTCGCCCATTCATCGTGAATATAAGTTGAAAATGTCGAAGCAGCAAGTGATTGAAAAGTCGGTTGAAATGGTTAAGTACGGAGCAGCGCGTTTTCCGATCGTGCAATGGTCTGCAGAAGATGCAAGCCGTACAGAACTTGACTATTTGGCTGAAATCGTTGAAGCGGTCATTCAAGCTGGTGCCAAGGTCATTAACATCCCGGATACTGTAGGGTATGCAGCTCCAATCGAATACGGAAACATTTTCAGGTACCTTCGTGAACATGTTCCTTCTATTGATAAAGTTAGTTTATCCGCACACTGCCATGACGATCTTGGAATGGCGACAGCCAATTCATTGGCTGCCATCGAAGGCGGGGCTACGCAAGTCGAAGGCACAATCAACGGAATTGGAGAACGTGCCGGAAATGTGGCGCTCGAAGAAGTGGCTATGGCACTCTACATCCGTAAAGATTTCTATCAAGCGGGAACAGATCTTGTATTGAATGAAATTAAAAGGACCAGTGATTTGGTCAGCCGCCTTACGGGAATGCAAGTTCCTGCTAATAAAGCCATTATTGGTGCCAATGCATACGCACATGAATCTGGCATTCACCAGGATGGCATGTTAAAAGAAAAAACGACATACGAAATCATTTCACCTGAGCTCGTCGGTGTTTCGTCCAATTCACTTGTTCTAGGAAAGCATTCAGGACGCCATGCTTTCAAAGAAAGATTACAAGAGTTGAACTTTACGGTAACGGATGAGGAATTGAACTCGTTATTCGTCCAATTCAAGGAATTGGCCGATAACAAAAAGACGATGACAGATGAAGATATCGTTGCGCTGGTGCTTGAAGAGAAAGCGACGGATATCAGTTTTTATGACATGGTTTCCTTGCAGATTTCCCACGGTACCCATCAGACGGCGACAGCTACGGTCACACTGAAAAAAGGCGATAATGAAGAGATTCAGGAAGCGGCTACAGGTGCCGGCAGTGTTGAAGCCTTATATAACACGCTTGAAAGATGTTTGGGCAGCGAGATCAGCTTGCTGGACTATCGAATTCAATCGGTGGGCGGCGGAATGGATGCCCTTGCCCAGGTTTTTGTGAAAATTGATTATAACGGAGTGGAAACAAGCGGCCGCGGTCTCGATCAGGACGTCTTGGAAGCATCCGCCAAAGCATATTTGAATGCTGTGAACCGTGTGATCATCATGAAGGAACTAGAAGAAAAAGCAGTATTACTATAGGAAGGGGAGATTTCGATGAAAAGGAATATTGCGGTGCTTCAAGGAGATGGCATCGGGAAAGAAGTAACAAGAGGCGCTGTAGAAATCCTCGAAGCCGTTGCCCAAAGATATGGACACGATTTTGAATTTCAATATGGTGAGATTGGCGGCGGGGCCATCGATAACACAGGTTCACCCCTGCCGGATGAAACAGTGGAGATTTGTAAAAACAGCGATGCGGTATTATTAGGGGCAGTTGGAGGACCTAAGTGGGATGACCAGCCTGCGCACCTAAGACCGGAACGAGGTTTGCTGAAAATCCGAAAAGATTTGAATCTTTATGCTAACATCCGTCCAATCAGCTATTATTCCAGCTTGTCGGAATCTTCTCCTCTTAAAAAGGAATTCATTGAAGATGTGGATTTCGTTATTGTCAGGGAACTAACTGGCGGCCTTTATTTCGGAAAGCCAAGTGAACGCGTTGAAAAAGAGGGGAAAGAGGCGGTCGTCGATACACTTTTCTATCAGAAAAGCGAAATGAAGCGCATCATTGAACTTGCATTTGCATTAGCATCGGATCGCAAGAAAAAAGTAACATCCGTGGATAAAGCGAATGTTCTTGAATCCAGCAGGATGTGGCGCGAGACGGCTGAAGAAATTGCCAAGGACTATCCGGATGTAATTCTTGAACATATGCTTGTTGATAATGCAGCCATGCAATTGATTAAAAACCCGAAACAATTTGATATTATCGTGACGGAGAATATGTTCGGTGATATTTTAAGCGATGAAGCGTCGGTATTGACTGGCTCGCTTGGAATGCTTCCTTCCGCCTCTATATCAACAAAAGGGCCAAATCTATATGAACCGATTCATGGCTCTGCCCCGGATATCGCGGGGAAAAACCTGGCCAATCCGATTGGGACGATTTTATCGGCAGCTTCCATGCTGCGTCTATCCTTTGGTTTGGAAGATGAAGCGAAAGCCGTTGAGCAGGCGGTGGAAACGGTCCTTGAATATGGCTTGAGAACAGGCGATATTGCAAATGGCCAAGCGAATATTACGTCTACTTCAGAAATGATTGCAGAAATTAAAGCTAATCTTTTAGACCAGGAAGCCATTTCCAACATCATGGGAGCTTACGCATAAACTTCTTTCACGGCCTAACATTAGGCCGTGTTTTTTAAAAAAATACAAGATTGATCGAGGTGGGATAAAGATGGGAAAGTCGATTATAGAGAAAATATGGGATCGCCATATTGTAAATGAAGAGGAGAATAAACCGGATTTAATTTATATAGACCTTCAATATATTCATGAAGTGACCTCTCCGCAAGCATTTGAAGGATTGAGATTAAAAGGACGTTCAGTCAGGAGACCCGAACGTACTTTCGCGACAATGGATCATAATGTGCCAACCGTTAATCGCTATTTCATCGAGGATGATATTGCAAGGAAACAATTAGAGGCGCTTGAGCAAAACTGTAAGGAGTTCGGCATCCGTCTTGCTGATTTAGACAGCCCGGATCAAGGTATCGTTCACGTTATCGGGCCGGAATTAGGCCTTACACAGCCAGGGATGACGATTGTCTGCGGAGACAGTCATACATCCACACATGGTGCGTTTGGCTCGATTGCGTTTGGAATCGGTACGAGTGAGGTCGAGCATGTATTGGCCACACAAACCCTATGGCAAACAAAACCCAAAACATTAAAGCTTGAGGTTAATGGCAAGCTTGGTCATGGCGTGATGGCGAAAGATGTCATTTTATATGTGATTTCTAAATTCGGTGTCGATTTCGGTACGGGACATATCATTGAGTATTGTGGGGAAGTCTTCCGGGATATGTCAATGGAAGAGAGAATGACGGTTTGCAATATGTCGATCGAAGGCGGGGCAAGAGCGGGGCTGGTAGCTCCCGATGAAACAACTTTCTCCTATTTGAAAGGTCGTAAATATTTGCCGAAAGGAGAAGAGTTTGACCGCTGTGTTCAGGACTGGAAGTCACTTTCCAGTGATGAGGATGCTGTATATGACCAAGAAATCATTCTTGATGGCAGCCTGATTTCACCAATGGTTAGCTGGGGGACAAATCCTGGAATGGCTAGTGGAGTGGACGGGAAAGTACCTACCTTCGCAGAAGATATCATGGATCCTAAGGAACTGAATCGGGCCATTGAGTATATGGGTCTTGAGGAAGGCATGCCGATCACGAAAATTCCCGTACAACATGTATTCATAGGATCGTGTACCAATTCACGCATTGAGGACTTACGGCAAGCCGCAGAAATGATCGAAGGCCAAACCGTTCATAAAGGGGTTCGGGCGATGGTTGTACCCGGTTCACAAAGCGTCAAAAGGCAAGCGGAAGATGAAGGGTTGGATGAGATTTTCAAATCTGCGGGGTTCGAATGGCGTGAATCGGGCTGCAGCATGTGCCTGAGCATGAATCCTGACGTTGTTCCGGCCGGTGAGCATTGTGCATCCACAAGTAATCGGAACTTTGAAGGCAGGCAAGGAGCTGGAGCAAGAACGCACCTGGTTAGTCCAGCTATGGCAGCCGCGGCCGCCATTCATGGGAAGTTTGTCGATATCAGGAATTTGAAAAGAACTGAACAAGTCCATTAAGAATACGAATTAACCGGAGGTGCAGAGAATGGAACCCATTACTATATATAAAGGAAGAGCGGCGGCACTTGACCGTAAAAACGTGGATACGGACCAAATCATTCCAAAGCAATTTTTAAAACGGATTGAGAGAAGCGGCTTTGGCGAGTTTTTATTCTATAACTGGCGTTTTGATGAAAATGGACAGGAACGTCCAGATTTTGAATTGAATCAGCCCCATAATCAAAACACATCCATTTTAATAGCAGGTGAGAATTTTGGCTGCGGTTCTTCGCGTGAGCATGCCCCTTGGTCATTGAAAGACTATGGATTCGATATTATCATCGCTCCTTCTTATGCTGATATCTTTAAAAGTAATTGCATGAAAAATGGCATGGTTCCCATCGCTTTAACCCTGACTGAAGTAAACTATTTAATGGAGAGGGTGTCGGCACCTGATTATGAGTTGACGATCGACCTTCCCAATCAGACATTGAAAGATGGTCAAGGGTTTGAAACAAGCTTTGAAATTCATCCATATTGGAAGGAAATGCTCATCAAAGGCTGGGATGAAATTTCGATAACGCTTCAATATGATAAAGAGATTTCTGCATATGAATCTCAAAAAAAGGCAGTATCAAGTATTTAATCGAAGAAGGTCATTTCCCGTTATCCTTTCTTAATTGAAAGGAAGCGGGATTTTTTTTTATCGGGGAAAGACGAAAAGGCGTTCATCAGGCATATAATTTTTTGTGTTTCCAGCTATTACATGCTAAACTGTTTCTCAAAAAGCGAACGGTGAGGCGGAAAATAGGATGGATGATGAGAACAACGAAAAGAAGGCCGGAGAAACCAAAATTATCGCCTTTCCAAATCTCGGTGAAAGGCTGATTGTAAAAGGACTGGATGAGCTTGGAAACAGAAACTTTAAAGCGGCTGCACAGCTTTTCAGCCAAGCCAGGGAGTATGAGCCCGAAAATGATGAAGTTTGCATGGGACTAGTGGTCTCGTTAGTCGAACTTGAGTATTACCAGGAGTCAAAAGAGTTGTGTATAGAGATGCTGAATAAAGGCATCGGCGACTACTTTCAACTGATCAATATTTATTTGATGGTACTGCTGCAATTGGGCGAGCATCAGGAAATGGTCACGACGATCGAACTGCTATTTGAAGAAAGCCAAATTCCTTTTGATAAAGAGGAACATTTCGAAAAGATGCTTCAGTTCAGTAAAAGGGCCCTTGAGGATAAGAAAGAGGAGAAGGAAAGGCAAAATCAGCAGCTTTCAGAGGAATTGCAGGAGGATGAACTTTTTGAAGGGACAACGGATAATGAAATGCTTATGGTCATTTCGAAGCTCACGAATATCAATATTCGACCATTTATCCCTCAAATCTTAGAATTTCTACAAAAAGATGAGGGACACCCTTTCTTTAAAACGATGCTCCTTAACATCCTTATCGACCAGGAATATAACGAGGAAGTGACGTTGAAGAAATTCAATCAATCAAAGTCGGTCATACCAAGCGAATTGAAAAGTTTGAAGGAGACGGACTTCTATAAGAAGGTAACCGGACTGACCGAAGAGGAAATCAGTCAGGATAATCCGAGCTTATTTGAAATGGTCCATAGTTTGATTGAACGTCATTCTTTTTTATTGTTTCCTTTTGAAACCGGACCAGAAAGCTTGCCTGCATGGGCAGCTGCCTACCATGCCTTGGCGGAAGAATACATGACCGGGGAAGTTTTCATGAGGGAATTAGCGGACCTTTACCATGCTGATGAGGAAAGTGTTGCTGATATTCTATCCTATATAAAAGAAATTGAAGAAATTTCTTATCCCATTATTTAAGCTATTGCTGTTGTAACAGATTAATCCTGTGGTATAATGTAGTGGTTGTAATGTATAATCGTCTAATTTTGACGATTTCCCCAATATTTTTTGGGTATATTTGAAGGATGACTTGTTAACACTTGCAAAGCATATTCATCCAATGCTTATTATTGAAGTATATAGATTTTTGGAGGGAAACACATGTCTGTAAAATGGGAAAAACAAGAAGGTAATCAAGGCGTACTAACAATCGAAGTTGACGCTGCAAAAGTAAACGAAGGTTTAGACGCAGCTTTCAAAAAAGTAGTGAAACAAGTAAATGTACCTGGCTTCCGTAAAGGTAAAATGCCACGTCAAATGTTCGAAAAAAAATTCGGCGTAGAATCACTTTACCAAGATGCGCTTGATATCATTCTTCCAGATGCTTATGCAAATGCTGTCGAAGAAGCTGGAATTCAGCCTGTAGATCGTCCAGAAATCGACATCGAGAAAATGGAAAAAGGCGAAAACCTGATCTTCACTGCAACTGTAACAGTTAAGCCTGAAGTTAAATTGGGAGATTACAAAGGTGTTGAAGTTGAAAAATTCAATACTGAAGTAACTGACGAAGATGTTGAAAACGAATTGAAAACTTTGCAAGAGCGTCAAGCTGAGCTTGTCGTTAAAGAAGAAGGACAAGTTGCTGAAGGCGATACAGTTGTTCTTGACTTTGAAGGATTCGTTGATGGTGAAGCATTCGAAGGCGGAGCTTCAGAAAACCATTCATTGGAAATCGGTTCAAACTCTTTCATTCCAGGATTTGAAGAGCAAGTTGTAGGTCTTGAAACTGGCGCTGAAAAAGATATCGAAGTTACATTCCCTGAAGAATACCATGCAGCTGAACTTGCAGGTAAACCAGCAGTATTCAAAGTGAAAATTCACGAAATCAAAACAAAACAACTTCCTGAGTTGGATGATGAGTTCGCGAAAGATGTCGACGACGAAGTGGAAACTTTGGCTGAACTTAAAGAAAAAACAAAACATAAATTAGAGCATGACAAAAAACATGAAGAAGAAAACTTCATTCAAAACACTGTAATTGGTAAAGCTGTTGAAGGTTCAGAAATAGACGTTCCTGAAGCAATGATTTCAAACGAAGTTGACCGCATGATGAATGAGTTCTCTCAACGCATTCAATCTCAAGGTCTTAATTTGGAACTTTACTACCAATTCTCAGGTCAAGACGAAGAAGCTTTAAAAGCGCAAATGAAAGAAGAAGCTGAAGGTCAAGTTCGTACGAGCCTAACTCTTGAAGCGATCGCTGAAGTTGAAAAACTTGAAGCTACTGACGAAGATGTAGAAGCTGAACTTGCACAAATGGCTACTATGTACAATATGGAAGTTGACGCGATCAAACAAGCTCTTGGAAACTTAGAAGGAATCAAAGGCGATCTTAAAATTAAGAAAGCGATTGACTTCTTGGTAGAAAACAGCAAAACAGTTGACGCAAAATAATTTTTATTAAATAAGTAGATTAAAATATTTCCTTTAAAAAACAAGGCGCGAGTAATCGTGCCTTGTTTTATACATATTGAGAATTAGTGTAAATTTCAAATATCGGTTATTTCCTGATTGATTTTTTTTGGATTTCGGTGTAGATTAGTTCTAATACCGCATATACATATTTATACAGCAAATCCTGCTTTTAAAAATCCAAAGTTTTGGGCATACTGGTAAAGGGCAAATACATATTGATTGATTATTGTACTTATTTAACAACTCGGACCGTGAGCATTTTTGTTACTAAACTTCCAAGAACATGATAAAATGCAAAACATACTTAGGATTTTGGAATGTTTAAGTAGATGTGTGCCTAGTTTTTTTCATTACGATTGGGTACCGCTATGTAATAGAGTTGGAAGAGTATTTAAAGGGGTGAACGTACATGTTTAAATTTAATGATGAAAAAGGACAGTTAAAATGTTCTTTTTGCGGTAAAACACAAGAACAAGTCCGTAAACTGGTTGCTGGTCCAGGTGTCTATATTTGTGACGAGTGTATCGAACTTTGTACGGAGATCGTCGAAGAAGAGCTGGGCACTGATGAAGAAGTAGAATTCAGAGATGTTCCTAAACCTATGGAAATCCGTGAAATTCTTGACGAATATGTGATTGGACAAGAACAGGCAAAGAAATCTTTGGCTGTCGCTGTTTACAATCATTATAAACGTATCAATTCCAATAGCAAAGTCGACGATGTGGAGCTTTCCAAAAGTAACATCGCCCTAATCGGACCGACGGGAAGCGGGAAAACCCTTCTTGCGCAAACATTGGCGCGATTACTGAATGTTCCTTTTGCCATTGCTGATGCCACTTCATTGACGG
This sequence comes from Peribacillus sp. FSL P2-0133, assembly GCF_037975445.1. NCBI lineage: Bacteria > Bacillati > Bacillota > Bacilli > Caryophanales > Bacillaceae > Peribacillus > Peribacillus sp. FSL P2-0133. The sequence goes on along the minus strand of NZ_CP150254.1, from coordinate 4,159,249 downwards.
AGGCTGGATATGTTGGGGAAGATGTCGAAAACATCCTGCTAAAATTGATCCAAGCAGCTGATTATGATGTGGAAAAAGCGGAAAAAGGCATCATTTATATTGATGAAATCGATAAAGTTGCCCGTAAATCGGAAAATCCTTCCATTACACGTGACGTGTCTGGTGAAGGTGTGCAACAGGCTTTATTGAAAATACTTGAAGGAACAGTTGCAAGCGTTCCGCCTCAAGGTGGACGTAAACATCCACATCAGGAATTCATCCAAATCGATACGACCAATATTTTGTTCATCTGCGGCGGTGCCTTTGATGGCATCGAACCGATCATCAAACGCCGTCTTGGTCAAAAAGTCATTGGCTTTGGCTCTGACGTGAAAAAGGATGATATTGCAGAAAAAGAATTGCTTTCCAAAGTCCTTCCTGAAGACTTGCTTCGTTTCGGATTAATTCCGGAATTCATCGGACGTCTTCCGGTAATTGCGACTCTTGAGCAATTGGATGAAGCTGCTTTGATTGAAATCCTTACACAGCCGAAAAATGCCCTTGTTAAACAATATCAAAAATTGCTTGAGCTTGACGATGTTGAATTGGAATTCGAACAGGAAGCGCTAAGTGAAATTGCTAAAAAGGCAATTGAACGTAAAACTGGTGCACGTGGTCTGCGCTCCATCATCGAAGGCATCATTCTTGAAGTGATGTTCGATCTGCCTTCACGTGATGATGTTGCAAAATGTGTGATCACAGGCAGCACGATTTCGAAAAACGAATCTCCAAAGCTCGTCCTAAAGGACGGTACAACCATCAAAGGACAAGAAAAGAAAACATCTGCTTGATTTATATGAAAAAGCAAGACTGCCAGTTCATCCTGGCAGTCTTTTTTCTTTGTGTTTTTCCAAATTATTGTTATTTGGGATAAAAACGCCAAAATTTTCAACGCGAATTTCTTGGATAATTTCGCCCTTCCAAAGGAGATACTAACAGAAATGACAAACTAGGAGAGTGCAGGAGGGAATACGATGAATTGGACAGGATTGGCGTTGTTTATCCAGCTGTTTTTTGGGATCATTATTGGATTGTATTTTTTGAACTTATTGAAAGGCCAGCGGACACAAAAAGTTTCCATTGACCGTGATTCACGTAAAGAGATGGACCAATTACGGAAGATGAGGTCGATTTCGTTAACAGAGCCATTGGCAGAAAAGGTTAGACCCAGCACATTTAATGAAATCATCGGTCAAGAAGATGGGATTAAATCTTTAAAAGCCGCCTTATGTGGGCCGAATCCCCAGCATGTGATAATTTACGGTCCTCCAGGGGTAGGGAAAACGGCAGCTGCCAGACTTGTTTTGGAAGAGGCGAAGAAAAATGGAAAGTCCCCCTTTAAGAATTCGGCCGTTTTCGTCGAATTGGACGCCACCACAGCCAGGTTTGATGAACGAGGAATTGCCGATCCGCTCATTGGTTCTGTGCACGATCCAATCTACCAAGGAGCTGGAGCAATGGGACAGGCTGGCATTCCGCAGCCAAAGCAGGGGGCAGTCAGCAATGCTCATGGTGGCGTACTGTTCATAGATGAAATAGGGGAGCTTCATCCAATACAGATGAATAAACTGTTAAAGGTATTGGAGGATCGTAAGGTCTTTCTGGAAAGTGCTTATTATCAAGAGGAAAATCAAAATATTCCCACTCACATCCATGATATTTTTAAAAATGGACTACCGGCTGACTTTCGGCTGATTGGAGCCACAACAAGAACGCCAAATGAAATCGCGCCTGCGATACGTTCAAGATGCATAGAAGTGTTTTTTCGTGAACTTGACCGGGATGAAATAATCACCGTGGCTAAGAATGCCTCTGATAAAGTGGGGATCACCATCAGTGAAAAGGGCTTGCAGTCGATTTCGGATTATGCCCGAAATGGCAGGGAAGCCGTCAACATGATTCAGACTCTTGCAGGAATATCAATTAATGAAAACAGGACTTTTATCAGAGAAGAAGATATAGATTGGATGGCCCATAGCAGCCAGCTGACCCAAAGAATGGACAGGAAAATAGAATCGAATTCTAAAATAGGCCTTGTCAACGGTCTTGCAGTCTATGGTCCCAATAGCGGGGCATTGCTGGAAATCGAGGTTACGGTCATGGCTGCCTCTGATGAAAAAGGTTCGATAAACATTACCGGCATCGTTGAAGAAGAAAGTATCGGCGGCGGGAGTGGCAAATCGATTCGCCGCAAGAGCATGGCAAAAGGTTCGATAGAAAATGTCATTACAGTTTTACGGTCGATGGGAGTGCCTGCCAATCAATTCGATATCCATGTGAACTTTCCGGGCGGAAGTCCAGTAGATGGCCCTTCTGCAGGAATTGCAATGGCCACAGGCATATACTCGGCCATATATAAAATCCCTGTTGATCACACCGTGGCGATGACTGGAGAAATAAGCATTCATGGCGGCGTTAAACCGATCGGCGGTGTCATTCCGAAAATCAAGGCGGCTAAACTTGCCGGGGCAAAGAAAGTAATCATTCCAGCCGAAAACATGCAGCCGCTTCTAGCTGAAATCAAGGATATAGAAATCATTCCCGTTTCGAATGTAAAAGAAGTGCTGGATCAGGCACTGAAAAAAGAATTGATATCGGAACAAATCCTTACAACCTTGGACCTATCAAAAAAAGAAAGTGTATAAAGGAAATGCCCCGGCTAAAAATAGAACCGGGGCATTTTAAGGGCCATATTGGCGTTCCCGACAAACTTGACGTAAAAATAAACACGCATTCAAACGTGCTTTTTTATCTAATATTGGAGATAATAATAGCAGTCGAAACGTGTTAAGGTAAACGAATAGACACTTCTATATAAATAGGATAGAATTGTTAAAAGGTTGAGAACATGGGTAAATAGTTTGCAACGACGATACTAATTAGATGGAGGTGTCAGGAAATGACTGATAAAGAAATCATCGTCCCCCTCCTGCCGCTTAGAGGACTGCTTGTATATCCAACGATGGTACTTCATTTAGATGTAGGCCGAGATAAATCAGTGCAAGCCCTTGAGAAAGCAATGGTGGAAGACCATCTTATATTTTTGACGACACAACAAGATGTTTCGTTGGACGAACCAGGTGAAGAAGATTTATTTACAATGGGAACTTTAACAAAGGTAAAACAGATGTTGAAGCTTCCGAATGGTACAATCCGGGTGTTGGTGGAAGGGTTGAACCGCGCAGAAGTCATTGAATTTTACGATTATGAGACACATTATGGTGCCAAGATTAAAATATATGAAGACAGTGATGAAAAGGATGCTGAACATCAAGCATTAATGCGCACACTATTGGATTATTTTGAACAATACATAAAAATGTCCAAAAAAATAACCGGTGAAACGTTTTCGTCCACTTCGGATATTGAAGAGCCTGGGCGATTAGCGGATATAATCGCTTCACACTTGCCTTTGAAATTGAAGGAGAAGCAAGAAGTGCTTGAGACCATTGATATGAAAGAGCGTTTAAGCCGTGTCATCGAGATCATCAATAACGAGAAGGAAGTTCTTTTTCTCGAGAAAAAGATCGGCCAGCGTGTTAAGCGTTCGATGGAACGGACTCAAAAGGAATATTATTTACGAGAACAAATGAAAGCGATCCAAAAGGAATTGGGCGATAAAGAAGGAAAAACAGGGGAAATTGAGGTCCTCAACGAAAAGATTGAAGAAGCGGATATGCCTGAGCACATCAAAGAAACGGCATTAAAGGAATTGGACCGTTATGAAAAAGTTCCTTCGAGCTCAGCCGAGAGTTCTGTCATCCGCAATTATATCGAATGGCTGATTTCGCTTCCGTGGACCAAGGCGACCAAAGATGACTTGAATATTCATAAAGCCGAAAAAATCCTGAACCGGGACCACCATGGTTTGGAAAAGGTGAAGGAGCGGGTGCTTGAGTATTTGGCCGTCCAGCAATTGACTAATTCATTGAAGGGACCGATCCTTTGTTTGGTGGGACCGCCAGGGGTCGGGAAAACGAGCCTGGCTAAATCGATCGCTTCATCCCTGAATAGGAATTTCGTCCGTATATCTTTAGGTGGAGTGCGCGATTAATCAGAAATCCGCGGACATCGCCGCACATATGTAGGGGCGATGCCGGGACGGATCATTCAAGGCATGAAAAAAGCAGGAACGATCAATCCTGTCTTTTTACTGGACGAAGTGGATAAGATGTCCAATGACTTTAGGGGAGATCCATCTGCAGCGATGCTGGAGGTGCTTGATCCGGAGCAAAATCATAATTTCAGTGATCATTATATTGAAGAAACCTACGATCTTTCCAAAGTCATGTTCGTCGCGACGGCGAATAATTTGGGATCGATTCCAGGTCCGCTTCGTGATCGTATGGAAATCATTTCGATTGCAGGTTATACTGAGATAGAGAAACTTCATATAGCCAAGGATCACTTGCTGCCTAGACAGCTGGAAAACCATGGTTTATTGAAGACACAACTGCAAATCCGTGAGGAAGCTCTAACAAAAATCATCCGTTACTATACTCGGGAAGCCGGTGTTCGGAGTCTGGAGCGACAGCTTGCAAGCATCTGTCGGAAGACTGCAAAAATCATCGTTTCCGGAGATAAAAAGCGGGTCGTCATTTCTGAAAAGAATGTCGAGGAGTTTTTAGGGAAAACCATGTTCCATTATGGACAGGCGGAAGTCGAGAACCAAGTCGGTGTAGCCAATGGGTTAGCGTACACGTCGGTAGGTGGCGATACGCTCCAAATCGAGGTTTCCTTATCACCAGGTAAAGGCAAGCTGATCCTGACAGGAAAGCTTGGCGATGTAATGAAAGAGTCAGCCCAGGCTGCTTTCAGTTATGTCCGTTCAAAAACCGAGAAACTTCAGATTGATGCGAACTTCCATGAAAAATATGATATCCATATTCATGTCCCTGAAGGTGCGGTCCCAAAAGATGGCCCTTCTGCAGGCATCACGATTGCAACAGCGTTAATATCGGCCCTTACAAATAGGCCGATCAGAAAAGAGGTAGGCATGACAGGCGAAATTACATTACGCGGACGGGTTCTTCCGATCGGCGGGCTTAAAGAAAAATCTTTAGCGGCCCATCGCGCAGGACTTACGAAAATCATCATCCCGCAAAATAACGAAAAGGATATTGATGATATCCCGGAAAGTGTCCGTAAAGCATTAACATTTGTTCCAGTTTCACACGTCGATGAAGTCCTTGAGCATGCATTGGTAGGTGTGAACGAATGAAAGTGACGAGTTCAGATATTGTCATCAGTGCTGTGAAGCCTGAACAATATCCAAATACCCCAATACCGGAATTTGCCTTGGCAGGCCGTTCCAACGTTGGGAAATCCAGTTTCATCAACAAAATGATCAATCGAAAAAACTTGGCGCGCACATCCTCTAAACCGGGTAAGACGCAGACCTTGAATTTTTATATCATAAATGAAGCACTCCATTTTGTGGATGTACCGGGTTATGGTTATGCAAAAGTATCTAAGACGGAGCGTGATGCTTGGGGAAAGATGATCGAAACGTACTTCACTTCCCGTGACCAGCTCCGCGCTGCGCTTCTGATCGTCGATTTGCGTCATCCCCCGACAAAGGATGATATCGCAATGTATGAATTCCTGAAGCATTATGACCTGCCCCGGATCGTTATTGCCACCAAAGCGGATAAAATTCCAAAAGGCAAATGGCAGAAGCACTTGAAAATCACGCGCCAAACGTTAAATATGGAAAAAGAAGATGAATTGCTTCTATTCTCTGGTGAAACAGGCGAAGGTAAGGAACAAGCATGGGGCGTCCTTAAGAAATATATGTAAAAGAAAAGGGTATTCCGCATCTGGAATACCCTTTTTCTTTATGGAATTCAAAAAAATTGCCAATCAAATTTTCACTTTTTTCGAACCAAAAAATAAATGCCGATTGCCATCAAGGCAAATGGCCAAAACCTTTCGATGTTCGCAGTAGTTGTATCCACAAACCCGAAAGACGTTTTGATTTTATCATAGAATAATAAAGTGATCGAGATGATGAATATTACCATGCCGTGAAACATTCCAGAATTTGTTTTACGTGCCCTTAGAATAAATCCCAGAGAGATGATTAAAATAAAGATACCTATATTATCCGGCCAAATATCCAGGTTCTCGACAATGTGGAAGTGAGCCCCGAACCCGAGTAAGATGACGCCCGGCAGGATGGACTCATATTCATTACCGCTATATGCCTGAATCAGGAAGGCGGCACCAACTATACATAATAAAGTGGGCCAGCTGAAAAAGCCTGGAAAGATTTCGATTTGAGAATGTTCAAGAAAAAAATAGAGCCCGAAACCGATTAAAACGATTCCTGGGAAAATACGCTGCGTTTTCATTTTATCCTCCTATGCAATTCGATTACTTGAAGTTTTTTGCCATTTTTGATATGTTACTTTTGTACACAATGTCGAAATATATTTGTAACTTACAAATCCGCTTAGACACCTTGTAACAATTCAGGCGTTTTGGCTGTCTTTTCCATGGTAGCATACGTTTTCATAAACTGTTCATATTATATGCGTGAAACCATTTTAGTACATGGTATAATAAATTTACATGAAAAATTTTGGGGGTGCAAAACAAAAGGATGCATATTCTAGCGGTTGGTATAAATTACAAAACTGCCCCTGTAGAAATTCGGGAAAAACTATCGTTTAACGAAGCCGAACTTGCCGAGGCAATGAAAGCTCTTAAAAATAAAAAAAGCATCTTGGAAAACATTATTATTTCTACATGCAACAGGACGGAAATATATGCGGTCGGTGACCAGCTTCATACAAGCAGGTATTATATAAAGGAATTTCTTTCGGAATGGTTTAATATCGATAAAGAAGAATTTTCTAAATATCTGTTCATTTATGAAGGTGATGGGGCTGTCGAGCATTTATTTTCAGTTACCTGCGGCCTGAATTCCATGATACTGGGAGAAACTCAGATTTTGGGACAAGTACGTTCAAGCTATCTGTTAGGTCAGAAGGAAGATACGATCGGTACCGTTTTTAACCATCTCTTCAAGCAAGCCCTTACATTAGCTAAAAAAGCTCATTCGGAAACCGAAATCAATACCAATGCCGTTTCCGTCAGCTATGCGGCAGTCGAGCTTGCAAAAAAAATCTTTGGAGGCCTGAACGGCAAGAATGTTTTGATTCTTGGGGCCGGTAAGATGGGTGAGCTGGCCATTCAAAATCTTCATAGCAATGGCGCAGACAGCATTACGGTCATTAACCGTACCTTCCAGAAGGCAGTCGACCTAGCCGAGAGATTCAATGGTACGGCGAAACAGCTTCAAGAGCTGCAATGCGCTTTAGTGGAAGCTGATATCCTGATTACTTCAACTGGATCAAAAGATCTTCTTGTAACACAGGAAATGATGTCATTCGTCAATAAGCTTCGTAAAGGCCGTCCTATTTTCATGGTCGATATCGCAGTGCCGCGTGACCTCGATCCGACATTGGCCGAGCTGGAAAATGTCTTCTTGTATGACATTGACGATCTTGAAGGGATCGTGCAAGCCAATATCGAAGAACGTAAAAAAGCTGCCGAGAAAATAGAATTGATGATCGAATCAGAAATTGTGGACTTCAACCAATGGATTAATTTGCTTGGTGTGGTTCCCGTCATTTCTTCTTTACGGGAAAAATCCCTATCGATACAGAAGGAAACGATGGAAAGCATCGAAAGAAAGCTTCCGCATTTAAGCGAACGTGACAAAAAAGTTCTGAACAAGCATACGAAAAGCATCATCAACCAAATGCTGAAAGATCCGATACTATATGCAAAAGAGCTGGCAGATGAGCCGAATGCAAAAGAGCAATTGAATAATTTCATGAAAATCTTCCATTTAGAGGAATTGATTGAAGACCAGCTGGTTGCGGATGAAAAAGAACGGAACAGCTCCAAGTCATCCCTATTGAATCCAGTTCCTGTCCAGTAATGAGGTAGATATGGAATTACTAATGACAAGATTGCATGAAGCCACTGTTTTGTTGTATGCCATCAGTATGCTTTTATATTTTATCGATTTCCTTAATAATAACCAGAAGGCGAATAGGGTCGCCTTCTGGTTGCTTTCTATTGTTTGGGTACTGCAAACAATTTTTTTGTTTCTGTATGTGTTGAAAACGGGAAGGTTCCCGGTATTGACGATTTTTGAAGGCTTATATTTTTATGCATGGGTCCTCATATCGCTATCTTTAATCATTAACCGATTGCTAAGAGTCGATTTTACGGTCTTTTTTACGAATGTATTAGGTTTCATGGTCATGGCCATCCATACCTTTGCACCTGTTCAGATAGAATCTCAAGTGCTTGCACAGCGCCTGGTTTCAGAGCTATTGCTCATACATATCACTTTTGCCATCCTATCATATGGGGCATTCACGCTTTCGTTCGTTTTTTCACTTTTATACTTAATTCAATATGATTTACTGAAAAGGAAGAAATGGGGGAAACGCCTGCTTCGACTCGGCGATTTAACAAAGCTCGAGCATATGTCTTATGTCCTCGCGGTAATAGGTGTTCCATTATTAGTGGTCTCCCTTATCCTGGGGATTCAATGGGCTTATATAAAAGTGCCTGGAGTATCCTGGCTGGACATGAAAATCATCGGCTCATTCATTTTGCTTATCGCTTACAGTGTGTTTTTATACTTGAAAATTCGGAAACAAATGTATGGAAGGACACTAGCCTTTCTGAATATTGGATCTTTCATGATTGTGTTAATTAACTTTTTCCTTTTCGGAAGCCTTTCAACATTCCACTTTTGGAATACATAGGAGGAAACTATGAGAAAAATAATTGTCGGTTCTAGACGTAGTAAATTAGCGATCACCCAAACGAACTGGGTTATCGATCAACTTAAAGAGCTTGGGGTTCCATACGAGTTCGAAGTGAAGGAAATTGTCACAAAGGGTGACCAAATCCTTGATGTAACACTTTCCAAGGTTGGCGGAAAGGGCTTATTCGTTAAAGAAATCGAACAAGCGATGCTTGATAAAGAAATTGATATGGCCGTACATAGTATGAAAGATATGCCTGCAGTGCTGCCTCCAGGCTTGACGATTGGCTGCATACCACCGAGAGAGGACCATCGGGATGCCTTGATATCAAAGAACCATGAAACCCTTTCCGAACTGAAGCCCGGCTCCATCATAGGTACAAGCAGCTTGCGCCGCGGCGCGCAAATTTTGGCTAGAAGGCCGGACCTTGAAATTAAATGGATTCGCGGTAATATCGATACCCGTCTGAATAAGCTGAAAACGGAAGATTATGATGCTATCATTTTAGCAGCGGCCGGACTATCAAGAATGGGATGGGAGCAGGACATCGTAACGGAATTTTTAGATGAGGATATTTGTATTCCGGCGGTTGGACAAGGAGCACTTTCCATTGAATGCCGCGAAGACGACAAAGATCTGTTGGCGGAACTTGCAAAATTGACCTGTGAAAAAACGAAAAGAACGGTTGAAGCGGAACGTGCCTTTTTGGATAAAATGGAAGGCGGATGCCAAGTTCCGATTGCCGGATTTGCGGTGGCAAAAGATAATGGATCCATTTCGTTGACGGCTTTAGTCGCTGCCCCGGATGGAAAGGTGATTTATAAAGAAATGGTTGAGGGTGCTGATCCCGAGGCGGTTGGGCATGCTGCTGCCAAACAGATTAGTGAAATGGGCGGTAAAGAATTGATCGATCGCGTAAAAGAAGAGCTTGATCAGTAATGAATCCCGTTCAACCTCTTAAGGATTATCAGGTATTAATCACCAGAGGGAAAGGACAGGCAGATGGTTTAAAAGAGTCGATCGAAAAAAATGGCGGAACGCCGCTTCTTGTGCCATTGCTTGAGTTCACTCTTCCTGATCATATGGAAGATGTACAACAGCGGTTAGAAGAGTTGCTTACATATGACTGGATCATTCTGACCAGTCAAAATGGGGTGGATTTCTTCTTTAAGCTACTTGGAAACCAGCCTTTAAAGCTTCCGAAAATAGCCGTAATCGGCTCCAAAACAGAAGCGGCCCTGAAACGACATGGATATAAGGCGGATTTTGTTCCAGTTCAGTTTGTTGCCGAAGGATTCGTGGCGGAGTTCAATACCCGGCTTGATCCGGGGGCACGCGTGCTGCTGGCAAAAGGAAATCTCGCAAGGGCAGTCATTGCGGAGGCGATCAATGAAGCTGGTGCATCTTGTGATGAAGTGATTATTTATCATACAGTGCTTCCCCGAAGCAGTGAAAAAAAACTGGTGCGTCTTATAAAGAACCATGAAATCGACATCATAACCTTTACGAGTTCATCGACGGTCAATCATTTTTTACAGATCATGAAACGCCATGAATTGGATACATACATAGACCGGATCATCATCGCCTGTATCGGGCCGATTGCCGCTAAAACGGCTGAAAAACATGGGCTATCCGTAGATGTCTGTCCAGATGTTTATACGACGGATGCCATGGTTGCGGAGTTAATACGCTTCATCTTGAAAAGAAGTAAAAAGGGAGGAACTTTAAAATGAAAAACATTCCATTCAATCGCCACCGCCGCTTGCGTGCAAGTGCTGGCATGAGGGCATTAGTCCGTGAAACACAATTGCATAAAGAGGATTTGATCTATCCGATCTTCGTCATCGACGGGGAAAATGTGAAAAATGAAATCAACTCTATGCCAGGCATCTATCAGCTTTCCATGGATAATCTGGGGGCCGAAATGGATGAAGTCGTGAGTTTGGGAATTAAATCAGTCATTTTATTCGGTGTCCCTTTTGATCATGATAAGGACGAACAGGGCACAGGGGCATTTCATCACAACGGACTTGTGCAAGAGGCAACCCGCTTTATTAAAAAACAATATCCTGAAGTTATTGTCATTGCGGATACCTGCCTTTGTGAGTATACAAGCCATGGCCATTGCGGGGTCGTTGAAGGGGAAAAAATCCTCAATGACGCATCTCTTGACCTTCTTGCCAAAACGGCAATCAGCCAGGCAGAGGCCGGCGCCGATATCATTGCGCCTTCCAATATGATGGACGGTTTCGTTGCGGCCATCCGTACAGGTCTGGATGAAGCGGGTTATGAAGATATTCCGATCATGTCCTATGCGGTGAAATATGCTTCGGCCTTTTACGGCCCATTCCGTGATGCTGCGAATGGTGCGCCACAATTTGGCGACAGGAAAACTTACCAAATGGATCCCGCCAATCGCCTTGAAGCGTTCCGTGAGGCTGAATCCGATGTTGCTGAAGGTGCGGATTTCCTAATCGTGAAACCAGCCCTTTCCTACATGGACATCATCAGGGACGTTAAGAATAACTTTAATCTTCCGGTTGTTTCCTATAATGTCAGCGGTGAATATTCAATGGTTAAGGCTGCTGCCCAAAATGGCTGGATTGATGAAAAAGCGATAGTGATGGAAATGCTGACAGGCTTGAAACGCGCAGGTTCCGACTTGATCATTACGTATTTTTCAAAAGAGGTAGCACGCTGGATAAACGAAGATAATCAATGATAGAAAAAATATAACCTGTAATGGAAAAAGGGGATTGAATCATGCGGTCATATGAAAAATCGAAAAAAGCGTTTGCCGAAGCAAAAAATTTGATGCCAGGCGGCGTGAACAGCCCGGTACGTGCCTTCAAATCTGTGGACATGGATCCCATTTTCATGGAGCGTGGAAAAGGCTCAAAAATGTATGATATCGATGGAAATGAATATATCGACTATGTTCTATCATGGGGACCGCTTATCCTGGGTCACACGAATGACCGTGTCGTGGAATCATTGAAAAAGGTAGCGGAATCAGGTACAAGCTTTGGAACTTCTACGCTTATAGAGAATGAACTGGCCAAGTTGGTCATTGAACGGGTGCCTTCGATTGAAATGATCCGGATGGTATCTTCAGGAACCGAAGCGACGATGAGTGCACTAAGGCTGGCACGAGGCATTACAGGCCGTGATAAAATCCTGAAATTCGAAGGTTCCTATCATGGCCATGGCGATTCATTGCTAATCAAAGCGGGTTCAGGCGTTGCAACATTAGGTTTACCGGATAGCCCTGGAGTACCGGAAGGCATTGCAAAAAATACGATTACCGTAGCATATAATGATCTTGCTGCAACCAAATATGCGTTTGAACAATTTGGCGAAGACATCGCTTGCATCATCGTAGAGCCTGTTGCAGGGAACATGGGCGTGGTTCCGCCACAACCTGGTTTCCTCGAAGGCTTACGTGAAGTGACGACCCAATACGGGGCTCTATTGATCTTTGACGAAGTTATGACAGGGTTCCGTGTCGGCTATAATTGTGCACAAGGCTATTTTGGCATCGTACCTGACCTGACTTGCCTTGGGAAAGTAATTGGCGGCGGTTTGCCTGTCGGAGCATTCGGAGGCAAGCGCGAATTCATGGAACAAATTGCCCCGAGTGGGACAATTTATCAAGCGGGGACATTATCTGGTAACCCTCTTGCGATGACGGCTGGCCTTGAAACGCTGAGCCAATTGACTCCAGAATCCTATGATGAGTTCACCCGAAAAGGGGATATGCTCGAAAAAGGAATTGGCGAAGCAGCGGAAAAGTACGGAGTTCCCCATACATTCAACCGTGCCGGTTCCATGATTGGACTTTTCTTTACTAATGAAGAAGTCATAAACTATGATACAGCTAAAACATCCGACTTAGAGTTCTTTGCTTCTTACTATAGGGAAATGGCGAATCAAGGCATCTACTTGCCGCCGTCACAGTTTGAAGGTTTATTCCTTTCCACTGCACATAGTGATGAAGATATCGAAAAGACCATTGCAGCGGCAGAAAAGGCTTTTGCAAAGTTAAAAAAATGATGCAAGGCTTCATGAACTACCGCTATATTCGATAATAATAAATTTGAACTGGCTACCATTTTTCCAAAGGCTTTTGGAGAATGGCAGCCAGTTTTTTTTGAATTCAATCGGTAAATGGAAGAAACGAATCAAAAGTAGGAGGCCGGTTGATACAATCCAGCGTAATTTTAGCCTGAAAATTGAAACTCCTTCTTTTTAAAAGGCTTAGGAAATATAAGGAGTATTGCAAATGAAATTAAGGAATAATCAGCTTCCTCCCTTCATAGATTGATATTGGTATAGGTACCGTTTCCTGAAGCTGAAAGGAGGAGTTGTCTTGTCGCAAGAAAATGAATCGTATTTACGATTTTCTTTAGAGGAATCCGTTTGGTTCCAGAAGGGACAGGAAGTGGCTGAGCTATATTCCATTTCCCTTGATCCAAATGTGGCGATTCAAGAAAGTGATCAATATGTTTATATACGAGGCTCGTTAGATTTAAGCGGTGAATACAAAGGCTCGCAAAATGGTGAAGAAGAGGAGTTTTCGCAGACCTTTTTGCCAAAAGCGGTTCAAAAGGTCGAGAGGCATCTCGATGGACTTAATGAGTTCACACACCGTTTTCCGGTTGATATAACGATTCCGAATAATCGGATTGCCTCATTGGATGAGGTCGATGTCTCGATTCAAAGCTTTGATTATGCCATGCCAGAGCATAACTGTTTGAAATTGCAGGCGGACCTTTTGATAACCGGAATCTATAATGATTCATATGTGGAAGAACGTTTCGATACCGAGCAGGAAGTTGGAGAAATAGAGGAACAGGAAGAAACGGATGGGGAAAATGAGTCATATATTCCTTATGCAGCTGCAGTGCCGCCAATCCCGGATTTTCAGCCTGTTTTCCGTGATGAGGAGGAAGAAGAGTTATACGCGCCTTTTTCTGCAGAATCAAAACGAGTTTCTGAAGCAAACGAAGAAGAAGAAGAGGAACCGATTTATTTAAGCGATCAGCATAATGTCCCAGTTTTTGAAATGCCCGTTTCACCATATCCTGAAGAGGAGGAGTGGGAAACGGAAGTGCATAGAGAGGAAGAAGCTGTAGAAGAAGAAGTAATTGGCGATCCGCCTGACTCCGCGGAAAAGGTACCTTCAATGGGAGAGGCGAAACTGGAGGAAGTACCAAGCAGGCAGGATTCCATGGAGAAGATGGAGATTCCTAAGGTGACATTGAGAGAAGAAGTAGTGGAAGAGCCAAGTCATGCAACCAAGCATCAAAATAGCCCGGTTGCAAATTTGGAAACCGAGGATGTCATCAGGCAGGGAGAAGATGACGTTGCAGCGGGTCCTATCCTTAATGAGAATGTGAAGGTGGAGCAGGAAGAGGAATTCAATTCGTCCATAAGCGATCTATTCAAAAAGAGGGAAAGACCAGCCCCTCCGGCTAAGGAGGTTAAGAATTTCAAAGGCAGGAAGCAAGCCGCGGAACGTGATGATAAAGAAACGGCCGATCATGATGAAAAGCAGCTATCCATCATGGATTTATTCGGACGGAAACAAGAAGAAGAACTGGTAAGGATGAAGGTTTGCATTGTTCAGCAAGGGGAAACGCTTGATGACTTGGCTCAACGATATGATGTTACGGTTCAATCGATACTTTTCAGCAATGAATTGGAGTCGAATCAGAACGTCCATGAAGGGCAAGTCATCTATATACCGAAGGCGGTTGCATATAAGAATTGACCAGGACAGAGAGCAGAGCATATGGTCTGCTCCTGTTTTTTAGGTGCTAGAGGAATCGGATCGTTTAGTTTTTTTAGAGAAAGTGAGTGAGTCTCGTGAGGGAAAACGAGAATCAGCAGCCTGCCAATCGGGATCGGGACACGGAGACCGTATTGAAGGAATATGCCATGTATGTACAATATATTGAGGACTTCGGACGTGTAAAAAAAATATACAGTGATCGCGGTACATTTGCCTTGAAATCCATGTTACCGCAGAACGGCATTGATTTTATCAAAAATGTTCAAAAATTGTACCATCGAGGCTATAACCGGATCGTTCCCATTTATCAAACGATGGATCAGCGTTACGCCGTTCTTCATAATGGACGTTTGTATTACCTGATGCCCTGGCTCAATAATGAAAGGGACGGGGAGCGCGATGAAAATCATAAGCAAATGTTCAGGGAGCTTGCTAGGATGCATACACTTTCCGTTAAGGAAATACAAGTGGATATCGAGGAACGGGAAGCCCATTATGAGCGGACGCTTGATGCCTGGAATAACGAGAAGGACTTTATCGATGAGTATATTGTCAGCTGTGAAAAGAAGTGGTATATGTCTCCATTCGAACTGACGGTTTGTTCTTTCTACACTGATATTTCACAGGCGCTGAAGTACTCGATCAAGAAGTTTGAAACCTGGTATGAAAAAACGAAGGATAGTGAAAAGGTTCGAACCGTGGTCACGCACGGAAAGGTTTCCATGAAGCATTTCGTTTATGATGAGCGGGGATATGGCTACTTCATCAATTTTGAGAATTCGAATACGGCTCCGCCGCATTTCGATTTACTGCCATTTCTCGTTAAATCGGCAAGGACCTATCCTGTCCAATGCGATGACTGCGTTGACTGGCTATATAACTATTTTCGTTATTTTCCGTTGAAAGAAGAAGAATTGCTGCTCATGCAAAGTTATCTGGCATTCCCTGGGTCAGCTTTGGAATTAGTGAAGGGTTACTCCGATGGCAGGGGTCATCGTTCAGAGCTTGATAATGTTACACAACTGCAGCGGCAATTTTGGCTTTTGAAAAATATTGAATATATGGTGATGAAAATCGAAGAAATCGAACAGAAGAAAAAGGCTGCTGCCGAGGCTGCCAAAGAAGAACAATCACCCCCAAGCTAAATATACATGATTGGATCATCTCCAGTCATGTATATTTTTTTGCTGTAAGGGAATACTTAAATCCAGTCGAAATACAAAGACATGGCCAGGAAAATAAAGGCGATTAGCAGGAGCATATCGAAGAAAGTCGGGAAAATCAGCGTACGTAATCCTTGGAACACAATAAAGGGGAAGATGAACTGCTGGCAGACACCGCGGAATTTCTTCACCCAAGGCGGTAAAGTATAGGGAGTATATCTTCGCTTCATATTATTACCTTCCTTTTTAGGACTTCTTATATTCTATGGGTGGGCAGTGGAAAAGGTGAAACAGCCGTCACATTCACTGTTCCTGGAGGATAAACTAAAGAAAATGAACTTGAATTGTATCAAATGGGATGATTACTGAGAAAGTAAGCGAAAAGATGATTGACTGGAGCCCCATGTTTTTTGTACTATATACTATATGCATTCAATGATTTTACATATGAATATAAATCAATGCAAAGACCGGAAATAGTAAGATGAAATGCACTTTTCAGAGAGGAAACCAAATTGGTGCGAGGTTTCCAGGCAGCAGCATCCGAAGTCGTCCGCGAGCAGTCTTCGTGAACCTCTTAGTAGCGAAGGCCGGTGAAGAGCCGTTATCCGATTTGAGAGCCGAAAGAGATTTTTTTCTTTTTCGGAAAAAAGGTGGCACCGCGAACAACTTCCTTCGTCCTTTTGTGATGATGGAAGTTTTTTTTATGCCCAAAAAGGAGGAAATGTTATGGAAGAGAACCAAATTTCTATGCCGACTAAATATGATCCGCAGACGATAGAGAAAGGCCGCTACAAATGGTGGCTTGATGGAAAGTTTTTCGAAACGACGGGTGACGATAAAAAAGAACCATATACGATTGTCATCCCGCCGCCTAACGTGACAGGTAAGCTTCATCTTGGCCACGCTTGGGATACGACGCTTCAAGATATATTGACACGCATGAAGAGGATGCAAGGCTATGACGTTTTATGGTTACCGGGCATGGACCATGCCGGTATCGCCACTCAAGCGAAAGTAGAACAGAAACTTCGTGCTGAAGGCGTGAGCCGTTATGACCTTGGGCGAGAAAAATTCGTTGAAGAGACATGGAAATGGAAAGAGGAATATGCGAGCCATATCCGTGAACAATGGTCAAAGCTCGGTCTTGGACTTGATTATACACGTGAACGCTTCACTCTTGATGAAGGGCTTTCAAAAGCTGTGCGCGAAGTGTTCGTTTCGCTTTATAACAAGGGCTTGATTTATCGCGGCGAATACATCATCAACTGGGATCCATCAACGAAAACGGCGTTATCCGATATCGAGGTTATTTACAAAGATGTGCAGGGCGCATTTTACCATATGAAATATCCTTTGGTTGACGGATCAGGTGAAATTGAAATTGCCACCACCCGTCCAGAAACGATGCTTGGCGATACTGCTGTTGCTGTTCACCCTGAAGATGACCGTTATAAACACTTGATCGGCAAAATGGTCCGCTTGCCAATTACAGGCCGGGAAATCCCGATTGTCGGTGATGATTATGTCGATATGGAATTCGGTTCAGGCGCGGTCAAAATTACTCCGGCCCATGATCCGAATGACTTCGAAATCGGGAACCGTCACGATTTGGAACGCATCCTTGTCATGCATGAAGATGGCTCGATGAATGAAAAGGCTGGTAAATATGAAGGCATGGACCGTTTTGAATGCCGGAAACAAATCGTCAAGGACCTTCAGGAAGAAGGAGTACTTTTCAAAATCGAAGATCACCTTCACTCAGTCGGCCATTCAGAGAGAAGCGGTGCTGTTGTTGAACCATATCTTTCGACTCAATGGTTCGTTAAAATGCAGCCGTTGGCTGATGCATCCGTTGAGCTTCAAAAAGGAACCGATGAGGAAAAAGTTCATTTCGTACCGGACCGTTTCGAAAAAACGTACCTGCGTTGGATGGAAAATATCCGTGACTGGTGCATTTCCCGTCAGCTTTGGTGGGGTCACCGCATTCCAGCCTGGTACCATAAAGAAACAGGTGAAGTGTATGTAGGTCACGAAGAGCCTGCGGACGCTGAAAACTGGGAACAAGATACAGATGTTCTTGATACATGGTTCAGCTCGGCATTATGGCCGTTCTCGACTATGGGCTGGCCTGACAAGGACAGTGTCGATTTCCAACGCTACTATCCAACCGGGGCACTTGTGACAGGCTATGATATCATTTTCTTCTGGGTATCGCGGATGATTTTCCAAGCTCTTGAGTTCACAGGTGAACGTCCATTTGAAGATGTGCTGATCCACGGTCTGGTTCGTGACGAACAGGGGCGCAAGATGAGTAAATCGCTTGGTAATGGTGTCGATCCGATGGATGTAATCGATCAATACGGTGCCGATTCGCTGCGTTACTTCTTATCCACGGGCAGCTCGCCAGGCCAGGACCTTCGTTATAGCACGGAAAAAGTGGAAGCGGTTTGGAACTTCTCCAATAAGATTTGGAACGCATCCCGTTTTGCTTTGATGAACATGAACGGCATGACTTATGACGAAATCGATTTAAGCGGTGAGAAGTCTGTAGCTGATAAATGGATCTTGACGCGTTTGAATGAAACGATTTCAAACGTAACCAGACTTGCGGACCGTTATGAGTTTGGTGAAGTGGGCCGTGTGCTTTACAACTTCATTTGGGATGATTTCTGTGACTGGTATATTGAAATGGCGAAGCTTCCGCTATATGGCGAAGACGAAGCAGCTAAGAAAACGACGCGCTCGATCTTGGCTTATGTACTGGATAACACGATGAGATTGTTACACCCGTTCATGCCATTCATTACCGAAGAAATCTGGCAGAACCTACCGCATCAAGGTGAGTCCATCACTGTTGCCGCTTGGCCGGAAGTGAATGAAGGGTTGACGGATACAGCTGCAGCCGAGGAAATGAAGCTGCTGGTTGAAATCATCCGCTCCGTCCGTAATATCCGTGCTGAGGTAAACACACCGCTAAGCAAAAAAATCAATTTGATCTTAAAAGCGAAAGATGAGTCCATCTTAGGGACATTACAGAAAAACAGCAGCTATATCGAGCGTTTCTGTAATCCTGAACAATTGACGATCGGAATCGAAGTCGAAGAACCTGCTCAAGCCATGACAGCTGTCGTAACTGGCGTAGAGCTAATCCTTCCGCTTACAGGACTGATCAATATTGACGAAGAAGTGAAACGTCTTGAAAAAGAACTCGACAAACTTAATAAAGAAGTTGAGCGCGTACAGAAAAAATTGGGCAACGAGGGCTTCGTTAAAAAGGCGCCGGAAAGCGTCATCGAAGAAGAACGTGCCAAGGAAAAAGACTATAGCGAAAAACGCGACTCTGTAATCCACAGGATCAGCGAACTGAAACAACTATAAAACAAAAGGATGAACCAGCTTGAAGCTGGTTCATCCTTTTTGTGTTTAAACGCTATTTAAGAAAAATATTCCGTTAGGATGATAGTCTTTCTTTTATGAATGTAAGGTACTCCCGTACGATATTCATATCACTTAGTGCACTTAATGTCCGGCTGCCGACGACATCCTCGATTTCGTTGAGCATGAGGCTGCCATCTTCCGCAAATATGAAATCGATACCGACCAGGCCAAAATCAAATGACCTCATTACTCTTTCAACAAGGGCTAATTCAGAAGCAGTCAGCTCATATAGAGAAGCCGATCCGCCCAGCGTATAATTTGCCTTGAAACTGGAAGCGGATTCCCTAAGTACAGCAGCCTTCACTTTTTTCCCAACCACGAAGACGCGGATATCCCTACCGAATAAGCCAGGTTTTTGGACTATCCAATTCCCATCATACAGTTCGGCAAGATCATCGGCATGCTCGATTAAATATACTTGCTTCCCGCCGCGGCCACGTGTTTCCTTAGCAATGAAAGGGAACTCCATGTCATCGGCACTCGGCCTCCCGTTACAATATACGGTATCGGCCATTGGAATCCCGAGCGAGGACAAATATTGATGCGTCTTTGCTTTGTCATTCGCGATTTCCGATACGAAGGAGGAGTTAAAGCAAGCAATCCCCAGTTGCTCAAGTTGCTTTGTAAAAAAAGGGTCGATGGTCCGGACGATAGCAAAGTCCGGCAATGAAATTGGCTGTGTCCCATGTTCCACGTACAACTCGTTGAAACGATGACCGATCCTAAGGTCTTCCCGAAAGTGAAAGTGTAAATCAAGATCAAGCTTACTTGCTTCGTCAAGCATCCATTCTATGTATCCCTTATTTTTCAAGGCATCCTCACGGTTATAAATCAACCAGCCTGCTTGTTTTTTCATCAGATGCACTTCCTTTTCCTAATTCTTTCAAGATATAATCGAACATGCTATCAGCGATGTTGATGCCTGTACAATCATAAATATTCAGTAAATGCGAATTCGAATTCACTTCGCACAAAAGCGGACCTTCTTCACCGAATAACAAATCGACGCCAGCGAAGTCTGCACCCAGTATTTGTGCACATCGGATGGCAAGTTGTGCTTCTTCACTGGTGGGTATATATGGTGCAGCCTGCCCCCCGGCAGTCATATTAGCTCGGAAGTCTTGCTCGGAATGGCGTTGCATCGCTGCTATGACTTGATTGCCCACGACATTCACACGAATATCCCGACCTTTGCTGTGCTTGATGAATTCCTGGAGGATAAATGGTTTGTGGCCAAGATTATGGATCGTCTTTAGTAACTCATCCTCTGTTTGGATTAAATATACTTGTTCCCCAAATGAACCGTATGCTTCCTTAACGATAAGGGGATACCCAAGTTCATTGCCGATTTGTATGAAAGCATCCATATTGACTCTTTCAATCCCTTCGTACGTAAAAGGGGGAAATATGGTTTTCGGCATCGGTATACCATGCCCGGTCAATGCTTGATGTGTTTTTGCTTTGCTGTCGCAAATATCGATCGCTGTACTGCTGTTATATACGGGGATGCCGAGCAATTCCAAATGGCGCGCCAAATGAATGTCTTTATCCATGAACAGGACAAAATCAGGCAGCTTATCAAAGGCACCTTTAAGCAGTGGCACTCCTTTTTCGATAATGGGAATGAGATCTGAATTGCGGATAAGGGTTGCCATGATATCTTTCCTTTCAGCCGCCTCTTTAATGAACAAAGCCAAACTGGAAAACTTATCATGCTGTAAATAGCCGTTAACGACAATCCAACAGTGGAAATCTGAAGGTTTCATAGTAAAACACTACCTTTCATCTAGGTTAATCGTTCATATATTGATAAAATAATCTTAACGCATAAGAGCGGTATAAAGAAAGAGGAGGCTCAACGATTATGGTCACAACCATGAAAGAAATCAATCATTTTTTTGAACGGCGCCAAGTTCAATTGGGCATGAATTTTGGCCTATCACGGATGGAAGCATTGTTAACTGAATTAGGTGACCCGCACAAGGCGCTAAAGTATATTCACATTGCAGGATCCAACGGGAAAGGATCAACCCTGCAATATATTAAAGCAATCCTGCTTGCCCAAGGCATTCGGGTCGCTTCCTTCACTTCTCCTTATTTAATACGGATGAATGAGCAGCTGAAGATAAATGAGGATGAAATCAGTGATAAGGATTTTATCGCTGTCTTCCAGGAGCTTTGGCCGATCATCCAAGAGATGGACAGTAAGGGGAATGGTCCCACTCAGTTCGAAATTTTGACTGCGATGGCATTCTCTTATTTTAGCCAAAAGGAAGTGGATTTGGTTTTGATGGAAACCGGTTTGGGAGGAAGGCTCGATACAACGAATGTCATCCAGCCGTTTCTTTCGATCATTACCTCGATTTCATTGGAACATACGAACATCCTGGGAAACACACTTGGGGAAATTGCTTTTGAGAAGGCGGGCATCATTAAAAGCGGGGCGCCGATCATTAGCGGAGTCACAGCCGGGGAACCAGCAAAAGTAATTGAAGAAAAAGCGTCGACATTAGGCGTACCTTATTACCAATTAGGCAAAGACTTTCATGTAGGCAAAATAAAGCAAAGTGAACGTGGGCAAAGTTTCTCCTTTTCTCTTGCAGACAGGTCCATCGAAAATGTGGAAATGCGGATGTTAGGCCGTCATCAAATGGAGAATGCGGCACTGGCCATTGCTGCTGTCACATTAGGAATGGAAAATATCGATGAAAAAAGCATACTTAAAGGAATAGTGGAAGCGAAATGGGATGGCCGCTTTGAAAAAATATCGGATGAGCCGTTGGTGATCATTGATGGTGCACATAATCCTGCCGGCATCGACGTACTGAAGGAAACGCTAAAAGTGCATTACCCCGACTATAAGTACCGATTCGTATTCAGTTCATTTAAAGATAAAAATTATTCCGAGATGCTTCATGGACTGGAAACGGAAGCGATGGAAATCATCATTACCGAATTCGACCATGAACGGGCGGCGGATGCGAAAACGCTTTATGAAAAGTGCAGTCATCCAAATAAAAGGATAAACAGGGATTGGCAGGCGGCAATAACGGAAGGCAGAAGGAAAACAGGGGAAAAAGAGATTCTTGTCATCACAGGGTCCCTTCATTTCCTTTCACTTGTGAGGGAGTTCCTGATCAGAGAAGATGCCTAAAGGGATGTGTCTTTACCGGTGGACTAATTAATTTTCCCGAATGCATATTTAGAAAGCATCCTCTTCACCTCAAGTTTTATTAATTCTATTTTTAAAACAATAAAGACTTTAGGTAAAAGGATTCTATCTATAAGTTAAAACAAAGTTGATTGGAGCGGGTGTTCGAGACTCCTGCGGGAACAACGAGTCCAGGGGAGACCCCGCAGGCGCAAAGGCGCCGAGGAGGCTCACGGACCGCCCGCGGAAAACGAGTGCCTCACGTTCCAATCAACGTTCAAATTGCACAAACGCCTAAAGAAACTGTAGACAAACTCGGTTTTCATCGAGTTTGTCTACAGTCTGGGAAAGGATCTTTTCAAAGGTCCTTTTCTCTTGTAAACAGAGTCTCTTGAAAAGAAAAAACTCTAATAGAGTGATTGATAACAAATCACAAAGTATATTTGTTAAAATATGTTTATATATTGATTCTATTTGACTGGTGAATAGTAGGATCTACTTAATAAAATAACGGAAGGAATGATAATCATGAAGAACCTAAGTGATTATTACATAGCGGAAGGGACTTTTATATTAGGGTTTCAAAGAAAGGCAATCGAATCCTCATGCACTATGTATAAATGATGGTTATCCATATCTATCTCTTCGTTTTGGGCTTAATTTTAGGCTCATTCTTCAACGTTGTCGGTTTAAGTGTTCCAGCTAGTCATTCATTTGCTAATCGTCGCTCCGCCTGCCCTTCTTGCGGGCGTACATTGACATTCTTCGAGTTGATACCGGTTATTTCTTATATGTTGCAAGAAGGGAAATGCCGTGGCTGTAAAACAAGGATTTCACCCCTTTATCCGGCAGTGGAAATGCTGACCGGTGTTTTGTTTACCTCTGCTCCCATATTCCTTGGCTGGTCGAACGAACTCTTGATTGGCTGGACATTGATTTCATTATTTATGATCATCTTCGTGACTGATGTCGCCTATATGCTCATTCCTGATAAAATACTGCTTTTCTTTACGGTGATTTTTATCGTTCTAAGAGTCCCATTTCCGCTGTCGCCCTGGTGGGATTCAATTGTCGGGGCAGCGGTTGGCTTTAGCCTGCTGTTATTGATTGCTGTCGTGAGTAAGGGTGGAATGGGTGGTGGTGATATCAAGCTATTTGCAGTGATTGGCTTTGTACTGGGAATGAAGATGGTGCTATTATCGTTTCTTTTTGCGTGCTTTTATGGGGCGTTCCTTGGCATCATCGGGTTGCTGACCGGAATCCTAAAAAAGAAAACACTTATTCCTTTCGGACCTTATATCGTTTTTGGGACATTGACTGCTTATTTTTGGGGCGATGCCCTTTTACATTGGTATGTAATTTTTTTAAGATGAGCTTAAAGGGCCATCCTCATGCAAGAGGAATTTGTCAAAAATCACCTGAACAATAGCGGAGTTGGGAACTATCCCTAAATGGCTGCAAGTGAAGATGACATGAAAGAGGAATGTATGTAATTGGTGAGAGGCGATATTGAATGGTTCATGAACCAGAAGTACCAGTACCCGGAAACCTTGTTTAGTTACCCATATATGGATAGGGAAATTTGACGAAACCTATTAATGACAAGACGACAAAAGTCTTGTTATTTTTTTTTACCTCTATGTTAGGATGAACAAAATGATCTGGAGGGGAGGAAAAAAATTGGGCAAGCCGGAACAAAGCAAGGGTGTAACGATTAAAATAAATGGGGAAGAAAAAGTATTTCCAGATAAAAAGATTGAAACTCAAGAGGCGGCGAGTAAGGAGCAGGAGCAGGGGCAGGAACACACTGATGAGAGTTTCGAATGGATACTCCCTGAGGATTCAAACGAAAACAAAATCGTATTGGTTCCATCACCGCCGAAGAAGAAAATGCCGAAGTTCATCGGTTTTGGCACCAGTTCGCTGAAAAGCTCGGATAACAGACCGATCAAGACATTCATGATCGCTGTCATTTGTGCCGTCTTTTTTGGGTCGATTCTTGGCTTGATCGCCGTTAAAACGATTACAAAGGAAAAAGCAGAAGTATCTTCGGTCGAGACCCCGATTCCAACGGAAGCCACTGTTGAGGATAAAAAAGCGACAGTGACTGAACCAGGAAACCAGCTGAAGACATTCCTTGTACAGGGAGGAGTATTCAGCAGCGAGGATGCAGCAAGGCAAATACAAAAGAAAATCATTGAAAAGCAGGTTCCTGCTGAAATTTTCAAATTGGAAGACAGCTATTATCTATTCTTGGGAACGGCAGAGAGTCTAGCTGCAAGTAAGGAGCTGGCCTTGTTCTTAAAATCCTATGATGTGGACGTATATTGGAAGGAAATCAATTTTGAAGCGGCCGGGACAAGCCAGGAAGATGAGAAAACCCTCGATAAGATGAAGGCGATATACGCTTCGTTGGCAGAAACATCCGCAACAAAGCTTCGTGGAAAGGGAGGGATGATAAACGAAGAAACCCTGAAAAAAAACATGGATGAACTGAAGACGGTGAAATTATCGCCGGAGTTTTCGAAAATGAACGATGACCTGACTGCTGCCGCAAAGTCGATTGACGAATATGGGACTTCCAAAAATGAAGAAAAGCTATTCCAGGCTCAAGAAAGTCTGCTTGATTTTTTATTGAATTTCCAAAACATATCGAGTTAAGTAAAGAAAAAAAGGGGAGCTGCCTAATGGGACAAGCTCCCCAATATGAAACCTTCTGTGACACCTTTTTTATTTTCCGGGAAATACTTACAGGCATTTGTCGATTCCTAGTAAACAATAATTGTGGATTGCAACATAATTTGGTAGGATAGATATTGTATCTCCCTATGTAAAGAAAGGTGACTTTTATATTATGCATCCATTGATTTTAGCTTCTTCATCACCACGTCGTAAAGAACTTCTACAATTTCTTCAAATCCCCTTTGAAAGCATGAATTCCAATGTCGATGAAAGTATTGATGAAAACATGTGTCCTGATGCAGCGGTGAAAGAACTGGCCTCCCGTAAAGCGGAAGCCATCGCAGCAAAATTTCAGGAAAGCTGGGTGATCGGCTCGGATACCGTTGTTGTCCTTGATGGTGAGATATTGGGTAAGCCGACAAGCCGGGCGGATGGAAAAAGAATGCTGGAAATGTTATCAGGACGGACACATGAAGTATACACAGGTGTCGCCATCCTATTCGGCAAGCATCGCAGAGTATTCGCAGAAAAAACGGAAGTGACATTTTGGGAGCTGCCAGAAGCTGAAATCGAACGTTATCTGGATAGCGGTGAACCCTTTGACAAAGCTGGCGGCTATGGGATTCAAGGATACGGATCTCTTCTTGTCGAACAAATCAAAGGGGACTATTTCTCAGTCGTTGGGCTTCCGGTCTCAAGACTGGCCCGGGAACTTAAAGCGATGCAGGAAGAGTTAGGATAAGATAATTTGATTTCGTCTGGCATCTTCCCTTTTCTAAGGAAGGGTTGATCTTTTGAGCGAAAAAATGTTAATACGGGATTACCCGAAAGAAGAGAGGCCGCGCGAAAGGTTTCTGCAGGACGGGCCGCAAAGTCTCTCCAATCAGGAATTGCTTGCTTTGCTACTCAGGACGGGGTCAAGGGAGGAATCAGTCCTGCAACTATCCGGCAGGCTCATCAATTCCTTCAAGGGCCTGCGCTTGCTAAAAGAAGCCTCTGTGGAAGAACTGACCGTGATCAAAGGGATTGGTGAAGCAAAAGCGATTCAAATCCTGGCCTCTGTCGAACTTGGCAGGAGAATTAACAATTTGAATGATCAAGACCGTTATGTGATTCGATCTCCTGAAGATGGAGCCAATTATTGCATGGAAGAAATGCGGTTTTTATCACAGGAACATTTCGTCTGTCTCTATTTAAATACGAAAAATCAAGTGCTTCAAAAAACTACGGTATTCATCGGCAGCCTCAATGCCTCGATCGTGCATCCGCGCGAGGTTTTTAAAGAGGCTTTCAAAAGGTCCGCTGCCTCTATCATCTGTCTTCATAACCACCCCTCCGGAGACCCCTCTCCCAGCAGAGAAGATATTGAAGTGACGAAAAGGTTAGTCGAATGTGGTAAAATAATCGGGATTGAAATATTGGACCACATCATTATCGGGGAACATAAATATGTTAGTTTGAAGGAAAAAGGTTATTTATGACACTATCAAAATTTTTGACGATACGATATAATATTGTTTATGATTTTTAAAAGAGGAAACTTTTTCAAAGGGTCTTATTGTCAAAAAACGACAAATTATTATTTGAACTTATAAAAAGGCATTTTTGTTTACGAAAGGGAGATACCATAATGTTTGGAATTGGCGCTAGAGATATAGGGATTGATTTAGGAACGGCGAATACGCTTGTTTATGTAAAAGGAAAAGGTATCGCTGTACGTGAACCATCGGTTGTGGCTGTACAAACAGATACAAAGCAAATCGTTGCAGTCGGAAACGATGCGAAAAACATGATCGGCCGTACACCTGGTAACGTGGTAGCCCTTCGCCCGATGAAGGATGGAGTAATTGCTGATTATGAAACGACGGCTACCATGATGAAGTACTATATGAAGGAAGCTCAAAAGAAGGGCGTATTCGGCAACAAGCCATATGTCATGATTTGTGTGCCTTCTGGAATTACGGCAGTTGAGCAGCGTGCAGTCATCGATGCAGCAAGACAAGCAGGAGCCCGTGACGCATATCCTATCGAAGAACCGTTTGCAGCAGCAATCGGTGCAGACCTTCCGGTTTGGGAGCCTACAGGAAGCATGGTCGTTGATATCGGCGGAGGAACGACGGAAGTGGCAATCATTTCCCTTGGCGGAATCGTTACAAGCCAATCGATCCGTATTGCCGGTGACGAAATGGATGATGCCATTATCGTTTACATCCGTAAGAACTACAATTTGATGATCGGTGAGCGGACTGCTGAAGCGATCAAAATGGAAATTGGTTCTGCTGGAGACACGGAAGGCGTAGAAAACATGGAAATTCGCGGACGTGACCTATTGACTGGATTACCGAAAACGATCGAAATCACAGCTGAAGAAATATCCAAAGCATTAAGCGACACAGTTTCTGCAATTGTGGATTCCGTGAAAAACACTTTAGAGAAAACACCACCTGAATTAGCCGCTGACATCATGGACAGAGGCATTGTATTGACAGGCGGGGGTGCTTTGCTGCGCAATCTGGATAAAGTCATCAGTGAAGAAACGCAAATGCCGGTGATCATCGCTGAAAATCCGCTGGATTGTGTTGCAATCGGAACGGGAAAAGCGCTTGACCACATTCATTTATTCAAGACTAAATCAAGAGATTCGCGATAAGCATTACTTCTCAAATAGGGCCGGCTCAACAAAAGGTGCAATTTTGAGCCGGTTTTTCTTATGTTTTGCAGTTTAATTAAATCAAAGTGTAATTTTAAGACAATAGAGTAAATTTTAGATAGAGGTGTAATCACCATGCCACAGTTTTTTAATAAAAAGCTCCTTCTCTTGCTCGTTAGTATTATCGTTCTCGTGGCATTGATCGGTTTTTCATTAAGGGAGAGAGAAGAGTTGACTTGGCCGGAGCAATTCCTGAAAGATACGACAGGCTGGGTTGGAAATGTGTTTAATAAGCCAGTATCGGGTATAACAGGTTTTGTAGGGGGCTTAAAAGACCTTCAACATACATACGATGAAAACAAAAAATTGAAAGCCCGCTTGGATGAATACGTATTATTGAAAACCCAAGTCCAAGATTTAAAGGAAGAAAATGAAGAACTTCGCGATAACCTCAAAAAAGAAGATGACCTGCGGAAGTATTCGCCCACTCAGGCGACGGTCATTGGACGTAATCCTGACCGCTGGCATGAAATGCTGACGATCAATAAAGGGAAGCGTAATGGGGTAGAAAAAAATATGGCAGTCATCACGTCCAATGGGTTAGTCGGTAAGGTGAAATCAGCGACGGATTTCACGGCCTCGGTTCAACTTTTAAGTTCGATCGATAAAGCCAACCGTGTCTCAGCCATCGTTCAAGGTGATGATAAAGCATATGGCTTGATTGAAGGATTCGATGATAAAAAGAACCTTTTGCTGATGAAACGGATTCCATATGATAAAAAGATCAAGAAAAATTCATTGGTCATCACATCCGGTTATGGAGGGATCTTTCCGAAAGGTCTGCTGATCGGGAAAGTTGTCGATGTCAAAGTGGATCAATATGGATTGAACCAGACCGCATATATTGAACCTTCGACGGATTTTTATGATATTAATAATGTTATGGTCGTTCAGCGCGAAGTGGACGGTGTACCGAAAGAAAGTGAAGGGGAGGATGAAGCTGAGTGAGATATTTCATCCTTTCTTTTATAGCCTTGGTTTTTTTTGTTTTTGAAAGCATCTTCGCCCAGATGTTCGCTGGAGATGCATTCGGGTCCGATAAAATCCTCGTTCCCCATTTCATGATGATTTTCGTTTTTTTCCTGACCATGTACGGGTCCAGGAAAATGGGTATGCTTTATGGGGCGATTCTTGGGTTGACTTATGATGTTGTATATACGGAAATCCTTGGGACTTACATGTTCCTGCTGCCTTTTCTTGCCTATCTGATATCGAAAAGCATGAAAATCCTGCAAAATAATATTTTGATTGCCTGCCTTACTGCGCTTTTATTCACGGCAGTCTTAGAGGTCGTCATTTTTCAGATGAATATCATCCTATCTTTTGCAGATATGGGATTTGGTGAATTTGCGGAACGGAGATTGATTCCGACATTATTATTGAATCTAGCGTTCATTATCATCAGCTGCTATCCTTTAAAGAGAATGATTGAAAAGCTTGATTTGCAAAGAGAAACGGAATAACGTTCCTGTGTCTTAAGAAGCAGGTGGGAAATGTATTTTCTCTTTTCCGTGTACGTAGAAAAAGGAAATTTGTTTTCCTATGTCGAATTATATTTCATTGAGGTGAAACAAACGTCATGAATAAAAGAATTCAGCAAAATGTCATGATTAAGGGAACAAAAGACGGGTTTATGCTTCATCTCGATGATTCTTGCTCATTTTCCGAATTATTGAAAGAGTTAGAAGTGAAGCTTTCGGCAAACTATCAGTTTCAAGAAAATGACCCGTCCATTTCCGTAAAAGTACATACAGGGAACCGCTATCTTGATGAACAACAAGAAGAAAAGATTAAAGAGGTCATCCATAAAAAGAAGAAGCTTTTCGTAGATGAGATGATTTCGAATGTCCTGACGAAGGATGAAGCGAAACGATGGAAAGATGAAAACCAAGTGACGACCGTGACCAAGGTCATAAGGTCGGGACAGGTTTTTGAAGTTCCCGGAGACTTACTTTTAATTGGGGATGTCAATCCCGACGGAACGGTTCGTGCGGGTGGCAACATATATATCATGGGACAGCTAAAGGGAATAGCCCATGCCGGTTATAAAGGGAATAATGAGGCCATAATAGCAGCCTCTGTCATGAAGCCTGCCCAACTGCGCATTGCCGGACAAGTGAATTTATCTCCTGACCAATATACGAAATGGGGACATGACTTGGAATGCGCCTTCATGGATGAAGAAGAAAATATCATTATAGAAAAACTGCAAGTCTTAAAGAAATATAGACCTAATTTAAATAGATTAGAAGGGGGTCTCTAATCGTGGGAGAGGCAATAGTTATAACATCCGGTAAGGGTGGTGTCGGGAAAACGACCACCTCCGCCAATTTAGGAACATCTTTAGCTCTTCTAGGCAAGAAGGTTTGCTTGATTGATACGGATATTGGTCTTCGGAATTTGGATGTGATCATGGGATTGGAAAATCGCATCATCTATGATTTGGTCGATGTGGTCGAAGGGCGCTGTAAGATACACCAGGCGCTCATTAAGGATAAACATTTCGAGGATTTGCTTTATTTGCTTCCAGCTCCACAAAATAGTGATAAAACAGTGGTGAATGAAGAGCAGATGAGGAAACTCATAAGCGATATGAAGCCTGACTATGATTATGTCATCATTGATTGCCCTGCAGGCATTGAACAGGGCTTCAGGAATGCCATAGCTGGTGCGGATAAGGCAATCATCGTTACGACTGCAGAGAGACCGGCTGTCAGGGATGCAGACCGTATTATTGGCTTGCTTGAAAAAGAAGAGCATATTGAACCGCCTCAATTGATCATCAACCGGATTCGCGGCCATTTGCTACATGAGGATGAAGAAATGGACATCGATGGAGTTGCCGATTTTCTTAAGATTGATTTGATCGGCGTTATTCCTGATGATGACCAAGTCATTGTGGCAGCGAATAAAAAGGAACCCATTGCCTATAATCCGGACAATAGAGTTTCGCTTGCCTATCGGAACATTGCCAGAAGGATCCTTGGTGAATCTGTGCCCTTGACTCCAATTGGCAGCGAACCAAAGGGCTTCATGTCCAAATTGAAAAAATTCTTTAGCGTGCGGTAAATCTATATTCTTTTGTCAGGAAGCGGGGAGCATTTGATGCCCTCGCTTTTTTTTATGCTTCTTGCAAAATAAAAAAGGCAAGCCATATACTGGCCTGCCTGATCTATATGCTAAAAATGCAGCGCGGGTTATCCGCGTCTTCCGCCTCTGCCGCCGCGTTTTGACTCGGTGCTGCGTTTAAGAGTCGATAAATTTTCTTCACTAGTCTTTAAAAAGCGAACCATTTTATCTTCGAAATTTTCCTTTGGTTGGAAATTACCTTTTGAACGAAAATCTTTAGAACGGCTATCCCCTTGGCGTGGTGGGCGTTTGGTATAAGAAGAGGTTTGCCCTTCGGGTCTATCTATAGCCTTTTTGATGGACAAGGCAGTTTTTCCGTCTTTCTCACTAATCACTTTTACTTCAATTTGGTCGCCTACTTTAAGATGGTCATTTACGTCTTTTACATAGCTATCTGCTACCTCACTGATATGCACAAGACCTGTTGAGCCTCCTGGTAATTCTACGAATGCTCCAAAATTAGTGATACCTGTTACTTTACCTTGTACTTTGCTGCCTATTTCGATTGACATAAAAAAATGTTCCCCCTCGATAATGTTAAAACCACTTTATTATAACAAATTTCGGGGAACAATATCAATCTCAATTATTCGATTTTCTAAATCAATAACCGAATCTCCTTGGAAATTCATAAGTTTCCGGATGATTTTTCATTGGAAAAAAATTTTTCAGGGATGTGCAGAAAGAAAATCTTTTCTCCGTCATAGTCTGGACAAGTTGCTCATACGTTGTAATATAGCGCTTTGACATGAGCAGGGGGGAAATCTGGAATGGATGATCGCAGGAAAGATATCCGAAATCGTATCGCCAAGAGACGCAAGTTCAATGATAAACCGGCAGGTGGCAGTAGTTGGACGGAGATCAACAATGAGGAACCATATGGGATTGATTCATATAACGGGTATTCCGAGAAAGATCATCCGCTCTTCAAGAAAGAATATTTTTTCTTTAAAATCCTTGCCAGTGTATGCCTGTTCTTGATTATCGCTGTGATGTTCAAACACCCTTCTGTAAGGCTGGACCCTGCCAGAAGTTTTGTCACGGAGAATATGAACAAGGAATTTCAATTCGCTTCAATCTCCAACTGGTATGAAAGTGCGTTTGGTAAACCGATCGCTTTTTTACCGAATGAAGCCGATAAGGAAACCGTTGATTCGAATGGAGAATATGCAATGCCAGCCTCTGCGAAGATTACCCAAAACTTCGAGACGAACGGTGAGGGAATCATATTGGAAACGAGCAAAGGCTCAAAGGTCGAGGCCGTCAATGAAGGGGTAGTCATTTTTGCCGGTGAAAAGGAGGGGATTGGAAAGACGGTCGTCATTCAGCATGCCAATAAAAGTGAATCTTGGTATGGGCAGCTGGAAGGAATTGATGTGAAATTGTATGAGTTCGTTAAAAAGGGCAATGAAGTCGGACAGGTTACACTAAGTGAAGATGGATCCAAGGGCAGATTTTATTTGGCGATAAAAGAAAATGATGCTTTCGTCGATCCTAAAAAGGTGATTTCCTTTGAGTGAATATGGGAAATTACTGTTTAAAATCAGGGTGCACCCGACATTGTGGTTTGTCATTGGCATCGCCATCCTCACTGCCCATTTCGTTGAAGTGATGATGCTGTTGCTCATCGTCTTCATTCATGAAATGGGGCATGCTGTCTGTGCCCAGCATTTCAAATGGCGGATAAAGTCAATCCAGCTGCTTCCTTTTGGCGGGGCTGTCGAGACTGAGGAGTACGGAAATAAGAGTTTGAAGGAGGATTTGGCGGTGGTCCTTGCCGGTCCGCTTCAACATGTTTGGCTCATTGGTGCAGCTTTTTTGCTCTATTTCTTTTCTATCATTCCATATGAGCTGTATCAGCCCTTTTTGTATATGAATCTTATGCTGCTGATTTTTAATCTGCTGCCAATTTGGCCCTTGGACGGGGGACGGCTGCTATTCATCGGTGTATCCCTATACTGCACCTTTCTGGAAGCGCAGAAACATACACTTCACTTTTCTGCAGTATTCGCTGTCCTGGCTTTTTTGACCTGGATCATTCTGGATCCGCTCAATTTGAACATCTGGCTCATCATCTTTTTCATAAGTCTCTCACTCGTCATGGAATGGCGGCAGAGGTATTATGCTTTCATCCGCTTTCTTTTGCAGCGCCATTACGGGCATACGAATGATTTAGCGAAACTGAAGCCAATCTCGGTGGATTCACAAGAACCGATTTATAAAGTGCTGGAACTGTTTCAACGCGGTTGTAAACACCCCGTCATCATCATGAAAAACGGGAAAGAGAGCGGCTCGTTGGATGAAACGGAAATCCTTCACGCCTATTTTTCCGAGAAAATGACAAACGGGAAAATCGGCGACCTATTATATTCTTATTAAATATGTTATCCTTTCTTCAAATTGAGGAGAGGATTTTTTTTGATGAAAAAAATGATCGCGAACCTAGCTTCACGCGAAAAAAGAGTGGCTGTACTAGAGAATGGTGTTTTACGTAAACTTGAAATCATGCCGCCTCAAAAGCGCAGTACGGTCGGTAATATTTATCTTGGGAAAGTGACGAAGGTTTTACCGGGAATGGATGCCGTCTTCATTGATTATGGTGCAGAGAAGAATGGTTTTTTACACCGTGACGAGATTCCCTCTTTCCAGCTGACAAAAAAAAGTGATGGGAAAACATCCATCGGTCAATTTGTCCATCAGGGAGAAAAGCTGCTAGTTCAGGTGACTCGGGATGAAACGGGCACCAAAGGAGCTAAATTGACTGGGCTGATCGAGTTTTCAACAGAATCCCTCGTATACATACATGGAATAGATTATGTTGGTGTTTCAAAGAAATTCAAAAACAATGATCTTCAAAAGCAGTGGCGGGAAACGGCCTTGCAGCATAAAAATCCTGATGAGGGATTGATTGTCCGCACCTCTATGGAGAACGAAAGTGAATCGGTATTCCTTGACAGGTTAACTGGATTGCGGGAGCTCTATAAAGGGCTTGAAGTTAAGGCTGCGTCCTTTAAGGCCCCGTCCATACTCTATGAGAGGGACGCATACCTTGACATGATCATTTCTGAAATGTCTTCGGGAACGGCGACAGGGGAACTTGCCATCGATGATTTCGAGGCTTATCTGGAGTTGAAAAAGTGGATACAGGAAAACCGTAAGGAGTGGGATATATCCCATGTATCGGGTCCAAAGAATATTTTTTCCGAATGGAATGTCGAAGCGCAAGTTGAGAAAATGGCCAAGAAAATCGTTTGGCTAGAGAATGGCGGATATTTAATTTTTGAAGAAACGGAAGCTTTCACCGTAATCGATGTCAATTCAGGTAAGTTCACCGGCAAGGTGGCGAAGGAAGCAACATTGTTTGCGGTTAATCAGGCTGCGGCGAAAGAAGTCGCCCGTCAACTGAGATTGAGGAATATCAGCGGGATCATCTTGATAGATTTCATCAATATGGACAATTCTCGGCATGAGCAGGAAATCATCGATATCGTCAAAAAGGAAGCGGTGAGGGATGAGAAGCGAATCCAGGTCATCGGCTTTACGGAATTGGGCATTTTACAAATGACGAGAAAACGAACCTCCCCGTCTTTAAGTGAAATGATGTCGGTACCATGCCCGGTGTGCAGTGGAAGCGGTAAAATCGAGAGCCCGGAAACGGTGGCCTTCCGGTTGGAACGGGAATTGCTGGAACACAGGAAGACGGATGATGAAGCAGTCTGGGTGGAGGTCAGTAAAGCGGTGGCGGACGTGCTGCTTGGTGAAAAAGAATCATATCGGCCGACACTGGAGGAATTGATCGCTAAAAAGATATACCTATCTTTTATCCCAGGTTCGAGGAATGCCTATTCCATCAAGCGCTTCGGAAGCATTCAGGAAATCGGGAGGGCTTTCGAGTGAAGAGCGGGAATTCTAATAAACATATTGACAGCCCTTCCTGTTTCATGTTAGGATTTTAATGTTATGTTTGTAGCACCCGTGCTACAACCGCTCAACAACAGGTTTTAAGCTTTTGCCTTTCTGGTAAAACGCCTGTGATTGGCGAGTCTGAGACATTTAAGGAGGTGCAAGTATGTACGCAATTATCGAAACTGGCGGTAAACAAATTAAAGTAGCAGCTGGCGAAGCGGTTTACATTGAAAAATTAAACGCAGAAGCAGGCGAAACTGTTACATTTGACAAAGTTTTATTCGTAGGTGGCGAAGACGTGAAAGTCGGTGCTCCACTAGTTGAAGGCGCTACTGTAACAGGTACTGTCGAAAAACAAGGTAAGCAAAAGAAAATCACTGTTTTCAAATACAAAGCGAAAAAGAACAATCGTAAAAAACAAGGTCATCGTCAACCATACACAAAAGTTGTTATCGAAGCAATCAACGCGTAAGGGCTGATTCTAGATGATTAAAGTTGTATTTGATGCTCCGCAGGAACGGATTGCTTCGTTCACCTTAAGCGGACATGCTAATTTTGCTAAAAAAGGTTCTGATATCGTTTGTGCAGGTGTATCGGCTGTTTCCTTCGGGGCAGTCAATGCAATCATGTCCTTAACGGACGTAGAGCCTGAGATTGAGCAAGGGAGAGAAGGCGGCTATCTTCGCTGCGTCATTCCGGGGAATCTTTCGCCGGAATCGGAAGGGAAGGTTCAGCTGCTTTTGAACGGCATGCTCATATCGCTGCAAACCATCGAACGTGATTATGGTAAATACATGAAAATTATCCTCAACCAATAGGAGGTGGAACAAATGTTAAGATTAAATCTTCAGTTCTTCGCTTCGAAAAAAGGAGTAGGTTCTACAAAGAACGGACGTGACTCTCAATCTAAGCGTCTTGGCGCTAAACGTGCAGATGGTCAATTCGTATCTGGTGGTTCTATCCTTTACCGTCAACGCGGAACGAAAATCTATCCTGGTGAGAACGTAGGCCGTGGTGGAGACGATACTCTATACGCTAAAGTAGACGGTGTTGTTAAATTCGAACGTTTCGGACGTGACCGTAAAAAAGTAAGCGTATATCCAGTTGCACAAGAAGCATAATTGGCATCTTTGAACAGAGGCTGACTCAAAAGGGTCTGATTCCTTCTACAAGACACTATATACCGCGTCATTTTTAATAATGGTATGTTATATAGTGATGAAGGGGTCCGGCCCTTTATTTATACTATAGGAACGAACCAGCATTTTGCAGGAGACTTTAGTCATTAGTATAAGGAAAACAACCTCTGACTTACAAATGGCTCGCCAATAGGCGGGCTTTCTTAAACTTTCAGGGGGGAAATCCAAGAATACTCATCCATCCGATTTGGTTAAACCAAATAGACACTCCAATTCAACTATAATATCTCCAATTGGTGCATAAATAAGGCCCATTCTCTTTTTTAGTTCAAATGGCTCTACCATCGTCCAAAGAACTCAGGGTGTGCGGCTGTATTTTTTGGACGGGGGCTTTCATGTGAAGGCATGTGAATCAAGCTTCATTTCCTGTTTGTTGTTTTTTTGATATACTGTACAAATGGAAGTATTCAACATGATAGAGCCGAAAAAAGTTTCTTTATCATAATTGAAGGTGTTAATAATGGATAAAAATTGGACGACTATTGAAACTCTGCGTCAAACCAGGCATGACTGGCTGAATAAAATTCAAATCATCAAAGGGAATCTGGAGTTGAACAGAATCGATCGTGTCAAGGGCATCATTGATGAAATCATTGTTGAAACCCAGAATGAAGCACGCCTTTCCAGTTTGAATTTACCTAAATTCACCGAGATGCTGTTGACGTCGAATTGGAATAATGGATCCTTTTATTGCGAATATGAAATCATTGATGTTTTTGAAGGCTCAACTGAGATGGACGGGCTGATGTATCGCTGGACAAACGATTTCTTTAAAATTCTGGATAAGAATCTGGATCCGTTTTTTGAAAATATACTGGCTGTTTCCATGTGTAAAAAAGAAGTGAGCGATATGCACTGTTCATTTCATATGCAAGGCAGGTTCATTGATCAATCCCCAGTGATCGAGTTTTTGGAAAGTTCATTGACGGCCGAGCAATCAATTGAAATTCTTGAATGTAATGAGGATGAAATATTTTTTAAGATGGATATTAACTTTTAGAGAAGTATACAGCAAGAAATGACTTGCAGAAAACAAGGAAGTGATAGCATGTTTGTCGATCAAACGAAAGTCTATGTAAAAGGCGGAGACGGTGGTAACGGGATAGTTGCTTATCGTCGTGAGAAATTCATACCTAAAGGCGGACCTGCTGGCGGAGATGGCGGTAATGGGGCCAATGTCGTTTTTGAAGTGGAAGAAGGCTTGCGTACATTAATGGATTTCCGTTATCAACGTCACTTTAAGGCACCTCGCGGAGAACATGGCATGTCCAAAAACATGCATGGTGCGGCTGCAAAGGATATGGTCATCAAGGTTCCACCAGGCACGGTTGTCATTGATGATAAAACGAAGGAAGTCATTGCTGATTTAGTTGAGCACGGGCAACGCGCCATTATCGCCAAGGGTGGCCGCGGAGGCCGGGGAAATTCCCGCTTTGCTACACCTGCCAATCCTGCACCTGAAATCGCTGAGAACGGCGAACCGGGCCAAGAACGCGATATAGTCATGGAATTGAAACTATTGGCTGATGTCGGTTTGGTTGGTTTCCCAAGTGTAGGGAAATCCACGTTGCTGTCTGTCGTATCAGCAGCAAGGCCTAAAATTGCCGAATACCACTTTACGACGATCGTACCGAACCTGGGAATGGTGGAAACGGAAGATCACCGTAGCTTTGTCATGGCCGATTTACCTGGTCTGATCGAAGGCGCTTCAGAAGGTGTGGGACTTGGACATCAATTCCTGCGCCATATTGAAAGAACAAGGGTAATCGTTCATGTAATCGATATGTCGGGTCTTGAAGGCCGTGATCCATATGAAGACTATCAAACAATCAATAAAGAGTTGGAAGAGTATAACCTGCGCTTGACTGAACGTCCGCAAATCATTGTAGCAAGCAAAATGGATATGCCGGACTCAGAAGATAACTTAGCGGCATTCAAAGAAAAGCTGGAAGAAGACTATCCTGTCTTCCCGATTTCTGCCGTGACGCGTGAAGGGATCCGTGAGCTTCTTTATGCAATTGCCGATAAAATCGAAGAGACGCCTGAGTTCCCTCTTGAACATGAAGAAGAGAATACTGGAATCCACCGGGTTCTATATAAACATACATCACAGTCTGATGAATTTAACATTGAACGCGAACCCGATGGCAGTTTTGCCGTATCAGGATTCAAGATCGAGCGTCTATTCAAAATGACTGACTTCACCCGTGATGAGTCCGTGCGTCGTTTCGCCAGACAGCTTCGATCATTCGGAGTCGACGAAGGCCTTCGCCAAAAAGGTGCGACAAATGGCGATATCGTCCGTATCCTTGAATATGAATTTGAATTTGTTGATTGATTGTAAACCATGATGGCAGGCAAAAGGAGGCGTGCGAAGTTTGAATAAGGCCGATCAGAAGTTTTTCCTCGTTCGAGAGGATGTCCTTCCCGAAGCGATGAAAAAAACGCTGGATGCAAAAGAAATGATTGAACGGGGAAAAGCAGAATCAGTTTGGGAAGCGGTAAAGCGAGTGGACCTAAGCAGGAGTGCATTTTACAAATACCGTGACACGGTTTTTCCGTTTCATACAGTTGTTAAGGAAAAGCTGATTACACTGTTCTTCTATCTCGAAGATCGTTCTGGTACTCTATCGGAGCTCTTACGGCTCGTCGCCTCATCCGGTTGCAACATCATGACCATCCACCAAACGATTCCTTTGCAGGGACGTGCAAATGTCACCCTATCCCTTAATACGGGCGGGATGACGATGGATATTGATGATCTGCTTACTAAACTGCGTAAAATGGAGTTCGTCGAAAAAGTCGAAATCATTGGTAACGGCGCATGAAAACAGCCTGTACATTTCAGATGTACAGGCTGTTTTCATTTGTAAGAGGAAATTAACGATTAAGTATTGTAAAAAATCAGAAAATGGCATAACATAAACAGTAGATTTTCCGTGAGAAGGAGTTTATAATATGACATCAAAAATTGCATTTCTTGGACCAAAAGCAACATTCACGGATTTAGCTGTATCGCGACTATTTCCTAATGATATAAAAATACCGATGAACACGATTCCGGACTGCCTTGATGCTGTTCGGGACGGGGAAGTGAATCACGCGCTCGTGCCGATCGAGAATGCTTTGGAGGGTTCGGTAAATATAACGATGGATTACTTAGTCCATGAAGTCACATTACCGATGAAAGGCGAAGTGACTATTCCAATCCAACAGCATTATATGGTGCATCCAGATCATGCATATCCTGGTTTCAAACCTGACATGGTTTATTCGCATTCCCATGCCATTGCTCAATGCCGCAAATTTCTACATAATGAGCTAAGGGGCATTCCATATGAGTATGTCACATCCACTGCAGCCGCTGCGAAGATGGTGATGGAGAATCCGGATATCAATATTGCTGCGATTGCAAATGAT
The DNA here is from genome assembly GCF_037975445.1 of Peribacillus sp. FSL P2-0133. Lineage (NCBI taxonomy): Bacteria > Bacillati > Bacillota > Bacilli > Caryophanales > Bacillaceae > Peribacillus > Peribacillus sp. FSL P2-0133. The sequence continues at coordinate 4,119,817 of NZ_CP150254.1, read as the reverse complement.
ATGGCTGCGGAAGAGTACGGTTTGACGATTGTAAAACAAAATATTCACGATTACGAACATAATCACACCAAGTTTATCGTCGTATCCAACAGTGAAGTCGACTTTGAAGGGCATTTGACCGTTGAAGGGGACAAGAAAACGACCTTGATGATTCAGCTGCCTGCTGACCACTCAGGACAGCTGCACCAAGTCCTTTCCGCTTTTTCCTGGAGGAAATTGAACCTTTCCAAGATTGAATCGAGACCAATGAAAACAGGATTGGGCAATTACTTCTTCATCATCGACATCGAAATGTCTCTTGATGATGTCCTCATTCCAGGAGCGATCTCTGAGCTCGAGGCCTTAGGATGTACGGTTTCGATCATGGGAAGCTATTCATGCTTTAAAGTCCGAACTGGTGTACCGCAACGATGAATGATAAATGGTATAACCTCAGCTGAGTTTTTACAATGAATAAGAAGGGTGCCCCGGGAGTATTTCCGGGGCATTTTTTGTGTTCGTTAAGATTTATAATTCAATATATAGCAATAGGCAGGAAGAAATGCTATTCATTATTTGATTTTGAGGAAGATGACTTTAAAGTTTTTCATGATAAAAAGAGCCTATGATTCTGGATGGAAAACAAACACCGATCGTGATGAAAGCAAATACAATAAGTAAATCCCGTTAGTCCGCCTGTGGAAATAGGAACAGTAATACATACGTTGATGACTAAATCAGTGGAAGCACCTTTTTTATCAAAAATGCAGAGAGAGGGTGGTGGTCAGCAGAGATGGATAATCAATTCAATTTTGTTGCAGGCGATTGGGAATTAGATGCAAGCGATAGGCGGAATTGCCGAACTTAAAAATAGTGTTCTAGAAAAAGACCAAGAAAAGGATGAAAAGGAAGAAGAGCAAGGTAAGGAGCAGGAACTACAAAATATCAATATCCTTATATGGAAGAGAAGCCATCTGATGCTGAATTAATCCAAGCGACGGGAGGCTGGGTTCAGGCGGTCGGGTTCCGTCATTAGTCTTATCGGGCAGTTGAGAAGTAACGAGGAAGAAAACTCCGGGGAAGGCAGCTCAAATGAAAGCAATTCCGTTGATGAGTGAGCATAATGGCCAATAAAAAAATCCTCAAAAGATATGGCTTTTGAGGATTTTGCGTTCATTCAATCGACTAAAATGCCAGCATCCCTTAGAGCACACTCCGCTTCGTCGAGCAATTCTTCAGATGCTGCGCTCAGTGTATGGAGATGGATGCCGCTCGTCAGTTCCGATAAAAAAGATGCGTTCGTTGCCGTCACCCTTGAAAGGAATTGCTGAACTTCCTTCCGGCTGCTGACCATGATGGAAGCGGTTAGGTCGCCGTATACGGGGTGCTCGATTTTGACATCTTTAACCGTGATGCCGATATCCACGAGTAAATATAGCTCTTCTTGGGTCCGTGAAGGATCGTGTTGGCAAGCAATGATCCTTTCCGGCTTTTGCGTGCTCCCCGTTTGTAAGTACAGATAGCCTTGGCTCGTGGCAATGATAGGTTCATTCCGCGCTTTCAGGAGGGTTATGTCACCAACGATAACCTGCCGGCTTACATTCGTTATCTGCGAAAGCTCGCTGCCCGTTACAGGCTCCGCGCTTGTTTGCAATAAATGTAAGAGTTTCGTCCGTCTTTCTTCCCCGAGTAATTTCTTTCTTTCCATAAACATTCACCTCTTTAATTACAAACATTCTAACACAGTTTGGAGGGTTTTATCGAATGGCAGCTATTCCTTCGATGCATTCCGCCAACTTGTGAATGTCGTCCGCCGTCGTGTTTTTGCCAAATGAAAGGCGGACGAATTGATGGGCTTCATCTTTGCTTTTCCCAATGGCCATCATCGTTTTTGAAGGATCCTGTTTACCGATTTGACAGGCGCTTCCCGTCGAAACAGCGAATCCTTTCTGGTTTAATTCCAGCATGATGTACTGTCCTTGCAATCCAGCGAAGGTCAGCGCCAGAATGTGAGGCAATTGCTCGCTTTTTGCTTCGATGATTTGAAAATCAATTTTCCTTTCCGTTAGCCGTTGGATCAATTGCATCCTAAGTGTAGAAATCCGTTTCCGTTCATCTTCCATGATATCCCCCAATTTCTTGGCAGCGGTTACGAAGGAAGCAATTCCGGGTACGTCCACTGTTCCTGGTCTGAAACCATATTCATGAGTGATATTCGGTACCGAAGGCTTCAACCGGTGGATGTCCGGGAAAATGACGGCCCCAGTCCCTTTTGGACCATAAACTTTATGACTGGAAACGGATAATCCATCACATGAGGCAGCTATCTTCCCAAGCGGTAATTTAGCAAATGATTGGACACAATCCACATGAAAAAAAGCCTGGTGTTTTCGAACGATTTCACTTATTTGTTCAATGGGTTGAATGACCCCGATTTCCGAATTCACATGCTGGACAATGACCAAGCATGTTTTCTCCGACATACATTCCTGCAGATGTTCAATATCAACCCGGCCATCTTTCAAATGCCTTAAATAAGTAACCTCGAATCCTTCTAGTTCAAGTTTTTCAACGAAATTGGCAAGAGATGCATGTTCAGTTCTGCTTACAATCAAGTGGTTCTGCCAGGATGGTTTCGAAGCGATGAATGTATTGATGGCAAGCATGTTGCTTTCTGATCCGCCGCTCGTAAAGATGATTCCTTCCTTTTTTATGTTCAGCATTTCTGCGAGTTGCTGCCGTGACATATCCAATAAACGTGCCGCTTCAGAGCCAATATCATGCAAACTGCTCGCATTCCCGAAAAACTTCCGGGAAGCTTGGCTGAATACGTCGAGAGCCTCCTCATCAATCGGAGTTGTTGCGGCGTAATCCAAATAAATCAAGAAATCACTTCCATCCTTTAATCTTAAAAAACTCTTGATAATAGTTTAATAATATGTAAATATAGTTGTCAAGACACCTGTCATAAACAGGAGGAATGAAATAATGGTAAAAGCGGAAATCATCGTGATAGGCAGCGGGATTGCTGCCTTGAAAACGGCATTGGAAGCAAGTGAACATAAGCATGTGATACTCATCACAAAATCAAATATCCGTCATGGTAATTCTTATTTAGCACAGGGCGGGATTGCTGCTGCAATATCTGATCGTGACCGAGTATCCTTTCATAAAAAAGATACGCTGGCGGCTGGTCAGCGATATAACAAGGTGAAGGCAGTGGAAAAGCTCGTCGAAGAGGCACCTTCGGTTATAGCTGAACTTATTGATTCGGGTATGCGATTTGACCATGATGATGACGGAACTCTATTGCTTGGCATGGAGGGCGCCCACAGTGAACGAAGAATCCTTCATAGTCACGGGGATGCTACAGGAAAGTACATGATGGAACATCTTATAGGGCGCTTGAAAAAATCATCGATTACTGTGATGGAGAATGTTGCTGCAGTGGAGTTGATCATAGGGCAAGATGATTCTTGCATAGGAGTCAAAACACTTGATAAGGCAGGGGATCCTGTTGCCTATCATGCGGAACATACGGTTTTGGCTACAGGCGGCTGTGGTTCCCTATACCATTTCACTTCAAATTCACAAACGGTTTCAGGTGATGGAATCGCACTTGCATTCAAGGCCGGTGCAAAAGTTCGTGACATGGAATTCATACAATTCCATCCGACCCTGCTTTTTGTGAATGGCAAAGCGAAAGGGCTCGTTTCAGAAGCGGTTCGCGGGGATGGTGCGAGATTAGTGACGGAAATGGGAAGGCCGATCATGGAGGATGTCCATAGCTTAAAAGATCTAGCACCAAGGCATATTGTTGCACAGACGATTTTTTCTTATTTGCAGCGTGGTGAAAAGGTATTTTTGGATATTTCGATGATTAAGGATTTTAAAAATCGTTTTCCGACAGTGAGCTCATTGTGTGAAAAAAGCGGGCTGGACCTTCAATTGGGAAAAATCCCGGTTGCACCAGGAAACCATTTTCTAATGGGAGGGATTGAAGTGGATGAATCGGGGCAAACCTCTGTACCCTCTTTGTATGCAGTTGGTGAAGTGGCATGCACTGGTGTACATGGTGCAAACCGATTGGCAAGCAACTCCCTTCTCGAAGGATTGGTTTTTGGAAATACGCTTGGCCGTTTCCTAGCTAAAGCCCCGGCAAGGTCGATACCGGAAGAGAAAGAGCAGTCCAAGAGTTCCAGTCAAATTTCCTTTTTACCTGATCTCACGACATTGCAGGAAAAGTTAATGAATGAAGCGGGAATCGTTCGAAATGAAGAGGGTTTAACTCGACTGAAGGATTATCTTGAGACATTTAATATCGAAAAATTGCTGCATATGGAAGTAACGGCATTATCGATACAAGAAATAACGAAAATCAATGCCATAATCGTGGCGTGGCTGATTGCCGAATCCGCATTGACCAGAACGGAAAGCAGGGGCGGTCATTTCCGCAGTGACTATCCAAACGAGGATGACGCCCAATGGCTTGAAAATTCGGTTATCCTTGCTTGCACGGATGTAAAAAACCGAGTGAAAGGGAGACGACTATATGAATATATTGAAGCTTAAGCAGATGCTGCAACAATTTTTAATGGAAGATATAGGGGAATGCGATGTAACGAGTGATACGATTTTTGATCAAGGTGAACAAGGAACTTTGACATTCATCGCAAAAGAAGGCGGGGTCTTTAGTGGAGGGGACGTCATCAAGACGGGATTTGCATTGTTGGATGAGCAAATCGAGGTTTTCCTTTTTGTTCAAGATGGCGAAGTTTTCGAAGAAGGACAGCAGCTTGCGAAAATGACCGGCGATATGGCCTCCCTTTTAAAAGGGGAACGGGTCGTTTTGAATCTAGTGCAGCGTATGTCTGGCATTGCGACACAGGCTCATAAAGCTGCCATGATTTTAGAGGGGACGAAGACGAGAGCATGTGATACGAGGAAAACTACGCCAGGCCTGCGGATGCTTGAAAAATATGCGGTCCGTTCCGGCGGGGCATTCAATCACCGATATGGTCTGTATGATGCAGTCATGATAAAGGACAACCATATTTCTTTCGCTGGGTCCATAACGAAAGCGGTTCAAACGGTAAAATCCAAACTGGGACATACCACTAAAGTTGAGGTGGAAACGGAATCACCACAACAGGTGCTTGAAGCTGTGGAAGCCGGTGCAGATATCATCATGTTCGATAACCGGAGCCCCGAAGAAATCAAGCAACTGATTAAATTGGTTCCCGCCCACATCATAACTGAAGCTTCTGGAGGGATCCATTTAGACAATCTAGCCTCATATCGGGAAACAGGGGTAGATTATATTTCGTTGGGCAGCTTGACGCACAGTGTCAGAGCACTTGATATTAGCGCAAAGGTCAAAGAGCAGGAGGGGATATTGAAATGAACATTTTGGAGATGGCTAAAACAGCAGGAAATGCATTGCCTGAAAAGTATAAAACGATGACAAAGGAAGAGATGGAGAATCGGGTCCATGAGATTAAGAAACGACTGGGGAACCGTCTTTATATCCCAGGTCATCATTATCAACGGGAGGAAGTCATTCAATTTTCGGATTCAACGGGGGATTCACTTCAATTGGCCCAGCTTTCCGCGCAAAATCGCGAAGCGGATTATATCGTGTTTTGTGGCGTGCATTTCATGGCTGAAACAGCGGATATTTTGACGGAAGAAGGGCAGACAGTTATCCTTCCTGACATGCGTGCAGGCTGCTCCATGGCGGATATGGCCGATATTGAACAAACGGAACGGGCGTGGACAAAGCTTCAGGATTTATTTGGCGATACAATCCTTCCGCTAACTTATGTGAATTCCACTGCGGCCATCAAAGCTTTTGTAGGGAAAAATGGCGGGGCGACGGTGACGTCTTCCAATGCACAGGGGATGGTCTCGTGGGCCCTCTCGCAAAAAGAAAGAATCCTTTTTCTTCCCGATCAGCACCTTGGGAGGAATACCGCCTTTGACCTTGGAATCCCATTGAATGAAATGGCTGTCTGGGATCCGCATAAGGATGAATTGATCTATGAAGGGGAACTGGAAGATCTGAAGGTACTTCTTTGGAAAGGACATTGTTCAGTCCATGAAAATTTCACTACGGCGAATATTGAAACGCTTAGAGCGGAGCAGCCTGAAATGAATATCATCGTTCATCCCGAATGTCGCCGTGAAGTAGTCGCCTTGTCAGATTATGCGGGTTCGACATCGTATATTATAAATATGATCGAAAAAGCCGAACCAGGTAGTTCTTGGGCAATCGGCACGGAAATGAACCTTGTCAAGCGTCTTATCGCCAATAATCCTGACAAGAACATCATCTCGTTAAATCCGAATATGTGTCCATGTCTTACAATGAACCGGATTGATCTGCCTCACCTGCTATGGGCGCTTGAATCCATTGAAGAAGGTATCATCATCAATCCGATAAAAGTGGAAAAGAACATTGCGGATAATGCCATCCTAGCATTAAACAGAATGCTCGAGCGCGTTTGAGTCAGTGCTTTCTAAAAAGATTTTGGATCATAATAAAAAGGGGGATTAGACCCCCTTTTTATTATGTAATCGAAACAGGTAAGAACTTTTAAAGGTTATTCGCTTTAAAAGTATTGCCTTCATTCATATCACCGGATTTAAATCCTTTATTGAACCACCGTTTCCTCTGTTCGGAAGTACCATGCGTGAAGCTGTCTGGCACCACGTACCCTTGTGCTCTTTCTTGGATACGGTCATCCCCCACACCACTTGCTGCATTCAAGGCCTCCTCAAGATCGCCTTCTTCAAGCAAATTCTCTCCTTGGACATGATGTGCCCAAACTCCAGCCAAATAATCGGCCTGTAATTCAAGACGTACAGAAAACCTATTATATTCGGTCTCGCTGACCTTTGAACGATCGGGCATTTCCTTTTCCGTTGTCCCTAGAAGTGTCTGAACGTGATGTCCGACTTCGTGGGCAATGACATAGGCCATGGCGAAATCCCCGGGTGCCTGGAATTCTTGCTTTAACTCTTGATAAAAGCTGAGATCAATATATAGTTTCATGTCACCCGGACAATAAAATGGCCCTACCGAAGAAGCTGCCATCCCGCATGCCGATTCGACACTACCCGAATACAGGACAAGGTTCGGTTCCTTATATTCCAGTCCATTTTTACGGAATTCTTCTGTCCAGACCTGCTCCGTTTCTGCTAGGACGACAGATACAAACTGCGCAAGTTCCTTCTCTTCATCAGTTTCGACATAAGAGCCGCCATTGTTTGATTCAGTGGAATTCAAGCTGCCTAGCAATTCGCTTGGATTACCGCCAAGGAGCGTCACGATCAAGACAATTACCAATCCGACCCCTCCGCCGATTCCGGCCATGCCTTTTGTGCTCATGCCTCTTTTGTCCTCGACGTTCGAGCTGCCCTGTCTACCTTTCCATTTCATTATTATTACCCCCAGGGATGTAAGATAAGTACCTGAAGACAAAGCCTTAGGTCATTACTTTCTTATACCCGGATTTCCCTGAGTTTAGACAGAAGCCTGAAAGAAGCGTTTCAGGAATGGAATCCAAAGGGGTGAATTTCCTTTTACGAGATGTCCCATCATTTATTTCCTCTCCAAAAAAGTACCTTCTATGTCCCTAAATCATTGATCCAATCATAAAAGTCATTTTTCACGCATATGTTTTCATGATAAAAATAATAGCAATTCACCCACTGCTTCATAGAATATATGGACATATGCACAGGAGGGGTTAACAGCGTGAAAATTCATATAGTCCAAAAAGGCGATACACTTTGGAAACTCGCCAAAAAATACGGCGTCAGTTTTGAAGAACTTAAAAAAGTTAACGCACAATTAAGCAACCCGGACATGATGATGCCTGGAATGAAAATTAAAATACCAGGGACATCCGGAGCTGTAATAAAAGAAACGGGTAAACCAAACGTGAATATTCAGCCGGGAATGAAAGAATCCCAAACTCAACAGTTCCAGCCTCAGTCAGCACCTAAGAAAGAGCAGCAAATTATGCAAAAACCGGCTGTTAAAGAACAGCCGAAATTTCAACAACCAGTAAAAGAACAGCCGAAATTTCAACTGCCGGTAAAAGAGCAGCCAAAATTTCAACAGCCGATAAAAGAGCAACCTATCATTCAAAAACCAGTAAAAGAGCAGAAAATCGTTCCACAGCCAGTTAAGAAAGAGCAGAAAATCGTTCAGCCAAAGCCAATCATTAAAGAAAAGCAAGTAATCGTTCCAAAAGAAGTGCCAGTGCCCATGCCGGTGATTCCGGAGATCGACATCAATAATTATTATATGGTCAACATGACCAATATGAGTGTGCAAAAGCCTCCAGCACCACCACCTTTACCAAAGAAAAAAGAAGAGCCAGTAACCAAAAAGAAGAAAAAGCCAGCTGTACAGCCAGCTCAGGAATATAGTGAGCCGGTGGATGATTGTATTCCAGTAACGCCAATCTTGCCTGGAAGCGGTCATTGTATTCAGCCGCCACCATGGGCGCAAATGCACATGCAAGGTATGCAACAAGCACCATATCAAGGCGCACAAGGGTATCAGGCGGCTCCGGAAATACAAGGTTATCAAATGATGGAAGAGAGCTCTGATACATGGGTGGAATCTCCTGACATGCAAATGATGGATCAAGGATTCGTCCAAGGGGCGAGCATGAATGCAACAAGCCAGCAACATTATCCATATCAAGCCTCTGCACCGGTTCCGCACCATTATTATGGAGGGATGAATCAACAAGCTCAGGCAGCAGGTTCATATATGCAACAAGATTATGAGTCACCAGGCGAATCGCCTTCTTCATACAATCAAAACTACCCTCAGCATTATTCCCAGACTGCCGGTGAGGATGAGGAGGATTGCGGCTGTAATAAGGGGTTACTTGGAACTTATGGGCCGGGAGTGAAGGGGCAGTATCAAGGGAACAAAAAAATGGATGCCAATGCACATCACCATCCAGATTATCACCAATATCAATCCGTTCAATCACAGCAGCAGGCCCCATACCCAGGGATGTCACCGAAACAGTCTCAGATGGGAATGGAGATGCCATTCCAATATGAAGATGAGTCAGAAGAATCATATGACATGATGATGGGCGGCCAAAACCCAGGCCAGCCAGGTATGATGATGGGCGGCCAAAACCCAGGTCAGCCAGGTATGATGATGGGCGGCCAAAACCCAGGTCAGCCAGATGATGATGGGCGGCCAAAACCCAGGCCAGGAGATGATGATGGGCGGCCAAAACTTCCAATGATGATGGGCGGCCAAAACCCAGGTCAGCCAGATGGGCGGCCAAAACCTATAGGCAGCCAGTAGGTATGATGATGGGCGGCCAAAACGGAAAAACCCAGGCCAGCATGATGATGGGCGGCCAAAACCTATGCCACATGATGATGGGCGGCCAAAACAAAATGATGATGGGCGGTCAAAACCAGGTCAGCCGGATGGATGATGGGTGGTCAAAACCCATACCAGCAGTTGGGTGGCCAAAACGGAGGCCAGCCAATGCAGACATGATGATGGGCAGCCAAAACCCATATCAGTCAGGTATGATGATGGGCGGCCAAAACCCAGGTCAATGATGGGCGGGCGGTCAAAACCCAGGTCAATGCATGATGCCGAGACAATTTGGTGGTCAGCCGGACATGATGATGGGCGGCCAAAACCCAGGTCCGAGACAATTTGGTGGTCAGCCGGACATGATGATGGGCGGTCAAAACCCAGGTCAGCCAGGTATGATGGGTGGTCAAAACGGAGGCCAGCCAGGTATGATGTTCGGCCAAAACCCAGGTCAGCCAGGTATGATGCCGAGACAATTTGGTGGTCAGCCGGACATGATGATGGGCGGTCAAAACCCAGGTCAGCCAGGTATGATGTTCGGCCAAAACCCAGGCCAGCCAGGTATGATGCCGAGACAATTTGGTGGTCAGCCGGACATGATGATGGGCGGCCAAAATGGAGGCCAACCAGGGATGATGCCGGGACAATTTGGTGGTCAGCCAGACATGATGCGCGGTCAGCTTGGTGGTCAGCCGGAAGCTATGTTACCTGGACAAATGGGAGGCCAGCCAGGCCAATTCGGGGGCGTTCGTGCGCCTGAAACATTTGGGATACCGACATATGTAGATGAAAGCGATGACTACTAATTATCAAGGAGACAGTGTCTTTAACACTCGTCTCCTCTCTTATTTAAATCGTAAGCCAAAGAAAGTCCACCATATTCAAAGCAGTGTCTATTTATTAACTTTTGAAAAGGGTCATCCTATGATCCTTAAAGGATTCGACAGTTTTGAAAAATGGGATCGGCAAAGGGAATTGACTTCTTTGTTAAAACAAAAGGGATTTCATCAAACGTATTATATTCATCAGAATCTAATGCCCTTTCAATTTAAAGAGAAATGGTATGGCAGTATGGACTATTTTCCGCCGAGTAAGAAAAAATTCAGATACTCCAATAATAAGGACCGCTTAGAGGGCATTCAGTTACTGGAAAGCTTCCATGATGTGTCGGAACATATCTCCATTAACGCTCCTGTGTTCAATCAATCAAAAAAGTGGAAAGAACGCTTATCACTATTTAAAAAGAACTTTTCATATGTTCGCCAATATGTTTCCGAAGATATTATCAAGGAATGGATTAGATGGGGTGAATGGTCGCTAGAGGGGTTTGATAAAAATCAGTCTTTATGGAATAAGGAAAAGAAAGTCATCATTCATGGTGATTGTGCCCACCATAATTTCTTGCGGAGGGCGGACGGCACTTTGACCTTAATCGATTTTGACTTAATGGCGAAAGCCCCGAGGTGCATAGATTATTTACAGTATGCAAATCGAATTTCGCCTCATTTGGATGATGCGGCCACCGAACTGTGGGAAGTTCCGCAGATGCAAAGGTATCAGTCAGACCTGGCCTTTTTATATGCTTTAACTTATCCTACCGATATTTTCCGTGAATGGAATCGTCTTAATAAAAGTTCTTCCCAGCTTCATTCGGTCTGGAAAATGACCGTGGAAGGTTTTTCGGAGCGGATGGAGATGAATGAAAAATTGGCGGAAAGGATTTCTTCCCTTAATAGGAATTAAAACGGGATTTTGGCCGTATCTTACAGAGTACATTTCCCGTTCGACACCCATGCTAATTATGAGCGGAATATAGCTCATTCTATTGCAATGGGAGGGTTATTGGTGCAGAAAATAAAATGGGCACATCCGCTTTGTACGGTATTGGCCGCCGTCAGTTTGGTTGGATGTGCTAATAATAATGCAGCGGAAAATGAAAATATCACCAATGATACAGGGTACAATAAAAAAGATGCATTGGTACGCAACATCAATTATGAGAATATGGTGCAAGGTTTATACGATAAAGATGATGCGTACAGTAAGAGTGATCGTAACTACCATGGACATGAAAGTAAACCGCTTAAGGCAAAATCATCTTATTATAATTCTTATGAAGGTGCTTTTGCCGATAAAGTAAATGGTATCGCCAATAAAATGGAGCCGGTCATCGATGCCAGGACAATCATCATGAAAGATGAAATGCTGGTAGCCTTGCGGCTTGATGACTACAGCCAAGCAAAAGATGTTAAAGAAAGAATCAAGACGGAAATCGGACCCCTTACCAATGGCCGTACCCTATATGTAACCACCGATGAAGGTGTCTATTTCAGGACGATGACACTTGATAACAATCTTCGGGATGGGGATACGAGGGAAATGATCATTTTGGATGCCAATGACTTGTTCGATAACCTTAACATTCACGAAAATCACTTAAAATAATTAGTGGGCTGACCCAATACGGAGTCAGCTCTTTTTGATTTTTTTCTGGTTAATAATCCTTATTTGGGGTCAAACTACATAAAAAGTAAACGCCTTAAGAGGTGAATATATTGATTAATCAACTTAGAATCCAATTTTTCGTGACGCTTTTCATATTGCCAATTTGCTTAACCGTTTTTGCCGAAGAAACCGTTCAAAAGGAAAATGATCCTATTGAAAGGAAGGTCATTCTTCAGCGTATGTATCTGGATGGCGAATTAAGTGAAGAGAAATTGACAGAAACAATTTGGTCGATGGAGGATTTTTGGTCAAAATATGAAGGATGGAAAGTGGTCGATCAAAATGAAGAGCAGATTGTCATGAAGAAAATTGAAAATGACATATCTCCGCTTTTAAAAGCGAATGGTTACCTTGGGATGAGGGAAGATGGTACGTTATCCATTTTTATCGGAAGGCCCGAGCATGCCAAGATCATTCATACTTTCTACCAAATAGACGTTGGTAAACTTGAAGCATACAAGCAGGAGGAACTGCAAAAAGGGATTCCAATCATGAATAAAGACCAATATAAACAGCTCATTAAAGAGTATGAGCCATATTCGTTAAATTAGGATGGGATGACACCCATCCTCCAGACTGTAGGTACACTCGATGAAAATCGGGTTTGTCTGCAGTTTTTTAGGGTTTGTACAATTTGAACGTTGACTCCAGGCACTCGCTTTCCTCCCTCTGCGCCTTTATGCCACGGTCTCCCCTGGACGCACTTTCCCCGCAGGAGTCTCGCACACCCGTTCCAATACCTTGTTTAAAATATAGATAGAACCCCATTTGTCTACAAACTGTAGGAAGGGATAATACCTCAAATGTAATGAAACGGGATATCCTTTATTGTAAAAGTCTTTGCGCCTACTAAATAACTTTTAATGAACAACACCCCCTTTTTATGATAAAATGAGAGGTACAGCAAAATCAGGGAGAGAATTAATTTGTATGATTATATAAAAGGCAAGGTCGATTATATTGGGCCTGAATACATAGTTGTGGAAAATGGGGGGATCGGATATCAAGTGATGACACCGAATCCTTTTATTTTTTCCGCTCAATACCAGAAAGAAATTCAAGTATTCCTGTATCATTATGTTCGTGAGGATATGGCCGCATTATACGGGTTTCAGACTCGTCAAGAAAAGGCGTTATTCACAAAATTATTGAATGTAACGGGAATCGGGCCGAAGGGTGCTCTAGCCATATTGGCATCAGGCCAGGTTGATCAGGTGGTACAGGCGATCGAAAATGAAGATGAATCGTTTTTGGTGAAATTCCCGGGAGTAGGAAAGAAAACGGCACGGCAGATGATTCTCGATTTAAAAGGGAAACTTGAGAACATTATTCCGGATGCGTTTCCAAGCTTGTTTAACGAAGGCGTAACGGCTGCACTCAGTCCAAATGGCTATACGGAGGAATTGGATGAAGCCATTCTTGCATTGAAGGCTCTTGGTTATTCTGAAAAGGAAATCCAAAAGGTTGCCAAGAAATTGCAGGCTGAAGATATGACGACCGAGCAATATATTAAGAAAGCATTGCAAATGATGTTAAGATAAGGAGTGGCGCAATGGAGGAGAGAATATTCAATCAGGAAGCCGATTTGAACGAACTGTCCTTTGAACAAAGCCTGCGGCCTCAAAACTTAAAGCAATATATCGGACAGGATAAAGTGAAAGCGAATTTAAGTGTATACATCGAAGCGGCAAGGATGCGTGAAGAAACGCTCGATCATGTACTTTTATATGGACCGCCTGGTCTTGGAAAGACGACGCTTGCCGTCATCATCGCCAATGAAATGGGTGTAAATATCCGCACGACTTCCGGTCCCGCCATTGAGCGGCCGGGAGATCTGGCGGCCATTTTGAGTGCACTTGAACCAGGTGATGTATTGTTCATCGATGAGATTCACCGTCTTCCACGTGTAGTTGAAGAAGTGCTATATCCGGCTATGGAGGACTTTTGTCTGGATATTGTAGTCGGTAAGGGACCGGAAGCCCGTTCGATCAGGATCGACTTGCCGCCGTTCACCCTCGTAGGGGCCACGACGCGTGCAGGCTCATTGTCTGCACCGCTCAGGGACCGTTTTGGCGTTTTGAGCCGTCTTGAATATTATACGGAACCCCATTTGACTGATATCATCATCCGTACAGCAAGAATCATGGATACGGAGATGGATGATCAAGCAGCAGCCGAGCTTGCAAGAAGGTCAAGGGGCACCCCGAGAATTGCCAATCGGCTTTTACGGAGGGTCCGGGATTTCGCCCAGGTGCGCGGCGATGGTACGATAACGGCCGAGCTTGCCGATTATGCGCTTGAATTAATGCAGGTCGACCGTTTAGGACTCGATCATATTGACCATAAATTACTTAAAGGGATCATTGAAAAATTCCGTGGCGGACCAGTGGGTCTGGAAACGATTGCGGCAACGATTGGCGAAGAGGCACATACGATCGAAGATGTGTATGAACCATATCTGTTACAAGTCGGTTTTCTTCAGCGTACCCCAAGAGGCCGGATGGCAACACAGCTAGTTTATGAGCATTTCGGCATGGAGATGCCTGAATGATGAATATACCAAAGATGGTTATGATTCTGGGTGTAATTATATTCGTGATTGGATTTGCGATGAAATATATTCATCTCGGCAGGCTGCCGGGAGATATTTTTCTGAAAAAGGGGAATACGACGTTTTACTTTCCTATCGTTACATCAATCATCGTCAGTGTTGTGTTGTCCGCCATTTTTTATTTGATCGGCCGTTTTAAATAATGATTACAGCTTGATAGACACGTAAGGAAGTGGAACAGATGAAATTGGATATGTTTGATTTTCATTTACCGGAGGAACTAATTGCCCAAGTTCCTTTGGAAGATAGGGAAGCCAGCAGATTGATGGTGCTGGACAAAGAAACCGGTAAGCTCCAGCATGATGTATTCAGCCATATCACGGAATATATCAAACCGGGAGATTGCCTGGTGTTGAATGATACGAAGGTGCTTCCGGCCCGACTATACGGCAGTAAAGAAGGAACCGGTGCAAAAATCGAAGTATTGCTGCTTAAGCAAGAGCGTGATGATGTATGGGAAACGCTTGTGAAGCCGGCCAAACGGATTAAAGTAGGCTCGACAATCGTTTTTGGCGATGGTAAGCTGAGTGCCGTCTGTACAGGCGTGCTCGAGCATGGCGGCCGAATCCTTGAATTTAAATATGATGGCATATTTTATGAAATACTGGAGAAGCTTGGCGAAATGCCGTTACCTCCATACATCAAGGAACAGCTCGACGACCAGGACCGCTATCAAACGGTATATGCGCGTGAACGGGGATCTGCAGCGGCACCTACCGCTGGCCTGCATTTTACGGAGGATTTGCTTGAGAAACTTAAAGGGATGGGTGTCCACATCGCCTTCATCACGCTGCATGTCGGGCTTGGTACATTCCGTCCAGTAAGTGTCGACGATATTGACAGCCACGAAATGCATTCGGAATTTTATCAAATGACGGAAGGCACAGCCAGATTACTGAATGATGTGAAAGATAAAGGCGGGAAAATCATTACGGTCGGCACAACGTCCACAAGGACATTGGAAACGATTGCGTCCCGCAATGATGGGGTTTTCAAGGAAGAGAATGGCTGGACGAGCATCTTCATTTATCCTGGTTATGAGTTCAAAGGGATCGATGCGATGATAACGAACTTCCATTTGCCCAAATCGACTTTAATCATGCTTATTTCTGCACTTGCAGGCAGGGAGCATGTCCTTCATGCCTATGAAACGGCTGTGGAAGAAAAATACAGGTTCTTTAGTTTTGGAGATGCAATGTTAATTAAGTAATATAAGAGTGAGAAGCTCTTGAAGGGAGTTATTGCGTTGACTGCAATACGATATGAGTTAATCAAAACATGTAAACAGACAGGGGCACGGCTAGGCCGGGTCCATACGCCGCATGGTTCTTTTGAAACGCCGGCATTTATGCCGGTTGGAACGATGGCTACTGTCAAAACGATGTCCCCGGAAGATTTGAAACAAATGGGGGCAGGCATCATCCTGAGCAATACGTACCACCTATGGCTGCGTCCGGGGCATGAAATCATCAAGGAAGCTGGCGGATTGCATAAGTTCATGAACTGGGATCGGGCGATTTTGACCGACTCAGGCGGCTTTCAAGTCTTCAGTTTGAGCGAGTTCCGCAAAATTGAAGAAGAGGGCGTGCATTTCAGGAACCACCTGAATGGCGATAAATTATTTTTATCTCCGGAAAAAGCGATGGAAATACAAAATGCGCTTGGCTCGGATATTATGATGGCATTTGATGAATGTCCGCCATTTCCGGCGACCGAAGAGTATATGAAGAAGTCGGTAGAACGGACATCGCGCTGGGCGGAACGCTGTTTGAATGCACATGAGCGCCCAAACGACCAAGGGCTGTTCGGAATCGTTCAAGGCGGGGAGTTTGAAAATCTTCGCAAACAAAGTGCAAAAGACCTTGTCTCCCTTGACTTCCCGGGTTATGCTATTGGAGGACTATCTGTAGGGGAACCGAAGGATATCATGAACCGCGTCCTTGAGTTTACAAGTCCGCTCTTGCCAACTGACAAACCGCGTTACCTTATGGGGGTCGGTTCACCGGACTCATTGATCGATGGTGCACTCCGCGGTATCGATATGTTTGACTGTGTACTGCCGACGCGAATTGCGCGTAATGGTACGCTCATGACGAGCAATGGCCGGCTGGTTGTGAAAAATGCGAAGTATGCACGCGATTTCGGTCCAATCGATGAAAATTGCGACTGCCATGTTTGCAAGAATTATAGCCGGGCATATATCCGCCATTTGATTAAGTGTGAAGAAACCTTTGGGATTCGTCTTACGACTTACCATAATCTTCATTTTCTGTTAAACTTGATGGAACAGGTCAGACAAGCTATTCGAGAAGATCGTCTTGGAGACTTTAGGGAAGAGTTTTTTGAGCAGTATGGTTTCAATGAACCAAATGCGAGAAACTTCTAATTCCATACATATTTTAATGAACGAAAGGAGTGAATATACAAAATGGGTAATTTAACACAAATACTTCCGTTGATTTTAATGTTCGTATTGTTCTATTTCTTATTGATCCGCCCGCAGCAAAAACGCCAAAAGGCTACGCGAAACATGCAAAGCAGTTTGAAAAAAGGTGATAAAGTTGCTACTATCGGCGGCATGCACGGAACAATCGATGCAATCGATGACCTGCAAATCGTCATTAAATCACCAGACGGTACAAAACTAACTTTTGACCGTGCTGCAATCCGTGAAATTACGGAAAGCGCACCGAATAAAGAAGCAACTCTATAAGACAAACGAAAAAACCGGGCCATGTGCCCGGTTTTTTGCTGTGTTTTTTAATCGGTGCGGGAGTCGGAACTCATGTTGACCCCAAGTACGCCGCCCATCATGGCCGTAATCACGAAACAGCCATAGTATATCCATTGCTTGATGGTGAAAAGTGCATCGTGACCTAAATATTGAAAAAGGAACACGACCAACAGATAAAGCAGCCCAGTGCTTCCGCCCAAGAATAGTCCTTGCTTTTTCCCTTTGCCTCCTGAAATGAATCCGCCAATGAACAGCGATAAAAAGGACACGATCATGATCACGTATGTCAGGGATGATTCCGTCAGTGAAGTAAAACGAAGAAGGATGGAAACGATTAAACTAGCAATCATCGCTATGGCAAAGATGGAGCCTACGCCATAAATTACGGCGACACTCATTTTTTTAGTTTCGATGGGTATTCCTCCTTTTTGAAAGGCTGATACGTATAGCCTGTTTATGTGTTTGTACAAGCATATTCCCGATATCGAACCTTTAGACCAGGTTTAAGAAGCTTCCCGCAAAATTAGCAAAGATTATGGAGTAATTTTTCAGTTCCCAAGCCATGCTATGGATGAAGGATGTGGTATTGAAGTGGATATCCTGGCTATTATTTTTAGAACAACAGTGATCTATCTAGTCATCTTAATCCTTTTTCGAATGATGGGTAAGCGGGAAGTTGGGGAATTGAGCATTCTTGATTTAGTGGTATCCATCATGATAGGGGACATTGCCGTTCTATCCTTTGAAGATTTGGATAGACCATTTTTCAGGCAAATCATTCCGATGTTCGTTCTTGCTTTCATCCAAATAATATTGGCTTTCATTTCATTGAAAAGCATTAGATTTCGAAACATCGTGGACGGTACGCCGCAGATCATCATCAATCAAGGGAAAATAGATGAAAAAGCGATGCGTAAGCAACGATATACTTTCGATGATTTATTGACCCAGCTGCGAGAACAGGGAATTAATGATTTAAATGAGGTGCAATTCGCAATCCTCGAATCTACCGGGAAGCTTTCGATCATCAAGAATACCAAAGGCAAAAGGTCTAAAACGAAGGAAACACCTTATCCCCTTATAATTGACGGGGAGATACAGGAGAGGAATCTCGATAGAATTGGCAAAAATCATTTTTGGCTCCGGCACCAGTTGAAAAAGCTGGGAGAAACGAAGATTAAAGAGATTTCGATTTGTGGGTACATAGATGGCCAATTTTATATCGATAAAAATGAAACGAAGAAATGACCGAAGCCTTTTAATGCTTCGGTTCATTTTATTTCCAAGCGAATTTTGATAAAAAGCCGCCCACTACAGGAATCCTGATCAGATCCGCCTTTTTTATGCTGCCGGTCATGAGCAGGAAAAATGTGAATAGCATGATAACGACCGTCACGGAAAACATAAGCCTTGTGCCAAGTGGCAGTGAGGAAAGCGGGAATTGATAAAGATAATAACCGCCCCATCCGGAAATTAAAGCAAGAACCAGAGCTGATATATAGCTGCGGAAATGAAGCGTGAAAGGGACGACCTTCAGCACGGTTGAAAAATGCAGGAAGGTAACGAGCATCGTACCGACAGCTATCCCGATTGCGGCACCCATGATCCCGAAACTTTCCTTTGACGCCAGCAGCCAAATCACACCGATTTTAAGGATGTTCCCAGCCAGGCTGTTGAACATTGCGGCCTTTGCAAGATCCAGTGCTTGCAGCATGGATTGCAGCGGATATTGAAAGTAATAAAGGATGAAAAAAGGTGCCAGGAATTTAATGAAAACAGCAGCATGCGAAGAGCCATACATGACTTGTAAAATCGGTTCGGCAAAGATGAACAGAATGACGATAGCTAAACAGCCTGTGATAAAGGTGATTTTCAGGGCCTGCTGAAGCCTGTGTTCAACGAGTAAAAAGTTTCCGGTCGTACGGGCTTCACTCACTGCCGGGACAAGTGCCGTCGCCAGTGATGATGTAACGAAAGAGGGAAGCATGAGCAATGGCAGTGCATACCCTGTTAACTCCCCGTATTGACTCGTGGCTGCTGCGGCTGTGACTCCGGCAATTGCCAAACTCTGAGCGACCACTATCGGTTCGAAAAACCACGAGATGGATCCTATCATCCTGCTCCCAGTAGAAGGCAGGGCGATCCCCATCAATTCAGTGAACGTTCCTTTTCCGGATTTGACATTCTTGAAGAAACCTTTCCGGAACTTAAAATGTTTCTTTAGTTTAAAGCTGGTCAATAAGTAGATGAGAGATACAAGTTCACCGATGATTGAAGCTAACATCGCCCCGGCTGCTGCATATTCAATTCCATATGGCAAAAAAGCCTTCGTCAGGACGGCTATGAAAGTGATTCTGGCCACCTGTTCGATAACTTGTGAGAAAGCGAAGGGCTTCATATTTTGCTTGCCTTGGAAATAACCGCGCAGTACGGATGAAATGGCGATGATTGGTACGATCGGGGCAATCGCCATGAGCGGCCATAATGTCCGTTTATCAGTGAAAAGGTATTCTGAGAGAACCGGCGCAAAAACCAGCATCGCAGGAGTGAAAATCATCGAAAGAGTAAAGGTGCAGGCCAAAGAGACGACAAGGATTTTCTTGATTTTCCGCTCATCCCCTCTGGCATTAGCCTCAGCCACGAATTTCGAAATGGCGATTGGCAGGCCTAACTGGGTTATGTTCACGACGAGAAAGAGGGTCGGTAAAGCCATCATATATAAACCAACGCCTTCTTCGCCGATGAAGCGGGCGATGACAATGCGGTTAATGAAACCAAGAACCCTTGTAATCAGGCTTGCGATTAATAATATCAGCGTCCCTTTTAAAAATTTGGACATTGAACTCCCTCCCTGCCTTCTCAAAAAAGCTGTTATGCTATACAATTATCTATATGCTTGTACTTGGACAAAGCATGACAAAAGTGTTTGTTTGCGTTCTAACAAATGATCGAAATCCTTCTAAGAAAATGCGCATTTATTTGAGAATCATTTTTACTGGAGGCAAAGTGATGGCAAAAAAGAATCATCCCTATCAAAGGTATTATCTAAAGGTACGTCCATTTTTAAAGAGCAAGCGTGAGGAATTCCAAATGGTCGGATTGAATGCCGTAACAGAGGAAGACATTTGGGGAACTTTAACCAAAAATAAATGGAAGCGTCCGCAGGAAAACATTCACCTTCATGAACTTGTCGCAGATATCGTGACATTTTCGAGTAACCAGTTCATGACCTTCCAAATGGTTGAAGCATATAAATCACCAAACCTATTAGAGCCGCTTTCTGAAGAAGAACTGAAGGAACTTTTTAAAGAATAAACACAAAGATATACTTAAATTGACAGCTGTTTGTATATGACTCATAATAGATATGGTTATGCTTTTTTTGGAAAAAGCAGGGAAGCTGTGTCCTTTTTCTCAAGAAGCAAAGGGTATGCAGTTATCATATAAACTAAAAATGACAGTTTTTTTAACTTCAGGAACAGGCGTATTATAGAAAGGGGCCTACTACATAATGGTAAAAAGAAGCAGAATCGTTGCGTTTTTTCTAATCGCACTATTGATTTTCGCAGCGATGGGGACGACTTCAAAAGGAATCCTAAAGGATATCAAGCTGGGTCTTGATCTTCAAGGCGGTTTTGAAGTGTTATATGAAGTAAAACCGCTGTCTGGGGAAAAGATCACCCCGGATGTTTTACGGGCTACAGTAAGCTCGCTTGAGCGGCGTGTCAATGTTTTGGGCGTTAGCGAACCTAACATTCAAATCGAAGGGAAAGACCGGATCCGCGTTCAATTGGCTGGAGTCAAAGACCAAAACAACGCTCGCGAAATCCTCTCGACACAAGCTAAATTATCTTTCCGTGACTACAACGATAAGGAAATGATGACCGGTGCCGACCTTAAAGAAGGCGGCGCGAAACAAACGTTCCAAGATAATAAACCGGTTGTCGAAGTCACATTGAAAGACGTAAATAAATTTAAGGACATCACTCAAAAAATATCCTCGATGCAAAGTCCGACTAATGTACTTGCAATCTGGTTGGATTTCGAGGAAGGAAAAGATTCCATTAAGGATACAGCCTCACAGGACAATATGATATCCGCTCCGGCTGTCAGTGAAGTTTTCAATACGAAGAAGGTGTATATTACCGGTCAATTCACGGTGGAAGAAGCGAAAGAGCTTGCAGCCCTTCTGAATGCAGGTGCTTTGCCTGTAGATTTAAAAGAAAAGTATTCCACTTCTGTAGGTGCCCAGTTCGGTGCAGGTGCACTGCATGATACTATTTTTGCAGGAATCATCGGAATTGCACTTGTTTTTATCTTCATGCTTGTGTATTACCGCTTCCCGGGATTCATTGCAGTCGTCACTTTAAGCATATACCTTTTCTTGACGCTTTTAGTGTTTGATTGGATGAATGCGGTCCTTACGCTGCCTGGTATTGCAGCATTGGTACTCGGGGTCGGGATGGCCGTCGACGCAAATATCATAACCTATGAGCGAATCAGGGATGAATTGAAACTTGGCAGATCGGTTAAAGCGGCTTATAAAGAAGGTACCAAGAATTCACTTGCTACAATCACGGACGCCAACTTAACGACCCTGCTGGCTGCGGCTGTTCTGTTCTATTATGGAACAAGCTCGGTTAAAGGGTTTGCCACCACTTTGATCATTTCGATTTTAATGAGTTTCATTACAGCCGTCTATGGTACACGCCTCTTCATGAGCCTGTGGGTGAATAGCGGGTTCCTGGACAAACGTGCATCGTGGTTTGGCGTGAAGAAGAAATACATTCACGATATATCCGAGAAAATGGAATTAATGTCATTGCCAACACGCTTTGATAAAATCGATTTCGTCAAACATCGGAAAGTTTTTTATGGCATTTCAATCGGTGTCACCATTATCGGGATCATTTTCCTGCTCGTCTTCAGATTGAATCTTGGGATTGATTTCACGAGCGGTACCCGAATTGAGATTGCGTCCAAAGATGTCTTGACGACTCAGCAAGTCAAAACCGAAATGAAAAAGGTCGGTATTGCTAAGGATGATATCAAGGATGTCAGGCTCGCTGGACAAGAAAATAAAAATGCTGTCGTTCGTACAGTCGGTGTGCTTAATAAACAGGAAATCGCTCAATTGAAGGACCACTTTAAGAAAGATTATGGAGTAGAACCGAATGTCAGCACCGTTTCGCCGACAGTTGGAAAAGAACTTGCGAAAAATGCTCTGTTTGCGTTAGCGATTGCATCACTCGGCATTATCTTGTATGTATCCATACGATTTGAATGGCGGATGGCTGTACCTGCCGTCGTAGCGCTTATACATGACGCGTTCTTTATTATTACGATATTTAGTGTACTTCGACTTGAAGTGGATATCACCTTCATTGCTGCGGTTCTGACGATTGTCGGTTATTCGATCAATGATACGATCGTAACCTTTGACCGTATTCGTGAAAATCTGCGCTTCAGCCGTAAAATCAAAACCGCCGAAGAACTTGAGAACATTGTGAACATCAGTATCAGGCAAACTTTGACGAGATCCATTAACACGGTTCTGACCGTTCTCATCACGGTCATCGCGTTGATGATCTTCGGCAGTGAAGCTATCCGTAACTTCTCCATTGCCCTGTTTATCGGTTTAATATGCGGCGTGTATTCATCGCTATTGATCGCTTCCCAATTCTGGCTTGATTTGAAAATCAGGGAATTGAAGAAGAAAGGTCCGCTGAATACAGCGAAAGAAAAGAAACAAAGTCTTGAAGGACAAGTTTAATAGGTGAGAGGGGCTGGCATGATGCCAGCCTTCTTTTTATTGAACTAAGCTTATCGAACAGGGAATTACAGCCAATTATGAGTTTAAAATAAAATTGAAACTGGTATATTCGTTTTGTATAATGAGTAAGTTGAGGGGTGAATAAATGTTAAAGCCAAAAACCCGGTGGAACTTACGAACTGCCGATGAAAACAAAGTTGCTGTACTAGCTGAAGAGCTTCATATAACACCTTTGGTTGCAGCCCTGCTTGTGAATCGAGGCCTGGATACGATTGAAAGTGCCCGATCATTTTTATTTGTAAAAAATCAAACTTTTCATGATCCATTTTTATTGAAGGATATGGATAAAGCAGTATATAGAATAAGAGAAGCGATTCAAAATGGAGAAAAAATACGTATATTCGGTGATTATGATGCGGATGGCGTGACATCGACGACAGTGATGATGACGGCGCTGACGAGATTGGGGGCCGATGTTGACTTTTATATCCCGAATCGGTTTACAGAAGGATATGGTCCGAATCCGATGGCATTCCGCCTTGCAGCCGAGCAAGGGGTGAAGGTATTAATAACCGTCGATACCGGAATTTCTGCAGTCGATGAAGCGAAACTTGCCGGCGAGCTTGGCATGGATTATATTTTGACCGACCACCATGAACCGGGACCGGAACTGCCTGAGGCATTGGCAATCATCCATCCTAAACTTGAGGACAGTTCCTATCCATTTAAAGAGCTTGCCGGAGTAGGGGTCGCATTTAAGCTGGCACACGCCTTGCTTGGGGAATTGCCTGAGGATTTGCTTGAGATAGCGGCAATCGGCACGATAGCGGATTTAGTGCCTTTACAAGGGGAAAACCGCGTTATTGCTGCGAAAGGCATCGAGCAGTTACGTTTGACGCGCCGCCCGGGACTTGTTGCCTTAATGAAAGTGGCGAATGTTCAGCAGGAAGCATTGAATGAAGAATCGATCGGCTTTGCGATGGCACCGCGGATCAATGCTGTCGGGCGCCTTGGAGATGCCGATCCTGCTGTCGATTTATTGATGTCACAAAGTCTGGAAGAAGCGACGGAACTTGCCAATGAAATCAATGATATCAATAAAGAGCGACAGGAAATGGTTGCGGCAATGGCGGAAGAAGCGATTGCTGAAGTCGAGGAAAACTACCCGCCGGAGTCCAATGGAGTGCTCATCATCGGCAGGGAAGGCTGGAACGCCGGAGTTGTGGGGATTGTGGCCTCTAAACTTGTTGAACGCTTTTACCGGCCGACGATTGTATTGAGTTATGACCGGGAAAAGGGATTAGCTAAAGGTTCTGCTCGGAGCATCGCCGGTTTCGATCTATTTCAAAGTCTTTCCGCCTGCCGTGAAATGCTGCCTCATTTCGGTGGACATCCGATGGCTGCTGGAATGACCTTGAAAATTGAAGATGTTCAGGAGCTCAGGGACCGCATGAACTTGATTGCGAAGGAACAACTGAACGAAGAGGACTTCACACCCATTACAAACTTGGACGGGGCAACGACTTTAGCTGAAGTTTCCATTCAAACGATTCAGGAAATGAGCTTGCTGGCGCCATTTGGGGTTACGAATCCTAAGCCGAAGATATTGATAGATTCCGTCCAGCTTTCAAGTGTCCGCAAAATTGGTGCCAACCAAAATCACTTGAAGGTCCAGCTGGAAGATGGTGAAAATCATAAACTTGACGGCGTGGGCTTCGGTCTCGGTCATTTTGTCGATGAAATAGCTCCGCACGCTGAAGTCTCGGTTATTGGTGAGCTTTCCATCAATGAGTGGAATAATATGAAAAAGCCCCAGATCTTTGTCCAGGATGTCTCGGTAAACCATTGGCAGTTATTCGATTACCGCGGCAAGGGACAGGCAGAGAAGTGGCTTGCCGACATTCCAGTACAAAACCGGAAGATCGTCATTTTCTCGGAAGATATTTATCGCAGATACCCATTTTTGCAAAACCATCCAGATCTTGTTCATATCAAGAATGAACTGGATGCAGAGCAGCTCGACTGCTTCGAAGGTCATTTGGCATTTATGGACATGCCGCCGTCCAGGGAATATTTGAAACGGGTGATTGCCAATAAGAACCCTTCGCGTATCTACGCTCACTTTTCCCATGAACAGGACCATTTCTTAAGTACGATGCCAACAAGGGATCATTTTAAATGGTTCTATGCCTTCCTTGCCAAAAAGGGTCCGCTCGACGTGAAAAGATATGGTGATGACCTGGCCAAATATCGCGGCTGGTCAAGAGATACCGTGGAATTCATTTCTAAGGTGTTTTTTGAGCTTGATTTTGTTACAATAGAGAATGGGTTAATTATGCTCACAACCAATGCGAAAAAACGCGATCTCAGTGAATCTGAATCGTATACAAGAAAGAAAGAGCAATTTGAGCTTGAACAAGAGCTTGTTTATTCTTCCTATCAGCAATTATTCGATTGGTTCAATCATTATTTAGTTCATGAGGCAACAGACCTTGAGGAGGAAACAAAGCAATGGATTTAAAGCAATATGTAACAATTGTGCAAGACTGGCCAAAACCGGGTATTGTCTTCAAAGATATTACAACATTAATGGATAACGGCGCAGCTTATAAATACGCAACAGACCAAATCGTCGAGTACGCACGCGATAAAAATATCGACTTGGTGGTAGGGCCGGAAGCACGCGGATTCATTATCGGATGTCCAGTCGCATACTCATTGGAAGTGGGCTTTGCGCCAGTGAGAAAAGAAGGAAAACTTCCACGTGAAACGATAAAGGTCGAATATGGTTTAGAATATGGCAAGGATGTATTGACAATCCATAAAGATGCCATTAAACCGGGACAGCGTATCTTGATCACGGATGATTTGCTTGCTACCGGGGGAACAATCGAAGCGACGATCAAATTGGTTGAACAGCTTGGCGGAATTGTAGCCGGGATTGCATTCCTTATTGAATTGACCGACTTGGATGGTAAAGATAAATTAGACGGCTATGATGTCTTGACATTAATGAGCTTTTAATAAACGAGAGCACTCTTACCAGGGTGCTCTTTTTCTGTTTTTACTCATTTTAGCTGGATTTTGTCGAATTTCCAGTGAAAAAATGCACTATTCTTAATAAAATACTCGTTTAACTCTTTACATCCTTGCCTTTTTTTTCGATAATAGTAATAATAAAGAGTTTTTCTGCTAATAAGTTTATTTGCACTTTTATCCGTTTAAGCGGATTTATTTTTTTTCGCAAAATTTGTCACGTTTTGCAGAATAAAGGGAAGTGCTACCAATCATACTCAATCCGGATCATATCCGGTGGCAGTTAAAGTGGGGTTAAGGTGATTAAATGGCTAATGATCAAATATTGACTGCCGAGCAGGTTGTGGAACGGGCCAGCTTATATCTTCAGCCGGAAGAAGCTGAATTTATCTATAGAGCGTTTAAGTATGCAGAGTATGCTCACCGAGAACAATTCCGTAAATCGGGAGAGCCGTATATTATTCATCCGATTCAAGTGGCGGGCATTCTGGCTGATCTTGAAATGGACCCTGCAACCATTGCGGCAGGTTTTTTACATGATGTTGTTGAAGACACGGAGATCACTTTGAAGGATATTGAAGAAAATTTCAGTCCTGAAGTCGCCATGCTTGTGGATGGCGTGACCAAGTTAGGGAAAATCAAATACAAATCACAGCAGGAGCAACAGGCGGAAAACCATCGGAAAATGTTCGTGGCGATGGCCCAGGATATACGGGTTATCTTGATTAAACTAGCGGACAGACTGCATAATATGCGGACATTGAAGCATCTGCCGCAGGAAAAGCAGAGAAGGATTTCGAACGAGACGTTGGAAATCTTCGCACCGCTTGCCCATCGTCTTGGTATCAGCACGATTAAATGGGAACTGGAAGATACTGCACTAAGGTATTTGAATCCTCAGCAGTATTACCGAATCGTCAACCTGATGAAGAAGAAACGTGCAGAACGTGAAAACTATCTAGAAGAAGTCATTGATGAAGTGCGTAAAAACGTTGAGGAAGTCAACATTAAGGCTGACCTATCCGGCAGGCCGAAACATATATACAGCATTTATCGCAAAATGGCTTTGCAGAATAAACAGTTCAGCGAAATTTATGATTTGCTTGCAGTTCGGATCGTCGTCAATAGCATAAAAGATTGCTATGCCGTTTTAGGGATCATCCATACATGCTGGAAGCCGATGCCTGGCCGATTCAAAGACTATATCGCGATGCCGAAGCCGAATATGTATCAATCGCTCCATACGACGGTGATCGGACCGAAAGGCGATCCGCTGGAAGTGCAGATCCGTACTTCCGATATGCATCGCATTGCCGAGTTCGGGGTTGCCGCGCACTGGGCTTATAAAGAGGGAAAAGATGTTGGTGAACAGCCTTCACTGGAAGAAAAATTGACATGGTTCCGGGAAATTCTTGAATTCCAGGATGATGCGACTAATGCTGAGGAATTCATGGAATCCCTTAAAATAGATCTTTTTTCTGATATGGTATTCATTTTCACTCCAAAAGGCGATGTCATCGAACTGCCATCAGGATCCAACCCGATTGATTTCGCTTACCGGATTCACTCGGAAATCGGAAATAAAACGATTGGTGCCAAAGTGAACGGGAAAATGGTACCGCTGGATTATAAACTGAAAACTGGCGACATCATAGAAATCTTAACCTCGAAGCATTCATATGGTCCAAGTCAGGATTGGCTTAAGCTAACGCAAACATCTCAAGCGAAAAATAAAATCCGCCAATTTTTCAAGAAGCAGCGCCGGGAAGAAAATATCGAAAAAGGCAAAGAGCTTGTTGAAAAGGAAATCAAGGATATGGAGTTCGACCTGAAGGAAATCCTGGCTGCCGAGAATATCAGGCGTGTTGCGGATAAATTCAACTTCCTGAATGAAGAGGATATGTATGCAGCAGTCGGATATAACGGAATAACAGCCCTTCAGGTAGCTAACCGCCTTACCGAAAAATGGCGTAAGCAGAAGATGGTCGAGCAAGAAGCAGATATTTCTGAAGCGGTAGCCGATCTGAAAACCTTCTCCAATACATCTAAAAAACGTGACTCAGGCGTACAGGTACCGGGGATTGATAACCTGCTTATCCGTTTATCACGCTGTTGCAACCCAGTTCCAGGGGACGAAATCGTTGGTTATATAACTAAAGGCCGTGGAGTTTCAGTTCATAGACAAGATTGTCCGAACTTGGATAGCGGGGATGCGGATCATCGCCTCGTACCGGTTGAATGGGAAAGTACGATTAACGAACGCAAGGAATACATCGTTGAAATTGAAATTAGCGGCTATGACCGTCGCGGCTTATTAAACGAAGTGCTGCAAGCAGTCAATGAAACCAAGACCAACATTTCAGCGGTCTCGGGTAAATCCGACAGGAATAAGGTCGCGACCATTCACATGTCGATTTATATTCATAACATTGCCCATTTACAAAAGGTCGTCGACCGCATAAAACAAATTTCAGATGTTTATTCCGTCAGAAGGATAATGAACTAAGGAGTTTTTATTGCCATGCGTGTTGTTTTACAACGTTCCAAAGCGGCAAAAGTCGTTGTCGCTGACCAAATAATCGGGCAAATCGACAGCGGTCTCGTCCTGTTGGTTGGTATCACCCATGGGGATACCATCGATGACGCCGCCTATTTGGCCGATAAGATTGTCAATCTAAGAATATTTGAAGATGAAAATGAAAAGATGAACCATTCACTATTGGATGTGGGAGGTTCGATTTTATCAGTTTCACAATTCACCTTATACGGCGATTGCCGTAAAGGCCGTCGACCCAACTTCATGGACGCCGCCCGTCCTGAAGAGGCGAATGAATTATATGAAGCATTTAACGAGGAACTCCGCAAGAAAGGCGTCCATACGGAAACAGGTCAATTCGGTGCCATGATGGATGTTCAGCTTACTAATGACGGTCCCGTTACATTAATACTTGAAAGCAAAAAATAACCTGCTGCGGCAGGTTATTTTTTTGGGGTAAGAGAAGAAAAGCCAGCTTTGATGCGAAGCTGGCTTTTCTCCTTTTTATTTAAAATACCGCGCCAATCCATTATAGATGGCTGATGTGATTTTTTCTTGATACTCATTTGATGTTAACGTCAATTCTTCCACTGGATTACTTAAATAACCTAGTTCAATGAGTGTAGCTACCCGTTTATTTTCACGGATAACATGAAAATTCCCGTAACGTGTTCCACGATTGGGCACCTGCATGGTAGAACCGAGTGAATTGGCCAGTGTAGCCGCCAATGCACGCTGATAGTCATGATAGTAGTATGTTGTTATCCCGCTGGTGATCTGGTCCTTGGTGCTATCATAATGGAGGCTGATGAAAGCATCCGCGTTATGTATATGTGAAGTGCTGACCCGGGAAGGGAGTGGAACATAAGTATTTCCGCTTCTGGTCAGGATCACTTTAGCTCCTGCCGCCTGAAGTTTGTCCCGCAGCAATTCTGCCGTTCGAGTCGTCAGGTTTTTCTCAAGTGTTCCACCGACGCCGATTGTACCGCTATCCCTTCCGCCATGTCCGGGATCGATCACAATGGTTTTATCCTTTAAGTATTTCTCAACGCCAGGCCGTTGGATCTGCTCGGGATTCCCTTCGATCGTAACGATCCATCCGGCCACATAAGCTGTTTTTCCGCCCTTAAGTTTAACGGAATACCAGTCGCCTTCCATACCTGATGCGGAGAACGTTTCACCTGCATTGGCCTGCTTTACAATCTCTGAGTTGCCATCAGGCTCACTCCTAAGGATCGTCCCATCATGAATGATGGTAATCTTGTTTCCTTTTACATCAACCTTTTTTTCCTTCGCCGTTTTTTCAACATTCTCTTTTTCCAGGTACCAATTCACGACCCAGCCCTTTTTTGAACCGGAGAGCTTTATCTGTGTCATATTACCCTTTGTTTGCAGCACGGCGTAAGTCTCATCCTTGTTCACCGAACCGATGACCTTGCTTGAGAGAGAGGCTTCTTTCCTGACATTTAATCCCGCAGCGGTCACCCTTGCAGTGGCGCCTGCCGTTTCATTTTTTATATCATCTTTATCTTCGCTTACTTGTATGTAAGGTTCAGCTACCCAACCGCGGACTCCTTGGAAATCAATTTCAGCCCATTCATTTTCAACCCTGTAAACGGTCACTGACGTATTTTTATTCAGCTTTCCGAGCGAGGCACTGCTTGTCGATGGTTCCGAACGGACATTGAGCCGGTCCACCAATGTTACACCGGTTTTTACGGATTGATTCGTTTCTTCTTCCTTAGTTGAATCTTTCTTCGCTGCATTTCCTGATGAGGCGGGAAGCTTCAAGTAGTCAGATGAGACCCAGCCTTCGATATCCGCCGTTTTGACCTTTATCCAATTTTCATTCTTTTCAATGATGTCAACAGCCGTTCCTTTACTCAAGGATCCAACCGTTTGGAATGTAGTGCCGGGACCTGTACGGACGCGGACGGAGCTGCCTGTTATCATGCCTTGTCCGGATTCCTTTTTGACCTTGTTGGTATCGGAACCCGTTTGTTTCTCCACTAACCAATTGGCAACCCATCCCGTTTTGCCGGCGCCAATCCGGATTTCGATCCAGTCGCCATCTTCATTCAGAATAGGATACGAGTCCCCTTTTTCCAGTTTTTTTACGATAGGGAAACTGAGGCCTGCACCTTCACGGACATTGACCACTTGGGTTGTCACGATATTTTCCCCTTCATCTTTTCCAAAAGCGTGATTGACGGGGAAAATCGCTGAGAATATCAGCATCAGTGTCAGGCCGAATAAACCCGATTTCTTCTTCATAAGTTGTCTCTCCCTTTTAATGTCTATAAGTATGTATTCTCGTTCAATGAAAATTTCCCTCTTCCCCTGTGCAAAAAACATTTTTTTTAGGAAAGAATAGAGCTTATATAACTCAAGGAGGGAAACTACATGAAATTCAGCGAAAAAGATCAAACGAGCTTAAGCGGAGGCAATCAAGTACTGGGCGTCGATTTTCACGATTTCATTCAAAAGGAACAAAGCGCAAACCTTGTTGAATTGGCATCCGAATTCGGGGTCAATGTCCGGACGATCAAAAATTTGAAAAAACGTTTGAACCAATAAAATGCGACAAAATCCTCAGTCTGCCTTGACATTTGATGTTAACGTCCGTATGATTATAAAATATCAGACTCATTACTGCAATAACCAATGATGGAGAAGAGTAATTAAGAAACACATGAAAAGAGAGGAAATGCCGAGGCTGAAAGCATTCCACATGATGACTTAATGAAAGAACCCTCCGTAGGCTTCACTCCGAACGGATTTACTTAATAGGAGATGGACGTAAAACAGGCGTTAACTGTTTTTGAGCGGGGGCACTTTTTTTTGTGCTTCAACTAGGGTGGCACCACGGGATATCCAAACTCTCGTCCCTTGTAACGGATAAGTTACAAGGGGCGGGAGTTTTTTGTTTGGAAAAAATCAGTATAGCGCCGTATCAGAAAGGGCGTCTTGCTTTAAAGGAGGAAACACACATGTCTATTCAGATTCCTAGAGGTACCCAGGATTTATTGCCTGGCCAAACGGAAATTTGGCAGTATATCGAGAACACAGCGCGTGAGATTTGTCAACGTTACCAATATAAAGAAATCCGCACACCGATTTTTGAGCATACGGAATTATTTTTACGTGGTGTAGGGGATACAACCGATATCGTACAAAAAGAAATGTATTCATTTCAAGATCGCGGTGAAAGGAACTTGACCCTTCGTCCGGAAGGCACCGCATCGGTTGTACGGTCATATATCGAGAACAAAATGTTCGGGTGGGCCAATCAACCGGTCAAGCTTTATTATATCGGGCCGATGTTCCGTTACGAACGTCCGCAAGCAGGCCGGTTCCGCCAGTTCGTTCAATTCGGCATCGAAGCTTTAGGAAGTAAGGATCCCGGAATCGATGCAGAGGTTCTGTCACTTGCGATGAACCTTTACAAGGAACTTGGTTTGAAAAAGCTGAAACTTGTGATCAACAGCCTTGGTGATAAGGAAAGCCGGACAGCGCATCGCAATGCGTTAATTAAACATTTCGAACCTCGCATCGGCGAGTTTTGCGGCGATTGTCAAAACCGTCTCGAAAAAAATCCTTTGCGTATCCTGGATTGTAAAAAGGATCACGATCACGAATTGATGAACACGGCTCCTTCCATCATTGAATATTTAAATGATGAATCCCGTATTTATTTCGAAAAGGTGAAACAGCACTTAACCGATTTGGAAATCGACTTCGTTGAAGATCCGACCCTAGTGCGGGGCTTGGATTACTATAATCATACCGCATTTGAAATCATGAGTGATGCAGAAGGCTTTGGCGCCATCACTACCCTTTGCGGAGGCGGCCGTTATAACGGGCTAGCTGAAGAACTTGGCGGACCGGAAACACCCGGAATCGGCTTTGCACTTAGCATTGAACGCCTGATTGCTGCCCTCCAAGCAGAAAACATCGAGCTTCCGATCAAAAAGGGAATTGACTGCTATCTTGTTTCATTAGGTGAAACAGCCAAGGATTATACCGTCAAACTTGCCCATCAATTGCGGAATGCCGGTTTTACCGTCGAAAAAGACTATCAAGACCGTAAAGTGAAAGCACAATTCAAATCAGCCGACCGCCTCGAAGCAAGATATGTGGCGACACTCGGGGATGATGAATTGGCAAATAATAAAATCAATGTGAAGTTCATGGAAACCGGTGAACAAGTCCAAATGGAACTTGCTACATTCGTTGAACAATTCAAAAAGCTACAGGCTTAAGGGGGAAATACCATGTTTGGCAGAACATACTTCAATGGTGAAGTGACAGAAGCAGCTATTGGTGAAAAAGTAACATTAAAAGGATGGGTACAAAAACGCCGGGATTTGGGCGGGGTCATCTTTATCGACCTACGTGACAGAAGCGGAGTCGTCCAAGTCGTTTTCAACCCGGATATCTCGGCAGACGCGCTGGCCACAGCCGAAAAGATCCGTAATGAATACGTCCTTGATATCCAAGGAACAGTCATCAAACGTGATGAAGCCAACTTCAATCCGAACGTAACAACAGGGACCGTCGAAGTTCAAGCTGAAAACGTTACAATTTTAAACGAAGCAAAGACCCCTCCATTCATCATTGATGAAAGAACGGATGTATCAGAAGACATCCGCTTGAAATATCGTTATTTGGACCTGCGTCGTCCAGCGATGTTCGAAACGTTGAAAATGCGTAACCAAACAACAAAAGCGATCCGTGATTACTTGGACGGTGAAGGCTTCCTTGATATCGAAACACCTATCTTAACTAAAAGTACACCTGAAGGAGCACGTGATTATTTAGTGCCTAGCCGTGTACACGAAGGTGAGTTCTATGCACTTCCGCAGTCACCGCAAATCTTCAAGCAGCTATTGATGGTATCCGGTTTCGAACGTTATTATCAAATTGCCCGCTGTTTCCGTGATGAAGACTTACGTGCTGACAGACAGCCTGAATTCACGCAAATCGATATTGAAACAAGCTTCATGAGCCAAGAAGATATCATTAACACCGCTGAAAACATGATGGCTAAAGTGATGAAAGAAGTAAAAGGATTGGACGTAACACTGCCATTCCCTAGAATGACATACAATGAAGCAATGAGCCGTTACGGTTCCGACAAACCGGATACACGTTTCGGAATGGAGCTTAAAGATGTTTCCGAAATCGTCAAGGACAGTGATTTCAAAGTGTTCACCGGCGCTGTTGCAAACGGCGGACAAGTTAAGGCGATCGTCGTTAAGGACGGAAATGCGGATTATTCCCGTAAAGATATTGATGGATTGGCTGAATTTGCAGCGATTTACGGTGCAAAAGGCCTTGCATGGCTGAAAGTTGAAGAAGACGGAGTAAAAGGGCCGATCGCCAAATTCTTCGCAGAAGATCAAGAGCAATTAGTATCTGCATTGGAAGCTGAAGTGGGCGATTTAATCTTATTCGTCGCGGATAAGAAAGGCATAGTCGCTGATGCACTTGGAGCACTTCGCAACAAGCTTGGTAAAGAAAGAGGCTTGATCGATCAAAGCAAATTCAACTTCCTATGGGTGACGGACTGGCCATTATTTGAATATGACGAAGAAGAAGGACGCTACTATGCAGCACACCATCCATTCACAATGCCATTCCGTGAAGACATGGACAAACTGGAATCAGACCCAGCAAGCGTCCGTGCACAAGCATATGACCTTGTACTGAACGGCTACGAACTTGGCGGCGGATCACTGCGGATATTCGAACGCGACGTTCAGGAAAAAATGTTCAAAGTACTCGGATTCTCCGAAGAAGAAGCAAACGTACAATTCGGCTTCCTAATGGATGCATTCGAATACGGAACGCCTCCACACGGCGGGATCGCCCTTGGACTGGACCGCATGGTCATGCTGCTCGCAGGCCGCACGAACCTTCGCGACACCATCGCGTTCCCGAAAACAGCAAGCGCAAGCGACCTGCTCGTTGACGCACCGAGTACTGTAAGTGACAAGCAATTGGCCGAACTTAACCTAAGACTTGCTGCACTTAAAAAATAATTCATTTGGCAAAAATATGAAAAAATACCTAGGTGTTTTTTCTTGAAACAGAGTTAAGCATTATGATATGATGTCTTCAATAAGTAAGAGTCCTGATGTGTTCGTTCTTTAACCTATAAGTTTTGACCGAACACTTATAGTTACCGGGAGCACTAGTTTCCTGGCCGCGTAAAAGCCTCCCTCGAAGAGGACTTACAAACGCGAGGAACCGAGCACCCACCTGCGGAGAGCGGGTTCAAAACAAAGGCGTAAACGGCACAATTGGGACTCTTACACCTTACAAAGCAACTCATGTTAAACAACATGGGTTTTTTTGTGCGTCAAAACAGTTAACTCACGAGTAAATGGTGCGAACTCACGAGTAAACTGCGTAAAATCACGAGTAAATGTCGCGAACTCACGAGTAAATAGTGCAAATTCACGAGTAAACTGCTTATATTCACGAGTAAAACGCAAACTCACGAGTAAATGGCGAGAATTCACGAGTAAATACCCCAAATTCACGAGTAAATGGCGCAAACTCACGAGTAAGCTACAAATCCCATGAATTAAACAGAGCGAACTCCCGGTAAAACGTCTGATTTCAGATCCTAGCAGGAAAAAAGGGCATTTACATAGAAGCTAAAGTAGAAGGAGTTGATGAATGGATGCTAAAACCGTGTGAAATGCCTATGAAAATGCTCAAACTGGAGGCATTAAGCAGGAGGCTATCAGCAAATCATCCAAAACAGGAAAGAATCAGGAACGATTTCCAAAAAATCCGTACAGGATATAACGGGGAGCTGAGTATCGGAAAAGAGCTGAAGAATCTTCCGAAAGAATATTGTGTATTTCATGATTTGAGATTAAGCCCCGATGGGAGCCGTTATTTTCAAATGGATTTCCTAATATTCACCCGGAATTACTGTATCATCATTGAAGTGAAAAATTTTGCCGGAACGCTCTATTTTGACCGCACCTATCCCCAATTGATTCGGACAAAAGATGGACAGGAACAGGCATATCTGGATCCGCTAATCCAGGTTGACGTGCAAAAATCCCGATTAAATGATTGGCTTACTTTTCACAAATTCCCCTCGCTGCCGATTGAAACGCTCATTGCCAATGCAAACTCGAATACCATCATCAGGACTACCCCAGGTTTTACCCCCATTTTCAAAAAAATCACGGGAAAAGAAACTCTGATTACCAAAATTCACACCCTTGAAGAAAAGTATCCTTCTGAGCAATTAACCCAAAGGCAGAGCAATAGACTTTCGAACACGATTCTGCATAAAAACACTCCGCATAATCCTGATATACTCGAATTGTATCAAATTGATGAGCAAGATCTGCTCAAAAGCGTTCAATGTCCTGAATGCTCTGCTCCCCATATGCAATATCACTGGGGCAAATGGTCATGCAGTCAATGTTATTACGCCGCGAAAGATGCCCACATTCAAACTCTTCGTGATTTTGCTCTCCTCATAAAACCCAATATAACAAATAAACAAGCACGGCTCTTTTTACAAATCGATTCAATTGATATCATGCAACGGATGCTATCTGCTTTGGAATTGCCTTATTCGGGGCAATTTAAAAATAGAGCTTATAAACTTGATGGATTAATTCACGAGTAAATAGTGCAAATTCACGAGTAAATGTCGCGAACTCACGAGTAAACTACGCAAACTCACGAGTAAACTGCGTAAATTCACGAGTAAATGGCCCAAATCTACGAGTAAACGCAAATTCACGAGTAATCAAGCCAAACTCACGAGTAAATACCCCAAACTAACGAAAAAACCCAAAAAACATCGAATAAACTTCAAATATTCCCATTTAAGTAACATTCCGCAATATAGATTCGTAAATTATAGTAAGGTTGAGCAATAGTCAGCCAAGGATAGAAAGTAGTGAGGGCTTTGAAAGATTTATTGTATGCAAAGAGGATGGAAATGCTTCAATTAGTGGAGCGGCTAGTGAATATAGATAGTGGTTCTCATACGAAAAAGGGTATTGATGAAATTGGTTCGATTTTAAAAACTAAATTTGAAAGTCTGGATTTTATTGTGAATACCGTTGAGCATCAGAATTATGGCAATCAGCTGGTCATCCAGCATCGTGATGCGCAACAACCGCATATTCTGCTCGTCGCCCATATGGATACGGTTTTTTCGGAAGGCACAGCGCAAAAACGTCCTTTTAAAGTGAAAGGAAGTCGGGCATACGGTCCTGGTGTAGCGGATATGAAGTCCAGTTTGGTTGAGCTTTTTTATGCGATCCTTTGCTTGAAACAGACGGGGCAGACAGGCTATAAGCATATCCAAATCATTCTTAATAGTGATGAGGAGATCGGATCTCCGTCGTCCGCTTCACTCATATCGGAAAAAGCGGCTAATAAGAAGTTCGCGTTAATTCTTGAACCGGCTAGGACGGACGGTTCGCTTGTCACGGCAAGAAGGGGCTGCGGTCAGTTTAAAGTGGATATCGTCGGGGTGGCCGCCCATTCAGGAATCGAACCGGAAAAGGGACGAAGTGCAATTGAAGAATTGGCCCATAAGATCATCGCCTTACACCAATTGAATGATCAACAGAAAGGAATCAGCGTCAATGTCGGCATGATTGAAGGAGGTTCCGCTGTCAATATGATCGCTTCCCATGCGGCTGCTTTTGTGGATGTGCGGATTTCGGAAAAAAGGCAGGAAGGCATCATCCTCAAGCAACTGAAAAATATCTGTGCTGAAACCTATATTTCAGGAACGATAACGACATTAAGCGGGAAAATGGACCGGTCCCCCATGGAAAAAAATGAGAAAACGAACTTGCTTTTAGAGACAATCCGTCAGGCTGGGAAGGAAATTGGCATCGAAATCACGGATACTGCCACGGGTGGAGGTTCGGATGCTTCCATCTCTTCTGATTTGGGAATCGCGACAGTGGATGGACTCGGGCCAATTGGAGGCAATGCACATAGTGAAGAGGAGTATATGGAAATTCCAAGTCTGACGGAAAGAACCCTTCTATTGGCAACCGTCATTCAAAAATTATCAAAA
The DNA here is from genome assembly GCF_037975445.1 of Peribacillus sp. FSL P2-0133. Lineage (NCBI taxonomy): Bacteria > Bacillati > Bacillota > Bacilli > Caryophanales > Bacillaceae > Peribacillus > Peribacillus sp. FSL P2-0133. The sequence goes on along the minus strand of NZ_CP150254.1, from coordinate 4,082,194 downwards.
ATGACCTAGTGCACCAATTCCGATTAGACTGCTCATATTTCGCTTGTCATTAATGATGTTTATGATATATTGTTAATTGGAAAGCTAAATAAGAACAGAATTTATTGGAGTTGAATATATATGCTGCATCAGTTTTCACGAAATGAATTGGCAATTGGCAAGGAAGGAATCGATATTCTGAAAAACACGACCGTTGCTGTCCTGGGGGTAGGAGGCGTTGGTTCATTTTCAGCCGAAGCATTGGCACGTTCCGGGGTAGGCCGTATTATTCTTGTGGATAAAGACGATGTCGACATCACAAATGTAAACAGGCAGATCCATGCTCTATTATCTACAGTCGGTCAACCGAAAGCGGAATTGATGAAAAATCGCATTCAAGACATCAATCCCGACTGCGAAGTGATCGCACTTAAAATGTTCTATACAGAAGAGACGTTTGAAGAATTCTTCAGTTATGGCCTGGACTATGTCATAGATGCATCGGATACGGTCATTTATAAGATCCATGTGATGAAGGAATGCCTGAAACGGAATATTAAGGTGATTTCAAGCATGGGGGCCGCTAATAAGATGGACCCGACGCGTTTTCAAATTGCCGATATCTCCAAAACGCATACCGATCCGCTTGCCAAGGTCATTCGTACTAGATTGCGTAAAGAGGGCATAACAAAGGGAATTCCCGTTGTTTTCTCCGACGAGAGCCCTATTGTCATTCGTGAGGATGTCCGAAAAGAAGTCGGTAATGATGAGGCAAAAATCCGTAAAGCCCAAATGCCTCCGTCTTCGAATGCTTTCGTTCCATCCGTTGCGGGTTTAATTGCAGCAAGCTGGGTGATCAATGATATATTGAAAGACATTGAAGTTCGCCGTGTAAACGATTGATAAAAATCAACTGACTCTATAAAGGGTCAGTTTTTTTGTGTCGAATAGTAGATATTCCCTTTTAATAACTTTTTTATCCATATCATATAGACGGGGTCGAAAGAATGAGATACACTATTTTCAGAATATTATTTTTATTCAGATATTCTATTTGTTTAAAAGAACACACAAAACAAGGGGGTTTCAAATGAAGAAGAAAAAGCTAGCAGGAGTGTTTCTATCACTTTCATTGGTTGCAGGGGCGCTGGCAGGTTGTAGCGGCGACTCGAAAACTAGCAGTTCAGGCGGGGGTTCATCAAAATCTGGTGACACAATTAAAATTGGGGCCAACCTTGAATTGTCTGGAGGTACGGCATCATTCGGCCAATCGGCTGCAGATGGTCTGAAACTGGCCATCGATGAGATTAATAAAGAGGGCATCAACGGTAAAAAACTGGAAATCGTTAAGGTTGATAATAAATCAGATGCAGCAGAAGCTACAAGCGGTTCGATCAAGTTAGTCAGCCAGGACAAGGTTGTGGCTGTAGTCGGATCTGCGACAAGCACGAATACATTGGCACAGGTTCAAGTCGCACAGGATAATAAAGTTCCTCTACTCACACCAACTGCAACAAATCCCGACATTACCAACAAAGCTGGAAAATTAAATGATTATGTGTTCAGAACTTGCTTTATCGATCCATTCCAAGGTACGGTGGCAGCCAATTTCGCATCTGACGAAATAGGGGCAAAGACGGCTGCGATCTATGTGGATAGCGCAAGTGATTATTCTAAAGGACTGGCCGCAGCTTTTAAAGAAGCGTTCACTGCCAAGGGCGGTAAAATCGTGGCAGAAGAAGCTTATGTAACGAAAGATACTGATTTCCGCTCTACATTGACACGTATCAAATCCGCAAAACCGGAGTTCGTTTTCCTTCCTGGTTATTATGAAGAAGTCGGATTGATCTTAAAACAGGCACGTGAAGACGGCATAGACCTTCCATTCATGGGTGGGGACGGCTGGGATTCCCCGAAGGTCGTTGAAATTGCCGGAGCGGAAGCTTTAAAAAATACTTATATCACGAATCACTATTCCCCGGAAGATGAAGATGCTAAAATCCAGGATTTCGTTGCAGCCTTCGAAAAGGAATACGATAAAACACCGGATGCCTTTGCCGCACTTGGCTATGACACTGGGTACTACCTGGCCGATGCCATCAAGAGATCTGGAGATGCTTCTCCCGAAAAAATCAGACAAGCATTGGAAGATGTCAAAGATCTTCAATTAGTTTCCGGAACACTGAACCTTGATGAAAATCATGATCCGATCAAATCGGCGACCATCTTGGAATATGTAGATGGCAAACAAACGTTCAAGACAAAAATCAATCCATAATACCTTATGTGAATAGGGGGCAAGTTCCCCCTATTCTATATTCACTTAAAAAACACCTTAACGGGGAGAGTGCAATATGGAACTGATTCAGCAATTGGTAAATGGCATTTCACTCGGAAGCATTTATGCTTTGATCGCTCTTGGTTATACGATGGTATATGGAATCGTCAAGCTCATCAACTTCGCCCATGGCGACGTATTCATGGTCGGTTCATTTGTAGGGTTTTACGCCATTACCGTAATGGACTTATCCTTCATCCCGGCTTTATTGATTTCGATGGTCACATGTGCCATCTTTGGCGTTTTAATCGAACGCATTGCTTATAAACCCCTTCGTAATGCAACACGGATTGCAGCCTTGATAACGGCCATCGGTGTTTCCCTTCTGATAGAAAATGGGCTGATTTACATCCGGGGCGCCCAGCCGGAAGCCTATCCAAATAATGTCCTTCCGATGGATAAACTCGATATATTGGGAGTTTCCATCAGCAGTCAATCGATATTGATCTTATCTGTTTCCATCATATTAATGATCATCCTACAATTCGTTGTCCATAAAACCAAAATCGGCAAAGCGATGCGTGCCGTTTCATTCGATTCCGAAGCTGCAAAGCTGATGGGAATCAATGTGAATAATACGATTTCAGCTACGTTCGCCATAGGTTCGGCCCTTGCAGGGGCGGCTGGTGTCATTTTTGGAATCTACTATATTAAAATCGAACCGTTGATGGGTGTCCTTCCTGGCCTTAAAGCATTTGTTGCAGCCGTCTTGGGCGGCATCGGCATCATTCCGGGAGCGATGGTCGGCGGTCTGCTGCTTGGAGTGATCGAAGCTTTGGTCAGTGCAGCCGGTTACTCATTATGGCGCGATGGTGTGGCTTTCGTCGTACTTATCTTGATTTTGATTTTCTTGCCGCAGGGACTGTTCGGTAAAAATAAAAGAGAAAAAGTATAGGGGAGACATGGCGATGACTACTTTAAAGAATTCAAAGGGTTTTTGGCTCTCGATCGTGCTCGCACTTATTTTTTTCGGAATCATGCAGTACACCATTTCAAACGGTATCCTTAATCCATTTTATATCAACACGCTTATGTTCATCGGCATCAATATCATGCTGGCGACGAGCCTTCATTTAATCATTGGTATAACCGGGCAGTTCTCGATCGGACATGCAGGTTTTTTAGCGGTTGGGGCCTATGCTTCCGCAGTCATGACAATGAAGCTGGAACTTCCTTTCATCATAGCTATATTGGCTGGGGGCGTCATCGCCGCTGTTGCGGGTATGGTGATCGGAATACCCAGCTTGCGTCTGAAGGGGGATTACTTGGCGATAGCTACCCTTGGATTTGGGGAAATTGTCCGGATCGTCCTTTTGAATATTGACTATGTAGGCGGGGCAAGCGGGATGCAGGTATCCCACCTGACCACTTGGCCATGGGTTTTTGCCTGTGTCATGATCACCGTCTTAGTCATCAGGAATTTCACCAATTCGACTCACGGGCGTGCATGCATATCCGTAAGGGAAGATGAAACGGCAGCTGATGCGATGGGAATCAATACGACCTATTATAAAGTGGCGGCTTTCGTCATCGGAGCTTTTTTTGCCGGAATTGCCGGATCGCTTTATGCCCATAATTTTTATATTATCCAGCCATCGAATTTCGGTTTCCTGAAATCCTTCGATATACTGATTTTCGTCGTACTTGGCGGTCTTGGAAGTCTTTCAGGCTCGGTTTTGGCCGCAATTCTACTGACGATCGTGACGACATTCCTTCAGGATTATCCGGAAACGAGGATGATCATCTACAGTCTTGTCCTGATCCTGATGATGATTTTCCGCCCGCAGGGTTTAATGGGAACAAGAGAAATCACATCATTGTTCAAACATAAAAAAACGAAAGGGGGCAAAAAGGATGGAAGCCACAATACCGTTGCTTAAAGTAGATTCGGTGGGTATCCGTTTTGGCGGATTGAAAGCGGTGTCCGATGTGAACGTCGAATTATTTCCAGGGGAACTAGTAGGCTTGATCGGACCGAATGGAGCTGGGAAAACGACCTTCTTCAATTTATTGACGGGTGTGTATGTCCCTACAGAAGGAACGATTGCCTTGAACGGGGAAAATCTAAATAAGCAGCCGCCATATAAAATTACCCGAAAAGGGATTTCGAGGACCTTTCAAAATATTCGCCTCTTCAGTGAGTTATCCGTGATCGATAACGTGAAGGTTGCTTACCACTCGCTTTCCAAGCATGGAATTGCAAGCTCCATATTCCGGGTGCCGGGACATTTTTCCGGAGAAAAGGAAATGAATGAAAAGGCGCTGGAATTCTTGAGGATATTCAACCTTGATCATTTTAAGGATGAAAAAGCGAAGAATCTTCCATACGGACAGCAAAGGCGGCTGGAAATTGCCCGTGCTCTTGCCGCCAATCCGAAACTTCTTTTACTGGATGAACCTGCAGCCGGGATGAACCCGCATGAAACGAAAGAATTGATGAACCTCATTGCTTTTATCCGGAGGGAATTCAATCTTACCGTTTTGCTCATCGAACATGATATGTCATTGGTCATGGGGGTATGCGAACGGATTTATGTCCTTGATCATGGACAGCTTATCGCTCACGGAAAGCCGGAAGAAATCCGCAACGATCCAAAGGTTATCGAGGCATATTTAGGAGAGGAGGTTTCCTGATGCTGAAAATAGAGGACATCAATGTTTATTATGGCAATATCCAAGCGTTAAAAGGGGTTTCCATGGAGATAAACGAGGGGGAAATCGTGACTTTGATCGGGGCGAACGGAGCGGGAAAAAGCACGTTGCTTAAAACGATTTCCGGTCTGTTAAAACCAAAGCAAGGAAAAGTTCTGTTCGAAGGCGATCCGATCGGGGGAAAAGCTGCACAGTCCATCGTGAAAATGGGCATATCCCATGTACCTGAAGGCCGCCGTGTCTTTGCTAACATGACGGTTGCCGAAAACCTGGAGCTTGGGGCCTATTTGCGGAAAGACAAAGAGAACATTAATAAAGACATGAAAAAGGTCTATGAGTTATTTCCGAGACTGCTGGAGAGAATCAAACAGCAGGCTGGCACGCTTTCAGGCGGTGAACAGCAGATGCTTGCAATGGGTCGGGCTTTGATGGCGAAACCACGTTTATTATTGCTCGATGAACCTTCGATGGGCCTTGCACCGCTTCTGGTGAAGCAAATATTCAACATCATCCAGGAAATCAGTGAGTCCGGCACAACGATCCTTTTGGTCGAGCAAAACGCCAACCTTGCTTTATCCATTGCAGATCGGGCTTATGTCGTTGAAACGGGCCGAATCGTCCTCTCGGGCAATGCCGATGAACTCACTTCAAGTGAAGAAATAAAAATGGCCTATTTAGGAGGCCATTGAACCGCCGTTTGGCAGTTTGAGTTTCTAGTCAAAAGGAGTTGTTTGGAATGGGTGTGCGAGACTCCTGCGGGAAAAGCGCGTCCAAGGGAGACACCACAGGCGCAAAGTCTGCTGAGGGCGGGACCGCCCGCGGAAAGCGAGTGCTCTACGTTCCAATCAACGTTAAATCAAATATTATCAGGTTTGTCTACAGTCAAGAACCGCCATTTGGCGGTTTTTTTGATTGATGATCGGGATATGCATAATATACAGGGAGATAAAAGCAGGGGATATTCATGCACGATTTTATACATCCAGTATAGTATTATTCAATTTTGATATAGGAATTAAGACTAAAAAACAATGAAAAAAATGGGTTTAATTCCCTATCAATATACTTGTATTTTGGAAAAAATGTAAGTAATAGGATGAAAAAAATAAGAGAATGAATAAAATTTTTTGAGCAATTAATAAAGATTTTACAATATCAATATAATTAAATTATCAGTTTTTTCTGATTATATCGCCTATTTTCACAATATTTAAAATATATAAAGATAAAAATGATATAGCACTCTCTGTGAAAAATATCCTATTTAGCGAAATCTTCTCACAATTATTGTATAGACGGAATGAAAATTATGCGGTAAACTATTTTTCGAAATATTAATTTAATTTGAAACATTTCATCTAATCAATTTTTTCTGAGGCATCTTGAATAAATATTCATGCATCAGAGCTTGATTACAAAATGGGGGGATTATTTATGAAAAAGAAAAAGTTAGCAGGTGCATTCCTTTCTCTAACACTTGCTGCAGGAGTGCTGGCTGGTTGTTCCGGCTCTGGTTCATCAGAAAAATCAAGCGGGGATGGAGATACGATCAAGATTGGTGTCAACCTTGAATTATCTGGCGGCGTAGCTTCATATGGACAATCGATTGCAGAAGGCCTGGAGCTTGCGACTGCAGAAATCAATAAAGAAGGCATTGACGGTAAAAAAATCAAACTTATAAAAGTCGATAATAAATCTGAAGCATCTGAAGCGACAAGCGGAGCGATCAAGCTGACATCACAAGATCAGGTTGCAGCGATCGTCGGTGCAGCGACAAGCACGAACTCAATTGCACAAGTGCAGATTGCCCAAGATAATAAAGTGCCGGTCATCTCACCATCTGGTACAAGCCCTGAAATCACTTTCAGCAAGGATAAATTGAACGATTACATTTTCCGGACAAGCTTCATCGATCCGTTCCAAGGGACAGTAGCTGCGAATTTCGCCACTAAAGAAATCAAAGCGAAAAGTGCAGCCATCTATATTGACAGCGCAAGTGATTATTCAAAAGGATTAGCCGCAGCCTTTAAAGAACAATTCGAAAAAAATGGCGGAAAGATCGTGGCTGAGGAAGCTTACATTGCGAAAGATACTGATTTCCGTTCCACATTGACTCGTTTGAAATCGGCAAAACCTGATTTCATTTTCCTTCCTGGTTACTATGAAGAAGCTGGTTTGATCGTGAAACAGGCACGCGAAACTGGACTTGACGTACCATTCATGGGCGGCGACGGATGGGATTCTCCTAAGCTAGTTGAAATTGCCGGTGCAAAAGCTCTAAATAACACATTCATCACGAACCATTATTCTTCAGGTGACCCTGATGAGAAAATTCAGAATTTTGTGTCAGCATTTAAAGCGAAGTACAAAGATAAATCCCCTGATGCATTTAACGCTCTAGGATATGACACAGGATACTTCCTTGCAGACGCGATTAAACGTGCTGGTTCAGCGGATTCAGAAAAAATCAAAGAAGCGCTGGAAAAAACGGCAGACCTTGAGCTTGTAACAGGTACATTCACATTGGATGAAAAACATAATCCAATCAAATCTGCTACCATCCTTGAATTTAAAGAGGGAAAACAAGTATTCAACACAAAAATCAATCCTTAATTTCGGAGAAAAACTCCAACCTTTTCGCCGGCCCTTCGTCAATAAGAAGGTGCTGGCGAATTCTCATTTTCAAAGCATACCAGGTCGCTGAACTTCCCCATTGCGGAATGAAAAGAGTCTGGACTAATCACTCATAAAATTAGATTTTCAAGGAGAGTCGAACATGGAATTGATACAACAGTTAATAAACGGGATTTCACTAGGAAGTATTTATGCCCTTATCGCTCTCGGATATACGATGGTTTACGGGATTGTAAAATTGATAAACTTCGCACATGGCGATGTATTCATGGTAGGCTCATTCGTTGGGTTTTACTCGATAACGGTTCTGGATCTGTCATTCATTCCCGCCCTATTAATCTCGATGACGGTCTGTGCGCTGTTTGGGGTTTTGATCGAGCGTATCGCGTACAAGCCATTGCGTAACGCAACACGTATTGCTGCACTTATCACTGCCATCGGTGTTTCCCTTTTGATCGAATACGGATTCATCTACCTACGCGGTGCACAGCCGGAAGCTTATCCGAATGATGTATTGCCGACAGAAAAGTTCAATATTTTTGGAGTTTCCATCAATAGCCAATCGGTTTTGATTTTTGGAGTGGCCGTAGTTCTAATGATCATCCTTCAAATCATCGTTCATAAATCAAAAATAGGAAAAGCGATGCGTGCCGTTTCCTTCGACGCGGATGCAGCTAAGCTGATGGGAATAAATGTCGATAACACGATTTCTGCCACCTTTGCAATCGGTTCCGCATTGGCTGGGGCAGCGGGTGTCATTTTCGGTATTTACTATATTAAGATCGAGCCGCTCATGGGTGTGCTTCCGGGATTGAAGGCATTCGTTGCCGCCGTACTTGGAGGGATCGGGATTATACCGGGCGCGATGGTCGGTGGCTTATTGCTAGGTGTCATCGAGGCTTTGGTCAGTGCCGCCGGTTACTCATTATGGCGTGATGCTGTAGCCTTCGTCGTACTGATTCTTATCTTGATTTTCATGCCACAAGGCTTATTCGGTAAAAACAAAAAAGAAAAAGTATAGGGGAGACAAAGCAATGACTACAATTAAGCGAGCAAAAGGTTTTTGGCTCTCGATTTCACTATCATTGATCTTTTTCGCCGTAGTTCAAGTGTTAATCGGCGGCGGATCGCTAAATCCTTTTTATCAAAATACGCTCATGTTCATCGGGATCAATATCATTCTGGCAGCGAGCCTTCACTTGATCATCGGGATAACCGGGCAGTTCTCCATCGGACATGCCGGATTCCTGGCAGTCGGTGCCTATGCTTCAGCCGTTATGACGATGAAGCTGGAAATGCCATTTTATGCGGCATTGATAGTCGGAGGTTTGGCGTCAGCGTTGGCAGGATTGATCATCGGAATTCCAAGCTTACGCTTAAAAGGTGACTACCTGGCGATTGCGACCCTCGGTTTTGGGGAAATCGTCCGGATCATGCTTTTGAATATCGATTATGTCGGCGGGGCGAGCGGCATGCAGGTTTCCCATTTGACTACTTGGCCGTGGGTATTCGCTTCCGTCCTCGTTACGATCATCGTTATCCGAAACTTTACTAGCTCGACCCATGGTAGGGCCTGCATATCGATCCGCGAGGACGAGACGGCTGCCGATTCGATGGGAATCAACACGACGTATTACAAAGTTGTCGCGTTTGCAATCGGTGCTTTTTTTGCCGGTATTGCTGGAGGGCTTTACGCTCATAACTTCTATATCATCCAGCCATCGAACTTCGGATTCTTGAAATCATTCGATATTTTGATCCTAGTCGTACTTGGCGGTCTTGGAAGTCTTTCCGGTGCCGTATTGGCCGCGATATTACTGACGGTAGTCACGACTTTCCTGCAGGATTATCCGGAAACTCGAATGATCATCTACAGCCTTGTGCTTATCGTGATGATGCTCTATCGTCCACAAGGTTTAATGGGGACAAAAGAAATAACATCCATGTTCAAACGTAAAGGAGGAAGCAGCCATGAAAAAAATAAAAACACCGCTGCTTAAAGTCGATTCAGTCGGCATCCAGTTCGGAGGGCTTAAAGCCGTTTCTGATGTTAACGTCGAGTTATATCCAGGAGAATTAATTGGCTTGATCGGGCCGAACGGCGCTGGAAAAACAACTTTCTTTAATTTGCTGACAGGAGTTTACGTCCCGACAGAGGGCACCATTTCTTTGGAAGGTGAAAACTTAAGAAAACTGCCTCCATATAAAATTACACAAAAAGGGATCAGCCGGACATTCCAGAACATTCGCTTATTCAGTGAACTATCCGTGATCGATAATGTTAAAGTGGCCTATCATTCGCTTTCGAAGCATGGCATTTTAAGTTCAATCTTCCGCATGCCGATCCATTTTAAAGGCGAAAAGGAAATGGATGAAAAGGCGATTGAGTTCCTGAAGATCTTCAACCTTGATCAATATAAGGATGAAAAGGCGAAGAACCTGCCATATGGTAAACAAAGACGTTTAGAAATCGCCCGTGCACTTGCAGCCAACCCGAAACTGCTTTTACTGGATGAACCGGCTGCGGGGATGAATCCCCAGGAAACGCATGAACTCATGAACCTGATTGCCCTTATCCGTAAGAAGTTTGATTTGACCGTATTATTGATAGAACATGATATGCCGCTCGTCATGGGTGTTTGCGAACGCATATACGTACTCGATCACGGACAACTGATCGCTCAAGGAAAGCCAGAGGAAATCCGTAACAATCCAAAAGTCATCGAGGCCTATCTGGGCGAGGAGGTTTCATAATGTTAAAAATCGAGGACATCAACGTCTATTACGGAAACATTCAAGCCTTGAAAGGAATCTCGCTTTCTATTAACGAAGGCGAAATCGTGACCCTTATCGGGGCGAATGGAGCCGGGAAAAGCACGATGCTGAAAAGCATTTCCGGCCTATTAAAACCAAAACAAGGGAAGATTATCTACGAAGGGCAATCCATCGGCGGAAAGGCAGTACAATCCATCGTGAAAATGGGCATATCCCATGTCCCTGAAGGCCGGCGTGTCTTTGCTAACATGACGGTTGAAGAAAACCTTCAGCTTGGTGCTTATTTACGCAAAGATAAGGCAGGAATCAAGCAGGACATGGAGAAAGTCTATGAATTATTCCCGCGTTTGCTAGAGCGCCTGAAACAGCAATCCGGAACCCTTTCCGGCGGGGAACAGCAAATGCTCGCAATGGGCAGGGCCCTCATGGCCAAGCCCCGGCTTCTGTTATTGGACGAGCCATCGATGGGACTCGCGCCATTATTGGTGAAGCAAATCTTTAACATCATCGAAGAAATCAACAAAACAGGTACAACGATCCTGCTGGTCGAACAAAATGCCAACTTAGCACTATCCATCGCGGACAGGGCCTATGTTGTCGAAACCGGCCGAATTGTCCTATCAGGCAAATCAGAGGAACTGACCGCAAGCGAAGAAATCAAGAATGCCTATTTAGGAGGACATTAAACCGCTTTATAGTGTTACAGACTGCAGGCAAACTCGAAGAAAATCGAGTTTGCCTGCAGTTTTTTTGAGGGATTGTTGATTTCCACTCCAGGCACTCGCTTTCCGCGGGCGGTCTGGGAGCCTCCTCGCCGCTTCGCGTCTGCGGGGTCTCCCCTGGACTCGCTTTTCCCGCAGGAGTCTCGTACCTTCCACTCCAATCAACTTTGTTTTAATAGTAAGATAGAACTCCTTTTGCCTGCAGTTTTTTTGAGGGATTGTTGATTTCCACTCCAGGCACTCGCTTTCCGCGGGCGGTCCGGGAGCCTCCTCGCCGCTTCGCGTCTGCGGGGTCTCCCCTGGACTCGCTTTTCCCGCAGGAGTCTCGTACCTTCCACTCCAATCAACTTTGTTTTAATAGTAAGATAGAACTCCTTTTGCCTACAGTCTTTTTGAGGGATTGTTGATTTCCACTCCAGGCACTCGCTTTCCGCGGGGGGGCCGGGAGCCTTCTCGCCACTTCACGTCTGCGTGGTCTCTCTTGGACGCGCTTTTCCCGCAGGAGTCTCGCACCTTCCGTTCATATAAAATTTAGGCAGAACCTAATTTTGTCGACAAACTGAGTCCGCTTTATAGCGGTTTTTTGTTTTTAAATAAGCTATTTTAACTAGATAAAAAGGTTAGTAAATCCAAATCAGACGGTATACAATCTAGTTAGGAATAATAGTAGAATTGGTTCATGATATAACCTCATCGATAGCTATTCTTAATCATATTTTTTGGAGTGATTGTATGCACAAACTTATTCAGGCTTTACTGCCGGTATTATTACTGTTTATGATTCTGCCAATCTACCAGCCAGATGTTGCATCTGCAGAGGAGACCCCGCAATCTGATGGTGTCATCGTCAAATATAAAGAGACGAATGATGAGCCGATCAACGAGTTGATAGAAAAGGTGGAGGTTCCTAAAGGGGAAACGACCGACAACGTAATCGAGGAACTAGAAGAACAGAAGAATGTGGAATATGCAGAACCAAACTATCTTTTCAAGAAGATGGAAAGCCCGAACGATCCAGCTTACATAGACCAATGGCATCATAAAAGGCTTGGTACGAGTGCAGCGTGGACAAAAACTATGGGCTCGAAGGAATTGATCGTGGCCATCATTGACGACGGCATCGATCGCAACCACGAAGATTTAAAAGGGAAGATCGTCAATGCCTATGATACGATAAAAAATCGGAAGCATATCGTACCAAAAGGGGCGCATGGAACACATATCGCAGGCATCATTGCCGGTTCTGCGAACAACAGCATAGGCGGAACTGGTGTTGCCCCAAACGTTAAACTAATGCCGATCAATGTCTTTGATGGAGAATATGCCGATACGGCCGATATCATTGAAGCGATACATTATGCCGTTCAGCAAAAGGCAAACATCATCAATATGAGTTTAGGAGATACCAGTTATTCGGAGGCCTTGAATAAGGCTGTCCAGGAAGCCTATAAAAAAGGCGTACTGATCGTCGCGGCTGCCGGGAATGAAGGGGATATGGGGAAAAATGTACAGCGTGTGTACCCAGCCGCATTCAGCCACGTCATATCCGTTGCTGCCACTGACTCAAGGGACAGGCGTCCCAGTTATTCCAACTACCATTCAACAGTCGATATTGCGGCCCCTGGAGATGATATCCTTTCAACCTTGCCATATGGTAGATACGGCTGGATGAGCGGAACATCGATGGCCACGCCGATGGTGGCGGGTGTAGCGGCATTGATTTGGTCCAATGAGCCCAAACTCAACAAAACTGAGGTCGAATACCGTCTCTACGATTCAGCCGTGGACCTAGGTGCAAAAGGGAAAGACATATACTATGGAAACGGGCGGGTCAATGCCAAAAGAGCACTCGAGATGAAGACACTGACCAAACCGGCCGTGACCGCGATATCCGATAAGGACACCAAGATCAATGGGAAAATCCCGACTGATTTTAAAACGGGTACCGTCTCCATTTATACCGGTAAAAAGCAACTTGCCACAGTGAAAATCAACGGCGAAAAAACGTTTACAGCGACTATTGCAAAACAAACAGCAGGCACGACCATCTCTACTAGAGTCATCGATAAATCGGGAAATAAAAGTATTCCTGTTTCATTTAAAGTGGCAGATAAAACGGCTCCTGCAAGACCGTCCGTAAATACGGTAGGTGACAATACCGTCAAAGTAACCGGCAAAGCGGAAACGGGCTCTTCCGTCACTGTCAAAACTGGCAGTACGGTTCTAGGCAAATCAAATTCCAACAGCGCAGGGAATTTCACCGTAACGATGGCAAAAAAACAAAAAGCCGGAAAAGTCCTATCCGTTACAGCAACCGATAAAGCAGGAAATGTTAGCTCGATCAAAACAGTAACCGTCGCAGACAAAACAGCACCAAGTAAACCGACGGTCAACACAGTAACGACAAAAACGACAAAAGTAACAGGCAAAGCAGAAGCCAACTCCACGGTATCCATCAAAGCATCAAGAAAAGTGATCGGCTCTGCCACAGCAACGGCTAAAGGCACATTCTCGGTTAATATCCCTAAGCAAAAAGCCGGGCAGAACCTATATACCTATGCTAAAGACAAAGCGAAAAACGTTAGCGAATCAAGAAAAGTAACAGTTAAAAAGTAATAAAAAACAAGAACAGCTCCCAATACTCAAATTGGGGGCTGTTCTTGTCAATCTCTATTTCCATACATCATTTCCGTGCTTCGGCTGTAAAGTTCAATGATATTGCCGAAAGGATCTCCACAATATATTAAATAATAGGGCTTTTTCTCCCATGTATTCCATATATCGCTCCGCTTTCTTCCGCGAGAAGCAGCAATATCATCAGCCAGCTTTTCGATATCATCCGCTATTAAGCAAATATGAAAAAAGCCCTCATAACCGCGACTCTCACCCTTAGGCATCCTCGGCTCCACAAACTCAAAAAGCTCAATCCCCACTCCATTATCCGCCATCAAATGTGCATTACGCATCTTTTTAACATCATCACCAAGAAGATCATTCGTCATATTATGTTCATTCTCTGAACTTGCATCAAACGAATAGGGACCCGCCAATAACCTGAAACCCAACACCTGCTCATACCACTTAATCGCAGCATCCAAATCAGGTACAGCCAAGCCAACATGAGTAATTGCTGTCATATGTATCCCCCCTGATAATAAAATACCCTTTTAAGGTGAGGGGCAAACGGTACCGTTTTGGACAAAAAAAGAAGCAATAGCCAATGGTATAAATAAGATAAGTAGTCGAGGAAAAATGAATTTAAAGAAGCATACGGTGCAGGAACAAGCGGAAGATATTTGTGATAAATTAGGGAGTTTACGCTTTGCTGGATAGCTTTGCAGACCAACAGATTTAATAAAAAATACAAATAAGGTGCTGCCATTACGTAGCACCTCAGCTTTTTTTAAAATTTCTATTAGCTAGACAATTTCGAAATGACTTCTTCTTGTTTTATTTTTTCTTTGATTGTAACCAGTCTAAAAAGTCATCCCTGAAAACCCTCTTGGACCTTTTTAAACGAATTAAAGGAAAATCGGGACTTCCCATGTATTCATCAGCAGTTCTTTCACTAACATTTAAATAATCTGCCAAATGCTCTACAGTTAATAATTCTGGTAGTTGTGATATCTCATTCGTTTCGTTCGTTATTATTTCTTCCCTTTTTTCATCATTTACGTAATTTATATGCCCTTCTCCAATGCATACTGCTACTTTCTTAGAACACTTGGGACACGTCAGTGTATCAACCCTATCTTCCATAACAGAAAAACGAGATACTACGCCAAACAGCGTTGAACAACTTTCACATAAATAAGTATATACACCTTCCACTTTCAAATTTATCACTCCTTTGACTTATCATTTGTTAAACTAACAAAATCTATAAGGAGCCAATCTGATATGTGACAGGCTTAAGCGCTTTTCACTAATGACGCTTCTATTATAATGCTACACCGAAGGTACTCCTCCAGTGTTAAAACAAGGGGAACTGTTGGGATAATTCGCCGATGGGGAGTTTTTTTGGCCACTTTAAAGATTTAGCAGAATATAAAACATAAACGGATAGATGTTGATCGAGTTATATAAGAATACAATGAATCTCGTTATCAATGGACTAAAGAAAATGGCCTCGGTACAATCCCGGGAACACTTATTAGCTTTATTAGCACTTTGTTAATAATACACTTCTAAGGTGAGGGGCAAACGGCATCGTTTTTGGACAAAAAAAGAAGCAATAGCCAATATTGCTTCTGGTTTACATATATCGACCTCATGAAATTCTTTAAATCTCACCCTCTTCAAGCCTCCTATTATACTCAACTTTACTAATTAATCCCTTTGCATTACAGGTAAGACAATCTGTATAAATATCGTAAGCACCTGTACCTGCACAAACATGGCATTTAACATGAGTTTCCGGTATATCCTTATGCATGAATGAAAAAACTTTTCCAATATACTGCAGAATAATCATTCCCAAAACTCCTTTTTTTTCTATCATACAACGAAAAAGAGAGAAGGAAACAGGGAATACAATAACATTACTTAAAACAAATAAAACCATAACATAGTTTACATAGGGTTAAAAAATGTGCTGATTCAAATGCGATAAACTGTTCTGCACTTCTGTTTTCAGAAAAAAAGAACATCGATAAAGATGTCCTATAATGTGTAATTACTTCATTTTTCTTAAAATCCATAGGTACGCCAATATTGAAATCCCCACAGAGACTGCGGCCATTATGTAAATGCTTATATACCCAAACAGATAGCCGATTTGTCCGAAGAGGATGGCCCCGAAACCGATTCCAAGATCAAAGAAGGAATAGAAAGTGGCATTGGCCATACCTTTTCGATTTCGGGCAGCGTGTTCAAGAGACCATGCTTGAAGAGCCGGTTGGACAGCACCGAATCCAATGCCATAAAAAATAGCTGCCATATACAGAATCATGTTACTTGGCATCCAGGCTAGCAATAGCATCGCCACTACGATAAAAAGAGTAGACGGAATGAAGACAGCTTGATGTCCTTTTTGATCATAGATCTTTCCAGCAAACATACGTGTGAAAATAAGAGCTAAAGCGTAAAGAAAAAAGTACCCTTGAATACCTGTCAGACCTTTTTCAATTGTATAAAGCGGTAAGAAGGTAGCAGTCCCGCCAAAAGTTACCGTAATGAAAAAAACAAGTACGGACGGAGCAACAGCGCTTTTTTCATATATGTCAAACCTATTAGTTTTTACTGGGACAGAAGCATGATCTACTTTTTTATACGTAATTGTTGAAGCCATGATCCAAGCTGCCAGGCTTAATACTCCGCAAAATAAAAACAAATGTTGAAAGGTTAAAACATCCGCTAAGAACAGCCCGAATGAAGGACCAAAAGCCATCGCCAAATTACCCGATAAAGTGAAGTATCCCATTCCCTCACCCCGACGCCTTGCTGGGATAAGATCAGAGGCAATCGTACCTGATGCCGTGGTCGTATATCCCCAGCCAATCCCTTGTACAATCCTTATGGCGCATAGAAGGAAAATACTCATCATAAATCCAAACGAACCAATCGCTACAGCCAAAAGGGCTAGACCGAACAAGAAAACAAAACGTCTGCCTTTTGTTTCCAAGGCCTGTCCAGCAAAGGGGCGGACAATCAGGGCAGAAAATAAAAACATGCCAGCAACTAACCCAATATACCGTTCATTTCCGCCAAGCTCTTTTACAAAAAGCGGAAGGGTAGGGGAAGTCATCTGAAAGGATAAAAAAACAAAAAAGTTAGCCAAGAAAATCATAATAAAATCACGTGACCAGATTTTATTAACAACCGGAAGTTCTTCTTTTAACAAACGTACACCCATAATAGTTATTCTCCTCAATTGATAGTAATTATCATTCTCATTTTACTAAAGTTATAAAGAACAATCTATAAAAATTAAGTGAACACTATAAATCTAAGTAATATTGACTACAACAAAATAAAAAGAGCCCTAGGGCTCTAAAATAAACTATTAATGATCAATTTTATCCATCCAATAAAAGAAATCCATAGCGGTATGCTCAAAGATGTACCAAACAAAAGTCCTTTAAAGAAATTCCCTTCATTTTCACCTATCATATTGAACACACCCCTCGGCTTGGTTTTCTTGTGATTATTATAAATGAAAGCGCTTTCTTTGTATATGAGGCATTTGAAGCAATTACTTTACAATTTAATCCATAGATTAAATTGTAAAGTTGAATCGGTAGGTTTGCTCATGAAATTAAAATAAATCTTGAGCATCTAACCAGGATCTTGATATGATGCTGGATTTTCTAGTTTTTCGAAATACCGCTAACTGTGCTGTTAAGAACATCTACAAAGATGTTAAGCATTACGCATCTTTGTAACATGATCACCCAAAAGATCATTCGTCATATTCGTTTTTTTTCATCAATGCATCATATGAAAAGGGACCAGCCAATAACTTGAATCCCGACACCTGTATTTAATCGCACCATCCAAAATCAGGTACAGCCAATCCAATATGAGTAATTGCTGTCATATGTATCCCCCCTGGTACCCTATTTATGTTAGGGGCAAACGGCATTGTTTTGGACAAAAAAAGAAGCAATAGCCAATATTGCTTCTGGTTTACATATATCGACCTCATGAAATTCTTTAAATCTCACCCTCTTCAAGCCTCCTATTATACTCAGCATTGCTTATTAATACCTTTGCATTGCAGGTAAGACAATCTGTATGAATATCGTAAGCATCTGTACCTGCACAACCAGGGCAATTGACCTGAGTTTCCGGTATATCCTTTTGCATGTGTGAAAAAACTTTTTCAAAATACTGCAGAATAATCATTCCCAAAACACTTTTTTTTCTATCATACTAAGAAAGTGTGAAGGAAACAGGAAATACAACATTACTTAAAACAATTAAAACCATAACATAGTTTACATGGGGTTAAAAAAAATTCTACTGAGATTGATTCATGTGTAGTGAAATTAGATGTAAGTAAGGGGGAGAGTTGTGAACAGTTTATTAATGGCGATTCTGAATTGTGTTACTTATTTAAATTTATGGTTTCTCATTTGTTATTTAGCGTATCTGTCCACCAGTATCCATTAATTCTGTTCCTGACGGTTGTGTACCGTTCATAATTATTGTACCCCCAGATTGAGCTCTTAAATTATTTATTCTACTTAACCCAGTGTTTGAAGAACTATAGATTGTAGTTAGGCGCTGAGCTGATATTCCGTATCTTATATTGTTAAAATCGCAATTTTCAACAATGATTCTATCAGATGCTAAAGCTGTCAATGCATCTTTAGAATGTAGTAAGGAGTTGCGAATGTTGGCAAATCCGGTAAAATATTGGAAAGATACACCATCTGTTGTTGCATGATTTGTTTTTACACCCTCTATTATTAATTGTTGGATAAACGAATTCCAAAAGTATATACGGGGAATGATAACATTATTGGGAGTAGTTACATTCCCTGTAATCGTCAACATTCCATTCATTTGAAACTCTGACAATCCGACGGAAGTAACGTTATTATATATCCCATCGGCAATCTTGATTATTATAGAAGCACTTTCACAGTTTTTAGGCAGCATTGTCAATACACGAGATAGCGTTTTTGCGGGATATCCGATTTCGGTTAGTCTGGCATTATTGTCATCTCCAGTGGTTGCATTGACATAAAAAGTATATGTTCCAAACATATCTGATTCAATTTTTTTAGGTGATCCATTTTTGAACGTGAATGGTTTTCCTTCTACAGAGTTTCCTTTAAAAACTATTTTTTCGATTTGACCATAACTCGAATTCAAAAATGCATTACAGAATTCAACCGCATTAAACCCTTTAAATGAATTTCCTTCTATTAAAACACTTTTTATTACTGATGTTCCGACTGATGTTATTTTTACAGAACCATATGATTTAACAATGTTCGGATCAAATATATTGTTAGAAATAATAACGTCTTCATAATCAAGACCATAGGTTCCTACTGCTCCATAGATTTCGACAACCTCGCGTGTGTTTATGGTTTTAAAGTTATTTCCCATTATTTGAACACGCTGACCCCATTTAGCTGTAATACATGGAAAATACCCTTTTTGACCACTTGTACAATCGATAAAGAATTGATTATTACTTGCAATTGTATGAGAATTTCTAAAATGCACAACGGCTTCTCCTTGGAATAAATGTTCATCAAGGATGACGAATTTATTTCCTGAAACACTATTAAACCTCTCATCGTTAAAAGGATTACGTGTAAATTTTGAAAGTTGTGTATTTTGCATTTCAATATTATTTCCTTCAACACCCCAAAACTCATTATTTGTAACGTTCAAGAAAATACCGCGTAAATACATTCCATTAGCGTCATTGCCAGTCCCTGTCTTTCCTGGTAAGGGATCTTTTATATTAATAAATTTATTTTTATCAAAGTTCCAACTAGAAGAACTATATATATGGTCGTTTACAATAGTACTTTCATACATTCTAATCGCACTACGAACCTTTAAATTTATAAATATACACATGTGTATATTTCCCCCATGAATAGCAGCTTGCATATTAATTGCAAAGCCTAACGGAACAGTAATATCACTTTGTGTAAATTCACAAGTATCAATATTTATATTGTGGTTTCTCTCATAGGAAGCATGACTAGTTGTAGATGATAATAAAATACCAGTATTAGATATAAAAAATTTACAGTACTCAATATTTACATCATATACGTTGACTAATGTAATCAGTCGAGTTGAAGCACTATCATTTCCATTAGCATCAAATTGTATGCCTTCGATTCTAATACCTTTTAAAGCAGGGAGAGAATCATCAATGTCTATTGTTTGATGATTTAAATTTCCATAATACAAAATGCTTCCTTCTGTTGTTCCTCTTGGTAATTTTAAAACAGCGTTTCCTAAACCGAACCAATGCATATTATTTCTAGGAATTACGTTCTTACAAATATAATCACCATCTGGAAAAAATACTGTATACCCTGTATCGGTAGCTCGTTGTATCCTTGAGCTATCGTCTATTTCAGGGAAAATTATCGGAAAATCTTTAATGCTTACCCAGTCGATGTTATTCATTTTTCTTTTCAACCTTGATGTGGTAGGTTTTATTTTTATTCATATATACAACTCCTTATATAACAATATATGTTGTTGTTCTTGTCTTGTCTCAACAAGTAACACAGTTATTGTTAATTAAATGCTCAACATTTTAATACTGATTTTCTTCAAACTCTCTCCGTGATTTACTAGCAATTGTATTCCTTCTTTTTAGGCCAATAACAATCCCTATAATTTAATATAAGCCCTATATTTTGAAAGAATTGAACATAATGAAACAGTAATAAAAGTCGCTTATTCGGGGAGTTTCTTTTTCTATATAAAAGAAACTCCGTTTATCAAATTCAAATATATGAACGGGTGAAAAACTTAAGTGAATATTTTCAATGAATTTAAAAAAAGTAATAGAGAATAATTTACATGACAACATGTTTCCAACGTTGGTTTCTTATCCTCCAGACTTCATGCTGAAAGCAGGACAAGAACCTAAAACAAATCTTTATAAAACATGAATTTAATGAAGGATGATTGTCAGGAAAATCGAAAAGTAGCTTAAAACGTTGGGAAATTTGTTTGATCAATATAGGGGGGGCTACACAGAATGACGGGGAAAGGGAAGTTTAGGTAGAGCAAAATTTAAAGAGTATATAAAGAATATTTTAAAGAAAGCAGAAGCACGTACTTAAGAGGATGTTCAAGAT
The DNA here is from genome assembly GCF_037975445.1 of Peribacillus sp. FSL P2-0133. Lineage (NCBI taxonomy): Bacteria > Bacillati > Bacillota > Bacilli > Caryophanales > Bacillaceae > Peribacillus > Peribacillus sp. FSL P2-0133. The sequence goes on along the minus strand of NZ_CP150254.1, from coordinate 4,061,303 downwards.
TTCTAAAAAAGCTAAAAGAACTCGACAGGCGGGCATCTAGAAGAAAAAGCAACTAAAAGGATTAATTCTGATTAGTAGAACAAACGATTCGTCACACGACAACGCTTGTATAGTAAGCTTTTGTAAACTAGCAGGATTTAGCAGAAGTGGATAATTACTTGTTTACTCGCCGAAAATACCTAATTTAGTGAAAATGCGAAAGACTGATTACTACCTCATAAAAAAGTTATTTGAAATAACTAATCAATGAACTTGAGCTCTAATCAAAACATGATTTTGGGGAACAAGTATTTTGTCACGATAATCATATTGCAAAAGCTCCATCTAGAAACAAAACTCGGCGGACTAAACTCTAAAAAATTTACCATCGCGACTATGAGCAGAAAACTGTTCCTAACCTATTAAATAGGAACTTTCACCAAGGAAAGTTCTGCTTACAAATATTACATACGTTAATTGCAGTACAAGAGTATCAACTTATCAATCTTGTGTTAAAGAAGAAAATAAACGAGAAATAATTGCTCTTTACGTACTTAATAAGAAGCATTAAGCTAGAGGTATCTATCGAACACTAGAGATGCTTTCTGATTCCCTAAATGTACTCTTTCATTCTGAGCGATGAAACACTTAGATTCAAGGTGTTCATAATACGCATCTAGAGTTTAATGTTATCAATAGAGCATAAATAAAATGACTCCAGCACAATACCGAAGTCATTTATTAGTTGCTTAACTATAAAGGTTTGTTTTTTCAGCACAGTTCAGTGTTTACTAATTTAAGCAATTAACTTATTGACCAGTTTACCATATTTTCGTTACTTGATGGGGTTCCCCCCTATAGTTTTATAAGTGGATATTGTAATATTAACTGCTTGGAAAAGGCTTTTTATCGTATTCATTTTATCGTACAGTTTTTTACTACTTTGGGTTTTTTAGAACATATTCTTCACCCATTTTTATATGTCCTTTTAAGTCTCCAGGTATGAAAGTACCGATGTTATCTCTTATCTGTTTCGTTTTGTGAATCTCTATGCTTACAGGATGGTTACTACCTGCATAACCACTTAGAGCAAATAATATTCCATAACCTTCGTTTTTTTCGGTAGTAGGATTAATAATTTTTATACCTTGCAGAAACTCTGAAGGATTGTTGGGTTCAAAATCAATCCCACTTGCTGGCGGGGTTCCATTCGTATTCGTTATTACAGGATCAATTATTTTTAAATTTATCGCTGAAATAACTGAAATACCCTGTCTTCTGTTATTTTTTATGATAGGTTTCTCTATGGTAATATTATTGCTGAAATTTTGTTGTTCTGTACTTCCAATATATATACCATCTCCCCAAAAATTTAGAATTGTATTATTTTTAATATAAACATTCTCCGATCCCCTGATACTTATCCCAATTCCCCATTCTCCAGTTTTTCCTTTGTGTTCCTCCCTTTCTCCTAAAAGGGTCACGCCCCCTAATATAGACACATTTTTCACATTATGAATCCTTAAAATTTCATAACTTTCAGCATTGTTTGGAAGAGCCTTTAATGTAGTTCCTTCTTCAAATTTCAAGGTAATGTTATCTCGTAAATTTATAGACTTTAATGCATCAATTAAATAAACCCCTTGAGAAAATGAAACAGTCCCCCCACCTTTTGTGTCTACATGATCAATAGCCTTTTGTATTTGATGGGTATCATCAATTCTATCATCAGCAATTGCATTATAGGATTTAACATTCACAGTTATATTGTTGTCTAGACCGGTCTGAACTTGTTTGGATTGGTGATTTGTTAATACTAACACGCCTCCTATTAAAGCTAGGGTAATGAAAATATTAATTAATTTACGGTTTTTTATAATAATGATCATCCTCCTACTATTATGTATATCTCTATTGATAATACCATGCAGTCCCTTTCTTTTAAGTATAAATATTTAGAATTTAGATTGTACTTCCAATGGTGTTCATATAGAATAAGAGCTGATTACTAAAAGGTGGTGCTTCATGAACAAGCTAATTTATTTAATTTTTCTATTAGGGGTGTTTTTTTCCCCATTTACAACTTTTTTGCCTCTTGGAATTAACATTTCAATGTATGACATCATATTAATTAGTTGTTTTGGACTTATAATCGTTGCTACAGCAATTCAATTTGAGGGTTACAATAAAATTTTAAGTTCGAAAGAATACTTTCTTATTATTTTATTTGTTTTAGGTGGTTCAATATCTGCCTTTAATGCAACATCTTTTTTTGGAAGTACACTAATAATGGTTCAGTATTTGTTTGCAATAATAATTCAAATAATAGTGATCTCACACATTCTTATATATTCAAAAAATATAGATAAAAATTTGTTTCGAATTTTAGACACTTCCATTTATGCATTGATGGCTATTTTGAGCATTGGAGTTCTTGCCCAATTAGGTCTTCTACCGAATAGCTCTGAGTTTTTCGCAGGCAATGGAAGACTTATTTCAGTCCAAGGTAATGCAAACTCATTAGCAAAATACCTCGTGTGCTGTCTACCAATCTTGCTTTTTTATATTGACATAAAAAGAAAAACTTTGTTGTCCTTTTTTTTATTAGCTATGCTTATTATTAATTTATTTTTAACAGCTTCATTTGGAGGTATGGCATACGCATTAGCAACTTTTATATATTATTTTATGATAAAATCATTATTCATCACCAAACCTATACGATTTAAAAATGGAGAAGTATTTTTTGTGAAAAAAATATTAAGTATAAGAAATATTTTTATTATGTTTTTTTCTGTTGCTATAGTTATATACATTTTTATCAATCCACCTGAAATTTTTTCAAAAAGAGTTTTAGCTACAGATGATTTAGATGGGGCAGGTAGTTTTAGTCTTAAAGTATCACTAATGAAAGAAGCATTAGAACTTATAGTTACTAAGTACGGTATTATAGGTATGGGACTTGGTAGTTATCCATTTGAAAGCCAATATCATACAAATGTACACAACTTATATCTTCTTGTTTTTGCAGAATCCGGGGTGTTTGGCTTTGTTGGTTTAATCGGGTTATTGATATATACATTTTGTATTAGCCTGAGACTTATCAAACATGTAGGTAACACTACCAAATACATTCTTATAGGTATGAACAGTTCATTATTCGGCTTATTAGTTTCGGTTATAACTACACCACATACATATTCCCGAAGCACTTGGTTGTTAGTGGTTCTCCTTTTATGTTATACAAAACATATCCAGAAAAAGAATTTTAATATTTAAGGAAGAAATATTAAATAAATCTCTTCGTATTTTATTTGCTCTCCAGCGGGACAGGATAATTGGTGAAAGAACTTAGTACAACGTAGGAGGTAACTTATTCGAGAGAATTCGAGCAGAGGACTTGAAGTCAAACCTCCGAACATACTAACCTGTTAATCCTTATAAAAAACAAAACAATTTTTGATATTACCAATGATCGTAATGGAGTGGAAATCCAAAGTAATATATTGGAGAAGGGAAAAATACTTCTCTAACAATAGAACTAAACCGAGAGGTGTTAAACTAAATTCAGCTTGATGATTTAAATTAAGGATTTCTAGATACTTGATAGTTTTTTTGGTTTAACCTATCACATTCATGAGATTGACGGTACTTTTAAAAATAATTTAACACTTTTGAGTATCCAGCAGAAATGCTGGGTTTTTTTATAAAATATAAATTAGGAAGTTAATGACGTGTGGTAAATTGGAATAATCTACTTTATTGCTGCATGGAAGAGTGATTAAAAAGGAGAAAAACAATTAGAAATAGTGAAAAATATAAAGCTTGAATAAAAGTTTTCGTTACCCTATTCTAATGTTGACTGTAAGAATCATTCCTCCAAATCCGGGCGCTAATAGTAAAACGGAGAATAGTTTATATTTTAATTATTTGGATAATATAAAAGGCTTCTGAGAAGGTTATTAAAAGGAATAAATTTACTTTTGTTTAAAAGTGTTGAAGAGACTGACTAATGAAGAGGGTATGAGATTGCTTGATATTTTAATAGATGATAACATCGAAATCAAGGGCATATCATCATAGAGCCTATGTGAATAAAGTAAATGATTTTATTAAAAGTCAAAAAAAGGTGTACTGAGGGAAAAATGGTTATACCTAATATTCCCTCTCTTGAAATAGTTTTAATAGTGTATGTTAAGTATGTTCTCGATGTTATAGAACCAAAAAGAGAGCAATTCATGAATATTCATATTTAACGAACATTACATTTCCTAACCTCGATAAATTCGCGTATTTCCTCTTTCGATATTCCTGCCCCCAGAACATCCAGCATGATTTCCATCCACTCTTCATCCATCCCCTTGTCTGTTTGTTCATTCAACAGAGCATCGACCTTAATACAAAGTATTTTAGCGATTTTTTCCAAAACTAATATAGTAGGGTTTGTTTGAAGGTTTCTTTCCAGTGAGCTTATATAGGATTTGGCAACGCCGGATTTTGCGGAGAGTTCACTTATTGACATTTTCCTTTCTTCCCTAAGCGACTTAACTCGGTAACCTATCATATAGACCACACCTAACCATTAATATGAAAATAATATATACTAATTTAAACTATTACTTTCAGTTTACACATTTTCCTTTCATTATTAATGATAACTAGGCACTAAAATACTTGACTCAATTATATATATAAACGAATTTTCTTGTATTGGTAGGCATTTAGTTAGGTTTTATTATGGTAAATGTTGTTAAATTACACAAATGCCTAACAAAATATGGTAGTAGGTATATACTTAGGTTTAATAAAATTTCAGGCGGAAATATTCTGGGAAATGAGTTATTTAGATGTCATTAATACAATATTTGAGATTTGGATTTTTTTTCCTTTGTGTTACCGTTTTCTTTTTTGTAAAATTACTTAGGCATTTGAAAAGTATTCTTTCAATGTAAGTTTCATGTAAATTTCCTTGAAAATACATAATGATAGGTAATATTATGGTATAATGCAATAGGTCATTTTTAACATAACAGGAGGATGAAATGGAAGAAACTATTAGTATTAATGATATTTTTAAAACATTAAAGAAACGTTGGAAGCTAATCATACTGCTGACATTAATTGCCGCTTTGATTAGTGGATCAATTTCTTATTTCTTATTAACACCCGTTTACCAATCTTCAACACAGATTCTCGTTAATCAGAAACAATCGGAAAACCAATTGGACTCTACACAAATCCGATCTAATATCGACATGATCAATACATACAGTGTGATCATAAAAAGCCCTGCCATTTTGGAGAAGGTCATTGATGAATTAGAACTAGAGCAAAGCGTAGAACAACTTAGTGAAAAAATCACGATTAACAGCCAAGAAAATTCACAAGTCTTCTCATTAACGGTTCAAGATAGTAATCCGTCAAAGGCAGTAGAAATAGCAAACACGGTTTCTGAAACTTTCCAAAAGGAAATCAAGAATATCATGAACGTCGACAATGTAAGCGTACTAGCAAAGGCAGAAATTAAGGAGAATCCTACACCTGTAAAACCTAATCCACTATTGAATATCGCAATTGCAATCGTAGTAGGATTGATGGCTGGAATAGGCTTGGCATTCCTACTAGAGTATATGGACAATACGATCAAGGACGAGGATGATATTGATAAACTCCTAGAATTACCTATACTTGGATCGATTCAAAAGATTACACAAGTACATAATAAAGGATAATCCGGATAAGAAGCTGTATGAAAGGAAGCGGGATTTTTGAGAAGTAAAGATAAAAAACAGGTGAATTTGATTGCACAGACAAATCCTAAATCACCTATCACTGAACAATATCGATTAATTAGAACGAATATACAATTTTCCTCAGTGGATAAGGACGTACAAACCATTGTGGTAACTTCATCGGAGCCTAATGACGGAAAATCGACCACGGCTGCGAACCTTGCCATCGTTTTAGCACAAGAGGATAAAAAAGTTGTGCTCGTGGATGCTGACTTGCGGAAACCATCGGTTCATTATGCTTTTAGCCTTAGTAATATAGAAGGACTTACGAGTGTGCTAACGAAGAAAATGAGCATAGAAAAAGCACTTATGAAAACGAATGTGCCTAATCTGGAAATTCTGACGAGTGGACCAATACCGCCTAACCCTTCGGAATTATTAAATTCCAAAGCAATAGAAACAGCGATTGATGAATTAAAAGGAATGTATGATTATATCATTTTTGACACACCGCCGGTTCTTGTAGTGCCGGATTCCCAGATTGTAGCCAGTAAATGTGATGGAGTGATCATGGTAGTGGCGAGCGGCAAGACAAACAAACAAAGTGCAGTAAAAGCAAAGGAGCTTTTAGTTAAAGCTAAAAGCTCCTTGCTTGGAGTCGTTTTGAATGGCGTTGAAACGGATAACAGCAATTATTATTACTATCAATCTTAACAAAAATAAAACAATTTTCGACAAAATAACACCCTGTTTAATAGCAGTTTTATATGCTACTATTAATCAGGGTAATAGTTCCTATTTTTGAGAATTAGGCCTTTTTCCCTATTTGTTTTATAAAGGAGATGTATGAAATTTGATTGACATACATTGTCACATTCTCCCAGGGGTTGATGATGGATCCGCGGACTTAAAGGAAAGCTTGAATATGGCACGAAAAGCGGTAGAAGCAGGAATTACCCATATTTTTGCCACGCCACATCACTTAAATGAGAAATATGTAAATGTTAAAAGCAACATCATTGACCGTGTAGTGAGGTTAAATGAAGGTTTACAAGAAGAAAATATTCCTCTTACCATTCATCTCGGACAAGAAGTAAGAATACACCGGGACATATTTACTTCACTTGAAAAGGAAGAAATTCTAACACTGGACGATAATGGTACATATTTACTACTAGAGCTCCCATCTGGAAGGGTTCCTACATACACACAAGAAGTGATTTATGAGTTGCAGCTGAAAGGAATCACACCGATTATCGTACACCCGGAGAGAAATAAGGAATTAATAGCGAATCATAAACTATTATTTGAATTGGTTCAGGAGGGCGCGCTAACTCAAATTACCTCAGGCAGCATTACCGGGACTTTCGGGAAAGGCATCCAATCATTTTCAAAAAAAATAATTGGACATAATCTGGCTCATTTTATTGCAACAGATGCCCATAATATTGGCTTTAGAGGGTTCACGTTACAACAAGCCTATGAAACAATTACTAAAGTATATGGGATAGAACGTACATTTTATTTCAAAGAAAATGCTGAACAGCTATTAAAGGACCAAAGTCCTGTTGTTGAAAGCCCAGTACCTTTCAAAAAGAAAATATTAGGAATCTTTTAGATTTATAGTAAGTTGGGAAACGCTTTCATTATTATAATAAATAATATTCGTTAATGTGTAAAGTTTTTTGGGGGTCATTTGAAGTATTGGATTCAGTGTAAAAGGAATTAATAAGGAGATAGATTCGATTGAAAAGGTTTGATGATTATCCGAAATCTATAAAGAAAGCACTGCGTTACATACAACAAGATGCTCCCTTAGTCTTATTAAATCAATTAGAGACGAGCTTGACAAAGTCTATTAAGAAAAGAAAAGAAGCTCTACAAAAGAAGGAAAAGGAACTATGAGAGTCATTTAAAATATAAATGACAATACAAGGTTATGTAATGGAATAAAATTCATACCGGTTTTCATTTAAAAGTAAAGGCCTAGAACATTAGAGTATTGCTTTTCCGGTATTAAAAAGTGAGTATCCTGATTTCATTATTAAAGGGGGAAATTTGGTTGGCCTATCGAAATCGACTAACACTACTGGCACTATTAGATTCCTTAATTGTATTATCGGCCATATACGTAAGCTATTTAGTATTACATCCATATTTAGAAATATTTAAGCTAACAGCACTCTTAGTCAGCTCAGTCTCTCTATTAATAAGCCATCATATTTTTGCTTCGATTTATAAGCTATATAAAAAGGCTTGGGAGTATGCAAGTATCGGGGAATTGATATCCATAGTAAAAGCTGTAACCTTATCAGTTATCACTGTAGTTATAATTCAGGTTTTGGTTTTTCAGGATGTATATGTAAGAGCTATGGTATTAACGTGGATGATGCATGTAATCCTTATTGGTGGATCCCGTTTTTCATGGAGAATGCTGCGTGACCGTTTTATAAACAATCAATTGGATGTAAAAAATACATTGGTTATTGGTGCTGGATCAGCTGGAACCATGGTTGTTCGTCAACTACTTAATAATCATGAAACGGAACTCAAACCTATTGCATTTATTGATGATGATCCTAAGAAAGATAAATTAGATATCTTGGGTATACCCGTTGTTGGCAACTCTAAACATATTCCTGAAATGGTTGAAAAATATCATATTGATAATATTGTCATTGCAATTCCTTCATTAAGTAAAAAAGAATTAAAGGTCATCTTTGATGAATGTGTGAAAACAAATGCAAAAACTCAAATCATGCCGATGATTGAAGATATTATGTTAGGAAAAGTAGCCGTTAATCAGTTTAAAGAAGTGGAAGTAGAAGATTTATTGGGCAGAGAACCTGTTGAATTAGATATGAATAGTATCTCGGGATACGTTACTGGTATGACCATTCTTGTAACGGGTGCAGGCGGCTCTATTGGATCGGAAATTTGTCGTCAAATATGCAGATTCTCTCCAAAAAAAATTGTACTGCTCGGACATGGTGAAAATAGTATTTATCAAATTGATATGGAATTGAAAAGATTGTATTCAGATCAAATAGAAATCATACCGGTTATTGCAGATATACAGGACCGAGAAAGAATATTTGAAGTAATGGAAACCCAAAGACCCGATGTTATCTATCATGCGGCTGCACATAAACATGTGCCACTTATGGAGTACAATCCTCATGAAGCCGTAAAGAATAATGTTTTGGGAACTAAAAACGTAGCAGAAGCAGCAGATATTTATGGGGTGTGCACTTTTGTTATGATTTCATCCGATAAAGCTGTTAACCCAACGAATGTAATGGGGTCAACTAAGCGGATTGCTGAAATGGTCATACAACAGTTAGATAAACATAGTACAACAAAATTTGTTGCCGTCCGATTTGGAAATGTTCTTGGAAGCAGAGGAAGTGTAATCCCTCTATTCAAAAAGCAAATTCTAGCTGGAGGTCCCGTTACTGTTACGCACCCTGAAATGACACGTTATTTTATGACAATCCCTGAAGCATCCCGGTTAGTTATTCAAGCTGGATCTCTTGCAAGAGGAGGAGAAATCTTTGTTTTGGATATGGGGGAACCTGTGAAAATTGTCGATTTAGCTACTAATCTTATTCAATTATCGGGTTACTCAATTGAGGAAATCGGAATTGAATATTCTGGAATACGACCTGGAGAAAAAATGTATGAAGAGCTACTAAATGAAAATGAAGTCTATGCAAAGCAAGTTTTTCCGAAGATTCATATTGGAAAAGCGGCTGTGGTTGAAGGAGAAGTTCTTTGGCAGTTTATTGATAGTCTCCCAGAGAAACAAACAGCTCTGTTGAAAGAACAGTTAATCGAGATTGCCAATGCTAAAGAAGGAATACAACAAGCTATGAAAGAAGCAATCTATTAAGAGGAGAATGAAAAAATTGCTTGTAAAGAAAGGGCTTGGTTTTCCTCTTGTTTAATTAAATAAAGAAATGATGTAAATAAATTGTTTAAATAAGTCATTAAAAATAAAATTTCTAGGATTTTTATATAAGGAAAACTTAAATGTGGAAAAAATTAAAAAATATATTTTCTAAATTATCATGGTCCTTGTTTGGGAATATAATTTATGCATTGTCCCAATGGATTATTATTACTATAATTGCCAGATTTGGCTCTACTGCTGACCTTGGAGTCTACTCTCTTGGATTAGCTATTACTGCTCCCATTGTACTTTTTTTTAGCTTTCAATTAAGAACCTTTTTAGCGACTGACAGTAATAATGAATATAATTTCGCTCAATATTTTGGTGGGAGAATTATACACTTAACTATTTCTTTCATATTGATAATTCCTATAGCATTTCTTTATAGTAACAATATTGAAACTATTTTAGTTATCATATTATTAGGGATTATTAAGTATTTTGAAGGTTTAAGTGATATTTGTATGGGGCTTTATCAAAAGAAAAGCAAGATTGATATAATAGGAAAATCCCAAATGTATAGAGGGATTTCTAGTATAGTTGCAGTAGGTATCCTTTATTTTTATACTCGAAGCCTTATTTTCTCTCTTCTGGGGTTGCTAATTGTAATGATAGTAAGATTAGTGAATTATGATCTGAAACATTTGAAACCTTTGGGGGAATTTACTCCTGTATTTGATCGTAGCTCGATACAATTAATGAAGATGGCATTTCCATTAGGGGTAGTTTCGTTGATTAGTTCCTTGAACACTAATATCCCAAAATACTTTCTTGAATATTTTTCAGGGACTGAAGAGGTAGGAATATTTTCAGCATTATATTATATATTAATCGCTAGCAATATGCTGATTACACCAATTTCGTTACTGGTTGCCCCTGGAATTGCTAATGCATACAAACAAAATAAAATCAAAAAGTTTTTGAAAGTTAACTTGCAATTATCTATGGTCTCAGTAATTGTTTCTTTATTAATAATCACTTTAATTGTTCTACAAGGAGAATTTATACTGAATATTTTATATGGTAGTAAGTATACTCCCTATAATGATTCTTTTATAATAATTTCATCTTCCCTGATATTTGGTTTTCTTACAACCTTTTTCACTGTGTCCATTGTTGCTGCAAGAGCTATTCAAATACAACCCATAATGAATTTAATAGTAACTATTGTTACCATAATTAGCAGTTACTATTTCATTAGTACAGATGGTATTAATGGAGCATCATATACCCTATTAATCTCTCGTATGTTTCAAGCTTTACTTAGTGGCAGTTTATTGTTTTATATTATATATAAAAAAAATAAATTCTATCACGTCAAATGATTATCGCAATTGTGATAAAAATTTTTTTGTGAAGATAAAATCATTTGTTAATAAATACCGATATTTTACCGCGGAATTTCAGTGGTAAATGATATGAGGGCACATAACCGATGTGAGTTTATTTACTAGGGTAGTGGGCAATACAAACGTATTTAATCTTGTTAGATTAAGCGAAATTAATGATTAACAAGCAAAGTTATGTCTCCAATTGCGATATTCTTTAGTTGACACCCTATAAAGCCTGTCATGGATATGGTCTCTTTATTAGAAAAAGTGCCTGAGCTCATTATCCGAGAGAAGTTATCCCGAGTCGCTAAGTGACGTTGCATGTGATATTTCTATCTTAAGGGAGGTTTTATAAAATGATTTTTCAAATCAAAAATACGTTAAGAAAAATTTCTAATAGAAATAAATCAATAAAAAAACTATACCTATCAGCTAATAAAATTAAAGTTAGGGCAGTATCTAAAATAAGTGATGAAAGATTTGCTAAGATGAAATATAAAGAAAATACAGGTAAAAAATTGAATATAGAAAATCCTGTATTATTTAATGAAAAATTATGGTGGTTGAAAATTAATAATAGAGATCCTTTATTAACTATTTGTTCCGATAAATATAAAGTTAGAGACTATATAAAAAAGTGTGGATTAGAACAAATATTGACCAATATTTATGGGGTATACAATAATGCTGATGAAATTAAATTTGAAGAACTGCCAGATAAAGTTTTCATCAAATGCAATCATGGTTCAGGTACAAATATAATATATGATAGGAATACCTTTTTTGATGAAGAGAAATTTAAAAGGAATTTTAATTATGCTTTGAAACAGAACTATTATTTACAATCAAGAGAGTGGAATTATAAAAACATTATACCTAAATTAATAGTTGAAGAAGTATTAGAAAGTGAAGATAATAGTTCATTAATAGATTATCGATTTCTATGCTTTAAAGGAAAAGTAAAGTTAATATTTGTAGATATAGATACAACTAATCCTGATGGGTCTCATAGTGCAGATGCTCGAAGAAATATATATGATACAAACTTTAATCATCTAGATGTGAAAGTAGGAAGGGAACACTTTGATCAATCCTTAATATCCAAACCTCAAAACTTAGATAAAATGATTGAATATGCAGAGATACTATCTAAACCGTTTCCTCACTGTAGGGTAGATTTGTACAATATTAAAGGGAAAATTTATTTTGGAGAAATAACTTTTTATCACGGTGGTGGTTCACAAAATATAACTCCGCTAGAGTGGGACAAGAAAATGGGTAGCTGGATAGATATAGAAAGTGAAACAGTAGTGAAAAAATAATATTAGAAATATAGTTAATTGTTTTTTGCTTATTAATTAATTTAATTACTTTTATACTTAAAGGGTAAAAATGAAATGTTTTATTAAATAAATTAAGTAATAGAAATACATTAGGTGATGTGATAAATATATGTCTAAGCTGAAAATTATCCACATTATAGTTGGATTAAATGTGGGTGGCGCAGAAACTATGCTTTTCAAGCTGTTAAAAAATGCTGACCATACAAAGTTTGATTTCGAAGTTATCTCTATGATGGATGAAGGGGTTTTCGGTCCTAAAATAAGAGAGTTGGGAATACCAGTGCATACTCTAGGGATGAAAAGAGGTATAATTAATCCTTTTTTTATAAAAAGGGCTAGGTCTCTTGTAAAAGATGCACAGATTATTCAAACATGGATGTATCATGCAGATTTCTTTGGTTTTTTAATTAAAAATCGTTCCACTAAACAAAAACTTATATGGGGTATAAGACACTCGAATCTTGAGAAAAATATGAATAAAAGTTTGGTATTAAAGATTGCTAAATTAAATGCATTACTTTCCAAAAAGGTAGATTCTATAATCAGTTGCTCAATAAATGCAGCAGAAATTCATGCGAAATTTGGTTACAGTACTTCTAATATGATAACAATACCAAATGGTTTTGAATTAGATACATTTTATAAACTACCTAATGCAAAGAGTTTAATTGAGAAAGAAATAAAATTACCTAAAAATAAACCGCTTATAGTACATGTAGGAAGATGGAATGTCCAAAAGGATTACCCGAATTTAATAAAGGCAATTCATTTAATTCAGTTAAAGAGGTCAGATGTAAACTTTTTACTATGTGGAGTAAATATTGATGAAAATAATAAAGAACTAATAGGATTATTAAAGCAAAATAAGGTTGAAGAAAATGTGTTTTTACTTGGTAAAAGAGAAGATATACCGAAAATTCTCTCTGCTGCTGATATATTGATTTCATCATCCTCTGGAGAAGGTTTTTCAAATGTTATTGGTGAAGCTATGTCTTGTGAAACTCCATGTATTGTAACCGATGTTGGTGATTCGGCATTTATTGTCGGTCCTTATGGTGTAGTGGTTCCTCCTCGTAATGCTGAAATGCTTGCGCATGCAACAAATGAATTTTTAAATAAAACCGAAGAAGAAAAAAAATTATTAGGTAAACAAGCAAGAAAAAGGGTTATTGAGGAATTCGAAGTAAAGAAAATTGTAAGTAAATTCGAAGATCAATATAAAATCAAATAAAGGGGTAATTATAATGAAAGTATTAGTTACGGGTGCAGCTGGTTTCATAGGCTCTCATTTATCAAAAAAGTTATTAACAAACGGTAATACGGTTATTGGAATTGATAATTTAAATGACTACTATGATGTGAATTTAAAAAAATCCCGACTTTCGTTGATAGAAAATAAAAATTTTTATTTTGAGAAAACGAATCTCGAAGATCGCGAGAGCATTAATGCTATTTTTGAAAAACATATGCCAGACGCAGTTGTAAATTTAGCTGCTCAAGCAGGCGTACGCTATAGCTTAGAGAATCCACATGCATACATTGAATCAAACATAGTGGGTTTTACTAACATTTTAGAAGCATGTCGCCACAACAAAGTTGGACAGCTAATTTATGCCTCCTCGAGTTCAGTATATGGTGCAAATACGAACCTTCCATTTTCTGTTCATGATAATGTGGATCATCCAATTAGTTTGTATGCTGCAACGAAGAAAGCAAATGAATTAATGGCACATACATATAGTCACTTATATGGCTTGCCTACTACTGGACTTCGGTTCTTTACTGTATATGGTCCATGGGGTAGACCAGACATGGCCTTGTTCTTGTTTACAAAGGCAATTATCAACGGTGAACCTATAAAAGTATTTAATAACGGAAATATGATGCGCGACTTTACGTATGTTGATGATATTGTTGAAAGTATTTTTCGTTTGATTCAACAAAAGCCAGAACCAAATTTAGAATGGAGCGGAAAGAAACCTGATCCAGGAACAAGTTATGCTCCATACAAGGTTTATAATATAGGAAATAACAATCCAGTAACATTGATGGAGTTTATCAATGCTATCGAAGAAAAATTAGGAATTGAAGCTAAGAAAGAGTTTTTACCACTTCAAGCCGGTGATGTTCCGGAAACATATGCGGATGTTGAGGATTTATATCGTGATATCAATTTTAAACCTCAAACGGATATTAAAGATGGAATTAGCAACTTTATTGATTGGTACAGAGAATATTATGGAGTGTGATTTAGAGATGAATAGAAAAATAGCAGTAGTTGGACTTGGATACGTAGGATTACCAGTAGCAGTTGCTTTTGGTAAAACACATCCCATTGTTGGTTTTGATATTAATGAACACCGTATTAATACCTTAATAGATGGAATAGATTATACAAATGAAGTAGAGACTAATGATCTCTTAGCAGCTGAAATTGAGTTTACCAATGATGGGTCTAGATTGCATGATAGTGATTTTATTATTGTCGCTGTTCCAACCCCAATTAATGAAAATAAGCAACCAGATTTAACGCCATTACTAAAGGCTTCAGAAACAGTAGGTGCATATCTATCAAAAGGTACAATTGTTGTATATGAGTCAACTGTCTACCCTGGGGCAACAGAGGAAGAATGTGTTCCAGTACTGGAGAAAGCATCGGGCCTAAAAGCAGGGAAGGACTTCTTTGTTGGGTATTCACCTGAACGTATTAATCCAGGAGACAAGGAGCATAAATTCACAACAATTACCAAGGTTGTATCAGGACAAAATGAAGATGTATTAGAAACTGTAGCTAGTGTATATGGATCTGTAGTAGAAGCAGGTGTTTACCGTGCTAGTTCAATTAAGGTAGCAGAAGCCGCAAAAGTTATTGAAAATACCCAACGTGATCTTAACATTGCACTGATGAACGAGTTATCCATTATATTTGACCGTCTAAATATTGATACGAATGAAGTATTGAAGGCAGCTGGAACGAAATGGAACTTCCTGAAATTTTCCCCTGGTTTAGTTGGGGGACATTGTATTGGTGTTGACCCATATTATTTAACACATAAAGCAGAAAGCGTAGGTTATCACCCCGAAGTTATTTTAGCGGGCCGCCGAATTAATGATGAAATGGGTAAATTCATTGCAACTTCTTTGGTTAAACAAATGATTCATAAAAATATGCCTATACAAGGGGCAAGAGTAACTGTACTGGGTCTTACCTTTAAGGAAAATGTACCAGATCTTCGTAATTCTAAAGTAATAGATGTTATTCGAGAACTAGAGGAGTTTGGTATTGAGGTCCAAGTTACAGATGCAATGGCTGACTTTGGTGAAGCAGTAAAAGAGTACGGGGTTGAATTAATTCCTCATAATCAACTTAAACCAGCAGATGTAGTTGTTTTTGCTGTAGCCCACGATGATTATATTCAAAAAGGGTGGGAACAATTTAGTCAATTACTTAAGCACGGTAAAGGAATAGTTGTTGATATTAAGAGTGTGTTAGAAAGAGAAACCTGCCCTGATAATATTACTCTTTGGAGATTATAGTATGCAAAATAAAAAAGTACTACAAATTTGTGCAATTGATTTGAGTGTTGATGCTCTATTAAAGCCATTGATACTCAAGTCAATGGAGGAAGGGTATGAGGTACATAACGCATGTACAGACACAGGGCGATTTGAAAGGTTAAGAACAGAAGGGTTGACGATGGTGGATATAAAAATCGATCGCCAAATCAACCCTGTTTCTAATCTCAAATCAGTTATTAAACTGTTCAAGTTAATGAAAAGGGAAAAATATGATATTGTCCATGTACATACACCAATTGCCGCCTTAATAGGTAGGGTTGCAGCCAGATTGGCCGGTATAGAAAATATAATTTATACAGCTCACGGTTTTTATTTTCATGAAGAAATGTCACCTAGACAATATAAACTTTTCTATTATATCGAAAAATATGCTGCCCGCTTTTTGACAGATTGGCTCCTCTTACAAAGCAGAGAAGATTATGAGCTTGCTTTAAAAGATAAATTCTGTCATAAAGAAGATCGTATACTGCATTTGAGTAACGGTGTTGATATCCATAATAAATTTAATCCTAACCTGAAGTCACTATCTAAAATAGATGAACTTAAATCTAATCTTGGTGTTGATCAGGCGGATGTTGTGTTTATGTTTGTAGGACGGTTAGTAAAAGAAAAAGGAATTTTTGAACTATTAGAAGCTTTTAATGGTATTTCTAAAATGCATAATAATATTAAACTGATATTAATAGGAAGTCTGCTAGAAAGTGAACGGGACCAAAGTAGTTATCATAAGATGAAAGAGTTATTAAATAACCCAGGGATTATCCAATTAGGATTTAGAAAAGATATTCCTGATCTAATGGCTATAAGTGATGTATTTGTTCTCCCATCTTATCGTGAAGGCTTACCAAGATCTATTATTGAAGCAATGTCAATGAAGTTACCGGTTATTGCAACAAATATTAGGGGATGTCGGGAAGAAGTGTTTAACGATAGAAATGGTTATTTGGTGAATAAAGGATCATCAAAAGAATTGTCTGACAAGATGATCCAGCTTTTCTTAAATGAAGATAAAAGAGTGAAATTTGGAAACGAGAGCCGGAAAATTGTAGAAGAACTATTTGATGAAGAAAAAGTGATAAATAAACAAATAAATTTATTTAACTATTTAATTTCTAAAAAGAAAAAGAGTGATTATATTGAAAAGACTATTTGATTTTATTTTCTCTTTTTTAGGGCTTATCTTTTTGTCACCCGTTTTTTTGATAACTGGTTTGCTTATAAGGTGTAAGTTAGGATCACCTATAATATTTAAACAACAACGTCCTGGAATGTATGGAAAGTCGTTTAATGTTTACAAATTTCGCTCTATGACAGATGAGCGGGATGAAAAAGGTGAATTGCTGCCAGACCATGTGCGTTTAACAAAGTTTGGACAGTTACTTCGAAAGCTTAGTTTGGATGAATTGCCCCAACTGTATAATGTATTAAAAGGTGATATTAGTCTAGTCGGTCCTCGTCCGTTATTAATAGAGTATTTGGAGTTATATACACCTGAGCAAGCTAGACGGCATGAAGTCCGTCCAGGTATTACTGGCTGGGCACAGGTAAATGGTCGAAATGCTATTTTATGGGAGGAAAAATTCGAATTGGATGTTTGGTATGTTGATAATCGTTCTTTTTGGTTGGATATGAAAATCCTATTTATGACAGTGCATAAGGTGTTTAAGTCTGAAGGTATTAGTCAGAATGGCCATGTTACCATTGAAAAATTTAGAGGTACATATCAAAAAGAATCAATGCAAGAGAGGCATTTATGAAAAAGATCTGTATTATTGGGCAGGGTGGCCATAGTAAAGTAATTGAGGATATTTTACTTTCTTTAAAGGAATACGAAATAGGGGCATATTTAGATGACAGATTTATAGATACTAAACATAAGAATGGGACTTTATATGGTCCCATTTCCTTAGTTAATCAATTGATAAGTAACTCCCATTTTAGTTTTATTGTTGCAATAGGAAATAATGAAATTCGTAAGAAAATTGTAGAAACATTAAAAATTCCGTACGACCGTTATGCACTTCTAATACATCGAAGTGCAATTATAAGCCCAACCGCTTCAATAGGATTAGGAACGGTTGTAATGCCAGGTGCCATTATTAATGCAGATACTCAGGTTGGACAGCATGCTATAATAAACACAGGTGTGGTTGTAGAACATGAGAACAGAATTGGGAACTTTGTTCATCTCTCTCCAAATGCTACATTAACTGGAAATGTTCAAGTAGATGAAGGAAGTCATATCGGCGCAGGTGTAACGGTTATTCCAAATATAAGCATAGGTAATTGGTGTATTGTTGGTGCAGGAGCAACTGTTATACGAGATGTAGGGGAATTCAAAAAAGTAGTAGGGACACCTGCTAAATTAATAGAATAGTAAAAGGTCGTGATATTATGACACAATCAACTATACAGCAGAAAAGAATATTTTTGTCATCACCACATATGAGTGGAAACGAACAAAAATATATTAATGAAGCGTTTGAATCCAACTGGATTGCGCCGCTTGGTCCGAATGTTGACGCCTTTGAAAAAGAATTGGCTGAGTATGCGGGCACAAAGGGTGCAGCGGCACTCAGCTCCGGTACAGCAGCAATCCATTTAGCGTTACAATTGTTAGATGTAAAACAGAACGATAAAGTGTTCTGTTCTTCCCTTACATTTATTGCTAGCGCTAACCCGATTGTTTATCAGAAGGCAGAGCCAGTCTTTATTGATTCAGAGCCAGACACTTGGAATATGTCCCCAAAAGCATTAGAAAGGGCGCTTGTTGACGCAAAGCAACAAGGCAATCTTCCAAAAGCAGTTATTGTGGTGAATTTATATGGCCAGAGTGCTAAAATGGATGAAATTGTATCACTTTGTAATCAATATAGAGTGCCTATTATTGAAGATGCAGCTGAATCTATTGGTTCAACATATAAAGGAAAGAAAAGCGGATCTTTCGGTAAGTTTGGGATTTATTCATTTAATGGAAATAAAATTATTACTACATCTGGCGGTGGGATGCTCGTGTCAGATGATGAAGAATCGTTACGGAAAGCTAGATTTTTAGCCACGCAAGCACGAGATTCTGCTATGTATTACCAGCATAGTCAGATAGGTTTTAATTATCGTATGAGTAATATTCTTGCAGGTATAGGACGGGCACAGCTAGAGGTATTGGACAACCGTATAAATGCTAGACGGTTAGTTTTTCAACGATATGAACAAGCCCTAGAACAAATTGAAGGCTTACAATTTATGCCTGAACTAGAGGATACGTTTTCTAATCGTTGGTTAACTACATTAACAGTAAATAGCGAAAAACTCGGATTTTCTCCAGTGGATATAATTAATTCATTAGCGGATGTAAATATTGAAGCAAGGCCTGTATGGAAACCACTTCATCTCCAGCCAATTTTTGAAGGGTGCAAATACTATCCCCATGATGAAAAGGTAAGTATCTCAGATCATCTCTTTGCAAACGGTATTTGCTTGCCATCAGGTTCAAATATGACGATTGAAGAACAGGAAAGAGTAATTAACACTATTTTAGTTACACTTTCTAAAAAATAATCATTTATTTTAATAAAAAATAAAATCTTTTTAATATCTTAATTATAAGCGAGTAACAAGATGAAAATCATATGGCTGTTTTGAAATAACTGATACTATTAGTATCTCGTTATGATTACAGCCTTTTTTGAATGGCGATTTTTAGCCAAAAGTTATCCTGGAGTAGTGGTACTAATATCAAGAAGAGTTCTAATGAGCGGAATTATCAAAATTAGTTAAAATGCCTAAGGAGGAGTCAATGGATAACAATTTCAATCTCGATTTTGATTTATTATCTAAGGAATTAAGTTTGTTACTTGAGATTCTGAAGATAGAAGATGAAAATAGTATAAAGAAATTAATTATTGAATTACCCAAAGATATTGATTGGGAGAAATTCCTGAGTTTAACAAGACATCATCGGGTTTATCCATTAATTTATTCAAAGTTAATTAAAATTGATGAAAAAATTGTTCCTTCACATGTTATTCAAACCTTGTACAATGATTATAAAAAAAATACGTTTCAAATGCTACACTTAAGCGGAGAAATGGAACAAGTAAGCAAAGTGTTTACAGAAAATCAGATTCGACTTCTTTTTTTGAAAGGTCCTGTAATTGCAGCTGACTTATATGGAGATATTTCCTTGAGAACTTCCAAGGATTTAGATATTCTAATTCAAATTACCGATTTAAAAAGAGCAGACGAGTTTTTATTGATTTTGGGTTATGAAAGAGAGGAAATCCCATTTGCCAAGTGGAAATGGATGAATCATCACGTAAGCTATTTTCACCCTCAAAAGAGGATCGAGATTGAAGTTCATTGGAGAATCCACCCTTATCCTACGAAGGTGCCGAATTTTAATGAATTATGGGAACGTAAAAGGATTAGTGAAATCACAAGCTATCCTGTCTATTATCTTGGAGTAGATGATTTGTTTTTATTCCTAGTTGAACATGGTGCTAGACATGCTTGGTTTCGTCTACGTTGGTTGGTAGATATTGATCAAATTCTAAGAAAAAGAATAACTAACAATAATATATTACAAAAAAATCAGCAAAACAATCATTCAGGAGGACAAGCAATTATTTTAGCTTCTCAGCTATTAAACAGTCCAATCAATCAAGAGATGCATCTATTATCAACTGAGAAACGTTCAAGAAAGCAAGCACAAATGGCGTACTTTTTCATAATAGAAATGGGTAATTTAAATGAACTCCAGCCAAAAGATAATTTGGCTAATTATCAAAAGCATCATACGTTTTTGACAAATATGAAGAAATATTTCTCCCTTAATCGTTATTTATTTTCACAGAAGTCGAATGTGCATAAGTTTATATTTATTATTAAATTATTTTTCCCAAGTTCTATGGATGTAAATACTTTGAAGTTGCCTAAACTCCTTCATTTTTTATATTTTCCATTACGTCCTTTTTTATGGTTCTGGAGAAAGACAAGGTACAAAGTTCTTAAATAAATAGAAAAAATATCCAAAACAAAAGAGTGGTAACTTAATAGTGTAGTATTTTGTGTTATCTTTCTGCTGCATAGTTTTTCTATATCTATTTTTATTTCCATCATTTATATATTCTTTGGGCGTGACAATTAATATGTGGGGTAGGGGAAAACACCCTATTCCTTAACTTTATATGCGAAAATCAAATCTAAACTGAAGTAAAAAAATATACATTCTTGCGATTTTGAACACTGTTTGTTTTTTTACACCTTAGAAATTCAGTAGTTATAACCACCTATCTCTGCCTCCATAAATTCGAATGGATTTCTATCCCATCAAGCAAGTAATCCAGCCTTTGGTATTTCTTAATCATTTATAAATGGTAAGCAAATCCTTATTTTTCATGAATATGTTGGGAGTGAAAAAATCTTCATTGTTTTTTATGATTAAATAATTGAAAAGATTTTTAGCTTACTGTAAAAACAGGTTTTTCTTTTTCCTATTTTCTCGGAATAAAAATTTTCATTCATATCGGTCAATAAGGAAATTTGAACGGAACACTCCTTCTTTTCTACACTTAATTTTTTACTTCATCACTAGGTAATATATCTTTTGAAAAGAGCTATTAGAGCAAAAGATAGGGCGTTTCTTAGGCCTCTTCAACGTTATCTCCCAATAATTTTAAAACAATAGTTGTGATATTTTTTAATGATTTGCAATCTGTGGAATAAAAAACTTTTGTTCTTCCATTTAATGTATTTTTATATAGTATAAATTATTTCTTTACGTTTTTACCCCCTAAAACAAAAATATAATTAGCATAAGTTAATGAGTTTATTTATTCACAAAGGTGTTCAATCATTGTTGGATATAATGTTTTCAAATGTTAGATTTCGAGAATTTCCCTCTTCATCATTTTGATAGCTTCTTTCCCACTAACTGGCCTTTCTGTATGCAAAAGAAGGAGATAATGCGTGTGGATAAAATAGCTAATTTATGCAGTTTGTTATCTAAATCACAATCATTGTGAAGAGATAGTATTTTAAATTGACACAGAGAAAAATAAATGATATTTTTAACTTAACTAATTCGTTATAAAGAACAAAAATATTCTTAGTGAAGTACGAGTGAGAATATATATTCATATATTGAGGAAAGGATGAATATTAATGCCTCTATTTCTAATGAAAGAAATTTGGACACCATTAAAATTAGTCGGGGTGAAATTCTTTAAATCAGATGATAGAAGTATTTTCATCAAAGTAATGAACCAACGTAGAAGGAAGTTAAAATAAGTATACTTGATGCTCATACTCATAACCTATATGAGTTAAAGGTATGGGTATAAATGGATATATTAACAGGACACAGTAACCAGGGGGAAAACATGAGTGCTATAGCCGGTATTTATCATTTTAATGAAGAGCCTATGAATCTTCAACAATGCCGTAATTTGATGACGGCTTTACAAAAATACCCTGCTGATTCTATCCAAATCTGGCATTCTGAAAAGATTTTTCTCGGTTGTCATGCCCAATGGATTACGCCGGAATCTGTTGGAGAGCAGCTACCGTTTTATGATTTTGAAAGGCGATGTACCATTACTGCTGATGCGATTATTGATAATCGTGATGAGTTATTCCAGAGGTTACAAGTGAAGCCATCCGATCAAAAGGGCATGACGGATAGTGAACTGATTCTCCTCTCCTATTATAAGTGGAGTGAAGATGCTCCCAAATTCTTAGTAGGGGATTTTGCTTTTGTCATTTGGGACGAAAAGAAACAGAAGTTGTTTGGAGCAAGGGATTTTTCAGGAAGTAGAACTCTTTATTATCACCAAAATCATCAGAAATTTGCATTTTGTACGACTATGGAACCACTTTTATCATTACCTTTTATTGAAAATAAGTTGAATGAGCAGTGGCTAGCTGAGTATTTGGCCGTATCGGGAATGATTGATGCAGTAGATTCTTCATTAACCCCGTATACAACCATAAATCAGATACCACCATCTCATAGCTTAACAATACAGAATAATAGGGTGACTTTAAAACGATATTCCTTCTTAACTCAAGGAGATAAGTTAAAACTTAAATCTAATGAAGATTACATAGATGCATTTCAAAATGTCTTTCAGGATGCTGTAACATCTAGGTTAAGGGCACACCGGAAAGTTGGCGCCCAGTTGAGTGGAGGTTTGGATTCTGGGGCTGTTGTTGGCTTTGCTGTGAATAAATTGCAGCGGGAAAACACTGCACTACATACATATAGTTATATTCCTTCCGAAGATTTTAAAGATTTTACCCCTAAATACTTATTGACAGATGAGCGGCCTTTCATCAAATCAACGGTAGGTCATGTTGGCGGCATTATTGATCATTATTGTGACTTTAAGGGGAAAGATTCTTATTCTGAAATAGAAGAATTTCTTGACATCATGGAAATGCCATATAAGTTTTTTGAAAATTCCTTTTGGTTGAAAGGGATGTTTGAAAAGGCAAATGAGGAAGACATAGGTGTTTTACTTAATGGGGATAGAGGAAATTTTTCAATTTCCTGGGGGTTCCCCTTGGAGTATTACTCGCTCCTATTAAAAAGATTAAAGTGGATTCGCCTTTATCAAGAGTTGGACCAATATAGGAAAAATGTTGGAGTATCTAGACGAAGTCAGATGCAAACTATTGTGAGGGTCGGATTTCCAGTTATTAATCGTGTATTTCCGGAAGGTGCTCGATATAGGATTCCTTCCTTAATTAACCCTAGTTTTGCAGAAAGAACGGGCATTTATGACAAATTTAAAGAATTCGGCATGGATCAAACAGGCTGGTATTCGAATTCTGATATTTTTAATGAAAGAAAAAAGCACTTTGAAGATATCTTTCAGTGGAATGCAGGTAATACGCTCTCAACAAAGCTCTCCTTACGATACAAGTTATGGAAGCGAGATCCAACTAATGATATCCGTGTAATTCGCTTTTGTTTGTCACTCCCTGAAAGTCAATATGTACAGAATGGGTTGGATCGTGCCCTGATTAGAAATGCTACAGTGAATTTCTTACCCGATAAAGTAAGGCTAAATCAACGGTACAGGGGTGTGCAAGGAGCAGATTGGGTTCATCGAATGTTGCCAAAATGGGAAGCATTCACAGATGAGTTGCAGCAGCTTAGAACAGATAAAAAAGCATTAGAGTATCTAGATCTTCAAGCAATTAACAAAGCACTAATAAAGATTAATGAAGGTGCTAGGCCAGAATATGCAACTGATCCTGATTATAAGTTTTTAATGCGTAGTTTAATCGTATATCGATTTTTAAAAAAATTTGATTAAAAGGAGGTGATTAGTATGAAAAAGGAATGGAAAAAACCTGAATTAGAAATTCTTGATGTTAATCAAACAATGCTTGGAACTGACGGCGAGTATACAGATGCTGCATTTCCTAATGACACTCCTAAAGGTAAATTAACTTTTAGTTAAAAAAGAAGTTAATTTGTTTTAAAGCTTTTTGTACCCTCAGCTCAGAAGGAATCATACATATTAAGTCGCAAAAAAATTGACCCCTAATAGTTGGTTAATAGGGGTCTCTCTATCTTAATATAATAGAAGTTGATCTGCAATTTAGAGATCTATTGAACGAGTATGCGTATGAATTATTGATAAAGTGGTGATAATTATATGATCGGTATCAAAACAAGGACTGTTTATGAAGCGTATGGTTTAACCGTCTCAAGTGATATAGCTTTGCCTGAATTGCTTCCTATTAATATAGTGGATGATAAAACGGATATTGCTATCGAAAAAGCTGATCTCCATACATTATGGTCAGAGCATTCAGTTCCTGATGATGATTTTGTCATTAAGAAAGACTGGATTATGTTCCATGTTTCCAATACGGCCATTTTCTTGATCCAAAGCGGTAATAGAATAGAATTTTGTCCAATTGATGCGGCACAAGAAGATGAGATTCGGCTTTATATCCTCGGAACATGCATGGGTGCCATTTTGATGCAAAGAAATATCCTTCCTATACATGGAAGTGCGGTAGCCATAGATGGAAAGGCATATGCGATTGTTGGTGATTCTGGTGCTGGGAAATCGACTCTTGCTTCAGCTTTTTTAAAAAGGGGCTATAAGCTCATGAGTGATGATGTCATACCAGTAACATTGAATAATGAAAATATACCCATTGTAACACCTTCGTATCCACAACAAAAATTATGGCTGGAGAGCTTAAAACATTTTGAAATGGATTCAAATAACTATCAGCCACTCATTGTTAGAGAAGATAAATTCGCTGTTCCTGTACAAGATCAATTTATTACCGAACAACTCCCGCTTGCTGGCGTTTTTGAATTGATCATGAGTGAAGATACCGAGATAGATATTAAGCCTATACCATCTCTTCAAAGATTTTATAAATTATATCATCATACATACCGCAATTTTTTTATCCAAAGAGCTGGTTTGATGGACTGGCATTTCAACACTTCTGCCAAAATGATTAAGAAAATTGAGTTTTTCCAATTACGTAGACCAACGAATCGTTTCACGGCTCCGGACTTATCCGAAATAATTTTAAATGCATTAAAAAGGGAGGAAAGTGTTCATGACTATCAATAAACTTGATACAAAAAATCTATATAGCCAAAGTCCAGGAAACATAGTAAGTGACATGGATGGGGAAAAAGTCATGTTAAGCGTTTCTAACGGAAAATATTATAATTTAGGTGAACTGGGCGGGGAAATTTGGGAGTTAATGAAGGAACCCATTACAATTCAAGAGTTAGTTACAACATTACATTCACAATACAATGTCGATCAAACCGAGTGTAAAGAGCATGTCACGGACTTTTTAAGTCAATTGCTGGAACAAGGCTTAGTTAGCATCCATTCCTAGTATCATGAATCTTTAGTCTAGGAGGCTAAAACAATGAATATCGTAAAGAAAGCTCAGACTTTTCTTCGATTAGATTTCAAGACAAAGTTGCTGTATATCGAAGCCTTTTTACATTTAGGCAGGGCCCGTTATCTTAAAAGCATTTCCTTTTCAAAAGTTGCCCCAACACTTGGTGAACAGATGAAGGAGTCATCATTTGAATTAAATGCAGCGGATAAAGAGACTTTAGCAAATGTATCGCGGGCTATAAAAATTATGAGCCGCTACACCATATGGGAAAGCCAGTGTCTTGTAAAAGCAATGGCGGCTATGAAGATGCTGGAAAAAAGAAAGATTGATAGCACTCTTTATTTAGGTACAGCCAAAGATGAGAATGGAGGGCTCATTGCACATGCTTGGCTGCGCAGTGGACCTTTTTATATAACAGGAGCTGAAGTGATGGATAGGTTCACTGTTGTCTCTAAGTTCTCTAAAGAGAACGGGATTAAGGGTCTAAAAGAACAAAAATCTAGTTAATCTGATAACAGTCTATTTGAGCCAAATAAACCCTCCAAGATTTATCCAGGAGTCCACGCTTCACCACCCCACCCTTACTATTATATCTTCATTGTGAATAATAATCTTAGAAAAGTGGATACCGATACCTTTCCTTCCATTTTCGCGCTTTACCATCGGTAATATGGAGGAAAACGATTAAATATGGGCTGCGAATGGAGGATATGGTTATGAAACATCTGTTACTTTTTACGAAACAAATACATGATTATTCGGGGAAAATTCTCTATATCAATCTTGTTTGTATGATTTTAATAGGTTTTTTAGAAAGTTTAGGAATTTTCTTATTGATCCCATTGATTGGATTGACCGGTGTAATGGATATAAAAACGGATGAAGTGCCTTTCATAAGCTGGGTTAATGAGTTATTCTTGGGAATTCCGGAAACGCTAAGCCTTTTATTAATACTTGGTGTTTATGTGATATTAATGGTGGGACAAAGTGTATTTAAGCGGAATCAAACAATTTTGGGAGTGAAAATCCAACAAGGTTTTGTTAGAAAGTTAAGGGATGAGGCGTACGGAAGTCTGCTGCAAGTGAATTGGGGATTTTACTTAAAAAAGAGGAAATCCGATATTATCAACATCATGACAAATGAAACCTTCAATGTAAGTGCAGGGATAAATTTGTTTTTACAGTTTATATCCTCCCTTATTTTTACTTTCATTCAAATCGGCATAGCTTTTTATTTATCTGTTCCAATGACGAGTTTTATAATAGCATTTGGGTTCATTCTCATTTTTTCGTCCCGGAAATTTGTGAAAAAGTCTCAGTCTATTGGGAAGGAAACCTATCAGCTAACACAAACCTATTTAGCGGGCATGACAGATCACCTTAACGGAATGAAAGATATCAAAAGTAATTCCCTTGAGGAATCTCATTTGAATTGGTTTCTGTCTTTAAGTGAGAGAATGGAAAAAAACAGAATCAAGTTAACGACTTTAAATACTACCTCCCAGATGATCTTCAAAATTGTATCTTCAATCTTAATTGCCATTTTTGTATTTTTTTCGATAAAGATGTTCATGGCCCAGCCAGCACAATTAATGTTGATAACGGTTATTTTTTCGAGATTATGGCCAAGGTTTACTAGCATTCAATCTAATTTAGAGCAAATAGGATCTACGCTTCCGTCTTTTAAAGCACTGTCGGATTTACAAAACGAATGTAGAGATGCAAGAGAGTTATATGAATCCGATTATAAAAATATCAAGCCTATTGAAATTGAACGAGGGTTGGATTGCCGTAATGTTTATTTTAGTTATGATCAAAACGAGGGCACCTATGCCCTTAAAAATATAAACATACACATACCCTCTAACCGTATGACGGCTATTGTAGGGCGATCGGGGGCCGGTAAAAGCACCTTAATAGATATATTAATGGGATTAAATCAACCTGATCGGGGCGAAGTCAGAATAGATGATATTCCCCTTACTAATGACCGCTTATTATCGCTGCGGAGGTCCATAAGTTATATACCACAAGATCCATTTCTCTTTAATGCAACAATAAGGGAAAATTTGCTGATCATTGACCCTGATGCAAGTGATGAATCCATATGGGAATCTTTGGAGTTCGCTGCAGCTGCTGATTTTGTCAGTAAGCTTCCTCAAGGTCTGGATACACTCATCGGGGATCGGGGTGTCCGACTGTCAGGGGGAGAAAGGCAGCGTCTAGTGTTAGCCAGAGCGATTTTACGCAAACCTGCCATCCTGGTATTGGATGAAGCGACAAGCGCATTGGATACGGAGAACGAAGCGAAGATTCAATCTGCTATTGAAAGATTAAAAGGAAAAATGACCATCATCGTCATAGCTCACCGATTATCGACGATTCGCAATGCCGATCAAGTACTGGTCATGGATCAGGGAGAAATCATTCAGGTCGGTGGATATAACCAGTTAGCGAATGAAAAAAGAGGGATGTTTAGCAATTTATTAGGTATCCAAATGGAATCAAGTGTGTAATTCTCTAATTAAAGCCGATTTGCTGACCTTTCTTTTAACATTGAGTAGATACTATACTGAAATGGTATTAATTAACATCGTAATAAATAAATGGTATATCCGGCGTATTTAATTGTAATAAAGAATGAAAGGTTCGTTGAATGTTATGAAGTAACAAGCTTATTTCTTATGAATAGTTCTACCATCAGGATTATATGACATTACAATGCATAAGTTAGAAAAGAATAGAAATAAAAAATGAATTTCTAATATGTGGATTAACCAATCGAATATTGGGTATTATTAAATATAATTAAAGATAGAGAAACTATTAAAAGCTATGACTCATATCTAGAGAGCGGTTGCTCTATTGACTGGGTTAATTAAGAAAGGATGAATTTTTTTTAATGCCTTTATACCAAATGAGAGAAATATGGACACCCTTAAAATTAGTTGGAGTTAAGTTTTTTAAATCCGATGATAATAGTATTTTCATCAAGGTTTTTAACCAACATCGAAGAAGGTTAAAGTAAGATGTTTTGATATAATGAGTATTAACCTAAATGTACCTCCAAAGTGTTAGGAGAACCACTTTAGCAGAGCAGATAGCGTGTTATATAAAAGTCATTAATTTGTTTATTGAAAGCCTAAAATAAAAAAGTTTTAGGCTCCTTAGTATGCTTGGTTTTAAAGATCCATCATGATATGAGTAAGTGAAGTAATATTATGATAAAAGGTGTCTAAGGGGACACAGGGGTATGAAGAAAATCGGTGAAATCACCTGTCATAAAAATACAAACTTCACATCATTTAAGGAAAGATATTTTGTATGAGGTAATAGTTACAGAGTAAAAGAATGGTATGTATAAAGGGAAAAAATTCAGGATTATCGTTCGTGACTTCATTAGGAGAGAACAGAACTTGAAAGGTCATCATATCAATGGAAAATATAAGAATATTAGTACATGGGGAAGACTGTTAATCAACCTTCTTTTTTTATGAACTGTTTTCTAATCAACCACAAACTTATTTCTATTCCATTTGTTTAAATGGAATTAATTGGTGTGTTAAAACAGGAACAAGGTCACAATAATAAAAAATCATATAAATGAGTGATATTTTATAATAAATAAACCTAGCAATTTTGTGAGGGGACTATTGAGGAGAACATTATTCAGTTTACCATTGTGGTTGTCATTTCTTGGTTGGATCAAAATTATAATGAATTTTATAAGTTAAGAAATTATAGACTCGGAATAAAAAGATACACTCATTGGTGATCGAGAAGTTCGACTGTTAGGAGGAGAAAGACAGCTCGTGTACTAGCCCGAAGAATTTTACGTAAACCATCGATCCTTGTTCTTAAACAACAAGTGCCTGAAAGACTCAAAGGAACCTTGACCATTATTGTAATTGCTCACCGGTTATAGACGATTCGTAATGCGGATCAGTATTGGTTTTGGAGTAGGGTGAAGAAGCCTAGTAACACGAATCTCTTAAATCCCGGTTCAGCATAAACTTGAACACCTTAAAAAAGTTGTATAGATAAGTGGAGCCATCCATTTGTAGAGAGAAAGAGAGAGATAAGTAATTGTAAGTGGTAAGAGAAAACAGTGACATATTCCAAGGTTTAATAGTAGGAAAATGGCAGGCATCACACAAAGACGGTTGTTTTTGTGCGGTGCCTGCCATTTTTATCCTACTTAAGCTGTATCACTTCAAATATTAGTTGGGTATGCACCACTAAAACAGGCTATACAGCGACTGCTAGTTTCTCCAAGATCCATATCTACTGCCTCTAATAACCCTTCGGTGCTTAAGAAGGCTAATGAATCTGCCCCGATAACCTTTCCCATAGCTCGTTCGTGTTCGTGTTTGTTGGCAAATAGTTCTTCCTTAGTTGGCATATCCACTCCATAAAAACAAGGGTTTCTAACCATAGGTGAACTAATTCTTACATGGACTTCATTGGCACCTGCTTGCCGAATCAATTGGACAATGCGCTTGCTTGTCGTACCCCTAACAATCGAATCATCGACTAATACTACCCTTTTTCCTTCCAAAATTTCTTGCACAGCGCTTAATTTCAGTCGAACAGCTAAGTCGCGCAATTCTTGCGTGGGCTCAATAAATGAACGACCAGCATAAGGATTTTTAATAATCCCCATTTCATATGGAATTCCTGATTGTTGGGAAAAACCAATGGCGGCAGGAACGCTTGATTCGGGAACTGCAACGACAACATCAGCTTGTGTCGGATGTTCTTTTGACAGAATTTCACCTAATTCTTTCCGGATTGTTAAGACACTTCTTCCTTGAATAACGCTATCCGGACGGGCAAAATAAACAAACTCAAAGGAACAAAGGGAAACCTTACCTTTTTCTGCAAATCTTCCAGTTTGAATTCCATTTTCATCTATAAGAAGCCATTCACCCGGTTCAACTTCCCGCCAGAACTTAGCATCAACCGCATTTAAAGCGCAGGTTTCTGAGGCGGCGATGATTGATTCGCCAATTTTTCCAAGGCTAAGCGGACGTAACCCATGACGATCCAAGGCAATTAGCATTTGTTTTTCAGTCATGATAATTAAGGCAAATGAACCGTCGATACGTTTAAGCATATCAAGAGCGCTTTCTGCGAAATGCTTTTTACTTGAACGAGCTATTAAGTGAGCAATAATTTCAGTATCGGTTGTTGTTTGAAATATGCTTCCCTGCTGTTGTAACACGTCCCGTTCTATCCTTGCATTTACGAGGTTACCATTATGAGCGACAGCCAAGTCCCCCTCGCTATATTTAAAAACGAGGGGCTGTGCGTTTTGCAATAAACTTTCACCAGAAGTTGAATATCGTACATGACCAATGGCCATATTTCCGCTTAGTCCATCAAGGATGTCCCGTGAAAATACTTGGGTAACTAATCCCATTCCCCTGTGATTCCTGAATGATTTCCCATCACTAGCCACAATCCCTGCACTCTCCTGACCACGGTGTTGAAGTGCATGAAGTCCGTAATAAGTTAATTCGGCTGCTTTTGGGTGATTAAACACTCCAAATACCCCGCATTTCTCCTGCATTTCTGAATCCATTTTTCTCTTCCTCCCGTTGATATCCTTTTTGTTATTTTTGGCAAAAGGTGAATTTATATCCTATTTATTTACTAAGAGGTAAATCGATATGGATTAAACTAATTGCAGCCATAAAACAGTTCTATGGACAGGTAGGGATAATTGCTTAGCATTATTATATTGGTATAAAAGACTTTTGGGTATAATGGAATATTTTGAATTAATGTATTTTGTATAATTTATAGTAAACTATATAGTAAAGAACAGATATTAATTTATAAAATCTAGCTCATTATAAAAATAGTGAATAATACAGTTAATATTTTTGCAGATATGAAGTTACTTTAATATGAAAATCAAGCAAAGGGACTTCGCAGAAAGCGTTGTCATATAGCTGCCATCAAGATATGAGGAGAATATTTGATGACAAAAAACAAATTTATTACGTACGAGGAAGCTTATGAAAAGAAAGAAAGAAGTAAGAAAATTTTTATTGGGTCTTATATTACTATTATTTTAATTTTGATTTCTTTATTAACTTTTTTTCTTGGTAAATCATAACGGATGTTAAATAGGGCTGAGAAATCAGTTCTTTTTTTGTGTTAAGAAGGTGAATGAGGGAGTATGCAGGGAGCTCTCCTTTTGTCGAAATGGCTAGTCAAAAGAGCCAATCTTTATTTTCAGAATACTTGTTGTGGGACTTTTGTGGGGAATGCTTTGCTTTTAAGCTTTACGTTATGGTTGTCATTTTTCGGTTGGCTCAGGATGTTTAGCAATTTATTAGGTATCCAAATGGAATCAAGTGTGTAAATATTTATAGAGTCACGAACAGTCAGGTTACAGCCATATTATGGCTTGTAATGCTGGCTTTTTTTCTTAGAAGAAATATTTTAAAACTGAATTAATAGTTCAAAATATTATTTTTGTGAAATAGCAAATATAAGAATTTTATAGAGATTATATCTCTATTTTCAATAAAAGAGTTTTATATAAAGCGCATTATACCAATGTTTTTCCATTGTGATGTCACTTTTTGATGAATGATGTTGAAAAATGACGTAAAAAAACGAATAGTATTATGAGCTATTATTACGTTTTTAAGTATAATTAACATTAATATAGTTTTAATTAAGGGGAAATTTTTTAGGTCATGATGGTTTATTTAGCACCATGGAAACAGGGATTCTAGAGATTTATTAATTTTTTAGAAAATTAATGTGAAATATTCTTGAGAAAGGCAAACCTATTGAAAAGTAGGGACGCAAAATTACAGGTCTAAGGCTAAATGCTAAGACGGCTGTTTTACCACAAGTTGGGTGGGATTTGACATGGAAGCTAAAAATGAACGGGAAGAATGGGTTTATCTAATTTTAGAGGCTAAAAGTTTAGGATTATCTATTGAAGAAGTGCGGGAGTTCATAAAAGGAAAATGAAAAATTATCTTAGGGAAGGCTGTTATACAGTCTTCTCTTTTTGTTTTCATTACAGGAAATTACCGTAAAGGTATCTAGAATAAAGAACATGGGGACAATAATAAAAATATAACCTAATTGAGAGGGATTTTTATTATGGATGGACTTAGTGCTTTTGTGAAGGGATTAATATGGGGAACTTTATTCAGTGTACCGTTATGGCTGTCATTTTTCGGTTGGGTAAAAATAATCATGAATTTTATAAAGTAAGCGCTTAATTAAAATGATACCTAGGCAGGATTTAACATGATGATCATAGAATTTAGTTATTGTACATAATGCGTTAGTCGTAACCTACTACATATGTAAGAAATATAGCCTATAAAAAAATAGTTATTAATACTTAAATATTTTTGGTAATGTGCCGATAATACATATAGAGCTCAGGCAAAGGTACTTCGCTGAAAGCGATGTCAGATAGCTGCCATCAAAATATAAGGAGATTATTTGATGACAAAAAACAAATTCATTACGTTCGAGGAAGTTTATGAAAAGAAACAAAGAAGCAAGAAGATTTTTATTGGGACTTATATTACTATTACTTTAGTATTGATTTCATTAATGACTTATTTTATGGGACAAGCATAATATGGATTTTCGAAGGGGCTGAGGAATCGGTCCTTTTTTGTTTTTTTATCCACACATATTGACTAGTAGATTTCTTTCCTACTGAATATGTACAAAATGTTAATTTTCAGTAATTTTTCTGTTAGTAAACTAGTTTCCACTTGCCATCCCCTTATATATATGGGATTATCAAATAAAAGAGCTATATTCCTTATTTTTGAAAAAAGATTAGGGACAACTTATGAAATGGTGGAGTGGAAATTTCAAATGGATTTTTATGATATTTTAAAAGACACTTTTGCAAAAGGTGAGTCTGGACAAGATGTTACTGTAAATGAACTTGTGGAAGAGATTAAGGAGAAATTAAGCGGGATCATTGAAGAACCTGAAAGAATATGATCCGTAGATACTTCTTCCCGGGTTTGCTCGTTTTGTGGGCGATGGTCATCTTCTTTTTTTCCTCGCAGACGTATGAGGAGCAAAGCATAACCCCTTTTTTAGCGCAGTTCAATACTCCATATTGGTATGATAAGCTAAGTGGCATTTCATTCATGTATGGAGGGGTTGAGGTGAGTGCCCAAATAGCTGGAGTAAATGGCTTTCTGGAGTTTTTCCTTCGGAAGGGTGCCCATCTTTTTATCTTTTTTGTGTTTGGATTATTGACGTATCGTGTTTGGGGCCGTTTTGTGAAGAATCCTGTTCTTTCGTTTTCAGGGGCTCTTTTATGTGTCCTTTTTTATGCAAGTGCTGACGAACTGCATCAAAAACTAACCGGTGGCCGAACTCCCTTGTGGCAGGATGTCATGCTTGACACGTTCGGCGGTTTGCTAGGAATCTTCTTTTCTTTTTTCTTTTATCGATGGAGAAGGCGTCAATGAATCTAAGAAATCATTTCAGAAACATATACTTAAGGAGCATGTCTAACAACATGCTTCTTTTTTATGGTTTTCCATTATATATATAAATGAATGATAACCTGTGAGGGTGATGAGGGTGAGGAGACAAAGTAAGATTCCGATAGGAGTATTGACGGCTATTCTCATGGTTTTAGTTGCAGGAGTTTGTATCATTTTTCTTTTTCCGAGCGGATCAGAAAGCGTGGTTGAAGATTTCTATGAGTATGAAAGTGAAGCGGAGTTCGGGAAATCCTGGGATTTGTTAAGTTCTGAAATGAAGCAGCGGTTTCCGAATCGGGCAGATTATGTGCAAAATCGGTCACATGTATTTTTACAGCATATGGATGTGAAGTCCTTTCAGTATGATGTAGGCCGTTCTAAGAAAGTGAAGAACTGGAAGTTGGATAAGAGTGGAAGGCTGCATAAAACGGCCTATGAGATTCCAGTTACACAGGTCTTCAATTCTCGCTTTGGAATGTTTACTTTGAAACAAAATTGCTATGTCGTCAAAGAAAAAGGCGAATGGCGTATATTATGGGATTATCGGTTTGAATAGATTCCTCTCCTTTTTCAGGCTCAAGTTCTTTTTATTGAAAAGGGAGAGGCGCTGCTCTCATGTAATGCCGAATAGATTTACTTCTCATGAAACATATTTCATTCTTGAACGGTCACTGATGGCTTTCAAAATAAACATTTTGTCCTGTGTGCTTAGCATAGCCCAGCTGCCTGCTTTGATTTTCATTTAAATACACTCCTTTTGTTTAGGTTTAATTATTTTAGTTGATGATTGTTGGTTGTGGATTTCCGGGTCCAAAGAATAATTGTGTCTAGTGATTATAGGGGCAAGGGGAGATGGAATTGTCAGCTCATATTAGATTATACCGTCTTTTAATGCCTAATAAACAACAAAAATTCCAACAAATCTCTACAATTGGTGTTCGTTTTTTGTCAGAATATTGGACGGGGAAATTGAAAAAGCTGTCAGGATGCGGGTCCGGACAGCTCTTTCATTTTTTCTTATTTAATGGATAATTGTTCTTTTAATTCGGATTGAACCTTTTCTTTTTCTTCATCCGACACAATATAATAGTAGATTCCGTCGATTTTCGTTCCGGTACCGTTTATGGATGATTGGGTAATGCTTTTGCTTGCATCCCTGTAGTTCTTTTGGATGTCCATCATGTCATCAAACGTCAAATTAGTCTGGATATTATTACCGAGTGCATCGAAGACTTCATCGTATTTCGTCAGGGAGGAAAGGCTTGCGCCTTCTTTGATGACTGCTTCGATGATGGCACGTTGTCTCGATTGACGGCCAAAATCACCACTTGGATCATCATGTCTCATTCTTGAATAGGCAAGGGCTTCTTTCCCGTTTAGGGTCTGCGTTCCTTTTGCAAAATGAATGCCATCGGAGGTGAAGTCCAAATCGTTTTGAACGGTCACGCCGCCGACTGCGTCAACGATATCCTTGAAGCCTTCCATATTGATCTTCATATAATAGTCGATTGGGATATCAAGGAAGTTTTCAACGGTATCCATGGACATTTTCGCGCCGCCGAAGGCAAATGCATGGTTGATTTTATCCTGTGTACCATGACCGACAATCTCGGTCCGTGTATCACGTGGAATGCTTAGCATTTTGACCGATTTCTTTTGTGGATTGACTGTCAAGACGATCATAGTATCTGAACGGCCTTTGTCGCCATCACGTTCATCGACGCCAAGCATGAGCATCGAGAATGGCTCCTGATCTGATAGCGCAAGGTCTTTCGTTCGTTTATCCGTGGTACGGTCTATTGGTGTATGCATTGTGTCAACGGTTTTTGTCAGTGAATTCCATACGGAGTAGGCAAAAGCTCCCCCAGCTAATATGAAAAGTAGGACAATTATCCCGACTACCTTCAGCCATGTCCGTTTCTTTTTCTTCTTTTTTTCATGTCTCATATTTTACTTCCTTCCTCTTTTTGTAACCACTTCATCTATTATATTTAATTTCATAATAAAAGAATAGTATATTTTACTATTTTATAATACCTTTGACATATTTTGGTGTGGTGTTTACTAGTAACTAGAACAAATCTGAGGGGTTAGGAAGTTAGAATCATTAAAAGTTTAATATAGTGAATGATTGGGAACTCTACACTTTTTTCATTGTTGGTTGTGTAATTTGGCCTAGTGCATCCAGATATTTAGAGATTGCAAGTCTTTTTATAATCATGATCTTACAGCCATTTATTATGTTCTCTTTGATTTTTAAATGTTTGAATTATGAAGGGGAGATGCAATTGTGGATGTACAATCCTTTGTCTGCAGCGATGTTGCTTGGAAGTAAAATATTGTAACGGCGGCAAGTTTTGTCTTTACCATGTTTATGATGAGTTTATGGGGAGTGTTTCATGAACTCGAAAGGATTCAACGACTGTTTGTGTCACTTCAGTGATGATATTTGGGCTGCACTCGGCTTTTAGTGGTTCATCGTTGTTTAGCTTGTCTCAAGCCAAGTCGAATGAAGTTTTACACTAAAATGGGTGGTAAGCAAAGTCCCTATTAGAAAGGAGGCGCATATATATGCAGTACGGATATCCCTAAAGAATAAATAAATATTGGAGGCTAAAGAATAAATGGAATATTCAACTGAAAGTTCATCGTACGAAAGCAGTTCAACGGAAAGCTCATCAGATGAAAGTAGCTCAACGGAGAGCTCATCGTCCGAAAGCAGTTCAACCGAAAGCTCATCAGATGAAAGTAGCTCAACGGAAAGTTCGGAAAATGAAGGCGATTCAAATGAAGGTGATTCAAATGAAGGCGATTCAAATGAAATCCTTTCCGACGCCGCAGAAGAAATTGAAAATTCAGCTGAGGGAGAAGAGAATGGCAGCCCTCGTCGTGTGAATGTATTTAAGAAAATGTGGCTGGAAAATATGATTAAAGCTTCGAAGGGTATCTATAACGAAGATTGAACACACAGGTACAGCAACTAAAAAGTTGTTGTGCCTTCATATGAAAAGGGACATGCCGCTAGCAGTGGTAATTGACATATCCTCTTACTGGATACAGGAGCCTAATTTTTCTGCGGCTAAAAGTACGTACATGCAATAATCTGAATTTAAAATGCTGTAAAAGTAATCGGGCTAGAATCATATTTGGAAATGTTGTTTCTGCCCTTGATGAAACCTTAACAGATTGCGGACTAATTTCCGGGAAAGATTGGCCAAGCAAGGCGATTCAAAGGGAATTTAGCCTAAGCGTTCCGGTTTCTAACTAAGAAAGACCTAGCCGGAGCGTTTGGCTGACAGTTATACATACTGATTGTGGATGATTTGGACACAATGGCTTACTGTTTGGATATAGGTTGTTTTTTACGGTCACCAAATGATATCTAAATTTATTGGTCAATATAATTAGAACTATATGGAAATATTCATCTAGTTGGGATTTTAATAGAAGGAAGTTTGTAAATTTAGTTCGGAAAGGAGATATCTTTAATGTGCCGAGATGGAATGTAGCTGTACACTTTACGGCGAAAGTTGGCATCATTGAGAAGGTGAATGCTCAAGGGGAGACGGTTTTTGTTAACAGGGGGCATGTTAAAAGTTTTCATTTTCCATAAAAAAACTCCGGATCTGAAGTGATCCGGAGTTATTTTTTTTTCTCGATATTTTCATAGACCGAGGCAAGGGCTTGTTCAAATTTCCCGCTCTTTTTCGGTTTGTAATATTTTTTGCTGCGCAGTTTGTCCGGTAAGTATTGTTGCTTCACCCAGCCATTCTCGTAGTCATGCGGATAAAGGTAGCCGATGCCTCGTCCGAGATCTGTGGCCCCTTTGTAATGGGCATCCTTAAGATGATCAGGTACATCTCCACTATGGCCGCTGCGAATGTCGGTAAGCGCTGCATCAATTGCGGCAATGGCCGTGTTTGATTTTGGTGATAGGCATAACTCGATCACTGAGTTGGCAAGTGGAATCCGAGCTTCAGGAAAACCGAGTCGTTCAGCGGCTTCGACTGCAGCGAGGGCCCTGGGACCAGCCTGCGGATTGGCAAGAGCTATGTCTTCGTAAGCGATGACTACCAAGCGGCGGGCAATGCTGACAAGATCACCGGCTTCGACCAAGCGCCCCAAATAATGAAGGGCTGCATTCACATCACTGCCGCGAATTGATTTTTGGAAAGCCGACAGTACATCATAATGGGCATCCCCATCCTTGTCATGTGAGAAGCTTTTTTTCTGCATGCATTCCTCGGCAATTTGCAGATCTATATGAATGGTTCCGGATTCATCGGGTTCGGTGGAAATGACGGCGAGCTCAAGAGCGTTAAGGGCACTGCGGACATCTCCGTTCGAAGCAGTCGCGAAATGGGTAAGGGCATCAAGGCCGACATCGGTTTTATACGCACCAAGCCCCCGCTCTTCATCATGAAGTGCCCGTTCCAGGGCTTTGGTTATATCATTGGTTTCCAATGATTTGAGCTCGAAAATCTGGCACCGGCTTCTGATGGCCGGGTTGATGGCGTGATAGGGATTGCTGGTCGTTGCACCGATCAAGGTAATCATCCCGTTTTCAAGATAAGGCAATAGGAAGTCCTGTTTCGCCTTATCGAGTCGATGAACCTCATCAAGCAGCAGGATCACTTTCCCGGACATCTTAGCCTCCGCTGCCACGATTTCCATATCCTTTTTATTATTGGTCACCGCGTTCAGCGTTCGGAAAGCAAACTTCGTGCTTCCGGCAATCGCACTTGCAATCGATGTTTTGCCAATTCCCGGCGGACCATACAGGATCATGGAAGAAAGCTGTTTTGCTTTCACCATCCTTGCGATAATTTTTCCTTCACCGACCAGATGCTCCTGCCCGATGATCTCATCAATCGACCGAGGCCGCATCCGGAAAGCAAGCGGTTTTATATTCATTGCGCACCTCTCCTTTTTATATAAGGTATCACAACTGATGGGGGAAATGCGCTGATTATGCTGTAAAAGAAGTCGAATTCGATTATGGCAGTTCCTTTGGGGATTTAATTTGTGCTATAAGGTTGATAAATCGACCTACCGGCGGAATAATCCTACCTATCCTTCTATGAGAGAGTTAAATAGATAAAACTCTGCCTTTAGTCTGGTCAAAATGGGCTGGTTTGTAATGGTGGGTTTAACAAGGTATAGAAATCATGAAGTGCCGAAATGTGAGCATCAAGGGAATTATCAGGTACGGCAAATCCGCTTTCTTGATTGCCGCCCCTTGGAAAATTTATGGCACTTGTGGCAGCATACTCCGGTTTGGAGGGCGGTGATCGGAATTCTATCTTTCTCTAGCGGTTTAGGGATATAAGGAATATGACCATAGAGCAATAAATTCGATAATCGTTTTATTGCTTTAGTAGAAAGGACCGCTTCGTTATATTTCTCAATTTAAGAAGCATTCCATTCTTTTCTCCCATTTTTCCTACCTCTCCAATTTGGATAATTTGACAAATGGAGGGCGGGTGAATGCATTTCCGGCGGGAATATGCTATAATTTCAAAAGAATTTAGAAACGGATAAATAATTTGAGGTGTATATTATGAAGATATCTACTAAAGGCCGTTATGGTTTGACGATCATGATCGAGCTTGCTAAACATTATGGAGAAGGCCCGAAGAGTTTAAAATCGATTGCCCAGACGCATAATCTGTCGGAGCATTATTTGGAGCAGTTGATTGCGCCGCTTCGTAATGCGGGGTTGGTGAAGAGTGTCCGCGGTGCGTATGGCGGGTATATCCTGTCTAAAGATCCTCAGGAGATTACTTCGGGAGATGTCATTCGCGTATTGGAAGGCCCGATTACCCCTGTTGAAGGAATTGAGGATGAGGAGCCGGTTAAGCGGCAGCTTTGGATCCGGATTCGCGATGCCGTGAAGGATGTATTGGATAATACGACGCTTATGGATTTGGCGAGCTACAAGGATACGGGTGAAATCGATTCTTATATGTACTATATTTAAGTGATTAGCAATGCGCCTATTATGTAGGCGCTTGCGTTTTTTAATGGAGGCGACAAAAAAGTGGACAGAATATATTTAGATCATGCTGCGACTTCCCCGATGCATCCGAAGGTGATCGATAGGATGATGACAGTCATGAGCCATGACTTCGGAAATCCGTCGAGCATTCATGCTTTCGGGCGGGAGGCACGCCATGTTTTGGATGAGGCGCGTTCGAGTATTGCGACGAGCATCGGTGCGGGCCGGAATGAAATCATTTTCACGAGCGGTGGAACTGAGGCTGATAATACGGCGATCATTGGTGTTGCGAATGCTTATAAAGAAAAAGGAAAGCACATCATTACGACGGAGATTGAGCATCATGCGGTTTTGCATACATGCCAATACCTTGAGAAGTCTGGCTTTGAGGTCACATATTTACCTGTGAATGAAGCGGGGCTTATTTCAATTGCCGATTTAAAGGCGGCATTGCGGGATGACACGATTTTGGTTTCGGTCATGTATGGCAATAATGAGGTTGGAACGATCCAGCCGATTGCTGAAATTGGACAGCTGCTCAAGGGGCATCAAGCCATTTTCCATACGGATGCGGTTCAGGCATATGGTTTGATCTCTATCGACGTTCGTGAGTTGGGTGTGGATTTGCTGAGTGTATCCGCGCATAAAATCAACGGTCCCAAAGGAATTGGCTTTCTTTATATGCGTGAAGGCTTGAAGCTGAATCCGCAATTATATGGCGGGGAACAAGAACGAAAGCGCCGTGCTGGTACGGAGAGTGTGCCGGCCATTGCCGGTTTTTCAGAGGCTGTTTCAATTGCTAAAAGCACGATGGAAAAGAAAAAGGAGCAATACAAGCGATTTAAAGACGTATTGCTTGCCGTCTTTGATGAGGCGGATGTACAATATGAAATTAACGGATCTATGGAACAGTCGCTGCCGCATTTGCTGAATGTCAGTTTTCCGGGTACGAATGTGGAATCGATGCTCGTCAATATGGACTTGG
This sequence comes from Peribacillus sp. FSL P2-0133, assembly GCF_037975445.1. Taxonomy (NCBI): domain Bacteria; kingdom Bacillati; phylum Bacillota; class Bacilli; order Caryophanales; family Bacillaceae; genus Peribacillus; species Peribacillus sp. FSL P2-0133. Next base: position 4,020,009 of record NZ_CP150254.1, on the reverse strand, counting down.
CAGGTGTTGCTGTATCGAGCGGGTCCGCTTGTACTGCTGGGTCAATCGATCCGTCGCATGTGCTTGTGGCGATGTTCGGGAAAGATTCGGAGCGGACGAAGAATTCGATTCGTTTCAGCTTCGGTCTGAACAATACGGAAGAGGAAGTAAGGCAGGCAGCTGAAACCACCGTGAAAATCGTTAATAGATTAGTGGGAAGATAATTCTCACTTTAAATAAATGAGGTGACAGAATGAGAAAAGCACCACAGGACACCCGCGTCGTCGTGGGTATGTCAGGAGGCGTGGATTCTTCTGTGTCAGCCCTGCTATTGAAGAATCAAGGCTATGATGTGGTCGGGATTTTCATGAAGAACTGGGATGATACAGATGAAAACGGAGTTTGTACGGCAACGGAAGATTACAATGATGTAATTGCCGTTTGTAATCAAATCGGCATCCCTTATTATGCAGTCAATTTCGAAAAGCAGTATTGGGATAAAGTTTTCACTTATTTCTTGGATGAGTATAAAGCGGGCCGTACCCCGAATCCGGATGTAATGTGCAATAAGGAAATCAAGTTCAAGGCCTTTCTTGAACATGCCGTAAGCCTTGGCGCCGATTATGTGGCTACAGGTCATTACGCACAGGTTGAGTACCGTGATGGCGAATACAAAATGCTTCGCGGTGTCGATAATAATAAAGATCAAACGTATTTCTTGAACCAGCTTACTCAAGAACAGTTGGAAAAAGTCATGTTTCCGCTTGGACACATTGATAAGAAGGAAGTCCGTGAAATTGCGAAAGAAGCGGGCCTTGCCACGGCAACGAAAAAAGATTCTACAGGGATCTGTTTTATCGGTGAACGCAATTTCAAAGAGTTTTTAAGCAATTACCTCCCAGCTCAGCCCGGAGATATGGTCACGATGGATGGCAAGGTAATGGGCAAGCATGACGGATTGATGTATTACACCATCGGTCAGCGTCACGGTCTAGGGATTGGCGGCAGCGGCGAACCTTGGTTTGTTGCGGGAAAAGACTTGAAGCGCAATGTTTTATATGTGTGTCAAGGCTTTGATAATGATGTGCTGTATTCCAATTCCCTTCGTGCAGTGAATGTCAGCTGGGTAGCGGAACAAATACCGGCTGGTGAATTTACATGTACCGCAAAGTTCAGATACCGTCAAGAGGATAGCGGTGTTAAGGTGAAGGTATTGGAAAATGGTGATGTCGAAGTCATCTTTGACGAGCCAGTCCGCGCGATCACGCCTGGACAAGCAGTCGTATTCTATGATGGTGAAGTGTGCCTTGGCGGCGGTACGATTGATGAAGTATTTAAAAAAGGTGAAAAACTGACTTACGTAGGGTAAAATAAGCATGTCCCCAGCTGTGTTTGCGGTTGGGGACTTCTTTTGGATTGCGGGTGTACCGCCTGAATTCGACCACTGGCTTATGCTATACTTTTTAATATAAAAATGGAGTGTGAATGGATATGGATAAGAATCAACAAGGAATTGAATTTATGCAGCAAGGGAAATACGAAGAAGCGGCGAAAGTTTTTAATGAGGCGATCGAGGAAAATCCGAATGAGCCTGTTGCCTACATAAACTTTGGGAATGTATTGACTGCCGTGGGTGAAACGGAAAAAGCGGTCAAGTTTTACAAAAAAGCGATTGAGCTGGATGAAAATGCAGCAGCGGCTTACTATTCATTAGGAAACTTATATTATGAATCCGATTCTAAATTAGTTGAAGCGAAGGATATGTTTGAAAAGGCAATCCGTTTGGGACTGGATAACAGCGATGCTTACTTCATGCTTGGATTGACATTGATGGCGTTAGATCAACCGAAATTGGCGATGCCTTATTTACAAAGAACGGTGGAGCTGAGCCCTGAGGACGTTGATGCGAGATTCCAATATGCGCTATGTCTTGCCAATGCTGAATTGTATGATGAATTGATCAATCAACTGAATTTAGTTGTGGAACAGGATCCGGGCCATGCGGATGCTTATTATAATTTAGGCGTTGCGTTTGCAGGGTACCGTGAGGATGCGAAAGCAGCGATGGTTTATTTTGATAAGGCTTTGGAAGCACAGCCAGACCATATGCTCGCTGCGCACGGAAAGAAACTGTTGGAAGAAATGAATGCTGAGTAAATAAACGGCATATGCATGGAAAGGTGGGGAGAAGCGTTGAGCCAGCAAGACTCATTGGATTTGTTTTCAGAAGAGAAAATGTTCATGAAAGGAAGTCATTTAGTGACGATCTTTCATAATGAAGAAAACATGTACTCGGTTGTAAGAATTCGCGTGCATGAAACGAATCTGAATTATGAAGAGAAGGAAGCGGTCGTAACAGGTTATTTTCCAAGGATGCATGAGGATGAGATCTATATTTTTTATGGGGCCATGAAGGAACATCCGCGTTTTGGCCTTCAATACCATGTAGAACATTTTCGCAAGGATCTCCCTCAATCCAAGGAAGGAATCGTCAGTTATTTATCCGGTGACCTTTTCAAGGGCATTGGGAAAAAAACAGCTGAAAGCATTGTTGAGACACTGGGTGAAAAGGCAATTTCAAAAATTCTGGCTCAGCCTTCGCTACTTGATGATATTCCGAAGCTATCCGGGGAAAAGGCAAAGGGACTCTATGATACATTGGTCGAGCATCAAGGTCTGGAGCAGGTGATGATTGCCCTGAATCAATATGGCTTCGGTCCGCAGCTGTCGATGAAGATCTATCAAATGTATAAGCAGGATACGATCACGATGGTTCAGGGAAATCCGTATAAGCTCGTTGAGGATATTGAAGGGATTGGTTTTGGACGGGCGGATGAGCTTGGGCATCAGCTAGGCATTTCCGGCAGCCATCCCGATCGAATCAAGGCTGCGTGCTTGTATACGCTTGAATCACAATGCCTCCAGGACGGAAATATCTACATAGAAGCCGAGCAGCTATTGGAGGCTGTCAAACGTCTGCTGGAGGAAAATAAACGGGATCGCATTGAGTTCACGAACATTTCCTCGGAAATAATCGAATTGACGCAAGAGGGGAAAATAGTTGTCGAGGATCAACGAATTTATCCGCCTTCGCTATTCTATTCGGAAAAGGGAATCGTGATGAACATCAAGAGGCTGCTTGCTCAAACCGAGTATGAGGACCAGTTCCCGGAATCGGAGTTCTTGCTGGCACTTGGGGAGCTGGAAGAGCGGCTGGATGTATCCTATGCCCCGGCCCAAAAGGAAGCGATCCAAACAGCCCTGCAATCACCCATGTTAATCTTGACGGGCGGACCTGGTACCGGTAAGACGACAGTCATCAAAGGCATCGTTGAGCTATATGCAGAGCTGCATGGTGTATCCATGGATATTAACGATTATAAAAAAGAAGGAAGCGATCCATTTCCATTCGTACTTGCGGCCCCTACCGGCCGTGCAGCGAAACGCATGGCCGAATCCACGGGGCTCCCCGCTGTTACGATCCATCGTTTGCTTGGGTGGAACGGGAGTGAAGGCTTTTCCCATGATGAGGATAATCAGCTGGATGGCCGTATCGTAATCATCGATGAGGTTTCCATGGTGGATACTTGGCTGGCCCATCAATTGTTTAAAGCTCTGCCGGAAAATGTCCAAGTGATATTGGTTGGTGATGAAGATCAGCTGCCATCTGTAGGCCCTGGGCAGGTTTTAAAGGATTTGCTTGCATCGAATTGTGTACCGACTGTCAGTCTGGAACATATTTATCGTCAAGCTGATGGCTCATCGATCATTGAATTGGCCCATGAAATCAAAAAAGGAAGGCTTCCGGATGATGTCACGAAACAGCAAGAAGATCGATCGTTCATTCGCTGCCAAACAGGTCAAATCCCCCAAGTAATCGAGAAAGTGGTTGCTAATGCGAGGACGAAAGGCTTCACGGCCAAGGATATACAGGTGCTGGCTCCCATGTATAGAGGGCCTGCCGGGATTGATGCCCTGAATAAAATGCTTCAGGAAGTGTTCAATAGCAATGTGAATGAAAAGCGGCGGGAAATAAAATTCGGAGATGTGATATACAGAACGGGAGATAAGGTGCTTCAACTGGTGAACCAGCCAGAGGAGGGTGTCTTTAATGGCGATATGGGTGAAATCGTGTCCATATTGTTCGCTAAAGAAAATACCGATCATGTCGATAAAGTAATCATATCGTTCGAAGGCATCGAAGTGACTTACACGAAACAGGACTTGAACCAGATTACACATGCCTATTGCTGCTCCATCCATAAGTCGCAGGGAAGTGAATTCCCGATTGTCATTTTACCTGTAGTGAAAAGTTATTATCGGATGCTCCGCCGTAATTTATTGTATACGGCGATTACCCGCAGTAAAAATTTCTTGATCCTTTGTGGTGAAGAGGATGCATTCCGTTTAGGGATCGAGCGTAATGATGAGATGCGCCGGAAAACGACTTTGCGTGAAAAGCTGCAAGAGATTTTGAGTGAAGAAGAAATGCCGGTGGTAAAGGAAGAGGTACAACAACAATCAAGTTATCTTGATATTCTCATGCATGCTGATCCGATGATCGGGATGGAGAATGTCACGCCATATGATTTTATGTAGCTCTATTTGATGAATTTTGTTTAAAATTCATAGTTTTGGTGGAACTATAGAATATAACTTATATGTGAAAGAGTAGGGGGAATTAGATGAAAAAAGGTTGGATAATAGGGATAGTCGTTGTCGTTTTACTGGTCATTTTTGGTGCATCTTCGTACAACGGCCTTGTAAGTGCCAGTGAAGACGTCGACAATAAATGGTCACAGGTGGATAACCAATTAAAACGGAGAGCGGATTTGATTCCGAATCTTGTCGAAACGGTTAAGGGTTATGCTTCGCATGAAACGGAAGCCATTAAAGCGGTGAGCGATGCACGCTCGAAGCTGGCTGGTGCCAATTCGACTGAAGATGCGATTGCAGCCGATCAACAATTAAGCGGGGCCTTGAGCCGGCTTTTGGTGGTTGTGGAGAACTATCCGGATTTAAAGGCAAATGAGAACTTTAAGAGCCTCATGGATAGTTTGGAAGGAACGGAAAATCGGCTCACGGTAGCCCGAAAAGACTATAATGATGAAGTTACCAACTATAATAAAATGATTAAACGCTTTCCGAAGAATGTGATGGCAGGAGCGTTCGGGTTCGATGCCAAACCATATTTTGAAGTGACCGATCAAGAAAAAGAAACGCCAAAGGTTGATTTCGGGAGCGATAAATAATGAAAAAACTCGCTGTGTTTGCGCTATTCTTCATTCTCACGTTCAGTTTAGCAAACGTGGCCGCAGCACAACCTAACATTCCTGAACCAGTTGGGGATATATATGTTCAGGACTTTGCCGGAGTCCTGAGTGAACAGGAAAAATCCGAACTCATCGAACTTGGGAAACGATTGGATGATGCCACAAAGGCACAAATTTCCGTTTTGACGGTTGATTCGATGGAAGGATCCGAAATCGAGGAGTACTCGGTCGAGGCATTGAGATCATTCAAGCTTGGGGATGCCGAGCTGAACAATGGAGTCCTCATTGTGCTGGCCATGGAAGAACAGAAAATCCGTATTGAAGTGGGGTACGGTTTGGAAGGGGCCATTACCGATATAAAATCTGGACAGATTTTGGATGATGTGGCTATCCCTGCGCTGAAAGAGGGTAAATATGATGTTGCCCTGACGGAAACCTATAAGGCCGTATATAACGATGTCACGAAAGAATACAACTTAGGTGACGAGTTTTATCAGGATCTCTCCGTTCAGCCCGAGTCAGAAACCTTTCAGCCATCAGGTTTACAGATTTTCCTGATCATCATCGTTGTCATCATCGTATTCATCCTCGATGCCAAGTTCTTTAAAGGATTTTTCCTTCAAACGCTAATCAATATCCTTTTGATATTCATCAGTCGCGGAGGCGGCGGCGGCCGTGGAGGCGGCAGCGGCGGTCCACGGGGCGGCGGAGGAGGAAGTTCCGGTGGCGGAGGTGCCAGCAGAGGATGGTAAAGCAGTGGGTCAGACCGGGAAACCGGTCTTTTTTTTATGCATGGTCCCTGTATTTTAAGGAAGTTGCACCAACAATGGAAAACCTTTCAGCACATCTATTTTCAGCAGTAAAGAGATAATAAAAATGTTCGGAAAGGCGGGATGACCTTGCGGACGTTTTCTTTATTGAAAGGTATGCCGGTTTTTACAATCAAAGGAGAAAGAATCGGCACGGTCCACGATTTATCAATTTCTGAAATGGGACAGGTAACAGGGTTGGTCATTCATCAACAAGCATTGTTCAAAAGAGCTTTTCATTTGAGACTTGACGATATTTCTTCATTCGGTCCAGATGGGATCGTCATCAGGCAGCAAGATTCAACCTTAAGTAAAGTGCCTGCGGATTCCATTTGCCTGTCGAAGGACGAGTTATTGGGACGCATGCTTTTTTCAGAAATGGGCGAAGAACTTGGTTTACTGCAGGATGTATATTTCAAGGAGAAAATGGGCACGATTATAGCGTATGAAACAACGGATGGATTTTTCTCTGAGTCGACAGTGATAGAATCAAAACAGCCGCCTGCAGTAGGGAAGGATACCATCATTGTTTCAGTTTATGAACAGTGAGGTGTCCATTTTGGAAATAAAATGTCCGAATTGCCGCAGTAAAGATGTCGGGAAGATTGGCGTAAATCAATATTATTGTTGGAATTGCTTTATTGAAATGACTCTATCCGAAGGGCTCATTAATACGCATCAGGTCGAGGAAGATGGAAGTTTAAGCTCATTGGACGATTTGTTTGAGGAAAATGACCGCCGCTTCAGTATGTAATTAACGGAAGAGGTGTTTGCAATGGCTAGACGTTCACGCAATACTCTAATGAATATGGGTTCGGATTTGATGAACTCGAAGATGGTCAAACGGAACATGAAGAAAATACGCAAAAGATTAAAGTCTTTATTATAGCAGGAATGGGTGTCCTGAATTAATGAGGGCACTCTTTTTTATGTATGAAAACCTTCCGCCTTTCGAAGAATAAATGAGCGGGAGGTGTTTATTGTGAGTATTCGTTTAAAATGGTTTTATCGCCTGGGTTTTTTATTGCTCTTATTTTTCGTTATCTATATTTTTATGAAACTTAAGCCCATGTGGGGACCTGCCGTCACTGTATTCGTGACGGTACTGCTGCCTTTTTTGATTGGTGCGTTCATCAGCTACTTGCTGCACCCTGTAGTGGAATATTTAAATGAGAAAGGGATGCGTCGCTGGCTTTCGATTACGATCATCTATTTGTTGTTTTTCGGAGGGATCGGCTTTGCTGTGTATAAAGGTATTCCTGTGATGGTCAGCCAGGTACGCGAGCTTTCGGAAAGCGTACCGGAACTGGTTGAACAGTACCGGGGCAGAATTGATAAACTCAACCATCAGACGGCGGCCTGGCCGTTCGGAATTCATGAAAGATTCGAAGAAGGTGTCACCCTTTTCGAAGGTTGGCTGAAGCGTATACCTGAAAAGGCGATGGAGTATGCAATGAGGATGATTGATTTCATACTCCTTATTGCGTTGATTCCATTCATTGCTTTTTATATCCTGAAAGATTTCACAGCTTTAAAAAAAATGGCATGGTATATGACTCCGAAGAAGTGGCGCAAGCAGGGACGGGCATTCGTTCGTGATGTGGATGCGTCGCTTGGCGGATATATCCGCGGACAAATCATCGTCTGTGCCGTGATCGGATTGATTTCCTCGCTGCTGTTCTGGGTAGTCGGAATGCAATATCCGCTTCTATTGGGGGCGATTATCGGAATAACGAATGTCATTCCGTATTTCGGACCGATTATTGGGGCCATTCCCGCAGTGATCATCGCCGCGACAATGTCAGTTAAAATGGTGTTGATCATCGCGGTCATCGTGCTCGTACTTCAATTTCTTGAGGGAAATATCCTGTCGCCGCTAATAGTCGGTAAAAGCCTCCATATGCATCCGCTGTTCATCATGCTTGCATTATTGGCCGGAGGCGAAATAGGCGGTATCGTGGGCATGGTCGTTTCGATTCCCATTTTGGCTGTGTTGAAAGTTTTTGTACTTCATGCCCGCGTTCACTTTAGAAAGAAGCCGCCCCTTATTGACAAATAAAAGTCTTGTGAATATAATCCATTACATAAGATAATTCGTTGAAGGATGAAGTATGCTGAAGTCCATCTAAAAGAGAGGGGTCCCCTAGGCTGAAAGGGACTGCCAGGTGAAGAGCAGCAGAAAGCTAGTCCTGAGAGCAGCTAATACCTGCCGTCATGCCGCGTTAAGGCTTTTATGAAGGTGATGGGCCTGGGTGAATTCCCGCGTCCATAATCAGGGTGGTACCGCGAGTCAACTCTCGTCCCTGTTTTTGGGATGGGGGTTTTTTGTGTGCTCAAAATTACATAATTTTAAAAGGAGGATATATATATGAAGTATTTAACTGGTGCTCAAATCCGCCAAATGTATTTAGATTTTTTTAGTGAAAAAGGCCATAACATCGAACCGAGTGCGTCATTGGTTCCTCATGAAGATCCATCATTGCTTTGGATCAATTCCGGGGTGGCGACGTTAAAGAAATATTTTGATGGACGGGTGATTCCTGAAAATCCAAGGATTACAAATGCTCAAAAGGCCATCCGTACGAACGATATTGAAAACGTGGGGAAAACGGCACGTCATCATACGTTTTTCGAAATGCTCGGAAACTTCTCCATTGGTGAATACTTCAAAGAAGAAGCCATCACATGGGCTTGGGAGTTTTTGACGGATGAAAAATGGATTGGGTTCGACAAAGAGAAATTGGCTGTGACGATCCATCCTGAAGATGATGAAGCATTCGAACTCTGGAATAAGAAAATCGGTGTTCCTGCTGAAAGGATCATTCGCCTGGAAGAAAACTTCTGGGATATCGGTGAAGGTCCAAGCGGCCCGAATACGGAGATTTTCTATGACCGCGGACCGGCATATGGCGATGATCCGAATGATCCGGAACTATATCCAGGCGGGGAAAATGAACGACATCTTGAAGTCTGGAACCTTGTGTTTTCTCAATTCAACCATAATCCAGATGGTTCTTACACACCGCTTCCAAAGAAGAATATCGATACAGGCATGGGCCTTGAACGTATGGCTTCCGTCGTTCAAGATGTGGCGACGAACTATGATACAGATTTATTCATGCCAATCATCCGGGCAGTCGAAGAGATTTCCGATGTGAAGTATGGTGTTGATACAGAAAAAGATGTTGCATTCAAGGTCATTGCCGACCATATTCGTACGGTAGCCTTTGCAGTAGGTGACGGGGCTCTTCCATCCAACGAAGGACGCGGTTATGTATTACGCCGTTTACTACGCAGAGCGGTTCGATATGCTAAGCAAATCAACATCAATCGACCATTCATGTTCGAGCTTGTGACGGTCGTAGGCGAAATCATGAAAGACTTCTACCCTGAAGTCCTCAAGAATAAAGAGTTCATTGCAAAAGTAATCAAAAATGAAGAGGAACGCTTCCATGAAACATTAAATGATGGACTGTCCATCCTTTCTGAAGTCATTAAAAAGGAAAAGCAAAAAGGCGGTACGACCATTCCGGGCAGTGATGCATTCCGTTTATATGACACATATGGTTTCCCGATTGAGTTAACGGAAGAATATGCAGAAGAAGAAGGCATGACGGTCGATCAAGCCGGATTTGAAAAAGAGATGGATGCACAGCGTGAACGTGCTCGTTCAGCGCGTCAAGATGTGGATTCGATGCAAATTCAAGGCGGGGTATTGGGCGATATCAAAGTTGAAAGTGAATTTGTCGGCTATGATCAAGTAGCTGTCGAAGCGAAAGTTGCTGCCATCATCAAAAATGGCGAGCTTGTTACGGAGGCAGAAGAAGGAGAAGAAGTTCAAGTGATACTGGACAAGACTCCTTTCTACGCGGAAAGCGGCGGACAAATAGCCGATATAGGAACGATGGCCAGTGAATCCGTGAAGGTTGATGTCCATGATGTCCAAAAAGCTCCTAATGGCCAAAATCTGCACCGTGTAACAGTTACTGCCGGCACTTTAACAGCAGATTCCAATATCGTTGCTACATTAAATCAAGAAAACCGCATCCATATCACGAAAAACCATACAGCGACGCATCTTCTGCATCAGGCGTTGAAAGATGTGCTTGGTACACATGTCAACCAAGCTGGTTCACTCGTACAAGCTGAGCGTCTTCGCTTCGACTTCTCTCATTTTGGTCAAATAACGGCGGAAGAGATTGAACAAATCGAAACGATTGTAAATGAAAAGATTTGGCAAAGCTTACAAGTGAATACGGACTATAAAAACATTGAAGAAGCCAAGGCTATGGGCGCAATGGCCTTGTTCGGCGAAAAATACGGCAAGATTGTCCGTGTCGTTCAAATCGGCGATTACAGTTTAGAACTTTGCGGCGGTGTCCATGTCCCGAATACAGCGGTAATCGGCTTGTTCAAAATCGTTTCCGAAAGCGGCATCGGTGCAGGGACTCGCCGTATAGAAGCGGTAACGGGTGCTGGGGCATACAAATTGATGACTGAGCAAATCGGTGTCTTGAAAGACGCGGCTGCTAAATTGAAAACAAACCTGAAAGACGTACCTTCAAGAATTGAAACGGTACTTTCTGAAGTGAAGGATCTTCATCGTGAGAATGAAAGCCTTACTGCAAAATTAAGTAATATCGAAGCAAGCAGTCTTGTTTCTAACGTAAAAGACATAAATGGGGTTCAAGTATTGGTGGCAAAGGTTCAAGCTACCGACATGAATAATCTGCGTGCCATGGCAGATGATTTGAAACAAAAGCTTGATTCTGTCATTATCGTATTAGGTTCGGCCCAAGGCGATAAAGTCAATTTGATTGCCGGGGTGACCAAGGATTACATCGATCGCGGTTTCCATGCTGGTAAATTGGTCAAAGAAGTTGCTTCCCGTTGCGGCGGTGGCGGCGGCGGACGTCCAGATATGGCCCAAGCCGGCGGAAAAGACCCTGAAAAATTGGATGCAGCACTTAATTTTGTTGAAGAATGGGTCTTATCGATTTCATAATCAATGGAAAGTGTTGTACAATGAAGGTAATAGTGGATTCTGGACGCTGAGGAGAGGTGCATGTTAATGAGTTCCTTTGATAAAACGATGAAATTTAATTTTCCCGAAGAACCATTCGAAAGAGATGTACAAGAAGTATTGTCTCAAGTATATGTTGCACTTCAGGAAAAAGGTTATAACCCGATAAACCAGATTGTCGGTTATCTATTATCTGGTGACCCGGCCTACATCCCGCGCCATATGGATGCTCGAAACATTATTCGTAAGCTTGAACGCGATGAAATCATCGAAGAATTGGTTAAGTCGTATCTTAAGAACCATCGAGAGGAATACTAATGCGCACAATGGGACTTGATTTAGGTTCAAAAACCATCGGCGTTGCCGTGAGTGACGCGATGGGTTGGACTGCACAAGGATTGGAAACGATCAAAATTAACGAAGCTGGAAATGACTTCGGCTTTAAACGCCTCAATGAAATTATAAAAGAGCATGATGTTTCTAAAATTGTCCTCGGTTTACCTAAAAACATGAATGGGACTGTTGGACCGCGAGGCGAGATCAGCCAAGATTTCGCTAAACGATTAGAAAACAAATTCAAGCTGCCGGTGTTTCTCTGGGATGAACGGTTGACAACTATGGCGGCTGAACGTGTCCTTCTTGAGGCGGACGTGAGCCGAAGCAAACGCAAGAAAGTCATTGATAAAATGGCAGCTGTCATGATTCTGCAAGGATTCTTGGACAGACAAACAAATTCTTTATGAGGTGAATACAAATGGAACACGGCGAAAACAACATTACAGTAGTAGATGAAAACGGAAACGAGCAGCTTTGCGAAATCCTTTTCACATTCGATTCAGATAAATTCAACAAATCTTATGTACTTTACTATCCGATGTCTGCAGAAGATGACGAGGAAGAAATTGAAATCCACGCTTCATCATTCGTACCAAGCGAAGATAATAAAGATGGTGAACTTACACCGATCGAAACAGAAGAAGAATGGGATCTTGTCGAAGAAATGTTAAATACATTCCTTGACCAAGAAGAAGAAGAAGAATAAGAAAAAAACCGGCCCCTAAAGGTCGGTTCTTTTTTTGAAAAGGGGCTCAATCTAAATTTTAAAACAAAGTTGATTGGAATGGAAGGTACGAGACTCCTGCGGGAAAAGCGTGTCAATCGGAGACCCCGCAGGCGCAAAGGCGCCGAGGAGGCTCCCGGACCGCCCGCGGAAAGCGAGTGCCTGGAAAGGAAATCAACGTTCAAATTGTACAAACCCCTAAAAAACAGTAGACATTAAGGACGGTTTTTCATTTATGTACTAGTAACGGCCTTATCTTTTCTCTGCGAATAAAAGTATAAATGTAGCGAGTGGACCTAAAAATAATGATAACAAGAACCAATTCAACGCCGTTCTATTTTTACCTTGAGCAAGTCCGGCGTTTATGAGTGCCAATGTCCCCCAACCTACAAAATAAGAATTATCCAACTCCTTCACACCTTTCTATATCATTAATTAATAATACCATTCCTGTATGAATATTCCTTTCATTTCCTGAAATGCCTAATACATGCAGGGGGAATTTTTTTTAAGCTGAGTAAATAATTAAAACAAAGTTGATTGGAGAGTAAGGTGCGAGACTCCTGCGGGAAAAGCGCGTCTAGGGGAGACCCCGCAGGCGCAAGCCGAGGAGGCTCCCGGACCGCCCGCGGAAAGCGAGTGCCTGGAGCGGAAATCAACGACTAAATTGTACAAGCCATAAAAAGACTGTAGACAAAGATATCACTATTTTCCTATAAAATAACATCTGTATATTGACAAAACTAGTGCATTTTTGCCATAAATAGAGTATTGATGAATGTAGTTTTGCAAAAAACATGTAATTATTTGTTGATTTTAGTATAATGTTCGAAGCAAAGATTAATTAGAGAAAGCATCATCAAGAAACCATTCTGTAGTTGGTGTTGAGTTTGCAGGGGGAATGAAAATGGATGAAAAAGATAAAAATTTATCTAAAAAGGAACATATCCGAATGAAATTGTTAGAACAGCAAGGAGAAGCCAAGCTGGTTCGTAAAATCATCATGATTACGGTAGCTTCGCTTATTTTACTAATTGGGATAGTTGGTCTTGTGGGCTTTTTATATATCAACTCAGCCATGAAACCAGTCGATCCGGATGATGATACCATCAAGAAAGTGAAAATCCCAATCGGTTCTTCCGTTAACGGAATTTCAACGCTGCTTGAAGAGCAGGGAATAATCAAGGACGCACGCGTATTCAAATATTATATTAAATTCCGCAATGAATCCGGTTTTCAGGCAGGGGAGTATAAATTATCACCTTCCATGCCAATTGAAGATATCGTCACAAGCATCAAAACCGGAAAACTCATGAAGGAAGCTGCAATGAAGATAACCATTCCTGAAGGAAAGCAGCTTATCCAAATTGCTGATATCATCGCAGTGAAGACGGGTGAAGATCCGAAAAAGGTCTTTAAGAAATTGAATGATAAAAAGTTCGTAAATACCATGCAAGAGAAATTTCCGCAGCTCTTGACCTCAGAAATTGAAAATGAAAAGGTTTTATATCCGCTTGAAGGGTACCTTTTCCCGGCTACTTATGACTTTTATGAGGAAAAGCCGACCCTGGAATCGATCGTCATCGAGATGCTGAAGAAAACCGAAGAAACATTGCAGGCTTACGAGAGCCAAATGGACAAGAACGATTATTCCGTACACCAGATGCTGACCTTCGCCTCGCTTGTCGAAGAAGAGGCGACGGCGCAAGTCGATCGCGGAAAAATAGCTTCCGTCTTTTACAATCGTATTGAGGAAGGTATGCCGCTTCAAACGGATCCGACCGTTTTGTATGCGAAGGGTTCACATAAGAGCAGGGTGTATTATAAAGACCTTGAGGTGAAATCCCCTTATAATACGTATAAGAATAAGGGGCTGCCGCCAGGACCGATTGCCAATGCCGGAACGACATCGATCGATGCGGTACTGAAACCTGAGAAAACGGATTATCTGTACTTTTTGGCTACACCTGAAGGGGAAGTCCTTTACTCCAAGACCTTGGATGACCACAATAACAAAAAGGCAGAGCATATTTCCAATAAATAAATAAAAAATAGCAATGAGACTGTGGGGGGAGAGATATTACTTTCCCCTTGTTTTTATGATAGAATAGTACAAGTGAATTTTTGATCCGATTCTTATCGGTGACGTAACTCGGCGAATGCCGGGTTTTATTTTGAAAGATAAGGAAATGTAGATCGTCAAGCATACTTGTTTCAGCTCCTTGTGAAGAAATTGTCCAATCAGTTTTTTCATGTTACTGACCAAGCGCTTTTGTTTTCCTTATAAATGGAGGAAACGTTTTGAACGGAAAAATAGAACAATATCTTCATTCCTTAATTCCGGAGCGTACGGGTTTGCTTAAGGAGTTGGAAGATTTTGCGATGGAAAATAATGTGCCGATCATGGAGCCCGAAGGCATTGAGGTGCTGCTTCAGATTTTAAGGCTTCATCAGCCAAAGAGGATATTGGAAGTAGGTTCGGCAATTGGCTATTCGGCCATTAGGATGGCTGAGACCCTTCCGGAAGCTCGAATCGTCACACTTGAACGGAATGAAGCCCGTATTGAGCAGGCAAGGGCTAACTTCGAGAAGGCGGGACTGTCGGAAAGGATCACCCTCATTGAAGGGGATGCCCTTGAAGCGGGACCGAAAGTGATGGAACATGGTCCGTTTGATATCATCTTCGTTGATGCAGCTAAAGGGCAGTACAAGCGATTCTTTGAACTGTTTGAACCATTCCTTGCTGGTGCTGGCATTATCATTACTGATAATGTTTTATTCAAAGGCTTGGTTGCCGAAAACATTGAAGAAATGGAAATGACGAGAAGAAAGCGAGCTCTTATTAAAAAAATCAGGGACTTTAACATCTGGTTACATGACCATCCCAACTTCGATACCGTAATTTTGCCGATTGGTGATGGTGTGGCCATTAGTAAACATAGAGGTGACAAAAATGAAAAAGCCTGAATTACTTGTGACTCCGACAAGTGTCGACCATATAACAGAACTCATCGATGCTGGCGCTGACGCCTTCGTCATTGGCGAACAACGTTATGCGCTAAGGCTGGCAGGGGAGTTCAAACGTGAAGATGTAGAGAAGGCGATTGAGCTTGCACATGCTGCGGGCAAGAAAGTGTACGTATCCATGAACGCCATTTTCCATAATGAAAAAGTGGACGAGCTTGAAGGGTATGTCACATTCCTTAAAGAGGCTGGTGCCGACCGGATCATATTCGGTGATCCCGCAGTCTTGATGGCTGTCCGTGCCGTGGCACCTGAAATGCCCCTGCACTGGAATACAGAGATGACGGTAACGAACTGGTACACATGTAATTATTGGGGGAAACGCGGTGCTGTCCGCGCCGTTGCTGCCCGTGAGATAAGTCTGGACGAGATAGTGGAAATGAAGGAAAATGCCGAAGTGGAGATTGAAGTCCAAGTGCATGGCATGACATGCATGTTCCAATCGAAGCGTACGCTTCTTGGTAATTACTTTGAATACCAAGGCAAGGCATTGGAAGTGGAAAATCGGAAGGAACAAAGAAATATGTTCTTGCATGATAAGGAACGTGAAAATAAATATCCGATTTATGAAGATGAAAATGGTACACATATCATGAGTCCGAATGATATGTGCATGATTGATGAACTTCAGGAATTGATTGAAGCGGAGATTGATTCACTGAAAATCGAAGGATTATTACAAACACCGGAATATATCATTGAAATGACAAAGTTATATCGGGAAGCGATTGACGTATGTGCTGAAGACCCTGACGGCTATGATGATGTGAAATCGGAACTTTTTGAAAAAGTCAAAGCGATTCAGCCGGATAACCGTGAGTTGGATACCGGGTTCTTCTTTAAAGAATCGGTTTATTAAAGAAAAGGGTAAGAGAAAGAGGAGGAATAGCCTTGAATGCTATTGCTGATAAAATTTCCAAGATCGTTGATGGAAAGAGAGTCATTGTAAAAAAACCGGAATTGCTAGCTCCGGCCGGCAACCTTGAAAAATTAAAAATTGCCGTCCATTACGGCGCGGATGCCGTGTTCATTGGCGGTCAGGAATATGGTCTTCGTTCCAATGCCGGCAACTTCACGTTTGAGGAAATGAAGGAAGGCGTCGAATTCGCTAATAAGTATGGTGCTAAAGTATATGTAACTACAAATATCTTCGCACATAATGAAAATATCGATGGTCTGGATGAATACCTGGAAGGTCTTCAGGAGGCTGGGGTTCATGGTATCATCGTCGCCGATCCATTAATCATTGAAACATGTAAAAGGGTCGCTCCGAACGTCGAGATCCATTTAAGCACGCAACAATCGCTATCGAACTGGAAGGCTGTTCAGTATTGGAAAGAAGAAGGCTTGGAGCGTGTTGTTTTGGCACGTGAGACGAGTGCTGATGAAATCCGTGAAATGAAGGAGAAGGTCGATATCGAAATCGAGGCTTTCGTTCATGGAGCCATGTGCATTGCCTATTCTGGTCGCTGCACCCTTTCGAACCATATGACGGCACGTGATTCGAACCGCGGAGGCTGCTGTCAGTCTTGCCGTTGGGATTATGATTTATATGAGTTGGATCAAGACGGAGAAAAGGCTTTATTCGATAAAGAAGATGCTCCATTCGCAATGAGTCCAAAAGACTTGAAGCTGATTGAATCACTGCCAGGCATGATTGAAATTGGCATAGACAGCTTAAAAGTCGAAGGAAGAATGAAATCGATTCATTATATTGCAACAGTTGTCAGCGTCTATCGTAAAGTGATTGATGCGTATTGTGCCGATCCTGACAATTTCAAGATTAAACAAGAATGGCTGGAAGAGCTTGATAAATGTGCGAACCGTGAGACGGCATCATCGTTCATGGAGGGGGAAATTCCTGGGTATAAACAGCAAATGTTCGGGAATCATACCGTAAAGACTCGCTTCGACTTTGCAGGATTAGTGCTTGATTACAACGAGGAAACTAAAATCGTTACCATGCAGCAACGTAATTTCTTCAAGCCTGGGGATGAAGTGGAGTTTTTTGGACCGGAAATTGAAAACTTCACTCAAAAAATCGGTACGATCTGGGATGAGTCAGGTAAGGAGCTGGAGGCAGCCCGCCATCCGCTTCAAATTGTCCGCATTCAAGTAGATAATAGAGTTCATGTGAACAATATGATGCGGAAGGAGAATTGATATGACAAGAAAGAAACCAGTGGTCATCGGAGTTACCGGAGGGTCGGGATCAGGTAAAACAAGTGTTACCCGTTCCATTTTTGAATTCTTTCAAGGACATTCCATCTTGATGATCGAACAAGACTATTACTATAAAGATCAAAGTCATCTGCCTTTTGAAGAGCGCTTGAAAACGAACTATGATCATCCGCTTGCATTTGATAATGATTTGCTAATCGATCACATTAACGCATTGCTGCGTTATGAAACGATAGAAAAACCGGTTTATGATTATTCGATCCATACGCGTTCAGAAGAAGTCATCACAGTTGAGCCCCAGGATGTCATCATCCTTGAAGGGATTCTTGTGCTGGAGGATGAGCGCCTCCGGGACCTGATGGATATGAAGCTTTATGTTGATACGGACGCAGACTTGCGGATCCTTCGTCGGATGACCCGTGATATTAAAGAACGCGGCCGTTCCATAGATTCCGTCATCGAGCAATACATCAGTGTCGTCCGTCCGATGCATAATCAGTTCATAGAACCGACGAAGCGTTATGCCGACATCATCATACCAGAAGGCGGTCAGAACCATGTGGCGATTGACCTTATGGTGACAAAAATTCAAACAATCCTTGAACAAAAGTCTTTTTTGTAATAACATAGCATAAATAATGATAGGTGCCATTTTCCTCCGTTTATTTAAATAATCCCATTTATTTATTGGGAAAGACTGGACAAATGTTGGAAAACGCAATACTCTATTCTTGATACAGAACGAACCGGCTGCTCACCGCAGTCGGTTTATATACTAAGGAACGGATTGTTTCTTAGTATCGAAGCGTGTACTTTTTAAGTCGCGCAATTATATATTTTGACTCGATTTCAGGGTTAAGCACTATATAGTACATAAACTTGTCACAGCGAAAGCTTGCTGTAAAGAATTTGAAGGAGTGAAGGGTTTTGGCAATTGAAAAAGAATATCCAATGACTAAAGAAGGTAAGTTAAAGCTTGAACAGGAACTGGAACAGTTAAAAACGGTTAAACGTAAAGAAGTGGTGGAAAGAATCAAAATCGCCCGCAGTTTTGGGGACCTTTCCGAGAACTCAGAGTACGATTCCGCAAAAGAAGAGCAGGCTTTCGTTGAAGGACGCATTACAACAATCGAAAACATGATCCGTAATGCAAAAATCATTGAAGGCAATGATTCGAATACAGATACAGTTTCACTAGGGAAGTCGGTAACATTCGTGGAACTTCCAAATGGTGACGAAGAAACATATTCCATCGTAGGAAGCGTTGAAGCGGACCCATTCGAAGGGAAAATCTCCAATGATTCCCCGATCGCGAAAAGCCTGATAGGGAAAAGGGTCGGCGACAAGGTATCGATCATGACACCTGGCGGCGAAATGAGCGTGAAGATCGTATCCATCGACTAAATAAAAGCAAAAGAGGGTGTCCATGGGGCATCCTCTTTTTTATCGGAAAAGTGCCGCGTTAAATTTGTTCATAATTGTTTAAAAATTCGCACCTCGTCAACAATGGTTACGAGGTGTATTTTATGAAAAAGAAACGAATGAGGTTGCTGGCTGTTTTTTTGACCACTTTCATGCTGATGCTCATAGGCAGGCTTGCCTATATCCAACTTGTATCGACAGAATCTTTTTCAAAGCATGATGTGAACCTGTTAGAAGCAAGCGTGAATCAGCGTTCACAAGTATTAAAGATTGATGATGGACGCGGAAAGTTTTATGACAGAAATGGAGAACCGCTTGCACATGAAGAAATCCCGACGCTCGTCCTATTTCCATTTTTAAAAAAAATGACATGGCCCATAGATGAAGTGGCCTCGATAATAGGCAAATCGGAAGCGGAGTTAAAACGGGCGATAGAACAAGCGGATGAACCATTCGTATTTGGCGGAGATGAACCGATAGAGTTGACGTCCAGTCAATCCAAGGCAATCAATGAATTGAAGATTCCCGGGGTCTTTGCCGTGAATGAGAAATTATATCCTGATCAGACCCCTGCAGCGCAATTGATCGGAACGACGAATATATCAGATGCGGAAAAGAAAAAACGTTATCCGGACATGAATTTATCTCCTGAAACGAAAATAGGCAATACGGGGCTGCAAAGGACCTTCGATGAGTTCTTGCTTTCCTCTGGGGAATCGAAGCTCGTTTTTCACGTGGACGCCAGTGGAGGCCCAATGTTCGGTGTAGATGTTAAATATGTGGAACCTGCAAATCCGCTTTACCCGGTGAAGGTCGTGACGACGATCGATAAAGAAATTCAGGAGAAAGCGGAGAAGCTCGTCGATGAACGCGGGATAAAAAAAGGCGGTCTCGTACTGATCGATATCGAAAAAAGTGAAATCGTCGCAATGGTATCACGTCCGGCACTTAATGTAAAAGATCCGAATGGCGAAGGGGCCGTCAATATGATGCTGACTCAAAAAACGCCGGGTTCCGTCTTTAAAACGGTCACGGCAGCAGCGGCCATCGATTATGAAGCGGCTAGTCCCACCAGGACATTTAATTGTAATTTGACGATAGACGGCAAAACGGATAAACAGAGGGAACTGGGCATGCTTAATTTTGAAAATAGCTTTGCCCAGAGCTGCAACAGGACGTTTGCCGAATTGTCACAGGAAATAGCAGAGAAGGATCCGGAATTTTTGGACAAATATGCAAAAATGTTAGGGCTGGTTGGTGAATCGGGCTGGCAAGGGGACGTCTATCACACTGAAGTCACTCAATTGCATCAAGAACAAACCGGGAAGGTCTGGCATGATGACGATTTAAAAAAAGATCCTAAAATGATTGCCAAAACAGCAATTGGCCAGCAGGATGTCCAAACGACACCGCTCGCGATAGCGAATATGATGGCAACGATTGCCCGCGGCGGCAAGAAGGAACAGGTCAAAGCCGTTTCCAAGGTCGAATTTAACAATAGTACGACGGTAGTCGATTTTCCCAATCAAACTATTGGCGGTGATACACTGTCTCCATATACAACGATGAAGATGCAGCATCTTCTTAGGAAGGTCGTGACGGAAGAGAAAGGGACGGGCGCTTCCTTGAGAGATTTGCCTGTGGAGGTCGCTGGCAAGTCTGGAACGGCTCAGACCAATATCAAAAAGGGGCAGCTGAATAAATGGTTTGCGGGCTACTTTCCATATAAAGATCCCAAATATGCTCTTGTTACCGTAAGTTTTGAAACGAAGGAAAACAGTTCCAGCATGACGCCTCTTTTTTCAGATATTGTAAAAGTCCTGTACTCCAAGGACCAGGACAAAAGCGAGAATTGACGAAAGGTGTAGGAAACCCTTCCCTTCTATCTCTGGCTAAATCATGTTAAAATGAGTCAGTAAGAAATGGTAAGGGAGGAATGGACCTTGGGCTCACGTTTTAATCAGAGAGATCAAAAAAGAAAAGTAAATAAAATATATAATATTGCAATCACCATCGTTTCCATTTTAATCGTCATTGTCGCAGTCACGATTTTCTTAAGTGATGATGGCACCGAAACAAAAAAAGCTACGACTGAACCGAAGCAAATCGCCGATACAGATTCGGGGAAAGTAGCGGACAAGCCTGCTGGGAAAGAGGAAGAAACGGATTCAGAGAAGGAAGACGCAGTAGGAGATAGTGAAGCAACAGAAGAAGATGCAGTAGAAGAAGATAGTAAAGCAACAGAGGAAGATGCAGAAGAGAAGGCTGAAGATGGTGCAGATTCAGAAAAAGCGGGAGATGCCGAACTTGTGGAAGTGGAAGGCAGCGGAGATGGCAATGTTGCTCAAACATATACGAGTGAGGGCTGGAAACCAGTAGGAACTGAGCAATCCGGGGATCACACTACAAGCTTTGAAAAGGGCTCGGTCGATTGGAATGAAATGAGTAAAGCCATAGCAAGCGGAGCTGGAATCGATGAAGGCAGCATGAAGATATGGTGGCTGCAAAACGGCGGTTCGTCCAGCACGGCAATCGGTACCGTTTCTGAAGGAGATGATCCTAAAACCTACCGCGTTTATATTGAATGGGTGGACGGATCAGGTTGGAAACCTGTAAAAGTCGAAGAGCTGAAGACAAACGATAAAAGGTAATGGTCAAAAATTTATAAACGAAAACCCCCGAAAGGAATTCAACTTTTCGGGGGTTTTTTCATGGTGATCACTTTTTTGCTTTAAAGTGGACGACTGCACTATAAAAACGTCTGCCTTCTTCACTTACATACATTTGGTGTGACACGGATTCCACCTGAAGCATGATCGCTTTATTGATTTCAATTTGTGATTGGATTTTTTCTTCAAGATTCTTAATGCTTTCTGCCTCGAAAAATTCTATTTTATCTTCAAATAAGTTTAAGTCGAGTTGAAAACCCATGACTGTTCCCCTCCAACATTCAGATACTGTTAGTTTAACACCATTTTGGACGAATCTGAACCGAATGAATGATTTGCCTAAAAAACAAGAACTGATTCTGTGTTTATTTCATATTATGCTTATAGGTTTTATTATCTTATCATAAAAGGTGATTAAAAATGGGCAGAGAATTTATAGATTTATTTGAAGAATGGTCGAAATCTTATGATGATACGGTTGGTGGACACGATATTGAGTATCAAGAGGTTTTTAAACATTATGATAACATATTGAACAGCGTCACAGATCGAGCTCATGGCCATGTGCTGGAGTTCGGAGTAGGTACCGGGAATTTGACGGAAAGGCTTTTGAAGAAAGGCCTGAAGGTATCGGGAATAGAACCTTCACCTGCGATGAGGGAAATAGCGGTAAGCAAGCTGGACGGAAAAACAGAAATTGTGGATGGCGATTTTATCGATTTTCCGAAGCCGGAACAGGTTGATTCGATTGTGAGTACGTACGCGTTTCATCATTTAACAGATGAAGAAAAAGAAAAAGCTATAGCCAACTATGGAAAGTTACTGAATACTGGTGGTAAAATAGTGTTTGCGGATACGATGTATCAATCAAGGGAAGCGCATGAACAAGCGATTCAAGATGCAAGGCAGGCAGGCTTTCATAATTTGGCAAACGATTTGCAAACGGAATATTATACTACGATTCCTTTTTTGGAAAAAGTGCTTGAAGTAAATGGATATAAAGTGAACTTCGAGCGCTGCAATCAATTTGTCTGGATTATGGAGGCGGAAAAATTATAGGAAGAGGTTTTTACTAATGAAGGTAGCCATAATCGGAGCAATGGAAGAAGAAGTTACGATTTTACGTGATAAATTGGAGGGTTTGGAGCAGGTGACCATTGCCGGTTCCGAGTTCAATACAGGCACACTGAATGGTGTCGAGGTCATTTTGCTTAAATCGGGAATCGGTAAAGTGAATGCGGCAATGTCCACAGCGATCCTGTTAGAAAAATTCAA
Source organism: Peribacillus sp. FSL P2-0133 (assembly GCF_037975445.1). Lineage (NCBI taxonomy): Bacteria > Bacillati > Bacillota > Bacilli > Caryophanales > Bacillaceae > Peribacillus > Peribacillus sp. FSL P2-0133. The sequence continues at coordinate 3,997,294 of NZ_CP150254.1, read as the reverse complement.
ACCGGATGCGGTCATCAATACTGGCTCTGCCGGCGGTTATCATCCAGCACTTAATGTAGGGGATGTGGTCATTTCCTCGGAAGTACGCCACCATGATGTCGATGTGACGATTTTCGGATATGAATACGGTCAAGTCCCTCAGCTGCCTGCAGCTTTCACTCCGGATGAGAAGCTTTTCGCAATAGCGGAAGAAGCAGCAAAAGAAATCGAGGATATACAAGTGGCAAAAGGGTTGATCGTGACGGGGGATTCTTTCATGAATGATCCTGACAGGGTTGAATTCGTCAGGGGGAAATTCTCTGATTTATACGCGGTGGAAATGGAAGCGGCAGCCATTGCACAGGTAGCCTTCCAATTCAAGACACCGTTTGTCATCATTCGTTCCCTTTCGGATATCGCAGGTAAAGAGTCCAATATTTCCTTTGATAAATTCCTGGAAACTGCGGCTCTTCATTCAGCGGCACTGATTTTGAAAATGGTTGAAAAAATGAAATGAATGGTAAGTGATCAGCGGAAGTCTTTCTGCTGATCATTCTTTATTGCATAATTCTTATTAAGTTGGTAGGATAACTATGAAAGGGTGTCCGAATATGAAAGTCTTTCAAAACATTCATGAGTTGATAGGGAAAACGCCGATGATGGAAATCACCCATTTCACGCTTCCGGATGAGGTCCGTATCTTTGCCAAACTCGAATACTTTAATCCGGGAGGCAGTGTGAAGGATCGGCTTGGTCAAGAACTGTTAGCCCAAGCGTTACAGACAGGGAAGGTGAAAAAGGGCGGGACGATCATCGAACCGACTGCCGGAAATACTGGGATTGGCTTGGCGTTGGCTGCGATAAACAGTGGAGTGGACGTGATATTTTGCGTTCCGGAGAAATTCAGTGCCGAGAAACAGGAATTGATGCGTGCCCTTGGAGCGAATGTGATCCAGACCCCGACAGAGGAAGGAATGACAGGAGCAATCGCAAAGGCAAAGGCGCTGCTGGCTGAAATTCCGGGATCATATTGTCCCCAGCAGTTCGCCAACCCATCCAATCCTGATGCATATTATAAAACTCTGGGACCTGAAATATGGGAACAGATGGAAGGCGATGTGGATGTGTTTGTAGCCGGTGCCGGGACGGGCGGGACATTCATGGGAACATCGCGATATTTAAAAGAAAAGGACGCTGCTGTCAAAACGGTCATAGTCGAACCAGAAGGATCGATTTTAAACGGCGGCAAGGCGGGACCCCATAAAACAGAGGGGATCGGGATGGAATTTTTACCTGCCTATATGGATGAAACGTATTTTGACCAAATCCATACGGTAAGCGACGATGAGGCGTTCCATATGGTGAAGGAATTGGCGCTTAAAGAAGGACTTCTTGTTGGAAGTTCTTCTGGCTCGGCATTTGCAGCGGCATTGAAAGAAGCAGCTAAAGCTACCCCGGGTTCGAATATCGTTGTGATATTTCCGGATTCCAGTGAACGGTACTTAAGCAAAAACATTTATCAGGGAGGTCTTTGAAAATGAGGAAAAAAACACAAATGATCCATGGCGGTATTTTTGGTGATGAAAAAACGGGAGCGGTGTCGGTGCCGATTTATCAAGTGAGCACTTATAAACAGGATGGTCTGGGGAAAGATCGAGGATATGAATATTCACGTACAGGCAACCCAACCCGCCATGCCCTTGAGGAATTGATCAAGGATCTTGAAGAAGGAAAAAGAGGATTCGCCTTCGGTTCAGGAATGGCAGCGATAACGGCGGTTATGATGCTGCTGAGTCAAGGTGATCACGTTTTATTGACGGATGACGTTTATGGAGGTTCTTTCCGAGTGATGACAAAAGTGCTGAACCGCTTCGGGGTGGAAGCTACGTTCATCGATACGAGTGACATACATTCGATCCAAAACGAGATCAAAGACAATACAAAGGCACTGTTCATTGAAACCCCGACGAATCCATTATTGAAGATCACTGATCTAGAGGCGGTTTCAAAAATCGCTAAAGAAAACGGTATCCTCACTGTTGTGGATAATACCTTCAGTACGCCATACTGGCAAAATCCACTTACACTTGGTGCTGATATCGTGCTTCATAGCGCTACGAAGTACTTAGGGGGGCACAGCGATGTTGTAGCGGGTCTTGTCGTGGTGAATGATGAAAAACTTGGCGAGGACCTTCATTTCATCCAAAACTCCACAGGAGGCGTGCTGGGGCCCCAGGATTCATGGTTGCTGATGCGCGGCATTAAAACGCTTGGAATCAGGATGGAAGAACATGAAAAAAACACCTCCCAAATCGTTCGTTTCTTATCCAGGCATAAAGCCGTTTCGAAAATTTATTACCCAGGTCTTGAAGACCATCCAAACCATGATATTGCTAAAGAACAATCGCGTGGCTTCGGCGGCATGGTTTCATTCGATGTCGGCAGTGCCGAAAAAGCCGAATCCGTTTTGAATAAAGTGAAATACTTCACGCTGGCTGAAAGTCTAGGGGCAGTGGAGAGCTTAATTTCGGTTCCAGCCAGGATGACACATGCTTCCATCCCCGCTGAGCGCCGTGCAGAGCTTGGAATAACGGATGGGTTGATTCGTATTTCAGTAGGTCTTGAAGATGTTGAAGACTTATTGGAAGACTTGGAACAAGCGCTGCAAGGATAATCGGAGAGGGGCCGCTTCATAGCTGGCTGCCATTATTTACACCCTGTCATTTGGAATAAATATGGTAGAATGAGATATCGATATCTTATTAGCTTGAAAGAAGGTGGAATGGCATGAAAGAAGGTGGAATGGCATGAAAAACCGCAAAAAACAAACGGTTGCATTGCTGCGTTCGAAAATGGTCGATTTTAAATATTTTGCGATCACTTTGTTATGTGTGGGTTCGTTCTTCTATTTAGGAACCATCCTTCCCTCTGGCGACAAAGCGATGATTGACACATATGTCTATATGGGAGCGACAATAATGTTCCTGGGCATGTCCATAGTATTTTTCTCATTATCCAAAAAACACAAAAAGATCCTGGCCGAAATGGATGACCAAGACTCTTTACAACAATAGAAGCAAACCTGATTCTTTAATGGAATCAGGTTTTTTTGTTTTTCTAACGTTGTTGCCCAATAGGGGCAAATTTATCATACTACTTGCCACTTTAGGTAATAATAGCCCTTGAAAATGGGGGAAAAGATGGAAATTTCAAAAAAATAGGCAAAAACCGTTTACAAAAATCGAATTTATGGATATACTTACCAGGTAATAAAAAATATTCCAAAGGAGGTCGAAGAAAATGACATTGTATCTATATGGAGTCGTCACTATTAGCCGGTCCGTTTCAATTGACAATCACATAACATTCGACCTGTGCCAAGCGGAATATTTCTAAAGCAATTTGGCTTTATTAATCATTCAGACATAGCGGCCGCAGGGAGAAGTGTTTTATCCTGCGGCCTTTTTATATTTTCTAAAAAATCCCGCAGGAGGACGTAACTTTCTGCGGCCTTTTTATGCCTTTTTGTTGGGCCGCTCCCTTAAAGGAGGTGATATTATGACACTGAATATGCTTTTTTTCACAATCACGATTAAAATGAAAAAAATGACTGCCGAGGAATGTTTGCAACAGGAGAGAATCCAGAAGATTCGAGAAGAACATCTAGATAAAGCGTTGAAGCATCGTCCTTTTTTCTAAAAAATATACGAGGTTGGTATCCCGTTCATAAAAAAAATAAGAAAGGTGGAGGTTAATATGTTGAACTTGGTATACGTAAAAGGAGAGAAGCGTTGCTATTGGCAGGAGAAGGATACCGGCTAACGGATCTGCCGGTGAAACCAAGCATTGTCATGGTCTGTATATATATGAACAGCGGAAAAGGCCATTGGAAACATGATAAAGTGAAGGTATGGTGATTAATGGTTATGACGCTGCTTAACTCGGAACTGCAACGTTGGAAATGAATATGTAAATGGAAAACTCGGCACTCGGGCCGAGTTTTTTTCTTTGCCTGAATCAGCAGCACGAACCTAATCCTCCAAAACCAAATCCACATCCGGGCAACCAGCAAAACCCGAAAATGAGCAATAAAATCAGGAGGACAATAAACAGACCATAACCATAGCCGTAACCGTAACCGTAACCGTAACCGTAACCGTAACCGGACCCTGCATAACAAGGCGCAGGAGCTGGATAACCATAACTGCATGCGTATGGTCCATAGTTATATCCCATTGCAAAAACCCCCTTTCCCTAAAAAATTCCCTATCATTATATGAACATTTGCCTTCGTTCGTTTGGGAATTCATCCAGGCTGGTTTGAACATTTAACACTTTCGTGATTTCTTTTAGTGGGACAGGCACGAACAAGCCCACTGTTGCATAGGTATGAATAGGGAAGCCAAAGAAACGGGGGATGAAGCCAATGCCCGGAATACTTACAGTTGTCGGTTATATTATCAAAGAATTTTACTTATTCGTTTCCTATGTGAAAAACAACGCTTTTCCCCAGCCCTTGTCATCTCAGGATGAAAAGAAATATCTGAAGCTTATGAGTGAGGGGGACGGTGATGCCCGTAACATCCTGATCGAGCATAATCTCAGGCTTGTTGCCCATATCGTCAAGAAATTCGAGAATACGGGCGAAGATACAGAGGATTTGATTTCGATTGGGACAATTGGTTTGATAAAGGCCATTGAGAGTTATTCGGATGGGAAGGGTACGAAGCTGGCCACATATGCGGCGCGATGCATCGAGAATGAAATCTTGATGCATTTACGGGCGACAAAGAAAACGAAGAAAGATATTTCCCTGCATGATCCGATCGGTCAAGATAAAGAAGGAAATGAAATCAGTTTAATCGATGTACTGAAATCGGAATCGGAAGATGTCATCGATACGATTCAGCTCAATATGGAAATTGAAAAAGTGAAAAAGTATATTGATATTTTGGATGAACGCGAAAAGGAAGTCATTGTAGGCAGGTTCGGACTGGATTTGAAAAAGGAAAAAACCCAGAGGGAAATCGCTAAAGAGCTTGGCATTTCCCGCAGTTATGTATCAAGGATCGAAAAACGTGCCTTAATGAAGATGTTTCACGAATTTTACAGAGCAGAAAAAGAGAAGGAAAAGAAAGCCAAAGGATAGGAATGGTAAAAGGCAAAGAGAGTGCGGGGAAATTTCCCCGCACTCTTTTTTTTAATATTTATTTCTGATCATATCTGCAAATGCGTGATAAATCTCGATTCCCTGAAAAAGGAACAGACGGGAAGCGGTTAAAGAAAATACCCCTACCATAATTAATCGAAACCACATATGAATCACTCCTCCATTTTATTTTTTTATAAAATGTCAGAGCGTAAGGCTACGTAATTCGCCTGGAAAAAAACCGGACCGAGATATCGTCGACGAAGATTTGAGTGAAAATAAAGAAAACTTAAAATGGAAAATTCGAAAAAGATAATGATGATAAGAGACTGCCAGGAACCAAAGCTAGGCACGAAAGGCTGTTTCTTATCGGCCTTATCCCAATGGTGAACATCGGTATGTTCCTCAATGGTTAGCTGCTGTGCGTGATGATGGAACTGTATGGGCAGTGTCCAAAGGAGCAGGATGATGGCAGACATGTGAATAAAGAATTTCATATGAATCAACCACCCCTTTCCCAAGAATATATACATCATAACATGCTTTTAATCTGGGATATAGAAAAATGTTCCGACAAAATACTGAAAATTCCTTTTAATTAGAAAAATATCGAATTTACCTCTATAATGGGATTAGTGATAAAAAGGGGGCAATTTAGTATGGGATATTCTTTGACGTGGGATTTGGATATCTTTTTTAAAGGAGGAAGCTCTTCTAAGGAGTTCCTGATTTTTTTAGATGAAATTAACGACGAGGTAAAAGAATTAGACCGACTTGTAAGCAATATCAATCCAGCAGGAAATGATGAGAGCAGTTTAATCAAGGCATTTGATCTTTTTAAAAATACAAATATGAAATCCACGCAGGCACGTGCATTCATTGGCTGCCTGGAAGCGCAAAATGCGCAGGATAAAAAAGCTGGTCAGCTGCGTATCAAACAAATGAAGATAGTCGCTTCACTTAAAATGGTGTTAAGCAAGCTGGATGAAAAGTTGATACAGCTTGATGATGCTTTTTTTAAAAAAATCCTCGAAAAAGAACCATTGAATGAATTGAAATTCGTATTGAATGAACGTCGGGAAAAGGCAAAGGAAAAGCTTTCCGTGAAGGAAGAATCATTAATCACCCAATTGGCTATGGACGGTTTTGAAGGTTGGAGCCAAATGTATGATACGATCGTCGGTTCAATGACCATCCCTTATAAGGGTGAAAAGCTTTCTGTAGGCCAAGCGGCGAATAAATTTTCTGATCCTGATGAAAGGAACCGGAAAGAATTATTTACGGCGTGGGAACAGGCTTGGGAGGAAAAAAGTGACCTATTTGCCCGGACTTTGAACCACTTGGCTGGATTCCGTCTCAGTGTGAATGAAAAAAGAGGCTGGGATGATATTTTGAAAGAGCCCCTTGAAATAGGGAGGATGAAAAAAGAAACCCTTGAAAGCATGTGGAATGTAATTGCCGATCATAAGGAGCCGCTTGTGAGGTTTTTAGAAAGGAAAGCGGAGTTACTGGAATTGGATAAATTAAGTTGGGCGGATTTGGATGCGCCGCTCGCTGTTACAGCAGAGTCCAAAGTAATGGATTATCAAGAAGGTGCAGACTTCATCATACAGCAATTCTCTAAGTTCGGCTCTCAATTAGCAAACTTCACCCAAAAAGCTTTTGAAGACAGCTGGATTGAAGCGGAGGACAGACCAGGTAAGAGACCAGGCGGTTTTTGCACCGGTTTTCCATTAAATAAGCAGTCAAGAATTTTCATGACGTATTCGGGTACCCCATCCAATGTATCGACATTGGCCCATGAATTGGGACATGCATTCCATTCATATGCGATGAGGGATATCCATCCATTGAATCGGTCATATGCCATGAATGTGGCTGAAACGGCCTCTACTTTTGCTGAAATGGTCGTTGCGGATGCAGCTGTGAAGGAAGCGGCCAGTGAGGAAGAAAAGCTGGTGCTTTTAGAAGATAAAATTCAGCGGTCCGTGGCATTATTGATGAATATCCATGCCCGCTACTTATTCGAAACAAGGTTTTATGATGAGAGGAAACAAGGGTATGTCAGTGCCGAACGGCTGAATGAACTGATGGTCGATGCACAAAAAGAAGCTTATGGCGATGCTTTAAGTGATTATAATCCAACGTTCTGGGCTTCAAAGCTCCATTTTTATATTACAGGTGTACCATTTTATAATTTTCCGTACACATTCGGATACTTATTCTCATTAGGCATATACGCGAATGCCCTGAAAGAACCAGCAGGATTCGAAGAAAAATATATCGCTCTATTAAAGGATACCGGTTCCATGAAGGTCGAGGATTTGGCGGAGAAACATTTAGGCGTCGATTTGAAGACCAGGGATTTTTGGGAAGAAGCGGTCAATGCCTGTATGGAGGATGTAGAAGAATTCTTGCGTTTGACCGACCCCCTAGTCCGAAAAGCTTAAGATGGGTTTTCGGATGGAATATGAATGAAAAAAGCGGATGTCCGGTATAGGACATCCGCCTTTCTTATTTAAACTTTCTTCAGTTTAAATGGACTGACCATAAGTAATGATAATATAATCATGAGGGATAAGAAAAAGACCGGATGGAAATACGGGATGGCTAGATAACTTAAAGTAGCGATGCAGCCCGCAACCGTAATTGGCACTCCTGTAAAATATCCATTGCTTTCGCTTATATTGAAGCGGGCGAGACGAAATGCGCCACAGCCAATATAGAAAACCGTGAATAGTGTGCCAGGTGCTCCGAATTCTATTAATATTCCTTGGTATAATAATAGAGCTGGTGCGACGCCAAAGGATATGATGTCACACATCGAATCAAGTTGCTTACCCAATTCCGATTCAATGTTGAATTTCCGAGCAACCATACCGTCAAAGCGATCTGCAAGGGCAGCCAGGAAAATTAATAGCAGGCTTAAATTCAATTGGCCGTGCATTACGGCAATTATCGCAAATCCACCAAGGGATAAATTAATTAAAGTAAGTATATTTGCTGTTTGTGCTTTTAATTTTTTAATGGTTTGATCTAGGGCGTGTAATAAAAACATCTTTTCACTCCTTTCAAATGAAACAAATTAAAACAAAATATAGTAAACATAAGTATTTATTATATAATAATATTTTATTTAACACAATTTATGCAAGGGATTTTTAGAATAATTTTACAATTTGGAGTGGTTTTATTTGTTTCAGTCTTTGTATCGCGTTCTTATTGAACTGACGAATGGTCAGTATTCATCAGGTTTATTAAAGCATTTTAGTCAATCTCGTTGGAGCAGGCCCTTAATTTTACTTTATGTAAAAACATTCAATCTTAATCAACAAGAATTTGGTAAGGAGGTAAAAGCTTATACTAACCTGCACGAGCTTTTTACCAGGCAGTTAAAGGCGGATGCCAGGCCAATTACGGCAGTTCCTTCTGCGGTAGCTTGTCCTGTGGACGGTGTTCTTGAGGATTCAGGGGAGATACGCGCTGATAAAAATATCGTCGTTAAGGGAAAGGTATATTCAATGGGGGAAATGCTTGGGGATGAGCTTTGTTTGGAAAAGTACTTAGGGGGAAAATATCTCGTGTTATACTTAAGCCCGAGTCATTACCATAGGATTCATGCACCAATCAAGGGTTCCGTGGTCAAACGTTGGACCCTTGGAAGGAAATCGTACCCCGTTAATAAATGGGGGATGAAATATGGAAAAGAGCCTTTATCAAAAAATTACCGGACAATAACTGAACTTCAAAATGAAGCGGGAAGTCTGGCAATGGTGAAAGTCGGGGCCATGTTCATAAATTCGATCGTCATTACTGATGAATCGGATGAATTGGAAAAAGGACAGGAATTTTCTTATTTCAGCTTTGGGTCCACAGTGGTTCTTCTTTTTGAAAAAGGAAGTTTTGAACTTGAAGGAAACATATCCATTCCCGCAGATGTCCGTGTGGGTGAAACAATCGGATTCATGAGAGCCGTCTAACTTCAAATGAAAATAAGAGGCTGACATTTGATGTCAGCCTATGTATTTCATATTAAAATATTGATCGGATTTTATGTGTTAGGGATCTTCGATGAATTTCCGTTTCTATGAGGCGGATGAAATCGGTACTCAACTTTAAATTCTGTGCTTTAAAATAGGATTCAAGCAACAGGTCATCAGATAGTTTTTGCATCAGAACGCCATTTGCGGCTGCTCACCTCCAATTGGGATTGCGAGTAATAATTTGGTGTTTTCTTGCATATAATGATAAGTCTTCCTTGATGTACCCCTACTGTATCAGAAATAAACGTGGAGAACAATCGTTCTGTTATCCACAGTTGAAAGTGGATAACTTGTGGTTAAGTTGTTTACAAGGTGAGCGAAATGGTGCACATCAGTATGGAAAATGTTAGTAAAGTTATCCACAGATTGAATAAATGAATTTTTTGTCGAAATCTTTTATGAATAATTAGTTCTTTTGTTCTGGTCAGCCTGCAAATTTCCCATTATTTAATGAAAAATGCCTTTCCATATCAGAAAACATACATTATGATGTTTCTTTACCGTCAGCCCTTCTTTCCTAATTTTTTTTGAAAGTGTGCTGAAAATTCGATATGATGGAGACGGTAAATTTTAACGAAAATATAGAGGTGTCAATATGCTTAAATTATTTTTGCCGAGTGAACATGTTAAAAGCATTTTTAATATAGATCCTCAAGAATTGAAAAAAAGAGGCATTAAGGGAGTCATTACCGATTTGGATAATACTCTCGTTGAATGGGACAGACCAACTGCCACCCCCGATTTAATCAAATGGTTCGACAATATGCGGGATCATGGGATTTTAGTGACGATTGTGTCCAATAATAATGAAAATCGGGTTCGGGCTTTTTCCGATCCGCTTCACATTCCGTTTATCTTCCAGGCCAGAAAACCGATGGCAAGAGCTTTCCATAAAGCCCGTAAGGCAATGGGATTGAAATTGGAAGAAACGGTGGTAATCGGCGATCAGTTATTGACGGATGTATTGGGAGGGAACAGAGGCGGGTTTCATACGATCTTAGTGCTCCCTGTAGCACAAACCGACGAATTCAGAACAAGGATCAATCGTTATTTTGAAAGAAAGATCATGGCGTTTTTTAAACGAAAAGGAATGATAGAATGGGAGGATCACAATTGAACAATCATCAAGAATTAGTGTGCATCGGCTGCGGTGTGAAGGTCCAGACTGAAGATCCGAAGGAATTGGGCTTTGCCCCTAAATCAGCTCTGGAAAAGGAGACCATCGTTTGTCAGCGCTGCTTTAAATTGAAACATTATAACGAAGTTCAGGATGTTTCCTTAACAGACGATGACTTCTTGAAAATCTTGAATAAAGTAGGCGAAACCGACTCTTTAATCGTCAAAATCGTCGATATTTTTGATTTCAATGGAAGCTGGCTGCCTGGCCTGCATCGATTTGTAGGAAGAAATGATGTTCTTCTGATCGGAAATAAGGTTGATTTATTGCCTAAATCCGTAAAACCGAACAAGTTGATCAATTGGATGAAGCAATCGTCCAAGGAATTGGGTCTTAACCCGGTTGATGTCCTGCTTGTCAGTGCGGAAAAGGGAAAGCACATACTTGAAGCGGCTGATGCGATTGAGCGGTATCGCAAAGGTAAAGATGTCTATGTGGTAGGATGTACGAATGTAGGGAAATCGACTTTCATCAACCGTCTTATAAAAGAATTGAGCGGAGAAAGTGATATCATCACGACTTCCCACTTCCCAGGGACTACCTTGGATATGATCGAAATTCCTTTGGATGATGAACAGGCGTTGATCGATACACCTGGAATCATTAATCATCATCAAATGGCTCACTATGTGGACAAACGGGACTTCAAGGTGATTATGCCGAAAAAGGAAATCAAGCCGAGAGTGTACCAACTGAATGAAGCGCAGACGCTATTTTTCGGAGGGCTGGCCCGGTTGGACTATGTCTCAGGCGGAAGGCGTTCATTGACTTGCTACCTTTCGAATGAATTGAATATTCACCGTACGAAACTGGAAAAAGCCGATGAATTGTATAAAAACCATGCCGGGGAATTACTGACGCCACCACGGCCTGAACAAATCGAGGAGTTTCCGAAGCTGATTCCTCATGAATTCTCCTTGAAAGATGGTAAAATGGATATTGTGTTTTCTGGTCTTGGCTGGGTGACGGTCAATGAGCCAGGAGCGAAAATCGTTGCACATGTTCCAAAGGGCGTCAATGTGATCGTTCGCAAATCATTAATCTAAATATAGGGGTCGTCTAGTCTATGAAAAAGATATATGGGGTAATGGGAGATCCAATTGCACATTCGATGTCACCGGACATTCATAATGATGCATTTGAAAAAGAAAATATAGAAGCGGTTTATCATCATTTTCATGTGACGAAAGAAGGTTTGAACGATGCCGTGAAGGGCATGAAAGCCCTTGGTATAGAAGGGTTTAACATCACGATTCCTCATAAGACTTCAATCATCCCTTTCCTTGATGAAGTGGATGAACTGGCCCTTGCAATCGGTGCTGTAAATACGGTTGTTAACAAAAATGGTCGGTTTATAGGGTATAATACAGACGGAAAAGGATTTTTTAAATCTTTATGCGATGAAATATCAGGTGACATCAAGGCTAAAAAAACGTTAGTGATCGGAGCGGGCGGTGCTGCGCGTGCGATTTATTTTACCCTCGTAAAAGAAGGGGTAAAGCAAGTTGATATTGCAAACCGGACAAAGGAAAGAGCGGCCCAGCTTGTTTCTGATTGCCCATATGATAAAGTATCGAAGGCACTCTCGATTATCGAAGCGGAAGAAAGCTTATCACAATATGATTTAATCATCCAAACGACTTCTTCTGGAATGAGCCCGGAATTGGATCATTCACCGTTAAAGGTCGACCAGCTTAAAACCGGTACAATTGTCAGTGATATCATCTATAACCCTTTGCAAACCAAACTGCTTCGTGAAGCGGGGGAAAAAGGGGCGGAAACGCAAAATGGTTTGGGGATGTTCATCAACCAGGCCGCACTCGCATTTGAGATATGGACAGGCATTATGCCGGATACAGCAAGAATGACAGATATTGTCTTGAACAAACTAGGAGGTAACACATGTTAACAGGAAAACAGAAAAGATTTTTACGATCAAAGGCCCATCACCTCAATCCAATTTTTCAAGTTGGTAAAGGCGGCGTCAATGATAATCTCATCAAGCAAATTGGTGAGGCGCTTGAAGTACGTGAATTAATCAAGGTCAGCATCCTGCAAAACTGTGAAGAGGACCGCAATGAAGTGGGACTTTCTTTATCAAAAGGTGCACGGGCGGAATTGGTTCAGATTATCGGCAACACAATTGTGCTGTATAAAGAATCAAAAGAAAACAAACAACTTAAATTACCTTAAGGAACCTATCTATGAAAAAAATTGGAATTCTTGGCGGTACATTCAATCCTCCGCATATCGGGCATTTAATTATAGCGAATGAAGTGCTGGATGCCCTTGAGCTAGATGAAATCAGGTTCATGCCAAATCACGTTCCTCCACATAAGGAAAAATCGGAGGAAGTAACCGATATGGACAGGCTGGCCATGTTGGAAAACGCGATAGCCGGAAACCCATCTTTTTATATTGAGGGTATTGAAATAGAAAGAAAAGGCACATCTTATACGTATGACACAATAAAATTGCTGAAAGAACTTGAGCCAACCAATGAGTTCTATTTCATAATTGGCGCAGATATGATTGAGTACTTACCAAATTGGCACCGTATCGACGAGCTGGTGCATATGGTCAATTTTGTCGGGGTGAAGCGCCCTGGATATAACGAAAAGACCGTATACCCAATCACGATGGTGAAAGTCCCCCAGATGTTCATTTCGTCTTCCATGATACGAAGGAAGTTAAGGACGGGGAAAACCGTGAAATATTTAATAGCAGATCCAGTGGTGAAGTATATTAAAGGGAATGGTTTATATGAATCGTGAGAAAGCATTGGCGCTGGTCAAAGAACAAATAACCGAGCGCAGGTACATTCATACCTTGGGTGTGGTCGAGTCAGCAATTGAACTTGCTGAACGGTATGGTGCCGACGTCAAAAAAGCCGAACTGGCTGCCATTTTCCATGATTATGCAAAATTTCGTCCAAAAGAGGAAATGGAGCAAATAATAATCGCTGAAAAAATGGACCCGGCGTTACTTGAATACAATATGGAGCTGTGGCACGCTCCTGTCGGGGCTTATCTGGTGAAAAAGGAAGCTGGCATTCAGGACGCTGAAATCTTGGATGCGATTGCCTATCACACGTCTGGCAGGGTTGGCATGAGCCTATTGGATAAAGTCGTATACCTTGCTGACTATATTGAGCCTGGACGTTCTTTTCCCGGTGTCGACGAAGTCAGGCAGACGGCAAAGCAAAATTTGGATCATGCTGTCATTCAGGCTTTAAGGAATACAGTTGTTTTTTTAATGAAAAGAAATCAGGCAATTTACCCTGACACATTTAAGACATATAATGATTTGATCATGAATTTGAAGGAGAAGATGTAATGACTGAACGTGAACTTCTTGTAATTGCAGCAAAAGCGGCGGACGATAAAAGAGCGGAGGATATCGTGGCATTGAACATGCAAGGTATTTCTCTTGTAGCGGATTACTTTTTGATCTGCCACGGTAATTCTGAAAAACAAGTACAAGCAATAGCTCGTGAAATGAAGAGCAAAGCTGATGAATCAGGAATCAATGTAAAACGTCTTGAAGGTTTTGACGAGGCGAAATGGGTGCTTGTTGATCTTGGCGATGTAGTGGCCCACATTTTCCATAAAGATGAAAGAAATTACTATAACCTCGAACGTTTATGGGGAGATGCACCTTTTGAAGATCTAGAGAGTGAACTGACTACATGACGTACGAACGCTTTGCCTATGTATACGATGAACTGATGAAGGACGCACCTTATGAAAAATGGCTGATGATCCTTACGGCGAAGCTGGAACAGTACGGAATTGGCGGTAGGAAAGTCCTGGATTTAGCGTGTGGAACCGGGGAAATGACTGTTGAATTGGCGCAACACGGATTCGAAGTCACCGGTGTGGATTTATCTGATGAAATGCTTCTTGTTGCTAATGAAAAAGCGGTTAAGCTTGGATTATCGATTCCGCTTTTCCAGCAGAATATGGCAGAACTCGAAGGACTTGGCCAATTTGATTGTGTCACGATTTTTTGTGATTCGCTGAACTACCTTCGCGATGAGGAAGATATAGTCAAGACGTTCAGCCGGGTTCATGAGCATTTGAAGGAAGGCGGATTATTTTTGTTTGATGTCCATTCCATTTATAAAATGGAAGAAATCTTTCGTGATAATACGTTTGCTGTCAATGGAGAAGAAGTATCCTATATATGGGACTGCTTCCCAGGTGTTGAACCTTACAGTGTGGAACATGATTTAAGTTTTTTCGTAAGGGACGATGAAAGCGGCCTGTATGACCGATTTGATGAGTTGCATTACCAACGGACCTATCCGGTTGAACAATATAAAAAGTGGTTGGAGCAAGCAGGTTTTACGGTTTCTGAAATTCTGGCGGATCTTGAAGACGCACCGCTTGCAGCGGAAACCGAAAGAATCTTATTTGTAGCCAGTAAATGATAAAGAGGTCATGAGCCCCCGTTCGTACATCATTCTGTACGAGCGGAGATCTGACCTCTTCTTTTTTTATACTTTTAGAAGGAGTTAACGATATTGATTACGAATATTAATAAGGATGGCCGAACTGCTTTTCAACTTCGTGAAGATCCTCTGCAAACTTTTCATGTGTCGCTTGAAAAAGATGATGGAACATTTCCCCGGTTTCAGCTTCTAAAACCTTGATCCCCTCACCTGTTATTCCACCCTTTACACAAACCTTTTCCTGTAAGGTCGGCAATGTATAAACCCCTTTACCAAGCAGTTCCCCTAAGCCAACCAGCATATTCTCAGTCAAAGTCGTAGCCGTTTCTTTATCTATCTTCGTCGTTTGGCAAGCCGCGTCAATAAAAGCTTGTGCTAAATAGCTGAAAAAGGCAGGACCGCAGCTGACGATATCGGAAGATACCCGGGTGATATCATTTTCAATGATGACCGGTGCCGATATGGCGGAGGCCAAATCAAATAAAGCTGACACTTTCTCCTTACTGCAGCTCTTGCTGAAACTAAGTAACGATACCCCAGAACCCACACGGTTCGTTATGCTCGGGATAAAACGGGCACAAGGGGCATTCACGGCAGATTCAAGCTGGGAGACCGAAAGCGGGCTTGTGATGGAAATAACCAGCTGATCCCTTTTTATATGATGTTTGATGCCCTGTAATAGGCTGTTAATTTGCAATGGTTTTACACAGAGAAAGATAAAGTCCGCTTGTTGGACGATTTCGGCTGCGCTTTCCGCAACCTTGATACCAGGGTGTTTTTCTTTCAGCACCAATGCTTTGGAAAGCGTGCGATTTGTAATGATTAGATCCGCCGGATTCAATATTTTTGCCTCCAGCCATGCCTCGATTAAAATGGTACCCATATTTCCGGTTCCGATAACACCGATTTTCTTCAATTCCGATCAACTCCTCTCACTTAAAGCGATTGATTCTCCTAAAAACACTATGTATTTTTAATCTGTCCTATGACAATGTATCGTGCGAAATCCAACAAGGAGGTAAAGAAATGGAAGGGATTTTTAAAAGAAAATTGACGATTATAACCGTTGCCGTGGCATTTGTGGCAGCGGGCATTTACTTTTTTTTGCAACAAGTGGAGGATCCGGCTGATACGGAAGATATATTTTCCATTACTGCAAAAGAATCTGAACATAAACAAAGTGATGATGAAACGCCTGCCGAACCTGAGATCATTAAAGTGGACGTTAAAGGGGCGGTCAAGTCCCCAGGCATATTCACTGCACAGGCAGGTGACCGGGTGATCGATTTGATTTCGGCAGCGGGCAGTTTTACGGACAAGGCTGATAAGGATAAAGTGAATTTTGCCCAAATTGTCGAAGACCAAATGGTCATTTATGTTCCGGAAATAGGTGAAGAAGACGAGGGGAAGTTGGAGAATATACAGGTCGGGTCAACTGGTGATGTCGTTTCAGGGGGGACATCAGGAGGACTGGTGAACTTGAATAAAGCTACACAGGAAGATTTGGAAACCTTGACGGGAATTGGACCATCCAAAGCGAATGCGATCCTGGAATACAGAGAAACGGTAGGGAAATTCAAGGAGGTCGATGACTTGAAGAAGGTAACGGGAATCGGTGATAAAACGTTTGAAAGGTTACGGGATTCCATTTCGGTGAAATGAATGATTGAATATGCTACACAAATGGCCAGGAAGAAGGTAAAATTGAAGAAAATCATTCTAGTGGTAAGGGGATAGGGATAGAACATGAACAGAATTAGTTGGGATCAATATTTCATGGCGCAAAGCCATTTATTAGCTTTAAGAAGCACATGTACACGCCTCACTGTAGGGGCGACCATCGTCAGGGACAACCGAATCATTGCGGGGGGATATAATGGGTCCATTGCCGGAGGGACGCATTGTATTGATGACGGCTGTTATGTAATTGATAATCATTGTGTCAGAACGATACATGCAGAAATGAATGCACTTTTACAATGTGCGAAATTTGGGGTACCTACTGATCGGGCAGAAATATATGTGACGCATTTTCCGTGTCTTCAGTGCTGTAAATCACTCATCCAAGCTGGCATAAAGGCTGTTTATTATGCAGAGGATTACAAAAATCATCCATATGCCCTGGAATTATTCAAACAGGCTGGTGTCAAGACCGAGAAGGTTGAAGCAAAAGGGGCCATCGATGTTAATGGAAAACAAAAAAAGGACTTTGTATTCTCATTGCTGGCTCAACTTGAACGATCAGACTTGGGAAAAGAAGATTTATTGGAGTTGGAAAAGCAGGCCAATCAAATATTTGAAAATTAAATAAGACGGGGGGCAGGCATGGCTAGACATCTTATTTTACTAGCTGTTTCGGCTACATTTGGTGTTACGGCCCATTCTTTTTTAAATGTAAGGCTGCTAATCATTATCCTTATTTTTCTCTGTTTCCTCTATTTTTCGGTGGGGTTAAGCGTGAAGGCCCTTAGTTTTCATTTGGTGATCATGGGGATATTTATAGGGGCCGCCTCCTTCTCCGATCACCGAAACAAAACTGCCTATCATGGAACGGATAGCCGATTTATCATCACTTTTACCGACCAACCGAATATAGATGGAAATTCATTAAAAGGATTCGTGCGCGGTGAGAAAGGTGAACGGCTAGTGCTTCGTTATAAAATCACAACCGAATTGGAACAGCAAAAGCTGAGTCGGTTTCTGCGAATCGGTTTATCATGTCCGGCAGAAGGGACATTGCAAATTCCCGACAAAAACAGGAATGAAAACAGTTTCGATTACCAGCGTTATCTTTTCCGCCATGGCATCCATTGGATATTCAAAGCAGATTCCATTTCATTTGAAGAATGCAAAAAGGCTGGAAACTCGATTCCAGTTTTGATTCGTAATTGGCGCCTGAAGGGAATTACGTATATTAGGGAACACTTTCCGGAAGAATCGAGCGGTTTTGTCACAGCCCTCATATTCGGCGACCAGTCATATATAGATGAAGGCGACCTTACTAATTATCAGCGGTTAGGTCTGGTTCATTTACTGGCGATTTCCGGTCTCCATGTCAGTTTTTTAACGGGGATGTTATTTTACTTCGGCATCAGGGTTGGGATTACACGGGAAAGAATGATGGTGGCCATCTTAATCTTCCTTCCGGTTTACATGTTACTTTCAGGTGCCAGTCCATCTGTGGTGAGATCCTGTTTAATGGCTATGCTTTTCTTTCTGCTCCTGCTATTCAAGAAGCGAATCTCGGCGGGTGCCGCGATCGGATCGACCTATATGGCATTATTGTTTTTTCGGCCTAATATGATCTATGATATAGGTTTTCAGCTTTCATTCGCAGTCACTTTCTCCATTATCATGTCTTCAAGCATTTTCTTACAATATCCTAAGAAAACAACGCAGCTATTCATCATCAGTTCCATCTGCCAATTGGCAGCCCTTCCGATTTTGCTTTTTCACTTTTTTGAAGTATCCTTTCTTGGCGTGTTTCTAAACGTATTGTATGTTCCGCTTTATTCCATCATATTGCTGCCACTTTCACTGATTTCCCTCCTTATTCATTTATTACTGCCTCCCTTGGGGCAACCCCTCATATCATTATTGAATTTCATATTCGTACTCTGCAATAAAGCCGCTGATGCAGCATCGAATTTGCCGCTGGCTTCCATTCAGTTTGGAAAACCACCTTTCATCATGATGGCATTACTTGTTATTTCCCTTTTAGGGTTATACCTGACTTGGGATGTATCTTTTGAAAAAAGTAAAATCTGGTGCGGAATAATGATTGTCCTTTTGCTTTTTCAATATAATTTACAAAGATTCTCTCCTTTTGGTGAAGTGCAGATCATCGACGTTGGACAAGGTGACTCCATTTTAATCATCCTGCCGTTCAATCGCGGCAATTATTTGATCGATACGGGTGGGCGAATTACATTTCCAATCGACACGTGGGCAAAAAAGCGAAAGAAGTTCAACACCGCGGATGATATCATTATTCCATTATTGAAAAGTAAGGGGATCCACCAATTGGACAAACTCATTTTAACCCATCCGGATGCAGATCATATGGGAAGTGCAAAAGAATTGATTGAAAATTTTAAAGTTGGGGAGATCATCATTGGAGGCTGGAGTGAAGAGCAATATAGGGATATGGATTTTGTGTCCATGGCAAGAGATAAAAAAATGAAAATGACTGTCCTTAGAAGGGGGGACAATTGGGTGGCGGGCGGAGCGCCGTTTGCTGTGCTAAGTCCATATGAGAAAGAAGAAAATAAGAATGATTCATCCGTAGTTCTATTCACGGAGCTTGGGGGATTGTCATGGTTATTAACTGGTGATATGGGAGAAGGAGGGGAAAAGGAACTATTGAGCACATTTCCGCAGTTGCAGGCGGATATCTTGAAGGTTGGACACCATGGCAGTAAAACTTCTTCTTCCATGGCCTTCCTTGAACAGATACAGCCGAAAGCGGCGCTTATTTCAGTTGGAAAAGATAATGGCTACGGTCACCCTCATGGAGACGTAATTGGGAATCTTGAGAAAAATGGCATAAAGGTGTTCAGGACGGACGAGGATGGTTCTATTATTTACAAGTATTACAAAAGCAGCGGAACCTTTCGGAAGACACTCCCATAGTATGTAGAAAATCAAAAAGAAAGAGACTGCAGCGGCAGCCTCCATCAGGAAAAATAAGTGCATGTAGTTAAAGAAATCAGGATCCGACAGCTTTAATGACGACAGCTATGGTGAACATGGCAGCGAAAAATACAAAAGAACCGATGAATCCTATAGCGGAATCAGCGACGTCATCTGTTTTTGACTGAACATTCTTTTCGAATTCGTTCATTATTTACCCCTCCTATTTCTGCTAATAGTATAAAACATTACCAAAAAAAAATCTACAGGCTTCATTCCTTCATTTCCTTTACTGACAAGAGTTGACACAAATAGTTTGGGATTTTGAGGTCAAAATATAAGTACAAACAAAGCAAGTGAAAGTGAAAAGCTCATTTTTTGTTCTACATGAATACTCTACCCGCTTTCAAGGGAGATTACCCGGGCCTTTCTTGAAAGTGTTCATATAGATCCGGAACTAGCCCTTTTTAAGGGCTAGTTCCCTTTATAGCTTGTCAAATGGTCCATCCACCTATACCATTAGAGAAGAATACATAGTAAAGAGGCGGATTCTATTGGTATTAGACGTTTGGAAAAGTATAAAAAAAGGGCAATTCTCGCCAGTATACTTGTTATATGGGACAGAAGCCTATCTAATTAATGAAACGAAGCAGCTATTGATCGAAAATGTCCTTCACGAAGATGAGATGGATTTTAACTTTGCTCAATTTGATTTAGAAGAGACGCCTGTTGAAACTGCGCTTGAAGATGTCGAAACACTCCCGTTTATCGGGGAAAGGCGCCTTGTTTTCATGCAAAACCCATTTTTTTTGACAGCTGAAAAAACGAAGTCAAGAGTTGAACATAATGTGAAAAGACTGGAAGCGTATTTGGCTGACCCGGTCCCTTATTCTATTGTCGTATTGACCGCACCTTATGAGAAACTGGATGAACGGAAAAAAATCACCAAGGAACTGAAGCGTAAGGCGGTTCTCGTTGAAGCGAAGAAGCTTGGTGATCATGAGTTAAAGGGGTGGGTGAAGGAGAGGGTCGAAGCTTCTTCAGTCCAAATAGATGAGCAGGCAACAGAGCTTTTACTTGAACTTGCAGGAACGAATCTGATGATGCTGACGAATGAACTGGATAAAATGGTGCTTTATGCAGAAGCTGATAAACACATTACGGTCGAGATAGTGGAAAAGCTGGTCGCTAAATCACTGGAACAGAATATCTTCACGCTTGTTGATCATGTGTTACAGCGAAAGATGGAGAGTGCCATGTCGATACTGCACGATCTTCTCAGGCAGAATGAAGAGCCCATCAAGATCTTGAGTGTCATTGCAGGTCAGGTCAGGCTCATGTATCAAGTGAAGGAGCTTTCCCGTCAGGGCTATAGCCAGCAAAAAATTGCGGGTCAACTGAAGGTGCATCCTTACCGGGTAAAGCTGGCACTTGAAAAGACGGGGAAATTCCAGGAACGCGAGCTGTTGAGCATCATGAACGACTTAGCGGAAGCGGATTATAAAATGAAGACCGGCCAAGCGGATAAGGCAATCACGCTTGAGCTGCTGCTTTTGAAAATTAGATGATAAAAAAGGTGGCAGATATCCTGTCACCTTTTTTATGCAAAAAACGGCACAAAAAAAACGATCCGATTGGATCGTTTATTTTTTGTCATTATGCGTTAAGAGCGTTAAGTCTTTTCGCTAAACGAGATTTTTTACGGGCTGCCGCATTTTTATGGATTAATCCTTTAGATGCAGCTTTGTCTAATTTCACAGCAGCTGTTAAAAGAGCTTCTTTAGCAGCTTCAACGTTTTCACCAGCTAATGCAACTTCAGCGTTTTTCACTGTAGTACGCATAGTTGATCTAACAGTAATGTTATGAACGCGTTTTTTGTCGTTAATTTTCACACGTTTAATAGCAGATTTAATGTTTGGCATTCCGTTCACCTCCTACAAAGAAATCGAGATTATATGAACTCGACTTTTCAAATCCATATCAAATAGCACAAGTGATATTCTATCAGACTGCTCATAAATATGCAATACTTCAGATTGAGAATCGAAAAGGAATTATAATTTCGGGAATAAATTCATCTCGTCATCACTCATTGTACCAAAAAAATGAATAATAAAAAAGCAAAAATGACAGAATGTTTAAGAGAGACTATTGAAAATACTAGATTAGATACAATTCAAAACATCAGGAGGCCGTTATGGAAAATAAATTGGACCTTAGTGAATACGGAATTCGTACAGATTTGGCGATAGAGGCAAAGGAAATTGCCCTTGAACATAAAGGTGTTGTAGAGGAAGTGGATGTATCCCGTATCGAAGGGGTCATTATTAAGGAAAAAGAAGTGGATGATCTGAAGGTATCCTTGGTCGAGGTCACGGCTGAGGGTGAAAAAGAAATCGGTAAGAAACAGGGCAGTTATTTGACCATCGAAGTGCAGGGCATCCGCCAGCAGGATACGGAAACGCAGCAACGGGTGGAAAAGGTGTTCGCCAACGAACTGGCTTACTTCTTGAAACGGAATAAAATCACCAAAGAAAGCAGTTGTTTGGTTGTAGGTCTTGGTAATTGGAATGTTACTCCCGATGCTCTTGGACCAGCAGTCGTTGAGAACCTTGTAGTCACAAGACATTTGTTCGAATTGCAGCCGGAGTCCGTCAAGGAAGGCTATCGGCCGGTCAGTGCGATTTCCCCCGGGGTGATGGGGATTACGGGAATCGAGACGAGTGACATCATTAAAGGAGTCATCGAAAAAAGTAATCCTGATTTCCTGATCGTCGTTGACGCATTGGCTGCCCGTTCGATCGAACGGGTGAATTCCACGATTCAAATTACGGATACAGGCATCCATCCAGGGTCTGGTGTTGGAAATAAACGAAAAGAATTGAGCCAGGATACACTGGGAGTTCCTGTTATAGCAATTGGAATACCTACCGTCGTGGACGCCGTATCAATTGCCAGCGATACGATAGATTATATTTTGAAGCACTTTGGCAAGGAACTGAATGAAGGGGACAGACCATCACGATCGCTGGCACCCGCTGGATTCAGTTTTGGGAAACGCACGAAGTTGACCGAAGAGGATATGCCAGGTGAAAAGGAGCGCCAAACCTTCTTAGGAATGATAGGTGTCCTCCCTGATGAAGAGAAACGGAAATTGATTTATGAAGTGTTGTCACCGCTTGGTCAAAATTTAATGGTTACACCGAAAGAAGTCGATGTTTTCATTGAGGATATGGCCAATTTAATAGCCAATGGTTTAAATGCAGCCTTGCATCATTCAATAAATCAGGATAATACCGGCTACTACACCCGTTAAATCACTTTCAGTGCCCAAAAATGGTGTTCTACCCTTTCTAGCAAAGTCATAGGTATTAATAGACAAGCTATAGAGAGGGTGGAAGGATGAAAAGAAGAAATTCCCCAGGAATCATTACAGCCGTTCACGGATCAACAATAATAAAAACTTTTCTAGGTATTCTCGCCTTGCTTCTTTTTGTTTTTTCAGTCAGTGGGGTCATGACCTCCCTAAGACCGGAGTATCGGATATCTTCTAATTCCGTACATACTGTAGCCAACCAATTCTCGGGAAAAATGCTGTTCTCGATGCTGGCCAATGAAAACCATTATCTTTTTAATGCCCTGCCGGAAGGAAAGCAGGAATCGGTGATTACGAATCAATTGATAAAAGTCTCGACAAATATTTCACTCGAGGACCCGCGAAGTCTACTTGGCAGGGAACTACCTGGTTTTTCAATTTTTGATAATGAGATCCTCGTTGCTGGGGAAGGAACGAATTATACGAATATGCCATATGAATCCTCGCCGCCGGTAGACGTCCTGAATGAAGAAAGGGATGCATCCCTGCAAAACCTGGATGAGATTGAAGAACCGGAAAAAGGAGCGGCCAATCAGCCGAAACAAACGACCAATGGACGGAAAGTGGTCGAGATTTACCATAGCCATAATCGGGAGTCATATCTTCCATATTTAAAAGGTGTGACAAATCCGGACCTGGCCTACCATTCTAAAATTAATATTACGAAACTCGGGGAACGGATGGTTGAAGATTTGGCTGATAAAGGGATTGGCTCCTCGCTCGATAAAACGGATATCATGGGAAATCTGAATAATAAAGGCTTGAATTTTTCCAAATCCTATCAAGAATCCAGAAGTTCTGTTCAGACGGCATTGGCCAATAATAAAGATTTAGAATATCTGATCGATATTCACCGCGATTCAAAGCGGAAAAAAGATACGACAATTACGATTAAAGGTAAAGAGTATGCCAAAATCGCCTTCGTAATCGGTGGGAATAACCCGAACTTTGAAAAAAATGCGGCGCTTGCCAATAAACTTCATAAAGCTCTGGAAAAAAAATATCCCGGAATTTCACGAGGGGTTATGAAACAAGGCGGATCTAGCCATAATGGTATATATAATCAAGATTTATCAGGCAATGCCATGCTTATTGAAGTTGGCGGTGTTGATAATACTTTTGAGGAAATGTACTTGACCGTTGATGCCTTTACCGATGTTTTCAGTGAATTTTACTGGGATGCCAAAGCAGTGGATAACCCGACCGGGGATTCGGAAGCGAGGTAATTTGAAAGGAGTTCTCTTATCATGGTTCGATTTTGGTTGAAATGTACAGGGATCGTGCTCGTATTATTTTTAGGTGTTCTGATTGGGATGCAGCAAGCGAACGACGGGATGAAAAAAATGAAGGGGTATGAAGATCCCTCTTTGAATAGTGCATTCATGATTAACCAATCGGACCAAGGGGAGATGGAAGCGGATATCCTTGGCGAAAAAGTAACAAGTCATGATTTGGAGACGAAAAAAGAAAAACTTGAAGAAATGAAAGCCTTCAACTTTTTTTCATCGATCGGCAAAACGCTCGGAGAGTCCATATCAGGGGCCTTTCAAGCACTAATTGATATGATTTAGGTATGTAATAAGTTGAGTGTGCCCTGCCAAAAGGCTGCATCCGAATCCGGAATGCAGCCTTTTTTAATCCTTTGCCCTGCAATGATGCTTCTTTTGTAACTATTCTGTTGAATCTTGCATTTTCTATTGATATAATAAAAAATAGTGTATTGTGTCGACTAGTGGGAGTGAACGTCATGAATAGAGAAGAAAAATTAAAAAGACAATCAAAAATTCGTAACTTTTCCATCATCGCTCATATTGATCATGGTAAATCTACATTGGCGGATCGTATCATTGAAAAAACGAACGCCATGACTCAGCGTGAAATGAAGAGTCAGCTGTTGGATTCCATGGATTTAGAGCGTGAGCGCGGAATTACGATTAAATTGAATGCGATTCAATTGAAATATAACGCGAAAGATGGAGAAGAATATATCTTCCATCTTATTGATACACCGGGACATGTCGATTTTACGTATGAAGTGTCACGAAGCCTTGCAGCGTGTGAAGGCGCTGTCCTTGTTGTCGATGCGGCACAAGGTATTGAGGCCCAAACGCTTGCAAACGTGTATTTAGCTTTGGACAACAACCTTGAAATCATTCCGGTCATCAATAAAATTGATTTGCCGAGTGCAGATCCGGAACGGGTGCGTGGAGAAATCGAGGAAGTGATCGGATTGGATGCTTCCGATGCAGTCTTGGCTTCGGCTAAAGCCGGAATCGGAATCGAGGAGATTTTGGAACAGGTCGTTGAATTGGTTCCAGCTCCACAAGGTGATCCGGATGCTCCTTTCAAGGCGCTTATTTTCGATTCACTGTTTGATGCGTACCGCGGTGTAGTTGCCTATATCCGTGTTGTCGAGGGTTCCGTTAAAGTGGGCGACAAAATCAAAATGATGTCCACAGGCAAGGAATTCGATGTTACCGAATTGGGTGTCTTCAACCCTAAGACACAGCTGTTGGATGAGCTGAACGTCGGTGATGTAGGTTTCCTTACGGCAGCCATTAAAAACGTTGGTGATACGACTGTTGGTGATACGATTACAAGTGCCGTGAACAGTGCGACAGAACCATTGCCGGGTTACAGGAAGATGAATCCGATGGTATATTGCGGTTTATACCCAATTGACGCATCGAAATTCAATGATTTACGGGATGCGTTGGAGAAATTGGAATTAAACGATTCAGCGCTGCAGTTCGAAGCGGAATCATCGCAAGCGTTGGGCTTCGGTTTCCGTTGCGGATTCCTTGGACTCCTTCATATGGAAATTATCCAGGAACGTATCGAACGTGAATTCAAAATTGATCTGATCACAACTGCACCGAGTGTTATTTATGATGTGGTCCAAACAGACGGAACGGTCCTGAAAGTTGATAATCCGTCGAATATGCCGGATGCTCAAAAGATCGAACGGGTCGAGGAGCCATATGTCAAAGCAACGATGATGGCACCGACGGAGTTCGTCGGAGCGATCATGGAAATCTGTCAAAATAAACGCGGTAACTTCATTGATATGGAATATATCGATGAGACTCGTGTAAGCATTCATTACGAAATACCATTATCGGAAATCGTGTATGATTTCTTCGATCAATTGAAATCCAATACAAGAGGCTATGCTTCATTCGATTATGAGATGATTGGCTATCAACCGTCCAAGCTTGTGAAGATGGATATCTTGCTGAATTCTGAAACTGTCGATGCTTTAAGTTTCATCGTTCATAAGGACTTTGCTTATGAACGCGGTAAAGTCATTGTTGAAAAATTGAAGAAACTGATTCCAAGACAACAATTTGAAGTGCCGATCCAAGCGGCAATCGGGCAAAAAATCGTGGCTCGTTCTTCGATTAGTGCAATGCGCAAAAACGTATTGGCTAAATGTTACGGCGGCGATATTTCCCGTAAACGTAAGTTGCTCGAAAAACAGAAAGAAGGTAAAAAGCGGATGAAACAAGTAGGTTCAGTTGAAGTTCCGCAAGAAGCTTTCATGGCTGTTTTGAAAATGGATGACACGACACCCAAAAAATAAATAAAATAAACGATAGTTAGAAAAAAGAGGGTAGAGGAAATCTAGCCTCTTTTTCTATCGACTCATTCGATTAAAAGGTTGTGAACACAATGATCAAAAGCGCCTACCTCCATATACCATTTTGTGAACATATTTGTCATTATTGTGATTTCAATAAAGTATTTTTGCAGGGACAGCCGGTCGACGAATATTTACAGATGATGAAAAGGGAAATGGTGATGCAGCTTTCCAAATACCCGACTGCAGGTTTGGAGACGGTTTTCGTCGGTGGAGGGACACCGACCTCTCTAGATGAAAAGCAGCTTGCATTCTTATGTGAAGCAATCAATGAAACCCTGCCCTTTGATCCTAAAAAGGCTGAATATACATTCGAAGCCAATCCGGGGGATCTTTCGAGGGAAAAACTCGAGATACTTTATGATTCGGGGGTCAATAGACTTAGCTTTGGAGTGCAAAGCTTCAATGATGAATTATTAAAACGAATTGGCCGGACTCACCGGGCCTCTGAAGTATATGAAACGATTCATTTGGCCCAAGAGGTTGGCTTTACGAATATAAGCATCGACTTGATTTATGGATTGCCGGGCCAAACGATGGAAGATTTCAAGGATACGCTGGATAAAGCGATTGCCCTTCAATTGCCGCACTATTCCAGCTACTCGTTGATCGTTGAGCCGAAGACGGTTTTTTATAATCAGATGCGAAGGGGTAAATTAAACCTGCCGCCTCAGGAGCTCGAGGCTTCGATGTATGAGAGGCTGATGGAAGAGATGGAGAAGCATGGTCTGCATCAATATGAAATCAGTAATTTTGCCCGAGCGGGGTTTGAAAGCAGGCACAACCTGACATATTGGGATAATGTGGAGTATTATGGGATTGGTGCAGGTGCACATGGCTATACTGGAGGTAAAAGGGTGGCCAATCATGGGCCTGTGAAGAAATATATCACGCCATTGCTGGCGAACGAGCTGCCTGTGTTGGAAGAACATCCGGTACCGCTTCATGAACGGATGGAAGAGGAGATGTTTTTGGGGCTCCGGAAAACGGAAGGAGTCTCATTGGAAATCTTTAAGAATAAATTTTTTGTTGAAATGACGGATATTTTCAGTAAACCGCTCGAAGAAGGGTCGGTAAAGGGTCTGCTAAAGGTGGAAGACGGGTTTGTACGCTTGACTGAGCGGGGCAAACTGCTGGGAAATGAAGTGTTCCAATCATTTTTAGGCGTTATTGATTCCGACTGAAGGAAATCTATGTTATTTTAACGATGAATTAGCGGTTTTCATTGTTGACATCATAAGCTTCATTTGATAATTTATTAGTATATTAGCACTCGATGAGACAGAGTGCTAACAGAGGTGATCATACATGCTAACTGATCGTCAATTATTGATTCTACAAGTGATAATCGAGGATTTCATCCATTCTGCCCAGCCAGTCGGGTCACGAAGCTTGTCGAAGAAAGATGAAATTACGTTCAGCTCTGCCACAATTCGCAACGAAATGTCTGATCTAGAAGAAATGGGATTTTTAGAAAAAACCCATACTTCTTCCGGTAGGATCCCTTCTGAAAAAGGGTATAGATATTATGTGGATCATTTACTTTCTCCTCAAGCTCCGAAAAAGAATGAAATGAAGATATTAAAATCCGTTTTTGTAGAACGAATTTATGAATTGGAAAAGATCGTTCAGAAGTCAGCGAAAATACTTTCGGAACTGACGAATTATACGGCGATTGTACTCGGGCCAAAAGTGAATGAGCATAAGCTGAAAAAAATTCAGATCATTCCTTTAAGTCCTGAAACGGCAATAGCCATCATTATTACGGATACAGGTCATGTGGAAAATCGAATGATTTCCTTACCGCCTTCTTTTGATATAAACGAAATTGAAAAGATGGTGAACATATTGAATTCCCGCTTGGTCGATGTTCCGCTAGTTGATCTAAAGGATAAGATCTATAAGGAAGTTGCAGTTCTATTGAGCCGCCACATTCATAACTATGGATCGATGGTCTCGAACCTTGCGGAGACCCTGACGGACACAAAGCCCGAAAAAATATTTTTCGGCGGGAAAACGAATATGCTGAGGCAGCCGGAGTTCCATGATATTGCTAAAGTAAGCACGCTTTTATCGATGATTGAGCAGGAACAGGGATTTTATGAACTTATTACCCAAAATCCATCGGGCATCCACGTCAAAATCGGCCGTGAAAATCAAAACACAGTGCTCGATGACTGCAGTTTGATTACGGCAACCTACTCAATCGGGCAGGAGCAAGTTGGCACATTGGCCATATTGGGTCCAACGAGAATGGAATATTCGAGAGTGATCAGTTTGCTTTCGTTTTTCTCGAAAGATTTAACGGCCCTGATGACAAAACTGTATCAAAAATAGTAGCAAAGGTAATATTGTTAAGGTGGCGGAGGAGTATTTTCCGCGGCCTGGCATATATTACTTTAGCATAAATTGTATTACCCTTTTAGGGAGGTGAGATTGTGACAGAAAATAAAAACGAAGAACAAACATTGGAAAATGAAACAATCGAGGAAAGCGCTGCAGAAGCAGTTTTCGCTGAAGAAGAAATTCCAGCGGAAGAAAACCATGGTCAGGTTGAAAAAGATGAACTTCAATTGGCTCAAGAAAAGATTGCCGAACTTGAGGCGAAAATCGAAGAAATGGATAACCGTTATCTTCGTCTGCAGGCCGATTTTGATAATTCAAGACGCCGTGCCAAGCTTGATATGGAGGCGGCTCAAAAATATAGAGTTCAAAGTATTGCTAGTGATTTGGTGGAGGCTCTTGATAATTTTGAAAGAGCTACAAAAATCGAAGCGGATAATGAACAGACAAAATCCTTGCTATCCGGCATGGAAATGGTCTATAAAGCGATTACTGATGCATTGACTAAAGAAGGCATCGAACCGATCAGTTCGGTTGGTGAAGAGTTCGATCCGCGTTTGCATCAAGCGGTCATGCAAGTTCAAGATGAAAACTTCGGTTCGAACATCGTCGTCGAGGAATTCCAAAAAGGATACATCCTTAAAGACCGTGTGATTCGACCTGCAATGGTAAAAGTGAACGAATAGAGTTATTACATATAAATAATTGGGAGGTAGTGAAACTATGAGCAAGATTATTGGTATTGACTTAGGTACAACAAACTCTTGTGTATCTGTACTTGAAGGCGGGGAACCAAAAGTAATCCCGAATCCAGAAGGAAACCGTACAACTCCATCCGTAGTGGCATTCAAAAATGGAGAAAGGCAAGTAGGGGAAGTGGCGAAACGCCAAGCGATTACAAACCCTAACACGATCATTTCCATTAAACGCCATATGGGTACCAACCATAAAGAAGTAATTGAAGGAAAAGAATACTCACCTCAAGAAGTTTCTGCAATCATCCTTCAATACTTGAAATCATACGCTGAAGAGTATCTTGGCGAAAAAGTTACTAAAGCGGTTATCACTGTTCCTGCTTACTTCAATGATGCAGAACGCCAAGCAACTAAGGATGCTGGTCAAATTGCTGGCCTTGAAGTGGAACGTATCATCAACGAACCGACAGCTGCAGCTCTTGCATACGGTTTGGATAAAACGGAAGAAGATCAAACGATCCTTGTATTCGACCTTGGCGGCGGTACATTTGACGTTTCGATCATGGAACTTGGAGACGGCGTTTTCGAAGTTAAGTCCACAGCTGGTGACAACCGTCTAGGTGGGGATGATTTCGACCAAGTCATCATCGATTACCTAGTTGAAGCATTCAAGAAAGAAAACGGAATCGACCTTTCAAAAGATAAAATGGCGGTTCAACGTTTGAAAGATGCAGCTGAAAAAGCGAAAAAAGATCTTTCCGGCGTAACTTCAACTCAAATTTCTTTACCGTTCATCACTGCAGGAGAAGCTGGCCCGCTTCACTTAGATGTAACGATGACTAGAGCTAAATTCGATGAGCTTTCTACAGGACTTGTGGAACGTACTATGGGACCAACTCGTCAAGCGTTGAAAGATGCTGGTCTTTCAGCATCTGAAATCGACAAAGTAATCCTTGTTGGTGGATCTACACGTATTCCCGCGGTTGTTGAAGCGATCAAAAAGGAAATCGGTCAAGAACCAAGCAAAGGTGTAAACCCTGATGAAGTAGTGGCTATGGGGGCTGCAATTCAAGGTGGCGTATTGACAGGGGATGTTAAAGACGTTGTCCTTCTTGATGTAACACCACTTTCACTTGGAATTGAAACGATGGGCGGAGTATTCACGAAACTAATTGACCGTAATACTACGATTCCGACAAGTAAATCACAAGTATTCTCGACAGCGGCTGATAATCAAACAGCAGTTGATATCCATGTCCTTCAAGGTGAGCGTCCAATGTCAGCGGATAACAAGACTCTTGGTCGTTTCCAATTGAGTGACATTCCACCGGCACCGCGTGGAGTTCCACAAGTTGAAGTGACATTCGATATCGATAAAAACGGTATCGTGAACGTTCGTGCGAAAGATCTTGGTACGAACAAAGAACAAGCGATCACCATTAAATCATCTTCAGGACTTTCTGATGAAGAGATCGAACGCATGGTGCGTGAAGCGGAAGAAAATGCCGATAGCGATAAACAACGTAAAGAAGAAGTCGAACTTCGTAACGAAGCTGATCAATTAGTTTTCCAAACGGAAAAAACGCTTAAAGATCTAGAAGGTAAAGTGGACGAAGCGGAAGTAACAAAAGCGAATGAAGCGAAGGATGAACTGAAAGCTGCAATCGAGAAAAATGAGCTTGAAGAAATCCGCGTGAAAAAAGATGCGCTTAACGAAATCGTTCAAGCTTTGACTATGAAGCTTTATGAAGAAGCGGCAAAAGCTCAGCAAGCTGGCGAAGCCGGTGCTGGCGAGTCTGCTAAAGACGATAATGTGGTTGATGCTGAATACACGGAAGTTAACGAAGAAGAGAAAAAATAAATAGTGGCCCAATCGGGACACTGATATATTGGGCAGTATTTCTGCCTGCCATTGTAAAAAAGTCAAAGTCAGGTTATCTTGACTTTGGCTTTTTTTACAGTGAATGGAATCATTGTCGGAAAGTGTTACAATCACAATCACTGGTGGGGAATCGTTGGATTTTAAAGGGAAATGTGTGCAAATTGGCGCTGGCAATACCATTTGCAAAAATGTGTTAAAGCCGTTTGTACTTTTCTAGTTGATTATTATCTTCGTTCAGTGATAATATTACCTTTATGTGAATCGAATCGGGAGTGGATTTTAGATATGAGTAAACGCGATTATTATGAGGTGTTAGGCCTTTCGAAGAGTGCTTCGAAGGATGAAATCAAAAAAGCGTATCGAAAGCTCTCCAAACAATATCACCCTGATATTAATAAAGCGGACGATGCTGCGGATAAATTCAAGGAAATCAAGGAAGCTTACGAAGTATTGAGTGACGAACAGAAAAAGGCCCATTATGACCAATTCGGACACACAGATCCAAATCAAGGCTTTGGCGGTCAAGACTTTGGCGGTTTCGGCGGTTTTGAAGATATTTTCAGTAGCTTTTTTGGTGGCGGCGGACGCAGGAGAGATCCTAATGCACCGCGTCAAGGGGCGGATTTACAGTATACGATGACGCTATCTTTTGAAGAGGCTGCATTCGGAAAAGATACTGAGATCGAAATTCCGCGTGAAGAGAATTGTGATACTTGTAAAGGATCCGGTGCCAAACCAGGTACAAAAGTGGAAAACTGTTCACATTGCCATGGAACCGGTCAATTGAATGTTGAACAAAACACAGCGTTCGGAAGGATTGTGAACCGGAGAGCATGTCACCATTGTCAAGGAACAGGAAAAATCATTCCTAATAAATGTTCAACATGCGGCGGTGACGGAAAAGTCCAAAAACGTAAAAAGATCCAAGTCAAGGTGCCAGCAGGAATTGATGATGGCCAGCAGTTGCGTGTAACCGGCCAAGGAGAGCCAGGAATCAATGGCGGTCCGGCAGGAGACCTGTATGTAGTCTTCCATGTGCGCAGCCATGAATTCTTTGAGCGGGATGGCGATGATATTTATTGTGAAATGCCGGTTACTTTTGCCCAGGCAGCATTAGGGGATGAAATAGAAGTTCCGACGCTTCATGGAAAAGTGAAACTGAAGATTCCTGCAGGTACACAAACAAGCACTCGTTTCCGTTTAAAAGGCAAAGGGGTTCCGAATGTCAGAGGATATGGCCAAGGAGATCAGCATGTGGTCGTATTAGTTGTCACGCCTAAGAAATTAACGGAAAAACAAAAGGACCTGCTTCGTGAGTTCAGTGATATCAGCGGACAAGGTGTAGATGAACATGATGATGGCTTTTTCTCAAAAGTAAAGCGTGCTTTTAAAGATAGGTAAATAAAAGTAAAAGAACAAATTGGGAGTTGGTAGATTATGAAGTGGTCTGAATTTGCAATCCAAACAACGAATGAAGCGGTTGAACCTGTTTCGAATATTCTTCATGAGGCAGGTGCGAGTGGTGTTGTCATTGAGGATCCTCTAGAATTAGTCAAGGAACGAGAAAATGTTTTTGGCGAGATCTACCACTTAAACCCAGATGATTATCCGAATGAAGGTGTAGTCATTAAAGCTTATCTGCCTGTTAACAGTTTCCTTGGCGATACCATTGATGCTATTAAGGAATCAATCAATAATCTCCTTCTTTTCGATATAGACCTTGGGAAAAATGTTGTTTCAATTAGTGAAGTGAATGAAGAAGAGTGGGCGACGGCTTGGAAAAAGTATTATAACCCTGTCAAGATATCAGAACGTTTTACCATCGTGCCAACATGGGAAGACTACACTCCAGTAAGCAGTGACGAATTGATCATTGAACTTGATCCAGGCATGGCCTTCGGAACGGGTACACACCCGACGACGGTCATGTGCATCCAAGCGCTGGAGCGTACAGTACAGCCTGGGGATTTAGTGGTTGATGTAGGAACTGGTTCTGGTGTTCTGAGTATTGCAGCTGCATTATTGGACGCAAAACGGATTCAGTCCCTTGATTTGGATGAAGTGGCAGTACAGTCAGCCAAACAAAATGTGGAACTGAATAACGTGCAGGATAAAGTGTCAGTTTCACAAGGCAATTTACTGGATGGTGTGAATGAACAAGCGGATATCGTCGTCGCAAATATTCTTGCCGAAGTGATCATGCGTTTTACGGATGATGTAGCGAAAGTGGTTAAACCTGGCGGATATTTCATCGCTTCCGGAATCATTCAAACTAAGAAACAAGATGTGAAGGAAGCGATTATAGCATCTGGATTCACCGTTGAGGAAACGATCTTGATGGAAGATTGGGTGGCAATAATCGCGAAAAGAAATGATTAATTGAAAAAGTTACTCTGATTATCGGGTTTTTTGATAGTCAGAGTACCTTTTTTTAGCTTGAATCTTTGCACGGCTTGCATTCTGGATTCCTGACTGTTAGCCTGTGAGTTTTTTAGACTAGACGAAGTGGGTGGCAGTGTGCAGCGGTATTTTCTTAACGAAGTAGACATCAATGGAAACACGGTGAAGATATCAGGCGATGATTTTCACCATATCGCCAGGGTGATGAGAATGGGACCAGGGGAACGGATCATCACGGTGAAAGGTAATGGCATGACAGCTATCGCGGAAATTTCGGAAATTACTGATGATGCTGTTATAGGGACAGTTACCGAATGGAAGAATGAAGAAAAGGAACTTCCTGTAAAGGTTGTGATAGCGAGCGGTCTGCCTAAAGGGGATAAGTTGGAATATATCGTTCAAAAGGGTACTGAACTGGGTGCCGTTGAATTTATCCCTTTTATTGCTGCTCGTTCGGTGGTAAAATGGGACCACAAAAAGGTAGGTAAGAAATTGGAGAGACTCCAGAAGATTTCAAAAGAGGCGGCTGAGCAATCCCACCGCACGGTTATCCCTGCCATCAAGGAACCGATGACGGCAGATCAGCTAGCTGGGTATGCTTCCGGTTTCGATCATAAATTAATCGCTTTTGAAGAAGAGGCAAAACGGGGGGAAACTTCTGTACTCGCTTCTGTCTTGAAAGATATTACCGCTGGGCAATCCATCCTATTCGTATTTGGGCCTGAAGGTGGTTTAGCAGATAAGGAAATTGAAAAACTGACTGATGCCGGTTTTATGGCTTGCGGTCTTGGACCAAGAATATTAAGAACTGAAACAGCACCTTTATATGCACTTTCCGCTGTTTCTTATCATGTAGAACTTTTGAGGTGATGAAAAATGGCAACGGTCGCTTTCCATACATTAGGCTGTAAAGTGAATCATTATGAAACAGAGGCTATATGGCAATTATTCAAAACTGGGGGATATGATCGTGTTGAGTTTGAAAATGCATCAGATGTATATGTCATCAACACATGCACGGTGACAAACACTGGCGATAAGAAAAGCCGTCAGGTCATCCGTCGTGCCATTCGTAAGAACCCGAATGCCGTCATAGCGGTAACGGGATGTTATGCACAGACGTCGCCGGCAGAAATCATGGCCATACCAGGTGTGGATATTGTTGTAGGAACACAAGACAGGGTTAAACTCCTTGATTACATTGAGCAATTCAAGGTGGAACGTGAACCAATCAATGCCGTAGGAAATATCATGAAAAACCGTGTCTACGAAGAGTTGGATGTACCTGCTTTTACAGACCGTACACGCGCTTCACTTAAGATTCAGGAAGGTTGCAATAATTTCTGCACTTTCTGCATCATCCCTTGGGCTCGTGGCTTGATGCGTTCCCGCGATCCAAAAGAAGTCATTCACCAAGCTGAACAGCTTGTCGAGGCAGGCTATAAAGAGCTAGTCCTCACCGGAATTCATACTGGCGGCTACGGAGATGATTTAAAAGACTATAATTTGGCGATGCTGCTGCGGGACTTGGAAAAAGTCGATGGGTTGAAACGTATCCGTATTTCATCCATTGAAGCCAGCCAAATTACAGATGAAATCATTGAAGTGCTGACGAATTCGAAAAAAGTGGTACGTCATTTGCATATACCCATCCAATCGGGTTCCGATACAGTTCTAAAACGAATGAGACGTAAATATACGATGGATTTCTTCGGTGATCGAATCGAAAAGTTGAAAATTGCACTTCCGGGTCTTGCTGTTACCTCTGATGTCATCGTAGGTTTCCCAGGTGAAACTGAAGAAGAATTCATGGAGACATATAACTTTATAGAAAAATATAAATTCTCCGAACTTCATGTTTTCCCATATTCAAAACGGACAGGGACTCCGGCTGCCCGTATGGAAGATCAAGTGGATGAAGATATCAAAAATGAACGCGTCCACCGCCTTATCGCGTTGTCGGATCAGCTGGCAAAAGAGTATGCCTCCCGATTCGAGGGGGAAGTTCTGGAAGTCATTCCTGAAACGAAATTGGAAAATGGCCTTTATGAGGGCTACTCCGATAATTACATGAAAATCGTCTTTCCGGCTTCGGATGAAATGGTCGGTGAAATTGTCAAAGTGAAGATCACAAAGTCTGGCTATCCATTTAGTGAAGGTCAGTTCGTGACGGTAGTGAAGGATTTTCCGTTGCAACAAGCATCCAATATCTAAGACAGCGGTTAATCGCTGTCTTTTTTTTTTATCCTCTTTTTAATGTGTTTTCTTGGCACTTTCGGGTAAAGACTATATATATCGTCAAAGTGGATAAACTATGGTATCATGAGAGGTACGTACAACTAGTTATAGATTGTTTTTGAGGAGGATTTATTAATGTCACAAAATGTAGCAGGTTTAATTGACCACACGTTATTAAAAGCAGATGCAACCAAAGAGCAAATAAAGGTATTATGCGAAGAAGCGAGAGAGTATAACTTTGCTTCCGTATGCGTAAACCCGACTTGGGTGAAATATGCAAGCGAACTTTTGGAAGGTTCAGAAGTGAAAGTTTGTACGGTCATCGGCTTCCCTCTAGGTGCAACCACACCGGAAACCAAAGCTTTTGAAACGAAGGACGCCATCTCCAATGGCGCTCACGAAGTCGATATGGTGATCAATATCGGCGCATTGAAGGACAAGGATGATGAGTTGGTAGAGCGGGATATTCGTGCTGTGGTAGCGGCATCCACTGGTAAGGCTCTTTCAAAGGTGATCATTGAAACTTCTTTATTGACTGATGAAGAAAAAGTCCGTGCATGTGAATTGGCCGTAAAAGCAGGAACGGATTATGTGAAAACATCAACTGGTTTTTCGACCGGCGGAGCGACTGTTGAAGATATCACGCTTATGAGAAAAACGGTTGGCCCGGATATCGGTGTCAAAGCTTCAGGCGGAGTCCGCAATACGAGTGATGCCCAGAAAGTGATTGAAGCTGGTGCAACAAGAATTGGAGCGAGTGCAGGTGTCTCCATCGTAAAGGGCTTAACGGCTGATTCCGATTATTGATTTTAAAAAGGGACCGTATAATAACTCCCTGAAATAAAAAAGGCGGAGAAAAATATTTTATTTTTCTCCGCCTTTTTTTTATTACTTCCATAAAAAAATCGGTTTGTAATTCAACTGGTGATATCCCATGTGTTTGTGCATTGCGCCTATTTCTTCCGTGAAAAAATAGGACCCGTATCATTTTTGGACTTGTACTTGTCATTTTTGGAACCCATAAATTCAAAAAAAAGCTTATTGTGGATTTAATAAATATTAGGGGGGATCAACAGTGAGTAAACTTGCTTATATTAAATGCATGAACATGGGGAGGGAAATGAAAAAAGGTTTTTAATTTTTTCATTTATCATTAACACTACTTTAGATGAGTGGTGAAATTTTGGGTATATGACACTTCAATAACCATTTTATTTATAGGTTTGATTATTTTGATATTAGCTCCTGTTATATCGAGTGGTTTGAGCTTATTGAATCATAAAACTAATTATAAAAAGATTAGCTAAAAAACCTCCCAGTAATCATTTATCCTTTTATATCTGGTGCAGCTACATTTGATGTCCAATCTTCACACGAAGCTGCCCTAAAAGAAAGTCACTAATGACTTTTGGACAGCTCCTTATTTTTTTAAGTTTGGCCGATGCACCAAAAGAATGAGGTTGGAGAATTGCCGTGCGAATGGCAAGACGGCAAAAGAAGTCAAGATATTGAAAATGACACTGGCATGGGCCAGCTGTGTCCCCTTGTTTTCGGTGAAAAAGGCAGCGGTTCTTTCCAGGATGTCCACAAAAGGCAGGAATGCGGCAACCCCTATGACGTTTAGCCAAATATGTGAATAAGCTGTGAAGGCAGCTTGTCTACCGGAACCGATGCTGGCCATGTATCCGGTGATGCATGTGCCTATATTCGATCCGAGCATGATGATGATTGCGGAAGAGACGGATAACTCCCCATTCATCAAAAAGCTCATGGCTATCCCAATGGTTGCCGAACTGGAGTGAATGAGTGCCGTCAATAATATCCCGGCTAATAGGGCATAGCTCATGTGGCCCTCTATGTAATGGATGAGCGTTTGTATGGATGGATAGGCTGCAATCGGTGTCGAAAGCGTTTTAAAACCACTCATCGCCGCGAAGATGGCCGAGATTCCGATCAGTGACATCCCTATGCTTCTCGGTAATGCTTTTGGCATGAAGCAAAGGAAAGCGCCGCTTCCGACACCGGGAATGATCCAACGATCCAGAGAGAAGGTCATGAACTCTGCTGTAAAGGTGGATCCGATATTCGTTCCAAGAATAATCCCGATCGTTTGCGGGAACGTTAAGCTTCCTGCGGAAACGAGGCCGACCGTCATGACCATTACCGCCGAGCTGCTCTGCAGGATCCCGGTAAAGATGGTTCCGGCCATGAAGCCTTTCCATGGCTTATCCGTAACCTTTGAGAGAAAAGTTTTTAATGCTGCACCCGACATATTGAACAGTCCGATTCGTAAAACCGACATACCTGCCAAAAATATCGCAATGAATAAAAGGAATAAAAATAGCTCATGCATGACTGTCACCTCATAGTAAGCTTATGGCCCAATGACGGGAGACATGCTATAAATTGGATTTTCATGCAAGTTGAATCATCGTTTCGTGAAAAATTATGATAATAACATGATGATATTCAAAATAAGTTTGATTTTATTGGTTGACCTGCTAAAGATGATATATTATAATTGTTTAGTACATGTATAACATGTTGACAACTTGAGTTAGTGTGTTGTTTTCGGAGGGAGGGAAAGAGATGTCTAAAACCGTCGTTCGTAAAAACGAATCGCTTGAAGATGCTCTTCGTCGTTTCAAACGTACTGTATCTAAAGCAGGATCGCTTCAGGAAGCTAGGAAGCGTGAATTTTATGAAAAACCAAGCGTAAAACGTAAGAAAAAGTCTGAAGCTGCAAGAAAACGTAAATTCTAAGAGAGGGTGGAAAGATGAGTCTTCTCGAGCGTTTAAATAATGATATGAAACAAGCGATGAAGAACAAGGAAAAGGACAAACTATCTGTTATTCGGATGCTGAAAGCTTCTATTCAAAACGAAGCCATGAAGCAGAGACAAGATTTAACAGATGATGAAGAATTGACAGTGCTCTCTCGCGAATTAAAACAACGCAAAGACTCCCTCCAGGAGTTTGAAAACGCAGGTCGTTCAGATCTCGTGGATAAAGTCCGCACCGAACTAGTATACGTAGAGGCATATATGCCTGAGCAACTTTCAGAAGAAGACATTTCTAATATCGTTAAACAAACGATTGAAGAAGTCAATGCAACATCCAAAGCAGATATGGGCCGAGTTATGGGAGCTTTAATGCCTAAAGTTAAAGGTAAAGCGGATGGTTCACTAGTAAACAAATTAGTACAACAACATCTATCTTAAACTCTAAACTTAAAACTCGAAACCTAACCGCAGGCAAATTGCCTGTGGTTTTTGTGTATTTCATGAATTTTATGCGTATATTATTGAAACGTAGCCCAAGATAATGGGGGCACTTTTAATTTTATTTGCTTTTTTTTGAAACCTTTTTCATATACATACGTAATAACTAAAGAACAGAGTAAAGGGTTGCTTCATTTGCTCCTTATTCGAATTTTAGTTGCGTGCTGAATTTACTGGTAGGTTCTCCTCCTGAATACTGGAGGCACTTACCGCGTCTAATACGGGAAAGGGGGCGTTCCGTTGAAAATTTGGCGTTATTTATCTGTACTCTTATTTGGATTGCTGTTCACCATGTCTTCTTTTGGGGGATCACCGGTATCTGCAAGCGAGAAGATCGTTTACCATGTACCAATAGAAGAAACGGTGGAAAAGGGACTCTCGGCCTTTTTGGAGCGCGCGCTGACCACTGCTGAAGCAGCTGATGCAGATCTTGTCGTTTTCGAGGTGAATACCCCTGGAGGTGCTGTGGATGCAGCAGGGGAAATTGCAAAGTTACTCTCGGATTCACCAATCAAGACAGTTGCCTACGTCAATAACAGGGCTTTATCTGCAGGGGCATACATTTCTCTAAGTGCAGATGAGATCTATATGGTTCCG
The DNA here is from genome assembly GCF_037975445.1 of Peribacillus sp. FSL P2-0133. NCBI lineage: Bacteria > Bacillati > Bacillota > Bacilli > Caryophanales > Bacillaceae > Peribacillus > Peribacillus sp. FSL P2-0133. The sequence goes on along the minus strand of NZ_CP150254.1, from coordinate 3,957,408 downwards.
AGTGCCACCATGGGATCTGCGGCTGTGATTGATTCAGCAGGGAACGCTGCAGGTAAGAAAGCGCAATCTTATTGGTTAGCTGCCATGAAGACAGCTGCTGAACAAAATGGACGTGATCCCATCTACGCCCAGGCGATGGCGGATGTTGACATCGATCTACCCGAATATGGAGCGGAAAAAGGGAAGTTGCTGACATTTACAGCTGAACAGGCAAAAAAGGCAGGCTATAGTGAAGGCACCGTCTCTGGGAAAGCGGAGCTGTATAGTATACTTGGAGTTGAGGATGCTGATATTCGGTCAATCGAAGAAAGCTTTCCTGAGAAACTTGCCCGCTTTTTGACCAACCCGATCGTCGTTCCCATTTTGTTAACGATAGCGGGAATCGGGATTGTGATGGAATTATTTTCACCCGGTTTTGGTATTCCGGGGGTCATTGGAATCACCAGTCTTGTCTTATTCTTCTATGGTCATCTTGTCGCCGGTATCACCGGATACGAATCGTTAGCGATGTTCATCATCGGGGTCATTCTCGTACTAATTGAATTTTTTATCCCAGGGGGGATTATCGGGCTGCTCGGATTTACCGCGATAGTGGGGAGTCTGTTCCTCGCAACAGGTGATCCGGTCCATATGACGATATCCTTGCTAATTGCGGTTACCGTATCCATTTTGGTATTCATCCTACTTGTAAAGGTGTTTGGAAAACAGATGAAATTTTTCAGGAAAATGATATTAACCGATGCAACAAAAACGGAACAAGGGTATGTCAGCAATCCGAATCGTTTGGATTTATTAGGTGTAGAAGGGAAGGCCCTTACAGACTTGAGGCCTTCAGGAACAGCTTTGGTCAAAGAAGAAAGAGTGGATGTCGTGACCGAAGGAAGCTTTATCTCGAAAGGTTCGTCAATCATTATCGTAAAAGTTGAAGGATCAAGGGTAGTCGTCCGGGAAATTCCGGATTCAAATTAAAATTAAGAGATACAGGAAGGATGAATCATTAAGTGATAACTTCAGGAACGATATTTATTGTACTGGCAGTGATTGCTGCCATCATCGTGTTGGCAGTGTTTTTCACATTCGTACCAGTAATGTTATGGATTTCCGCTTTAGCGGCAGGAGTCAAAATCAGTATATTTACATTAGTTGGGATGAGGCTTCGCCGCGTTATACCAAGCAGGGTCGTCAACCCGCTTATCAAGGCCCATAAGGCTGGAATCAATGTTTCAACGAATCAATTGGAGAGCCATTACCTTGCAGGCGGTAATGTCGATCGAGTTGTGAATGCATTAATTGCTGCAGAACGCGCCAATATCACATTACCTTTCGAACGGGGTGCAGCTATTGACCTTGCCGGTCGTGATGTATTGCAGGCTGTTCAAATGAGCGTTAACCCGAAAGTGATTGAAACTCCGTTCATCTCTGGTGTGGCGATGAATGGTATTGAAGTGAAAGCTAAGGCAAGGATCACGGTCCGGGCCAACATTGAACGTCTAGTCGGTGGTGCCGGTGAAGAGACGATCATTGCCCGTGTAGGGGAAGGGATCGTATCGACGATCGGTGCTTCGAAAATGCACACGGATGTCCTGGAACATCCCGATTTGATTTCACGAACGGTTCTATCAAAAGGGTTGGATTCAGGAACGGCATTCGAAATTCTTTCCATTGATATCGCTGAAGTGGATATCGGTAAAAATATCGGGGCCATATTACAGACGGACCAAGCCGAAGCCGATAAGAAAATAGCCCAGGCAAAGGCCGAAGAACGCCGTGCAATGGCTGTTGCGCTTGAACAGGAAATGGTTGCCCGTGTTCAGGAAATGAGAGCGAAGGTTGTTCAATCCGAAGCGGAAGTTCCGTTGGCCATGGCCGATGCACTGAAAAGCGGAAACCTTGGAGTGATGGACTATATGAATATCCAAAATATCACGGCCGATACGGATATGCGCGGTTCCATCAGTAAAATATCCGAAAATCCAAAAGATAACAACAATAACCATAATAATAATAATAATTAGGTCAGGGAAGGGAGGTCTTTAAATGGGAGATTTTATTGATTTCTTTCTCAAGAACCCATTCCTTATCATTGTCTTGATCGGTATTTTAACGTCCATGTTAGGAAAGAAAAAGCAGCCTCAGCAATTTGATGATCCTAACACGCCTCCGAAAAAGAAATGGCAGGAGGTCATGCGGGAGCTTCAAGGTGAAATGCAGCAAGGGAATCCGCAGCAAAGGCCTGCCCCTGCTCCTGTAAGGAAAGTCGAACAGCAGGCAGCTCAGGCTGTTGAAGTGATCGATGAGACGACGAACGATGCGAACAAAAGGATTGCGGAGCTTAGAAGGCTTCAGCAGAAGTACGATCAGGAGCGTTTATATCAAAAAGCGAAGGCGGATCAACTTACATCAACGATTTCTGATAATAAAAGTCCGGTCTATCGCCAAGGGCCGTCTTTTGGTAAAAAACAGCTGATTGATGGCATCATCATGTCAGAAGTGCTGGGACCGCCAAGGGCGAAGAGAAGTCTTCAGAGGTCCAGAAGGTGATTCGGAGCCCCGGGCTTTTTTAAGCCCGTCATTAATTGAGCATGAAAAAATAGACTCTCATTCACTTATAATTTTGTGCTAGAACCCTCTTTCATTTCATACATTGAGATGAAAGGGGGTTCTTTTTTATGGCACACAATTGGGGAAAAAGAGTGAAACAGCTTATGACCAAAACAATGGACCTTCCGCAAGATGTCATGATGGACCTGCCGCGAATTACAATGATCGGACAATTACATATTTATATTGAAAACCATCGTGGCTTATTGGCTTTTACAGACAGCGAAGTGCGATTGATGCTTAAAAATGGGCAGTTGCTGATAAAGGGAAATGCCTTTGTCATAAAGACGATTTTGCCGGAAGAAATCATGCTCGAAGGCAAAATCGATAAGGTCTATTTTATCAATGAATGATCCCGGGAGGTCTCCATGAAAAACCAATGGACAAACTATTATACAGGCTATGTAAAGGTGAAGGCTTATGGCAAAGGTGCAGAACGGCTGATTAATATGCTGACGAGAAGGGGGCTTCATATCTGGGATGTGAAGCGTGTCGGAAGTGAAGCCCTGATTTTCCATATGGATATCAGGGATATCCCCAAACTCCGTCAGGTCATGCGTAAGAGCGATTGTAAAGTAAAGTTCATGCAGGGAAAGGGTTTCCCTTTCCTAATGAAGAGAGTCATGAAAAACAGCGGGTTTTTAGCGGGGATGATCGCTTTCCTGCTTTGTATATTTGTACTTTCCAATATGGTTTGGGGCATCGAGGTTCAAGATGCCAAACCTGCAACCGAGCATGCCATCCGGAAAGAATTGGACAAGATGGGCGTGAAGATTGGGAAAGTGCAATTCTTTGTGGATGATGTGGATACGATTCAGCGTAAGCTGTCGGACCGGATTGGTGCATTGACATGGGTAGGGGTAGAGCTAAAGGGAACGACATACCATTTTCGGGTTGTAGAAAAACGGCAACCTAAAGAGGTCGAGGAAACATCTCCGCAAAATTTGGTAGCTTCCAAAAAGGCGATCATCACTGATATGTTCGTTGAAAAGGGACAATCTATTGTTAATGTGAATGATTATGTAGGAAAAGGACAGCTTCTTGTTTCGGGATTGATTGGAAAAGAGGATAAACAGGAAATTGTATCCGCACAGGGAGTAATAAAAGGGAAAACGTGGTATAAAGCGAAAGTGGAAGTTCCGTTAAAAACCAAGTTTTCTGTTTTTAACGGAGATGAAACGAGCAGGCACTTTTTGAAAATGGGGGGCTTTTCCCTTCCGGTATGGGGTTTCAAGGATCCGGGATATGAAAAACAGGAAAAAGAAACGACAGTGAGGCCATTTCACTTTCTTCAATGGGAACTTCCCATTTCCTATAAACAAGTGACCTTGAGGAGCAAGGAAGATATTGTACGAAGTTATACGGAGAAAGAAGCGGTGAAGGAAGGCAGGAAAATGGCTAAAGCAGAATTGAAAAAGCATTTAGAAGAGGAAGATGAAATCGTCGAGGAAAAAATTTTGCACGAAAGCATGGACAATGGTAAAGTTAAATTATCTATACATTACCAAGTTATTGAAGATATAGCGATTGGACAGCCAATCATTCAAGGAGACTAACGAATGGCAGATGATGTGAAAGTAATTAAGCTCGAAATAGAATCACCCAATGAAGCGATCGCATTATTGGGCAATGGGGATTCAAATGTAAAAGTGCTCGAAGAGGAGCTTGGCATTTCCGTCATAACCCGAGGTGAAGCGGTGAGTGTTGCCGGGGATATCGAGCGGGTATCGATGGGGGAGGAAATCCTCAAGGCATTATTGACAGTGGTCAGAAAAGGAATTGCAATCAGTTCCAGGGATGTGCTTTATGCAATTGAATTGGCAAGAAAAGGCACATTGGAGTATTTCGGTGAATTATATGATGAGGAAATCGCTAAAACGGCTAAGGGGAAATCCATAAAAGTCAAAACGATCGGGCAAAGATACTATATCCAGGCTATAAAGAAACAGGATCTTGTATTTGGAATTGGGCCTGCCGGAACCGGGAAGACCTACCTTGCTGTAGTGATGGCCATCAATGCATTGAAAAATGGACATGTTAAACGGATCATCCTGACACGGCCTGCCGTCGAAGCAGGGGAAAGCCTTGGTTTTCTGCCTGGAGATCTGAAGGAAAAGGTAGATCCTTATCTACGACCGCTGTATGACGCTCTCCATGACCTTCTAGGGATGGAACAGACGCTAAGGATGATAGAGCGCGGAACGATCGAAATAGCTCCTCTGGCTTATATGAGGGGCCGTACGCTTGAAGATGCCTTTGTCATATTGGATGAAGCCCAGAATACGACGGAAGCCCAAATGAAGATGTTCTTGACCCGGCTTGGTTTCGGATCGAAAATGGTCATTACGGGAGATCGGACCCAGATTGACCTTCCGAAAGGTATGAAGTCAGGTCTGATCCGGGTAGAAGAGATCTTGAAGAATGTTAAAGGCCTTTCCTTTGTTTATTTTGAACAAAGTGATGTAGTAAGACATCCGCTTGTCGCCAAAATCATTACTGCTTACGAGCAGGCGAAGTCATAAGAAAAAATCCGCCATTTCAATCGGCGGATTTTTCGTGATGTGTCTAAATGACAAACTTTATGGGGAAAAAGTGGATAAGAAGCTTCATTTATCAATACGAAGGTGAAAATTCACATAAAAACTGTTATGATTTTACATATCTAGAATAATAAACATCATTTTTTTAGGAGGACCTTCCTTGAATCGTATCCAGAAATTTTTCACTCAAATAAAAGGGCTGTTGGTCCATCGCTTTTTTCAAGTGCTTTTGTTCATCATACTTGGTTTGTTTGCGTATGGGTTAATGTTCTCCAATGTTAAGCCGGAAAGGGTTCAGGTAGAGCTTTTTAAGCCTGCGGAACAAACAATACGTTCAACCAAGACTGTGGAAGATACCTATAAGACGGAACAGGAAAAAGAAGAGATTTCAAAACAGGTGGCGGATGTTTATTCTTTAAAAAAGGAATATGCCAAAAATAAAGTCGATCTGATTTCATCCATTTTCGATTCAGCAATAGAGGTGAATAAAGAAACGGACCCCGATGGAGATCATAAAGAAGATGAGGAAAAAGATGATAAAAAAGAGCCCGTAAAGACGGATGCTCAAAAAGTTTCCATATTAAAAGAAAAATTGACCGATGAAGTGAATAAAAATATCGAGGAATCCGTTTTCCTGGCATTAGTGCAGGCGGATGAAGATGAGTTGAAAATAGCGAAGGATTCAACCATTACTGCCGTGAATAATGTGATGGGCTCCCGAATCGCTGCAAGTGACGTCGAAAATGCCAAGAAGAAGGTTGTAGAGGAATTGGGTTATATGAGCATTAGTGGCGATATGAAAAAAGCCTCCACTTCCCTTGCACGTACGGCAATCATTCAGAATGTATTTTTCGATAAGGACAAAACCGAAGAACAGCGAAGGAAAGCGGTTGAAAGCGTGGAGCCAATCAGGATCCTTCAAGGTCAAATCATCGTTGAAGAAAATCAATTAGTGGACAGGGATGTATATAGGCAGCTTGAACTGGCAGGCTTCTTAAATACGGAGTCTACCATTTACCCGTATATCGGCCTGCTGTTATTCATATTCCTGACTTTTGCCGCTTTTTATTACTATTTCTACTATTCCATTTCCCAAAAGGATAACAAGTACAATCAGTTATTGATCTTCAGTCTTGTCTTTATCCTTTCAATGGCTACCATGAAAACGGTCAGCATTCTGGCAGACCTGAAAAACTCGAACCTGGAATACATTTTTCCGGGTGCCATGGCGGCGATGCTCATCAAGATATTATTGAATGATAAGTTAGCGGTGGCAATGATCATATTGCTAGGTTCGTATGGTACGATTATATTTAATGGCGATACACCTGGAAATCTGGATTTCTCGATGGGGCTTTATATCATTTTCGGGGGATTGACGGCAATCATCATTCTATCTAGGCCAAATTTCAAATCAAAGGTGCTGGTAGCGGGGCTGCTATTGTCTTTAATCAATATGGCATTTGTTTTTTCGCTCATCTTTATTATGGACAGCCATTATACTAGAATGGAGTACTTATATTATGCTGCTGCTGCCATAGGTTCTGGAGTGGGTTCAGCCGTTTTGACAATGGGCCTGTTACCGTTTTTCGAGGCTGGTTTCGGGATCTTATCATCAATAAAGCTTATCGAACTCGCGAATCCCAATCATCCGTTATTGCGGAGGATCTTGATTGAGGCACCGGGGACATATCATCATAGTGTAATGGTTGCCAATTTGGCGGAATCCGCTTGTGAAGCCATCGGGTCGAATGGATTGCTGGCAAGGGTCGGCAGCTATTATCATGATATAGGTAAAACGAAGCGGCCGCACTTCTTCATCGAAAATCAGATGAATGAAGAGAACCCGCATGATCGGCTGCAGCCGGAAACGAGCAGGGATATCATTATTGCCCATGCCGTAGATGGCGGGGAGATGCTGCGCAGTCACAAATTTCCGAAAGAGATTGTGGATATTGCAGAGCAGCATCACGGTACGACTTTATTGAAGTTTTTCTACCATAAGGCAAAAAAACAGGATGAGACCACCCTCGAAGCGGCCTACCGATATCCCGGTCCGAGGGCGATAATGAAGGAAGTAGCCGTCATCGGCATAGCCGATAGTGTTGAAGCTGCAGTGAGATCGATGAAGCACCCAACTCCAGATAAGATTGAAGAGCTGGTAAGTTTCATCATTCAGGACAGGATTTCTGATGGTCAATTTGATGAATGTGACATTACTATGAGAGAATTGAGTATCGTGAAGCATTCCTTATGTGAATCGCTGAATGGTATCTTCCACTCCAGGATTGAATATCCGGAGCCGGATAAATTAGGACAGAAGGTGAAAGAATGATTTTAGCTATCGATTTAATGGATGAAACGAATGAAGTAACGGAGGAAGCTCAGCGGCTTGTTGAGAGCATTCTGCAATTTGCGGCAAGAAAAGAAAACATTGAAAAAGACACCGAGCTGTCAGTTACATTTGTAGACAATGATAGGATTCGGGAAATCAATAAAGAATATCGACATAAAGATTCAGCTACAGATGTCATTTCCTTTGCACTTGAAGAAATGGGAGAAGATGAAGTGGAAATTGTCGGTGCGGAAATGCCCCGCATGTTAGGGGATATCATCATTTCCATTGAACGCACGAAAGAACAGGCTGAAGAATATGGCCATTCATTTGACCGGGAACTTGGATTTTTAGCACTGCATGGTTTTCTGCATTTATTAGGATTCGACCATATGAATGAAGAAGATGAAAAAGTGATGTTCACTAAACAAAAGGAGATCTTGGAAGAATATGGACTTTCAAGAGAAGGATAAAAAAAGGTATCCTTTATTAAAAAGTTTCTCTTTTGCCTGTCAGGGAATTTTGGAGGCTGTTCGGACTGAACGCAATATCAAGATACATTTCGCGTTAACGGCAATCGTCGTATTCTTTGGCTGGTACTTCTCATTGAATGGGATGGAGTGGCTTTTCATTTTAGCGGCCATAGCCGGTACGATTACGTTGGAGCTCGTTAATTCAGCGATTGAAAGGGTAGTGGACCTGGTAACGGATCAAATCCATCCGCTAGCCAAGCAGGCAAAAGATATTGCAGCCGGAGCTGTATTCATATATGCTATATTTTCTATAATAGTTGGATTGATTATCTTTTTGCCTAAGTTTGGCCTGTAGGTTGCCGAAATGGTACTCAATTTGAAAGGAAGATGTGAATTGAATACAAAAGAATTGATTGAGGAAGCTAAAAAAGCAAGGGATAAAGCATATGTGCCTTACTCCAAATTTAAGGTGGGGGCAGCCCTTTTAACCGCTGATGGAAAGGTCTATCATGGTTGTAATATAGAAAATGCTGCATATAGCATGTGTAACTGCGCCGAAAGGACAGCTTTATTCAGTGCTTATGCCCATAACGATAAAAAATTCACTAAACTTGCAGTCGTGGCAGATACCGATGGTCCCGTTTCCCCATGCGGGGCATGCAGGCAGGTTATTTCGGAACTGTGTGAAAAGGATATGCCGGTCGTTTTGACCAACTTACATGGGGATATAAAAGAACTAACAGTACAGGAATTGCTTCCAGGAGCTTTTTCACCGGAGGATTTAAATGGATAAACTATTTGATGATACACAAGTAAAAGGTTACAAATCAGGTTTCATTTCGATTATTGGACGACCTAATGTTGGAAAGAGTACATTTCTGAATCGGGTCATCGGTCAAAAGATCGCCATTATGAGCGATAAACCGCAAACTACAAGAAATAAAGTCCAGGGTGTACTTACGCAAAACGATTCACAAATGATTTTCATCGATACACCCGGCATTCATAAACCAAAGCATAAGCTTGGTGACTTCATGATGAAAGTGGCAACGAATACATTGAAGGAAGTCGATTTGATTCTCTTCATGATCAATGCGACTGAAGGATACGGACGCGGTGACGAGTTTATCATCGAAAAACTTCAATCCGTAAAAACGCCTGTTTTCCTGGTTGTAAACAAAATCGATGCAATGCATCCAGATGATTTACTTCCGATCATTGAAAAATACCAACAGCTTTACCCTTTTGCGGCGGTCGTTCCGATTTCTGCACTTGAAGGAAATAATGTTGATACACTGCTTGAACAAATCAAGGAACATCTGCCAGAAGGTCCTCAGTTTTATCCAGCTGACCAAGTGACCGACCACCCGGAACGTTTTATCATTTCCGAATTGGTCCGTGAGAAGGTACTGCACCTGACACGTGAAGAAATTCCGCATTCAGTGGCTGTTGTCATCGATTCAATTAAAAAAATGGACAACAGTGACACCATTAATGTCATGGCGACGATCGTTGTCGAACGTGATTCACAAAAAGGGATTGTCATCGGAAAGCAAGGGAAAATGCTTAAAGAAGTCGGTAGCCGTGCCAGAGTGGATATCGAAAACTTATTGGGCTCGAAAGTTTTCTTGGAACTATGGGTGAAGGTACAGAAGGATTGGCGGAACAAAGCAAGCCAGCTCCGCGATTATGGCTTCAATGAGAGCGAGTATTAATTAACAAAATTTACGCGTCATGAAAGTTCGGAAAACGGTCAAGCTAACCATATGGTCGGATATTCATATTGCTAGTTAAAAATGAAAGGTGGGCTTTATATGTTGGATTTTACCTGGGAGTTATTTACTGAAACAGGTAATGTGGACACCTATTTGCTGTTTAAGGAGATAGAAGTCGAGAGACAGGAAAGACACTTGGTATTGAATGATGAGCTAGCAGAATTTGATTTTCCTGTTTCATAGGTTAGTCTTGGCGAGCATGGGTGGTGTCTTGGTATGCTCCAAAAATGTGAGGGCATTGTCATAAGGCGAACTGCATATGGAGAAAATAACAAAATCATTACTATATATACCCGTGAGTTGGGAAAAATTGGCGTTATGGCTAGAGGAGCCAGTAAACCTAACAGCAGGCTTTCTGCCGTCACACAGCTTTTTTGCTCCGGGTATTTTCTTGTAACCACATCAACCGGACTCGGTAGTCTTCAGCAAGGCGAAATGGTCGATTCACTCCGTTTCATAAGGGAGGATCTTTTTGCCACTGCTTATGCTTCATATATTGTTGAATTGCTTGATAAAAGCGTCGAGGATAAGAAACCGAATCCATATTTGTATGAATTGCTTTCGCAAACATTGCATTACATAAACGAGGAATATGACGCAGAGGTTTTGAAATTCATTTTTGAAATGAAGATGCTGCCCGTCAATGGGATTAACCCAGTGCTGAATCAGTGTGCTGTATGTGGTGAAACGGAAGGGGAATTCTCCTTCTCGCTTCGGGAAGCGGGCTTTATCTGTCACCGCTGTCTGGGGAAAGACCCTTATCATTATAAAATTTCACCTTCAGCCGTCAAATTGCTTCGAATCTTTTATTATTTCGATTTATCAAGGCTCGGAAACATTTCCGTTAAGCCTGAAACGAAAAAAGAACTTCGGAAGATCATCGATGCATATTATGAGGAATATTCCGGTCTGCATTTGAAATCAAAAAAGTTCCTGAAACAGATTGATACGATGAAAGATATGTTTTAGGATCTGACCTATTGACATTCCATGCTAGTTTGTATAAAATTCTAATCATTAAAATAAGAAGATTGCGTTGATGGAAAAGAGTATCTGTCATTCTCCATAAAAAGCGAACCCGGGACGGTGGAAGCCGGGATATGGATTTACAGGGAAGGGCGTTTCCGGAGCATGTAGCTTTGAAAAGAGGCCGTTTTATAAACGGCAATTAGGGTGGAACCGCGGGTATACTCTCGTCCCTATGCATTTCGCATAGGGACGGGAGTTTTTTGTTTGCCAAAATGTAATGGTTTCCGATCCTTAATTTTAAAAAGAGCCGTTTTAAATAACCTGGAGGTGTACGATGAATATTCAAAATATGATTTTAACGTTACAAAAGCATTGGTCTGAACAAGGCTGCATATTGATGAATGCTTATGATGTAGAGAAAGGGGCAGGAACGATGAGCCCATACACGTTCCTGAGAGCCATTGGACCGGAGCCTTGGAGCGTTGCTTACGTAGAGCCTTCCCGCCGTCCTGCTGACGGCCGTTATGGAGAGAACCCTAATCGACTGTATCAGCATCATCAGTTCCAAGTGATCATGAAGCCGTCACCTGACAATATCCAAGAGTTATATTTGGATTCATTGCGTGCTTTAGGGATAAATCCGCTTGAGCATGATATTCGCTTTGTGGAGGACAACTGGGAAAATCCATCACTAGGGTGTGCTGGTCTAGGTTGGGAAGTATGGCTTGATGGAATGGAAATCACTCAATTTACATATTTCCAACAAGTGGGCGGCCTTGAGTGTAAGCCGGTTTCCGTGGAAATTACGTACGGGATCGAACGTCTCGCCTCTTACATTCAAGATAAGGAAAACGTATTTGACCTAGAATGGACAGATGGATTCACAGTTCGGGATATATTTGGTCAGCCGGAATACGAACATTCGAAATATACGTTCGAAACCTCCGACCTTGATATGCTGTTTCAGCTTTTCACGATGTATGAAAAGGAAGCGCATCGCCAAATGGAAGAAGGACTTGTGCATCCTGCATATGACTATGTTTTGAAATGTTCACATACATTTAACCTTTTGGATGCCAAAGGTGCCATCTCGGTGACGGAAAGAACGGGTTATATTGCCCGGTGCCGTAACTTAGCGCGTAAGGTTGCCAAAACCTTCTATGAAGAGCGGGAAAAATTAGGCTTCCCGATCCTGAAAGTGAAAGGGGAGAATACAAATGAGCAAGCGTGATTTGTTATTGGAGATTGGATTGGAAGAGCTGCCTGCCCGTTTTGTGACAGCATCAATGAAACAGTTGTCAGATAAAGTACAGCAATGGCTAACGGAAAAAGCGATTGAATTCGGAACGGTTGAAGCTTTTTCAACACCAAGACGTTTAGCCGTATTGGTGAAAGACGTGGAAGAATCCCAAAAGGATATCGAAGAAGAAGCAAAAGGTCCGGCCAAGAAAATCGCTTTGGACAGTGAAGGCAACTGGTCTAAAGCCGCATTGGGATTCGTCAGGGGTCAAGGCATGACTTCAGAGGACATTTATTTTAAAGAACTCAAGGGTGTGGAATACGCCCATGTGAATAAATTCATAAAAGGACAGCAGACTGCTCAGCTTTTATCTGAGCTGAAGGAAATCATCAGTGGCATGACGTTCCCGAAAAATATGCGCTGGGCCAATCAGGAGCTCCGCTTCGTCCGTCCGATTAAATGGCTGATTGCCTTATTCGGCAATGACACAGTTCCATTTAGCATTGCTGACGTGGAAACGGGCCGTGAAACAAAAGGTCACCGTTTCTTGGGCGATAGCGCAATCATCGAGCAGCCGGAACGGTATGAAGATACGCTAAAAGAACAATTTGTAATGGCGGATCCAGATAAACGCCGACAAGTTATATTGGATCAGATTAAAGAGCTTGAGCAGGAGAAAGGCTGGATCATCCCGGTCGATGAAGATCTGCTTGAAGAAGTCAATAATTTGGTAGAGTATCCAACGGTGTTATTTGGACATTTTGAAGAAGAATTCCTTGAGCTTCCTGCTGAGGTACTTATCACATCAATGAAGGAACACCAACGTTATTTCCCTGTTAAAGATAAGGACGGGAAACTGCTTGCTTACTTTGTAACCGTGCGTAACGGCGATGACCGCCATTTGGATAAGGTTTCTAAAGGTAATGAAAAAGTATTGCGTGCCCGCTTATCGGATGCAGCATTCTTCTATCAAGAAGATCAGAAAAAAGAGATTTCAGATGCTTTGAAAAAGCTTGACAGCATCGTTTATCATGAAGAAATTGGTACATTAGCCGAGAAAACTGCCCGGGTAACAGCAGTGACCGGTGCCCTTGCGGATGCTTTGAATTTAAAAGCGGAAAAAGAAATGGCGCTTCGTACAGCGGCAATTGCCAAGTTCGATTTGGTGAGTCATATGGTTTATGAATTCCCTGAATTGCAAGGGTATATGGGTGAAAAATATGCTCTCTTAAAAGGGGAAGCCAAAGAAGTGGCCGCGGCTATCAATGAACATTATATGCCAAGACATGCGGATGACAATGTACCGCCTTCAGTCATTGGAGCAGTTGTGAGTTTAGCTGAAAAAATTGATACTTTGTCTTCATTCTTCGCTATTGGTGTCATTCCGACAGGTTCCCAGGATCCTTACGCATTAAGAAGGCAGGCGAGCGGGGTCGTCCAAATCTTAGCTGAGAAGAAATGGAATATTTCTTTAGAGGAGCTTATTGTATTAGGCCTTAAAGGCCTGGAATCAAAAGGCATCTTAAAACGTGATCTTGAAGAAGTTAAAGCGGATATGTTCACATTCTTTAAAGCCCGTGTCAAACACCTGCTTCAAGAACAGCAAATCCGTTACGATTTGATTGATGCAGTTCTGTTCAATGAGATAGGCTATATCCACTCTATCGTGGAACGTGCACATGTCTTGAATGCGAAAAAAGACGAAGCTGGCTTTAAAGAAAGCCTGGAAGCTTTAAGTCGGGTCATGAACATTGCCGTGAAATGTGACAATAAGGTGACAGTCGACCCTAGTGCCTTTGAAAATGATCAAGAAAATGCGTTATATGTAAAATATCAAAAAGTGGCAATGCGTTATATGGAATCCAAAGAAGAGAATGAGCGGTTTGAACAGCTTGTTTCGCTTCAAACGGAAATAGAGTCATATTTCGAGAATACAATGGTCATGGCAGAAGATGAAGCAATCCGTAATAACCGTTTATCCTTAATGAAGGAAATCAGTGATTTGGTTGCAGGTTTTGCTGCCATGAATAAGATCATCCTTACATGATCGAAAGGATGTAAGGAAATCGGAAACACTTTAAATAAGGGTTTCCGATTTCTTAAAAAGATAAATGGTCAATAAATAGGACAAAAATGCCCTAATTAAATAATTTAGTATATAATTATTAAATGAATAACTTTTGTTACTTTACTCTGCGAAAGCAGTGGGGTGGTGATTATAATCCAATTGAATAAGCGTCAGGAACAAATTTTACAAATCGTAAAAGAAAACGGACCGATTACTGGAGAACATATTGCGGATAGATTGAACCTTACCAGGGCGACACTTCGTCCAGATCTAGCGATTTTAACGATGGCAGGTTTTCTTGATGCCAGGCCCCGAGTGGGGTATTTCTATACAGGCAGGTCAGGAACACAGCTTTTGACAGATAGCCTCAACCATCTTTATGTACGAGACTACCAATCGATACCTGTCGTTGTTGACGAGGGCATTTCCGTATATGATGCAATAGTCATGATGTTTTTAGAAGATGTCGGAACAATGTTCGTCGTCGATAAGCATGCATTGCTTGTTGGTGTCTTATCAAGGAAAGACTTGTTGCGTGCTAGTATTGGGAAACAAGAGCTTAACTCCATTCCAGTCAATATCATCATGACTAGGATGCCCAATATTACAATGTGTTCAAAAGAAGACCTTTTGATTGATGTTGCCAAAAAATTGATTGATAAACAAATCGACTCATTACCGGTCGTCAAAGACACAGAAAAAGGCTATGAAGTAATTGGAAGGATTACAAAAACCAATATTACGAAAGCATTCGTAGCTTTGGCTGATGAAGGCTATTAGGGGGCTTGCAAAAGGAATGACGGAGAATATGAACGGTTCTATTATATATGTTGTATCGGATTCAGTAGGAGAAACAGCGGAATTGGTTACAAAAGCCGCTGCAAGCCAGTTCTCGGGATCTGCTTTTTCCATAAAGAGAATTCCGTATATTGAAGATGAACAAAATGTGGATGAAGTGATATCACTGGCTAAGTTGGATGGGGCGATCATTGCTTATACTCTTGTCAAGCCAGCCATTAGAGCGTATATGAAAGCACAGGTCGAGAAAGAAAACCTGTCTGCTTATGACATTTTAGGGCCGCTCATGGACATCCTTCAGGAAAGGGCGCCAAAAGGGCCGCTTAATGAACCTGGTCTGGTGAGAAAGCTGGATGATGACTATTTCAAACGTGTGGAAGCCATTGAATTTGCTGTAAAATATGATGATGGACGTGACCCTCGGGGCATTTTACGTGCAGATATCGTCCTTGTGGGTGTTTCACGCACTTCCAAAACGCCATTATCACAGTATTTAGCCCACAAACGCTATAAAGTGGCAAACGTACCTTTAGTGCCTGAAGTGGAACCTCCAGAAGAGCTGTTCCTGGTACCTCCTGAAAAATGCATTGGTTTAAAGATCAGTCCGGAAAAGCTGAACCATATTCGTAAAGAACGATTAAAGTCACTTGGGCTCAATGATCATGCCATTTACGCAAATGTGGAGCGCATAAAAGAAGAATTGACATACTTTGATACAATCATATCAAGGTTGAACTGTCCTATCATTGATGTAACCAATAAAGCTGTTGAAGAAACAGCCAATTTGATAATCAATATCCTTCAAAACAAAAACCGTTGATCCTTATAATTAAGGCAAATCAAAATGTGAGCTAGACACTCTATGTGTCAGCTCACATTTTAATGCCAAGGTCGAATAAGGGAATAACAAGAATAAGTTCAAAATAATTACATAAAATACATCTTGGTTTCCAAGTGTGAATCCGTTGATTTACATGAAAAAACATTCGGAATTTAAATGTTGGCATCTTCTAATCAAATAGACTATAATAAAAAATTGTGAGAAAAAAGTAATCTTAAGGTTTAGACTTAATTAATAAGGAATAAACTAAAGGTTAATGAGATGTCAAGGTTTTTATCATAAAAATAATTCGACATGTTCCGTATAATTCAGGAAGGGCTGGTCTTTTTCAAGGCAAAAGAGGTGCTTTCACTTAAATAAGCAGGTATTCTTTGAAGAATGATGTGCGCTCATTTTAGAGGGAACCCTCTGAATCAATGCTAAAAATTCACCATATCTTCATAAAGTTTAGGGGAGAAAAAGGATTATGCAGAAAGATGTAGAATTAGAAGGTATGAATAATAAACCTACGATACACGTCGATGCCGATGCATGTCCGGTGAAAGACGAAATCCTTCATTGTGCAAGTTTGCACGATGTTGAAGTCTGTTTTGTTGCATCATATAAAAATATGATGAATAACCCTGAAGGTAAATGGGTTTATGTCGATGCAGACAAAGAAGCGGCAGATCTTTATATAGTAAACTCAGTAAAAAAGGGTGATATTGTCGTTACTGCAGATATTGGTTTGGCTGGAACCCTGCTTCCTAAAAACGTTTATGTCCTTTCACCAAGGGGAAAAGAATACACAGACGAGAATATTTTCATGCTCTTGGATATGCGTTATCAGTCGGCGAAACTCCGCAGGCAGGGTAAGCATACGAAAGGGCCGAAAGCATTCACAAAGGAAGATCGGGCATGTTTTACAAATAAACTTATGAAAACATTGTCGAATTTTGCAGGGAATTAGGAACCAGTATCGAATTAGAAACTATCACCAATATTGCAAGGTGGAAAAATGATAAATGGCCGTATAGAAGATGAGAAAATTAATCAAATTCGTGAAGCTGTTGACATTGTTGATTTAATTGGGGAGTATGTCCAGCTGAAGAAGCAGGGGCGCAATTACTTTGGCCTATGTCCTTTTCATGGTGAAAACTCGCCCTCGTTTTCCGTTTCTACGGAAAAACAAATCTTTCACTGTTTTGGTTGCGGGGCAGGCGGAAATATTTTTACCTTCTTGATGGATATTGAAGGCTACAGCTTTGTGGAATCTGCAAAAGTTTTAGCTGAAAAAGGAAATGTTCCTTTGGATGTTGAAATCAATAAGGACTCCAAGCGATCTAACATGCCGGCAGGCTCTCAGCAAATGGTTGAAGCTCATGACCTGCTGAGGAAGTTTTATCATCATCTCCTCGTTAATACGAAAGAGGGGCAGGATGCTCTCGAATATTTACTTAAACGCGGGTTTACTGAAGAGACGATAGAAAAGTTCCAAATTGGCTACTCTTTGGATTCATGGGACTTCGTGTCCAAGTTCCTTTTAAAACGCGGGTTTCCAGCGGAATACATGGAGCAGGCAGGGCTTATTATTTACAGGGAAAAAGACGAGTCATATTTTGACCGTTTCAGAAATAGAGTCATGTTTCCAATTATGGATCATCAAGGAAATACGATTGCGTTTTCAGGAAGAGCGATGGGGGACGATGAGCCCAAATATTTGAATAGTCCTGAAACGCCAATCTTTAATAAAAGTAAAACTTTATATAATTTCCATCATGCAAGACCACACATACGAAAGAAAGAACAAGCAGTCATTTTTGAAGGCTTTGCCGATTGCATTTCAGCAGTTGGCGCAGGTGTGGAGAATGCGGTCGCTACAATGGGTACTGCCCTGACGGACCAGCATATCCAGCTTTTAAAAAGAAATACTGACCAGATACTTATTTGCTACGATTCGGACTCTGCGGGATTGAACGCTGCCAATCGTGCAGTTAATATGCTACAGGACCATGAGTTTTCCGTGAAAGTCGCTCTCATGCCTGATAACTTGGACCCCGATGACTACATAAAGGAATTCGGTGAAAAAAGCTTTGTTTCTGAAGTAATAGGGGCCAGTTTAACCTACATGGCATTCAAAATGCATTATTTGCGTCGAGGGAAAAATGTAAATAATGAAGGAGATCGAATTCAATATATCGAAGAAGTCCTTAAAGAAATTTCGCGATTGCCCAATGCAGTGGAGAGGGATCATTATCTCCGGCAGCTATCCTCTGAATTTTCCCTTTCATTGGATGCGCTGGAACAGCAGCAGCGTCAGGTGTTCTTTACGGAACGCAAGAAGGGGACACTGCCGCAGCCAGCGGCTCCAAAGAAAATGGCCCTGCAATATGAGCATAAGTTAAAGCCTGCTCACCATAATGCTGAAATGAAGTTGATTGCCCATATGCTAAAAAGCAGGGATATGACTTTCAAAATTCAGCAGTTGCTTGGGCAAACGGTCTTTCATGTAGATGAACATCAGGCAATCATCACCTATTTATATGCGTTCTATGAAGATGGACACGAACCGGATACAAGCTTTTTCCTTACTTATTTACCGGATCCAAACTTGAGAAGGATCGTTTCGGAAATAGAAATGATGTCAGTGAATGAGGAAGTTACCGATAAAGAACTGACCGATTGTATAAATCAAGTGTTGAAATATGAAAAGTTGTTAAAGATAAAAGAAAAACAAGTTGAAGAAAAAGATGCAGTTAGACGAAGTGATTATGTCACTGCTGCACAAATTGCCATGGAAATCATTAAATTGCGTAAAATGTTGTAGTCGTTTAGGTGTAAGTCCTGGAAGGAGGGGAACTAATGGCTGAAAAACCAGCACGTTCCAAACAAGTTGATAATGAATTTAGCCTTGAACAGGTGAAAGAAAAATTACTAGAGCTAGGTAAAAAACGGGGCTCTTTGACTTTAGAAAAAATTGCTGAAATGATTGGCGGTTTTGAGTTGGATTCCGATCAAATGGATGAGTTCTATGAGGTGTTAGCAGAAAACGGCGTCGAAATACTCACTGATGGTGAGGAAGACGAAGATGAAGACGATCCAGATGAGAAGAAACTTGCAAAAGAAGAAGAGTTTGACTTAAATGATTTAAGTGTTCCTCCTGGCGTTAAAATTAATGACCCAGTACGCATGTATTTAAAGGAAATTGGTCGGGTCGACCTTTTATCGGCAGAAGAGGAAATATCACTGGCGACGAGAATTGAAGATGGAGATGAAGAAGCGAAACGCCGTTTGGCAGAAGCTAACCTTCGTCTTGTTGTCAGTATCGCCAAGCGCTATGTCGGACGCGGAATGCTTTTCCTTGATTTGATTCAGGAAGGTAATATGGGACTTATCAAAGCAGTGGAAAAATTTGATTACCGCAAGGGATTCAAATTCAGTACGTATGCAACATGGTGGATTCGCCAAGCGATAACCCGTGCCATTGCCGACCAAGCAAGAACGATCCGGATACCGGTGCATATGGTGGAAACCATCAATAAATTGATCCGTGTCCAAAGACAGCTTCTTCAGGATTTAGGACGTGAACCTTCTCCGGAAGAAATTGCGGAGGATATGGACTTAACTCCTGAAAAAGTTCGTGAAATCTTGAAAATAGCTCAGGAGCCTGTTTCATTGGAAACGCCAATAGGTGAAGAAGACGATTCACATTTAGGTGATTTCATTGAAGATCAGGATGCGACTTCCCCATCGGAACATGCAGCATATGAACTTTTGAAAGAACAGCTTGAAGACGTATTGGATACTCTTACTGACCGTGAAGAGAACGTCTTGAGACTCCGCTTTGGACTTGATGATGGCCGCACCCGCACACTTGAAGAGGTAGGTAAAGTGTTTGGGGTCACCCGCGAGCGTATCCGTCAAATCGAAGCGAAGGCGCTACGTAAACTGAGACATCCAAGCCGCAGCAAACGCTTGAAAGATTTCCTGGAGTAGAATATATATGCCCTTAACAGAGCCCTCTTGAATGCCCAGCGTTCGGGAGCGGCTCTTTTTTTCAATTTTGATGTAAAAATATCCTTGTAAGAACAATCCTTTTCCATTTTTTGCTTATAATGGAAATTGAATTTAAAACAGAAACAATTTTACATAGCTAAAAAGCTAAGCTGCTAAAAAGAAATGATCATCATGAGGATGTGAAATTCATGGATGAGATGAGAAAGAAAATCATCATTAAAGAAATAAACTCCTGGAAGGAAAGTCGTATGCTTCCAGAGCAATATTGTAATTACCTGCTTGCGTTATACTGTCAAGGCGAACTGCCGCCATCTAAATCGAATAAAACCGAGAGCAAAAAAAACGACATCTTTTCCGGGGTGTTGCTTGGGGCTCTTTTTGCATTTATTGTATTTTTGAATTATTTTACTGAAATACCCATAAGAATGCAAATGCTTATGACAACAATTTCAATACTTGTTTTTTGGCTGGCGGTCCGCCGCTTTAACGGCAGGAAAATCATTTTTCAAATGTCGTTGATGGGAATGGCCCTATCATTGCTTTTATTAACTGTCAGTTTTGCAGAATTCATGGCGCCCGGCAAAGTGGGTATCCTTTATATTTTCTTGTTCATTAATTGCGGACTCTGGATACTAATGGGCGATAAACTGAAGCTGCTCCATTTTTCCATAGCGGGAGGCCTGGGAGCACTGGTCACTCTTTACTTTTTATTAATATAACCAGCGGTTTTAAATAATGATTTTAGGGTATTATGAACATATGTAAGAAAAAGTAAAATGTTTGGAAATATACATAAGTTTTTGACAATTTTAAGAAATTATATAATATCTTCTATTTTTGGGCTTTTACTTGAAACTCTTTTCAAGTAAAATAATATATAGCTGTTTGTATATAATATTAATTATGGTAAGTTTAGGTTCTACATAGGGGAGGAAATACTATGAATCGCAATCCAGTAATGCCTTTTATTATTATCATGGTTTTTGGTATTGGACTTATGTTTTTACTTTCGTTTAAAGGTTTGGGTGATGCCAAAGATCTTGCTAAGGAGAAAGAGGGCGGCGAAAAGACAGAAGAAACAGAAAATGCCTCAGCATCACCTGAGGACATTTATAAGCAAAACTGTATCTCTTGTCATGGTAACGCCTATCAAGGCGGTGTCGGGCCTGCTCTAAAAGGAGTTGGCGATCGTCTGTCGGTGGACGAGGTTAAAAACGTGATCACTAATGGACGAGGTGCAATGCCACCAGGTTTAGTCGAAGAACAGAACATTGACGCCATGGCCGAATATATTCATGGACTGAAATAAGTCATGAAACTGACTCAAGAAATCGTTGGAAAGCGAACTCTTTGAGTCAGTTTTTTCATTTTTCGGAAAAGGAAGATTCCAGATGGAAGGTTTCTTTTGCCCTGATAGAAAGGGCCCTATTTCTCCTTTCTTCAATTTTTCGATTGAACTTGGTATAATCGAATGGGAAACTAATTATAGTAAGACATTATTTGAATTAAGAGAGTTGATAAATATGAATCATGAAAAACTATCGATGAGATTAGAACGTGTTGCCATACATATACCAAAGGGAAGCATCCTTGCAGATATAGGTTCAGACCATGCTTACTTGCCGTGCTATGCGGTGACTAACGGCTTGTGTGACAGCGCTATAGCAGGTGAGGTTGTAGAAGGTCCCTATCAGTCAGCACGCAAGCAAGTGGCAATGACGGGGCTTGGGGACAAGATAGAGGTCCGTAAAGGAGACGGTCTTGAAGTATTGAATCCTGATGAAGCGACATGCATTACGATTGCAGGCATGGGCGGGACTTTAATATCAAGTATATTGGAAAGCGGAAAAGGGAAACTCGGCAAGGCAGAAAGGCTCATCCTTCAGCCTAATGTCGGTGCAGCGAATGTTCGCAGCTGGCTAATCGAAAACGGCTGGGAACTTAGTGGAGAGGAAATCCTTGAGGAAGATGGAAAAATCTATGAGATCTTAATTGCCAAAAAAGGAGACCCGCTCCGCCCTTATGGGATAAACAAGCAAGCCGGCCTCACTTTCGGTCCATACTTAAGAGAGCAATTCAGTGACATTTTCATAAAAAAATGGCAGCTTGAGAAAAAACATTTGGAAAGAATCATCGCACAATTAGATGAAAGCGGAAGAAGCGGACTGGAAACGAAGCGCAATGAATTAAAATCTCAAATTTCAGTAATTGAGGAGGTGCTTAAAGGGTGAAGACAGTGAATGGCCACGAAATCATTGAAACGTTTGAACAATTCTCCCCAAAGCATTATGCAATGGAGGGAGATCCAATCGGGCTGCATGTCGGGCGGCTCAATAAGCCGGTTACTAAAGTGCTGATTGCCCTTGATGTGCTGGAAGAGGTTGTAGACGAAGCGATAGAACATGGCGTGGAATTGATCATCGCCCACCATCCGCTTATATACCGACCATTGAAAAGGATCGATACAAACGCAGCTGGAGGCCGCATCATCGAAAAGCTGATCAAACATGATATTGCTGTTTATGCTGCACATACCAATTTGGATGTTGCTAAGGGCGGGGTGAATGATTTACTTGCCGAAGCGCTACAATTGCAGGACACAGAGGTATTGATTCCAACTTACGAGACACATCTAAAGAAATTGGTCGTATATGTTCCAAAGACCGACGAACAAAAGGTGAGGGAAGCCCTAGGTAAGGCAGGGGCCGGAGCGATCGGGAACTACAGCAATTGTTCGTTTTCGGGGGAAGGTACCGGACGCTTCTTGCCAGGTGAAGGCAGTGAACCGGTAATTGGCTCTAAAGGAAAGCTTGAAGAAGTAGCTGAAATGCGGGTTGAAACGATATATCCGGAAAATATCGAGAAGAAAGTGCTAGCTGCGATGATTAAAGCCCATCCATATGAAGAAGTTGCTCACGATATATATAAACTGGAGAATAAAGGGGAATCTCTTGGCTTAGGAAAGATTGGTGTACTTGCTGAAGAAATGACACTTGAACAATTTTCCGAACATGTGAAGCGGACTCTCGATGTTGAAAAGGTGCGTGTCGTTGGAGATTTGCAAAGTCCGATAAAAAAAGTGGCCGTTTTGGGCGGAGACGGCAATAAATACTTTACGACAGCGAAATTCAAGGGAGCTGATGTTTACGTTACAGGTGATATGTATTACCATACAGCCCATGACGCGATGATGATTGGATTGAATATCGTGGATCCGGGCCACAATGTTGAAAAGGTGATGAAAAAAGGTGTAGCACGAATTCTTGAAAAAATGTGCCGCGAAAAGAACTACGATGTGGAATTCATTCCATCCCGGCTGAATACCGACCCTTTCCGCTTTATTTAAATAACACGAAAAAGGCAGCCTTAGTGGCTGCCTTTGTTTTTGTGCAATCATTTCTTCACTTTAATCTTAGGTAAAATCTTATGCAATGGCGTTTTCTTTTCGGTATTCCAAGTCGATTCATCATTTTCTTCGTATTGCTCTAGAAATGCGATAACTTCCTTCGTGATCGGAGTTGGTGTAGAAGCTCCCGAAGTGACGGCAACCGTTTTTGCATCCTTTAACCATTCAAGGTTCAACTCGGAAATGTCAGCGATTCGATAAGCTCTCGTGCCGGCAATCTCTTGGGATACTTGTGCAAGACGGTTTGAATTATTACTCTTGGGATCTCCGACAACGATTAAAACATCAGCTTCGCCAGCTTGCTCGGCAACCGCTTCTTGGCGAACCTGTGTCGCTAAACAAATTTCTTTATGGACTTCGGCATGCGGGAACTTTTCCTTGACCTTATCCATGATATCCAAAACATCCCATTGGCTCATCGTTGTTTGATTGGTGACAATGATTTTATCACTATTCAAAGTCAAGGCTTCCACATCTTCATCTTTTTGAACCAGGTGAACGACATCAGGAGCAACTCCGACAGCACCCTCTGGTTCCGGATGGCCTTTTTTGCCTATATAAATGATTTGATAGCCTTCCGATTGTTTTTCCCGAATTAAGTCATGTGTTGCGGTAACATCGGGACAAGTTGCATCGAGCGTCACAAGACCTTTTTTCTCAGCAATCTTCCTAATCTCAGGTGAAACGCCGTGAGCAGTAAAGATGACGGTTCCGCTGTCCACCTGTTCGATGATATCGTTGCGGTTGCTTCCGTCCAACGTGATGATGCCTTCTTCTTCGAACGCATCCGTCACATGTTTGTTATGCACGATCATTCCTAAAATGTAAATGGGACGTGGCAAGGTTTTATCTAAAGCCGCATTACGGGCGATGACCATGGCATCGACAACGCCATAACAATAGCCGCGCGGGGAAATTTTAATCACTTTCATCTATGTGTCCTCCTTCAAGGCAAGAAACTCTCACTTTTTATACCTTTCTATTATATAAGACCATAGATGATATTACAAAACATCATATTTACATAAAATCAGTTATTGGAAAATTTTTTGCAGGCATTATATATAAAGCTTGGGACCGGATCTTTTTTCCCTTTTCGTTTCGGTACGAACTTGGGCGATGGGGCTAGCTTCTTTAGCTTTATCTTTTTTCTTGGAATCCGTTTTTACCTCACTGTTTTTTTGTTCCTCAACCTTTGGACCGCTTTCAACGGAAGCTCCCTCGTCCTCGGTCCCACCGGCTGATGATATGCTCTTGAAAACTTTCCACATGGAAGGCAAATTTTTAACAACTGGCCCGTATTGTTCCACCATAGGCGTGAATTGTTCCGCCGCCTGCAACACTTTTTGCGTGTTGGAAAGCATATTATTAAGCGAATCGGGGTTTTTTAATGTTTCTAAAATACCGCCTCCGCTGCTTCTTGAAGAACTTTTGTTAGTGGAAGCGGCTGGAGCAAACAAATTGGGAGAAGCTCCTTTTTGTTTCGACTTACCGAGTATTTTTGACAATAACCCTTCTTTCTTTGCTGGCGGCATTTCCTGCCGCTGCGGTTGGGTGAAAGGGCCTCGGAAACCTTGGGGTCCCTGTGGCATTTGCGGTCTGTTTTGGACCATCGGCCGCTGCATCTGCTGATAAGGATGGGGAATTTGCCGTGACTGTCCGAATGGAGCAGGGTGCTGCTGCATCCTTCGACCATTGGGTGGCTGAAAACCGGGTCCGGGTTGACGATTTCTATTTGGGAACATAGGTTTCACCTCCTCAGTTTTTATATGCGGTGTAATCTTCTATATAAATTATGCAACTCGGCAAAAAAGGTTTGAGGAAAGAGTGACTGGGCAGTTGTGAAGTAACCGGAAAGAAGGTAAGATGGTAACGGTAGTCTTTTAGCTCCATGTCTGCGGGGGATACGCTATGACCAGGACAGGGGCTTTTCGTTTGCAAGAGTCCATTTTAAGAGAACTAACCTCAGCGCATGCGCTTTTGTGATTTAATTAAATGGGTCACAGGGAAAAAAGTAGATGGCCTGACCTATGGGACAATCCCTATTTTCTTCACGAGCAACCCAAGGCGCTTGCGCTTTTTGTGTAATCCAGCTTCAGCGCCTAGCTCGATGTGAAAAAGAGGATAGCCCTCACAAGGCAAAAAACGCCTTATGGGACAATCCCTATTTTCTTCACGAGCAACCCAAGGGGCTTGCGCTTTTTGTGTAATCCAGCTTCAGCGCCTAGCTCGATGTGAAAAAGAGGATAGCCCTCACAAGGCAAAAAGCGCCTTATGGGACAATCCCTATTTTCTTCACGAGCAACCCAAGGCGCTTGCGCTTTTTGTGTAAAATTTATTATAATAACAGGACATGTCTAATGACTGACAGGATAAAGGAGTTTTTTGATGAAACAAAATCAATTTGAACGATTTAATTTGAAAAGCTACATTCTAGATGCGGTTCGCACTTTAGGGTTCGATAAGCCGACGGAAATTCAAGAGCGCGTGCTTCCGTCGCTTTTAAAGGGAAGTAGCTTAATTGGCCAGTCGCAGACAGGTACAGGAAAGACACATTCCTATTTGCTGCCAATCATGAACAGGCTTGATGCTGGTAAAAATGAGGTACAAGCGATTATTTCCGCACCAACCCGTGAGTTAGCGAACCAAATCTACAAAGAAGCTTTGAAAATTGCTGACCATTTCCCTGAGGATGAGCAGATTCAAGTCCGTTGTTTCATCGGTGGCACTGATAAACAGCGAATGATAGATAAATTGAAGACACAGCCACAATTGGTAATTGGTACGCCGGGCCGGATCAAGGACTTGGTTGAAGCTCAGGCATTACAGGTGTATACAGCTAAAATGCTTGTAGTCGATGAAGCGGACCTTATGCTAGACATGGGATTCATTGAAGATGTCGATTTATTTGCATCACGTATGGCTGAAAAAATTCAAATGCTTGTCTTTTCGGCAACCATCCCAGAAAAGTTGAAGCCGTTTTTGAATAAATACATGGAGAATCCAAAGTATGTTCAAGTGAATCCCAAGCAGGCGACAGCTTCGAAAATTGAACATGTTCTTATACCGCTTCGTCACCGTAACAAAGAGCAGTTACTTCATGATATCATCGTTCGTTATAATCCATATTTGGCGATTGTTTTCACGAACACAAAGAAAATGGCGGATCATGTGGCTAATTCCTTGAGCGAAAAAGGATTGAATGTCGGTCGTATTCATGGGGATTTAACGCCTCGTGAGCGTAAAAAAATGATGAAGCAAATCAATGATTTGGAATATCAATTCATCGTTGCGACAGATCTGGCTTCCCGTGGAATCGATATTGAAGGTGTAAGTCATATCATTAACTATGAATTGCCTTCAGATTTGGATTTTTATATCCATAGGACGGGTAGGACGGCTCGTGCAGGATATTCAGGCATTGCCACTACCATTTATGATACTTCTGATGAAGATTCATTGAACCGCCTTGAAAAAATGGGCATTCAGTTCCGTGATGCCGATATCCAAAACGGTGATTGGGTTGATATCGACGAACGTAATAAACGGAAAAACCGTAAAAAACAAAAATCTGATATTGATGTTAAAGCGAGTAGGCACGTCAAGAAGCCAACTAAAGTCAAGCCAGGATACAAGAAGAAAATTCAACGTGATGTGGAAAACTTTAAAAAACGCGAACGTCGTATACAGAGAAAGAAATAGGGGAGAAATCAGATGCTGAAGATTGGATCGCATGTTTCAATGAGCGGGAAAGGTATGCTTCTTGCTGCGAGTCAAGAAGCGGCTTCGTATGGCTCCAACACATTCATGATCTATACAGGGGCCCCTCAAAACACAAGACGTAAAAAAATCGAGGATTTAAATATCGAAGCCGGAAGACTGCATATGGAGGAGAATGGAATCAGCGATATCGTAGTCCATGCTCCGTATATCATTAATATAGGAAATACCACGAATCCAGCCACATATGAGCTTGGAGTCAACTTTTTACGCAGCGAAATCGATCGGACCGAAGCGATTGGCGCAAGGCAAATCGTACTTCATCCAGGTGCGCATGTTGGTGCAGGCAGTGAACTGGGAATCAAGAGAATCATCGAAGGTTTGAATGAAGTGCTGACTGCCGACGATAAAGTTCAGATTGCCCTTGAAACGATGGCGGGTAAAGGTTCTGAATGTGGCAGGTCTTTCGAGGAGCTGGCGATGATCATTGATGGTGTAACCCATAATGAAAAATTATCGGTATGCTTCGATACTTGCCATACTCACGATGCCGGATATAATATCATCGAGGATTTTGATGGCGTACTGAATGAATTTGATAAATTGGTCGGTGTTGACCGTATCAAGGTTCTTCATATAAACGATAGCAAAAACGAACGCGGCACCCGTAAGGACCGCCATGAAAACATTGGATTTGGTCATATTGGTTTTAAGGCGTTGAATGATATTGTGCACCATCCTCAATTAAGCAATGTTCCGAAAATCCTGGAAACACCTTATGTAGGGGAAGACAAAAAAGACAAAAAGGCACCTTATAAATTCGAAATTGATATGTTCAAGAATAATCAATTTGAAGAAGATGTATTGGAAAAGATCAGATTCCAACAATAATCATAATAGAAAAAGGACGATTCATTGAAATAAAGATGAATCGTCCTTTCATTTTGCATTTGGAGTAAATATGCTCAAATAAAGACTGTCAGCAACAGGCTTAAGATCTTTAAAAAGTGGAAGTAAGGTTGTTGAAGAGGGATTCTATCTCCCTGGCTGTGCTTGCTCCGGCAACTTTTGCAATTTGACCAAGTACATTCTGTCTTTGACGTATATCAAAAATGTTAATATTTTTACCGGCTAGAAGTGCAGTGATATCCTGTGCCTGTTTTTGAGTGAGTGAAACCTTATGCTGTTTAGCAAGGGAAAGCAGTTCATCGGGGCGTATATTGTTGATTTTATGATTGACCATCATTTCAAATAATTTCAAACGATCTCCTCCTTTGTTAAAACATATGAAGGAGGAAGACGTATTTGAACATGAAACTTCGTTTTGGTTACGGTAAATTAGTTCAGTTGCCTTTTTTTGGTGATTCGGGGCGTTTCGGCACTTGTTAAGAAGACCGGATTCTTTACATCTGGACTTCTTTGATTTATACTAACGATTGTTAATCGTAATGATTCTTAAAAAAAAGGTGATCTCTTTGGATAATGTAGTAAACCCCATAGTTAAATTTGAAGATATATCTTACAAATATACAAAAGATCTAGTGCTGGAACATGTTTCACTTGAAATTCCTAGAGGGGCCTTCTTAGCTATCGTCGGGCCGAATGGATCCGGTAAGTCAACGCTTTTGAAGTTGCTGCTTGGTCTGTTCAAGCTTCAAAAGGGCAAAATTGAAATATTCGGGGAAGACATACGACGCTTTAAAGATTGGCAAAAGGTCGGGTTCGTTTCCCAAAAGGCGAATTCCTTCAACTCAGGATTCCCTGCCACTGTTTTTGAAGTGGTTCAGAGCGGTTTGACCAAAAAAATTGGCTTGTTTAAGTTTGCAGGCAAAGAGGATAAGCAAAAGGTGAAGAAGGCTCTGGAATCCGTGGATATGCTTGAATATCAGAACCGTAATATCGGGGAATTGTCCGGAGGCCAACAGCAAAGGGTATTCATTGCCCGTTCACTGGTCAGCGAACCGGAATTGATGATATTGGATGAACCCACGGTTGGCGTTGATTCAAAAAACGTCCATCAATTTTATGAAATGCTTGAGATGTTGAATAAAAAATTAGGAATAACCCTGATTTTAGTAACCCATGATGTTGGTACTGTGACCGATAAAGTCACACATGTCGCTTGTTTGAATAAAAAGCTTCATTTTCATGGGGATGCCCGTGAATATAATGAATTGGATGAAGGTGAGCTCTCGTCCATTTATGGACATGGGGTCCAATTTTTAAATCATAATCATTAATATGTTTTGGAGGATAGCCCAATGATATCGGGGATATTGCAATTTGAATTTTTGCAGAACGCATTCTTGACCGGAATCATCATCGGAGCGATTGCGCCATTAGTGGGCGTTTTTGTCGTGGTAAGGCGGATGTCGATGATTTCCGATGCGCTCAGTCATGTAGCGCTTGCTGGTATAGCGTTTAGTTTATTGCTGCAGAAGAGCTTTCTATCTTTAGCAGGATTGAATCCACTTTATATTGGAATGGCGTTTTCTGTAGGTGGTTCATTATTCATTGAAAAATTAAGAGGGGTGTACAAGCATTACCAAGAGCTTGCAATCCCGATCATAATGTCCGGCGGCATGGGTCTTAGTGTCATTTTCATATCCATTGCAGATGGTTTCAATACCGATTTATATAGTTATTTATTCGGCAGTGTCAGTGCCGTCAGCCGGGCGGACCTGTATGTCATTTTGGCAGTGGGGATAGTCGTAGCCTTGATGCTTACCTTATTGTATAAAGAATTATTTCTGTTATCTTTTGATGAAGAGCATGCCAAAGCGTCTGGAATACCTTATAAGGCGATTCATTTTATTTTTATTGTCATGGTCGCATTGGTCATTGCGGCTTCCATGAAAATCATTGGCATATTACTTGTTTCTTCGCTCATGACGCTCCCGGTAGCAGCTAGTCTCCGCTTTGCGAAGGGCTTTAAGCAGATGATTGGTTATTCGGTATTATTCGGTGAAGTTTCTGTCATTGGCGGATTATTCTTATCATACAACCTTGACCTCGCTCCTGGTGGGACCATTGTAATAATAGCTGTACTAATTCTCATCTTGTCAATTTTGTTTGATAAGTGGAAAAATCGATAGATGGGGTGATGTATTTTGAACGTAACTACTGCCATGCAACTTTTAAAAGATAAAGGTTTTAAGCATACAGGAAAGAGGGAAGAAATGCTTCAGCTTTTCTCTTCCAGTGATAAATATTTAACGGCCAAAGATGTATTGGAGAATATGAAACAGGATTATCCAGGTTTAAGCTTTGATACGATTTACAGGAACCTTTCCTTATTTGTCGAGCTTGGCATCTTTGAAGCAACCGAGTTGGAAGGGGAAAAGCGTTTTCGTTTTACATGCGGTCATTCTTCCCACCATCACCACTTCATCTGTTTGAATTGTGGAAAAACGAAAGAAATCGAACTGTGCCCGATGCAGGAACTTCAGGAAAGCTTGAAGGACTACGATGTTTCGGGGCATAAATTTGAAATTTACGGACGCTGTCCCGCATGTAGCGTATCTTTGGAAGCATAAAAACCATTGACCTCCAGTCAATGGTTTTTTCTTGTCTCATTTTATAGTCGTCACTTTCCCTGTCATCCAATTATTCACCCAGGCTGAGGCTTCTTGCCAATTGTTGACCCGAATCACCCTTTCAGGCACGGGATCTTGATTGTAGGGGGTATTAAATAAAATCACGGGTATTTTACACTCTTCCGAAATCGCCACTGCGTTATCGTGCTTGTCCTCTAAAAAGAGATCGACTTCGAATTTTTTGGCTGCAGCAATCTTATCGTGAGAACCTACAAGTTCTATATGATCATATAGGACTTGATTAGTCGAAAACCAATCCTTCGTTACATCCAATAGGCGGGTGCTCCTGGCACTGATGAAATAAAGGTTGGCTTGTTCTGTCCATTTTTCCAAAACATCTTTCGCACCCTCAGCCAATAATGATTCGGAATATATGAGTGGCTCGGTCTCAATGAACCATTTAGTGAAATCCTCTTTTGGAACATTCACGAAAGGGAATAAGTCATATTCTGTAATGTCTTCATAAGCTAAATTCAGCTGAAAAGCTTTATTTAAAAAGGGGACCATGGAATCAGGTCTTGTGACAGTCCCGTCTATATCGATGCCAAAACGTTTTTTCATGATGAATCTCTCCTCATTTTCAATACTTGTAATAGTGTAACATATCCCCTCATAGCTTTGGTAAAAACCCGTATTTATTTCCAAGACATGAAACCATTTTCACGGTGGTTCCTGCAATTTTTACATACACTATAAATGCTTCACAAACGAAAGTGAGGGATGCGCGAATGGAAAAAGATCAATACTCCAGTATTGACGATGAAATGCAATTGGCGAAAGAGGGAAGTGAACCATCCGTTGTGGATGATCAGCATCATGAACGGTATTATAATGAAGATACACCTGAAGATGACAGACGATATGAGAGTCGTGGGACCATAACCAATATGGATAACCGGTATCAGGAAGAAACGTCTGCCGAGATTTCAGCACCACCTCAGCGAATCAGGTCATATAGAAATGATGAACCTGTAGAGGATAATGTTTCGGGGGATGTGGCATCAAGAGGAAAAGCGATTGGTGTCATATCATTGATCATCTCCATTTTATCGTTATTCATGATGCCTTTCATTTTAGGGATTGTAGGTATCATTGTAGGAATAGTGGCCAGAAGCCGGGGATCGAACCTGGGTACATGGGCCATCGGCATAGGTGCAGTCTCCATCATCGTTGCCATATTCATCCTGCCGTTCTTTTAGCATCATTAAACCCTTTGATGTCATTATGCATCAAAGGGTTTTTCAAACAAAAAAAATCCCGATAATGAAAATTCGGGATTTTTTTTGTTTTATTTATTTAGTGTAGCTGCAGCAGCAGCTTCGGCTCTTTGTTTTTCATAGTACTCTTCAGCGATTTTGTCAATTTCCTTTTTCAGTTCCTCGACCATCGTCTCTTCAGGCACTTTACGTACGATTTGACCTTTTCTAAACAATAAACCTTCACCACGTGCCCCGGCAATGCCGATATCAGCCTCACGGGCTTCTCCAGGGCCGTTTACCGCACAACCAAGCACTGATACCTTTATTGGTGCTTTAACCGTCTGGATGTACTCTTCAACTTCATTGGCGATGGAAATCAAATCAATCTCGATTCGACCGCAAGTAGGGCAGGAAATTAAAGTGGCCATGTTAGAAGCAAGGCCAAATACTTTTAGAAGCTCCCTTGCCACCTTCACCTCTTCGACAGGGTCGGCACTTAAGGAAACACGCATCGTGCTCCCGATTCCTTGACTTAGGATGGCACCTAATCCGGCAGCGCTTTTTACGGTCCCGGAGAACAGTGTTCCTGATTCCGTGATCCCAAGATGTAAAGGATAATCGAATGCTTTTGAAGCTTTTTCATATGCTTCGATGGCTAAATTGACATCGGAAGCTTTCATGGAAACGATAATGTCATGAAAATCGAGGTCTTCCAGGATCTTGATATGGTGTAAAGCACTTTCCACCATTCCATCAGCCGTCGGGAAGCCATATTTCTCGATGATTTTCTTCTCGAGAGAACCAGCATTTACCCCTATGCGGATTGGGATTCCTTTAGCCTTTGCAGCTTTCACGACTGCTTCAACCTTTTCACGGCGTCCGATGTTACCAGGATTTATCCTGATTTTATCCGCTCCGCCTTCAATGGCCTTCAAAGCAAGTTTGTAATCGAAATGGATATCGACTACAAGAGGGATGTTTATCCGTTTTTTTATCTCAGAGATTGCATCAGCTGCCCTTTCATCCGGACAGGCGACACGTACGATTTGACATCCCGCTTCTTCAAGACGAAGGATTTCTGCAACCGTTGCTTCAACATCATGTGTTTTTGTCGTTGTCATGCTTTGTACGATAACTTCATTATTGCCGCCAATCGTTAAGTTTCCGACTTTAATTGGCCGCGTCTTGGTGCGATGTATGATTTCACTCAAGTGGAATTCTCTCCTTTAGGAAAAAATCAGTTTTGATTTTTAATTTGCTTCTCTGAAATATTGTATCAATGTACATACCGCTTGACAAGGAAATAGGACGCATAATCTTTTTTCAATATGAGATATTTCCTATTTCAGGATATACCTGGTGCTTGGAAAACCCCTTTAATGGTACTTGTGAAGGCGCAGAACCCTTTTGACAGTTATTTATAAACGGGTATCTTATATGTTTTGCCAATCTGCATATTTTCGGGCATCAATCCTTCATTCAAACTTTGAAAGTCAGCGATGATCGTTTCGATTGGCTGATTGGATCCGTCTTTTTCCGTTTCAACAATGGAGAGTAAGGTATCCCCGGGTTTCATGGTGATTTCTTTATAAGCGGCAGATGGTTTGGATGCAGGCTGGCTGGCCGGCACGGCCGGTTCGCCTGTAGAGGCCGGTGGATGGGAAGCCGGCAGGGTACCCGTAGTCAAATCAAAATAAATAATAAATAAAGTGAAACAGAATGAGATAAAAAGCAGTAGCCGTTTCAATTTTCCATCCTCCCAAGCTTGTCTTTAATTCATCATACTTGGAGGGGACAAAAAATATGCCTAAAAATGGGCAATTTTTCAAATGGAATGTGAGAGTGACCAATCAAATTTTCTATTTCGGTTGAGTAACATCCTTATTATTTGAATGTGTGCTAAGAAAGGAGCGAATTTCCTTTAGGGTCAGACCGCTCGTTTTTGCCTCCATTATGAGTAACAACCACTGTACATCAATATGACTCTCCTTCACGTCTATCACCCCTTAAATACTATTTCAACCATAAGTATAGGAATAACTTGGTGAGTATTTTGTCGAATTAAGTAAATATAAAAAATGATTACTGTAGTCATATGCGGGAAAGGCATGGATTACTCGATTTTATCCAAAAGCAAAAAGATCCGAACCAGGCGGGTCGGATCTTGGTTTGTAGACTAATGAGTTCTATCAAAATTTACAAGATGATTGGAACGGGTGTGCGGGACTCCTGCTTAGAAAAGCGCGTCTAAGGGAGAACCCGCAGGCGCAAAGAGGACCGCGCGCGGAAAGTCAGTGCCCTACGTTCCAATTTTACAAACCCATAAAAGACTGTAGGCAAACTTGATTCTCATCGAGTTTGCCTACAGTCTGAGTTCGAAATTTTTTAATGTCAATTTCCGATCTTATTGGCTGATGTTTCTTTAATGGATAAATATAACATCATCAATGTCACAAACCAGCTAATGATGGAAGCGAATGGTACATTTGCTTGAAAAGCATCCATGATGGTGAAGAATATGGTGGCAAGCGTTATGCTGTATGCACCGATTCTCCAAAGATGCCGATAGGAAAGAGGACGGCCAAGAGCATTTTTGAAAAAAAGACCGAAAGCGGCAAGGATTGTCACTTTAATGAAGATTCCGCTAGCAGTAAACAGGTATAATATAAGTAGAAGCAATGGAAGGATGATCGGCAGCACAGATTCAACTGAATCAAGCCAAGTGGATATTTCCTGATTATCTCCCTCCAGAACTGAATATGGAGAGGATTGCACGTTGCCTCCGGATACGAAAACCAGATCAGACTTTAAAAGCGCGACAGCCTCATCAGCTTTTGCAGCTACTTCTTCCGGGGTCAAGGCTCCCGTGCCATCTACAAAAATTTGATATCCGTTTTTATTCAGGCTAAATGGCTCATCTTTTTCAGTCGTCAACGTTCCATTTTTGATTTCAAATGGCGGCAAGTCTTCGGATACTGTTTCGTGCATGGCATCTATTCCGTCAGCTACCATTGTACCGAAATAAAAAGCTGAAGGGAGAAAGGCGATGAGACTTATAAAGAAAACGAATAAAATCGTTTTCCCGATACCTTGGTTTTGAAAGGAAGCGATATCTTTTGGAGAATATAAGCTTACCCACAGTTGTTTGAATATGTTCATGTTTTCAGCACCTAACTATATAAGATTCCTAACCAATTTTAACTATATGGGAAAAATAAAACAACCTGTATTCCGCTTCATTGGTTTCAACCATCAGTAATGAGGTAATTATGGAGAGATAAAGTCAAATTATAAATGAAATGAGAAAGGGGCGTTTTAGTTATGGATACACTATTTTGGATAATAATTACCCTCATGTTCATAATGGGATTTGTCGGTCTGATTTTTCCAATCATCCCAAGTGTTTTGTTCATTTTCGGTGGAATATTGTTATATGGACTATTTTATTCTTTTGAACCATTTGGCTGGTTTTTCTGGACGGTCCAAATTTTATTCGTCATCCTTTTATTCGCAGCTGATTATATTGCGAACATGGTCGGGGTCAAAAAGTATGGAGGCACGAAAGCGGGAATTTGGGGCAGTACGATTGGGCTTCTGGTCGGGCCATTCGTGATTCCGTTCGTCGGAATACTAATAGGTCCATTCATCGGGGCATTCCTGGCTGAGATAATAGTACATAAAAAAGACCCGGTTACTGCTTCAAAAATCGGCCTTGGTTCCGTTGTAGGCTTTATAAGCAGCGTAATCACAAAAGGGATCATTCAACTTTTGATGATTGGATATTTTATATTCGTGGTATTCTCATAGGAAATAAAATCGAAAAATGAAAAATTGAGGCATAAGGTTTGAAACGGTTACAAAAATTTGATACTCTATTGCTAGCGAGCTTTAGGTATCTTTCGAGAACTGAAGCCCTCAAAAAAACAGCTTACATAGGGAGGAATTTTATTATGGCTTTTGAACTTCCACAATTACCGTATGCATATGATGCATTAGAACCACACATCGACAAAGAAACAATGAACATTCACCACACTAAACATCACAACACATATGTGACAAACCTGAACAATGCGCTAGAAGGCAACCAAGAACTTCTAAGCAAAAGCGTTGAAGAAATCGTCGCTAACCTTGACGCAGTACCTGAAGCTGTTCGTACAGCTGTACGCAACAATGGTGGCGGACATGCTAACCACACTTTATTCTGGGAAATCCTTTCACCTAACGGCGGCGGACAACCAACTGGTGAATTAGCGGATGCTATCACTTCAAAATTCGGAAGCTTTGACAGCTTTAAAGAAGAGTTCGCTAAAGCGGCTACTACTCGTTTTGGATCTGGCTGGGCTTGGCTTGCAGTCAACAATGGCGAGTTGGAAGTAACAAGCACACCGAACCAAGACAATCCATTATCAGAAGGTAAAACACCGCTTCTTGGATTGGACGTTTGGGAACATGCTTACTACTTAAACTACCAAAACCGCCGTCCTGAATACATCAATTCTTTCTGGAATGTTGTAAACTGGGATGAAGTTGCAAAACGTTACAGTGCTGCAAAATAATTTGTAATTAAAAAAGACAGGATTCCTTTTGTGAAAAGGAATCCTGTCTTTTTTTTGTTTCTTTTATCCGAACGGGAACATTAAAGAAAAACAATATAAAGGCAACTCGTATTGCTGTTTCGCCAAAAGAAGTGAAAGAAACTCACGAGTAAAAGCATCGAATTCACGAGTAACGCACAACTTTACGAGTAAACACTCCAATTCCTGAGTGAAATCTCGAAACTCACGAGTAAACACTCCAAATTCATTAACATACCCTTCGTCTTCGCCAATCGAAGAGTTTTCTTTACACTGTTTTTATTTTTCAAGTTCAAAAGGAAAACAGTGTAAGTGCAACTACTTCTCTGTCTTCGCCAATCGAAGAGTTTTCTTTACACTGTTTTTATTTTTCAAGTTCAAAAGGAAAACAGTGTAAGTGCAACTACTTCTCTGTCTTCGCCAATCGAAGAGTTTTCTTTACCTTTTTTTACATAAATTCTTTTGTTTTTTCAAACACTAGAGTGGAATTTAAAGGAGAGTTAAAACAATGAGTATTTTAGAGAGATGGTTGGGTGAAGCGGGAGGGAAGAAGGATCTGCACCTCCTTTTGTTTATTGGCGGGCTGTACAGCCTAAGTATTGCTTTATCCAATACATTCGTTAATGTGTACTTGTGGAAACAATCCGGTCAAATTGTTGATATTGCCGTATATAATCTAACCGTGGTGCTTTTTCAACCGCTTACTTTTGTCTTTGCTGGCAGGCTGGCGAAAAAGGTTGATCGAATCATTGTTTTGCGTCTGGGTGTTATCTTTTTGGCCCTATTTTATTTATCAGTCTTATTGGTCGGCACACGGGCTACGGATTTCCTTTGGTTGCTTGGAGGACTGTTAGGAATCGGTTATGGGTTTTATTGGCTTGCCTATAATGTATTGACTTTTGAGATTACTGAACCGGAAACAAGGGATTTCTTCAATGGTTTTTTAGGGATTTTATCATCACTTGGGGGAATGGTCGGTCCGATTCTTTCAGGGTTCATCATTTCGAGGCTAGAAAAATTCACGGGTTATTCCATTGTATTCGGATTGTCTTTGCTTTTGTTTTCCGTTGCGGTGTTTCTTAGCTTTTCGTTAAAAAGACGTCCAGCGCATGGCAGGTACTGTTTCCTTCGGATATTGCAGGAGCGGAAAAATAATCGGAATTGGCTCTTGATCACTCGTGCTCACTTTTTTCAAGGAATACGAGAGGGCACATTCATGTTCATCATTTCGATTACCGTTTTCATTCAGACGGATAGTGAACTTGCCTTAGGGAGCTATGGTCTTTTAAATTCGGCCATATCATTCGTTGCGTATTTTTTTGCTTCACGGTATATAAAACAGCCGATGCGAAAAAAAGCAATTCTTATTGGAGGAATCATGTTGTATGCAGGGGTCTTATTGATCGCATTTGATATCACATTCGGGAAGCTTCTCGTTTATGGGGCAATTGTCGCTACCGCTTATCCTATTCTTTTGGTCCCTTATATATCATTGACTTATGACATTATAGGCCGCGCTTGGAAAGCAGCGGAAATGAGGATTGAATATATCGTTGTCAGGGAACTGTTCGTTCATATTGGAAGGATTGTATCCATATCAGGATTCATACTTTCCGTCATGTTATTCGACCTAAAGCAATTACTGCCGATTTATCTGTTAATCGTAGGTGCAGGGCATACCGTGATATATTGGTTTGTACGGAAAATCGATATCATTGACCAAGATTGAATAGAGGCCATAGAGGCCTCTTTTCAATATACATGACTTACGGTTTTAGGATTTATGAGCCGTAAGTCACTTTTTATGTAAAGTTCGTTAGATGTTTAATATTTCTAGAACACTAAGGTAGAAAAAAATATAAATGTTCTATAGAATAGTATAGGACCTATTATGACTATGTAAAAAGGATGTGTGGCTTAGTGTGAATAAAAAGAAAAAGAAAAAGACGCATGTGCCTTTCAGATTGAATATTCTTTTCTTTTTAGTGTTTGTTTTGTTTTCCGCTTTAATTTTACGTTTGGGTGTTGTACAGATTGTTTATGGTGATGATTACCGGCGTGAGATTGAAAGAACAGAGGAAGTGACCGTGAATAATTCGGTGCCCCGTGGGAAAATGTATGACCGGAATTTAAAATTGATGGTCGATAACCAACCACTGGATGCAATTACATATACACGAAAGCAAGGTACGAAACAAACAGAAATGGTGGAAACGGCTGAGAAACTCGCGAAGTTGATCGAAAAGGAAACAAACAAAGTGACTGAGCGCGATAAAAAGGATTTTTGGATTTTGAAAAATCCAAAGCTGGCCGAGAAAAAGATTACGGATAAAGAACGGAAAAAAGTGGAAGAGGGCGAGATGGAAGAAAGTGATTTGTATAAGCTTCAGCTTGATCGGATAACTTTAGATGAAATGAAGCTTTCGGAAAAAGATCTGGAAGTCCTTGCCATCTACAGGGAATTTGCAAGCGGATATGCCCTTACCCCGCAAATTGTGAAAAACAAGAAAGTAACAAAAGAAGAATTCGCCAAGGTGAGTGAAAACCTTGATTCGCTCCCAGGGGTCGATATATCAACAGATTGGGATCGTTTTTATACATATAATAAAACACTCAAATCTGTATTAGGTAAAGTTTCCTCATCTGAAGAAGGATTGCCTAGTGAAAGCCTGGACTACTACCTTGCACGTGATTACAGCCGGAATGACCGAGTAGGAAAGAGTTATATTGAGGCGCAATATGAAGATATTCTCCAAGGGCAGAAAGCGAAAGTAAGGAATGTGACCGATAAATCAGGAAATGTGGTCGATTCCGAAGTGATTACTGAAGGTTCGCGAGGAAAAGATCTTATATTGACAGTTGATATGGATTTACAGCTTGCAACAGAGGAAATCATTGAAAAGCAATTGATTGCCAAGAAAAAAATGGGTAACACCAAATTCTTGGACAGGGCCTTTGTCGTCATGATGGATCCCGATACAGGGGAAGTATTAACGATGGCTGGGAAGAAATATGAGAAGGACCCAAAAACGGGGAAATCCTCGATTGAGGACTTCGCATTAGGAAATATCACGACTTCCTATACAATGGGATCTGCAGTCAAAGGGGCTACCGTTTTAACCGGTTATCAGCAAGGTGCGATCCAGCCAGGTACGTACTTTTATGATACGAAGCTGAAAATCAAAGGTACACCAGCAAAAGGTTCATATAGTGACTTCGGGAACATTAATGATTTGACCGCATTGAAAGTATCTTCGAACGTTTATATGTTCAGAACGGCAATAAATATTGCAGGTGCGCATTATGTGCCGAACGAACCGTTGAATATTAGTTCAAGCGCCTTTTCGACCATGCGAAATTCATTCGCCCAGTTTGGCTTGGGAGTCCGTACAGGGATTGATCTTCCGAATGAAATGAGCGGGTTCAAAGGTTCCGACGTATCTCCTGGTAAACTGCTTGACCTTGCTATCGGACAGTATGATACGTACACACCAATGCAGCTCGTGCAATATGTTTCATCCATCGCAAATGGCGGTAACCGCATGAAGCCGCATATGGTTAAGGAAATCCGCGATCCTGTTGATAATAATGAGGAATTGGGACCTGTTGCCGAAGACGTTTCACCGACTGTCCTTAATCGTCTTGATATGAAGGAAGAGTGGATTGAACGTGTTCAGAGCGGTTTCGATAAAGTTGCGATGGAACAAGGCGGAACGGCTTATAAGTATTTTGGGAATAAACCGTATACAGTGGCAGCTAAAACCGGGACGGCGGAAGCATTCTATGACGGCCCGAACCGGTTGGATTATAGCGAGCCCCAAGAAACGATGAACATCACGCTTGTTGGCTATGCCCCAGCCAAAAATCCGGAAGTCGCTTTTGCGGTCGTTGTACCGTGGGCATACCAAGGACATACAGGCCACAGCATGAGTAAAGAGATAGGTGAAGAAATTATGGATACTTATTTCGAACTGAAAAAAGAACGGGCTAAGAAGGCTAAGGAAAATACCGAAACTTCGACTGATTTGAAAGTGGAGAATGGTAAAGACGTTCAAAAGGACCAGGCTGAAGTTAGGGAAAGTCAAGAAAATGAATAAAAGGTTAAAACACGTTTTTGGGTAAAACCGAAAACGTGTTTTTTTTGTCATAAAATAAAATTGCTCAGTGATGCTATCAGTATGACTCGAGCTTTGCAATTTCCCCTTATGAAAGAGATTTATAATCACTTCAGTTGGAGTAATTTCCCGCACATGTATATACCCTTTGGCCACAAAATAAGAGAGTGATTAAAAGACTTTGACTACCTTTACAATATAAACACAATTATTTACTGAACATTTACAATTGCTTTAAACGGAATTTACAGTCTGAAAGTATGATGTGAGAGTAGGACAAAATATTCATATAAAATTCTTAGGGGGATATACAAATGAGACGTTTCAAATTTATGGCAATGACTGCAGTAATGGGTGGAGTAATCGCAGTGGCAGCTGGATGTGGATCTAATGATACTACAAATAGCGGTAAAGGAAATGAAACGGCTTCAGATCAACTCAAGGGCGAAGTGATTATGGATGGTTCATCGACTGTATTTCCAATCATGGAAGCAGTTGCTGAAGAATATATGGCGGAACAACCTGATGTTAAAGTATCTGTAGGATCATCGGGAACAGGTGGCGGATTTAAAAAATTCATCGCTGGTGAAACGGATCTAAGTAATGCGTCCCGACCAGTCAAAGACGAAGAAAGTGCGTTACTTGATGAAAAGGGAGTTAAGTATACAGAAATGAAGCTTGCGTTTGATGGTATTTCTATCGTTGTCAATAAAGATAATGAGTTCATTGATAAAATGACAGTTGACGAACTAAAAAAGCTTTGGGTTGACAATGGATCAGTGAAGAAATGGTCTGATATACGTCCGGAATGGCCGAAGGAAGAAATTAAATTTTACTCTCCGGGAACTGATTCTGGCACATACGATTATTTCAACGAAGTTATTTTAGAGGAAAAACCAATGGTCGAAAATGCGACTCTTTCTGAAGATGATAACGTTCTTGTACAAGGGGTCGAAGGTGACAAAAATGCGATTGGTTTCTTCGGATTTGCTTACTATGCAGAAAATAAGGATAAATTAAAAGTTGTATCAATCGATAATGGTAAGGGTGCTGTTGAGCCTACCCATGAAACGATTAAAAGCGGAGAGTATGCACCACTGTCTCGTCCTCTGTACACATATGTATCCAATAAAAGTGTAGCTGAAAAGGAACAAGTGGCTGATTATACTCAATTCGTCATTGAAAATGCTGGAGAGCTTTCTGAAGAAGTAGGCTACGTTAGCTTACCGGAAGAAGAGTACAAGAAGGATCTTGAAAAATTGAACGAACTAAAAAAATAATCTGTTTAACAGGCTGCCCAATCTCTTCGTATAAATAGAGGGATTGGGTAGCCCCTTAATATGCTTGTCTGAAATGGAGGATACATGTTGGAACCGAAACAAACAGACACCTATTCCGTACAGCGATTGATTTTAGAAAAGAAAAGCAAAAAAAGATGGAATATAGAGAAAATCATTCCTAAGCTGTTGTTCCTTACAGCTGTGATTTCTGTATTTATAACCATTGGGATAATCCTTACGTTGATTTTTGAAACTTTTATATTTTTTGATAAAGTGTCCATCGTGGAGTTTTTAACAGGACAGAAATGGTTACCTTTTGCATCCACGCCTTCCTATGGGGTTATGCCACTTGTTGTTGGAACGTTGAAGGTAACGGTAATAGCGGCGTTAGTTGCAGTTCCGGTAGGTCTCGCAACAGCCATTTTCTTGAGTGAATATGCATCAGAGAAAACACGGAGAATCATTAAGCCGATTTTAGAAGTTTTAGCTGGGATCCCTACTATCGTTTACGGCTTCTTTGCCTTAACCTTTGTAACGCCAGTATTGCGGGATATTTTTCCTTCCCTTGACATGTTCAATGCCTTAAGTCCTGGGATTGTGGTAGGAATCATGATCATGCCAATGATTGCCTCTTTATCGGAAGATGCACTTGTCTCAGTACCGAAATCGATTCGTGAAGGTGCGTATGCTCTAGGTGCTACGAAGCTGGAAACGACGATTAAAGTGGTATTGCCAGCGGCCATGTCTGGTATCGTTGCTTCAATTGTCCTGGCTTTATCCAGAGCAATTGGAGAGACTATGATCGTAAGTGTCGCAGGTGGATCGACTCCAAGTATGAGTATGGACGTCACAAGTTCTATTCAAACGATGACTGCCTATATCGTACAGGTGAGTACTGGAGACGCAGGGTATGGGACAACGATTTACTACAGCATATATGCGGTTGGAATGACACTGTTCGTCTTTACGCTTATTATGAATTTATTGGCGCAGTTCATCTCCCGCAAGTTCAGGGAGGAATATTAAAACATGAAACTGATAAACAAAAATCATGTTGTAAAGAAAATGCCCACTCGGCTGGCGGTTAACTCGATATGTAAAGGCTTATTCTTCTTAGCAACCTTATTTGGCCTCCTGGTATTGGCCATCTTATTTTATCGGATATTGACTCAAGGAATTGGTCATTTGAATTTGGATTTCTTCCAGAATTTCGCTTCAAGAAGACCGGAAGAAGCTGGTGTAAAGGCAGCTCTTATCGGTTCTATATGGTTAATGGCCGTCGTTACCCCAATTTCCCTTCTTCTCGGTGTGGGAACGGCGATCTATTTAGAGGAATATGCACGAAAGAATTGGATCACCACTTTTATAAAGTTGAATATATCCAATCTGGCAGGTGTTCCGTCAATTGTATTTGGATTACTCGGTTTGACGGTTTTCGTTAGGGCTCTAGCCTTGGATCGCTCCGTGTTGGCAGCAGGTTTGACGATGAGTCTACTCGTCTTGCCAGTCATCATTGTTGCAGCTCAGGAAGCCATACGTTCTGTACCGCGTGATATAAGAGAAGCTTCTTATGGAATGGGTGCAACAAAATGGCAGACGATTTTGAAAGTGGTTCTTCCAGCTGCGATACCTGGTATTTTGACAGGTGGAATACTCGCTTTATCCCGGGCGATTGGGGAAACGGCACCATTAGTGGTAGTTGGTATCCCGCTGTTCATCGCATTTTTACCGCAATCGGTCATGGATACATTTACGGTACTACCGATGCAAATCTATAACTGGACATCACGGCCACAGGAGGAATTCCAGCAGGTTGCGGCTGCAGGTATCATCGTTTTACTTGCTCTGTTAATTTTAATGAATTCGATAGCTGTCATAATCCGTAACAAATTCCAGAAAAGATACTGATTGGAGGAAGGAAAGAATGAATATGACATTAACGGGACCCGAAAAGGCTCCAACAGTTGGAATAGAAAATGCAGATTCTGTTTCCTTAAAGGAAACGGTGTATGAAACGTCAGATCTCAATTTATGGTACGGTGAAAACCATGCTTTAAAAAATATTAACCTAGATATGTATCAAAATGAAGTGACTGCCATTATCGGGCCATCTGGATGTGGGAAATCTACCTACATCAAAACGTTAAACCGGATGATTGAGCTTGTTCCAGATGTTAAAACGACTGGGCAGATTAAATATAGGAACCGTAATATTCTAGATCAGTCTTACAAAGTAGAAGATTTAAGGACACAGGTTGGTATGGTTTTCCAAAAGCCTAATCCCTTCCCTAAATCAATTTATGAAAATGTTATATACGGACCAAAAATTCACGGTATCAAAAATAAAAAGATTCTGGACCAAATCGTGGAGAAGAGTTTAAAAGGGGCAGCCATTTGGGATGAAGTGAAAGACCGTCTGCATGAAAATGCGTATGGCCTTTCTGGTGGACAACAACAGCGCCTTTGTATCGCAAGATGTTTGGCGATTGAACCAGATGTCATTTTAATGGATGAACCGACTTCTGCCCTTGATCCGATATCCACTTTGAAAATAGAAGAATTAGTCCAGGAGCTAAAAAAAGATTTCAGTATAATCATCGTTACCCACAATATGCAGCAGGCAGCACGTATCTCTGATAAAACGGCCTTCTTCTTAAATGGGGAAGTCATCGAGTATTCCGACACTAACACCATCTTTTCGAACCCGAATGATAAGAGAACAGAAGATTATATTACCGGACGTTTTGGCTAATGAAAAGGAGATGCGATAATGGTTGTTCGTGAAAATTTTGAGCTTCAATTAAAAGAATTGCAAGAGAAAATAGTGAAGTTGGCTAATTTAGCTTCAGGTGCGATATCAAAATCATTTACCGCACTGGAAAACAAGAATGTTGAAGAGGCTCTTGAAGTTATTGATGATGATACAATAGCTGATTTACTGGAAGAGGAAATTAATGACTTTGCGATTTTACTGATTGCTAAGCAACAGCCGGTTGCGATTGATTTAAGGCGTATCATTGCTGCCATAAAAATCGCTTCGGATATTGAAAGGATGGCGGACTTTGGTGTGAATATCGCTAAATCAGCCATCCGAATCGGTGACCAGCCATTTATTCTGCCTTTAACACCATTAAAGCAGATGCATGATATTACATTAAAGATGATTCAACTTTCAATAGAAGCATTTGAGAAGGAAGATGTTGTCCTTTCAAGGGAAATCATTGAAATGGATGATGAGGTTGATCGCTTTTATGGAGATATGATTCGAAGTCTCCT
Organism: Peribacillus sp. FSL P2-0133; assembly: GCF_037975445.1. Taxonomy (NCBI): domain Bacteria; kingdom Bacillati; phylum Bacillota; class Bacilli; order Caryophanales; family Bacillaceae; genus Peribacillus; species Peribacillus sp. FSL P2-0133. The sequence goes on along the minus strand of NZ_CP150254.1, from coordinate 3,912,603 downwards.
TCGCCTTTCAGAAGAAAAAAACCTTCAGCAGGTTACACAGCTTTCCTTAATTGCTCGATATTTGGAAAGGACAGCGGACCATACAACGAATATCGCAGAGAATATTTACTTCCTGGTAAGAGGGAGATATATCAGCAGGAATGAATGAACCCATCCTAATTGAAAAAAGAGAGGCTTTTTCTCGGACATCGTCCATTTAAAAGTCTCTCTTATTCATTAATGGGTCAAAGTATTGGCCAATTGTCTATATGTCATATTATTAGTAACAACAAACTCGCCGATTTGTATATTTTTTGAGAAATCACGGTCATTCATGTAAGCTTCAAATTCAGCAGCATCATCGATGATTTTTTCCTTGGAAAGGCTATCGGCAATTTCGGTTGCGGTCATATTCGTTTTCACTTTAATTGTATGGGTGACGATGGAGGTATTTTTTTTGGAGCCGCTTTCTCCATTGAATCCTTATCTGGATCCTTTGGTTGGACGGTCTTTTTAGCTTCCTCCATAGGAAGTGTAACGACGAATCCCTTCTTCACGAGCAATTCCTTAGCTTCCTCCGCAGTAGGGGTGGTGCCTACGAATAATCCGGTGCCATAATAATAGCCAGCAAAGATTGTTGTGGTAAAAATGATACCGGCGGAAAGACCTTGCAGTCTTGCTTTGTTCATTTTCATTCACCCCGCACTCTTTGCTGCTCGATCACTGAAATGGTTTGTTCCTTCGTTAACGAGGATTGTCTAGCGATCTGGTCCAAAGAAAGACCTTGACTATGTAAAGATAGAACCTGGCTTTTTAGAATTTCATGAATGGGTTCGATATCATTGGGATTGACAGTTGATTTATTCTTTACAGGGGGAACAATGTCGTCCTGGATAACGAATTCCTCTTCAAGAATCTTCACCTTCATCTTTAATTGGTAGATATCCTGCATATACGTTAGTGTCATCTGTTCTAAATCTTCTTCTAATTTGGTAACTTTATCTTTACCGAAAAAGGAAATGATGAGAAGGACGATCGCTAATGAAAAAAGGAGGATGATAAGTGTTTCCATGTTTTCACCTCAAAAGATAAATTTCGACAATATACTTATATTTTACATATATTTTTAAAAAATTGGAGATTTTCATATTCAAAGTGGGCCGTATATTTCATTTATTGTCTATTTTTTTAAAAATATTGTCGAAAAGCCTTATGACCGTCGTTGAAGAAAAAAAATTAGGTATTAAAATGGGAAAAAAAACCTTTGGGAGATAACATACATAAAATTCGACAAAAAGTGTTTATTGTCCATCAGCCAATTCAGTGCTAACATAAAGATAGAATAAATCGAAAAAAACAAAATATTTTGAATAGTTAAAAATTGGTCGACCTATAAGAAAATGGTGTGCAGATTCTAAAGTGGATTGTTTCACTGTCAGCGCCTAACGATAAGTTATATAAGGATAAATAAAGGGGAAGGGATGATTATTATGAATTCGCTATTCGCGTATATGCCGCAGGATAACCAGGATATATTTCGTAAGGGACTAAAGGCTGGGCTATGGATGGATGAGAGTTTTGATTGGTATCCTGAGGAAGATATGATGAGTCATCCTAATGGAGAAATCCGGACACTTTCACAAACATATACCCAAGGGAAGGTGACCTTTTCGAAGTTCACGATTAGGAATACCTCATTCGAGACTAAGCGCCCTAAAGTGTTTTTTCACTATGAAAACGCTTTCGAAAGGCAGGCAGTAGCCTTTTACAGCCCGAATGAACGGGCGATCTTACATGTAGCCCCTCAATCGATTGCCTTATTGGGTGGATTGGTGAAAGGAAAAAGCATCTCTCAATATTGCATCCAAGGTAAGGGAAGCCTTTATCAAGAGGGATGCTTCAAATCATTGAAAGAAGGACTCCTGGCTTATTCACCGCTCGCCAAAGGGGAAGTTACCAGCGTGTTTACGTTAGAGACGGAAATCTTACCGAAAGAATGTGTGGAAGCTGTGGCTTGGGTCATTCATGCTGAAACGAAAGAAGAAGCGAAAGTTATAAATAATCAGCTCCTCCTGACGATGCAAAACGTAAACAATTAAGAATTCAAAAAAGTTAATGTTGGATTTCCAAAAAACATACTAGCAATTCGCATTGAATAATGATATTATAGAAAAGTCCTATGTGAAAATGTCAATATGTTTGGAGGGAAATACACAATGCGCGTGAATATTACATTAGCTTGCACTGAATGTGGAGACCGTAACTATATTTCTAAAAAAAATAAACGTAACAATCCAGACCGTCTTGAGCTTAAAAAATACTGCTCAAGAGAAAAACGCAGCACTACTCACCGTGAAACAAAGTAAGCAACAGGATTTTTCCTGTTGTTTTTTTTATTCATTTTTTTAATTCCTTCTTTCTCACTTTCCTTTAGTGAATATTTTTAGAAAGACTAATGATTCGGCGATTTCCGACACGGTATTTTCGGAAATGAACAAATATTATGAGATAATGATAGAAGTAGACTAAAGGAGTCGGAAGAGATGAGAGAAAACAAGAATAAGCTCCGTCAAGAAGTTAGGTCCCGTTTAATGGAGCTGACTAAAGAAGAACATGAAGAACTATCGAACAGAATCGCTGAAAACTTATTTTCGCTGGAGGAATGGAAAAAAGCTGAAACAATTGGCATCACCATCTCCATCCCGCCTGAAGTTCCAACGGTACGGATCATCGAACAAGCATGGAGTGAAGGAAAAGAAGTGGCTGTTCCAAAATGTGATCCTGAAAAAAAGACAATGGAATTCAAAAAAATTTCGTCCTTCAATCAGCTGGAGTCTGTTTATTACGGATTGCTAGAACCAGTGGCTGATACAGCCAAGGCTCGCAAAGAGGAAATGGATGCATTGATCGTACCCGGTCTTGCTTTTACCAAGGAAGGGTATCGCCTAGGCTTTGGAGGGGGCTATTATGACCGTTTCCTATCCTATTACCGGGGAGATACATTGGCCCTTACATACGAGCTTCAATTAATGGATGAACTCCCGATAGAGGTACATGATATAGCGGTCGGCAAACTAATTACCCCATCCAGGGTTATACGCACGTACGCCCATTAAGAAGAAGTTTATTAATTATCACTTTTAGCTCATAAAAATCCTGTCCTGTATCAAACTATTGATAGGAGGGATTGTTATGCTTCGATTAATTGTTCAAATCTTCTTGGTTGGTTTAGTTGTTTATGCAGGTTACCAAAACAGGTACCGCCTGATAAATGTTGCGCTGTCCAACGGCATACTGAGAAGATTTCTAGTGACTAAATCCTTGGATATGCCAATGTTCAGGGATAAAATGATGCAAAGCATGTTCACTCAGACCAAATGAGGATGCCGGCATCTTAAAAAGGAACCTGATCAGGGGTTCCTTTTTAATTTATAAGGATAGGGGAGAGTGGATTTTAAACAGTCTCCTTTTTTACTTTTTACATGATTTCGTCTATAGTTTTAATTAAAGAAACAGGAATTTTAGAAGCTTAAGTTTCATTGGAAAGTGGGGAAGGCATTGGGATTTAAAGAGGATTATTTGTTTTGGGAAACCATAAGGGAGTTGTCTGCCCATCATGATTATCGAATGATCACTGTCACGGAAAACCATCAGGAGATTTGGCTTGAGAGCGATAAGAATAAGGAGTTTCCAGTCATAAGACTCATTCGACATGATTTGGATTGGGCTAATTGGCTGAAACGCGATATCCACCGAACATTGCAGAATGGGGAAAGGATCAGAAGGAAATTATACAAGAAGCCCATAAACATATTAAGTATCTATGTTAGTAAATTCGCCCCGGTGGATGATCATGACTTTAGTTCACGGGTGGCTTCCTTTAAAAAAACGAATGTTAACACGTTTCTTTTAACGTGTGAAAACTTTCATGATTCGCTGCAAAACCTTGAACTTGTTTTGAAAAAGCCACTCTCAATTCAAATTCTTGAAGAAAATGAAATAGATGAGGAAAAGGTCCTCGCAGTAAAGAAGGCCGCCATCTCGGAGTCAGTCAAAAAGGCTAAGGCAGAGCAGAAGGTTTTTCAAAATGCCAATAAGCCGTTCTTTACATATATATTAATGGCGATACAAATAGCTGTGTTCATCTTGATGGAGTTTAATGGGGGCAGCACCAATTCCAAAACTTTGATCGAGTTTGGAGCTAAATTTTCCCCTTATATCATACAAGGGGAATGGTGGCGGTTCTTTACACCGATGATCGTCCATATCGGGTTCATTCATTTACTGATGAATACATTTTCGTTGTATTTAATCGGTGCTGAAGTTGAAAGGATTTACGGTAATGCCAGGTTCCTTATCATCTATATATTCGCTGGTTTCGCTGGAACTCTAGGCAGCTTCATCATGACCCCGAATCTTTCCGCAGGAGCGAGTGGAGCCATTTTTGGCTGTTTTGGGGCACTTTTGTACTTTGGCATCGTCTATCCGAAATTATTCATGCGCTCGATGGGCTCATCGGTAATCGTATTGATCATCATTAACTTAATATATGGGTTCACTGTTTCGGGAATTGATAATGCAGGGCATATCGGAGGTTTGATCGGAGGGTTCTTGGCTGCTGGAGTGGTCCATCTGCCAAAATCCAAGAATATCTTTCGGCAGCTGGCTTTTCTGATAGGGACGGTAATACTGACCTATGCCCTGCTGCAATTTGGTTTCAATCATCAGGAAAGTGCAGCTATCGATGATAATACCATGGCCATGATGGCCCAAAAGTATATAGATGATGATGAAGAGGACAAAGCGGAAGAGATGCTAGTCAATTATGTGGATGCAAACCCTGAAGCACCGCTATCGCTTTTTATGCTGGGAAATTTATCTTTTGATAAAAAGGACATATACAAAGCTAGGGATTATTATGAAAAAGCGATTGAAAGTAATCCGGATTTGCATGAAGCCCATTACAATCTTGCCTTAGTCTACATGAATCTCGAATCATTCAATCAAGCTAAGGAGCAAGCTGATAAGGCTATTGAGCTTGCCCCGGATAATAAGTCATACACTAAACTGCTGGCGGAAATTGAAAAGCAACTATAACTTTTGACGCAACATGATTGGGGTACCGTCTTTCAGGGTAAACAAGACAAGTATTTCACTTTGATTCTTTGCCATAAGCAAAAGGGGGGTGGTGCTACCTTGTGGACTCACAGTGGTTCCATCCTCCTTTTTTATTCCCAACACATAATTTTTGTAAAGTCCTTCCCATAGTTTCCCCACAATTTCCTCCCGTTTGAATTGGGGGAAGGCAGCAAGCCATTGATTTTTCTTTGACGGCAGATCTGTTAAAGAGATGATATTGTATTGTTCGAGATTAACCTGAAAAGCTTGACCAGCTTTCTCCAAACCATTTCGAACCGTTTGATCTGTCAAGCCGTCCAGCGTTTTTTTCCACTGAACCTGTTCTTCTGAAAGGGGACGGTGGAAAAATTGAAAAGCCGGTGTCGTTACTGTATAGAGTTTATCTTTACTGAGCTGCTGGGCACTGGTGAAAATTGTGTCACTCGGATGAACCTCGGCATAATGAAACGTTACCGCTTCATAACGCCCGCTCTCAGATTCTTTAGATTTCGCTTTTTGAGAGAGTTCTTGTTTATTTTGGCGCCAATTTTTTAAAGCTCCTGCCAATTTTCCATTTTTGTATAAAAGCGATACGTCCTGACGTAAGTAAGCAGGCTGGTCCAAAGAAGACTCCACCCTCCAAGTGATGGTATAGGTGGAATCCCCGGTACCCTTCGGTGTCAGACGGGTGGAGGCATGTTCAAAATGGAGCGAGGAATCGATGGGAAAAAAAATGATGGTTTCCTCTGTCTGTTTATGATTTGATAAATAAAGGATGACAAAAATGGTGGTTAAAACCAAAAAGACGGTATACTTCAATTGTACTTTCATTTTTCCCCTCCGTTTTCACGCGTGATGAATGCATTAAAAACATTAAGCTGTTAAATCAAATCGAAAGAGTCCACATTCTTGATATTTCATCATATGAATATAATTGGACATGTATGAGGGGAAATGGGCGCTTGTTACAAAGAGGCTGATTCGATATACTTTTCCTATAGAAAAGAGTAAAGAGGTTTACAATGAAAACATATTATGATCTTCAACAATACTTGAAAAGATTTGGTACATTTATCTATATTGGTGATCGCTTAGCCGAGCTTGAACTGATGGAAGCCGAAATAAGGGAAATCCACCGTATGCAGATGATGGATACGAAAGATTATCAAATGGCGATTCTTTTAATTAGGCAGCAATTGTCTCTTGAAAGGGAAAAACAGAAAAAAAATTGATAAAAAAGGTGAGAATGATGGAAAAGTGGCTGATGGGTGTGGATTTAGGCGGTACAACTACCAAACTGGCTCTGATCAATTTATACGGAGAGATTATTCATAAATGGGAAATCAGCACAGACATCTCCGAAAAGGGAAAATTCATTACGATTAACATAGCCAAAGCAATTGATGCGAAGCTCGTGGAACTTAATGAACCGAAGAGTAAGATAGTAGGGATAGGGATGGGTGCTCCCGGGCCTGTGAAATTTGTTAACGGTTCCATATATGAAGCCGTCAATCTAGGCTGGAAGGACTATCCTTTAAAAGATTTATTGGAGGTGGAGACATCTCTTCCGGCTGTGATCGATAATGATGCCAATATGGCAGCTTTGGGAGAAATGTGGAAAGGTGCCGGTAATGGCGCTAAAGACCTCGTTTGTGTAACTCTAGGAACGGGTGTAGGCGGCGGGATCATCCATAATGGGCAAATTGTCCATGGTACCAGTGGGGCTGCTGGTGAAATAGGGCATATAACGGTCGTAACGGACGGAGACGCACCATGCAATTGCGGTAAGACTGGTTGTTTGGAAACGGTTGCTTCGGCAACGGGAATTGTCCGTATGGCTTTAGAGGCCTTGAATACCGCCGATGAACAGTCAATGCTTCAGCAGAAAGTCGAAGAGGGAAATGCGGTTACTTCCAAACTGTTATTCCAATGCGCTGCAGCAGGTGATCCTTTGTCCAAAGCTGTCGTAAATAAGGTAGGCAATTATTTGGGGCTGGCACTATCACATGTTGGGAATGTCATGAATCCAGATAAAATCGTCATTGGTGGGGGCGTTTCGCAAGCGGGAGACATTTTGCTTGATCCTGTCCGTTCTGCCTTCGGAAAGTATGCATTCAAACGGGTTAGTAAATCAACGAAAATCAGCCTGGCCACACTGGGCAATGATGCAGGGGTAATAGGTGCAGCCTGGCTCATTAAAAGCCAACTGAATACGTGATCCCTTGCTGCCCTGTGGCAAACAGGGTTATAAGAAAAAAAGATGGAATCTTCAAAAAATACCCCCCTTTTGAGGGGCGGGGGCAATCGTTCCTGCTTTTGCATAGGGGGAGAACCATGACCCATGATTGAGGCGCTCTGCATCATAGTTCCAGCGCTTTTTCGATGAGGAGGGACCAGGATTGAAAAGGGTCTTCAAAAAACAGGGATATTCATTGTTTTGGGTCGTATTAATTTCACTTTGGCTTAAAACATATATTGCTTATAAAACAAGTTTTGAGATAGATATTGATAATTGGATCCAGGAGTTCATACTATTCATCAATCCTGTCAGTTTCCTCTTGCTTACTCTTGGCGTGAATATATTTTTAAAAGAAAATAAAAGGACAGCATACTTATTGATCATGAGTTTTTTCATCACCTTCGTCCTTTTTGCCAACCTTGTTTTTTTTCGTTTTTTCAATGACTTTTTAACCATTCCCGTTCTTTTTCAAACGAGCAATATGAACGACCTTGGAAGCAGTGTACATGAATTGATCAATCCGAGTGACCTTTTGTATTTTGCCGATATTCTGGTCTTGATGCTTCTGCTTAAATACAAACCAAAAACATTCCATGAATGTCGATACAATCCCCAGGACCGTAAATTCTTTTTGTTAATGGCTTTGGGAGTGACATTTTTTAACTTAGCTTTAGCGGAAGCGGCGCGTCCTGAACTCCTGACAAGAACGTTTGACCGTGAAATCCTCGTTAAGAATATCGGTACGTACCATTATCACCTTTATGATGCAATATTACAGACGAAATCATCAGCTCAACGTGCCCTTGCGGATGGCAGTGAATTGTCGGAAATTGAAAATTACGTCCGTGCGAATCAAAAAGAGGTTAATGATGACCTTTATGGTCTGGCAAAAGGCAAAAATGTGATCCTAGTATCATTGGAATCCACTCAAAGCTTTGTAATCAATAAAACTGTCAACGGTGAAGAAATCACTCCTTTTCTGAACCAATTCATTAAAGAGAGCTATTATTTCAATAACCTTTATCACCAAACTGGCCAGGGGAAAACATCCGATTCAGAATTCATTATTGAGAATTCCCTCTATCCTTTAGGTAGGGGTGCAGTATTTTTCACTCATGCCCAAAATGAATACAAAGCCACCCCCGAAATCTTAACGGAAAAAGGTTACAATACGGCTTCCTTCCATGCCAATAATAAAAGCTTTTGGAATCGTGACATAATGTACGGTTCTCTTGGGTACCAACGGTTTTATGATAGTGATGAATACAAAGTCTCTGAAGGGAATTCCATCAATTGGGGTTTGAATGATAAATCGTTCTTCAAGCAATCACTCTCTCACTTGAAGCAGTTGCCTGAGCCTTTTTATGCCAAGTTCATAACGTTAACCAATCATTTTCCATTCACTTTGAATGAAGAAGACCGGACATTGGAACCATACGATTCGAATTCCAAAACATTGAATCAGTATTTTCCGACCGTACGTTATACAGACGAAGCCTTGGAACAATTTATCGGTGATTTGAAACGTGATGGATTATATGAGGATTCCATTATTGTACTATATGGGGACCATTATGGAATTTCGGAAAATCACAACTCTGCCATGGGCCAGTTCCTTGGGAAGGAAATCACGCCTTTCGAATCCATCCAACTTCAGCGTGTCCCGCTCATCATACATGTCCCTGGGCAGGAGGGGAAAACGATTTCCACCGTTTCCGGCCAAATTGATGTAAGGCCGACTCTCCTTCATTTATTGGGGATTGAAAATGATGATTATATCGAATTCGGCAAAGATCTTTTTTCTGAAGAAAAATTAGAATTCACCGTTCTTCGCGATAGCAGTTTCATCACAAAGGATTATCTCTATACGATGGATACCTGTTATGATAAAAAAACCGGAGCGGCGACTGCAAAGGATTCATGTGAAAAGTATTTGGATAAGGCTAAGCAGGAGCTTGAGTACTCCGACAAAATCATTTATGGGGATTTGCTCCGATTTTATGAGCAACGTTGAAAAAGGAAACCTGGCGAATCCAGGTTTTTTGTTTTTTCAGGAGAATCAGTAGCATTACAATTATGAAACACGTGAGACTTCCTGAACATCTTTCTGTTTTTCGCTTCATAAAGATAAAACAATGAAAGGGGCGGAGGCTGAATGAAAGTTGTGAGCAGAAGCGGGGATGATTTGGCATATTACAGTCAATTGTTTCAAATTCCTCGGGTTTTGATTGAGGATGCCAATCCCGCCATTACTGGCGGGGTTTTGCCAAATGGCATGGAAGTACAGATACCTGGGTACATTGTTCAGGAAGAGTCCCGGTTAGATATCGATGTTGCCGAAATCACTTTACAATATCACCTGCCCATCGATGGGATAATATTATTGAATCAAGATGGACAAAAACCTTTTTCCGTACCCGTCCGGGTGATGAATCCCATGATTGTCACCGACAAGCCCTATGAATATCAATCACTTCTTGACGATCTTGATATTCTATCTTTTCATTACCCCTTTATTAAGGTTGAATCGATCGGGAGGAGTGTATTGGGAAAAGAACTACTTGAGGTAAGAATCGGTCAAGGTGAAAAGATCATACATTATAACGGTTCATTCCATGCTAATGAATGGATCACTACGGCTGTTTTGATGAAATGGCTGAACGATTTTCTGCTGGCGGTAACGAATGATCGTACACTATGTGGAATGGATTGTATGCCCTTCTATCGGGATATGACCATTTCGATGGTTCCAATGGTGAATCCGGATGGAGTCGATCTTGTCCTAAAGGGGGAGGAGGCGGCTGAGGGGAAGGTTGATGTTTTAAAAATAAATAATGGTAATCCTGCTTTTTATGCTTGGAAAGCCAATATCCGCGGTGTAGACCTGAATAATCAATATCCTGCCAATTGGGAGATTGAAAAGCGCAGAAAGATTCCAAAAGCCCCTGCTCCGAGGGATTTTCCAGGAGAGACCGAGCTATCAGAACCAGAAGCATTGGCCATGAAGGAGCTGGCAATAAGACGGAATTTTGAAAGAGTGCTTGCACTTCACACCCAGGGAAAAGAATTCTATTGGGGATATGAGGGCCATGAACCTGAACAGGCAGCGAATGTTGCGAAGGAGTTCGAGGAGCGCAGCGGATATCGGGCCGTACAATATGTTGACAGCCATGCCGGGTATAAAGATTGGTTCATCCAGGAATTTAAACGCGGCGGATTCACAATCGAACTGGGAAAGGGCATCAATCCGCTTCCGCTATCCCATTTGCCTGGTATATATGAAGATTCTGTCAAGATTTTGATGGCAGGCCTATATATGTGATGCATCCCCCTAAGGAATATACTTCCAAAAAAATATAAGATCATTATCCGCCACATTTTCTCTTTTTTACTTTATAATGAAAGAGAGTAAGGATTCGATTGGTCTGTCCTTACTCTCTTTCTAATGTCTCGCTCACATATGCCAGGCGTTTTAGTTTTGAAGTGGGAGGTGTGTGGAGATTAAAGTATCCAAAGCAGCACTTTGTATGCGGCTTTCCATTTGTAAGATGTTGTGTTTCGTCCCATTATTTATCTCCACTATCCTTCTTATCTCGGCTTGTGAGCCTTCCAAGGACCTTAGTAAACCCGTAAATGATACGGAAAAAGAACACTCCCAATCTAACCTGGAAACTTCAGTAAGCAATTTAAAGGTCCCGACTGCAGAAACGGAAAAAATCGAAGCCATTTTTGGATGGCTGGATTCAAAAACCATTTTATATTCTGTGAAGCGGGATGGTAATGAATTATCCCAGTTGATGGCATGGAATTTGGAAACGAATGATACTTCCGTTTTCTATCAGCCGGCTTTTGCGTTTTCTGAAGTATCGATCAGTCCGTCTGGTAAGCATATCTTGTTATCGTCCTTCACCTCTTCGGATAAAGCTTCAATCACAATACTCGATAAAACGGGAAATCCATTGTATTCCGTGGCGATCCCAGCCTATGAATTAGCTTATGAGTGGAATTCATTTAAAGATGGCCAGTTGTTTGTATCGAGTTTTTATGAAGATTGGACATACAGCAGTTATGTGTTGAATCCAGATGAACAAACTTTGGAAACTCTGGACTTTCCGCAGCCCTTTGCGCAATGGGCAAGTGAAAATGAATTGATGTTTCTGGATTGGGACAAGGAAGAACCTGCTTTGACGGCTCCCCTAGAAAGAAAAGCGCTGAATGAGGATGGAGCGGACAGTCTTATGCTCGATGTCATTCACTTTAAAAAGATAAAACAAGCGCTGATGACAATTCAAGTGGAGACAGAAAAACAAGATCGGGGTACATATGCATTTTATGATTCTACAAACAAGCCGATCCACTCTTTTTCCGTGCCGCTATTGAAAAGCTTTTCAGATTGGGTGATTCCATCCTATGATTTCATTGAAAAAAATAAGGAATTCATAACGTTCATTCCTAATGAATCAAAAGATGCGGACCAATATGAGGGAAGGTTTACCTTAACTAAATTAAATTGGGAAAAAGGCACACAAGAAGAATTGATGAAGGACATGGAAAATGAACCATTAAGCTGTTCGCTTGATGGCAACTTCTGCTTATATGGATATCAATTTGAGAAAATCATTGATATGAAAACCCATCAAATACAAAGATTGTTCAAACAAACATGATGACCTAAAACAAAAGCTCGCCGGATGGCGAGCTTTTTTCTTCAATGGGCAACAGGAAAACCGCTGTTGATGACAGTCATGACAGTGAACCAGCCAAACACGACTGCACTGCCGGCTGCAAAAATGAATCCTAAGAAGTTTCTCTTTTTTAATGAGGTAAACACAGCTGCTACTCCTAATATAGCCACAAGTCCGAAAACAACCATTAATATCATGTCAAAACCCCCTTTTTACGTAATGAATACTAATCCCTAATAATATACCCAGAGAATAAAGCAACTACCAAAAATATGTAGAAAAGATTGCATTTGTTAATATCTTAATATTTTTTCAATTATTTGTCGAGGTTTAATAGGTGACACTTCTATGACTTGAGTAAACTGGATTAACATTAGCAGCTTAATTAGTGTAAGATGAAGATAGAAAATCATATTGGAGTTGATGGAAATGAAATGGAAACAAATTCCTCTAGGCCCGCTACAAACGAATTGTTATGTAGTTTCCGATGGACAGGATTGCATCATTTTCGATCCGGGTGAAGAGCCACAGAAAATCATACAGTACATACAAACAAAAAATTTAAAGCCTTTGGCGATTTTATTGACACATGCACATTTTGACCATATCGGTGCTCTTGATGCTATTCGGGATCATTATGGGATACCTGCATATATTCATGAAAAAGAGGCCAAGTGGCTGCTTGATCCCGCGTTGAATGGTTCCCAAAACTGGTTCCCTGAAAATCCGATGCGAATGAAGCCTGCCGATCACATCCTGGCAAATGAGCAGGAGCTCACTATTGGAGGATTCACTTTCGAAGTATTCGAAACCCCCGGACACTCACCAGGGAGCGTTTCGTATTATGTGAAGGAAGAACGTCTCCTCTTTTCAGGGGACGTCTTGTTCCAAGGAAGCGTTGGCAGAACCGATTTAATAGGCGGAAGCGAGGCAGTGCTGTTAAATAGCATTGAAACGAAGCTGCTGACACTTTCTGATGATGCTATCGTTTTTCCTGGTCATGGGCCTGTCACGACCATTTTGGATGAAAAGAATACTAATCCCTTTTTGAGATAATGACTTTTGCAGGTGCCATATGGCACCTGTTTTATTTTTAGACTTTATAATGTAAAAATATTGAAATGGGTCATTTCCACAACTATACTTAATATAAAAAACGTTTTGACACTCACCTTTAAAAGGCTTAAAGAAATTTCCGGGGTCTTCCTTGTGTGGATGACTCTTCTGATTCAGCTCTGAAGTAAGATGCATATTTTAATATTTGCTGGAAGCATTCATTTTTTTATGGTGGCACTCTTAAGAACTGTGAGATGAAAAATTGAACATTTTGTGAACCTTAAATTTGTTTTCATGTATGATTGTCGATAAAAAAACTTATTTATGTGTTTTATTAAGAAAAAGGAAAGTTTAATTTTCAATATGATGGAAGATCATGGAGACGGAGGCTATTGTGTTGAAAAATCACTTGAAGGAATTGGTTGCAGGAAGCCCCCAAAAAAGAATTTCCTATCATGACTATATGGATGCTGTTTTATATACGCCAAAAATAGGCTACTATGCACGCGCAAAAGAGAAAATTGGCTCAAGAGGGGATTTTTATACGTCTGGCAATGTTGGGGATGCATTTGGGAGATCACTGGCCAGGTGGTTCGTTTATTTGATAAAAAGGTGCGGAGTTTCACCAAGAATCATCGAGGTCGGCGCAGGGGACGGTAAGCTGGCTTATGACATCCTCGTTTTCATAAAAGAAATGGAACCGCAGATATGGGACTCTCTGACATATATCCTTGTGGATGGCAGTCCATTTCATAGAAAGGTTCAGCAAGAACGTATAGGGATGTTCAAACAGGCAGTTTCTGCCGCCAGTTTAGAAAAATGGACGAATGTAAATGGAATCGTCTTTTCAAATGAACTTTTCGACGCGTTGCCTGTACATGTTATTGAAAAGTATAAGGGAGCCCTGGTAGAGGTATTCGTCACTGAAAAGGAAGGCGATTTGGTAGAAGTGAGGGAACCTTTGGACAATCCTGTCATTCTATCTTACCTTACAGAACGAAATATCACCTTAAATGAAAAACAACGATATGAAGTTCCGCTAAAAATGGTCCGTGAATATGAGAAGATCGTTTCCTGTATCGAATCGGGTATTCTCCTTACGATTGATTATGGCTATACCGAGAGAGAATGGAAGGAGCCAGCACATCTTCAAGGGAGCTTGAGGGGCTATTATCAGCATCAAATGATTAAAGATGCGCTTATGTATCCTGGTGATATGGATTTGACGACACATATCCATTTTGACACATTAATCGAGATTGGAAAAAGGAAGGAACTTTCCAATCAGGGGCTATTCCTTCAAAATGAATTCTTGCTTAAAGCAAGGATATTAGATGAATTGAAGGACCATCAAGGAACTGATCCATTCTCGAAAACGGCAAAGCGTAATCGTGCAATTCGGGGGCTAATTGTTCCAGGTGGATTTAGTGAACATTTCAAAGTGCTGCTTCAATCGAAGAATTTAGCAGAAGATGTGAGGATTTTTCCTGAATGGTGACAAGTAAAAACCCATGAATCAAAATTCATGGGTTATGTAATATTGCTTGTTCTTAATGCGCAGTACCCGGAGTCATCATAAATACGCTCCAGTAGGAAAATCCTGCAAAGAAAACGGTAAGATAGGCGCCGAAAACATAAATATACATGCGCTCAGATAATTTCAAATAACTTAAAAGTACAAAAAAGATCGTTTGTGCAAAGAAAAGCAAAGACGTTTGATGCATATGGCCAAGATAAAAGAAAATTGCCATAATTCCTGTCCAAAATCCACATACTCTGAACATGCGTTCCACCCGAATCCCTCCTTATGTCTAGACGTGTACATTCTAAATAATTATAAATGAAATTGTAAGGTAATGTAAAGGATGCCTTTTGTTTCTATGTGAGAACCGAAGCCTGGTATGAGCATGTTGCACAATTGGACATCATATTTTCTAATTCCACAATATTGACATTCTCAAACAAGGCTTCGAACATACCTTCTAAAAATGAATTGTGCATGGAGCAGATTGCTCTTGGCTCCACTTCAGCAACTTCCTTAAACGGGCAATTGAAGATACGGAAGTATATTTTATTTTCTTCTTCGCTTGCTTGGATTTCAGGAGATAACCCTGCGATCGTAGCCGCATTTTTAAGCATATTGACCTTTTCCCCAAAACCAAGTCGATCGATCGATGTCGAATTCAGGGCTAGTTGCTGATTGATCAATTCCTCCCCGAATACTTTTCCCGTTTCATAAAGTGCCTGTTTTCCTTGTTCCCCTAATGTCATCATCGTCTGGATGGCAATCCTTGAAAGCAGCTGATAGTTCCTATATGGAAAATGAAGCTGAATGACTTTATCAGATAATCGATAAAGTCTGCTGGGACGACCGCCTTTCCCCGTCTTTCGGGCATCCGAGGTCAACATATCGATATCCTCAAGTTTTGACAAATGCAGACGGGCAACATTTGGATGGATGTTAAAAGAATCGGCGATTTGCTGTACCGATACATCACCATGCTTGTTCACAATATGCTGATATATATAATATCTGGTGGGATCAGCTAACACGTTTGTTATTTTTAACGTTTGTTCCATTACACCCTCCTGTTTCCATAGTTTAACTATGTCCATTATAATGCAGGCAGAAAAAAATGGAATAAGAGAAAGGGCAAACTCCTTTTAGTTTAAAAAATGTTCACAAATAAAGCGGCTTAATAAGCAAAAATATATACAATGATTGTACAAATATTATACAATTATTATATAGATTATTAATGTATACAAAATGTGAACGGGGAGTGATTAGTATGGCACAGTTAACTTTCTTTTCGTATCCAAGTTGTACATCTTGCCGCAAAACAAAAAAATGGTTAAGGGCCAATCAAGTTTCCTTCGATGAGCGACATTTATTCAGAGAGACTCCAACTGTAGCAGAGTTAAAAAGAATTCTTGAATTGACATCTGAAGGGCTTGATGAAGTCTTAGCAACAAGAAGTGAAGCATACAAAGACTTACAAGTTAATATTGACGAAATGATGCTTTCTGATGTAATCCAATTATTAACAAAAGAACCGAAGTTATTAAGAAGGCCCATTCTCATAGACGGGCAAAAACTGGTGATTGGTCATAATGTAGACGCATTAAGAAATTTGGTTTCCAAAAGGCTTGATTTGAAAATGAGCATGTGAGATGATTCTCGAAATTTCTTTCGGGAATTTTTTTTTCTGAAGCAGGAATTTGTCGTGGATTGTCGAATCCATACAACAAGAATCATAGGAGGTGATGAATGAATTGATATCGATTGAAAAGACCGCAGAAAAAATACTGACCCGTGCTGTACAGGAATCGGCATCGGATATCCACATTTTTTTTCGCAAGGAGGGACCTCTCATCCAATTCAGGATAGACAATAAGCTTGTTCCAAAGGAAACATTATCATTCTTTGAAGCAGAGAGGCTGATCGCTCATTTGAAGTTCCTTGCCTCGATGGATATAGGTGAGAAAAGGAGGCCCCAGAGTGGTGCCATCACCATCAATTTGGCCAACCAGGTGGTCGGACTCCGCCTTTCCACTTTACCCACTGCCCATCTCGAAAGTTTGGTCATCCGCTTAATACCCCAACAGAATATCCTTCCTCTAGAACAGTTATCCTTATTTCCAAGCACCGTTCAAAAATTGATTGCTCTCCTGAAGCATTCCCATGGCATGCTCATATTTACCGGCCCGACTGGCAGTGGAAAAACCACGACACTATATTCCCTGCTTCACCATGCCCATGAGATGATCAATCGAAATATTATTACACTTGAAGATCCCATTGAAAATGTATCCGAAAAGGTATTGCAAGTCCAAATCAATGAAAAGGCGGGCGTTACGTATTCTGTTGGTCTAAAAGCTGTTCTGAGGCATGACCCTGACGTGATCATGGTTGGGGAAGTCAGAGATGCAGAAACCGCCAAAATCGCAGTGCGTGCCGCATTGACCGGTCATTTGATACTTACAACCATGCATACCAGGGACGCCCAGGGCGCCATCTCCAGGTTACTGGAATTTGGTGTCAGCCTGCTTGAGGTTGAACAGAGTTTGATTGGCGTGACAGCACAGCGGCTGGTTGAATTGCGATGTCTTCCATGTAAAGGGGACTGTGATTTAGCTTGCAAAATGACTGCCAGGAATAAAAGGGCAAGTGTATATGAATTGCTATATGGAAAAAGCCTGGCTGAGGTTCTCCGGATAATGGGAGATGAAAAAGGAAAGGCAACGGTCAGCTACCGCCAATTGAAGGATGAAATCGGAAAAGCGGTTGCGATGGGATATGTGGATTCCGGGGAATATGAACGGCTGGTATACGATGAAACCAAAAAGTAAATGGAAGGTAAAAGAGCAGGCGGTCTTTATTTCGAAGCTAGGTGAATTATTGAATCATGGTTATCCTTTGGCGGACGCTTTACATTTTCTTGAGTTTCAGGAATCAAAGAAGAAAGCGGAAGACTTCATTCAGGCTAAAGCCGATTTAAGGAACGGTTACCCGTTGCACATGGTGCTGACCCATCTTGGTTTTCATCCGCAGCTTGTAAGTTATATATTTTATGGAGAACAATATGGCGACCTGGAACGGGCGTTGAAAGAAGGAGGGCGATATTGGAAGAAAAGAACCGAGGATATGGATAAAGTAAAAAAGTTAATGGTGTATCCCGTATTCTTAGTCTTTTTTGTAAGCATCGTTTTTTATATTCTTCAGAGTATTCTCCTACCCAAATTCCAGACAATCTATTTCACGATGGATGTCGATCAGCACACACTCTTAAAATTAATGGCAGCCTCCACATTCATTCTTCCAGCACTCCCCTTCTTTTTACTCGGATTGCTCCTATTCTTGTATATACTCAAACGATTTTGGTTTAACGGATTGTGCCCATTAAGGCAGCGAAGGATTTTGATGAGAATTCCGATATTCGGAACCTTCATCAAATTATACGAAACTTATTTTTTTGCTAGCCAATTCAGTGGCTTACTTTCCGGAGGGCTATCGATAAACGATAGCATCAAATTATTCTCGATAAATCAACAGCAGCCTTTTTACCAAAAACTAAGCAATATCATTAAGGATGATTTGATCGAGGGCAGATCACTTGAAATGATTTTTCGGGAGCTCCCATATTTTGATGGGAATTTACCGGTGGTCGCTGCAAATGGTCAAAAATACGGCAGACTTGATGCGGAGCTGCTTCATTACAGTCGTTTTTTACTGGAGAAAATTGAAGAGAGAATGAATGCAATCTTGAAAATCATTCAGCCTCTTATGTTCTCACTTATAGGTCTTTTGATTGTATCCATTTATTTGGCAGTTTTGCTGCCGATGTTCTCACTGCTCGAAGGTATATAGGATTTTATTTTTGTATTCCGGAGGTGAAAATGCTCGAAGGTCATCTGGTATTCAGATGGTTTCAGGAGCATGATGATATGTTGAAGAAAGTGATGAATGAACGTGGTTTTACATTAATTGAAATGCTTATTGTTTTATTGGTAATATCCATCCTATTGATTATAACGATCCCCAATATCACGAAGAACCAATCTACGATTCAGTCTAAAGGATGTGAAGCATTCGTGAAGATGGCCCAAGCGCAGGTACAGGCTTATGAGATCGACAATGCTAAACTGCCCGGAAGTATCGGTGAGTTGGAAAGTCAAGGCTATCTCAAACAGACATCTTGTCCTAATGGGGATGATATTAGTTTGGATAGTAAAGGAAAGATAACGGTCGTTGAGTAGGAGAGAAGTGAACATACGGCATTCCAATGGGGGGTATACACTATCTGAAACCCTCATTGTCCTCGTTATTTTTGTACTCCTGATTTCCATCGGTCCTAATCTATATCCTAGCTTCACCAAAGGAATGGAAAATAGGCTATTCCTTTCTCAATTCCATGAAGATCTTTTCTATGCACAACAGTATGCCATCAGTCATGAGAGCTTGATTTACCTCCATATTGATAATACCAAAAAGGTTTATACCGTTTCGTCTTATAAGGAGGGGATCGTTTTAGAGAGAATCATACCAGAGGATATACAGTTTTTAAGTGGCACTTTGGGGTTCAGCTTTCATTTTAATCAGTATGGAAATGCTTCAAAAGCCGGAACGATTATGATTGACACTTCAAAGGGAAAGTACAAGCTGATCCTCAATATCGGTAAAGGGAGGTTCAGGATTGAGAAATTGTAAAGGTTACGTCTACCTTGAGCTGATAGCCGCATTTGCCGTTTGTATATTCCTGGTCCTTGCCATTTTACCCATTCTTGAAGAGTTATTGATGGATCGGAAAGATATTGCCGTAAGGACAGAAGCCCACCATTTATTATATGAAAGATTGACGGCGTTCATGGATGGGGAGATACAAGCAGTTGGTCAGGAAATCATTTACAAAAAAAGATCCTATGAAATGGTTTGGAAGGACCATGGGGATTTCCCGGGAATGATTGAAGGGTGTGTACGTTATGAAGATGAATCGGGTAATCTGGAATCCATTTGTGATGCTGCGAAAAAATGATGGCTTTACGATGATCGAAATGCTTTTTTCTTTAATGATTTTAATGACTACGTCCCTTTTTGTTCTACAGCTTTTTTCTATCATTCACACCCAAATGGGGTCCGTTGATAAATTGCATCCTAAAGAGTGGGAGGTCTTTACCATGCAAATGAAGCAGGAGGTCCGGAGTTCCAAAGTTCAGGATGTAATGGGAAATAAATTATTTTTGCTTTCAGGTGAGCAATTATCATCGTTTGAACAATATGAAGATAAGGTCCGAAGACGAGTGAATGGAATGGGGCATGAGGTCATCTTGCAGAACATTTCGGAATTCCGGGTTGAAAAGGATGGCGGTGTCATTGTTATAAATATAACGGATAAAGCAGGAACTACTTTCAGTCGAAGATTTCACCCTTTCATAAGGAATGTTACGAAAGTCGATGAATAATCAAAAAGGAGTCGTTTTCCCGATGGTCATGATTGTAGCGAGTGTTTTCATCATGTTCACGATACTAATGATAGACCAGTTTATCATTGATAAAAAGTTTTATAAAGAAGTGGAAGAATCGCTTGTGGCCGACCATCTTGTCCATCTAGCCATCATGGATGTGACGGCAGAGTGGGGCGAAGAAATCCCAAAAATCATCCAGGGGGAAATTTCATATCCCAATGGTGTGGTGCGGTATTCCTTGATGAAACAAGAAGGTCCTTACGTATATATCGAGTTTTCTTCCACGACTAAAAATGATCGCGAGGGCAGGGTCATCATTCAATACGATAAAGAAGCGGGGAAAGTGAAAGAATGGTTGGAAAAGCAAGCTGGCTAATACGGATAATCAACACTCTTTTAAAACGGAACGCGACATGTTCACGTGTTCAGGGAACAAGCGAAGGAATAAAAGGAGCGTAAAACGGGCATACTTTGCATAGGGTGATGATTTTATATGTCTACAAACGCTTATATTAAATATCTGACGCAGCAGCTTGTCGAGTATTTTAATCTGACGAAAAAAGAACGAAAAGAAAAGCGCCGTCACAGAAAAGAGGATAAAAATCATGGTATGTCCCATTGGTTTGGCATTGTCCCTTTTGCTTTGTCGATGTTCGTAAGGAAAAATATCAAAAAGTGAAACAGATGTCCCGAAAATTAGGACATCTGTTTCTTTTCGTTCTTTACTTATCCCAACGCCCTATCTGAAAGGTAAAATAATCCTCCGTTGATGATGGATATTCTGATGTTGGGTTCATATTGAGCTTTTAGTGCTTCTTTCTCGGTATAATAACTCTCACTTTTTTCGTCCATATCTTTGTAAAAATGCTCCAATAAATTCAAATCATTCTGCCAGCGCAGCATTGCTTCCTCCGCCCAAGAATGGTCATCATCCTCGAAACTGGTCCTGATGTATGTATCCAGTCTTGCCAATCCACTCTTGGGCATGATCAAAGGTGAAAGCGTAAAGGAGTAATCCGGTATTTTTGGGGTGACCTTTATCGGTAAAACCCGATGGTGAAACTTTTCCATGATCTCACCTGAGATTAGATTCAGTCCTATCGACATGAAAGTATCTTTTTTACGGTCGCATTGATAGGATATTTTCACATTCAGGGTCAGCCAAGGAAACAAAGGATTATTTCCGCCGCCTTTTAATGGAGGAGTATCCTCAAAAAGTCTAGTATACCCTGCCAGCTTTTTGGTTGATTGAATAATTTGATGAAGGCGTGGGGAGCCAAAATGAATCATTTCTCCCTTTAAATCGGATGGAGCTTGTTCTGGATCGGTAATGAAAGTCATCTGTGCTGGGTTCGGAACGCCACCTGTTTTTTCTAGATAATGCCAGTAAAAGGGTCTGTTCATTAATTCTTTATCCATTTCAATCGTCAATTGGACTGTAAGGTGGGTTGGTGCATTATCCAGTATTTCACAATCGTTGGCCTTAAAAAAAGTTATTAAAAAATCATGAATTTCCCGTTGCTGCATGAACCTCACCTTCCTTCATTGATTGAGCGAATTGGATTAACGATGAAAAATTATCCATCTTGATCTTCATTTCGCCCTCTGTTTTGGACTCGCCGACCACATCAATTAAATATTCTTCAATGTTGTTAATATCCAGTTTGGTTAGAATATCATCCAATTCTCCAATTACTTTTTCAAATAAATTTATTTTTTCGTATAGTAACTTCAGAATATGTTCTTCTACTGTATTTTTCGTGGCAAAGTTATAAATCATCACATCTTCTTCCTGACCAAGGCGGTGAATCCGTCCAATTCTCTGTTCGAGCCTCATGGGGTTCCATGGCAGGTCAAAATTAATCAAGTGATGGCAAAACTGAAGGTTTATCCCTTCCCCGCCAGCTTCTGTTGCTATTAATACCTGTATATTCTTTTGGAATAATTCCCGCATCCAGTCTTTCTTTCCGCGCTTAAAACCGCCTCGGAAGGGAACCGAAGAAATTCCATTCTGCTGTAGGTACCATTGGAGATATAGCTGAGTCGCCCGGTATTCGGTAAAGATAATCACTTTGTCATCAATTTTCTTGATCAGTTCCAGTGCTTTTTCAGCCTTGGAGTTCTGAACTGTTTCATTCACTTTAGAAAATAAATCATCAAGCTTTGCCAAAAAGTCAGGGGAAGGCTGATCATATTTTTCTTTCATATTCTTTAATGTATAAAAGACCGCCTCTCTGCTGCTGCATGCTTCCCTTTGGAGAGTGAGAGCCGAAAAGGCGCTTCCTTTTGATCCATCCGAAATAGGCTTGAATTTGGAAACAGCATCGTACAATGCTTGTTCCGTTGGAGAAAATTCAATGGTGATGGTTTCCACATGCCGTTTTGTCCATTCAATGCCAGTATCGGCCCGCCGGTTTCGAATCATGACAGTATTGACCAGTTCCTTTAGGTGTTCATCTTCAATGATGTTCCGGCCTTTCCCTTTATACTTTTCCGAAAAGAGTGAGGCATTTCCCAAGTGGCCCGGTTTCAATAACGAAACGAGGTGAAAAATCTCCTCGACTTTATTTTGAATCGGAGTGGCTGTCAGGAGTAAACAAAATTTCTTTTTCAGATTTTGGACGAATTCATAGTTCTTCGTCTTATTGTTTTTAAGTTTATGAGCTTCATCAATAATGATGAAGTCATATTCCTGAGTAAAAATGATATCTCGATGTGGAGCGCGTTTCGCTGTATCAATGGATGAAATGACCACATCACAGGATTCCCAAACATAACTTTTTCTCTGAACGACTGCCGGTATATGAAACTTGGTATTCAATTCAAAAGCCCATTGTGTGACAAGGGAGGCTGGAACAAGGATCAATACTTTTTTTACAAGGCCCCTAATCATATACTCTTTTAGGATCAAGCCTGCTTCAATTGTTTTTCCGAGCCCCACCTCATCAGCTAAAATGGCCTTTCCATTCATCTTTTCCACCACTTGCTTGGCTGCTTCCAATTGATGGGGAAGCGGGGTTAACTGCGGAAGGTGCTTGGGCGCCTGTAAACCTTCAAAATCAGGGATGATAAGATTTTCCTCCATTTGAACCGCCAACTTATAAAGCTCCCAATTTCCCCATGGACCGTCATTTTCCATTTTTTGCAGAAACTCGTCATTCCATTCAGAATTGAAGGATATATTGATTTTCATAGAAATAACTCCCTCTTAAATCATAATTTCCTTAATAAAAGGTCAAAACCCGAACATTTCGTATGTGAAGTAAGAAAAATATTTCTTTTCAAAAGATATTGCAGAGATAAGTTTCTTAGGGTAGGATATAAGTATATTTAGAAAATTCCAATTTCCAAACGCTACAAAGAATCTTTGTACATCGATTTTGCAGTTCGTGTTTTCTTAGTATGAGCTATAGGCTCCTAATTTATCCAAGATTACTGAAGGAGATCACTCAAACGGTTTCTGAAGTTTTAGGAGAATTGGCAGAGAATGCATTCCATGATGCTCAAAGGTTTTACCGATGCTTGGGGCTATTTCGCTTCCTTTCATTGGTAGACCATTCATATGCGGGTGAAGATAAGGGGAGAGACTACGGATGTAGCGCCGAAGGAGCAAACTTAGCAGTGAATCTCTCAGGCAAAAGAACTCTTATTGGACGCAACTCTGGAGAGCGCCGCCCGTTTTGGGACGGCCACCAAAGGGGAAAACCTATTACATAGGTAAACTTTCAGGTTTCAGGACAGAGAAAAAGCTCAAACGGGCTTTCTCTGTCCTTTTTTGTGCTTTTTTCACATCATGAATCAGGATATACCTGATGCGTAATGACAAGAAGCTTTTGATAATGAAGCCAATTAATTTAAAAAAATCTGAAGGGGGTCATTTTTTGACCAATTTAAAAAGAACACCACTATTTGAGGTTTATCGTGAATACGGAGGTAAAACGATTGATTTTGGCGGCTGGGAACTTCCTGTCCAATTTTCGGGTATAAAGGACGAACATGAAGCCGTACGTACAAAAGCGGGGTTATTCGATGTTTCCCATATGGGGGAAGTCGATGTTAAGGGTCCTGGGAGCCTTTCCTTTTTACAGAAGATGCTGACTAATGATATATCAAAGCTGCAACAGGGCGGTGCCCAATATACCGCCATGTGTTATGAAAACGGAGGCACGGTTGATGATCTTATCGTGTATAAAAGGGCTGAGGACGACTATCTGCTCGTGGTCAATGCAGCGAATACAGAAAAAGATTTCAATTGGCTGCAAGCTAATTTAACGGAAGATGTCCAAATTACGAATGTATCGAGTGACTATACACAGCTGGCACTTCAAGGACCATCTGCAGAAAAGATATTACAAAAACTATCGGGAAATACTGACTTAAGTGAAATTGGATTTTTCAAGTTCAAGGAAAATGTCCTGATCAACGGTATCTCCACGTTGGTATCCCGTACTGGATACACTGGTGAAGATGGGTTTGAGATATATAGCGACAGTGAAAATGGTCCTGCCCTTTGGAAGGCGATTATGGAAGCCGGAAAGGAAGAGGGGGTTCAGCCGATTGGTTTAGGTGCTCGTGATACCCTGCGTTTTGAAGCGAAACTGCCGCTGTATGGACAGGAGCTTTCAGCGGACATCACCCCGATGGAAGCCGGTATTGGTTTTGCAGTAAAAGTGGATAAGGAAGTGGATTTTTTCGGGAAAGCCGTTCTTGCTGAGCAAAAGGAGAAAGGAGCTCCCCGCAAGCTTGTGGGAATTGAAATGATTGACCGTGGCATTCCACGTCATGGGTATAAGGTCTACAGCGGTGATAAAGCCATTGGCGAGGTCACGACCGGTACCCAATCACCAACGTTGAAGAAAAACGTGGGATTGGTACTTATCGATAAGGAATTTTCGGTGCTGGATGCGGAAGTCGAAGTGGAAATCCGTTCCAAACGTTTGAAAGCCGTTATCATACAAACACCTTTTTATAAAAAACCACGTAAATAGAGAGGAATGGTCATTAGATGAAACATCGTTATTTACCCATGACAGAGCAAGATAAACAAGAAATGCTGGAAGCGATAGGGGTATCTACTGTTCAAGAACTTTTCAATGATATCCCTGAAAGCGTTCGTTTTCAAGGAGAATACGATATCAAGCCTGCTAAATCGGAACCTGCATTAATGAAAGAATTATCAAGGCTTGCTGCCAAGAATGCGGACCTTAAAAACTATGCTTCCTTCCTTGGTGCGGGTGTCTATGACCATTACGCACCGGTCATCGTCGATCATGTTTTATCCCGTTCTGAGTTTTATACGGCTTATACACCCTATCAGCCTGAAATTTCACAGGGCGAGCTTCAGGCGATCTTTGAATATCAAACGATGATATGTGAATTGACGGGCATGGATGTTGCTAACTCCTCCATGTATGACGGCGGGACGGCGCTAGCTGAAGCAGCCATGCTTGCTTCAGGCCAGACACGACGCAAGAAGATTCTCATTTCAGGAACCGTTCATCCTGAATCAAGAGAAGTTGTGAAGACATATGCGAAAGGGCAACGGGTGGAAGTGGTCGAAGTTCCTTATAAAGACGGTGTGACGGACTTAGCTGCTTTAAGGGAATTGGCGAATGATGACATTGCAGGAGTGATCGTGCAATATCCGAACTTTTTTGGCCGCATCGAGCCATTGAAAGAAATGGAGGAAATCATTCATGGAGTCAAGTCCATGTTTATCGTTTCCAGTAACCCGCTTGCATTGGGAGCTTTGACATCCCCTGGTGCACTCGGTGCAGATATCGTAGCGGGGGATGCCCAGCCATTCGGCATTCCAGCGGCATTTGGGGGACCTCATTGTGGATATTTTGCCGTTACTAATAAACTTGTTCGGAAAGTTCCGGGCCGACTCGTCGGTCAAACGGTGGATGAAAATGGAAAAAGGGGGTTTGTACTGACTCTTCAAGCTCGTGAACAGCACATTCGCCGTGACAAAGCCACATCCAACATTTGTTCCAATCAAGCTTTGAATGCCTTGGCAGCTTCTGTTGCAATGACCGCGCTTGGGAAAAAGGGTGTCAAAGAAATGGCCGTGCAAAATATTCAAAAAGCGCATTATGCGAAAAAAGTAATTATGGCAAAAGGGGTGGAAGTGATATTCGACGGTCCTTCGTTTAATGAATTTGTCATTAAACTGCCTGCTTCGTTTTCAGAAATCAATAAAAACCTTTTTGAAAAAGGGATGATTGGCGGCTTCGATTTAGGGACGGTTTATCCTGAGCTGAAAGACCATATGCTGGTCGCGGTAACTGAACTTAGAACAAAAGAAGAAATTGATGCACTTGCGCAGGAATTGGGGGATCAACATGAATAATCAAGATCAATCACTCATTTTTGAAATCAGTACTTCCGGTCGAATCGGATACAGTCTGCCAGAAATGGATGTTGCAACTATTCCGCTCGAAGAAATTCTTCCTGCCGACTACATCCGTGAAGAAGAGGCAGAGCTTCCTGAGGTGTCCGAACTGGATATCATGCGTCATTATACAGCACTTTCCAAACGGAATCATGGGGTGGATTCGGGTTTTTATCCGCTGGGTTCATGCACGATGAAATATAATCCGAAAATAAATGAAAATGTGGCACGCTTCAACGGTTTTGCCCATATCCATCCATATCAGGATCCGGCTACTGTTCAGGGAGCATTGGGACTATTATTTGATTTGCAGGAACACTTAACGGAAATCACCGGGATGGACCAAGTGACACTACAGCCTGCAGCGGGTGCTCACGGTGAATGGACTGGATTGATGATGATTCGCGCTTTTCACGAAGCGAATGGCGATACAGAACGGACTAAAGTGATTGTACCTGATTCTGCACACGGTACGAATCCTGCTTCTGCAACTGTTGCCGGACTTGAAACGATTACAGTGAAGTCGGATGAAAATGGGTTAGTCGACCTTGAGGATTTAAAGCGTGTTGTCGGACCGGATACGGCGGCCTTGATGCTGACGAACCCCAATACATTGGGATTATTTGAAGAAAACATTTTGGAAATGGCACAACTTGTCCATGACGCAGGCGGGAAGCTTTATTATGATGGAGCCAATCTGAATGCAGTCCTATCAAAAGCACGCCCGGGTGATATGGGCTTTGATGTGGTTCACTTAAATCTCCATAAAACATTCACAGGCCCGCATGGCGGCGGCGGCCCGGGTTCTGGTCCTGTAGGGGTGAAGTCGGACTTGATTCCTTACTTGCCTAAACCGCTTGTGGTCAAACAAGGTGAGCAATTCGTTCTTGATTATGATCGTCCGCAATCCATTGGCAGGGTAAAACCTTATTATGGTAATTTTGGGATAAACGTGAGGGCATATACGTACATTCGGTCAATGGGTCCTGATGGCCTTAAAGCCGTCACGGAGAATGCGGTCATCAATGCCAATTATATGATGCGTAGGTTAGAACCATTTTTTGACTTACCATATAATCGTCATTGTAAGCATGAATTCGTATTAAGCGGACGCCGTCAAAAGAAATTAGGGGTAAGGACTCTCGATATAGCCAAAAGATTGCTGGATTTCGGGTATCATCCTCCAACCATTTACTTCCCGTTGAACGTGGAAGAAGGAATGATGATAGAACCGACTGAAACCGAGTCAAAAGAAACGCTGGATGCGTTCATCGATGCGATGATCCAGATTGCCAAGGAAGCGGAAGAAACCCCGGAAATCGTTCAGGAAGCTCCGCATACAACCGTTATAAAGCGGCTTGATGAAACTCTTGCTGCAAGAAAACCTGTTCTGCGTTATCAAGCATAGACTGATAGCTTACACGAAAAAAATCCCTGCCTGCCGGCGGGGATTTTTCATGTTTATGTAAGAATTCATTAAAGTTCAACAGTTAACTTTCATTTTCCTAGAGCCCGCATGATGCACAAGAATGCTTTTTAATTTAAAAGAGCCCATGCGGTGATGGGGTCTTATTTCTTTGCTTTGATTTTCCCGGTCCACATCTTGAAACCGCCCTTTAGGTGAAAAAGTTCCCTGTAGCCCTTTTTGTATAGCATGGCTGCAGCTCTTCCGCTGATGATTTCGCTTTGAGCATACAAATATACAGGCTTGTCCGGTCTAATTTCGACCAAGCGGGTTTTCATTTGAGTCATAGGGATGTTTCTTGCGCCTAAGATATGACCATTATCGAAATCATTCGGTTCCCGCACATCGATTAGCTGCACTTTTCTGTAGTTAGCGATAAATTCGTCCTGTGTTAATGTTTTAACGATTTTACGCTGGCGGTACCAATTAAAAAGTGAATACGCAATAACCACTCCCAAGATGATGAGCAGTGTATATAATATTTCCAAACATAAAAACTCCCTTCTACCTTAACGAATACAGACAATCTTTATTATATAATTGCTTTACCCAATAATCAAAAAGAATTTTCATCAAATTCTTCATCGACTTGATAGCACTTTCTTTTTTAGAGTGTTAAAGTCTGTTAAACTACTACATGTGAGTTTTTGTGGGGGAATGAAAAACAGTCTATTGAAACGAGGGGTAAGGATGACTAAAGAAAAATGGGGTTTTATAGATTCGGGGTATTGTTCACCGGCTTTTAATATGGCGTTGGACGAAGCACTGTTAAACTGGCAAAGCAAAGCTGAAATTCCGCCAATTATACGCTTTTACGGCTGGGATCCAGCGACATTGTCGATTGGTTATTTTCAAAAGGCTGAAGCGGAAATTGATTTGGAAGAGGTCAAAAGGCAGGGCCTTGGTTTTGTTCGCAGGCCGACAGGAGGACGAGCGGTACTGCACGAGCATGAATTGACTTATAGCGTAATCGTTCCAGAATCCTATCCGGGAATGCCAACTACCGTTACTGAAGCATATCGTGTCATTTCTGAAGGAATATTAATGGGGTTCAGGAATCTGGGATTGGATGCTTATTTTGCCGTGCCTAGAACCGATCAGGAAAAAGCGGCTTTAAAAACGCCCAGGTCTTCCGTCTGCTTTGATGCTCCAAGCTGGTATGAACTGGTCGTCGAGGGCAGGAAGGTCGCTGGCAGCGCTCAAACCAGGCAAAAAGGCGTCATCCTTCAGCACGGTTCCATTTTGCTTGAACTTGATGATGATAAGCTCTTTAGCGTATTTAAATTCTCAAATGACAGGGTTAAAGAGAGAATGCAAAAAAATTTAAAAAATAAAGCTGTGGCCATAAATGACATTGCCGGAAGAAAGATTACCATACCTGAAGCGAAAGAAGCTTTTGAAAAAGGTTTTGCGGAAGGACTTTCGATCGAGTTAGAGCCATACGTCCTAACTGAAAAGCAATTGCTGGAAGTGAAGGCCATTGCAGAAAGCAAATATGAAAGCGATGAATGGAATTTCATGAGATAGACGAAGTGGGATAATTAGAGTGATTAAATAAAAAAGTTTTTTCAGATTTTTTTGACCAAATAAGCTATCCCTTGCAGGGATAAGCCCTAAAAGGGATGGGGGAAAAAGCAAGGTCCAAATTAATTGAAATCTGATGAAAAATTATTGTAAATCGACATTTTCCTCCCTTTTACTAACTATATTAATTGATTTATCGTTTGACAAAATTAAAAGTTATTCAAAACAAACACAATATATAGTAGTTGAAATATTTAATACGACACTATATGTTGATTTTTGAGTTTCGCTATGATAAATTTAGGGTACTTGTTAAGCGAAACGGACATGTAAGGCTACATAAGGATTTTTGCGGCAGCAAGAACGGATCTTGAAACATATAAAGGAGAGGGAATTATGTCGGTTGTAATAAAAGAAGCTTTAAAGGTTGATCTAGAAAGGTTGAATAAGGATATTTCTTTATTTCCCCAGGTTCACCCTGTAACTGCTGATATGAAAATGGCGCATAAGGGAGTGTCCCGTCTAGTCATGCTTGACCGCTATTCTTTTAAGGATACTGAAAAAATCACACTCTCGGCAGGCGATTTCGTCGTGTTGACGATTAAGGAAGATCCGAAATTCCCGGCAAGGGGTCTCGGTTACATCGTTGAAATTGATTGGGAAACCAAAAAAGCCAAGGTATTGGTGGATGAAGAATTCCGTGGCGTATTGGATAATCCGGAAGAAGTGGAGACGGGAATTGTAAACCGTCCGTTGGATATAATTGAAAAGCCGCTTGAAATATACTATGAACAAATTGCGAAACGTAATGCAACGGGCTTGGCATCAGTGGAAACCACGGAAGAAAAAAGAACGGAATGGTTCAATAAATTCTATGAAGAATTAAAGAACCTTAATTTTGTCCCGGCAGGACGAGTATTGTACGGTGCAGGTTCCAATACGGACGTTACTTATTTCAACTGCTATGTAATGCCATTCGTCCCGGATTCACGTGAAGGGATATCAGAACATAGGAAACAAGTGATGGAAATCATGAGCCGCGGCGGCGGAGTGGGTACGAACGGATCGACACTGCGTCCAAGAAACACTCTGGCAAAAGGGGTGAATGGAAAATCCTCGGGTTCAGTTTCATGGCTTGACGATATTGCGAAACTGACGCATCTTGTTGAACAGGGCGGTAGCAGACGCGGCGCGCAAATGATCATGCTTGCTGATTGGCATCCTGATATTGCGGAGTTCATCATTTCCAAAATGCAAAATCCAAGGATTCTGCGTTACCTAGTGGAAAACACTAAAGATGAAGCCATCAAGAAATATGCGACTGATAAATTGAAATTCACGCCGCACACGGAACAGGAAACGGCTATGTATCAAGGGATCATCAATTATAAGGAGATTCCTGGCCAAGGTGGATTTAGCGAGAAAATCATTAGGGATGCAGAAGAAAAGATCCGTACAGGTGGAACGTATAGTGTCCATAATTCGGATTTTCTGACTGGAGCCAATATCTCTATTTGCCTGACTAAGGAATTTATGGAAGCAGCGGAACAAGATGCGGAATACGAATTGCGTTTTCCTGATGTAGAGAGCTATAATGCCGAGGAAATGGCCATTTACAATGAAGAATGGCATAATGTCGGTGATGTTCGTGAATGGGAGAAAATGGGTCACAAAGTCCGTGTTTACCGTAAAATCCGAGCTAAAGAGCTTTGGAACTTAATAAACATTTGTGCCACATATTCTGCTGAACCAGG
This sequence comes from Peribacillus sp. FSL P2-0133, assembly GCF_037975445.1. Taxonomy (NCBI): domain Bacteria; kingdom Bacillati; phylum Bacillota; class Bacilli; order Caryophanales; family Bacillaceae; genus Peribacillus; species Peribacillus sp. FSL P2-0133. The sequence goes on along the minus strand of NZ_CP150254.1, from coordinate 3,881,423 downwards.
TATTTTCTTTATCGATAATGCTAATGAAATGACGAATGCCAAAGCATACGGTCAGCAGGTCGTAGCCACGAACCCTTGTGGCGAACAGCCATTGGCCCCATATTCGGTTTGTAACCTTGCGGCAGTCAATCTGGCTGAAATGGCTGATAAAGATAGCAAAACGGTCAATTTCGAGAAGCTTAAGCAAACCGTCGAAGTCGGTGTGCGTATGCAGGACAATGTCATTGACGCAACTCCTTATTTCTTGGATGAAAACAAAAAACAGGCACTGGGTGAGCGACGGGTTGGACTTGGTGTAATGGGTCTGCATGACCTGTTGATCTACTGTGAAACGGAATATGGCTCTGAAGAAGGAAATATCCTGGTTGACAAGGTGTTTGAAACGATTGCGACTACAGCTTACAGGGCTTCCGTGGAACTCGCAAAAGAAAAAGGCAGTTTCCCGTTCCTGATTGGGGCAACGGACAAAGAAACCAATGAGCTTAGAACACGTTTCACACAAACCGGATTTATGGAAAAAATGCCGGAAGATATCAGGGAAAGTGTTGCTGCACATGGCATCCGTAACTCTCATTTATTGACAGTGGCTCCTACAGGAAGTACAGGAACGATGGTTGGGGTATCAACAGGTCTTGAACCATATTTCTCCTTTACGTATTTCCGCAGCGGCCGTCTGGGTAAATTCATTGAAGTGAAGGCTGACATTGTACAGGAATACTTGGACCGTCATCCAGAAGCCGATTCAGAAGAGCTTCCAAAATGGTTCATTTCCGCTATGGAATTAGCTCCAGAAGCACATGCTGATGTTCAATGCATCATTCAGCGCTGGATTGACAGCTCGATCAGTAAGACAGTCAACGCTCCAAAAGGATATACTGTCGAACAAGTTGAAAAAGTATATGAACGTCTATACAAAGGCGGAGCAAAAGGCGGTACTGTATATGTGGATGGCAGCCGTGACAGTCAGGTCCTTACGCTTAAAGCGGAAGAAAACCAAATGGACGAGCAGCTTGAAATGGATGAATTGACAGATGTGGAAGTTAAGAAAAAAGTTGTATTGGTCGATACGATAAATGAACTGCGTTCGACGAATGTTACAATTGGATCGGAAGTGGGTAACACTTGCCCGGTCTGCCGTAAAGGTGAAGTCCAGGAAATGGGCGGATGCAATACTTGCACGAATTGCGGAGCGCAATTAAAATGCGGGCTATAAGCTGATGGATGGGAAGTCGTTAAGTATGCTGCAAAGCTATCTTAACGGCTTTTTTCATATATGTGGGGTAGTAACAGTCTGTTCAGTTACATAGAAGACCGAATCATCGTAAATTCGGTCTTCCTTTTGCGTTCAATCAACCATTTTCATTTTGCTGCCCTATTTCCTTTTCAGCTAGATATTGGTTGCCATCTTTCAATACCGAAAATTCATCGACCGAGTCTCCAGGTATATTCCTTGGATTTGGAAATTTATTATCTGTTTGGACGGTGATCGCTTGTTTCCCCGTTCCATTTGTCAAGAAGTCTCGTTTATTAACCATATCGCATCTCCTTCATTTTGAATTTCCAAGTAAAAACAATCATGAGGCTAACAGAATAAAGAAAAACTATCCTTATAATATAGATTGTGTAGTTCGATTGAAAATATGAACAAATCGATAAAAGATTGGAGATCGAAATGAAACCATTTATGCCACAGTTAGTATATATTGAGCCAAGGGCACTGGAATACCCGCTTGGCCGGGAGTTAAAAAAGAAATTCGAAGATTTGAACATTGAAATCCGTGAGACCACATCGCATAACCAAATTAGGGATCTTCCTGGAGAAAATGATCTGCAAAAATATCGTGTCGCAAAATCAACGCTTGTGGTAGGAATCAGAAAAACATTGAAATTCGATTCCTCAAAGCCATCTGCTGAATATGCCATACCTCTTGCTACAGGGTGTATGGGGCATTGTCACTATTGTTATTTACAGACCACACTCGGATCAAAACCATATATTAGGACATATGTGAATCTTGATGAGATTTTCGAAGCAGCCGAAAAATATATAAATGAGAGAAAGCCTGAAATTACTCGTTTTGAGGCAGCCTGTACATCGGATATCGTGGGAATTGACCATTTGACACATTCGTTAAAAAGGGCCATAGAATATTTTGGGAAAAGTGAATATGGGGTTCTAAGGTTCGTAACTAAATTTCATCATGTCGACCATCTATTGGATGCTGAACATAATGGAAAAACAAGATTTCGCTTCAGTATAAATTCACGTTATGTGATAAAGAATTTCGAGCCCGGCACTTCGAGCTTCGAAGAAAGGATGGAAGCGGCACGTAAAGTGGCAGGTGCCGGATATCCCCTCGGTTTTATCGTAGCTCCAATATATCGTCATGAAGCATGGAAGGAGGGCTACCATGAATTATTCGAACGGTTGAGTGAGGCTTTAAATGGGGTGGATATCCCTGACTTGACTTTCGAATTAATTCAGCATCGGTTTACTGGCCCAGCAAAAAAAGTGATTCAAAAAAACTACCCTAAAACAAAATTGGAACTGGACGAAACGAAGCGTAAATATAAATGGGGCCGATATGGAATTGGTAAATATGTTTATCAAAAAGACGAAGCCGCAGAACTGGAAACGACTATTCGTGGGTATATAGCGGAATTCTTCCCTAAAGCGGAAATTCAGTATTTTACCTGAATCAAGGCATTTTTCTATTTAAAACTGTCATAAATCGCTCTAATCCTGCTTAGAAATGTAAAGACCGGATTAGGGGAGGGCAGCTATGATTATTGACGGCGTTTTTTCCGGAGGCGGGATTAAAGGCTATGGTTTAGTGGGAGCCCTGCAGGAATTGGAAGAACGGGGATTTGTATTCCATCGAACAGCCGGTACGAGTGCAGGGTCCATAATTGCAGCTTTCGTAGCAGCTGGGTACACAGGTAAAGAAATGGAAAAGCTTTTTCTTGATATAGATTTAAGCGGCCTGCTGGACAAAAGGCGTGGTCTTTTGCCTATCCCGTTTGCCGAATGGCTCCTTTTATATTGGAAACTTGGCCTTTATAAAGGCAACGCACTGGAGACATGGGTCGCCGGTAAACTTGCCGAAAGGAATGTAGTCACCTTTAAGGATATTCGACCGAAATCCCTCCGAATCATAAGCTCTGACATTACAAATGGGAAATTGGTGGTACTGCCTGATGATTTACCGAACTATGGCATTGATCCGAGCACTTTTCCAGTGGCAAAGGCAGTAAGAATGAGTTGTAGCATTCCTTATTTTTTTGAGCCAGTCAAACTTGATGTCGGAAAAAGCAAGTTCCTTTTTGTTGATGGAGGTGTGTTAAGCAATTTTCCAATGTGGCTATTCAATTCAGATCATGTAAGAAAGGAAAGGCCGGTCATCGGCTTGCGGCTAAGTGTCGATGAGATATGGAAACCGCATAAGGTGGATAATGCGGTTGAATTGTTCTCCGCATTATTCAAAACGATGAAAGATGCCCATGATGCACGGTATATTTCCAAGAAACACGTCCATAATATTGTATTTATCCCGATGAAGGGAATTTCTGCAATGGATTTCAATCTGAATGATGAAAAAAAAGGTGAATTGATGAATCGGGGAAGGCAGTGCACGAAAGAATTCCTAAAAAAATGGACTTATTGATTATAAAAAGAAAAATCGGGCTCTTAAAAAGAAGCCCGATTTTTCTTTTTATTCTTTTTCCCTTCGATGACGGTTAAGTGACTATCCGTTTTCTTTCTCCATTTTATTTTCTTTGATGATTTTGCTGCAGAGAAGCTAGCCACATTATCTTTTTTCGAAGTTCGGTTTTTTAGCCTTTTTTTCGATTGGCGGGCAGCCTTTCGGAATGCTTGCTGCTCTTTCTTAACTGGTTTTCCCTTTGTTAATCCGGTATAAATCATATAAATAATCCCTGCGACAATGGCTATTATGAGAATGTTTCTAAAAAAGCCAATCGGGTCATTAAATAGTCGGCTCATTAGTCCGAGGACTCCGAGGGCGATGATTCCGTATATCATGAAAGATATGAAACGTTTCAACAAAGACACCTCCTTAAGAGCATCATAAGCATTATTAGCTTATTTTAAACATCGTTAATGTAAAATATTTGAAAAAAAGTAAAAGGCATTCCCATAGTTAGTATATGATTTTCCATAATCAAAATGTGTATAGATGTTTTACACAATTACATCGGATTCTAAACTTTTTTCTGTCTCTTTTTCCATCCTTAACAGTTCATGGAAGGATGCTAATGCGACTTCGACTTGATCATCGGTGGGAGCCTTGGTCGTCAATAACTGAAGCCAAAGTCCAGGGTAACCAAGGTAGCGCAGAACAGGAATATCCTTTAATTTGTTCGTTGCCTGCAATACCTCGAAGGCAATGCCTAGCACGACGGGGATAAGCAAAATGCGATTGACGACACGAACCCATAACGGATCCGTTGGTACGAGAAGATAGATAAACATCCCTACAATGACAGTAAATAAAATAAAACTGCTGCCACAGCGATAATGAAGGCGGGAACTTGCCTGCACATTTGCCACAGTCAATTCTTTTCCGCTTTCGAAGCAATTGATCACCTTATGCTCAGCTCCGTGATATTGAAAGACCCGCTTGATTAATGGCGTCAAGGAAACTACATAAATATATACGAGCAGTAAGATCAGCTTGAACAAGCTTTCCACTAATACCTGAGCCGTATGGCCACTGAAAATGGGTTCTGTCAATTTTGCGAGGAAGACAGGAACCAAGGTGAAAAGCAATTTCCCAAATAGGAAGGAGATCACACCGATCACGGCAACACCTAGCCAAAGACTTAATTTAGAGGGTTCTTTCGTTTCTTGTTTCGTTTCGACCTGTTTTTCCCCGTCTTCTTCTTCATACTGTTCTGTGGAAAAGTTCAGATGTTTCGAGCCGGTGGCACTTGACTGGATCAATGATACGATCCCCCGTAGAAACGGTATTTTTTTCATAAGCTTTACAGCAGGCTTCGATTCACGCGGTAAATGATAATAAGCGATCGTTGAATCTTTGCGGCGTACCGCAGTGACTGTGTGATGTTTGCCCCCAAACATGACGCCTTCCACTACAGCCTGCCCTCCATAAACGGGTTTTTGAACCTCAGACATTTCTACACCAACCTAATAGTTATTCACGTAGCTCTCTCAAGGGTGCTAACATGTTTATTATCAAGCATCACAAGGGTTTAAAGGTGTTCCAATAAAATTGAATGGAAGCTTTAACCCTGCGATTACTTTATGAATGTTGAATCACAGGAAGATAGTATCCTGTGTACATTATAATCTTCAACAGAGGATGGGTATTTTCCTCTGAAAAAAGTAGATTATTTATGATTTAATCATACAGAATAAATCACAAAACCTCTAGTGATTCTCCTTCCTAAGAATAAAAAAAAATAGTTCTAATTAACAAAGGGCATACTACGTAGCGGAGGTGATTGATATGTCTTCTAATGAAAATGGACAAATTCAACAGGAATATCAAAGCATGTTAATCTACAATGTACTTGCTGTCGGTTTTGTTGGGGGGGCTTTAGCCAGTTCTATCGGAATCATTGCCCATTATTTTAATTTTATGGATTTTAGCCCAAAATTCATACTAACTTCATGGTCCAACATGACCTGGATCGATCATTGGCTCGGTACGGTAATGACCATAATTTTATTCGGAATTCTATCCGTGGGGATCGCTTTTATATACTATAGTCTTTTTAAAAGGATGAAGAGTATTTTTTCGGGTGTTTTTTTCGGAGTGGTTTGCTGGGCTTTGATGGTATTTGTCCTAAAACCGATGTTCGTCGATTTGCCAACCTTTTCTAAGATGTCAGCAAATACGGTTATAACAAGTGTCTGCATTTTTATTATATACGGTCTTTTTATAGGGTTTTCTATATCATACGATCATCAGGAGTATATACGTCAAAAAAACAAAGCCGAGAAGCAATCGGAAAGCTGATTGTTTCTTGGTTGTAAAAAAGTAGTAAGACAATTTGTAATTATGATAGAATGTTCATGGAAAGCATTCTTTTAACATGAGCAGGTGTTTGATGATGACAAAAATTTTACTAATCAATGGTCCGAATTTAAATCGCTTGGGGAAGCGGGAACCTGCGCATTATGGATCCTCGACGCTTGCGGATGTGGAAGCGCAATTAATGCAGCAAGCTCAAGGGTTAAATGTGGAATTAACCTCTTTTCAGACTAACCATGAAGGAGCAATTATCGACAAGCTCCATTGGTCAGAGGATCATGGGATCGACGGGATTATCATTAATCCTGGAGCTTTTACTCATTATAGCTATGCGATTCGTGATGCAATAGCCGGAATTGATGTTCCAGTGGTGGAAGTGCATATTTCGAACATACATGCCCGTGAAAGCTTTCGGCATGAATCAGTGACCGCGGCGGTATCGGCGGGACAGATTGTCGGCTTGGGGATACACGGATATGAATTGGCGTTGCAGGCGATCACAAAGATTGCAAAGGGGAGAAATTAAATGAATAAACTAATGCGCTTAAGGGCCTCAATGGAAAAGGTGGGCATTGATGGTTTTTTGATCACCAGTACATATAACCGCCGATTCATGACCAACTTTACGGGAAGTGCAGGCGTTGTCCTTATTTCCCAAAAAGAAGCTAAATTCATCACTGATTTCCGATACGTGGAACAAGCGGGCAAGCAGGCACCGGATTATGAGATCGTTCAACACAAAGGAACCATCATCGAAGAAGTAGGCAAGCAGGCTAAAGCGATGAATATCGGCAAGCTGGGCTTTGAGCAAGAGCACCTGACTTATGCTACATATAAGGCATACGAAGCGGCCATTGATGGTCAACTTTCGCCGGTGTCGGGTGTTATTGAGAATTTACGCTTGATAAAGACTTCATCAGAGATTAAGATATTAAAGGAAGCGGCTGCTATTGCTGATGCTGCGTTTACACATATTCTGGATTTCCTGCGTCCAGGGATCTCGGAACTGGATGTATCCAATGAACTTGAATTCTTTATGAGGAAACAAGGGGCAACTTCTTCTTCCTTCGATATCATTGTAGCATCCGGCATAAGGTCCGCACTTCCACATGGAGTGGCTACGGATAAAATCATCGAAAAAGGCGATTTTGTCACATTGGATTACGGGGCATACTATAACGGGTATGTGTCTGATATCACTCGGACATTAGCAGTTGGCAAGCCAAGTGAAGAACTTATTAATATTTATGACATTGTTTTGGAAGCTCAACTGCGAGGAATGGCTGGGATCAAACCTGGTATGACTGGCAGGGAAGCGGATGCACTAACTCGTAATCTAATTGAAGAAAAGGGATATGGGCAGTATTTTGGTCATTCGACCGGACATGGAATCGGTCTTGAAGTACATGAAGGTCCAGCATTATCCTTAAGGTCTGATATCATTTTAGAACCAGGTATGGCTGTAACCGTTGAACCGGGCATTTACTTACCGGGTGTAGGCGGAGTGCGGATTGAAGATGATACAATCGTTACAATTGAAGGTAACGAAGCACTTACTCATTCAACCAAAGAGTTAATCATTCTGTAAACATGTACATGTAGGAGGACAAATTTATGATTTCTGTAAACGATTTTCGCACGGGTGTTACAATTGAAGTAGATAATGGAATTTGGCAGGTTATCGAGTTCCAACATGTTAAACCTGGTAAAGGTGCAGCTTTTGTACGTTCTAAACTTCGTAACCTTCGTACGGGTTCAATTCAAGAGAAAACATTCCGTGCTGGTGAAAAAGTCGCTAAAGCACATATCGAAAACCGCAAGATGCAGTACCTTTATGCAAGTGGAGATAGCCATGTATTCATGGATAACGAAACGTATGACCAAATCGAACTGCCTGCTTCAAGCATTGAACGTGAACTTAAATTCCTTAAGGAAAATATGGAAGTACATATCATGACTTTCCAAGCGGAAACACTTGGGGTCGAGCTTCCAAACACAGTTGAACTTGAAGTGGCGGAGACTGAGCCGGGAATTAAAGGAGATACATCTTCAGGCGGCACGAAATCAGCCGTACTTGAGACGGGCCTTTCGGTTCAAGTTCCATTCTTCATCAACCAAGGTGACAAATTATTGATCAACACTAATGAAGGTTCTTACGTATCACGTGCATAAATGAAAGGAGGCCGAGATTAATTTCTCGGCCTCAAATTGTAGACAAAAAGGTTTCGGAATGGTCTTATTCCGAAACCTTTTTGATTTTTTATTGGATTGGACTTCATGATGACGCAGATGATCTGCTTCTTCCATTTATTCTTGCCAAATATGGAGTGTCACCACTTTCTGATGATCCTTACTTTCTGTACACTGTGATAAAAATGAACGAGTCGCACAAATGGATTAGGATGATTTGTACACACGATAGCCCTCTTTAATCTCCATTTTACAAGCTGGCTCCATTTGGTCTAAAGTAATCATTTCAAGCTGATCTCGCTGAATAGAATCATGTTTTAAAAAGAATCCTTATCACCTCAAGTTTTTTCATCCGCCTATTTTAAAAAGACTGTAGGAAGGGGTCTATCTTAATGTTAAACCAAAGTTGATTGGGAACGGAAGGTACGAGACTCCTGCGGGAAAAGCGTGTCCAAGGGAGACCCCACAGGCGCAAAGGCGCCGAGGAGGCTCCCGGACCGCCCGCGGAAAGCGAGTGCCTGGAGTGGAAATCAACGTCCAAATTGTACAAGCCATAAAAAAACTTAGGCAAACTCGTTTTCTTCGAATTTGTCTACAGACTGTAGACCGAGATTAATTTCTCGGTCTTTTTTTGTTTTTTTTTTTATCTCGGAAGATATAAAAAATCAATAATAGGTCTGTTTCTTTAATAGCCTGTCATCATTATGGGCTTGTCGGCATATATTTTATTGAAAGTGGTGTATACAGGAGGATTGTCAAAATGGAAACGATTCTTTCTTTTTTACCGAAAAAATTAAACGAGCAACTCCGGGGTATGACACCGATGATGATCGATAAGATGGAAGAGCTGCGAATTCGGGTTGGAAGGCCGCTTGAGGTCATTGTAGGAGGGGAACCATACTTCTTTTCCTATGAAGTGACCCATCTGGATGCAGATCAATTATTGAATCAAATAGGCCAATTTTCGTTATATACACTTGAGGAAGAATTAAAGCGAGGTTATATAACCATAGCGGGCGGACATCGGGTGGGGCTTGCTGGGAAGGTGATCCTTGAAAATGGGTCGGTCAAAGCGATCAGGGATATATCCTCATTCAATATTCGGGTTGCACGTGAAAAAATAGGTGCAGCTGAACCACTCACTTCATATTTATTTGACGGGGAATGGCAGCATACTATGTTGATCGGTGCTCCGCAAACGGGAAAAACGACCATATTACGTGATATTGCAAGAATGATATCCAGTGGTAATGAAAAACGCGGCATTGCTCCTCAAAAGGTGGGGATAGTGGACGAGCGCTCGGAAATTGCCGGATGTGTTCATGGAGTGCCGCAACTCGAATTTGGAACAAGGGTTGATGTGCTCGATGGATGTCCTAAAGCGGAAGGGATGATGATGATGATCCGTTCAATGTCCCCGGATGTATTGATCGTGGATGAAATAGGTCGTGCAGAGGATACACAGGCTGTGCTGGAAGCGGTGAATGCAGGTATTAAACTCATGATAACCACACATGGCCATACACTGGGTGAGATTAAGAAGCGACCTTTTATCGCGGAAATATTAAAGCAAAACATCTTTGAACGTTTTATAGAATTACAGAGAAGTAAATCCGGTAAGAGGAGCTACAAAGTCCTTGATGCAGCGGGGGTTCCCATTTTCTTGGGAGAAGGTGTGAGCCCGCATGTTTAAGATAATAGGAGCAGCGATAATTATTATTGCAACGACATGGGCAGGTTTCGAAGCTGCGAAAAAATTAAGTATGAGGCCTCGTCAACTGAGACAGCTGAAAGTCGCCATGCAATCGCTTGAAGCTGAAATCATGTATGGTCATACACCTTTGAAAGAAGCAGCAAGGAAACTTTCTAAACAGATGGCTAAACCTTTATCCATCTTTTTCGATACATTTGCAAATCGACTCGAGTCAGGTGAGACCACCGTCAAAGAAGCATGGGATGATAGTTTGAAGAAAATATGGCAATCCCTTGCTTTACAACAGGGAGAATTCGAGATTCTTTCACAGTTTGGGGAGACGCTTGGAAAAAGCGATAAATATCATCAGCAAAAGCAAATCATGCTAACGATGGCACATTTGGAACGGGAAGAGAGCGATGCACTCGACCGCCAGGGAAAATATGAAAAAATGATGAAAAGTCTTGGTTTTTTATCAGGGCTATTATTGATCATCTTGCTGATGTAGGAATATGTGGGGGGAATGAAAATGGGCATTGATGTGGACATCATATTTAAAATAGCGGGTGTTGGGCTAGTTGTGGCATTTCTTCACACGATACTCGATCAGGTTGGGAAGAAGGAATATGCCCAATGGGTGACACTTTTCGGATTTATCTATATTTTATTCATGGTTGCTTCTGTTGTAGAGGATTTATTTCAAAAAATTAAATCTGTATTTCTATTTCAGTAAGGGAGGGATTCGCGATTGAAATCATAAAAATCGTGGCCATTGCCCTAGTTGCCACCTTTTTGGCACTGATCGTCAAAGAGCAAAAACCAAATTTCGCATTCCTGCTAGTCGTTTTTGTAGGATGCTCCATCTTTCTTTTTTTAGCTGACAAAATATACGAAATCATTTTAATGTTAGAAAAAATTGCAGTTAATGCGAATGTAAATACCGTGTATCTAGAGACCATCTTAAAAATAATCGGAATTGCCTATATTGCAGAATTCGCTTCTCAAATTACAAAAGATGCGGGGCAAGGTTCGCTCGCTTCCAAAATAGAATTGAGCGGAAAAATCTTGATTCTTGCCATGGCGATTCCGATTTTGACGGTCATTATCGAAACGATTTTACAGATGCTCCCTAGTTAATGGATTACTCCTACTAGTCAATGAGGTGAATGTATGAAGCAGCGGATGCCTTACTTATCCATTCTATTCGTTTTACTCTTTTTTTTGCATGCATCTATTGGACAAGCTGCCGAAAATCCAGAAAATGGTGAAATCGATCAAGAGCCGATCATGCAGTCCGAACTGGTACAAGCCCAAATAGAAAGGCTTGGTGTTGATGAACTCAAACAATATTGGGATGACATCGTTACGGAATACGGAGGATTCTTACCGGAAAGCCAGAAAGGGAGCTTCATGGATTTTGTAAGCGGCGATAAGAAATTTTCCTTTGAGCAATGGATAAAGGGAATGACAAAATTCATTTTTCATGAACTGCTCGTGAATGGAAAGCTGCTGGGATCACTCATTTTATTAACCGTTTTCAGCATGTTCCTCCAATCTTTGCAGAATGCGTTCGAGCAAAGCTCCGTAAGTAAGGTCGCTTATGCAATCGTTTATATGGTTCTGATCATTTTGGCACTTAACAGTTTTCATGTGGCGATGGAATATACAAAAGATACGATAGATTTGATGATTTCCTTTTTAATGGCGCTCATCCCTTTACTCTTGGCATTGATAGCTGCTTCAGGCGGACTTGTATCGGCAGCATTCTTTCATCCGGTATTGATGTTTTTGATGAATACAAGCGGCATCTTGATCCAGTTTGTCGTCCTTCCGTTATTATTCTTTGCAGCGATTTTAAGCATAGTCAGCACGCTGACCGAACATTACAAAGTGACTCAGATGGCACAACTTCTCCGTAATTTTGCCATCGGTATCCTTGGAGCATTCATGACCATATTCCTTGGTGTGATCTCCGTTCAGGGAGCATCCTCAGCTGTAGCTGACGGAGTGACCATCAGGACAGCCAAATTCGTGACAGGTAACTTTATACCGGTAATAGGGCGCATGTTTACCGATGCAACGGATACCGTCATCAGTGCCTCCGTCCTATTGAAAAATACAGTGGGCTTGTCAGGCGTCATCATTCTCTTGCTCATTACCACATTTCCCGCCATAAAAATCTTGATGATTTCTTTTGTATATAAATTGGCAGCGAGTCTTTTGCAGCCGCTGGGCGGAGGACCTGTTATAAAATGCCTTGACATTATAAGTAAAAGCATGATTTATATTTTCGCTGCATTGGCCATTGTCTCACTCATGTTTTTTTTAAGTGTCACGGTAATTATCGCCTCTGGAAACATTACCCTGATGGTTCGTTAGAAAGGAGGAGGGCTTGGTGAGTTTTTTAGCTGGCTGGGTATCCAACATCATCATATTTGTATTGCTGGCTACTGTGATTGATATGCTTCTTCCGAATTCAGCTTTACAGAAGTATGCAAAAATGGTCATCGGACTTTTACTGATTGCGATCATCATCACTCCTATATTGGGATTATTCAATATGGATTTCGACGATATTCTCACTGCGGCTACTAGTGAATTTGAGGATCAGGAAAAAAAAGATTTAGGAAATTTGACAGAAATGAAGAAAAAAGAAATACAAGCTACCCAGGGTGCATATATTTTAAAACAAATGGCTGTTGACTTACAGGCAGAAGTGGAAGAGGAGCTGATGGTGGATTATAACATGAAGATTAGTTCAATTGATGTAGGGGTCAAGAATGAGGAAGAACCGGGTGTTGATGATCTGCAGAACATAACCATCTCATTGGAAAAGGCAGAAGGGAAAGAAAACTCGGAGATAGAGGCAGTAGCGAAGGTTGATATCAATGCAGATAGCCCATCCACTTCGAATGATGCCAATCTGGATGCTGTCAAAAGGTTTCTGGCAACAAGTTGGTCTGTTGATGAAGAAATCATTGAAATCGCCGGGGAAAGGAAGTGACTGAGTATTGAACAAAGACAAAGGTCCATTATCCTGGCTGCAAAAACTATTAAATAAAGACCCTGACCAAAAAGAGCCTAAGGAAAAAAAACCTTCCCTGTATGTCTATGCTCTAATAGTTGTCCTTTTGGGAGCGGGAATCATGATGGCCGGGAATTTGTTAACCACCAACCAGACTGGACAAACACCTGAAGTGAAGACTGTATTCAATAATGATAAACAGCAGGATGATGAGGGGGATGTTGAAACATTCGGGCAGAAGAAATCAGAATTCAAGACAACAAAAGACTATGAAATATATCTTCAGAATGAAATGAAGGAAGCGCTTGAATCCATCGCAGGCGTCCAGGATGTAAAAGTCGTAATTTACGTCGATGCATCCGAGAAAAAAGTATATGAAAGAAACAAAGTCACCCAAAAACAAGTCACTGAAGAAACCGACCAGGAAGGCGGCAAAAGGACGGTCGAAGACACATCTGTTGATGAACAGCTAGTTTTGGTCAAGAGCGGTGAAAAAGAAGGACCGATCATTTCGGAAACGAAAAAACCTAGTGTACGAGGAGTTCTGGTTGTCGCTAAAGGGGCCGAAAACATTCAAATAAAGAAGTGGATCATCGAGGCTGTCACACGCTCACTTGATGTACCGAGTCACAGGGTTTCTGTCATGCCTAAAAAATAAGGGGGAAAATCTACATGTTATTAAAAAAACAAACCGTTTGGTTATTGACTATGCTAAGTCTGGTCGTTGTGCTTTCAGTCTATTATTTAACCGCTCCTGAAGAAAATGCCGCCGATATGACGGCAACAGAGCAACAGGAAGGAAATAAAACAGAAACTAAAACAGAGAACAAAGCAGATACAAAAGAGGAAAATAAAAGTGAAAAAGAAACGTCCAAAAATACAGAAGGTTCCTCTGTAACCATTGCATCTGGAGATGAGTTCGAATCGTTAAGGATGCAGATTGAAGATGAACGGGCGAAGCTGAATGAAGAATTGACTGCAAAGATGGGCAATACAGAACTATCAGCTGAAGAAAGAGACGAGGCTTATGCAAAAATCGAACAATTAAGTGAAACGAAAGTAAAAGAAAATATCATCGAAAACTTAATAGTTGCCATGGATTACAATGCCGCACTGGTCCGGGTGGACGGTACGGATGTAAAGGTGAGTGTCAAGGCTGATAAACAGACGAAAACAGAGGCCAATAACATTATCCGCCTCGTAAGGAAAGAAGTGAGCGATGCACAAAATGTTGTGGTCGATTTCCAACCGGAAAAGTAAACACACTTACAGAAAATAATGCTGATACAGAACAGTTCAACGTCATAAAATTTTGAAAGCCCCCTTAATAAAAAAAAGGAGGCTTTTTTTATTATGTTTTTTAACTATCTTACAATCTGGAAACTTTAGAGGAAAAGTTTTTTTATGTCAATTGGCATAAGGAACTCAAATAAAAATGGTGATTACGATCATCCGAAATATTCTAGAAAAGTAATTAAACTGGATATTATTGCTGATTTTTTAGGAATTAAATGCGAAATTCAAGAGAAGGCGTTAAGGTGCCCCAGGTGAAAAAAATTCACAATATTATAATAAAGGTGTAAGATAGAAGTACGGATAATAAGTTACAACTAATCTATCATTGAATTTGTATAAGCTAATATTGTATGATGTTAGAAGCTGGTCATAAACTTTTCATTTCTCTTAGGGAAACAATATTTTGAGAAAGTGAAAAATCTGTTATAATACAGATGAGGTTTGTATTCAGTTTATTCGCATTCGCATAAAGAAAGCGGCTACTTTGTGCAGTATTGGACAAAGTAGGATAAGCTAAGGGTAAGGTTACATAAAATATTATTGCCTCACAAACTCATATTAAATTAGACAAGGGGTGCCACAAAATGAAAGTGCAAGAAATTCGTGAAATTATTAAGCTAGTCGATCAATCAAATATCAGTGAATTCGTTTTTGAAAATGAAGGAACGAAAATTAAATTGAAAAAAACTGAAACGGGTACAGTATTACAACCAGTAGCTGCTCCAGATGTTGTTCAAGCCAATGCAGCTGTAGAGGTCAAGCCCGCAGCGGCCCCGGCAGTGCCGAAAGCTGTTGAACCTGCAAAACCTGCTGCTGCCGTCACCGAACAGGAAAATTTACATAAAATCACTTCTCCGATGGTGGGAACATTCTACCAATCTCCTGCACCGGATTCACCTGCATACGTAAAAACAGGCGATAAAGTAACGGGGGATTCCATAGTCTGCATCGTGGAAGCCATGAAACTTTTCAATGAAATCGAAGCTGAAGTAAGCGGTGAAATCGTTGAAGTCCTTGTAAAAGAAGGGCAACTTGTAGAATATGGTCAACCATTATTTTTAGTAAAGCCTGAATGAGGAGCTGTTTCTAAATGATTAAAAAGGTATTAATTGCCAATCGTGGGGAAATTGCTGTCCGAATCATCCGGGCATGCAAGGAATTAGGAATCGAGACTGTTGCAGTCTTTTCAGAAGCAGATAAAGAAGCATTACATGTTCAAATTGCGGATGAAGCATATTGCATCGGTCCTAAATTATCAAAAGACAGTTATTTAAATACAACGAACATTATCAGCACAGCCAAGAAAACGGGATCTGATGCAATTCATCCAGGATATGGATTCCTAGCTGAAAATGCCGACTTTGCTGAGCTATGCCGTGAATGCAATATCATTTTCATCGGTCCTAGCCCCGAAGCGATCAATAAAATGGGAACAAAGGATGTAGCAAGGGAAACTATGCGCAAAGCTGGTGTACCGATCGTACCAGGTTCTAAAGGCATAATTAAAGATACGGATGAGGGTGTAGCCCTAGCTAATGAAATGGGCTATCCAGTCATCATCAAAGCTACTGCTGGCGGAGGCGGTAAAGGTATCCGTGTCGCAAGGACGGAAGAAGATCTCATTAAAGGCATTAACATCACGCAACAGGAAGCTGCGACGGCATTTGGGAATCCTGGCGTGTATATTGAAAAGTTCATCGAGGACTTCCGTCACGTTGAAATACAGGTCATGGCAGATAATCATGGCAACGCCATCCATTTAGGTGAGCGCGATTGTACGGTCCAACGACGTTTGCAAAAACTTGTCGAAGAAACCCCGTCACCAGCGTTGGATGGTGAAATACGTGCGGAAATGGGGCAGGCTGCAGTAACGGCTGCACTTGCCGTTAACTATTCAGGTGCCGGAACAGTAGAATTTATTTATGACTATGTGAATAGAAAATACTACTTTATGGAAATGAATACACGTATCCAGGTTGAACACCCAGTTACGGAAATGGTAACGGGCGTGGATTTGATTAAAGAACAGATCAAAGTTGCTTCAGGTAACAAACTTTCGCTTTCACAAGAAGATGTCACTTTTAACGGATGGTCTATCGAATGCCGGATAAATGCGGAAAATCCAGAAAAGAATTTCATGCCTTCCGCAGGTAAGATTCAAATGTATTTACCGCCAGGCGGCTACGGAGTTCGTGTGGATTCCGCGGCATACCCTGGGTACTCGATACCGCCGTATTACGATTCCATGATCGCTAAATTGATCGTCCATGCATCGACTAGAGAAGAGGCGATCGAGAAGATGAAACGCGCCTTAGGTGAGTTTGTCATTGAAGGGATCAGTACCACAATTCCTTTCCATATTAAGTTACTTCAACATGAACAATTTGTTTCCGGAGAATTTAATACCAAATTCCTTGAAATATATGATGTAATGAACTCATAATGTAAAGGAAGACAGGAGGTGCTTTTGAATGAGTGAAATGGAAGGCCAATTACTCGAAATGAATGATTATAATAGTGGGCTGGGCAAAGTGGAGATTGCGCCTGAGGTGATAGAGGTAATTGCGGGTATCGCTGCATCGGAAGTTGAAGGTGTTGCACATATGCGCGGGAATTTCGCTACGGGTGTTGTTGAAAAGCTTGGTAAAAAGAACCACGGTAAAGGTGTTAAAGTAGACTTAACGGGAGAATCCATCAAAGTCGAACTTTATTGTGTCATGAAGTTTGGTGTTTCAATTCCGAAAGTTGCTCAGGAAGTGCAAGATAACATTCGTGAAGCTTTGTTGAATATGACCGCTATCGACGCTGGCGAAGTGAACATTCATGTAGTGGGCATTGCGTTTGAAAACGCTAAACAAGAAGCGGATTACGAACAAGAAGTGTAAGTGGCTTCATTCGATTCACACCTGCAAAAACCCGGCAAAAAGCCGGGTTTTTGTTTTTTTGAATGTATACTCCATGATACCCCGAATTTTGAGCCTGCTTATAATATTAAATTTAAATGAACATAATAAGGCGGTGTCTGGAAGTTTCCCTTTAATTCAAGGGTGATTTCTGTTAGAGTGTAAAAGGTGAAATATGAGCATGAAAGCTAGGCATGAGCTTTTTGACACTTTCAAAAAGTATGGGACTGTGTTGGCCGTTTAATTGGAAAGTAATCTTGAGATGTTATCTTGATTCAAGATATTGAGTCTTTTGGCCTTGAATTTAGTGGGATTTAGCTTGATTTTTAAAAAAAATAGCGAAAATCTTAATATTTTTGAAAAAATGTTATTTAATGTTCGTTTGTTCTAGCATTTTCATATATAATAGTAGATGTTAAAGGAGTAAGATTATGAAAAGAAGAGAAGCCCGTGAAAAATCCCTTCAAGCACTATATCAGATAGATATTGCCAACTCGAATGCAGAAGAAGCAATGGAAAGCGTACTGGATGGTGCCCCAACTGATGAATATTTCAGGAAATTAGTAATGGGGATAACGGAAAATCGAGAACAAATTGATGGAATGATCAGGGACAACTTAGAGAATTGGACGTTGGAAAGACTGGCGAACATTGATCGGAATTTACTGCGGATCGCGGTTTATGAAATGGTTCACAGTGAAGATGTTCCTGTAAGTGTTGCAATGAATGAAGCTATTGAAATTGCTAAGAAATTCGGTGATGATCAATCGAGCAGCTTTGTAAATGCCGTTTTATCCAAAGTAAAGGTGAAAAGCGGCAGCTAAAGTTGCAGCCTTGAACAAGGATTCTCACTGCAATTTCTTTAGCGAAATTAACTTGGGAGGAATAAACACATGTCAGCTCAAATCATTAATGGTAAAGAAATTGCGGAGTCAGTTAGGCAGGAAATCAGTAAGGAAGTTCAACAATTACGTGAAAAAAATATCGTTCCGGGTTTGGCAGTAATCCTGGTGGGTGACAATCAAGCATCACAAACTTATGTGCGCAATAAGCAAAAGGCCTGTGATGACTTGGGCATGCATTCCGTATTGATTAAAAAGCCTGCGGAACTCTCTCAGGAGGAATTAATTCAGAGCATTGCTGAATTAAACCAGGATGACAGTATTCATGGTATATTGGTGCAGCTGCCTTTGCCTGGACATATTCAGGAAAAAGCGATCATTGAAGCGATTTCGCCTGAAAAGGATGTTGATGGATTCCACCCGATTAATATTGGGCGGATGATGACGGGGCAAGATGCATTTTTACCTTGTACTCCATATGGCGTCATGGTAATGCTTGAGTATATCGACTATGACCTTGAAGGTAAGCATGTTGTCATCGTAGGGAGAAGTAATATCGTCGGAAAACCAGCCGGACAATTATTTTTAAATGCAAATGCAACCGTTACATACTGTCATTCACGGACAAAGGATCTTGCCTATTATACTAAGCAAGCCGATGTAGTTGTGGCAGCTGTCGGAAAGAGGGACACGATCACTAGTGACCATATTAAAGAAGGCGCAGTCGTCATTGACGTCGGAATGAACAGGAATGATGAAGGGAAGCTTTGCGGTGATGTGGCGTTTGATGAAGTGAAAAATAAGGCTTCATTCATTACACCTGTTCCTAAAGGCGTTGGTCCAATGACGATTACGATGCTTATGAAGAATACGGTCAAATCTGCTCAAAAAGCACTTGAACAGAACGAGCAAGCATTAAAAAGCTGAAAAAAACGTTAAATTATTTTAAAGAAGCGGACCTCTTGTTTTATAATAACGGGAGACCGCTTTTTTCCATTCATGGATTGATCAAGTTTCTAGTGTAATCTATAGGCGGTTTTCTTTATATCCGATTTCCATCGGAAGGAGACATTATATGAGCAACCAACAATATTTGAGTGTGTCGGCTTTAACGAAGTACATCAAAAGGAAGTTCGATGCCGACCCCCATTTGCAAAATGTATACATAAAAGGTGAAATTTCGAATTTTAAACAACATACAAGCGGACATATGTATTTTACTTTAAAGGATGAGAAGGCCCGACTCCTCTCCGTTATGTTTGCCGCCAATAATAAAGGGATGAAATTCCTGCCCGAAAATGGTATGAAGGTACTTGTTAAGGGCGATATATCATTATATGAAGCAGGGGGACAGTATCAGCTTTATGTGAAAAGCATGGCCCCTGATGGTGTGGGGGATTTGTATCTTGCTTATGAACAGCTGAAGAAAAAGCTGGAGGCGGCAGGTTTGTTTTTGGCCGAACACAAGAAGCCGATCCCGCAGTACCCTAAGTCTGTAGGTGTCATAACATCGCCGACCGGAGCTGCATTAAGAGATATCCTGATAACCATCAAGCGGAGATATCCAATCGCCAGGATCATCGTTTATCCAGCACTTGTACAAGGGAATAATGCAGCTAAATCGATTGCCAAGGCAATTTCCATGGCTAACGCAAGGGCGGAAAGCGATGTTCTCATTGTCGGAAGGGGCGGCGGGTCGATAGAGGAACTATGGGCGTTTAATGAGGAGATAGTGGCTGAATCGATTTATGATTCCGATATACCGGTAATTTCTGCTGTCGGTCACGAAACCGATTTTACAATTGCTGATTTTGTAGCCGATATGCGTGCTCCTACACCGACTGGTGCAGCAGAGTTAGCGGTTCCTCACTTGAATGAAATACTCGAACGCCTGATGAACCGCAAGAACCGATTGACCCGATCCATTCAAGAAGCGGTGAATTTTGAACGAACCCGTTTGACCAGGCTGGAGAGGTCTTATGCCTTCCGTTATCCACATAAAATGTATGAACAGAAGCTTGAACAGCTAGACAAGACGATGGACAGGTTAGGTAGGACCAGCACGCGATATTTCATGAAAAAGAGAGATGAGCTGAATCAGCTGAACGATATTCTGAAAAAGCAGCATCCTGAACAAGCGGTAAAAAATGCGAAAGATGAATTACAGCAGCATGCAAAGGTTTTACGGAGGGCCATGGAGGCCATCTATCGGCAAAAATCACAGCAGTTCGTCCATATTACAGCCACTTTAACGGCCCTCAGTCCACTAAAAATCATGGAACGGGGCTATGGTTTGGTTTTTGCTGAGGATGAAACATTAGTGAAAAGTACACAGCAAGTATCCAAAGGGGATAAGATAGCGGTTTCGATAAAAGATGGAACACTTGAATGTGAAATTAAAGAAATAAAGGAGCGGATTGAACCATGACAAAAAAACAAGAAGCTACATTTGAAGAAGCGATGGAGAATCTCGAAAAAATTGTAGAGCAGTTGGAAGAAGGCGATGTACCCCTGGAAGAAGCCATCTCCATATATAAACAAGGAATGGATTTATCAAGGCTTTGCCATTCAAAGCTTAAGGCTGTTGAAGATCAGTTGACTCAAATTTTACGCGAAGATGGGGAACTTGAAAACTTCGCTGTACAGGAGGAAGAATGACATGGGTACGGCGTCCTTTGAAATGTTTTCTAAAGAATATAAGGCGGTTATAGAACGGGAAATCGTGGAATATGTAAATAAACTTAAAGCTCCGGCAGTGGTCAAAGAAGCCATGATCTATTCACTGGAGGCAGGAGGTAAACGGATTCGCCCGTTATTGGTCTTTGCGGTTCTGGAGGCCTTTGGAAAAAACTTGAGGATGGGGATTCCTGCAGCGGCTGCCATTGAAATGATTCATACATATTCTTTGATTCATGATGATCTTCCTGCGATGGATGATGATGATCTCCGCCGCGGAAAACCGACGAACCATAAAGTGTTCGGTGAAGCGGTAGCAATACTGGCAGGTGATGCGCTTCTTACATATAGCTTTCAATTGGTGACGGATATGATCGATCCCGAGGTGACGGCTGAAATGAAGCTGAACCTAGTAAGTGAAATTGCGAATTCTGCCGGAGCCGAAGGAATGGTTGGAGGTCAAGTTGCGGATATGGAAGGTGAAAATAAACAGTTGACCCTTCAGGAATTGGAGTATATACATGAACATAAAACAGGGAAGTTATTGACTGCAAGCATCCTTTCCGGTGCTATATTAGCCGGGGCGAATGAAGAACAGCAACTGCATTTACGTGACTTTGCATACCACCTGGGGCTTGCTTTTCAAATTCGCGATGATATTCTGGATATTGAAGGGTCAGTCGAGTTGATCGGCAAGCCGGTTGGCAGTGATGTGGGGAATCATAAAAGCACATATCCATCTTTACTTACGCTTCAAGGGGCAAAGGAAAAGTTGGAACATCATATAGAACTTGCCCATGCCGCTTTAGGAAAAACAACCTTACAAACGGGTTTGTTGAATGAACTAACTGATTTAATAGCAAACCGTAATCATTGATTGTGGCTAAATTTGTTATCAATTGAGGTTTTATGGTATACTCATTGTGCAAAAATATGAGAAAATCAAAATGAATTTTTTTATTGAGATACGTGATAAAATAGGTATAATAAGCCGCCGAAATCACCTGGGTGTTGGCGGCTATTTTTTAACTTAAAACCAATTTTTCGGTCTAGTCGTCCATAGTCCTCTTTAATGAGGCTTTGTTTATGCTTACAACCGAAAATTACAGAAAGTGAGTGGTCCTGTTTGGATCTTCTATCTATAAAAGACCCTTCTTTTTTGAAGAAGATGAATAATGAAGAACTTGTCGAGTTAAGTGTGGAAGTACGTAAATTCCTTGTGGAAAAATTATCGGTGACCGGTGGGCATATTGGGCCCAATTTAGGTGTCGTCGAGTTGACTATAGCCTTGCATAAAGAATTCGACAGTCCGAATGATAAAATTTTATGGGATGTCGGACATCAATCCTATGTCCATAAAATCCTGACTGGCAGAGCAGGAGAGTTCGACACCTTAAAGAAATATAAAGGTCTTTGCGGTTTTCCTAAAATGATTGAAAGCCCCCATGATGTTTGGGAAACAGGTCACAGTTCGACTTCCCTTTCAGCTGCAATGGGAATGGCGGCTGCCCGTGATATCAAAGGTGAAAGCAGTTTTATTTTGCCTGTAATCGGGGACGGTGCACTAACAGGCGGAATGGCGCTTGAAGCGTTGAATCATATCGGTGATGAAAAAAAGGACATGATCGTTATCCTGAATGATAATGAAATGTCCATAGCCCCTAACGTAGGTGCTTTACACACGGTATTGGGAAGATTGCGGACAGCAGGTAAATATAACTGGGCAAAAGATGAATTGGAGCTGCTTTTGAAAAAAATTCCTGCAGTCGGTGGTAAACTTGCAGCTACAGCGGAACGCTTGAAGGATAGCATGAAGTACTTATTGGTTTCAGGAATCTTTTTCGAAGAGCTTGGTTTCACATACCTTGGACCAGTAGATGGTCATAATTATGAAGAATTGCTGGAGAATTTAAGATATGCCAAGAAAACGAAGGGACCTGTACTGCTGCATGTCATCACGAAAAAAGGCAAAGGATATTCACCTGCCGAATTGGATACAACAGGGAACTGGCATGGGACAGGCCCATATAAGATCGAGACTGGCGATTTCGTTAAATCCCCTAGTAAAGGTCCTGCTTGGAGCGCTCTTGTAAGCGATACTGTCAGCAGGCTAGCTCGTGACGATGAGCGGATTGTCGCGATTACACCTGCAATGCCTGTAGGATCGAAGTTGGTGGGCTTTTCTCAAGAGTTCCCAGAGCGTTTCTATGATGTAGGGATTGCCGAGCAGCATGCTGCAACTTTTGCTGCAGGATTGGCAACGCAAAAAATGAAACCTTTCCTGGCTATATATTCAACCTTCCTGCAAAGAGCTTATGACCAGGTCGTTCATGATATCTGCCGTCAAAATTTGAACGTATTCATAGGGATCGATCGTGCCGGATTGGTTGGTTCCGATGGTGAAACGCATCAAGGCGTTTTCGATATTGCTTTCTTGCGCCATGTTCCGAATATGGTGTTGATGATGCCTAAAGATGAAAACGAAGGTCAGCATATGGTCAATACAGCCTTAAACTATAATGATGGTCCGATTGCTATGCGTTTCCCTCGTGGGAATGGTTGGGGAGTTGTGATGGATACCGAATTAAAGCAGATTCCAATCGGTTCGTGGGAAGTTCTTAAAGAAGGAACGGATGCTGCCATCTTAACGTTCGGAACAACGATTCCCATGGCTCTTGAAGCGGCAGAATTGCTGGAGAAAGAGGATTATTCAGTTAAGGTGATCAATGCCCGGTTCATTAAGCCTTTGGATGAGAACATGCTAAGCAGTCTCCTTGGTGAAAAAATGCCAATCTTGACAATAGAAGAAGCGGTTCTTCAAGGTGGTTTTGGTAGCTCTGTACTTGAATATGCTCATGATCAAGGATTTTATGGGGCAATTATAGATCGAATGGGAATACCTGATTATTTCATTGAACATGGAAGTGTCGATGAGCTTCTTGAAGAAATCGGTTTAACGACTGAGACAGCCATCAAAAAGATTAAAATGATAACACCCAAAAAAGAAAAAAGGGCCTGACAATATGAAAGTGATGAAAGAAAGAGTAGATGTATTACTTGTAGAACAAGGCTTGGCCGATACACGTGAAAAAGCGAAGCGTATGGTTATGGCTGGCCTTGTCTACGCGAATGAAGAAAGGTACGAAAAACCGGGGGAAAAAGTGCCGGTCGATCTCGAATTTACGATCAAAGGAAAAGTCATGCCTTACGTTTCAAGAGGCGGTCTTAAACTTGAGAAGGCATTAAGGGAATTCGATTTGCAAGTGAATGGAAAAATACTGCTTGATATAGGATCATCAACTGGTGGGTTCACGGATTGTGCTTTGCAAAACGGCGCCATAATGTCTTATGCGCTTGATGTCGGCTATAATCAGCTTGCCTGGAAGCTTAGACAGGATGAGCGGGTAAAAGTAATGGAACGGACCAATTTCCGTTATGTTACACCCGCCGATCTCGATGGGGAGATGCCAAACTTTGCAAGCATTGATGTTTCTTTCATCTCGCTTACGTTAATTTTACCGGTCCTAAAGACCTTACTCGTCCCGAATAGTGATGTCGTTGCCTTGGTTAAACCGCAATTCGAAGCTGGGAAGGATCAAGTGGGTAAAAAGGGGATTGTTCGTGATCCCAAAATCCATAAACAAGTGTTGGATAAGATCATTTCTTTTTCTTTAAAGGAAGGCTATGATATTAAGGATGCCTCCTTCTCACCGATTACCGGCGGTGATGGAAATATTGAATTCTTACTTCATTTACACTGGCAAGGGTCGAAGGAAGATGGAGCGATATTGCTTTCGAAAACGGTTGATGACATCGTTGGAGATGCCCATGCCCAATTTAAAAAAGAATAGCTAGAACTTTGTATGGGCTCCTTTGGCTGAATGGTTGGCTAAAGGAGCTTTTTAACTATACATTGTGCGTCATGAACTTGGATCATTTATCGGTGGATACATAAAATAGGTAAGTACAAATAATAGACTTGTATTCATTTTTAGAGAAAAAGTTGTACAATTGCATAAAAATCCGATAACATTAATATTAGCCACTTTCTATAGCGGCCTATTTGCACTTACTGATGACCGAAGCAATCCCATAGTGGGACAGCCTGCTTAAGTAAGAAATGAAAGTGATACCATTACCATTAAATGAGCAACAGTTGAGAAGAGGTGCTTCTACTTATGAATAAAGGACAACGACATATAAAAATAAGGGACATTATAACGAATAATGATATCGAAACCCAGGATGAGTTAGTTGAAGAATTGAAATTAGCTGGATACAATGTAACTCAAGCTACTGTTTCTAGGGATATTAAAGAGCTTCACCTTGTAAAAGTTCCTTTAACAGATGGAAGGTATAAATACAGTCTGCCGGCCGACCAACGTTTCAATCCACTTCAAAAATTAAAGAGAATCCTTGTCGATGCATTTGTACGCATTGACTCAGCCAACAATTTACTGGTTATGAAGATGCTCCCAGGTAATGCCCAGGCAATCTGTGCATTGATTGATAATCTAAATTGGCAAGAAATACTCGGGACGATCGGCGGCGACGATACTTGTTTAATTATCTGCCGTTCTGAGGAAGATGCAAAGATCATTTCCGGCAAATTCTTGGACATGCTCTAAAAATGTTGTGAGGTGACCTAGTTTGTTAACAGAACTATCGATTAGGAATTTTGCGATCATAGACAGCCTGTCCGTTTCATTTGAGAAAGGCTTGACGGTCTTGACAGGAGAAACAGGGGCAGGGAAGTCAATCATAATAGATGCCGTTCATCTTTTGGTTGGGGGACGTGGTTCTGCAGAGTTCATTCGGCATGGTGAGTCGAAGGCTGAAATAGAAGGATTATTCCAAATTGAAGATGTAAAACACCCGGTCTTTGCCAAAGCGGAAGAGTTTGGCATCGATATGAATGATGGGATGGCGATACTTCGAAGGGATATCTCACTGAGCGGCAAAAGCGTTTGCAGGGTAAACGGAAAGCTTGTAACGATTTCCACCTTACGTGAGATAGGACGGACGTTGATAGATATCCATGGTCAGCATGAACATCAGGAATTAATGGACGAACGACTCCATCTTCCACTGCTCGATCAATTCGGCGGTGAAAAAATCGCATCTGCACTCACTGAATACCAAAAGCTATATAAACGTTATGAAACCGCTTCTAAACAATTGAATGGTTTGAGCCAAAATGAACAGCAAATGGTCCACCGCCTTGATTTGATCCAATTTCAATTCGATGAAATCCAAAAAGCTGATTTGAAATTACGCGAAGATGAAGAATTGATGGAAGAGCGGAAGAAAATTAATAATTTCGAAAAAATCCATGAAGCGCTGCAAACCAGTTATAATGCTTTAAATGGTGAGCAGCATGCAATTGATTGGCTTTCCGTAGCCATGAATAATTTGGAGGAAGCGGCAGGGCTTGATGAAGGTTTAAAGAACAGCTCTGAAACCGTTTCAAATAGCTACTTCCTGCTTGAGGAGGCCGTGTCTAACATCCGTGACCAATTAGACTCTTTGGATTATGATACAGAGCGAGTGGAATTCATTGAAAGTCGCCTTAATGAAATAAATCAATTAAAGCGTAAATACGGGCGGACCATCGAGGAAATCCTGGAGTATGGGGCCGCTATTGAAGAAGAAGTCGAAAAGCTGCAAAATAGGGAAACCCATATAGCGAAGCTTGAAAAGGAAATGAAATCCATCAAGGCAGATTTAATTGTCGAAGCAAAGAATCTGTCTGAACTTCGCCAGAAATTTGCTCAGCAGCTAACCAAAAAGATTCATCAGGAATTAAAAGACTTATACATGGAAAAGACAATTTTTGAACCACATTTCCTTCAAACGGCCTATACTTTCGATGAATTGTCAGATAGGGGCATCAATCAGTCAGGGCTGGATTCAATGGAATTTTATATTTCCACCAATCCAGGTGAACCATTAAAACCTCTTTCTAAAATCGCATCTGGTGGTGAACTGTCGAGGATCATGCTGGCATTGAAAAGCATATTCTCCAAGCACCAAGGTATAACGTCCATTATCTTTGATGAAGTGGACACAGGTGTGAGCGGACGGGTTGCGCAATCCATTGCCGAAAAGATCTATAAAGTGGCAACCGGATCACAAGTACTGTGCATATCCCATTTGCCACAGGTGGCAGCTATGGCGGATACACACCTTTTCATTGCGAAAAATGTAAGGGCCGGACGCACGAATACTTCGGTAAAGCCGTTAATTGAAACTGAAAAAATAAAAGAAATTGGCAGGATGATTTCAGGAGTAGAGATAACGGATTTGACGAAACAACATGCAAATGAATTAATCCAGCTTGCCAAAAGGCTGAAAATTACATCTTGATGGGCCGGTAAGAAGATTAATTAAACTAATCATAAGCATTCATTGTAAAGCTATCCAAAAACGGATAGCTTTTATTTTTTGCACCTGTTATAAATGACTGTCATGAGGGCTAAATTAAAGGTGTAGCCATTAAGTTTCAGAGAGCGAGGAGAGTGAATGGATTGAAATTTATATGGATAAACAGGATCATCGGTGGAATTCTCCTTGTTTCGCTATTAACATTAGGGTTATACCAGCCATCTCGTGAATATTTTTTAATTCCAAATCATCTTGTACTATTTGAAGGAAGTCAATATAGTATTTCCAAATCATTGCCTGTTTCTGCAAAAACTTCGGGATCCAGTGATGGAATTTCGCTTCATGATGAACAAGCTTCGATTACGCTTGGTGCTGAGAAGCCAGGTACGAATGAAGTGTTACTCGATGTAGCAGGCCTGCCTGCCAAAAAGGTCGACATCAGGGTGTTAAAAGACTTTAAAGTCATGCCTGGTGGCCAATCCATTGGAGTAAAGCTTAATACTCTTGGGGTGCTCGTAGTAGGTCATCATCTTATTGATACTGCGCAGGGGAAAAAATCACCGGGAGAAAAAGCGAAAATTGAAATCGGTGATATTATTACAGAAATCAATGGTCAGACGATAAAGAAGATGGGGGATGTAACCCCTTTTGTTCAGCAGGCAGGCGAAAAGGGTGAGGCGTTGAATCTTGTCATTAATCGTGATAATGAAGTGCTCCACAGTACCCTATTACCTCTAAAAGATAAGAATGAAGGAACTTACAAATTGGGTTTGTATATCCGTGATTCGGCAGCTGGTATCGGAACGATGACGTTTTATCACCCGGATTCAAAAAAATATGGGGCGTTGGGACATGTCATATCCGATATGGATACAAAAAAGCCGATTGTTGTTAAGGACGGACAGATTGTTCAATCGACGGTCACATCCATCGAAAAAGGAAGCAATGGTGATCCCGGAGAAAAATTGGCACGCTTTTCTTCTAATAAAGAAAAAATAGGAAATATCAATCGCAATAGTCCCTTTGGTATTTTTGGGAAATTAAATCAAGATTTTAAAAATGGAATTAACGACAAGCCACTCCCCATCACCCTTTCCCATGAGGTAAAGGAAGGACCAGCAAAAATCCTTACAGTGGTGGATGGTTCTGAAGTGGAGGAATTCGATGTCGAAATCGTCAGTTCTATACCACAGAAGTTTCCTGCAATTAAAGGAATGGTCTTAAAAGTGACGGATAAGGAATTGCTGCAAAAAACAGGTGGGATCGTTCAAGGTATGAGCGGCAGTCCTATCATACAAAATGGGAAATTAATCGGTGCAGTCACCCATGTATTCGTTAATGATCCTACAAGTGGGTATGGAGTCCATATCGAATGGATGTTAAACGAAGCCGGTATAAATATATACGACAAAAATAATTATGAAAAGGCAAGCTAAGAATCCGGGTATCCTTTTGGATGCCCCTTTTTAATGGAAAGTTATGGTTAGCATAGGTTTTGGGTAGGAATTAAATTTGATTTCTTCAAAAAATAGAGGTTTTTTTGTAACGATGTGATAAAATGATAACGATATGAAGATTTTTCGACAATCGCTTTATTCGAATAGCAAACGAAGTCGAAAACAAGAGATATCCGGAGAATAATATTGAATTCCTTATATTTTTTCAAAAATAAAAGGAATTTAGTTTCCATTGTCGAAAAGTTCAATTACAATAGAATTTAGTCATATAGAAAAAAAGACCAATTGTAGTTGAGGAGGAAATCAAGCGTGAAAAAAATTAAGGTGTGCGTTGTAGATGATAATAGAGAACTTGTTGGCCTTCTGGAAGAATACATTTCTGCACAGGAAGACATGGAAGTAATTGGGGTGGCACATAACGGTCAAGATTGCTTGGGGATGCTTGAAAGTGTTGATCCGGATATATTGATCCTCGATATTATCATGCCTCATTTAGATGGGTTAGGTGTACTTGAAAAACTTCGTGAAGTAAAACGGGGTGCTATGCCTAATGTGATTATGCTTACTGCCTTTGGTCAAGAAGATGTAACGAAAAAAGCTGTTGATTTGGGTGCGTCTTACTTTATTCTGAAACCATTCGATATGGAAAATCTGGCCAATCACATACGTCAGGTAAGCAGTAAAGGGCAGGCGGTTTTAAAAAATCATAGTCAATTTAGCTATCGTCCCCAAAATGAATCCAAGCCGAAGAACCTCGATGCCAGCATCACGAGCATCATTCACGAGATTGGAGTGCCAGCACATATTAAGGGCTATTTGTATTTAAGGGAAGCGATATCAATGGTATATAATGATATTGAACTATTGGGTTCTATCACCAAAGTTTTATATCCGGATATCGCAAAAAAATACAATACTACAGCCAGCCGTGTTGAACGTGCTATCCGGCATGCGATTGAAGTGGCCTGAAGCCGTGGAAATATAGAATCCATATCATCTCTTTTCGGATATACCGTAAGCATGACTAAGGCAAAGCCTACAAATTCGGAATTCATTGCCATGGTTGCCGATAAGCTGCGCCTCGAACATAAAGCTTCTTGACAGGGGTAGGGAAAAACCGGTTGTAAGGATTCAGGGTAACAATTGACCATATAAAGGCTAGAGCCGCTAAATATAAATAGGAACTCTCCGTCTGGAGGTAAAGGACAGGAAGAAGTTGCTTCTTGATTTTTTCTAATCGGCAACTTCAAATTTTTTATGCCGGTTAAAAAAATTAAACGCCTTTTATTTATTGGATTTTGAAGGAAATCCCATAAATAAAAGGCGTTTTTGTTTTGTCGAAAAAGCGGTACAAATCATTTTAGACGAAGTAGGTGTTATAAAGCTCCCTTTTCCTTAACTTTTAGATATATATATATATAAAATATAGGTATATATGACCACTATAGAATGAGTGGAATTAATGATTTATGAAAAAATGAGCATTTTGTAATGGAGGCGGATAAAGATATGAATTTTATCACCGTTTGTCAAAAAGGCTTTTCCATTCTTCAGTTGAATCCTATCCTATTGGATTTTTCGCAAATCATGCTTGAGAACGTCAAAGACTTGAAGTATGCACTGACAGAGGCAAGCGGGGAAAGAATTCAATTGGGAAGACGGACGATTACGGAGTTAGACATAGCGGCTGATAAAATGTCCGCAAGTGTAAAACTCAATTGTTCAGAAAACTAACTGAAAGAGAACCATTCAGTAATTATGGGGAATATTTTAGAGAGAAGGAATTTAATGCATGTATTGCAAAATGAGCTGAGCATCAAAGAGCCAACAATTATCGCGAAAGGAACATTCTATCCAGAAAATAATCACCTGCATTTTGATTGAAGGATTGATTTAAATAAAAATAATTTGCTGTTTCTGTTCATAAAATTGGGATATAGCAATTATTGAGAGAGGCGGTGTTTCATCATGACCTTAATCTTTGCGCATCGAGGCTCTGCAGGAACACATCCGGAAAATACGATGTCGGCGTTCAAAGAAGCTGCCCGTGTCGGGGCGGACGGAATTGAAACGGATGTCCAGCTCTCGAAAGATGGAGAAGTGGTCATCATTCATGATGAAAAGCTCGATCGGACCACGAATGCCTCGGGGTATGTAAAAGACCGGACCTTGATGGAGTTGAAAACACTTAATGCTTCTGCAACCCATAAGGGTAAATTGAGTAAAGAAAAGATTCCGACGCTTGAAGAACTATTTATTTGGCTTTACGATAATCAGCTTTTTTGCAATATTGAATTAAAAAATATGCTTTTTCTGTATCCAGGCTTAGAAGAGAAAGTCATCCGGCTCATCCGTACATACGAAATGGAGGAAAGGGTAATCCTTTCTTCATTCAATCATTACAGTTTGGTCAATTGCCATCAATTGGCACCTGAATTGGAAACCGCACCGCTTTATAGGGATTGTCTATACATGCCGTGGATATATGCAAAGGCAATAGGCGGAAGTGCAATCCACCCAAATATCAGGGCTGCCCCTGATGCATTAATTCAAGCATCGGAGAGTATGGGTGTTCCTGTACGGCCATATACCATTAATAAAGAAGCAGAGATGAAGCGGTTATTCAAACTGGGGTGCAGCGGCATCATTACCGATTTTCCCGAGGCAGCCGTACGGATCAGAGAAGGATTGAAATCAAGATAAAGAAAGAAGGTGCCATATGATACATGGCACCTTCTATTTACGTTTAAAATTTAGTGAACCTGCTTTGGACCTTATTTTGTTTTCGATCTCGATGAAGGACGAAGCCGGCGATAAAGGCTATTCCGCCAATCGTAATGAGCAGTCCTATTAAAAATTGCAGCCAAAGGAATGGATAGGGAGGCTGTAAAATACCGAACACCATGTCCCTCATTATTTTTATGCCATAGGCAGCAAAGGCACCAGGTATAAAAAGAATCAAAAAAGCGATTAAACGTTTCATGCGGTCAAATCCCTTCCGAAAATTCCGTCTTTAAAAAATGATAAAGGATATAAATTATTTGTCAAGTTTCGGGAATCTAGATAATGACTGGGAGTTGGCGGCTGTTTTTAAAGGGTACCGATATGGTAAAATGGTTGGGAGTATGAAAAAAATTGCAGGGAATGATCTATTAAAAGGGTTAATTATATCTTAAGGGGGATGGCTCATGCAAAAGGTCATGATAGTAGGGGGAGGAGTGGGAGGGACAACCGTGTTGAAACTCCTATCGGAAAGTGAAGTATTCTCCATTGTTTGTATGGCTGATACGAATGAATCCGCTGAAGGGATGCTTGCTGCAAAGGAACGAAGGATTCCTACAGTGACTGATTGGAGCATGGGATTGGAGCGGGATTTGGACATCATTTTTGATACGACCGGAGACCCATCTGTCTATAAAAAGATAAAAAGGGACATGGGAGAACAAACGATTCTCATTCCTGGAAGTGTCGCCCTCATTATGACTAAGTTATTTGAAGAGAAAAATCGATTAATAAGTAAATTGGAGAATACCTCGGCAAAAATGGACTTGATCCTTAATACGACCAGTGAAGGAATGGTGGTGATTGATCATGAAGGATTCATCATCATGTTCAATGATAGTGCGGAACGTGCATCTGACACAAAGCGCGAAGATGTGATAGGCAGACATATCAAAGATTTCATCCCTTCAACTGGATTGCTGCGAGTGATGCAAATGAACCAAAAAGAAGTGAATCAGGAAATCACCCTTAGCAATGGGATGGAACTCATAACGACAAGGATACCTCTTGTGAATGCCGATAAGGAAATCATAGGGGCTTTTTCCGTGTTTAGGAATAAAACGGAAGCTGTACAATTGGCAGAGCAGATCACTGATTTAAAAGAGATACAGACGATGCTCCAGGCGATCATTCAATCCAGTGATGAAGCCATATCTGTTGTGGATGATCAAGGCAGGGGGCTTTTGATCAATCCGGCATATACAAGAATAACCGGCTTAACAAAGACCCAAGTGATCGGTAAGCCGGCTTCCATCGATATTTACGAAGGTGAAAGTATGCATATGAAAGTGCTTCAAACAAAAAAGCCTGTTCGGGGTGTCAATATGCGTGTCGGACCAAAACATAAGGAAGTGATCGTGAATGTTGCTCCAATTATTGTGGATGGGTGCCTGAAAGGGAGCGTTGGCGTCATTCATGATGTATCGGAAATTCAAGCCTTGACCCACGAATTGAATCGGGCAAGACAGATTATCCGGACGTTGCAAGCTAAATATTCCTTTGATGATATAATTGGGGCTTCCGAAGAGATGAAGCTTCCCATTGAACAGGCGAAATTATCGGCAAGAACACCTGCTACTGTCTTATTAAGAGGGGAATCAGGGACGGGCAAAGAGTTATTTGCACATGCCATACATAATGCGAGCGATAGGAAATTCAATAAATTCGTAAGGGTAAATTGTGCGGCCATCTCGGAATCATTACTTGAAAGTGAACTGTTCGGTTATGATGAAGGAGCCTTTACCGGGGCAAGCAGGGGGGGAAAGGTCGGTTTTTTTGAAGAGGCAAATCAAGGGAGTATCTTTTTGGACGAAATTGGTGAATTGCCAGCCAACATCCAAGCTAAATTACTTCGGGTATTACAAGAAAAGGAAATCATCAGAGTGGGGGGGACTAAGCCAATCCCCATCAATGTCCGGGTGATAGCCGCTACGAATATCAATCTTGAACAGGCCATCGCAAACGGATCATTCAGGGAAGACTTGTATTTCAGGCTGAACCGCATGCCTATTTTCATTGCACCATTAAGAAAGAGAAAAGAAGATTTGAGAGAATTGGCGGAGCATTTGATTAATAAAATCAATCAGGAGTATGGACGGAGCATAGAGGGAATTACAGCAGCAGCTATACATAAAATGCAAATTTACAACTGGCCGGGTAATGTCAGGGAACTGGAAAATATCTTAGGACGGGCAATCATTTTCATGAAATTGAACGAGACGGTCATTGATATACATCATATTCCGGATTTTATCGAAGAGATTCCATTAAAGCAGGAGAAATTATTAATGAAGCCTTCTGGCTACGTATCGGGGAAACCGCTCTCGGAGATAATAGACCAGTATGAAGCCGAAATCATTCAGCA
Organism: Peribacillus sp. FSL P2-0133; assembly: GCF_037975445.1. Classification (NCBI taxonomy): domain Bacteria; kingdom Bacillati; phylum Bacillota; class Bacilli; order Caryophanales; family Bacillaceae; genus Peribacillus; species Peribacillus sp. FSL P2-0133. The sequence continues at coordinate 3,847,794 of NZ_CP150254.1, read as the reverse complement.
AGCGTTCCATACCCACAAGGGAAATAAAACACTTACGGCAAAAGCGCTGGGGATTTCAGTTAGAAATCTATATTACAAAATGGAAAAACTAAAACTGTGAAAATTTTTGCACGCAAATATTTGCGTACTATGAAAAAAACTGCGTGGAATTTTCTGATTTATTTTAATTTAAGCGAGACTCCACTTCTAACATGAAATTTTTTTGAATTTGTTATAGGCTATAGTTGCCCAACATATTAACCAGCATCTCCTTTATTTGGATAAAAAGGCTCTCATTATGTATTTTATTGGCATGTTATTTGCATATTTAAAAGTGCATGGATCTTTAAAGGGAACCATTCCCCATGGGGAAAATATCATGCAAGTAGCGGATTTTATTTAAAATGAACGTAGTAACAAGTAAGAATGAGGAGTAATACAGTGTCCTCATATCTGACATGTATTAAAACATCTAGGGAGGATTCCTTTATGGAAATTTTTAAATATCTTGAGAAGTATGATTACGAGCAATTGTTATTCTGTCAGGATAAACAATCTGGTTTGAAAGCGATTATTGCCATTCATGATACGACATTAGGGCCTGCGCTTGGAGGCACTAGGATGTGGACGTATGCAACTGAAGAAGATGCCATTGAAGATGCCTTAAGGCTTTCAAGAGGAATGACATATAAGAACGCAGCTGCCGGCTTGAATTTAGGCGGGGGAAAAACCGTCATCATCGGCGATCCCCGTAAGGATAAAAATGAAGAAATGTTTCGTGCATTCGGAAGGTATATCCAAGGACTGAATGGGCGTTATATAACAGCGGAAGATGTAGGTACAACGGTTGAGGATATGGATCTCATTCATGAGGAGACGGATTTTGTCACTGGAATTTCCCCTGCATTCGGTTCTTCGGGAAATCCTTCCCCTGTAACTGCCTATGGGGTATATCGCGGTATGAAAGCTGCTGCAAAAGAAGCATTCGGAACTGATTCCTTAGAAGGCAAGGTGGTTGCAGTCCAAGGCGTCGGGAATGTTTCTTATAACTTATGCCGCCACCTTCATGAGGAAGGCGCCCAGCTGATCGTTACGGATATCAATAAAGAAAGTGTGGCCCGTGCGGTTGAATCCTTTGGGGCGACTGCAGTTAATCCTGATGAAATTTATGGAGTAGACTGTGATATCTATGCACCTTGTGCGTTAGGGGCTGTCATAAATGATCATACAATCAATCAAATCAAGGCGAAGGTCATTGCAGGTGCGGCCAATAATCAATTGAAGGAACCTGTTCATGGCGATCAAATTCATGAAAAAGGTATTATATATGCACCTGATTATGTAATTAATGCAGGTGGAGTCATAAACGTGGCCGATGAGCTTTTAGGATATAATCGGGAAAGAGCCCTTAAGAAAGTGGAAACGGTTTATGATACAATTGAAAGAGTCATCGAGATTGCAAAACGCGATCAAATCCCAACATATAAAGCAGCGGATAGGATGGCAGAGGAGCGAATTGCTCGCATGAGGAATTCAAGGAGCCAATTCTTGCAAAATGAAAAACATATCTTGAATGGAAGAAAATGATTGTAGTTTTACAAGCTATAGATTCCTGTGTTTTTTTAAATAAACACAGGAATTTTCAACATGGATAACGTATTAAACATATGCCAAGTAAAAATGGTGACAAATAGTATGTATTTGTGAGGAGGAGTGGTTTTGGCTGAAGAATTTGACCTCGTTATCCTCGGAGGAGGAACAGGTGGGTATGTGGCGGCAATAAGGGCTGCTCAATTAGGATTGAAAACGGCTGTCGTGGAGAAAGGCAAGCTCGGCGGAACGTGTCTACATAAAGGTTGTATCCCTTCGAAAGCACTTTTAAGGAGTGCGGAAGTTTATCAGACTGCAGTGAAAAGTGAGGAATTCGGTATTGTTACCGGGGATGTAAAGGTAGACTTCCTTAAGGTGCAGGAAAGAAAGAATAAAGTGGTCGATCAACTCTATAAAGGTGTTCAGCACTTGATGAAACAAGGAAAGATAACGGTTTATGAAGGGTTAGGGCGTATACTTGGTCCTTCTATATTTTCACCGATGCCTGGGACAATTTCCGTGGAAATGAATAATGGCAGTGAAAATGAAATGCTCATTCCTCAGAATGTCATCATTGCTACCGGTTCGCGTCCGAAGACACTGCCCGGTTTAGCGATTGATGGGGAATTGGTGCTTACATCGGATGAAGCTCTAAAGCTTGAGAGCCTGCCAAAATCTATGATTATTGTAGGCGGCGGTGTTATCGGCATTGAATGGGCTTCGATGCTCAATGATTTTGGTGTGGAAGTGACAGTACTGGAATATGCAGATAGAATCATCCCGACTGAGGACCATGATATTTCCAGTGAAATGCTTCGTCTCCTAACGAAAAAAGGAGTCAAATTCGTTACGGGTGCGAAGGTATTGCCTGAAACCCTGAAAACGGATGTTTCAGTTTCCATATCTGCAGAAGTCAAAGGTTCGGTAGAGGGATTCACAGCTGAAAAAATGCTGGTTTCCGTAGGCAGATCAGCAAATGTTGAAGGGATCGGCATTGAAAATACGGAAATTATGAAAGAAAAAGGCTTTATTGAAACCAATGCCTTCTTCCAAACGAAGGAATCACATATCTATGCAATCGGTGATTGTATTGGCGGTCTCCAATTGGCTCACGTTGCCTCTCATGAAGGCATTACGGCCGTTGAACATATCGCAGGCCAAAAACCGGAACGGCTGGATTATTCGCTCATTTCAAAATGTGTGTATTCAAGCCCTGAAGCCGCAAGTGTCGGTTTGACGGAAGAACAGGCAAACAAGGAAGGCTATGACCTTAAAATTGGGAAATTCCCATTCCGTGCAGTTGGTAAGGCCCTTGTATTCGGGGAAGCGGATGGCTTTGTCAAAATCATCGCCGATAAGAGAACGGATGATATACTGGGCGTTCATATGATCGGACCACATGTTACGGATATGATTTCAGAAGCCGGACTTGCAAAAGTGCTTGATGCGACACCTTGGGAAATAGGCAAGACAATTCATCCGCACCCAAGTCTTTCTGAAGCAATCGGAGAGGCGGCCCTTGCTGTCGATGGACGTGCCATTCATTCATAAAGAATAAGGTCAGGAGGTTTTATGATGGTAGAAAAACGTCATGAACAATTAGGCTTAAATGAGGAAACGGTTTTAGATATGTACCGGACAATGCTTTTGTCCCGCAGAATTGATGAGCGCATGTGGCTTTTAAACCGATCCGGGAAAATTCCCTTCGTGATTTCCTGCCAGGGGCAAGAAGCTGCACAGGTTGGGGCTGCGTTTGCGCTTGATCGGCAAAAGGATTATGTACTGCCTTATTATCGGGATGTCGGTGTGGTACTGACCTTCGGAATGACCGCAAAAGACTTGATGCTTTCAGGTTTCGCGAAAGAGGAAGATCCCAATTCCGGCGGGCGCCAAATGCCTGGTCATTTTGGTCAAAAGAAAAATAGGATCGTCACAGGTTCATCGCCTGTAACGACACAGGTCCCGCATGCTGTTGGAATTGCCCTTGCAGGGAAGATGGAAGGTAAGGATTTGGTGACATTCGTAACGTTTGGGGAAGGTTCATCCAATCAGGGCGATTTTCATGAAGGGGCCAACTTTGCAGGTGTGCACAAGCTACCGGTCATTTTCATGTGTGAAAATAATAAATATGCGATTTCAGTTCCTATTGAGAAACAGCTATCGTGTGAAAATGTTTCCGACAGGGCGATTGGCTATGGGATGCCTGGAATAACGGTGGATGGCAATGATCCATTGGAAGTGTATGCAGCGGTGAAAGAAGCGGCTGACCGTGCACGAAGGGGAGAAGGCCCTACACTTGTAGAAACCGTTTCATACAGGCTTACACCTCATTCAAGTGATGATGATGACCGAAGCTACCGGACTGCGGACGAAGTGGCCGAAGCCAAAACGAAGGATTCGATAATGACATTTGGAGCGTATTTAAAAGAAGTGGGAATCATGGATGATAACCTTGAGAAACAAATGAATGATGAAGTCATGAAGATAGTAAACGAAGCAACAGATTATGCTGAAAATGCTCCATATCCGAAGGCTGAAAGTGCTATGAATCATGTGTATGCACAAAAGTAAGGGGGTAATAGAATGCCAGTGATTTCTTATATAGATGCCGTGACAATGGCAATGAGGGAAGAGATGGAACGTGATTCCCGTGTGTTCGTATTGGGAGAGGATGTAGGAAAAAAAGGTGGGGTCTTTAAAGCCACTAATGGTTTATACGACCAATTCGGTGAAGCCAGGGTCATCGATACCCCGCTCGCTGAATCTGCAATTGCAGGAGTGGGAATTGGAGCCGCCATGTATGGGCTTCGGCCGATAGCTGAGATGCAATTTGCTGATTTCATCATGCCTGCCATTAACCAAATAGTTTCAGAGGCAGCCAAAATTAGATACCGTTCTAATAATGACTGGAGCTGTCCTATGGTTATCCGTGCTCCGTATGGAGGAGGGATTCATGGAGCCCTTTATCATTCACAATCGGTTGAAGCAATCTTTGCCAATCAGCCGGGCTTGAAAATTGTGATGCCTTCCACTCCGTATGATGTAAAGGGGTTGCTTAAAGCCGCCATTCGCGATGAAGACCCAGTACTTTTCTTTGAACATAAACGCGCTTACCGCTTGATCAAGGGTGAGGTACCGACTGAAGATTATGTACTTCCCATCGGTAAGGCGGAAGTGAAAAGGGAAGGGGAAGACATTACTGTCATCTCCTATGGCCTTTGTGTGCATTTTGCCCTTCAGGCAGCAGAAAAGTTAGCTGCAGATGGAATTTCTGCACATGTTCTTGACTTGCGTACGGTCTACCCTTTGGATAAGGATGCTATCATAGAAGCAGCTTCTAAAACGGGGAAAGTATTACTGGTTACGGAAGATAATAAAGAAGGAAGCATCATGAGTGAGGTCGCAGCCATCATTGCCGAGCATTGCCTTTTTGATTTGGATGCCCCTGTAAAACGATTGGCCGGACCTGATGTACCTGCCATGCCATATGCGCCTACGATGGAAAAACAATTTATGGTGAATCCTGATAAAGTGGAAAAAGCAATGAGGGAATTGGCCGAGTATTAATGACTGTTAAGAAGGAGGAACGAATTATGGCTATGGAATTAATGAAGATGCCTCAACTAGGCGAAAGTGTCACAGAGGGAACCATCAGTAAATGGCTTGTGAAGCCTGGGGATCATGTCACGAAATACGACCCGCTAGCTGAAGTGATGACGGATAAAGTAAATGCTGAGGTTCCTTCTTCCTTCACCGGCATCATCAAGGAATTGAAAGCGGATGAGAATCAAACATTGGCAGTCGGGGAAGTCATTTGCTCGATTGAAGTTGAAGCGGCAAAGACGGATAACGGAAATGCTGGGCAAGTTTCTCATAGTGAGGAAAATGCTGATGCACCTGTTACAAGAGATGTGCAGCAAGCGTCGGCAGAACCATCAAGGAAAGCTCGCTATTCGCCAGCTGTGTTAAAACTTTCCCAGGAGCATGGGATAGATCTTTCAAAAGTTAAAGGAACGGGGAATGAGGGACGGATCACCCGTAAAGATTTACTGAAACTTGTTGAATCAGGGAATCTTCCTAAGGCGGAGGAGCCTTCCGCAATAACCGATTCGGCTCCTGTAGAGATCGCCCCTCAAGTTAATCGTCAAACCAGTCCAGTAACAAACGTGCCGACTGTGGCTGGGGACAAGGAAATACCTGTTACCGGCATCCGTAAGGCAATTGCGTCCAATATGTTGAAAAGTAAGCACGAAATTCCGCATGCTTGGACTATGGTGGAAGTTGATGCAAGCAATATGGTGAAGTTGCGTGATAATCTTAAATCCGAGTTTAAACAAAAAGAAGGCTATAATTTAACGTACTTTGCCTTTTTCGTAAAAGCGGTTGCTCAAGCCCTTACGGAATTTCCAGAGCTCAATTCGATGTGGGCAGGCGAAAAAATCATACAAAAGAAAGAAATCAATATATCAATAGCCGTTGCAACCGAAGATGCCTTATTTGTACCGGTCATTAAAAATGCCGATGAAAAATCAATCAAAGGTATAGCAAGGGAGATACAGGAACTTGCATCCAAAGTAAAGGCGGGTAAGTTAAAAGCAGAGGATATGCAAGGTGGTACGTTCACTGTTAATAACACTGGCTCATTCGGTTCTGTCCAGTCCATGGGAATCATCAATTATCCACAGGCGGCCATTTTACAAGTTGAAACGATTGTAAAACGCCCAGTGGTCATAAATGATATGATTGCAGTACGAGATATGGTGAATCTCTGTTTATCACTTGATCATCGTGTTTTGGACGGTCTGGTATGCGGACGATTCCTTGCAAGGGTTAAAGAAATCATCGAAAAGATTTCCAAAGACAACACTTCCATATACTAAAATGAAGAAAAGGAAGGCCGCAAGGTTATTCCTTCAGACTGTAGGCAAACTCGATGAAAATCGAGTTTGCCTACAGTTTTTTTGATTGGTACAATTTGAACGTTAGTTGGAACTCCAGGCACTCGATTTCCCGGGAGGGTCCGCCTTCGGCGCTCTTGGCGCCTGTGGGGTCCCTCCTTGGACAAGCTATTCCCGCTTGAGTCTCACACACCCGTTCCAATCACCTTTTTTTAAAAAAATTTGATAGAAACCATAACTATGGGATGATGGTGGTTCATGATCATCATTTAGTCCAGCAGTTATTGATTCCCCCTTGCTTTTTGATTTGGTGAAAGATGCGTATGCCGAAGTCGATCGCCAAAGTTTAGACTCTGTCATTTCTCTTTTCCGTAGAAAAACATCGACAAAAATTTTATTTTTGCTATTATTTTATTAAGAGCTGTTCTAATACAGATCAGAGACTGTACTTGATTTAAAAAAAGGCGAAATAGGCTAGTGGTTTCCTTAATAACAGATTTGCTAATTTCTATTGTCTTAAATTTCAAGAAAATTATGGTAGAATGTTAGTATAATCCAGATTAAATTGACGGGAGGGTGGTTTTCTTATCCAAAACTGACTGAGCGTTCGTTCTCCCAAAGAAAGGACAGGGCGTATGAGGCGGCAGAAGATAAGAAAGCGATTACAGATGGAACTGAAAGATGTAAAAAACATAACCTTTCCAAAGCCTTCTTTTGAAGAGTGGAAAGAAGCTGCGGAAGCAAGTTTAAAAGGGAAAAGTGTAGAAAAATTAAAAACGAATACATATGAGGGCATCACTTTATATCCGCTCTATACAGAAAAGGCGGATTCAACGGAAAAAGTAGCTGAATTACCAGGATTTTTCCCTTTCACCCGAGGAACGTCCCCAACGGGATATCACGAAAAACCTTGGCTTGTCGTTCAACCTGTAAGCGGTATCACGGCTGAAGAAGCAAATGAAAAGATGAAGGCTTCATTCAAGCGCGGTCAAAATGTCGTGGCATACCCTGCACGATTGCTTGCCGAGGGCGCAAGGGCAGAAAAATTGTTTAAGGATATCCCATTAAAAGAAATCCCGGTTTTCATTGACCTTAAGGGGAAACAAAAAGGATTATTCCCTCAATTCAAAGCTGTTGCCGAAGCACAAAATACCCAATTGACAGGCGTTATTGCTGAAGATCCCATTGCAGAATGGCTCATTTGCGGTCAGCTGCCAGAAGATACGGATAACTATTTTGCAGACTGGCTGAAGACGATCCAAGACTATCAGAATGTAGGCAGGGATTTAAAAACAGTTTTGATTAATACGGCAGTCTACCATAATGGAGGAGCTAATGCCGTACAAGAAATAGCTTACGGATTATCGGCTGCTGTCCAATATCTATTGGAAGGTCAAAAACAAGGGCTTTCTATTGCTTCGGTTTCCGAAAAAATAGTATTCTCTTTTGCTTTGGATTCAAATTACTTCATGTCCATCGCTAAACTGCGGGCTGCCAGAAGGCTTTGGGCAGGACTTGCAGAAGCTTTCGATACTGCATCGGACCATTTTAAAATGGCGATACATGCCGTTACTTCCGAGTTGACAGAAACGCTTTATGATCAGCATGTCAATATTCTTAGAACCACAAATCAAGCTTTCGCTGCAGCTATTGGAGGCATTCAATATCTTCAAATTCATCCATTCACACACGCAACTGGTGAAACCGATGATTTTTCAGAAAGAATTGCCCGTAACACTCACTTGATTTTAAAAGAAGAAACAAATATCACAACAGTGGCCGATCCTGCTGGCGGTTCATGGTATGTTGAGCAATTAACGGATGAATTGGCTGAAAAGGTTTGGGCGAAATTCCTTGAAATCGATGCAGTTGGAGGGATTCTTGAGCTAATTAAACAAGGCACGCTTCAGAAAGAAATAGCTGAAGTTTACCAAGGCAAAGTCCAAAATGCGGCCTTCAGAAAAGAAAGCATCATCGGAACCAATGTCTATCCGAATCCCGCTGATAAGATTAAAACCCCGACACGGAATATCCATGTGTCATATATGAAAGTGGAGAAGCCGGTTGGCATTACCCCGCTTGACTTGGATCGGGTATCCATTCAGTTCGAACAGATAAGGCTACGCAGTGAAAAGTATAAAGAATTATGTGGAACGGCTCCAACTATTGGTTTGATTAATTTGAAAAATCTCAAATCCTATAAACCTCGTGCAGATTTCGTAAAAAGTCTTGCTGCAGCAGGTGGTATTGAAACAATCGGCAGTAAGGGGTGTCAAACCGTTGAGGAAGCAGTCGATTATGTAGCTGCGACCAAGCTCCCTATCTATTGTGTTTGCGGCAGTGATGCGGACTACTCGGAATTAGCGCCATTAACCATTAAAGAAATTAAAAAGCAATTCCCTGAAATCACTATTTATAGTGCCGGTAAGCAACAAGAAGAATTGGAGATTACACTAAGTGAAGCCGGAGTCAAAGATTTTATCCATGTTAAAACGAATGCAATAGCCATTTTATCGGAATTATTGCAGAAGCTAGGGGTGAACTGAAATGAAAAAACCGAATTTTTCTGCTATAAATCCTGCTAAGTCTGAGATTAAAGGTACAGTGGAAGCATGGAAAAAGGAAGCCGAAAAAGCAGTTGGGAAAAACATTGAGGATCTTCTGTTTGAAACAAATGAACAAATAAAAATCAAACCGCTTTATGTTGAGGAAGATAATCGCGATTTGGAGCATATGGAAAGTGTGCCAGGCATCGCTCCTTTTACAAGAGGGCCGTATCCTTCGATGTATGTCAATCGTCCTTGGACGGTACGTCAGTATGCAGGTTTTTCGACTGCCGAGGAATCCAATGCGTTTTACAGGCGTAATCTGGCGATGGGGCAAAAAGGGCTCTCAGTTGCTTTTGATTTAGCGACACACCGCGGTTATGACTCCGATCATCCGCGCGTTGTCGGTGATGTGGGGAAGGCGGGAGTTGCCATTGATTCCATTCTTGACATGAAAATCCTGTTCGACGGCATTCCGCTTGATCAGATGTCCGTGTCAATGACGATGAACGGTGCTGTATTACCCATCCTTGCATTTTATATCGTGACAGCTGAAGAACAAGGCGTAACACAGGATAAGCTTTCAGGCACGATTCAAAATGACATCTTAAAGGAATACATGGTTCGGAATACGTATATCTACCCACCTGAAATGTCCATGAAAATCATAGCTGATATATTTGAGTATACATCCAAATATATGCCCAAGTTCAATTCCATTTCCATTTCCGGTTATCATCTGCAAGAAGCGGGGGCGCCGGCTGATATCGAACTTGCCTATACGTTGGCGGATGGGCTTGAGTATGCACGTACCGGAATGAAAGCAGGTATTGATATCGATAAATTTGCACCACGCCTGTCATTTTTCTGGGCTGTAGGAATGAACTATTTCATGGAAGTGGCGAAAATGAGGGCGGCTCGTTTCATTTGGTCAAAACTGATGAAACAATTCGAACCGAAAAATAATAAAGCGATGGCATTGAGGACTCATTCCCAAACCTCCGGCTGGAGCCTCTCCGAGCAGGATCCGTTTAACAATGTCGCAAGGACCCTTATTGAAGCGCATGCGGCTGCACTTGGGCATACACAGTCCCTGCATACGAACGCATTGGATGAGGCCATTGCCCTGCCAACTGATTTCTCGGCACGCATTGCACGTAACACACAGCTATATCTGCAGGAGGAAACCGGGATCACAAAAGTAATCGATCCATGGGCGGGTTCATACTATGTAGAATCGCTTACTAATGAATTAATCGAACGGGCTTGGGCTCACATAGAAGAAATCGAAGGTCTGGGAGGAATGGCGAAGGCAATTGAAACTGGACTTCCAAAAATGAGGATCGAGGAAGCCGCTGCAAAGCGTCAGGCTAAAATCGATTCTCAAGATGAAACGATCGTAGGCGTCAATAAGTATCGTTTGAAAAAAGAAGATCCTATTGAAATACTGGAGATTGATAATACAGTAGTTCGCGAAAGTCAGCTTAAGCGTTTAAGCGAATTAAAAGCGAAACGTGATCAGGCAAAGGTGGATGAAGCTCTTCAAGCGCTATCCATGTCTGCCAGAACTGGCGAAGGTAACCTTCTTGAACTGGCTGTGCAAGCTGCAAGAGTACGGGCTTCATTAGGTGAAATCTCCGATGCGATCGAAGAGGTGGCTGGACGTCACAAAGCAACGATCCGTTCTATCAGCGGCGTATATAGCTCGGCATACTCAAAAGAAGCGGAAATTGAGGAAGTCGTCCGCATGACGGAAGAGTTCCTTGAAAATGAAGGAAGAAGACCGCGTTTGTTAATGGCTAAAATGGGTCAGGACGGTCATGATCGTGGAGCTAAAGTAGTAGGAACGGGGTTTGCGGATTTAGGCTATGATGTCGATATCGGTCCATTATTCCAAACACCGAAAGAAACTGCCATCCAAGCCGTGGAAAATGATGTGCATGTTGTCGGAATGAGTTCCCTTGCTGCCGGCCATAAAACTTTGTTGCCGCAGCTTATGACGGAACTGAAGAACTTGGGCCGTGAGGACATTATAGTGATCGTAGGCGGCGTCATCCCTGCACAGGATTATGATTACCTAATGGAAAATGGGGCTACAGCCATTTTTGGACCTGGTACGGTCATTCCACAGGCAGCGAAGAAAGTGCTTCAGGAAATATACAATCGCCTCGGATATGAGGAAGTGGCCCAATAATGAGTGAAGACAAGAAGCCGGAATGGGTCGATCTTAACAATCAGGAAGGTTTTGCTTCTTCATTAAAGCCAGGTGTGGAATTAGCATCCAGCCAAAACAAACCTTCAAAAAGCAAATTCGTCAAAAAACATAATGTAAACATACCGGTCCATGAACTTAAAGAGGGAATCATAAAAGGGGACAGGGCCAAGCTAGCTAAAGGGATTACATTGGTTGAAAGCAATGCATCCCACCACTTAGATCATGCACAGGAATTATTGCAGGCCATCCTACCTCATACAGGGAGCTCGATTCGCATCGGGATTTCCGGAGTGCCCGGTGCCGGAAAAAGTACCTTTATCGAGACGTTCGGAACCTACTTATGTGACAGGGGCCATAAGGTTGCCGTTCTAGCCGTCGATCCAAGCTCTTCAATCAATGGCGGAAGTATACTAGGTGATAAGACAAGGATGGAGGAATTGGCAAGAAACCCCCATGCCTTCATAAGACCCTCACCATCCGAAGGAACTCTAGGCGGAGTTCACCGCAAAACGAGGGAAACGATGTTGCTTTGTGAAGCGGCAGGATTTGATGTGATACTGATAGAAACTGTCGGTGTCGGTCAGAGTGAAGCCATAGTTCGAAGTATGGTCGACTTCTTCATGCTCCTTGTCCTAACAGGTGCCGGAGATGAATTACAAGGGATGAAAAAAGGGATTCTGGAACTTGTGGACGGAATTGTGGTCAATAAAGCCGACGGAGAGAACATTCCGCTGGCGATTAGGACGAAGTCCGAATATAGCAGAATCTTGCACTTCCTTCAGCCAGCAACAAAGGGATGGGCAGGGAAGGCATATGCTTGTTCCGCCATAACCGGTAAAGGAATTCCTGAGCTTTGGGATGTATTGAATGAATTTTCCGACATGACCAAGGAATCGGGTGTTTTTCAAGAACGGAGAAGAATGCAATCTAAGGAATGGCTTTATTCATTGATTGATCACCAGCTTAAAACGATGTTTTATAAAAATGAAACCGTCAAAGGTCTTCTCCCTATACTCGAGAATCAAGTGATGTCAGGGAATAAAACGGTCACTGCTGCTGTTAAGCAGGCCTTTGAATCTTTTACAGAAACATTTAAATCAAATTAAAAAAGAAATAGGATGGGGCAGCGTGGAATGTCTCCTAGCATGCCCCATCCTTTTGTAAGTCCTGTTGGTTTCACACATGATTCTCGCTTCTATTTAAAGATGTTCGGAACGGTTTATGCGGTTTAACAGGTAAATTTATTGAATCACGAAGTGGCAATTGTTATGATAGGATTGAAGAGAAAACTTGGAAGGAGCAAATGCCATGAATATGGATTTTAATTTTTTAATGAACGACGTAGTCAAACAGGCTCGCGATGAGATAAAGACTGCTGGATATACAGAACTGACTACTCCCGAGGAAGTAGAGGAAGTATTTGCACAAAAAGGAACGACACTTGTTATGGTAAACTCCGTTTGTGGCTGCGCTGGGGGAATTGCTAGACCTGCAGCTGCTCATGCAATCCATAATGATAAACGTCCAGATCAGCTTGTAACCGTTTTTGCTGGGCAAGATAAAGAGGCGACGGAGAAAGCCCGTGATTATTTCGAAGGGTATCCGCCGTCATCCCCATCATTTGCATTGCTGAAGGATGGAAAAATCATCACCATGATAGAGCGTCATGAAATTGAAGGGCACCACCCGATGTCTGTAGTAGAAAAATTACAAGACTACTTCGATCAATATTGCGAAGAAGTGTAAGGCCATAGCCATAGCTGAAAAAAACCGCCCTTTCGGCGGTTTTTTTTATTCATGATTTTGCATAAGTCAGGGGCATTTAGGAAAGAAGATAGATAAGGATGCCGATATATTCCCTTTGGAGCTCAAAGCGCGGAACTTAGAAATGAAATTATAGCAATATTCTGAAAAATAAATCTATTATTTACGTTATTGAATAATTATAAGAGTGTGTTAAAATACACATTAGTGTATGAATATTAGTTATTCAAATTTTAACTAAACCAAATTCAATAACAAGAGAATTGAAAATATCATTTTGGAGGAATAATAATGAAGTTGAAAAAGCAGTTAGCATTGTTGCTTACTTCTGTTTTATTAGTAGGTATTTTAGCAGCATGCGGAACATCCGGGAAAGAAGATAAGGACACAGCTGGTACAGAAGACAAAAAGGTCCTGGTAATGGGAACATCTGCGGATTATCCGCCATTTGAATATGTTGAAACATCTAAAAGTGATGAAATCAAAGGATTTGACATCGATATCGCTAAAGCAATCGGAAAAAAATTAGGTTATGAAGTTAAAGTGAAGGACATTGACTTTAATAGTCTTGTGCCTGCTCTGGAAAATAAATCGGTCGATTTCGTTATCTCTGGAATGACTCCAACAGAAAAACGTGAGCAATCAGTCGATTTCAGTGATATTTACTATACAGCTAAAAACATGATCATCACGACAAAGGACAGTAAAATCAAAACTGTTGAAGATTTAAAAGGGAAAACCGTAGGCGTACAGCTTGCATCCATTCAGGAGACATTGGCAAATGACTTGAATAAATCCCAAGATATCGGGATGAAGGTTGAAAAACGGAATCGTATTCCTGAGGTTGTTCAAGAAATGTCAACAGGACGTTTTGATGCCGTGATCATGGAAGATACTGTGGCAAAAGGCTACTTGAAAGATAATAAAGAATTGGTGGGCCATTTGATTGCATCTGGTGAACAAGATGCCGGTTCGGCAATCGCTTTCCAAAAAGGAAGCAAGTTAACTGAAGAATTCAATGCCGAGTTGAAAAAAATGATGGAAAATGGTGAAATGGAAAAATTAATATTAAAATGGTTCGGTGGCAGTGAAACTGAATAATACAGAGAGATGAAAAGCGTTCAGAAGAGATTAGTATGCCTTCTGAACGTTTTTCCGCGCTTTATTGTTATTAAAATGAAGCAGGAGGAAGGACCTAAGATAAAGGCCTTCATAAGAGAGGATGAATGGAGTGAATCTGGAATTTGAAAGGATTATACCTTCCCTTCCATATATCCTGGAGGGGATACCGACTACATTAAAGGTTGTAGCGGTAGCGGCAGTAATCGGATTTGTTTTGGGAATATTATTATCTATACTTAAAATCAGCAGAATCAAGCCCTTAAATTGGATTGCTGACTTTTATACATCCATTTTTCGCGGTACACCTTTGGTGTTGCAATTAATGCTGATTTATTTTGGTTCACCACAAATATTAGGGATTCAAATCGAAGCGTTCCAAGCAGCATTTTTAGCATTCGGGCTAAATTCAGCGGCATACATCTCTGAAATTATCAGGGGAGGCATTTTAGCTGTCGATAAAGGCCAACGAGAGGCTTCGCTTGCACTTGGGGTTCCCTATTCAGGGATGATGCTTAATATTATCCTTCCGCAGGCCATCAAGAATATCCTGCCGTCCCTTGTTAACGAATTGATTTCCTTAACGAAGGAATCAGCCGTTGTCACAATTATTGGATTAGGGGATATCATGCGCCGTGCTTATATTGTCGGCGGTGAGACATATAAATTCTTCGAGCCGATATTATTTGCCGGCCTCATTTATTATGTGATGGTCATGGTTCTCACCATCTTAGGCAAAGTGATTGAAAGGAGAATGAGACGCAGTGATTAAAATTGATGGACTCAAAAAAAATTATGGTAAGCTCGAAGTATTAAAAGGAATCAGCACCGAGATAGGGCAGGGTGAAGTGTTAGCGATCATCGGTCCTTCCGGTTCGGGAAAATCAACTTTCTTACGCTGCATCAATATGCTTGAAATTCCAACTGATGGTCAAATCAGGTTTAAAGATCAAATCATCACTGAAAAAAAGACCAATATCATGAAAGTGCGTGAAAATGTCGGAATGGTATTTCAGCATTTTCATTTATTTCCGCATAAAACCGTACTGGAGAATCTGACATATGCACCTATGAAGGTGAAAAAACTATCAAAGGCCGAGGCTGTAAAACAAGCTCGTGAGCTCTTGAATAAAGTCGGTTTGTCCGATAAAGAAGCGACTTATCCGAATCGTCTGTCAGGCGGGCAAAAACAAAGGGTCGCGATTGCACGGGCATTGGCAATGAACCCGGAAGTAATCCTTTTCGATGAGCCGACTTCAGCGCTTGATCCCGAGATGGTAAAAGAAGTGCTCGAGGTTATGAAGTCACTGGCACATACGGGGATGACCATGCTGATCGTAACGCATGAAATGGGATTTGCCAGAGAAGTGGCCGATCGTGTACTATTCCTGGACGGGGGTCTGCTCGTTGAGGAAAGTGCTCCGGAAGAATTCTTTTCCAATCCGAAAAGCCAGCGTGCAAAAGACTTCTTGGAAAAAGTTTTATAAGCTAAAGAAAATAGTATATAATTGTGAAAAAAGGTAACGTTTAGGTTACCTTTTTTATTTTTTTCCTATAATGTATTTTTGCGTGAATGTATTTAGAAAAATTGGAAATTTAACTCGCAAAGGACTGTGAAAATATCTGATTTCCTGATAGTATTATAATAGATAGAGAAAGAGCCAGGTGATACATAACAATGTTTAAAATCGGATACAGGACGATTAAAACTGCTTTGGGGGCTACCCTGGCAATTATTATTGCACAAATGCTTAATCTCGAATATTTCTCTGCTGCGGGAATAATTGCGATCTTATGCATTCAAGTTACAAAAAAGAAGTCGGTGTATGCCTCCTGGCACCGGTTTTTAGCTTGTTTGATCGCAATGGCCTATGCATCCCTATTTTTTCATTTCATCGCATTCCATCCGCTGATAATAGGTTTGATCCTCTTGATTTTCATTCCAACGACTGTTGCCTTGAAGATTAATGAGGGGATTGTGACGAGCAGCGTCATCATCATGCACCTATACGGGGCGGGTGACATCACTTTATCCCTGCTGATCAATGAAACGATATTAATCGCAGTTGGAGTTGGAGTGGCGCTTGTCATGAATCTGTACATGCCCAGTGTCGATGACAAACTGCTGGCCTACCAGGAAAGCATCGAAACGAACTTTAGTGCGATCTTGATGGGAATTGTCCGCTATTTAAGGGATAATGATCACACATGGGATGGTAAGGAAATCACTGAAACAGCCAATCTTCTTAATCAAGCCAAAAGCCTTGCCTTCAGGGACGTGGAAAATCATTTTTTAAGGGAAGAAGACCTGTATTACCATTATTTCAAAATGCGTGAAAAGCAATTTGAAATAATTGAACGAATTCTGCCCCTGGTCACGAATATTCCACTGGTCGTCAAGCAAAGCGGGATAGTGGCTGATTTTATAGAAGATTTAGCAGAAAACGTCCACCCACAAAATACGGCCATCCTTTATCTGAAGAAACATGAAGAAATGGAGATTCATTTTAGGGGAATGGCACTGCCGCAGACACGGGAAGAGTTCGAATCCAGGGCCGCATTACTGCAGCTCATGAAGGAAATGGAGCGTTATTTATTGTTGAAGCATTCCTTCAAGGGACTACCCAAGCTGAACAGCAACCGAATGAAAAAGAGGCACTTGGCTTAAACTAAGCAAAAAAGTGAAGGAATTGATACAAATGAAATGGATCCTTTCTTTGTTGCTTATGCTACCTTTGTGGCCGTTGCAGGTACAAGCCCAACCTCAATCGGTTATGCCTGGCGATCCGTTTATCATCATCAATAAAGCTAACAATAAATTGGCGTTTATTGATGATAATGAGGTCAAGGAGATTCTGCCGGTCGGTACGGGAAAGAGTCAGGAACTTACACCCGAAGGGATTTTCACGGTCAAAGTAAAAGCAGTCAATCCATATTACCGGAAAAAAAATATTCCTGGCGGCGATCCCAGGAACCCTCTGGGGTCGCGGTGGATTGGATTCGATGCCCGAAATACCGATGGGAGGATTTACGGCATTCATGGTACGAATCAGCCATCATCAATTGGTAAATACATTTCAAATGGCTGTGTACGGATGCTTAAATCCGATGTAGAGCGTTTGTACGAAAAAGTCCCCATCGGCACTAAAGTGTTAATCACCATATCGAACGAGGATTTCAAAACGTTGGCAAAGAAAAATGGAGCGATAAAATAAAGAGAGGGAAGCTTTGCTCCCCTCCCAATTACTACGGTTCTATTACAAAAGAAATGCGATACCTGATAATAAGCTCGTTAATAACATTGAGATAAGCATTAAATACACGACGATTTTTCTAATTTTCTTGTTTCCCATATGCTCTCTCCCTTAAAACAGTTTAATTGATTTTATTTTAACTTGAACATTTAGTAGAAACAAGTAAAAGTATAATGTTCATATTATTCCGAATCTTAAAAGGCTTTAATGCAAGATTAGTAGTATTTTAATGGAGTCATCCAATAATACATAGCATGGGGGTTTTTATGATGATTAAAAATATCGACCATATAGGTATTGCCGTCAAGTCACTGGAGGAAGCCTTGCCACTTTACACGGAAACGTTGAAATTGAAACTTGAAGGAATCGAGACAGTTGGGAGCCAAGGAGTGAAAGTGGCCTTCATCCTGGCAGGCAATACCCGTTTGGAATTGTTGGAAGCGTTGTCACCGGCAAGCCCAATCGCTAAATTCATCGAAAAACGCGGTGAAGGGATTCATCATGTGGCACTTGGCGTCGATGACATCGAAGAGAGAATAAAAGAAATCAAAGAATCTGGATTGCGCATGATTGATGATTCATCAAGAAAGGGAGCGCACAATGCGGATGTTGCTTTCGTTCATCCCAAGTCTACCGCGGGTGTATTATATGAGCTTTGTGAACAAGCATTATCAAAGGAGGAGCAGAAATGACAGACATATACGATACGATCAATGACCTATATGACAGACGCCGCAAAGTGGAAATGGGCGGCGGTGAAGAAAGAATCGATAAGCAGCATGAAAAGGGCAAACTTACTGCAAGGGAAAGAATTGAACTTTTAGTTGATCCGGGTACTTTCATAGAGCTTAATCCTTTTATCAAACACCGTAATACCAATTTTGGCATGGAAAAGGAAGAAGGGCCAGGAGAAGGGGTTGTCACCGGTTACGGAAAGGTCAACGGCCGTGACATTTATCTGTTTTCACAGGATTTTACTGTTTTTGGCGGCGCACTCGGTGAAATGCATGCTCTGAAAATTGCTAATGTTATGGATTTGGCAGCGGAAAATGGAGCCCCTTTCATAGGTTTGAACGATTCTGGTGGCGCACGTATTCAAGAAGGCGTGGTTTCTCTTGACGGATATGGCCAAATTTTTTACCGGAATTCCATTTATTCAGGGGTCATTCCGCAGATTTCGGTTATTATGGGACCTTGTGCAGGTGGAGCCGTATATTCCCCGGCCATAACCGACTTTGTCTTCATGGTTGAAAAAACGAGCCAAATGTTCATAACAGGTCCTAAAGTCATTGAAACGGTTACAGGGGAAAAGATTTCATCTGAAGGATTGGGTGGAGCGACAGTACATAATACCATAAGCGGTAATGCCCATTTCAAGGGAGCATCTGAGGAGCAAGTATTGGCAGACGTTAGACGTCTCCTGAGTTATCTTCCACAAAATAATGAAGAGAAGCCGCCTGTTTTGGAAGCCGACGATGAAGATGACTACCGTCCGGACTTAACGGATGTAGTCCCTTATGAAGGGATCCGTCCATATGATGTTCGGAAAGTATTGGAGCAAGTTGTCGATGAGGGTTCCTTTATGGAAGTTCAAGAGGGTTTTGCGAAAAACATAGTGGTCGGCTTGGCGCGTATCAAAGGGAAATCAGTGGGGCTTGTATGTAACCAGCCAAAGGTATTGGCTGGGGGACTTGATATTGATTCATCAGATAAGGCTGCCCGTTTTATTCGTTTCTGTGACTCATTCAACATTCCGCTAATTACGTTTGAAGACGTTTCAGGGTTTTTCCCTGGCGTTAAACAAGAACATGGCGGGATCATTCGCCACGGTGCAAAGCTGCTATATGCTTATTCGGAAGCAACAGTACCAAAATTGACGATCATTCTGCGTAAAGCATACGGAGGAGCTTACGTGGCTCTTAATAGTAAATCCATCGGTGCGGATCTTACGTTTGCTTGGCCGAATGCTGAAATCGCGGTAATGGGGTCTGCTGGAGCGGCAAATATCATTTTTGCCCGTGAAATTCAAAATAGCCAAGATCCGGAAGCGACACGTGCAGCTAAAATTGAAGAATACCGTGAGAAGTTCGCCAATCCATATGTTGCCGCAAGTCTTGGAATGGTGGATGATGTTATTGATCCCCGTGAAACCAGGATTAAAATCATTCAATCACTTGATATGCTGCGCAACAAAAAAGAAACCCGACCATGGAAAAAACACGGAAATATCCCGTTGTGATCCAACATTGCAAGGAGCCCAAACTATCTGTTTTGGGCTCTTTTCCATACTGGGGAAGATATCATTTTTAAAGAAACCATTTATAAGTCAACATTCACCTTTTTAAAACGACCTATTGGCAGGGAAATGACCAGCATGCCATTCTGGGGTCTTCCTTTTCACATTATTTGCCGGGGCGCCGCTTTTAGAAGTATAATTAAAGAGGAAAACTTTTTTGGAGGTTTTATTTTATGATAAATGAAGAACGTTTAGTTAATGAATTTATGGAGTTGGTGCAGATTGATTCCGAAACGAAAAATGAAGCAGCCATCGCCAAAGTGCTGAAAGAAAAATTGGGGGCACTGGGTGTAGAGGTTTTTGAAGATGATACAACAGCAGTTACCGGTCATGGTGCAGGGAATTTAATATGTACTTTAAAAGGAAATAAAGAAGGCGTAGATACCATTTATTTCACCTCCCATATGGATACGGTTGTACCTGGGAACGGAATCAAGCCTTCCATCAAAGATGGATACATAGTGTCAGACGGAACGACCATTTTAGGTGCGGATGACAAAGCTGGATTAGCGGTCATGTTAGAAACGCTTAAAGTGTTGAAAGAACAGAATATCGAACATGGTACAATCGAATTCATCATTACAGTCGGTGAAGAATCTGGCTTGGTAGGGGCAAAGGCATTGGATCGCTCCCTTGTAACGGCTAAATTCGGTTTTGCACTTGATAGTGATGGAAAAGTGGGCAATGTGGTTGTTGCTGCACCTACTCAGGCGAAAGTATCTGCAACCATTTTAGGGAAGACTGCTCACGCGGGTGTCGCTCCTGAGAAAGGCGTTTCGGCCATTACGATCGCTGCCAAAGCAATCTCTAGAATGCCATTAGGCAGAATCGACGAGGAAACGACAGCTAATATCGGACGTTTCCAGGGGGGACAGCAAACCAATATTGTTTGTGACCATGTTGAAATCCTTGCAGAAGCAAGATCCTTGATTCCTGAAAAAATGGAAATACAGGTAGCGAAAATGAAAGAGGCATTCGAGACTGCAGCCATTGAAATGGGCGGACGTGCTGAAGTTGAAATTAACGTCATGTATCCTGGTTTTAAATATGGTGCTGGTGATCATGTAGTCGAAATCGCAAGAAAGGCAGCAAAGAAAATCGGCCGTCCTTGCGAGCTGGTTAAAAGCGGCGGAGGAAGCGATGCGAATGTCATTGCTGGCTTTGGCATCCCTACTGTCAATCTCGCAGTGGGCTATGAAGATATCCATACTACGAATGAAAGAATCCCAGTTGAGGAATTAACGAAGCTAGCTGAAATGGTTGTCACTATCATCAAAGAAGTATCAGGGGAATAATCACCCGAAATATGACAGGGAGATGGAGGGGAGTTTCCTGATTATATCGAAAATGGCTGACGTATTTCTTGCAGAATGACGATGAAAATGCCTTGCCGATTGAATTCATGTTTCCATCGAAAGGCCTGATGCCTTGCTTGCCGGGATTTCCTGCAACCAGGTAAATCAGCTCCCGGCTATGATGGCCAAAGGTGGATTGCAATAAAGACGGATATCCTCTCCATCAAACTATTGTCCAGGAACACGTGAAATCTTGATTTTACCGAATATATTCAAGGTGTTGCCGTTTGATTACGATCATTTATCAGCAAAAACTCGTATATATTTGCCAAGGTGTTAACAGTATTTAAGGAATATATTTACAGTCATCAATGACATGATGGCTGTTTTTCTTGGAGTGGAAGCATCTTTCAACGTGGTTACCAAAGATAAATAGGGGTACCTTAATAGAAGTGGTTTTTTATTGAGTCTATTATCCGGTATTTTTTAATTTTACAAGGATGTGACGGTCAAACATGAAGGACATGTATCCCAAAAATGGCAGGGTCATTCTCCATGTAGACATGAATAGTTTCTATGCTTCAGTAGAAATGTCATATGATGTTTCATTAAAAGGCAAACCGCTTGCCATTGCAGGCAATGTTGAAGAAAGAAGGGGCATAATCGTCACCTGCAGCTATGAGGCGAGGAAGTTCGGGGTTAAAACGACCATGCCGATTTGGCAGGCGAAAAAACTATGTCCTCAATTAATCATTCAGAAACCGAATTTCGAGCGTTATCGAAAGGCATCACTGGCTATTTTTGATGTTTTAAGGCAATATACAGAGATGGTTGAACCGGTTTCGATAGATGAGGGGTATCTGGATATTAGTGAATGCGCCGAATTGGGTTCGCCTTTAGATATAGCCAATAGCATTCAGGAAAGAATTTTTAATACGATGGATCTCCCTTGCAGCATCGGGATTGCCCCTAATAAATTTTTGGCCAAAACTGCTTCTGATATGAAAAAGCCAATGGGAATCACCGTGTTAAGGAAACGGGACATTTCGGAAAAGCTCTGGCCTTTACAAGTGGACCAAATGCATGGCATCGGGGATAAGACCTCGGAAAAGCTTCAAACTATCGGGATAATGACGATCAGGGACCTTGCACACGCCAATGATAGTCAACTTAAACAGCTTCTAGGGATCAATGGCATCCGTTTGAAAGATAGGGCTAATGGAATCGACCCAAGGGCAGTGGATCCCGAAGCGATTTTTGAGCATAAGAGCATTGGAAACTCGACAACTCTTCCGCATGACTCCTCCAATCAAAAAGAACTGATAGGTGTATTGGATAAGCTTTCCGGAAAGGTAGCCGTCCGTTTGAGAAATAAACGCCTGCTTGGTCAAAAAATAGGTGTGACGATCCGTTACAAAGACCGCCGCACAATAACGAGAAGCAGAACGGTCCCTAATCCAGTTTTTGAAAAAAAGGATATTTTGGATGGAGCTATCGATCTCTTTATGAAAAATTGGAATGGGGAAGGAATCAGGCTTCTTGGTGTCACGGCCTATGATGTCATCGAAAAAGAGTCGGCCTTCAAGCAACTGGATATTTTCTCCTTTCAAGAGGATGCAGAAAAAGAACCTCTGTATGAAGCGATGGAACACTTGCAAAATAAGTACGGAGAAAATATTATTAAAAAGGGATTACCCTTGAAAAACCGTTCAATTGGAACAGACACTAGCTTCAGCAAAGATTTCTTTGGGCAATCCAGGAGGAATGATCCTTCTTTTGACAAAGAATAGCGTACAAGCTGTGTAAAGATATAGAGAAGGGAAAGATGAAGCATGACAAAACAACAGATTGGCGTTATCGGACTAGCTGTAATGGGCAAGAACCTTGCATTTAATATTGAAAGCAGGGGATATTCAATTTCCGTGTATAATCGCTCAGGATCAAAAACGGACGAAATGATGAAGGAAGCGGAAGGCAAAAACGTAACAGCCGCTTATACGCTTGAAGAATTCGTCAATTCTTTGGAAACGCCACGCAAAATTTTATTGATGGTTAAAGCCGGAGCGGCAACAGATGCAACGATCGAGCAATTAAAACCGTTACTTGAAAAAGGTGATATCGTTATTGATGGAGGGAATACCTTCTTCAAGGACACTCAGCGCCGCAATGAGGAATTAAGCAAGCTTGGCATCCATTTCATCGGTACAGGCGTGTCAGGAGGGGAAGAAGGAGCTCTAACAGGTCCATCCATTATGCCTGGCGGTCAAAAAGAAGCATATGAACTTGTTGCACCGATCTTGAAGGATATTTCAGCTAAGGTCGATGGTGATGCTTGCTGTACGTATATCGGACCGGATGGGGCAGGTCATTATGTTAAAATGGTACATAATGGTATTGAATACGGGGACATGCAATTGATTTCCGAATCTTATTTCCTTCTGAAAAATCTCCTTGGACTATCTGCTGAAGAATTCCATGAAGTCTTTACTGAATGGAATGAAGGGGAACTTGATAGCTATTTAATTGAAATTACTGCTGATATTTTCAAAAAATATGATGAAGAAACCGGCAAGCCGATGGTCGATGTCATTTTAGATAAAGCTGGCCAAAAAGGTACAGGGAAATGGACAAGTCAAAGTGCGCTTGATCTTGGTGTTCCGCTTCCAATCATTACGGAATCCGTGTTTGCACGGTTTATTTCAGCAATCAAGGACGAGCGTGTTGAAGCTAGTAAAATCCTTCGTGGTCCAAAAGCCGAATCATTTACAGGCGACAAAAAGGCTTTGATTGAAAATATCCGTAAAGCACTTTATATGAGCAAAATCTGTTCATATGCACAAGGATTTGCACAAATGAAAGCAGCATCAGAAGAAAATGACTGGAACTTGCAATATGGGGAAATCGCGATGATTTTCCGTGGCGGCTGTATCATTCGTGCACAATTCCTCCAAAAAATCAAGGAAGCGTACGATCGTGAAGCGAACTTGAACAATCTGCTTCTAGATCCATACTTCCAAGGGATCGTCGAAAGCTATCAAGGAGCTTTACGTGAGGTAGTGTCAACGGCTGTGATGAACGGAATTCCGGTTCCTTGCTTATCATCAGCACTTGCCTATTTCGACAGCTATCGCACAGAAACGCTGCCAGCTAACCTGATTCAAGCTCAACGTGACTATTTTGGAGCTCATACTTATCAACGCATTGATAAAGAAGGAACGTTCCATACCGAATGGATGGAAAAATAAAAAGTTCAAGCCGGCTTAAAAGGGGATTCCCCTTTATACCGGCTTTTTTTGGTTGTAATTTTCATCATGTTAAGGACCTCGAATGCACAGAAAGAAGGGCGCTTTTTTGCGCCCTCTTTTTTTACTATCTCCGATGCTCTACAAGATCAATGACCCCTAATACAACATGTGCCAAACCGAAACCAAAAACCGTATTAGCTACCATTTTGTTTGAACCCCGGGTCTGCTTCATTGCATAACCCGCAGCTGTCACGGCTGTGCCCAACGCTGTTGGAATTAATCCTTCACGAATGTCCATAAGTTTAATCCCTCCGCACCGAAGTTAGTGGTGCCGTCCTCTGGCACCTTTTCTAGTGTAACCTTAGCAAGGATTTAGCATTCTTTTTCCATGAGGGTGAAAATGGTAAAAATGAACTAGTTGTAAATAGTTCCAATTTATTTACCTTTTTTAGGGAAAATGTAGTATGATGTATGTCATTCATCCTTGCTTTTTAGGTTTAAACATCTGCGGAAAAAGGAATATAAACATCGAAAGAGTTGGACGGACCGTAGGATACAGTAGGCAGAAAGAAGAGAGAAGGAGCGGAGACTTATGTTCATCATCTGGTGGGCTGTAGCCATTTTTTTATTTTTCATTGCCTTAGAATCTGGTGTTTCCTTTTGGCTTAATTCAGAAATAGAGGAAGAAATGTCTAAGCCCAAGGAAATGTTTGATATTATCCGGAATAAATTGCTGAGGAAGAGTGTTTCATGAATGAAGAAGGGATGCAGATTCAAATCTGCATCCCTTCTTCATTTCAATCTACATCATTTTGGTTATTCTTGATTTCCCACCAAATATGTCCATCTTCTTCCAGGAGTTCATCGGATGCCAGCGGACCTGTGGATCCCGCTTCATAGTTAGGGAAAGACTCGTCCTTAGTATTTTCCCATGCATTGGAAATGGTATCGACGAACTTCCATGATAGGGCAACCTCGTCCCAGTGCGTAAAGTTTGTAGCATCCCCGCGCATGCTGTCAAACAATAGCTTTTCATATGCCTCAGGAGAATTGATGTGTTCGATCCCTTTGTTGGAGACGGTCAGCTTCACTGGTTTTGTATTGGATGTCGTCCCGGATTTCTTAACATTTAAGTACAGTGTGATCCCTTCGTCAGGCTGGATATGGATAACGAGAAGATTCGGGTTCAGCGTTTCTTCCGTTTTATAATACAGATTCATTGGGATATCTTTGAATTGAACGACGATATTCGTTGATTTGACATCCATCCTCTTACCGGTACGGATATAAAAAGGAACACCGGCCCAACGGAAGTTATCAATCATCAATTTACCCGCCACATAGGTTTCTGTGTTGGATTCGGGATCTACGTTATGTTCATTTCGGTAGGCCGGAAGTGTTTGACCGTCTATCGTTCCTTCACCATATTGGCCACGGACGAAGTATTGATTGACTTCGTCCACTTTCATTGGTCGAAGTGAGCGCAATGCCCGCACTTTTTCGCTTCGAATCTCTTCTGTCGTCAAAGCGATCGGGGGTTCCATGGCAAGCAAGGCCACCATTTGCAGCAGATGGTTTTGGACCATATCCCTTAGGGCACCGCTGGTTTCATAATAACGCCCACGTTCTTCAACGCCAAGTGTTTCGCTTGAAGTAACCTGGATATTGGATATATATCTGTTATTCCAAAGCGGCTCGAATAGGGCATTTGAAAAACGTATTACCTCAATATTTTGTACCATTTCTTTACCTAAATAATGATCGATACGGTAGATTTCATCTTCAGCGAATGCAGTCCGAATCTGCTCATTCAATTTTTGTGCTGTTTCGAAACTGTGTCCAAATGGCTTTTCTATGACAAGGCGCTTATATCCATTCGTGTCGGTCAGGCCTTGAGCTTTAATCTGTTCGGCAATCGTTCCGAAAAACTCGGGTGCCATTGCCAAATAGAAGATCCGGTTTCCTTCTAATTGATATTGTCCGTCCAACTTTTCGGCAATGTCTTTTAACTGCAGGTATGATTCCGAACTGGAGACATCATGGGAGTGATAATGGAAATGGGTAATGAATTCGTCGACCTTTTCTTCCGCATGTCCGAACGTAAGTATGGAATCCTTGACACTTGTTTGGAACTCCTCGTTCGTCAAGGGCCTCCTTGCTACTCCAACGACGGCGAACTTATTGATTTTCTCTTTTTGAAATAGTCGATATATGGAAGGAAACAATTTCCTTTTCGCTAAATCTCCGGTAGCACCAAAAATCATGATCAATGCTGTTGGTTTATTATTTTCTGTCATGTTAAAACCTCAACTTTCCGTTAAATCTATCTATAAAGTTGGAATTCCCGTATGTGTACCAATTTCTAATTTTACGTTTAGCTTTCCCTCAAAGCAATCAATTTGCGCATTTTTTCTCATATTTCATTAAAAGTTTAATTTGGTTTCGGTTTTAATGAGTCATAAATGAAAGAGCACCTTGGTTATGCTATAGTTAAGTCATAAAGTATTTGCAACGGAGGTAGTATGAGTGGATTTCGTTTTATTGGGTACAGGCGCTGGCGTTCCGGCTAAAGCGCGTAATGTGACATCAATCGCCCTTCAATTATTGGAAGAACGAGGGACGGTTTGGTTATTCGATTGTGGGGAAGCAACACAGCATCAAATATTAAAAACGGCGGTCAAACCGCGAAAGGTTGAAAAGATCTTCATCACCCATTTACATGGTGACCACATCTTCGGACTGCCTGGATTTTTAAGCAGCAGATCTTTTCAGGGCGGAGTGGATAAATTGACCGTATATGGTCCACAAGGCATAGATGCATTTATTAAGACGAGCTTGCAGGTGAGTGGAACTCATTTAAAATATCCCTTGGAAATCATCGAAATAGAAGAAGGCGCAGTGTTTGAGGACGAAAAATTCACGGTGACGGCCATGTCGCTTGATCATGGCATTTACTGCATCGGTTACCGAATTGTGGAAAAAGACCGTCCGGGAAGCTTACTGGTCGACCGGCTGCGGTCTGAAGGTGTGAAGCCGGGGCCTCTTTTTAAAGCATTGAAAAATGGACAAACGGTCCGTCTCGATGATGGCCGTGTCTTAAATGGGAAGGACTATCTCAGTGCTCCGCAAAAAGGCCGGATCATCACGATTCTTGGTGATACAAGAATGTGCAGCAATGCGCTCATTCTTGCTGAATCGGCGGATTACCTTGTTCATGAAGCTACATTTTCAGCGGAAGAGTCCGAAATGGCATCAGCCTATTATCATTCGACCACCGTTCAGGCTGCAGAAACGGCTTTGAAAGCGGGAGCTAAGCATCTAATCCTTACGCATATCAGCTCACGGTATACTCCGGAGGATGCCGAGAGGCTAAAAGAGGAAAGCAAAGCGATCTTTGCAAACACGATTATGGGTGAAGATTTAATGGCAATTAAAGTTCCTTTGTATTCAGAGGAATCGGGCAGCTGAAATCAAAGCCAATGTTTGGTATAATTAATCAATTGTTCATTGGATATTTAAAGGAGTGTAAATATGACTGACAAAAGTGACCTACATACTAAAGCAATGGATTTTCTCCTAAAAACAAGCCGTACTTTTTTCATTCCAATCAGCTATCTTCCAAAGGGATTAAAAGAGGCTATTGGAGCTGCATACCTTTGTATGCGCGCCATCGATGAGATCGAGGACCACCCAGGTCTTCCTTCAGATATTAAGGTTTCCCTTTTACAGGCTCTTAGTGAGCTGCTTGATGCGGATTTCAGGGAAGAAGACCTTAAATCGTTATTTGAACCATATAAGGATGATCTTCCCGAGGTGACCCTGTTTCTTTCGGACTGGATTGAATTTTGTCCTCCCGGTGCAAAAGACAAAGTCTTGGAGTCGACAAAGGAAATGGCCGAAGGCATGGCAAAATGGGTTACGAAGGACTGGCAAATCCATAATGAAGAGGAACTCGATGATTACACATATTATGTTGCAGGTTTAGTGGGGGTCATGCTGTCTGATATGTGGAACTGGTACGATGGAACCGAAACGGACCGTGAACTTGCCATCGCATTTGGCCGTGGTCTTCAAACGGTCAATATCCTGCGTAACCGTGAGGAAGATGCAGAACGCGGTGTAAACTTTTATCCGGATGGCTGGGGTTTCGACGAGATGCTTGCCCATACGGAACATAATCTTGCATTAGCCGATGCATACATTGGAGAGATTGAAACGAAAGAGATCATCCACTTCTGTAAAATACCCTTGGAATTGGCAAAAGCCACATTGAAAGCCCTAAAAGAAGGCAAAGAAAAAATCGATCGTACTACAGTTACCGAAATTGTCAGCCAGGTTGTCGAACACTGATTTTTCATAAAGCTGCTGTGAAAGTTACCCTACCTTTCACAGCAGCTTTTTTCATGTTTTACATTCAGAACTCAAAAAATTCTAAAAAGTTAAAAAATATATTGGAATAATTGGGACTAAACGATTATAATTTAGGAAATAAAAGCGAAAAAGTTGACGTCGCTAGAAAAAACCTAATCTTAAATAAGAAAAAAGCGGGGGGAAAATATGAAAAAGAAATTATATTCAACTGCAGCTATGACATTGGTCGCAGGGTTATTATTGGCTGGGTGTGGAAATGACAAGGAAAAAGATGCGGCAAAGGATGACAGCAAAAAGGATACCTTCAACATTGGGGTAACACAAATCGTTCAGCATGATTCGCTGGATCAGGCTTATGAAGGATTCCAGGCGGCATTGAAGGATAGTGACATCAATGCCAAATATGATCTTCAAATTGCACAGGGTGACCAAAATAACAGTCAAACGATCGCCAATAACTTTGTTGGGGATAAAGTGGATTTAATCTTTGCCAATTCTACTCCTAGTGCTCTTAGCGCTTTGAATGCGACAAAGGATATACCAATCGTTTTTACATCGGTTACCGATCCTGTAGCGGCGGAGCTCGTTACATCTTTGGATAAGCCAGGCGGAAATGTGACGGGTACGACGGATTCCCATCCTGAAGCCATTGCCAAATCAATGAAATTCCTAGCGGAAGAACTTGGCGCCAAGACAATTGGGACCGTTTATAATACAGGGGAGCAAAATTCCGTCGTCCAAATAAAAAACGTAAAAGCGGAAGCGAAAAAAGCGGGATTGAAAGTCGTGGAAGCATCCGTCTCCACTTCAGCCGAGGTTAAACAGGCAACGGAATCATTAATCGGAAAAGCCGATGCTTTCTATATCATTACTGATAATACCGTTGTCTCCGCACTGGAATCGGTCATTTCGGTGGCAAATGATAAAGATATTCCATTGTTTGTTGGTGAGCTTGATTCCGTGAATGCTGGTGGTTTTGCAGCATATGGCTTCAGTTATTATGATATTGGTTATGAAGCGGGGCAAAAAGCGGTTGAAATCTTGAAGGATGGCAAAAAGCCTGGAGATATCCCGGTTCAATATCCACAAAAACTGAAATTGGTCATCAATGAAAAGGCAGCAAAAGATATGGGTGTTGAAATAAAAGAAGAATGGAAAGCAGATGCTGAGTTTGTAAAATAAACTCTGCTTTTGTTCGGGGAAGGAAGAAAAAAAATGTTCTCAGCTTTATTCAACTCTTTTGAGTCGGGAATGATTTATGCGATCATGGCACTAGGTGTGTATTTAACATTCAGGATTCTCGACTTCCCGGATATGACAGTGGAAGGCAGTTTTGTGACAGGGGCCTCTGTGGCCGCCATTATGATCGTTAACGGTTTCTCGCCAGTCATGGCCACGTTTTGTGCCATGGTAGCAGGTTTCATCGCGGGGACAATAACGGGATTCCTGCATACGAAAGGAAAAATCAATCCACTTCTGGCAGGTATCTTAATGATGATTGCCCTCTATTCCATCAATTTAAGGATCATGGGTGCATCTAACATTCCGTTGCTTTCTCAAACGACCATTATCACGAATATCCAGGATGCCTGGGCTGGCACTGGTATGGACAATATGTTGAATGGTCTTTTATCGATCGTGGGCCTTGGTGATAGTTTGCCAAAAACGTGGGCCATACTAATTGTTATGTTGATCGTGGCTTTAATCATTCAAGCTGGAATGTCAGCTTTTTTAAAAACGGAAATCGGTCTTGCTTTACGTGCGACGGGTGATAATGAAGCAATGGTCAAGAGTTTTTCCGCCCATACAGGAAACATGAAGATCCTGGGCCTTGCTATCGGAAATGCACTTGTGGCGTTCTCGGGATCCTTGGTTGCCCAATATAACGGGTTTAGCGATATTGGCATGGGGATTGGAATCATCGTCATCGGATTGGCATCCGTTATAATTGGCGAAGCATTATTTGGCTCAAAAACGATTGCACGTGCGACCCTTGCGGTCATTGGAGGAGCAATTATTTACCGAATTGTCGTAACATTGGCACTGCGCGTAGAATTCCTTGATACGGGTGATGTTAAATTAATTACGGCACTTATTGTGGTAGGGGCACTTGTCATTCCGAAAATTACCGATAAACAAAAGGAAAAAAGCCGAAAGAAAAGGCGTCTCAAAGAAATACAGATGCGCCATGGTGGGACTTTATCGAAAGGGGGAGAAGGATATGCTTCAGTTAAATCAGATTTATAAGGTCTTTAATGAAGGGACACCAGATGAAAAGCTAGCCCTTGGGAATCTGGAACTGCAGATGACAAAAGGCGAATTTGTAACAGTCATCGGGAGTAATGGGGCAGGTAAATCGACGCTGATGAACATGATATCCGGCAAAATTCTCCCTGATGCCGGTGAAGTCATCATTGATGGTGAAAATGTATCGGCCATTGAAGAACATGCCCGTGCTAAAATGATTGGCCGCGTTTTTCAGGATCCCATGCTTGGTACGGCACCACATATGACGATTGAAGAAAATATGGCGATTGCCTATGGCAGAACCAATAGAAGAGGTTTGGGCTTTGGGGTGACAAAAAAACGGAAAGAACTTTTTAAAGAATGTTTGGGTACCCTTCATTTAGGCTTGGAAAATCGGATGACTGCAAAAGTGGGATTATTATCAGGAGGGGAGCGCCAAGCATTATCATTGTTGATGGCGACCTTCACCGATCCTAAAATCCTGCTTCTTGATGAACATACAGCCGCTCTCGATCCTTCCAGGGCAGAGCTTGTTACAAATCTGACGAAGGAAATCGTCGAAAAGAACAAGCTAACGACATTGATGGTGACTCACAATATGCAACAGGCAATCGATCTTGGAAATTCCTTGATCATGATGGATAAAGGACAAATCATTTTTGAAGCAAGAGGTGCTGAAAAGCAGAAGCTTACCGTTGAAAAACTGCTTAACGAATTCCAACGCATCAAAGGCGAAAAAATGCTCAATGACCGTGCAGTGTTGATTTAAGCTGAGAAAAGGCCCGACCCAGGTGAGATTAATCCTTGGGTCGAGCCTTTTTATTTTTGGGGTGATTAATTAGATCGGGTCCTATTACTGAAGAAATGCTCGGCATAAGAAAAATGGCTATCGTGGGGTGCTCATGATCCATCTTGAATGATAATCGATGTTAATCGCTGTCGGCTGTGCTCCATGATGAACTATCGTTCTTTCTGTTTCCAAAAATCATTTTTATGAATGGCTTTTTCTTCGTCTTTTTAGTGGCAGCAGCTTCTTCAGCCGCAAGGAAATAATCAAACGGCTGACCCATTGGTGTTTCTAACGCTTCGATACGGGCTTCGAGTTTCTTAACGAGTTTGTGCATTTCTTCCATTTCACTTCTGTGCTGTAAAAGCTGATAGGATACAACATCGTCCGCTTTTGTTTTCAGACCATTTTCAAGCCTGGTGACCCGTTCTAGCAGTTGATCATGTTCTTTATCCGGTTCGGAGTGTTTCTGGATGGTTGCTTTTCTAATCTTTTTCTCTGAGATGCTGACCTTTTGGAGAATGATGCCCTCGTTCAGCTGATCTTGGATTTTTCTCAATAATGCAATGTCTTCATCCGAAAACTGGTAGTGGCCAAGCTGATTCCGTTCTACTTCCATGTTCAATTGGGTGACCCAGCGTTGAATCGTACTATGGGAAACATTCAGTAACCGGGCAACTGCACTTGTATTCATCGAGATTCCCCCTTTTAGTTGTTGAATTCGATAAGTATGAGGGAATTCCTTTACAGATGACAAAACATGTATTCATTCGGCAAAGAAAGTGGAATTCCTACGTAATTTGCATAAGGAGCGATGTTAGGAACTTTAAGAAGCATTTGTGATGGTGTGGCTGATGGTCAATCAAGCTATAAAGGGAAAAGTGATCCAGATGTCGAATTTACCCTTAAAACATGGAAAAAGGAGGACTAGTATGAACAGGATCAACATTATAACTTTAGGTGTCAGGGATATTACTGAATCATTAAGGTTTTACCGGGACGGGTTGGGGTTCCGTACATCGATTAAAGAGGACGAAGACGAACCCGCAATCGTTTTTTTTAATAATGCCGGAACGAAACTTGCTTTGTATCCTTTAGAGGAGCTGGCCAAAGACATCAATGAGAAGGAACCGCCTAAGAAAAAGGGTTTCCCGGGTCTTACGCTCGCTTATAATGCTAAATCAATTGAAGAAGTGGATGATGTGATCAACAAGGCTGAAAAGGCTGGGGGAACAATCGAGAAATCACCTCAGGATGTTGTTTGGGGAGGATACAGCGGATATTTTTCAGACCTCGATGGTTACTATTGGGAGGTTGCGTATTCAAAGGATTGGAGTTTCGATGAAAATGATATGTTGATTATAAAGTAACGCTCACTCCGGAAGGATTACCCTTTATAGGATGTCCGGATCATAAAAAGGGCTGTTGCCTGGCCGCTGCCGTAGGAGTGGCCAGGCAACAGCCGATCATCATGCGGCTTACTGCGAAACTACATATTTGGCTAGTTCTTTACTTATTTGATTGCCCATTCGCTTCGATTGCTCTGTCGCTTCTTGTACACAGGCAATGAATGCTTCTTCCACTTGATGTGCTTGAAGTGCTTTCAGACCTGCTTCAGTCGTTCCACCTGGTGAAGTTACTTCCTTTCTTAGTACGGCAGGCGTTTTAGGTGATTTCTGTAACATATCGGCCGCACCCATCAGTGTCTGTAGAATCAATTGCTTGGCGGTTTCGGAATCGAGACCTATTTTTTCTGCTGATTTTTCCAATGCCTCGACTAAGTAATAAATATAAGCCGGACCACTGCCTGATAAGCCTGTTACCGCATCTAGCTGGGTTTCTTCGACCACTGCCACCATACCTACCGTTTCAAAAAGGGTAATCGCCGTTTGTAATTGCGAGTCTTTCGTATGACCGTTAGCCGCAAGGGCCGTTGCTGATTTTCCTACAGCTGCCGATGTATTAGGCATGGCACGGACAATCGAGAACCGCTTGTTGGCGATTCCTTCCAAGCTTGTTGTATGAACCCCGGCAACAACGGAAATGAACAGCATTTCCTCACGAATGTATTCTTTTATTGATTGCATCGTTTCTAAAATATCTTTCGGTTTCACCGCCAGTACGACAAGGCTTGCATCCTGTACTAATTTCTGCAGCGATCTTGTGGCAGTTACACCATATTGGTTCTTTAAATAATCAAACCGTTCATCATTTGATTTATTTGTTACAAAAATATTTGCTGGTTCAATTACCTGTTGGGTCACCAGCCCCGAAATGATTGCTTCTGCCATCGATCCAGCTCCGATAAACGCGATTTTTTTCATATTTCCCGCTCCTTTTTCTTTTAAATTTTCGGCCTTTTTTAAAAAAACAAAAAGACCCCTCATCCAATAAAGGACGAAAGGTCTAGCTTCCGTGGTACCACCTTTGTTCAACTTTTCCATAACAAATAAACAGAAAAGCTGCACTTGAATCCTCTAACGCGGGAATTACGTCAGGTTTTCCTGAAGGCTCATAAGGTAGGTTCAATAATGAGGGGGCGATGAAGCCTTTCAGCACATTCCGAGCTTCACTCTCTTTACGCCATCATAAATTTACTTGGCCTTAATCAATGCCACGCCGTCTTTAATTACTTGTGATTATGAAGGATATATCAGTACTCTGTCAATGATAATATATGCAAGGACGATAAAAAGTAGACATGAATTATGTGAAAATAATGACAGTGATTTAAAATACATGTAAAATGGTAATTATACATGATAAGTGTACTAGGAATCTTGTTTAGCGTATAAAAAGATTTATATAAATATAATTTTCTAAGGTGGAAAAGATTATGGCGAATTGGAATGGAGATATTGCAAAACTTGCTTTGCCCACGCCGTTTGCAGTGGGTGATGTGAATGTTTATGTAGTTAAAGGTGATGCTTTAACGTTATTCGATACTGGAGTGAAAACAAAACGATCAAAGGAAGCCCTGACTAACGGGCTTGGGGATTTGGGTCTGAAACTGACTGATATCGAACAAATCATTTTAACCCATCATCATCCTGATCATGCTGGTGCACTCGATTTCTTTGAAAAGGAAATCCCGGTTTATGGACACAAAAACAATCAGCGCTGGCTGACTATCAGTGATGAATTCCTTGAAACCCATAATCGTTTTTTCCTTGATTATGCCACAAAGTTCGGGGTGGCAGAAGAGTTGAAAAATAAACTGATCCATAATCGCGACGAAATCAGTTTCCTTAGTGAACGGAAGCTTCAAGGATATTTGGCTGAGGGTGATGAGCTCCCTGGTCTTCCAGGCTGGAAAGTGATCGAGACCCCAGGGCATGCTCAAAGCCATTTATCATTTTACCGGGAAAGTGACGGTGTCATGATCGCAGGCGATCACTTGCTTGCCAAGATCTCACCTAATCCATTAATGGAACCACCTTTACTTCCCGGAGGCATGAGGCCTCGTCCGTTACTGCAATATAATGCATCACTTCAGAAATTATTGGATTTTTCCATATCCACTGTTTACTCTGGACATGGATCTGAAGTGGAAGGAGATGCGGTTGCCGACTTGATTCAATATCGATTTGAGCGGCAGCATAACCGTGCCATGCAGGTGAAAAGCATGCTTCAAGATAGGCCTTTATCTGCCTTTGAAGTGTGTCAGCAGCTTTTTCCGAAAGTATACCTTCAGGAAGTGGGCCTGACACTTTCGGAAACGGTCGGTCAGCTGGACTATTTAGAAGACTTGGGTGAAGTCGAAACAGAAATCCAATCAGGGGTCATTCTGTATTCAATCGCTTAATGTTCGCAAGGAGGCTCACTTTTTTGAATAAGTTGCAAGGCAAAGTTATTGTTATTACCGGTGCTTCCGGAGGGATTGGCAAGGAAGTTGCCATTCAAAGTGCAAAGCAGGGAGCCCGTCTCGTCCTCTTGGCCAGAAGCCTGGATAAATTACTGCAGCTAAAGAATGAACTGATCACCCAATATGGGATTGATGCATATGCCTATAAGCTTGATGTTGCAGATACTGATCAGGTGACAAATGTATTTAATGATATCCATGCGCAAATAGGAGAAGTGGATGTGTTGGTCAACAATGCTGGTTTCGGCACATTTAAAGAAGCACAGGATACGGAATTAAATGAAACGAAAGCAATGTTTGCTGTCAACGTCATTGGATTAATGGCCTGCACAAAGCTGGTTCTCCCGTATATGAAGCAGAGAAAAGCGGGGCATATCATCAACATAGCTTCACAGGCCGGTAAAATCGCCACTCCTAAATCAACATTGTACTCTTCGACCAAGTTCGCTGTTCTTGGTTATTCAAACGCACTTCGGCTCGAGCTGATGGATGATCATGTTTTTGTGACTACCGTCAATCCTGGCCCTATAGAAACGAATTTCTTTAACATTGCGGATGAATCAGGTACATACTTAAAGAATGTTGAAAAATTCATGCTTAAGCCTGGAGATGTCGCTGCCAAAATCGTAGCGGCGATGCTGACCAATAAGAGGGAAATCAATCTCCCTGGCTGGATGAATTTAGCTGGGAAATGGTATAACATGTTTCCAAAGATCACTGAAACATTAGGAAAAAAAGCATTTTTTAAAAAGTAGGCTAGACCTTCGATACCGGAAAAGGAGAAAGTTGGTCTAATGATAGGCAAAGGGGAATGTCGATGACATTCCCCTTTTTGAAATGACCGAAGTTTTCTATGTTAAATAATTTGGTAACTATTTCAGGGGGAATTCGTCTATTTCTATTAGGAGGGATTTGTATGAAGATGATAGTGAACCTTTATATCTCTATATTCGTTGCCCTTATTCTGGGTAGCTGCCAATCTCCTGATTGGAACATGGAGGAAGTCATTGATAAGGGGGAAGAAGGTTTCATTACGGATCTGGACGATAAAAGGATTTTGATTAAAGGGACGTATTATAAGGTGACCAATGATACATATATTCAAGATCAACATGGTAATGACCTCGAGTATTCCGACCTGGAAATCGGGATGAAAGTGAAGCCATGGCACCGGGGCGGGGTGAAGAAATCATTTCCTGGGAAAGCGGAAGCGGAACTGATTCTTGTTTTGACGGATGAAAAAAGCTTAGCCGAACAAAGGGCGGTCACTGCTGCCATCAATCATGTCAGCAAAGCGGAAAGTCAGCGATTCATGGTTCTCGAAGTCGTCCATTTACCATTAGAGCATGTTTATAATATCGAAATGATGAATCGTTCAAACTTAGACTCTTCATTCATCGTGACAGTAGAGGATTTAACGGATGAAATATTATATATAAAATAAAACAACTGGACTGAATCACTTTGGTTCTGTCCGGTTGTTTTATGGGGATTCGCTCACAAGAATAAGATCTTGTCCTGATTTTATAAAGTTTTCGCACCTAAATATTTTGGTTTCCAATAAGAATTATCCATATCCGTGATGGTTATTCCTTTAGAAGACGTAGCACTAATGAATTGACCATTTCCGATATAGATCCCAACATGGGATACTCCTGTTCTTCCAGAAGAAGTATCAAAGAATACAAGATCACCCTTAGCTGGTGAAGATACTTTTAAACCTGTATTGGAATAGAGCAATGATGTTGTACGCGGTAAGGTAATTCCTTGTGATTTCTGGAATACATAATAGACGAAGCCCGAGCAGTCGAATCCAGTCGGTGTCGTCCCGCCCCATTTGTAAGGTTTGCCTATTAAGGTTTTTGCATAGCTTACCAGGCTTGTATTATTGACATTATAAACACCAAGCGCATTAAATGTGCCTCGGCCGGCAATCCCATCGGCAGTTAACCCTTTGGCTTTTTGGAATTTTTTTACTGCAGATACAGAATAGGTGCCGTAATATGTAGTCAGTGAACCTGTATATGTGAAATAACCTTTGGTTTTTAAAAGTTGTTGTAGTTGTTTGACATCGCTGTGTGTCATTCCGGGTCTGAGGGTTTGATCTCCAATATTTGCAAAGGCTTGCAGTGGGGTTAGCATCATGGCAGATGCAACAGCAGCTGAAGCGATCCATTTCTTCATAATTTTCATTTCCTCTCTATCTATCTCTCTATAATTCTTAACAATATTATCCTACAATACCATTATGACAATTAGACATAAATTTGGTTACAGTTTTATTACAAAAAATGAGCAGTAAGACTAAATTATAAGTGGACGAAAGCCTGTTGAAAAGGGTGGACGAATTTAAAAAAACTGAGCATAAGGATCCATTAAAAAATATTCAAGCTACTAATGATTCTCTTTTAAAAAAACAATTTGGATATGGAGTTTAAATTTGGTATTTTATCCATTTTCAGTATCTATTATATTTTTCAAGGAAATTACAATAAAAAGTAGAAATTTGTATGAAAACTTCCATTGAATAAGAACGTATATTCGGTTAAAGTTATGAATATAATAAAAGCGAACGTATATTCTTGTTAGGGTGAAGAAATGATGGATTATGGAACGATGCCGAAACAATCAATTATGTGTATCGATATGAAAAGTTTTTATGCAAGCTGTTCAGCAGTCATGCTTGGTCTGGACCCGCTTGATTGTTATCTGGCAGTGGTTGGTGATTTGAAGAGGACAGGGAGCATTGTGCTCGCGGCTTCTCCAAAAATGAAGAAGGAATTTGGCATCAAGACAGGGTCGCGGATGTTTGAGATCCCGAATGATCCGAGGATTGTCGTCGTTGAACCTAAAATGGCGACCTATTTAAGGGTTTCGACGGAAATCACCCGCTTGTTTAACCGTTATGTGCCCAAAGAAGCGATTCACGTATATAGTGTGGACGAAAGTTTTGTGAAAGTCGATGGTGCCGCTTCTTTATGGGGAGATGCCCGGATGATAGCTGAAAAGATAAAGGATGAAATCGAACGCGAATTACAGCTCCCTTGTGCAATTGGAATTGGACCGAACATGCTTATGGCAAAACTTTGCCTTGATTTGGATGCCAAACATAAAGGGATTGCCCAATGGAAGTATGAGGATGTGCCAAGCAAACTTTGGCCGATTTCCCCGCTTCGTGAAATGTGGGGGATCGGCAGGCGCGTTGAAAAAACCCTTCATGGAATGGGGATATTTACGGTTGGGCAGCTTGCCAATTATGATCTTGAATTACTTGAAGCGAAGTTTGGAATTATGGGCAATCAGCTTTACCACCATGCGTGGGGAATAGATTTATCCGATATGGGGGCAGCGATCATCGAAGGGCAGGTAAGCTTCGGCAAAAGTCAAATCCTGCTGCGGGATTATAAGGAGGAGCATGAGGTAAAGCAGGTCATGCTGGAAATTTGCGAAGAAGTTGGAAGAAGGGCACGCACCCATCGCAAGGCAGGGAGAACGGTGAGCCTAAGCATTGGTTACAGCAAGGATGAGTTTGGCGGAGGTTTCCATCGTTCGCGTTCGATTAGCGAACCTACCAACATTACGATGGAGTTATATAAAGTTTGCCTGGAGCTTTTTCATGAGAACTATAAGCAAAAAACGGTTCGGAGCATAGAGGTCAGACTCTCGAATATTGTGGATGATAACGAAATGCAGCTGACTTTATTTGATGCTTCGCGCTGGAAGAAGCGGGAATTGAGTTACACGGTTGATCGAATCCGCCATAAATATGGAGCCAAATCGTTATTGCGTGCGGTTTCGTATACGGAAGCGGGTACAGCCGTTTACCGAAGCAGGCTGCTTGGTGGGCATAAGGCGTAAGGGTGACTTTGAAGGGAGGGAAAAGAATGATTCGCGATCGCGGCCGTATCAAATGGACATCGATGATGTTACCGGAGCATGTGAAGATGCTGCGGGATTGGGTGGTGGAGGATGGCTATGAAACGAAGCGCATCCTGGATGAGCAGCAACTGGAAGAAATGAATGCGGTAATGGGGGAAGCGATGGAGGAAAGAAAGGATGTTACGATTGCTCATTATGAAGGAAACCGGTATCAGCTGTTAATCGGCAGGATCCATTATTATAATGAGCCCACCCAAAAGCTTCATATTGTTGATCGGTTTCAGCAGGTTTACTATATCAGGCTTTCCGATATAGCGGATGTAAGGATAATGGAATGATGAGCGGAAAGGCTGTTCCAGGGGACAGCCTTTCATTTTCGAAACGGCATCGTGATGAAAGGGATCACGGGGCGTAAGAGAATCGGCATTGTTAGCACGGTCTTCGTGTGCTGATCTTGCAAAAGGAAGCAGGCAGTTTCTTTAACAGAAGCGTTTTTATCGTTTATAATGGGGAAAGGAAAGACATCGGGAGGCGTGCAATCATGTATATTGAATGGACGGAAACAGCGGCTGAGAAAATAGTCGATAAAGTACAGGGACAAGAAGGATATTTACAGTTGAAATATGATACTGATGGCTGTGGCTGCGTGGTAAGTGGTGTGACCGCGCTATGGTGGGTCAACGAACC
Source organism: Peribacillus sp. FSL P2-0133 (assembly GCF_037975445.1). Taxonomy (NCBI): domain Bacteria; kingdom Bacillati; phylum Bacillota; class Bacilli; order Caryophanales; family Bacillaceae; genus Peribacillus; species Peribacillus sp. FSL P2-0133. Next base: position 3,807,757 of record NZ_CP150254.1, on the reverse strand, counting down.
TGAAGAAGGTACCGAAAAAGTGGAAACAAACGGGATTCCTCTATATGTGGAGAAATCAAAAATGATTTTTCTTGATGAAGTCATGAAAATAGACTTTGTTCCGGAAGCGAACAGCTTTCAATTAAAAAGTCCGAATCAAATCTTAAATCCGAGGATGAGCTTTTTTAATAAAATCTAAATGAAGCAAAGAGGGAATCTTGGGTTCCCTCTCTTTCTTCTCAGACAAGTTTTAGAAACTGATCGATTTGATCTTCATATTCTCTTGGATTTTCATTATAAGATTGAGCGTGGGCCCCTTTTTTAGCGATGTACAGCTGCTTTGGGCCTTCTTTTGCTGCATATAATTCCGCTGTCATGTAAGCGGGAATGAAACTGTCGTTTTCACTATGGATGAAGAGCACGGGGTTTCGGATATTTTTCATATAATCGATTGGTGATACTTCATTGGTCCAATACCCATCCCGGAGTTTGATGAACGTACGCCCAAGCGGAAACACGGTCCAAGAGGGAAGTGGGACTACATGTTTAAGCTGGTGTTTGATCTGATCCTCGAAATTTGAAAATGGACAGTCGGCAATGTAAAAATCAGCACCATCTTCAAGCATTCCGGCATATAAAAGCAGTGTTACAGCCCCCATGGATTCTCCATGAATGCCAATATGAAGGTTGGGACCTTTACGTCTTTTCAATTCATCGATTACGGCCTTCAGGTCGAATTTTTCATAATGCCCATAACTGCTCGTCTTGCCACCGGATTCCCCATGCCGGCGGTGGTCATAAATGATAGCATTGAAGCCCCGCTTAAGAAAAATGTTCATGTACTTAATCGAATTGACTTTGTTCTCCGTCACACCATGAGAAATGACCACCCACTTATTTGTATCATGCGGTTCCATAAACAAGCATTTCAAGGAATATCCGGATGGTGACGATACCCAAATTTCCGTTTTAGGCAGATTATCAAAATCCTCCGTGATCAGGCGTTTAGCCATGATTTCACGATTCTGGATAAAATCATCTTCCTTCTTTTTCATGTACATGATCCGATTGGAAAAATAAATGCCGACGCCGATGATATACGATAGGATTCCAGCCAGTGTAAACCACCATTTCTTCATGAGAGGTCCTCCTCGGTTAATTTTCTTTATTTTACCATGAGGGAAATGGGAAAACACTGTTTGAAAACCATGACGAGGAAAACGGCAGTCGTGATATAATAATTTCATAAATGTCCAGGAGGTATTAAGGGTGAAAAAGAAACAGCAGCGAAATCAAAATCAAAGCAAAAACCAAGATAAAGATTCATCTTCATTGAAACTTGGTGATATGATCAATCAAGATATCATGTCCCAGCTTCGTCAAAAGCAAAAGGAACTTAATGAGGCTGAACAAGAAAAAAGGGCAGCGGAAGAAGAAAAAAAACGCGAAGAAAGAAAGCGTCGGGAGAAGAATAAATCATTCGAAGAACTATTGGGTGAAAGCAATCTGAACTGGAAGAACTATAAATGAAGAACAGGGGGCAGTTTAAGTTTTAAGAGGGCTGGCTCCCTTTTTCCGTTAAGGAAGAATTCCTTGCTGATATTCCTTTATTTTATAAAGTATAACGATTATATTAAAGATAAGTTCGATATGCTTTCATATCGGATGGACTACAATTAGCTGGTGATAGGATGCAAAGTAAAATAGAAAAAGTACTGGAAGACCAATTATGTTTCCTGCTTTATGCAAGTTCAAGGGAAATGACGAAGAAATATAAACCGCTGCTTGATAAACTCGAAGTGACATATCCTCAATATCTTGTTCTTCTTCTATTATGGGAACAGGATACACTTACAGTAAAAAAACTAGGGGAGCTCCTTGCCCTCGACTCAGGAACGCTTACCCCCATGTTGAAACGAATGGAGCAGAATGGCTTGATTGTCCGTGAACGTTCGTCTGAAGATGAACGGTCTGTCATGATTAAGTTGACGGAAAAGGGACTTGGTTTACAGGAAGAGGCCTGTTTCATTCCAGATCGCATTTCGGCAATGTCGGGTGATGATAAGAAGGTGGTTGAGGATTTAAAAGCTTCGCTGCTCCAACTATTGAAAACATTACAGGAATTTTAGCAAAGAAAAGACGCTTGGTGACCCCAAGCGTCTTTTTGTCGACAAAAGGAGATTCGGAATGGTCTGTACCCCGGACCATGACTATAAAAGAAGACTTGGTTATCCTTTAGAATTTTTACCTTTCTATATGGAATGAAAACTCACTGGATTGAAGAAATTTGCGACATTCCTGCCGAATAACTGGCTAGCCGAGACACCAAAGGCGCTTGCTTTGATGAGGCTTGGCAGACAGTCGGCAGAAAGGGAACGGATTTCTGAAAGAGGGTTTGTGAAATGATTTCCACTCCAGGCACTCGCTTTCCGCGGGCGGTCCGGGAGCCTCCTCGGCGCCTTTGCGCCTGCGGGGTCTCCCCTGGACGCGCTTTTCCCGCAGGAGTCTCGTACCTTCCATTCCAATCAATGTTGTTTTTCTTTTAGATAGAACACGGAGTACCCTAAAAAAACTGTAGACCGACAAAAGAACATGCCTGTCTCAACTGAAATCAACTGCAACTTTTTCAAATAAAAAACTGCAGGCAAACTCGCTTTTCTTCGAGTTTGTCTACAGTCTGAGACGCTTGGGAACCCCAAGCGTCTTTTTGTCGGATTTAATCTACATCTATTTCAAAGGCGACGTCCACATTGCCATTGATTGCTTTTGAATAAGGACACATTTGATGCGCTTTATGAACAAGAGTTTCGAATGTCTCCTTGTCGACCCCGGAGCCCTTCACGGCCAAAGTTACAGCCAAGCTGTATTGATGCATCTCACCCATCAAAAGACTGACGCTTGCGGTGACTTTGGAATCGAAAGAAACGCGTTCAATTTTACCAACTGATTGCAAAGCACTATCAAAGCATGCAGCATATCCAGCTGCAAAAAGCTGTTCCGGATTAGATGCTTCAGGCATCTGTTTAGCCCTAGGTGTTCCAGGCATCGCAATATCAACCGTGAAGTTGCCGTCAGCAGAAATTGCCGTTCCTTCTCTTCCGCCATCAACTGTTACAGACGTTGTAAATAATGTTTTTGTCATCATTTTTTCTCCCTTATCTTCTTATTTTTTAATTGCGCACAATTGAATTGTACAATATTAATTTTGGAATGTCCAATGAAAAAGTTAAAACGTTGGTATGAAGTTAAATTGGTTTGGAAAGGGATTAGAATGATGGGAAACTTGAAAGCGGTACAGAAGCAGTAAGACGAAAAAAACGAAGGAACGGAAAAAGGCTGCCTATCACGTTGGTTAAACGGAGATAGTGCAGCCTAAAGGTTGTCCTGATATTCCTTTGAAACATTTAGTTTAGTTCTATTCTTTTTACTCCCGGTGACTTTCATATTTGTTCGCTTTGGTCAACCGCTTCAAGATATCCAACTCGGTTTTGGACAGTGAAGGGCTGTTAGCGGCCTGGCAGTTCTCACGGAGCTGCTGTACTGAGCTTGCTCCTGGTACAACGGTAGCCACGCTTTGATGTGACAATACATATTGAAGTGCCGTTTCATTCAACTTCCTATCAGAAAGTTTGTCCTTTATTTGCGGAAGCAAATCTTTAAGTTCGTGATAGCTATAGTCAAGGTATCCATCCTCATTTGCCTTTTCAAGCATTTTTTCACTGAGCAGCCCTTTGGCAAGGGGGCCACGGGCGATAATGCTGATCTGGTTGTTGGCCAAAAGGGACAGCCACTCTTCTGGGCGGCGGTCGAGTAGATTAAACTGCATCATTACGGAATCAAGCTCAGACTTTTCAGTGAATTCCTTGATTACATTCGGACGAATCGAGGAAATTCCATAATGTCGGATATAGCCTTCTTTTTTCAAATCTTCAAATGCTTCTACCGTTTCTCCGATATTGTCTGAAATGGTGCCGCCATGTAACTGATAAAGATCAATATAATCAGTACCCAATCGCTTTAAGCTATCTTTTACAGCCGTTTTAATATAGGCGCCAGAAGGATCCCAGCTCCAGGAATCTTTATTTTCATTCCAGCGGTTTCCGACCTTGGTGGCTATGTATACCTTATCGCGGACCGATTTTAAATTCTTTCCGACGATTTCTTCATTCATACCGAAATCATATAAGTCAGCAGTATCAAAATAATTGATTCCTTCATCTAAAGCGGCCTGTATGATTTCGGATGCCTGATTTTCAACAGTCCCCAATGACATGCATCCGAGACCGATTTCAGAAACTAGCAAGTCAGAATTTCCTAGTCTGCGTTTTTTCATGTTATCCACTCCCTTTACATTCATTGTAAAGGAGAAATCCATTTCACTCAAAGAATTCACTTGATCCGTTTTAGAGGAGTGGGCGGCACCTGATCATGTATGTCGGCAATCCAATCATTGATATAGACATATTGATTTTGTAATTGTTTTAGTTTTTGAAGGATTTCCCAACTCTTTCCGGATAAAGTAACGCTTTTTTCCAATACGTAAACTTTCATTAAATCGCCCTCCATCTCTATTATGGTAAAATGTATGAGGAATCATGCTGCAATTAGAACAGAGGAGTGGTCAGGATGAAAAAATTTGAAGAAAAAACGCTGTCATCGAAAAAAATCTTCACGGGAAAGGTAATCAGCCTGCAAGTGGATGATGTAGAGCTTCCAGATGGGAAAATGGGTAAACGTGAAATAATCAAACATCCGGGGGCGGTTGCCATCATAGCTCTCACGGCAGACAATAAAATCATCATGGTTGAGCAGTACCGTAAAGCGCTGGAGAGGAGCTTGGTGGAAATTCCTGCAGGAAAGCTGGAAAAAGGCGAAGAGCCGGTTCTGTCGGCTAAACGGGAGCTGGAGGAGGAGACAGGTTATGAATGTGAAAAAATGGAGCACATCATATCCTTCTATACATCCCCGGGTTTCGCCGATGAATTGGTCCACCTGTATGTGGCCCACAATTTGAAAAAGAAAGAAAATGCGGCCCCACTGGATGAAGATGAATTTGTCGAGATGCTTGAACTCACGTTGGAGGAAGCTCAAACTTATATGGATGAAGGGAAAATCCAGGATGCCAAAACGGCATATGCAGTTCAGTATCTGCAGTTGAAAAAGGCCATGACATCATAAATGAAAGAATTTTACGCTGACCTGCATATCCATATAGGCAGAACGAGAAGCGGAAGGGCCGTGAAAATAACAGGCGCTAAAACGCTAACCTTCAGCAATGTGCTGCAAGTGGCGAGTGAAAGGAAGGGCCTTGATCTAATCGGGATAATCGATTGCCATTCTCCTGAAATTATCGAAGAGATCGAAGCGGGAATTCTTGATGGCGAAATCACGGAAAAGATTGAAGGCGGACTTCAATACAAGAATACAACCATCATTCCAGGCTCGGAGATTGAAATTTATGATCAGAATTGTAATGGACCGATCCATGTCCTCGCCTATTTTCCCACTTTAAAAGCGATGAAGGAATTCTCCTCATGGATGAGCGGACATGTTAAAAATATCACCTTGAGCTCCCAAAGGATTTATTGTGATGGAAGAACGCTGCAAAAGGTCGTGAAGTCACTGGGCGGCCTGTTTATCCCGGCACATGTATTTACCCCATTTAAAAGCTTATATGGAAAAGGGGTGCGATCCAGTCTGACAGAAGTATTCGATCCGAAGCTAATTGATGCCATCGAACTTGGTTTAAGTTCAGATACAGAAATGGTCAAGGATATCGAGGAGTTGCACTCCTATGTATTCGTGACAAATTCCGATGCGCATTCGCTTGGGAAAATCGCCCGTGAATATCAAAAAGTCCTGCTTGAAGAACCAAGTTTCAATGAGCTGGCAAAAGCCCTTAAAGAAAAAGGGAATCGTAAGGTGGCCGTTAATTATGGATTGAACCCCTTATTGGGAAAGTATCATCAAACCGTATGTTCAGGGTGTTTACACCAGGTATTGAGGGATGATGAACGATGTCCCGAGTGTGGTAATAAATCCATTATTAAAGGGGTATCGTCAAGGATCGAAGAACTCTCCATTTCCGAGTTGGACGGAAGAAAAGGAAGGGAAAGGCCACCGTATATCCATCAAGTGCCACTCGATTTCATCCCAGGACTCGGACCGAAATCCATGGGAAAACTGCTGGCGGCATTTGGAACAGAGATGAATATCCTTCATGAAGTTACGCTTGAACAGCTCATGGAAATCGTTCCTGAAAAATTGGCGCGCTACATCGATTCTGCCAGAAAAGGGACGCTTTCTTTTGAAGTGGGGGGCGGAGGAAAGTACGGAAAGGTCAAAAAGGAATTAATCTGAAAAAAGTCCTGACAGATGAGATCTGTCAGGACTTTTTTAGTTTGTTGTTTTTGCATAAATGGAGGTGTCCCGCACTTCCTTGCCGTCTGCACTAAGGCAGTCATTACGCAAAATACCTTCAAGGGTATATCCCAGCCTCTCAGGAATCCGTTTGCTGGCAATATTATTAGGGTCACAGCGGATTTCGACTCTTTTTGCGCCATAATGGTAAAAGGCAAATTTAGTTAACTTTTCCACTGCCTCCGTTATGTAGCCTAGTTTACTGTATCTCGTATCAATCCAATAGCCAATTTCGAATTTAGGGATATCCCAGTTAATTCGGTGCAGACCAGTGGAGCCGAGGAATTGATCGTCTTCTTTCCTATAGATATGGAGTCTGATATCCTCTTTTAAAATAAAGTCCGCAAAGGACTTAAGGACGTTCTGTTCAGAAGTTTCCAACGAAACATCTTGATGTGCAAACGGCAGCCACTGTTTCAATTCAGGTTTAGAATGGACAATGGCTTCGTAAAGGTCCAGGCCATCGCCAGGCTGACAAGGTCTTAGATATAATCGTGGGGTTTCAATTTTTTCGGGAAAATCCATTAATATAGCTTTCATATCCTGCCTCCATATATCATTGATATGGAAAATTATAACACGAATTGGGTTCAAGGCGTTCGGCTGATGGGGAAAGTTTTCTTAGCATAAATGAGAGAGTGAAAACATAGATTCTAGTAAGCGGAGTTGGGAGGATGAAAGATGAAAAAAAAATCTGTCGTACAAAATGCCGTAATGAAACATATTAACGAACATTCCTCATTATATGTCTTTATCACTGTGCTTTTTTTGATGGGTGTCATTTTTGGGGCAATATTGGTGAATAGTTTGAGCTTTACCCAAAAGGAAGACTTGTTCTATTATTTATCGCAATTTTTTGGACAAGTATCCAAGGGTGAATTTGCATCTTCGCATGATATGTTCAGCCAAAGTATTATGCATAATATAAAATATATCGGGGTCATCTGGATTCTCGGAATATCGGTCATCGGTTTGCCTGTCATCCTGGTTTTGTTATTTATAAAAGGGATGGTTGTTGGATTCACAGTCGGCTTTTTAGTCAATCAGATGGGATGGAGCGGGTTCTTATTATCGTTTGTCGCTATTCTGCCCCAAAATATATTCATCGTCCCGATATTCATCGTAATAACTGTCCTTGCCGTCTCTCTATCAATGAAAATGATCAGCCGGATTTTCCTAAAGCAGGTTCGTGAACCGCTGAAGCCGATAATTTCGCGGTATATTTTCTCATTGGTTTTGTCGGGTTTATTTTTGATTACGGCTGCCGTGTTTGAAGCGTACCTATCCCCTTCTTTAATGAAAAATGTCGTAAGTTTATTGGGTCATTGATGAAAATTTACCGTTCCCGCAAATTTTTTTATCATTAACAAGAAATCTATTTTGACAGTTTTCCCTCTTTTGATATAATGGATAGGATAGCGGCGCGGGAGGGAATATTAGGTATGGAAATAGAAAACAGAATTGATAGGATAAAAAAGCAGTTACACTCGTCCAGCTACAAATTAACGCCTCAGCGAGAAGCGACCGTCCGCGTTTTACTTGAGCATGAAGAGGATCATTTAAGCGCAGAAGACGTTTACCTCCTTGTCAAAGAAAAGTCGCCGGAAATTGGATTGGCAACAGTTTACCGTACGCTAGAGTTGCTGACTGAATTGAAGATAGTAGATAAAATTAACTTTGGAGACGGGGTTTCCCGTTATGATTTAAGACAAGAAGGAGCTGCGCATTTCCATCATCATCTTGTTTGTGTGGAATGTGGTGCGGTAGATGAAATCCAGGAAGACCTACTTGAAGACGTAGAAGACATTGTGGAACGCGACTGGAACTTCAAGATTAAAGACCATAGATTAACCTTTCATGGCATTTGTCATCGATGTCATGACAAAGAAGAAAATTAAGGTGAATGAAGTCGGACCTTTTCCATTTAATGGAGAAGGTTTTCTGCGTTTTAAAAACCTATTTTCTCAAGGAAGAGCTGTTTTTGTTTTCTCCTTTCCGAAACACGTATAAAACTTGTCCTGTTGGGCATAGATTGATACAAAGGATCGAATGGGAGGGGAAAGATGATGAAAACATCATTATCGCTTGTTTTGCACACGGCTAAAGTGATGGTTCTCTTTGTTAGCTTCACTGTTCTTTTTTATATAGGAATGGTATGGTTAAATCAGGAATATCAAAGTTATCATCGTTATGATGAACCGAAAGGCATGGCCGTAAAAGTATCAAAGGCTGTTGATACGGGTGATGATGCATGGCTTGAACGCTTAATGTTGTTTTATTTAAACGGGGAGTAATGAATATGGAGAATCAAATTAGGGATTTCATTCATTTTTTAACCATTGAAAAAGGACTTGCCAAAAATACGCTCGTTTCGTATGAGCGTGACTTAAGATCATATTGGAGCTATCTGAAAGATGTTGAAACAATTGAAGCTTGGAATGATTCACGGCGGGTGAACATCCTGCACTTTCTCGTGCATTTGAAGGATCAAGGGAAATCATCGAAGACGGTGGCGCGTCATATAGCTTCCATTCGGTCTTTTCATCAATTTCTTTTAAGGGAAAAAGTAACCGAGCAGGATCCGTCCATACATATAGAAACGCCAAAACCTGAACGAAGCCTTCCAAAGGTATTAAGCATGGAAGAGGTGGAAGCACTATTGGAAGCCCCGAAGAAAATGGATGAATTCGGTTTACGCGATAAGGCGATGCTAGAACTGATGTATGCGACGGGGATGCGTGTCAGTGAGTTGATATCCATGGATGTGAGTGATGTCCATGCATCGATGGGTTTTGTCCGATGCGTAGGGAAAGGAAATAAAGAGAGGATCATTCCGATTGGACAAACTGCATTGGGTGCGATTGAACATTATATGGAAAGTTCCCGGGGGAAAATGGCCAGTCCCAAGCACAGGACAGATTCACTTTTTTTGAATCATCATGGAAACAGGCTGACAAGGCAGGGATTTTGGAAGATTCTAAAAAAACTTGTAAAATCGGCACAAATTGAAAAAGAAATTACACCGCATACACTAAGACATTCTTTCGCTACACATCTATTGATGAACGGGGCTGATTTACGTGCCGTCCAAGAAATGCTTGGTCATGCGGATATTTCGACAACTCAAATTTATACACATATTACGAACGTACGGATCAAGGATGTATATTCAAAATTCCATCCGCGAGCTTAAAAGAATAGTAGAATGATAGAGGAGGTTGTGAATTTAACTGCGAGGCAGTTGGAGGAGCAGCCTTTTTTCTCCGTTTGTACTTGACTGGTAAAAGGGCTGCAAATGATTCCAACGTGCATCTTAAGGCACTTTGTTTCATTCCGAAATATATTATTTGTCTCCATCATGGTAATCGTTTACAATGTAGAGAGGTCAGACTTCTGACGTTCTCAAACGATTTCATTTAAATGAAGAGTAACTGAGCAGAATAAGGGTATTATAGAGAGTATAAAAAGTGATTTACTATTTTAGGAGGAATGACTCATGAAAGGGAATTCAGCATTTAAACGAATATTTGTAATAGTTATGGATTCAGTTGGGATTGGCGAAGCACCTGATGCAGATTTATTCGGCGATAAAGGGGCGGATACACTTGGCCATATCGCAGAAAGAATGAATGGATTGAACATGCCGACACTCGCAAAATTGGGTTTAGGCAATATCCGTGAAATCAAGGGGATTGATAAAGCTCAACAACCTCTCGCATACTTTACGAAAATGAAGGAAGCCTCTACAGGAAAAGATACGATGACTGGACATTGGGAAATCATGGGGTTAAATATATCGACTCCATTCCGTGTATTTCCAGATGGTTTCCCGGAATTATTAGTCAATGAACTCGAGGCGAAGATGGGTCGGGGAATTATTGGGAACGTCCCGGCAAGCGGCACGGAAATCATTGAAAGGCTTGGCGAGGAACATATGAAAACGGGTGCGCTGATCGTTTATACATCAGCTGATTCCGTATTACAGATTGCTGCACATGAAGATATCGTTCCGATAGACGAATTATACAAGATTTGTGAAATTGCCCGTGAAATGACGATGGCTGATGAGTTCAAGGTTGGACGCGTGATTGCCAGACCGTTCACAGGTGAACCAGGCAACTTCAAAAGAACGCCTAACCGTCATGATTATGCGTTGAAGCCTTTTAACCGGACAGTAATGGATGAATTGAAAGATTCTGGATATGATGTGCTCGCAATCGGGAAGATCTCTGATATTTTTGATGGGGAAGGCGTCACTGAATCATTGAGGACCGTATCCAATATGGATGGAATGGATAAATTAATCCAAACGGTAGAACAGGATTTCAAAGGGTTAAGTTTCCTTAATCTAGTCGACTTCGATGCTTTATACGGTCACCGCCGCGATCCAGAGGGATACGGAAAGGCATTGGAAGAATTCGATGCTCGGATGCCGGAAGTCCTTGATAAACTGAATGAGGATGATTTATTGATCATCACTGCCGATCACGGGAATGATCCGGTCCATGAAGGAACCGATCACACACGTGAATATGTACCATTATTAGTTTATTCCAAACGATTTACAGAAGGTGCCGAACTCCCGATAAGAGATACATTTGCTGATATTGGGGCGACGGTCGCTGCTAATTTTGACGTGAAAATGCCTGCCTTTGGGAAAAATATATTGGGCGATTTAAATTTAGGGGAGATTAAATAGATGTTTAATAAAATAGAGACTGCTGCGTCATTTATAAAAAGTAAAATTGAAGGCTCTCCGGAGATAGGACTGATTCTTGGTTCCGGTCTTGGAGTATTAGCGGATGAAATTGAAAATCCGATAACTATTCCATACCACGAAATCCCGGAATTCCCGGTATCGACTGTTGAGGGACACGCTGGACAGCTTGTCATTGGACATTTAAGTGGTAAAAAAGTTGTAGCCATGCAAGGACGTTTCCACTTTTATGAGGGCTACTCCATGGAGAAAGTCACTTTTCCTGTACGTGTAATGAAGCTACTTGGTGTTGAGCAGTTAATTGTAACGAATGCTGCCGGAAGCGTTAATGAAAGCTATGAACCAGGTGACTTGATGCTCATTACGGATCATATTAATTTAATGGGGGCAAACCCATTGATTGGTCCTAATGAAGAGCGTTTCGGCCCTAGATTCCCTGATATGTCGGAGGCTTATAATAAAGACCTTCGGACACAAGCAAAAAAAATAGCAGCTTCACTAGGATTGGATATTAAAGAAGGTGTCTATATCGGAAATACAGGACCGACCTATGAGACACCGGCAGAAGTGAAAATGGCAAGGATCCTTGGCGGGGATGCAGTTGGTATGTCGACAGTTCCGGAAGTTATCGTAGCTAGGCATAGTGGTATGAAGGTGCTCGGAATTTCATGCCTTACAAATATGGCCGCAGGCATTCTTGATCAGCCTTTGTCGCATGAAGAGGTAATTGAAACGACTGAAAAAGTGAAAAGCAGTTTTCTTGAATTTGTTAAGCTTATCGTTAAAGACATATAAAACGAACAAAAAAATCCAAGTACACCTAAGAGAAGCGGTGTCTTTGAAAAAGTGGGGATTCTAATATGAGAATGGTAGATTTAATCGAGAAAAAGCGTGATGGAAAGGCTCTTACTACAGAAGAAATACAATTCATCATCAAAGGGTTTACCGATGGATCGATTCCGGATTACCAAATGAGCGCTTGGTCAATGGCAGTTTATTTCAAAGGCATGAATGAGCAGGAACGTGCTGATCTAACCATGGCAATGGTCGAATCAGGAGATCAAATTGATTTATCGATGATTGAAGGAATTAAGGTCGATAAACATTCAACAGGCGGTGTTGGTGATACCACAACTCTAGTGCTTGGACCATTGGTTGCTGCTGTAGGTGTTCCAGTGGCAAAGATGTCAGGACGCGGTCTTGGTCATACAGGAGGAACGATCGATAAGTTGGAGTCTGTAAAAGGATTTCATGTCGAAATAGAAAATGACGAGTTCATTCGACTTGTTAATAAAAATAAGATAGCTGTCATTGGACAAAGTGGTAACCTGACTCCAGCCGACAAAAAGTTATATGCATTGCGCGATGTTACGGCTACCGTTAACAGTATCGGTTTGATTGCTGGCTCGATCATGAGTAAGAAAATCGCCGCTGGTGCTGATGCCATCGTACTTGATGTTAAAACGGGAGCGGGCGCTTTCATGAAAACTCTCGAAGATTCCGAAGAGTTGGCGCATGCAATGGTTAGCATTGGAAACAATGTGGGCCGAAACACGATGGCCGTCATTTCCGATATGAGCCAACCTTTGGGTTACGCAATCGGAAATGCTTTAGAAGTGAAGGAAGCCATCGATACGCTTAAAGGAGAGGGACCGGAAGATTTAACGGAACTTTCTTTAACACTAGGAAGCCATATGGTATACCTTGCCAAAAAGGCAAGCTCGCTGGAAGAAGCAAGAACCTTGCTGGAAAATGCGATTAAGGATGGTTCTGCACTTAACTCATTCAAGGTTTTCCTAGAAGCGCAGGGAGGCGATGGTTCGGTTGTAGATCAGCCGGAAAAACTACCGCAGGCTGCTCATACTTTCGAGCTGGAAGCGAAAGAGGACGGATATGTATCGGAAATCATCGCTGATGAGGTAGGAACGGCAGCCATGCTGTTGGGCGCCGGGCGGGCAACAAAAGAATCAGAGATTGATTTGGCAGTCGGACTGGTACTTCGTAAAAAAATCGGGGAAACCGTGGCAAAAGGTGAATCCCTAGTGACGATTTACAGCAATTTTGAAGATGTTTCAAAGGTAAAGGAAAAATTGTATGAAAGCATTGCGATTTCAAAAGAGAAAATAGAAAAACCTACATTGATCTATAAAGAGATCATGGAATAAACATTTTCCAAAAAAGGCCGCTTTTGAGCGGCCTTTTTTTACGTTTATCCCATTGAATGTTAAAAGAGGATGCCCATGCGCATCCTCTTTTAATTTGGTTCAATTTGTTACCCTATATCCAGTATATGTTTCAAAATTCATCTTTATTTGTATAAAAATGGGTTTAATGGAAAAAATAAAATCTATAAAGATTGGAGGGTATGGAGATGAAGCGGATTCTTTCTCTATTTTTAACCGTTTTGGTAGCATTGGGGTTTAGCATCCCGCATACAAAAGCAGCTGAAGAAAAAGGAGTCGAATTGGCGGCAAATGCTAAATCCGCTATATTGATTGAACGGGATACAGGTACTGTTCTCTATGATAAAAATGCAGACGTTCGTCTTTCACCGGCAAGCATGACGAAAATCATGACGATGCTGCTGATCATGGAAGCGATCGATAAAGGCGAACTTAGCATGAAGGAGAAAATCAGGACTAGTGAGTATGCAGCATCGATGGGCGGTTCCCAGATCTTTCTCGAGCCGGGTGAAGAAATGACCACAGAACAAATGCTCAAGGGCATATCGATTGGTTCGGCGAATGATGCATCGGTGGCGATGGCTGAACATATAGCTGGATCGGAAGAAGAGTTTGTTAGGAAAATGAACAAAAAGGCGAAAGATCTCGGGTTGAAAAATACAAAGTTCCAAAACGCAACAGGCCTTCCTGTTAAAGATCATTACAGTTCGGCACATGATATGTCGATCATGGCAAAGGAATTATTGAAATACGATACGATTACAAGGTTCACGGGTACATATGAAGATTATCTCCGTGAAAATACCGAAAAGAAATTCTGGCTTGTCAACACGAACAGATTAGTGAAATTTTACCCTGGGGTCGATGGATTGAAAACAGGATTCACAAATGAAGCGAAGTATTGTTTGACAGCGACTGCTAAAAAAGGGAATATGCGTGTCATTGCCGTCGTTTTCGGAGCCGTTTCTCCAAAAGAACGAAACGCTCAGGTCACCAAGATGTTAGATTATGCATTTTCACAATACATCACATACCCGATTTATAAACGCGGCGAAGTGTTAGGTGAAGCCAAGGTAAGTAAAGGACACAAAAAATCCGTGGTGGGAGTCACAAGTGAACCGATTTCAGTTTTGACAGCCAAAAACGGAACGGCAAAGGACTTTACAAAAAAAATCACGCTTGATAAAGATTTGGATGCCCCGATTAAAAAAGGGGATGAAATTGGTACGCTTGAATTGAAGAAAAACGGTAAAGTGTATGTCGAATCTCCGATAGTTGCGAAGGAAACTGTTGAAAATGCCAGCTGGTGGCAATTGTATAAAAGGGCTTTCGGCATGTTTACCCAGGCGAAATAGAATAAATTGTCGCATTGCCTGTTAATCGTACTAATTTAGGCGAAACTCCACTAGTTTTGCTAATAAGGAGGAATCGGCAGGTGAAAAAGAGAATTTGACTCTTTATAAGACAGTGAAGGAGGCTGTATATAATGAGTCTTACGATTAATATGGAGGCGAAAAACAGCGTATTGTGCATTCGTCTCAAAGGTGATTTGGATCATCATACAGCAGAAAAATTGAAAAACCAGGCAGAGGCAGCCATTCAAAAGCATAACATCAAGCATATCATCCTTAACATGGAAGAATTGGATTTTATGGACAGTTCAGGGCTCGGAGTTATTTTAGGGCGCTATAAGCAGGTAAACAAAAAGCAAGGTGAAATGGTGGTCTGTGCAATATCTCCAGCAGTAAAGCGGTTATTTGAGATGTCAGGGTTGTTTAAAATTGTTAAAATGGAACTATCCGAAAAAAACGCTTTGCAAAGACTGGGGGTTGCCTAAGATGAAAAATAAAATGGAAACGAAATTTTCTGCACTTAGCCAAAATGAATCTTTTGCCAGGGTAACTGTTGCGGCTTTCATTGCCCAATTGGACCCGACGATGGATGAATTGACAGAAATCAAGACTGTCGTGTCAGAAGCCGTTACGAATTCGATTATCCATGGTTATGAAAGTGACCCGGAAGGTTGGGTCTACATTTCAGTGGTCATCGAAGACGATACTGTGGAATTGACCATCCGGGATGAAGGACTGGGCATTGAAGACGTCGAGGAGGCTAAACAGCCGTTATTTACGACAAAACCCGAACTTGAACGTTCCGGTATGGGATTCACCATCATGGAAAACTTCATGGATGAAATCAATATAATTTCCCACAAGGGCGAAGGCACGATCATTCGATTAAAAAAGCACTTAACTACAAGCAGAGCTTTGTGCAATTAAGGGAGACTTGCATATGGATGTGGAGGTTAAAAACGAGAAGAGCAAGAAAGGCCAGCCCCATTTAAAAGATGAGGAATTGCGGAATTTAATCCAACGCAGCCAGAGCGGTGACCAAGATGCGAGGAACCTGATTGTCAACAGCAATCTGAGGCTTGTATGGTCAGTGGTGCAAAGGTTCCTCAATCGAGGTTACGAACCGGATGACCTTTATCAAATAGGCTGTATTGGCCTGTTGAAGTCCGTGGATAAATTTGATTTATCGTTTGAAGTGAAATTCTCAACGTATGCTGTGCCTATGATCATTGGTGAAATCCAACGTTTTATCCGTGATGACGGAACGGTTAAAGTAAGCCGGTCATTAAAGGAAATGGCGAATAAAATTCGCAGGGCCAAAGAGGAACTTTCAAAGACGTATGGCCGTGTTCCGACTGTCAATGAATTGGCGGAACATCTAGAGCTGTCGCCAGAGGAAATCATCATGGCCCAAGAAGCTAGCAGGAGCCCTTCATCCATCCATGAAACGGTTTACGAAAATGATGGAGATCCGATTACTCTTCTTGACCAGATTGCCGACAATAATGAAACATCCTGGTTCGATCAAATCGCTTTGAAAGAAGCCATCCATGAATTGAATGAACGTGAAAGGCTGATTGTTTTCCTGAGGTATTATAAAGATCAGACGCAATCGGAAGTGGCGGCAAGGCTTGGCATTTCCCAAGTCCAAGTGTCAAGGCTGGAAAAGAAGATTCTTCAGCAAATGAAAAACCACATGAATCAATGATTCATGTGGTTTTTTTATTGAGCTGAAAATAAATCTTGATTTTAGGAAAAAGTAAAAGTGATTACTTATCAGGTAAGGCGAAAATATGAATGGGGTCGAATTTTTAGTTGAATTTAGGAATAAAAACGAATATTATAGTAAAGGTCGCGTTTCTCATTCGTTTTTTTATCTTTCTTTCAATGAATAACGATCAGGAAAAACGTCGATGCAGTACAATATTAGGACACCTTGTCTTTTCGTGCAAACGGTTGTCGGTGTTTCCTTTAGATCTGGAGGTCTAAAATATGTTTTTGGAAAAGTTTTTCTCCCTGAAAGAAAATGGGACGGATGTCCGCACAGAAGTCATGGCGGGTGTTACGACATTTTTAACTATGGTTTATATCCTTATTGTGAATCCGGCTTTATTGTCTTCAATCGGAATTCCATTTGAACAAGTTTTCATGGCAACGGTCATATCAGCGGTGATTGGTACCCTTATCATGGGGCTTGTTGCAAAATACCCGATTGCGATAGCACCAGGGATGGGTTTGAATGCTTATTTTGCCAGCGTAGTGGGGGCACAGGGCCTTTCATACCAGACCGTATTCGGTACGGTTTTCATTGCTGGTTTGCTATTTCTATTAATTAGCGTGACAAGCTTGCGTAAAATGATAATTGATGCGATTCCTAACTCATTAAAATATGGCATCACATCCGGAATTGGTTTATTCATTGCGTTTATCGGATTGAAAAATGCTGGAATCGTAGTGCCTAATGAATCAACGATGGTGACGCTTGGAGATTTGCACCAGCCTGGAACCGTTTTAGCGCTGGCAGGTTTATTCATTACCTTGATTTTTATGGCCCGTAATATTAAAGGGGCAATTTTCATTGGTATGATCATTACGGCAATCATTGGCTACTTTATCGGTTTGCTCAACTTTGACGGGGTCTTATCTGTACCTCCAACACCGGTATTTTTCGATATCGATATTGCTGGGGTCTTCACGAATTCATTATATTCAATTGTTTTCGCCTTTTTACTTGTGACGATCTTTGATACGACAGGAACCTTGATTGGTGTGACGGAACAGGCTGGTCTAACGAAGGATGGGAAAATCCCTCGTGCCAAGAAGGCCTTTTTAGGTGATGCGATTGCGACGACAGTCGGCTCGATGTTTGGTACAAGTCCTTCGACGGCCTATGTTGAATCGAGTACGGGAGTGGCCGCAGGCGGACGTACAGGATTAACCGCTACTGTCGTGGCAATCTTGTTTGCTGCATCGATTTTCTTTTCTCCGTTGATATCGGCAATTTCTTCAGTTCAAGCAATCACAGCTCCCGTTTTGATCATTGTAGGATGTTTCATGATGGAAGGGCTGGCTAAAGTGAATTGGAAAATTTTTGATGAGGCATTTCCGGCATTTGCGATCATTTTGACGATGCCGCTTACTTCAAGTATATCTACAGGGATTGCGATTGGGTTCATTACATTTCCCCTTATGAAGGTATTCAGTGGAAAAGGAAAATCGGTACATCCTATCATTTATATTTTTGGATTTATATTTTTGATTCAGCTGATTTTCTTCCCCACTCATTAATGTATGAATGTAATCAAAAAGACATGCTGTCATTGCAGCATGTCTTTTTTTGTTTTCAAATTAGTAATATTTGGACATGGTTCACTTCCTGCATTTTCAAACTGTTTCCAAACCATACTACTAGCATAAGGAAATAAAAGGTCGGGATGTGATGATAGTGGCAGTTGTATATATCAGGATGAGGAACCGTGTACAAGTAAAGGGAAATCAAACGGTGAGGATAAAAGATATTGCAAGGATAATCGGACCTGAAGAAGTGATTCCCATTATTGAAGAAATTATATTATTAACGGTCAAGAAGGAAGATAAGAATATTATTGTCGTTGATTTAGCTCAAGTTATCGTGGCCATCCGCAAGATGGATTCGACTATTGAACTGGAGACATTCGGGCCCTCCCAAACGATCATCGAAATCATCCTCTCGAAAAAGAAAATGTCATACCTGACATTCGCCTTGGTTTGGTTTTTGTTATTTGTCGGAGGCGGGATGACAATCATGAATTTTCATGTGGATGTCAGCATGGGGGAAGTGCATCAAAAAATCTTTACTATAATCACGGGAAAAGTGGATGATAAGCCGTTATTGATCCAAATCCCATATAGCTTCGGCCTTGGTATGGGCATGATTCTATTTTTTAATCACTTTTTTAAAAAACGCTTCAATGAGGAACCTAGTCCACTCGAGGTTGAAATGTTCAACTATCAGCAGGATTTGGACAGTTATGTAATCATGAATGAAAATAAGGAGAATGTGCGCCACCTTGATGACCGGTAAAATTATATTTGGAATCTTTGTCGGTTTAGCCGGGGGGTTTGCGACAGGTGCTGGTTTTGTAGCGTTTTTAACTGTACTTGGGGTGATTCCGAGACTGACTCAGCTGACAAAAACAATGAAGATGATTCATTACTACGAAGGAGCCATCATTGCCGGCGTTGTCGCAGGAACATGGTTAGGATTACAGGAAACGGAATTTTCCCTCCCATATTTTTTATTAATTCCGATCGGTTTGGCTGACGGGATATTTAATGGAATGCTTGCTGCTGCCTTAACTGAAGTCCTGAATGTATTTCCGGTTCTGTCAAAGCGAATCGGAATTCAAGAGAAAATCATTTATCTGTTAATGGCACTCGTATTGGGAAAAATAGCCGGATCATTATTCCAATGGATTTATTTAGTGGATTTATAAGTTTATGAGGTAACTATTCCTGATGATGAAAGGTAGGCCCAAGATGGTGACCAAACGAAAAGTGATATTGATTACGGATGGAGATGAGTATGCGAAACGGGCTGTCGAGCATGTAGCCAAGGAAATAGGGGGAAGGTGTATCTCCATGTCCCAAGGTAATCCATCACGATATACGGGCTTGGAGCTAGTTGAATTAATAAAAAAGGCGAAGTATGATCCTGTATTGGTCATGTTTGATGATAGCGGTTTTATCGGTGAAGGATCAGGCGAACAGGCAATGAAGGTGGTTGCCGGTCACCCTGATATTAATGTCCTTGGTGTGATAGCGGTCGCTTCGAAGACTAGAAGGGAAGAATGGACCAAGGTGGATATCTGTATTGACCGTGATGGTAACCTGACACCTAACGGGGTTGATAAATACGGCGCCGAAGAATTTGAACTCGGCAAGATAACTGGAGATACGGTGTATTGCATCGATCAATTACATGTTCCCATAGTAGTGGGGATAGGGGATATCGGAAAAATGTCCCATCAGGACGATTTTAAAAGAGGAGCACCAATAACGAAGCTAGCGGTTGAAATCATATTGGAAAGGAGTGGTCATGATGACTTCAGAAAAACCTGAAAACATGAAACCGATTCCGAGTAGGGTAGCGGAAGTTGACGCGTACATGAAAGAGAAAGTAGGTCTGGGCGTCAGCTTCGACTTAGGAGTAAGAAGGATAAAGGTTTTAAGAAAAGATGTGCATATTTACTATATAAACGGGCTGACGGATTCAGAGTACATCATTGATATCCTCGATTCTCTTATTCATAACAAAAATGCGGAAATCTTGACTACTAAAGTTTTTGATGCAGTCAAAGAGTTGCTCGTACACCAATCCGTTGAGGAAATAAAGACGATGGATGAGCTTGTTGATCAGGTATTATCCGGTTTAATCGTCGTTGTTGTTGATGGTAAACCAATAGGGTTGGTTGTGGATGTCAGGAGTTATCCCGGGAGACAGCCAGTAGAACCCGATACGGAAAAAGTCGTCCGTGGATCAAGGGATGGTTTTGTTGAGAATATCATCATTAACACAGCGATAACCAGACGGAGAATCCGGGATGAAAGATTACGTTTCGAAATGTTGCATGTAGGGGAACGATCGAAAACGGATATATCCATCGGCTACATTAAAGATATTGCCGATCCCGATTTGATAGAAATCGTTCGTAAGGAATTGAATAGTATTGAGGTTGATGGCATAACGATGTCTGATAAAACGATCGAAGAGTTCGTCGTCAAGCAAAGATATAACCCATACCCGCTTGTCAGGTACACGGAACGGGCAGATGTAGCTGCAACACATTTACTTGAGGGGCATGTCCTTATTTATGTGGATACGTCACCGAGTGTCATCATTACTCCGTCCACTCTTTTCCATCACATGCAGCACGCTGAGGAGTATCGGCAGGCACCTACTGTTGGAACCTTGGTGCGCTGGGTACGTTTTTTGGGGATTTTCGTTTCGTTATTCTTACTGCCGATTTGGTTATTGTTTTGTTTAGAGCCTTCCCTCCTGCCGGAGAAGTTCGAGTATATCGGGCCGAATGAAAAAACGCATATACCCATTGTGATCCAAATCTTCATTTCCGATATTGGGATAGAATTTTTAAGGATGGCAGCCGTTCATACCCCGACCCCGCTTTCTACGGCAATGGGCTTGGTTGCGGCAGTTTTGATAGGACAGATAGCGATAGATGTTGGCCTATTTGTTCCTGAGGTGGTTCTCTACGCTTCAGTAGCGACAATCGGTACATTTGTCACTCCAAGTTTGGAATTAGGGGTTGCAAATAAAATTTCCCGTTTAGTCCTGATAGTGTTGGTTGCTTTATTTAAAGTGCCTGGTTTAATTATAGGCATCACACTCTACATTATTATGCTTACTAGTATAAAAACGTTAAATACGCCTTATTTATGGCCGCTTCTCCCGTTTCAGCCAAAGGCCCTGTCACATATAATATTAAGAAGACCTTATCCTGGTACTATAGAACGTCCGAGTATTGTACATCCCCAAGATCTATATAGGCAGCCGAGAAAATCTAAAGGTTGATGTTGTCGAAAAGTTGTGGTAATTTAATTTTATTCGGATAAAGAGGTATTGTTAGGATTCACAAAGAGATAGAGCTACTATGGCTCTTTGGAGTTTAAACCAATCTGTCTTTCCCTTCGAACTACCAAGCAGTCATAGAGAACAATATTTACATGGATATCGATTCGGATGAGGCTTGTTCATATAGAGGACCTATTACAGCAGGGTTTCTTTATTTGAGGCTGCCTCATTTCTTATTAATCTTTAGTTTTAAGTCAGGAAGGTGAGGCTATCATGCATTTGTACGGAACCGGCGGTGTAAATGAACGTGGACATCTGGAGATTGGCGGAGTGGACACGATCGAATTGATCGAGCAATTTGGAACACCATTATATGTTTATGATGTAGAGCTAATTCGCGAACGGGCAAGAGGGTTCAAGAGAACTTTTGAGGAATTGGGGATTTCAGCTCAAGTTGCTTACGCAAGTAAGGCCTTTTCTTCGATTGCCATGATCCAGTTGGCAGAGCAAGAAGGACTTTCTCTCGATGTTGTCTCAGCAGGGGAATTGTATACGGCAATTAAGGCAAATTTCCCAACAGAACGGATTCATTTTCATGGAAATAACAAAAGTGATGAAGAGCTACATATGGCTTTGGATCATGACATTGGCTGTATAGTAGTCGATAATTTTTCAGAGTTGACACTGTTGGAAGAAATTTGTACAAACCGTGAACAAAAGGTGAAAATCCTTCTTCGTGTAACACCAGGTATCGAAGCCCATACGCATGATTATATATTGACAGGACAAGAAGATTCGAAATTTGGTTTTGATCTTATTAACGGCCAGGCCGAAGCTGCTCTTCGGCAAGCGCTGCAAAGTGAATTCCTCGAAGTGCTGGGGCTTCACTGTCATATCGGTTCCCAGATCTTTCAAACGACCGGTTTCCTTCTTGCAGCCAAAAAAATTATCGGCAAGCTGAATGATTGGCACGGCTCGGTAGGGTTTCAACCAAAGGTATTGAATCTCGGAGGAGGTTTCGGGATTCGGTATACACAAGAGGACGACCCGCTACCGGCGTCTCAATATGTTGAGGAAATCGTCAGGGAAGTGCAGAACTTGATTGCGGATTCTGATTTAGTGATGCCTGAAATCTGGATCGAACCTGGCCGTTCATTAGTCGGGGACGCCGGTGTGACACTGTACAAGGTCGGTTCTGAAAAGGAAGTTCCTAATGTCCGTAAATATATTGCCGTTGATGGGGGCATGAGTGATAATATACGTCCCGCTCTTTACGAAGCGAAATATGATGCAATTCTTGCAAATCGGCCGCTTGACCCTGTAGAAGAGACAGTGTCCATTGCCGGGAAATGCTGTGAAAGCGGAGATATGTTGATTTGGGATTTACCATTGCCAAAAGCCGGCCGCGGTGATGTCTTGGCGGTATTTTGTACAGGCGCATATGGATATTCCATGTCGAATAATTACAATCGTATTCCAAGACCGGCTGTCGTCTTTGCCGAAAATGGAGAAGCCCGGTTGGTTATCAAACGAGAGACGTACGAAGATCTTATCCATTTGGATTTGGCCCTTCATGAAGCGGCAGTCGTCACTAAAGAATAGAAAAAAGGATGGCAGTTGCCATCCTTTTTTTATTTGAATCAGCTGAAAAGTGACTTGATCGCGTCTATTAAACTACTGAAGACTTCTTTCAATTTATCCAGAAATGATTGACCCTCTTCGGATTCAAGAAAATTTGAAAGTTTATCTTTAGCTGCAGTAAGCTGATCACCGACAGCGTTCCAATCAATATCCAATTCTTTTAGCTTATTGAATAAATCAATTAAACTTTGAGTTTGAGCATCATTTAAGGTGATTCCAAGGTCTTTTGCTGAAGACTCGACAACCTCGCGGACCTCTTCAGTATTGGCTGGTGGATTTGCAGCCATTTCCTCTTTGATTTTCGTAACCAGTGAAGAGGCTTCTTCTGTACCGATTTCGTCACCCAATTTTGCTGTTTTCACCATTTCTTCATTCGCTGCCTGTTTCACATCTTCAGGAATCTTCTTGTCGGCAGAGATTTCATAGGCTTTAATGACTCCTGTCAAAGCCGCTGTACCGGAAACGGGTATAGGTGCTGTGACATAAACGGTAGCATCTTTTACTCCAGCAGTAGCTAGTGCATTGATATACATTTCATCGGTAACCCAGTTAATGTTTTTCGACTCCAGTTTAAGTCCGGTACCTTTTTCCTCTAAAGTAATGGCAGAAGATGAAATCGCTTTTGTACCGATCAGACGGCTAGCGATATAGTCTCCTAAGTACTCATGTTCTTCCGCATTTGTAACCGTTAGAACCTCAACATCGTTTGGTGCTTTCATTTCTGATAAGATCATATTTTTTTGTTCATTTGTCAAATTCTCACCAAGTGTGACGATCATTTCACCAACAGCTGCATCTGCAAAAGCTTTATATGGCAATAATAGACATAATAAAATGGTCACAATGACCCATTTATTCATTTTTTTCATGATAATCCTCCTTAACTTTTCCTTCTGAATTGGGAATCTTTCAATAAAAGGGCGGCACTTTAAATCAGATTCATAGTATTTGACGAAACAAAGGATAAAAAAGATACATATTTTCCTGAAAAAAATTTATATAGCCCAAGATAGCTACGTTTTTTTAACGAAAAAGTTTGGTGTATCTTTGTCTTTTATACCTAAGAGGGCACTCTAGGAACCTAGATCACTTTACCAATGTAGTAAAATCGAAGCAAGATTGCAAGGATATTTGTCAGTTTGTGTTAAGTTATAGTAGAATGAATTCGTTATTTAAATATTTGGACCATTCATAAAGGGAGTATGGAATGAGGAAAAGTAATAAGGCTCTTTTACTTATGATGCTTATTATCGCTTTGATGTGGGGAATCGTATATTGGCTGTTTATCGCTTAGCACATAGCACAGCGATAAATCAAGTGCTGAAAGTGATGTTGAAACGAACGAGGTTTTTATGTATGATGTAAATGTTATATGTGAGGATTATTATTCAAAGCAAATTAATCGGAAACAGGAAGATAATAAAAACGTTATTTAGTAACGAGGGATATTATGTTGATTAAGTATAAGAAAAGTTATGAGAAGTTTGCCATGGGATTATTATCTTTCATGCCAAATGAAAAAGAGATAAAAACGCTTCGGAATACGATGAAGAATTATGAAACGGATGAAAATCTACAGCTGTTCTTATGGAAAGATGAAGAGATTACGGGCTTGATCGGGATAGAAGTCTCTCCAAACCACATTGAGATACAACATATATCCGTAAATCCATCCTTCCGGAAGCAAGGTATCGGTAAAACGATGGTCAGGGCCATCAAGGAGCAATATCCTGACAAAGAATTAAAAGCAAATGAGTTTACGGAAAGCTTTCTTGACAGGTGTGAAGATTTTTGAATAGGAAAGCTTGAATGGAGGACCACCTTTAAGGGCGGTCCTCCATTCTTGTTTTTCGAAGGGAAAGCTGCCGAGCCCTTTCGGAAATGACATCCGAACGGTCACGCATTAGATGCTTATCAACTATTGCTGAATTAGCCATGTCGCTATCTGTACCCCATATGTACCCTTCTTGCAAACAGATGGACTGGCATTTTTCAATCAAGCTTTGATCGGCTATCGGCAGATTAATGCTTTTATATGGCTTTTGTGATAACATTCGCTCATGGGTGTCCTCGAGCAATTTGAACAGTCGTTCTGGATCGAGTCCCAACTTCAGGAGCTCGGCCTTTTTAAGGTGGAGATTTGCCAGGGCTTTAGACAGGGTCCTTGCAGCCCCTTTATTGTTTCCCCTGCGATCATGATACAGGGCAACCGCAATTTGAATGAGTCCGACCCAATGAGAGTCACGCTCTTTTGGTGCGGTTTCCTTCCAATATTCTTCAAGAATTTCATGACATTCGAAGTAATCCCTTGGCCCATGGAAATGGACAAGGAAAGAAAGGTAGTCTTCCGCGTAATTCAATAGGAGCACCCCTTTTGTTTGATGGAATCATCTAAAGTAAGGCAAAAAGCCATTTTCTTTTAGCTTAACACCCACTATGTATACTCACTAAGTTTAGCATAGAATTTTTTCCTGGAAAATAAAGAAAGCCGATTGCAAGGCAATCAGCTTGATTCATCAGTCATGAATTAACACCATGAAGCACCGACGATAACTAATAATATGAACAATACTACAATAAACGCGAATCCGCCGCCGTGTCCAAAACCACCTGCACCCATAATGAGTACCTCCTTTGTTCTGCTATTCTTACATTTCTAGGTTATGTTGGATTTCGGAATGTGATTGGGCAATGACCCATTTGATGGTAATCCCAAATAAAAACTTTTCTAAGGTCAGTAAATTATTATTTGGATAAAGGGCGGCAATCCACTATACTTGATTAGTAAAAGAAATAGGTCTATATCGGCCAATTAGATTTAAATGAGGTAATTTAATGGGTTATAATATAAAAATTGACGCTTTCGAAGGACCGATGGATTTACTTCTGCATTTGATTAATCGCCTGGAAATAGACATCTACGATATTCCGATGGCAGATATTACAGATCAATACCTAAGTTACATCCATACGATGCAGCATCTTGAATTGGATGTCGCCAGCGAATATCTAGTGATGGCTGCAACGCTGCTAGCCATCAAGAGTAAAACGTTGCTTCCAAAGCATGAAGATGAACTAATGATTGATGAAGATGGGGAAATATTTGAAGAAGATCCACGTGATGAACTTGTGGAAAAACTATTAGAATATAAAAAGTATAAAAATGCAGCCGAAGAATTTAAAGGGATGGAAGAAGAAAGAAGCTTGATTTTCACCAAACCCCCAAGTGATTTATCGGTTTATGTAAAAGAAGCGGAAAGTGATAAGCAAGAGTTGAATATAAGTCTATACGATATGTTGGGGGCTCTTCAAAAACTGCTGCGAAGGCAAAAAATTCAAAAGCCGCTTTACACGAAGGTAACGAAACAAGAGATATCGATAGAGAAACGAATGGATGAAATCATGATTGAGTTACAATCGATTAAAGGAAAGAAAAGTTTTTTTGAACTGTTCTCGCTCCCGGTTAAAGAGCATATCGTCATCACTTTTATGGCGGTGCTGGAACTGATGAAATTAAATGAAATCATCGTTGAACAGGAAGATAATTTTTCGGATATCATGATTGCTGCTAAGGAAGGTGTAGAACCAGTTGGAAGTTATTAATTGGAAAGGGATTCTTGAGGCATTATTGTTTGCTGCCGGAGATGAAGGACTATCCGTCAAACAAATTGCCTCTGTCCTGGAAATTACGGAATATCAAGCAACGGACATCGTTGAAAGTTTAAAAGAAGAATATATATCGGATGTACGCGGGATTCAGGTAATCGAAATAGCGGGTGTTTATCAAATGACGACAAAGAAAGAGCACTCGGATTACTTGAAAAGGCTGGTGGAAACATCAAGCACTCAAGGATTGTCCCAGGCGGCTTTGGAAACACTCGCAATCATTGCCTATAAACAGCCGATTACTAGAGCTGAAATTGATGAAATTCGCGGAGTGAAAACGGATCGCCCCATTCATACACTTGTCACTAAAGTCTTAATAAAAGAGGTCGGACGTGCTGAAGGCTCGGGCCGGGCTTATTTATATGGGACAACAAAAGAGTTTTTGGATTACTTCGGCCTGAATTCCATTGATGAATTACCGCCTCTCGCCGATAATTCGGATGATGGCTTTGAAAATGATGAAGCCGATCTGTTTTTTGAAAAATTTCAGCAAACAATCGAATAACATTTTTCAATAAATTGTGATAATATAGAAAAAAATGAATGCGGGGGGATTGCGGGTGCGAATTGTAGCATGCAATGGATTTGGGCTTGAAAAGGAAAAGTCAAATTCACCTGAGGACTTCTTTAATCGATCCGTTATACAATACATAAAGGATGGAGAAGATAAGACGCTGAATGTACTGTATCTTCGCTATTTTGATGAGATGGTCACTCGTTGGACCCCATATCCCGCCAACCCTATATTCAAAAGCCCTAACAGAGATATTTATATGGCTGATATCATTGCAATGGTCTGTCTACTCAAAGACCCGAGCCTGGTTAACCGAAAACGTATTTATATAAATGCAGAAAAAGAGATGGCTGGTTATTTCGAAAATATAGATTTTGAAAAATTGGAGAAAGTGTTTATATCTATTGACCAAGCTAAACCATATGATATAGAGTCACATGTTGACTATTATATTCAATCTTAATCATTTTGAGGAGGGTTCACGGTTGGGGAATACATTGGTAAAATCTCAGCTTGTAGATGTAAAAGGGTTTTTAGAAACGACAGTGGCTCAACTAGAAGAATTTATGAATGAGACAACCTATTCTAAGCTGCAAGAGGAAAAAAGCGGGGATGAAACCTATTATAAAGGAATCCTTTCTAGTTTAAGAAGAATGCTTGTAAGTTGTGAAGAGGGCTTGGAGGCTTGCCAAATCGTTCTGAAAAATGATGTTTTCAATAAAGCTGCAGCTGAAAAGACGCTTTATAGAGTTTATCATCAATGTATCGAAGAATACTTTTCCCCAAAATCAGATCGGTGGTTTGAGGACAGCAGATCTGCCTATACAGGAAAAAACTCGATTAAATTTCACCAAAGTGTACCTGACAGCATAATATCCATTCTGAAGGCCGTGGAAAGTGGATTCCAGACCATGCGTGAAGAATTGGAGTTTTATGAAACGGATTACCGGACGAAAATGTTACAGTCAAGATAATGAAACAGCTGGGCTTAAGAGGCCTAGCTGTTTTTTTGCTATAAATGGAATCTCCGCTTAATCGAAACATAAAATACTTTGATGATTCATGTGCATAAAGGTTAAGAGGAGGTTGCAAGATGTCCGATGAAAGAGATTATGCTAAAGAGGTAAGTGATTGGGTTGATGGAGTGATGGAATATCTTGAGAAGATCGATATCACCGATTCGCCATTGCTGTCGAATATTGAACGGCTTTCCCAGTTGACAAAAGATATGGATGAGGAAGAAATGGATTATGAGGATATGGTCCTGATTGAAGAAGAGATGGCTCGGGTCTACGAGGAAATTGAAGAACTCGCTAGAGAATTCAGTATACAGGATAGGCAATCAGTGCCAATTGGGAATCATACGCTACCGCCGTTACCTTATGCCTATGATGCGCTGGAACCGACGATTTCAAGGGAAATCATGTATCTGCACCATGATAAGCATCATCAAGCATATGTCGATGGTCTGAATAAAGCGGAATTGATGATGAAAAAAGCGAGGGAAACGAAAGATTTTTCCTTGTTGAAACATTGGGAAAAGGAAGCAGCCTTTCATGGGTCAGGCCATTATCTCCATACGCTGTTCTGGGAAGAGATGATTCCGGGAGGGGGCGGACAGCCAAGGGGGGATTTACTCAATCAGATTGAGACGGATTTTGGAAGCTTTGCAGCTTTTAAAAGTCATTTTAGTGAAGCTGCCAAACAAGTAGAAGGAGTTGGCTGGGCGATTTTAGTCTGGGTTCCGCGTGCGCGGCGGCTAGAAATACTTCAATCGGAATTGCATATGGTTTTGACCCAGTGGGATACGATCCCAATCCTTGTTCTTGATGTATGGGAACATGCTTATTACCTGCAATATAAAAATAATCGGGCAGCCTATGTGGACAAATGGTGGGACGTTGTAAACTGGCCGAAAACTGCCGTAAGGTTCACCGAAGCGAAAAAGCTTATCTGGAAAAAGCAATAACTGATAAAATATAGGAAAGTCTTTTGAGAACCAATTGCAAATATACGAGCCGTGAAGGTTCGTTTTTTTTTGCCTGAAATATTGTATCAAGAATTTTTAGGGAAAATATGGGAAGGATAAGAAGGGGAGTTGCAAATTTTATTTTGGAAGCGACTTATGATTCTCATTTGGATATTATAATTAGATTGAAAAGGAGATGATATCATATCACGAAATAATGAGCATGTGTCTTAGTTAAATCCTTGAAATAACATTGGAAATGTGTTAAGTAGGCTACTTTGAAGTACTATGGGTTTTTAAAAATAATTAATTTATATCAATATAAAAACTGTGACCAATTTGTGAACTTAAAAATTATTAAGGTATATTTATTGACTAATTTCTATTTAATAATTATTATAAACAGGAGCAGATAAAAAAATTAGCTATTGGAGGAATTTATTATGTCATTGATCAATAAACAAGTTGAAGATTTTAAAGTACAAGCTTACCATGCAGGAGAATTCAAAGAAGTTACACTTGAAGATGTTAAAGGAAAATGGGCAGTATTCTTTTTCTACCCAGCTGACTTCTCTTTCGTATGTCCAACTGAATTAGCTGATCTTCAAGATAACTATGAAACATTCAAGGAAATTGGTTGTGAAGTTTACTCAGTTTCAACAGATACTCATTTCAGCCACAAAGGATGGGCTGATGCTACTGATACAATCGGTAAAATCCAATATCCAATGTTAGCTGACCCAGCAAACGTTTTATCCCGTCAATTCGGTGTATTGATTGAAGAAGATGGATTGGCTCTACGTGGAACTTTCATCGTTAATCCAGAAGGACAAATTAAAGCATACGAAATTAATGACCTAGGAATTGGCCGTAATGCTGAAGAACTTGTAAGAAAAGTTCAAGCTGCACAATTCGTAGCAGAACATGGAGATAAAGTTTGCCCTGCAAAATGGACTCCAGGTGAAGCCACTCTTGAACCAAGCCTAGACCTTGTAGGTAAACTTTAATTTTTAATGGGATGGTCCATTTCTACAGGTAATGGACATACCGAGCATTGATTACGATTACTGGGACAACTCGTCCAGCAAGATCTTATGACAAAAGGCACTTACCTAAAATAAGTGCCTTTTGTTTTTCAAAATAATCAGTTTAGCACGTATTATCATTCAGCAAGGAGTACAAAAGATGAAAAAAATATATGATTTATTAATTATTGGTGGCGGACCTGCAGGCCTCTCAGCCGGCGTTTATGCAGGAAGAGCTAAGGTAAAAACAATAATTCTTGAAAAAGGATCTGGCGGCGGACAAGCTGCAACTACCTCGGAAATAGCCAATTATCCTGGTATCCGTCATATATCGGGCCCTAGGTTAGTTGAAGAAATGAAGCTTCAAAACGAAGATTTTGGCGTTGAATTCGCCAAAGCTGATGTAACGGGCGTGGATTTCTCCGGTGAGGTGAAAGTCGTTAAAACCCTTGGCGGGGATTACCATGCCCGCTCCGTCATCATTGCAACGGGTGCTTCTCCAAGAACACTAGGATTTCCAGGTGAAGAGGAATTTACTGGCCGCGGTGTAGCATATTGTTCAACATGTGATGGTGAATTCTTTGAAGGGTTGGAAGTTTTCGTTATCGGGGCAGGATATGCAGCCGCTGAAGAAGCTATATTCCTGACACGCTTTGCTACAAAAGTTACAATCATCGCCCGGGAATCAAGCTTCTCGTGTGCCCCGTCCATTGTGGATAAAGTAATGGCAAATGATAAGATTGAAGTGAAATTCAATACGGAGATCCTTGGGGTATATGGAGACGGGATGATTCAAAGTGCCCGTTTCATCAATAATGCGACTAAAGAAGAATTTGAATATAAGGCGAAGGAAGAAGACAGTACGTTTGGAGTTTTCGTTTTCATAGGATATGAGCCGAAAACAGAAATTTTCAAGAGCCATATCGAAATGGATCATGCTGGTTACATTTTAACCGATGATGATATGAAGACTAATGTGAAAGGTGTCTATGCAGCGGGCGACCTAAGGCCAAAATCCTTACGCCAGATTATTACAGCTGTATCTGATGGGGCGATTGCAGCAACGGATGCCGGTAAATATATTGAAGAAGAAAAAGATCGCCTAGGAATCAAAGATGAACCTGAAGTTGAAAAACCGGCGAAAAAAGAACAGGCCGCTGTCCCGGCAGGTAAGAGCGCTTTATTAAGTGATGCGTTACGCGGCCAATTAAAGGGAATCTTCGGCAAGATGGAGAGCGAAGTAACGTTGGTGTCCATCGTCGATGAAAGTTTGCCAAAATCAGTCGAATTGCGAGACTTCTTGTTGGATGTTGCGGAATTAGGAGACAAGCTGCATCTTGAGTTATACAACAAGGGAGAAAGTCCGGAAATCGAAGAAAAAATCAATGCAGATAAGTTCCCTGTCGTTTCCCTCTTAAATTCGAATGGTGAATACAGTGGCGTCAAATACCACGGTGTACCAGGCGGCCATGAGTTGAATTCCTTCATTTTGGCTATCTATAACCTGGCAGGACCTGGTCAAGCATTGGATTCAGTCGTATTGAATTCAATTAAGGGAATCAGTAAAAAAGCGAACATTAAGGTTATGGTTTCATTGGCATGTCACTACTGTCCAGACGTTGTAGTGGGTGCACAGCGCATTGCGATTGAAAACCCTAACGTTGAAGCTGAAATGGTCGATATAAGCAATTTCCAGGAAATCAAGAAGAAATATAAAGTCATGAGCGTGCCCGCCATGATCATCAATGATGAAGAAGTGGTATTCGGAGCTAAGAAAATCGATGAAATAGCCGCATTATTAGTATGATAGAACACTAAATCGATAGGGGGCCCCTATCGATTTTTTTTATGTTGAAAATCAATAGATATCATGAAGGTTTACATTCTTTTATTCATAACCCTTGTCCATTTGCATAAACTTGTACAAAAACAAGTAAAGAGACGAGGGGGCACTCATGCGTTTTCCATATAAAGGGTTATCAAGTTTGTGTATTGTCATTCTCCTGTTGTCTTTTATTGCACCCGTACAAAGCGCCAATGCAAATGTATCCGTAAGTGCCCATAGTGCGATTTTAATGGATGAGGATAGCGGAAGGGTCATATATGAAGTGAATGCTCATGAAAAGAACCGAATAGCAAGCATTACGAAAATAATGACGGCTATCTTGGCTATTGAATCGGGACTAATGGATGAAACAGTGAAGGTGAGCAGCACTGCCTTCGGGACGGAGGGCTCGTCACTTTATTTAAAAGAAGGAGAAAGAATTAAGCTCGAAGATTTGGTTTATGGCTTGATGCTTCGTTCGGGTAATGATGCAGCAGTCGCAATCAGCGAAAAGGTTGGTGGAAGCCTAGATGGATTCGTGTGGATGATGAATCAAAAGGCGGAAGAAATCGGGATGAAAAATACCCATTTTTCAAATCCACATGGTTTGGATAATACGAAGAACCATTATTCAACCGCATATGATATGGCCATACTCACTCGTTATGCCATGCAAAATGAAACGTATGCAAAGATTGCCGGCACAAAGGAACACAGGGCACCTAATTCCACAGAACAATGGGATTATGTATGGAAGAACAAAAACCGCCTACTTACACAATTGTATGAGTATTGCACAGGGGGGAAAACAGGGTATACCAAACTAGCAAAACGTACCTTGGTCACGACCGCAACAAAAAACGGGCATGACCTGATTGCTGTGACATTGAATGGTCCGGATGATTGGAATGATCATATTCAAATGTACGAATCCGCATTTAAGGATTATAAGCCAACAGAAATTTTACCTGAAGGCATGGTAAAGAATATGGAAAATAAAATATATAAAGGGCATGTCTACATTAAAAATGATTTTTCGTACCCACTGACAAAAGAAGAGAGAAAGTTGGTCAATGTGAAAATGAAATTGTTGAAGCCACAGAGGGCTTGGAAGGATAAAAGGAAAATCCCGGCAGTGGTCGGCAGAGCATCCATCTATCTCGATGGAAAGAAAATAGGTAGTCGTTCGATTTTTTATGGGGAAGCAAAAGAAAGCTTCAAGCAACAATCATTCCAATCTTCATGGGCTGAGGTATTTGAAGCGGTATTGGGAATCGGACGCAATGGTTAATTACATTTGGGTCGGGATGTTTGTGATCGGTATTGTCTTTGGCATGATTAATGGGACGATGGATCAGGTGAATGAAGCTCTATTTGTCAGCGCAAAGGAAGCGGTCACCCTTTGCCTGGGACTGATGAGCATACTTGTCTTTTGGCTGGGTTTGATGAAAATAGCGGAGGAATCGGGGCTGTTAGATAAACTATCCAATTTGTTCAAGCCGTTCATGAGATGGCTATTCCCTGAAGTGCCTCCTAATCATCCCGCTATGGGGTATATACTTTCCAATATGATGGCAAACACATTTGGATTGGGGAATGCAGCTACGCCTCTTGGTATAAAAGCCATGGAACAGCTAAAGAAACTAAATGGGGGAAAAGCAACGGTCAGCCGCTCGATGGTCACTTTTTTAGCCATCAATACCTCAAGCGTAACGTTGATTCCAACTACTGTCATTGCTATCCGCATGAATTACGATGCCCACTCCCCGACGGACATCGTTTTTCCGACCATAATAGCAACGGCCATTTCTGCAGTTGGAGGAATCGCGATAGATCGATATTTTTATTACAAGAGAAAGAGGAGCGGGAGGGAATAGGATGTTGCACTGGATGACCACCATTTCAATTTGGATGATACCGATTTTGATCCTCTGTATATTACTGTACGGCACATTGAAAAGAGTTCCCACCTATGAGACCTTCGTTGAGGGGGGGAAAGAAGGAATCAACATGTCTTTTTCCCTCATCCCTTTCCTGGTAGGGATGCTAGTGGCGATTTCAGTATTTAGGGCATCAGGGGCCTTGGATTTTATTGTACAATCACTGCACCCCTTGCTTTCCCTTCTTCATTTTCCATCTGAGGTTTTACCCCTTGCGATTATTAGACCAATATCCGGAACAGCCGCTTTAGGAATAACCAGCGACCTGATATCTGTTTATGGACCGGATTCCTTTACTGGGCGATTGGCTGCCACGATTCAGGGAAGTACAGATACCACCTTCTATGTATTGACCGTTTATTTTGGAGCTGTCGGGATCAAAAAAATGGGTGATGCCCTAAAGGTCGGTCTTTTGGCAGACTTGATCGGTATCATAGCTGCCGTTATCGTCGTCACATTGGTTTTTGGTATGAATTAAAGACTAGGGAAATGGGCGATTCCATTTCTTTTTTTTTGTCTTTTTTCTTAAACAATCGGCTATGTTAAGTTCTCCATTTTTAAACGAAATCGAACTTTCATCCAAAAGAAACATTTTTTTGTATGGAAAAATAAGCTATGTTACACTCATTATGGAAACCAACCCATTTAACCGTCACATTATTGGTGTAATAATAAAAGAAAAGCTCTTATTCGCGAAAAACCTTTTGTTTTTGCCTCTCAATATGTAATAATTGTATGATTGTGTATGTATAGACAATAACAAACGAATGATTATACTATGGGGTGAAGATAGATGGAACGATTACAAAAGGTGATAGCACATGCTGGACTGGCTTCCCGCCGTAAAGCAGAAGAGTTGATTTTAGAAGGTAAGGTAAAAGTGAACGGCAAAGTAGTGAAGGAATTAGGTGTGAAAGTTGGGCCTAATGATAAGGTTGAGGTTAATGAAGTCCCGCTAGAAAAAGAAGCCCCAGTTTATTTCCTATTCTATAAACCGCGCGGCGTCATTTCGGCAGTTTCTGATGATAAGAATAGAAAAGTCGTAACTGACTTTTTCCCTTACATCAATGAACGGATTTATCCAGTTGGCCGCTTGGATTACGATACTTCAGGCTTATTGATTTTAACCAATGACGGGGAATTTGCAAACACGTTAATGCATCCGAAGCATGAAGTGGATAAAGTGTACGTGGCAAAAGTGAAAGGGATGCCTTTGCGTGAAAGCTTGAAAAAGTTGGATAAAGGTATCAAGTTGGAGGATGGCAAGACTGCACCAGCCAAGACAAGGGTATTGTCTACCGACAAGAAAAAGGAAACGGCGATAGTTGAAATCACAATACATGAAGGCAGGAACAGGCAAGTCCGCCGGATGTTCGAAGCAATTGGCCATCCCGTCATTAAATTGAAGAGGGAACAATATGGTTTCTTGACCTTGGACGGTTTAACAGCAGGAGATTCCCGGGAGCTGACTCCACATGAAGTTAAATTAATGCGGACTTTAGCAACGACCGAACCTAAACAGCGGAGAATGTAAGAAAGAATTTTCCTGTATTAATAGGTTGAAACCACTACCCCATTCTTCCCCTGGAAGAATGGGGTAGTGGAAAACAACCTGTAAATACCTTTTCCTTCATGAATCAGGAAAGAATGTCACAAAACCTTCAGAAATGTAAATAAAAAGGACATGGCGTTAAATGGTATAATGGTATGGTTAAATTTAGTGTGGCCTTAGGAGGATCTCTATGGATAAAAAGAAGCGACGCCTAATTAGCAGAACCATCATTCTCCTGCTTTTAGGTGCAGCTTTAGTGTTTGCCCTTTATACGAACTTCACTAAAGATAAGAATGAAAGTCTGAGAAAAGGATCAGATGCACCCAATTTCGTCTTGACTGATATGGAAGGCAAAGAGCATAA
The DNA here is from genome assembly GCF_037975445.1 of Peribacillus sp. FSL P2-0133. Taxonomy (NCBI): domain Bacteria; kingdom Bacillati; phylum Bacillota; class Bacilli; order Caryophanales; family Bacillaceae; genus Peribacillus; species Peribacillus sp. FSL P2-0133. The sequence continues at coordinate 3,772,040 of NZ_CP150254.1, read as the reverse complement.
ACTTTCCGATTACAAGGGAAAAGGCGTCTTCCTGAACTTTTGGGGTACATATTGCAAGCCGTGTGAATACGAAATGCCTTATATGGAAAATCAATATAAAAACTTTAAAGACCATGGCGTAGAGATATTGGCGGTTAATGTCGGGGAATCTGACTATGCTGTCAATAATTTCATTACAAAGCATGATCTGACCTTTCCTGTCATGATTGATAAAGGTAGGGAAGTGGAAAATGCTTATCGCGTGGATATATTGCCTGTCACCTTTTTGGTCGATAAAGAGGGGAAAGTGATAGATATCATCACCGGAGCTTTGACAGAAGAGAGCATCCAAAAGCATATGGAGAGAATTAAACCATAATATTGGGGAGTTTTTGACATGAAAGAAGTAAAATGCGATTGTGGTCATATAAATCCGTTTGGCACAAAGATTTGTGGTAAATGCGGGATGGTGCTTGGTAACGAAAAAGAAAACAAGCTTATTGATATGAGATATGAGGGAAGTGCCAGGCGTTCACAAACATATAAAAAAACGATCATCGATAAAATATGGAACTTCTTTTCTTCCGTTAAGGTAGGGGTGACGCTCATTGTCATTGCGTTGATCGCTTCAGCTATCGGGACGATTTTACCTCAGGAAATGTACATACCTTCAACAGCTACGCCTGCTGAGCATTATGAACTGGAATACGGCTGGTTCGGAAGAGTGTATTATGAACTCGGGTTTCATAACTTATATAGTTCATGGTGGTATTTGATTATCATAGGCATGCTGGGCATATCACTATTGATTGCCAGTATCGATCGGTTCTTTCCATTATATCGATCGTTAAAAAAACAAGGGGTCGCACGTCATGACGGTTTCATGAAACGTCAGCGGATTTATGGGGTGACAAAGCTTGAAGACCAAGATATAAACCTTGAAGAAGTAAAGGATAGACTAAAAAGGCAGCGTTATCATATACGGGAGGAAAACGGTCATATACTTGCCGAAAAGGGTCGTTTTTCACGTTGGGGACCCTATGTTAATCATATTGGACTTATCATTTTCTTAATTGGAGCATTATTGCGTTCTGTCCCTGGGATGTATATCGACAAAGTACTTTGGCTGCGTGAAGGCGAGAGAAAAGAAATCCCGGGTACAAATGGTGAATATTACCTCCAGAATAATGAATTTACCTTAGAGGTGTATGACAAAGAGAATCAAGAAGATGCGCAGTACAGTGCTGCAATCGATAAAACCGGTACGATCGCAAAAACCTATCAATCCGATGTTACGTTGTATGAGCGCAAGGGAGAAACCTTACCAGGGGAAAAAGTGGACCTTGAAAAACTTAAAGATTATAAAATCAAAGTCAATGAACCTCTGAAACATGATCATTATGCCCTCTACCAAGTAGACTATAAACTGGATGAGCTCAGTACGATGGCTTTTAATTTGATAAATAAAAAAACCGAAGAGAAATATGGAAGCTTAAAGGTTGATTTGAACAATCCACAAAAGAAATACGAGTTGAAAGAAGGATATTCCGTTGACTTGATCAGTTACTTCCCCGATTTCGAGTTCGATGAAAAAGGTGAACCTAGAACGATATCGAAGATTCCGAATAATCCAGCATTTATCTTTAAAATGCATACTCCGGATAAGCCAGAAGGTGAGGTCAGTTTCGTAGCGATTAAAGAGACTGTGGAGCCTTTAGGGGAAAACACTTATAAAATGGCTTTTAATGGTGTGGAAACCCAAGATGTCACGGCTTTGACCGTCAGGAAGGATTTAACGCTTTGGATCTTATTCACGGGTGGAATCATTTTCATGATCGGCGTTGTCCAAGGGTCTTATTGGAATCACCGGCGTATATGGATTAAGAGGAAAGATGATGAGATATTAATGGCCGGCCATACAAACAAAAACTGGCACGGTATTAAAAGAGATATAAAACAAGCGATAGAATCAACATCACTTTCCGAACCAATGGATCAACTTGAAGATGAGAAATCTTCTAGTAAGGGGGAAGTTTTAAATGGCTGAATTAAGCAGTAACTTTTTATATGCAGCTTTCTTATTATATCTTGTCGCAACCTTTTTATTTGGGGGATCGATCAAGGATAAACGCGGAGCGGAGGAAAAGAAACAAAACATATGGGCTAAACTGGGCATTTTCATCACCATTCTCGGTTTCGCGGCGCAAATTGGGTATTTCATCACTAGATGGATTGCTGCCGGCCATGCTCCGGTAAGTAACCTGTTTGAATTTACGACCTTTTTCGGAATGATGCTGGTCGGTGCTTTCATATTAATTTATTTCCTTTATAAAACACCTGCCCTTGGGCTATTCGCTTTACCGATTGCGTTATTGATAATCGCATATGCAAGTATGTTCCCTACAGAAATTTCGCCACTCATTCCTGCTTTGCAGAGCGATTGGCTTCATATTCATGTAACGACTGCAGCGGCAGGACAGTCGATCCTTGCCATAAGTTTCGTTACTGCCATCATTTATTTAATCAAATTCGTCGATCAGACACAATCAAGCAAAAGAACGTTCTGGCTTGAAGGCATCATGTTCACATTAGTCTGCACCATTGGATTCGTTATCATCACTTCTTCTTTTGCTGCGATGGATTATAAGGCGAATTTTGATTGGGTCGATAAACACGGAGCCGAGGTCAAACAGGAATTCAACTTACCGGCTTTGGTTGGTCCCAATGAAGGGAAACTTATCGAGACGGATCGATTTGAACCACTGGTGGACATGCCTCCACTGATCAATGCAAAGAAACTGAATACTGTACTTTGGTCATTCGGTATGGGGCTCGTCTTGTATGGTTTAATAAGGTTGATTGCTCGCAAAAGAGTGGCAGCATTGATTAAACCGATCGTTAAAAATGTAAATTTGAATTTATTGGATGAGATTAGTTATCGTTCGGTCCTTATCGGTTTTCCGATTTTTACACTCGGTGCCCTCATTTTTGCAATGATCTGGGCTCAAGTGGCCTGGACACGATTCTGGGGCTGGGATCCGAAAGAGGTCTGGGCACTGGTTACTTGGTTGTTTTATGCAGCTTTCTTACATCTGCGCATGTCAAAGGGATGGCAAGGGGAAAAATCAGCTTGGCTTGCCGTCATCGGTTTTGCCATCATTATGTTTAACTTGATATTCGTCAATCTTGTTATTGCTGGTTTGCATTCATATGCTTGATTCTGTATTGTAATATTTAGATGAAGGGGGTCTTTTGAAAGAAACATCGAGGAGTTGGCTTATCGATTTTTCTGGAGAATGATCCTTTTTTTCGTCACTCCCTTTAATAAGGATATTTCGGTGAAATAGCATTCATGAACTTTTAGTGAGCGGTCTAAGTCTTTTTTTGTGACAAAATGGTGAAAGGTTCATGGAAGCCATGCAAAATAGGCTCTTTATCGTACTTTGTGCGGAAAAAGTATTAGTCATGGAAGTTTTCATTTTGTAGAATATATGATAGGAGGCTGATTACATAATGTATAATGCTATAAAAATTCTCGTGGTGGATGATGAGGAAAGAATCCGCCGGCTGCTAAAGATGTATTTGGAAAGAGAAGAATACATAATCGATGAAGCTGAAAATGGAGATATGGCTTTAACAAAAGCCCTTGAAAATGATTATGATTTAATTTTATTGGATATTATGATGCCTGGTAAAGATGGAATCGAAGTTTGCCGTGAATTAAGGGAAAAGAAAACGACACCGATTATCATGCTGACTGCTAAAGGGGAAGAAGTGAACCGCGTTCAAGGGTTCGAAGTGGGGACAGATGATTATATCGTAAAGCCGTTCAGTCCCCGGGAAGTCGTATTAAGGGTTAAAGCTTTATTACGTCGCTCTTCAAGCACTAGTTACATGCAGACGGAAACGACGGCAAAAGATGTGATCGTCTTCTCGCATTTAACCATTGATAATGATGCCCACCGAGTACTTGCTGATAACAAAGAGGTTTCATTAACACCAAAAGAATATGAATTATTATATTTCTTGGCGAAATCCCCAGATAAGGTTTTCGACCGGGAGCAATTGTTAAAAGAAGTGTGGCACTATGAATTCTTTGGGGATCTTCGAACTGTTGACACGCATGTTAAACGCTTACGTGAAAAATTAAACCGCATATCCGAAAACGCAGCCAAGATGATTGTCACTGTTTGGGGTGTAGGTTACAAGTTCGAAGTCATTAATGACTGATGCTATGGGGCAGTGTTGTAGGGAAGCTATGGGCAACGATCCTATTGCTCGTGTCGTTTGTATTAATTGTTTTAACCGTTCTGCTGGTCGAATTCTTTGAGAATTTCCAGATTGAAAATATTGAAAATGATTTAACCAAAACTGCTGAACAAATCATTAAGGTAACGAATGAACATCAGGGATCCAGCAATGAGGTTTTACAAATAGCTTCGGAATTAATAGGCAACGAAACGAAAATGATCATTCTTAATGATGACAAAATGATATTCTCATCAATCGGAGGAGATAATGAGTACGAAATCACGCCGGAACTCATTAAAAAAGATTCCGAATTGATCAAGGTTTTTACTGAAAGAAAGACTGTAAAAAAGGAAATGGCGCTATCCGATGATGCAGGCAATGAGGAATTGTCCGCAATCGTAGTAGGCATTCCACTTGAATTGAATGGGGAACAGGATGAAGTTTTCCTATTTCAATCGTTGGAGTCGATGGAAGAAACCACAAAATCGACTACACAGTTCATATTATTGGCAGCAGGCATCGCCATTATTTTGACAACGATTTTTGCTTTCTTTTTATCTACAAGAATCAATGCCCCATTGGTGAAGATGAGGGAAGCCGCACTAGCGATTGCCCGGGGGAAATTTGATACAAAGGTCCCGATCTTGACTCAAGATGAGATCGGCGAGCTTGCCATAGCGTTTAACCAGATGAGAAAACAGCTGAAATTCAATATGAATGCACTTAGTCAGGAAAAGGAACATCTCTCAAGCATTCTTAGCAGTATGGCAGATGGGGTCATTACCTTCAATAAAGATGGCACAATTCTTGAAACGAATCCGCCAGCAGAAAGATTTCTGCAATCCTGGTACTTTGAAAAGGGCTATAACCGGGAAGATAATGTCAATGTCCCATTGGTTTTGATGAATCTTTTTGATGAATCAGAGTCCTTCCATAAGGAGCAAGTCGGTGAAATTACTTTGCAGGGCCGTGATTGGGGATTCATTGTCAGTCCGCTATATACAAATGCCGACAATATTCGGGGAGCGGTGGCCATCATACGGGATATGAGTGATGAAAGACGTATGGACAAACTTAGGACTGATTTCATAGCGAATGTCTCCCATGAGTTAAGAACTCCGATTTCAATGTTGCAAGGATATAGTGAAGCGATTGTAGATGACATTGCGAGCAGTGAAGAGGAAAAGGTGGAAATGGCCCGCATCATCTATGATGAGTCTTTGAGAATGGGCCGTTTAGTCAATGATCTCCTCGATCTAGCTAAATTGGAATCGGGTAAAATGAACCTTAGCTATGAATACGTACCTATTTCTCCTTATTTAAAGAGGATTACAAGTAAGTTTTCCGGGCTGGCTAAAGAAAAGGGGATCACAATATCAGCCAGCATGCAAGACGATCAAATTCAATGGCATTTCGACCCGGACCGCATTGAACAGGTTTTGACCAATTTAATTGATAATGCGATTCGTCATACTCCTCCGGGCGGTAACATTGATGTCATTCAGAGGACAAGTGATCGAAGGGGTCTGATCATTGATGTGAGGGACTCTGGATCTGGAATTCCCGAAGAAGATTTGCCTTTTGTATTCGAGAGGTTTTATAAAGCGGATAAAGCAAGGACCCGCGGCCGTTCGGGCACCGGTTTGGGTTTGGCAATCGTAAAAAATATAATCAATGCCCATGATGGCTTCATTTCGGTAAACAGTTTACCTAATAAAGGGACGACTTTCAGTTTTATTCTGCCTCGAATTATGGAAAATGCTGAATGACGGGTGGCTTGCCAAAAAAATCTTGTTTCATGAGGAACTGAGAAGACAAAGGCAATTGGATTTCTTTCCAACTTGTCTTTGTTTTTTTTCGGAAACAAAATAAGAAGTCCCTGATATGTGGAAATTAACGGAATTTTATAATAAGATTAAAGCCGAAGTATGTAACTTTTGTTTAGGATTGACGACTATATTTATGAACGGATGTGGGGAAATGATGGATTCCGTTTTCCACGATCTATATGAAAAATATCATCAGGAAATATATCAATTCATTTTTTATATGACTAAAAATCGAGAAACGGCTGAGGACCTTGTTCAGGAAGTCTATATCCGGGTGATGAAGGCTTATGAACGCTTTGAAGGAAAAAGCAGTGAAAAAACGTGGATGTACTCGATTGCAAGAAATGTGACGATTGATTACTTTCGGAAACAAAAAGGGTGGAAAGATAAAATCTTTCCTAACTTTGATTGGGATAGGCAATTGATAAAAGATAAGGAGCCCATTCCGGAAGAAGTGGCTATCATGAACGATGAAATCCAAGATATTTATCAATGCTTAAACCGGTGTACCACGAATCAAAGATCGGTCATCATTTTACGATATATTCAGGGATTGTCCATTACGGAAACTGCTGAAGTATTGAATTGGAGTGAAAGTAAGGTAAAAACGACCCAGCACCGTGCTTTGAAGGCTATTAAAAAGTTGATGGAAGATTTATCAGGAAAGGAGGGCCACCGCATTGAGAAGATCCCGTTGGAAAGAAAGCGAAATTGAAGACCTGCTGCGCGAGCTTCCGAAATTAAAAGATGACCGAACCAAGGCAGAGGTGTTTTCGAGAATACATGATAAGAAGAAAAAGAAACACTGGATACCTCTATTTGTGGGTGTTGCCTCCTTATTCTTAATGGTAGTTTTGGCATCATCTTTAATTATTGAAAAAAAAGGAACGATAAGTCAAGAGGACAGCGGCAGTAGTGGGAAATTATCTCTATCTGAAAATAAGGAAATGGCAGATCTTGAACGGCAGGATGGAAGTAACAAAGAAAATCATTCAGCAGATAAACAGGATAATCAAAAGTTTTCGAGTAAGCAAGCGGAAATCGAATCTAAAGACAAGGTTTCAGAAATGGAACCCCGAAAAGGGGAAAAGGAAAAAACATTTGCACGAGCGATCTATCAAGATGACCTTAAAAATGCATCGATCATTACGATGGGTGTCCCAGATGATCAAATGAATTTCATCGTTCCCATTTCAATTAAACTCAAACATTATGACGAAAGTGATAAACTGAATCAGTTAGTTAATCAAATGTCCGATATGGATGGAGAGCAATATGGGCTATCTGACTATTTTCCACTTGATATAAAGATCAGCAAAGGAAATGATAGGACCACTGCTCATATTGATTTTCAAGAAAAAAGCCGACTATTGGATGAAGATACACTTTTTCTCCATTCGATGGAGGAAACGCTTTCATATAACAATATAGAGAAAATGACATTTTCTACAGATGGTAAGCAAGGTGCCATGTTTGCGCACGCGGGATATTTAAAGGAGGTGGACATACCTCATCAAAAAAATCGCACATACTTTCTTTACCAAAGGGATCAGTCCTCCCCAAGGTTCCTTGTTCCAAGCAATATGGGTTATCAGGACTTTGAGGAGGCGCTGCAAGCTGGAAAAGGGGAGGCGGACATCGAGGGAATTTCACCTGCAATCCCGCATGACCTGACATGGGAAAGGGTAAGCTCTAATGGAGATCTTGTGATCATTCAATTATCAGATCAAGCTGCCATTGAAAATAGTAAGGAATCCCTTCAAGCTTTAGAAGCCATACTCTTCATTGCCAAGGATTTTGGTTTTGAAAAAGTGAAGTTTGAAAATGCTCCTATTGAAGAGGTAGGTCAGCTGAATTTAACTGAAGACATAGTGGTGCCCAAAGCACCGAACCAAGTGAATTGATGGTGCGTTAAAAACACCCTGTCTATGGTTGGCAAAAGCCCCTTGCATTCACAGAAAAAGTGCCCGCGCTGGACGGGCACTTTTTTCTTCTTATAATGAGATACGGGCCATGAATGTAATTTCTTCTGTTTCCATTAAAAATTGTTTCATGTTGTCTTCTAATGGTAAATCAAAGCTCAAAACCATGATGGCTTCCCCGCCAGCTTCTTTTCGGCCAACCTGCATGGTGGCGATATTCACTCCGTGATCACCTAGGACCTTACCTACGTTACCGATTACACCAGGTTTATCGGTATGCTGGATATAAAGTAAATTCGGTTCTGGTTGAAAGTCGATTTTGAAACCATTCAAACTTACAATTCGAGAACCGTAATTTTCGATATAGGTTCCACTGATTGTTAATTCACGGTTGTCACCTTTTACTTTAAGGCTGATCAAATTCGAGTAACCTAAAGAGTCCGTAGAGATTTTTTCACCAACGGTTATGCCACACTCTTTTGCGATCAACAGGGCATTCACTTCATTGACTGATGCATCAACTCTTGATCTGAAAAAGCCAGAGATTAGACTTTTTGTAAGAATCGCTGTATCGAAATCCAATGATTCTCCTGCATACGTAACGGAGATTTCCTGAATTCCTTCATTCATGCACTGAGAAGCAATGGATCCCATTTGCTGAACAAGTTGATAGAAAGGCTGTACTTTTTCAAACACTTCTTTAGATATGGCTGGAAGGTTGATTGAACTTGAGACTGGGTTTCCTTCAAAATAGGTCAATACTTCTTGGGCAACCTGTACGGCAACATTTAATTGGGCTTCTTTCGTGGAAGCACCAAGATGCGGTGTAGCAATGACGCTATCCAGTTCAAGCAGTTTATGGCCAAGTGGAGGTTCTTCGACGAAAACGTCCAGTGCCGCCCCTGCAACATGTCCTTCTACTAACATTTCATATAAATCATCTTCGTCTAGAATTCCACCACGGGCGCAGTTTAGTACATATACCCCCTTTTTACAGGTAAGCAGTTTTTCTTTATTGATTAATCCTCTAGTATCATTCGTTAGTGGTGTATGAACAGTAATGATGTCTGCTTTAGGAAGCAATTCATCTAACGGCAGGGCCGTTACGGACATTTTCTTTGCACGATCGACAGTCAGGAACGGATCATAGACAATGACATCCATGCCAAACACTTTAGCACGTTTTGCAATTTCCCCTCCGATACGTCCAAAGCCAACTATACCTAATGTTTTACCACGAAGTTCAGTTCCCGTATATGAAGAACGTTTCCACTCCCCATTCTTCAGTGAAGCGTAAGCTTGCGGAATGTGGCGCATTAATGAAGCCATCATCGCAAATGTATGTTCAGCTGTTGAAATGGTATTGCCGTCAGGTGCATTAACCACGACAATCCCGCGTTTTGTCGCCGCGGGGATGTCTATGTTATCAACACCGACACCAGCGCGTGCTATAATTTTTAACTGCGGCATACGGTTCATTAAATCTTCCGATACCTTCGTTGCACTTCTCACAAGAATTGCATCGATCCGATCAAGTTCGTTTGCAGCTTCCTCTACGGTTTTCTGAATGAGATGAATATTGGATGCCTCTGATAGCGGTCCGAGTCCTTCTGGTTTAATGGCGTCTGCTACTAAAATCCGATACACGTCTAAACACCTTCCTAGGGAAAAGAATTATCTTAAATTTCAGTTAATTTTACAATTGAAATGCTGATTATGTCAATTTGGCTTAACTCGATGTAAGCGCTTAATAACATGATTATCATCTGATCATTTATTTAATATCGTGATATAAATGGCTTCGTCTTCGTTTGCATAGTATAAAAAAATTTTCGTTATTTGTTTTAAACCATTCACTGCGACGATCGATATTCATCCTAAACGCATCTACTGAGATAAAATGCTATCAAAAAAAAGGAATTTCAGATATAATGGGAAGTATAAAAATTTTATAGGTCTATCTTCGGGGCGGGGCGCAATTCCCCACCGGCGGTGATGAAGGAATTTCTTCTTCTAAGCCCGCGAGCCTTACAAGGCAGGATTTGGTGTGATTCCAAAGCCGACAGTATAGTCTGGATGGGAGAAGATGGAGGTTCCTGAGTGCGTTTCAACAGTTATTTGCTGAACGTTTGTTTGATGTAACCTTTAATTTATCCCTTTAATTCTATTGGAATTAAAGGTTTTTTATTGAGCATCAACATATTTTGGAACCCAAACCTCTTTTTCAGGTAGATCGGAAAAGAAGGAGAGAGAACTATGAATAAGAACAAAGTGAAAAAAACGGTTACACTTGCGATGATGGGAAGCATTTCTTATTTATTGATGCTTTTAAATTTCCCGTTTCCAGGATTCCCGCCTTTTCTAAATGTCGATTTTAGCGACATACCAGCACTGATGGCGGCATTGATTTTCGGTCCGATGGCTGGAATTCTAGTCGAGTTCATTAAAAACCTATTGGATTTAGTCATGACAGGGACCTTGACTGCTGTACCTGTGGGGCATATCGCTAACTTTATAGCCGGAATACTGTTTGTCTTGCCAACTTATTATGTATTTAAGAAAATCAATTCAAAAAAAGGGATGACGTTCGCTTTACTTGCGGGGACAGTTTCCATGGCAGTATTCATGAGTGTTTTAAACTATTTTGTCTTTTTACCGGCATATACCTTCTTTATGGGATGGGATGCAATGTCGGCGCCCGAGTCAAGAAAGTTCGTTACGACGGCAATCTTGCCTTTCAACGTGATTAAAGGCGTGCTCATCACATCTGTATTCATGTTGCTGTTCATTAAATTACAGACATGGATCAATAAGCAAATATTATATAAAAATGCTTAACGGCATTGACGATAGAAATGAAAAAACAACCGGATTTCCATATTCGGTTGTTTTTTATGTTTATGAGGAGATGTAATCCAACATTGGCCAAAAGAAAAAGCCATTCTCGATTGAAAATGGCTTGTACCGTTATTCGAATTTTAGTGCATCTCCGTCAAATGCCTCGTCAGCAACTTTAATGGAATCCGTTGGGCATCCTTCAAATGCATCCATCATGTCGTCTATAAGTACATCTGGAATTTCAACGATTCCCTCGTTATCGTCAAGGGTAACAAATGCAATCCCTTCGTCATCATAATCATATATATCTGGTGCCGCTGCTCCGCATGCTCCACAAGCTATGCATGTTTCTTTATCCACAATTGTAAATTTAGCCATGAATATAACCCCTCCTAAGTTGATTAACAACTGATAATCTTTTTATTTCAGATTATTATCTCTTTCTTATTGTAAGACCGAATGCCAAACTTTTCAATAGAAATTGTATTGATAATAACTATCATGTAGCTGAATGTCAACGAAAAACATCGAAATAATTAACTTGGTTCTCTCCATGGTTCGTCATTTAGTCACATAATTTCCCTTGTAATCATTAATAATAACGGCGATTTTTGCAGTTTTTTGTTACAATGGGGTTATTGGTTAAATGAAACAAGGATGTGAGTCCCATGAAGAATTATCTACAGGCCATCATTCTATATGCGATAAAAAAATTTCAAGGCGAACGTTCCATTTATGCTATATACCATATGCTGCAGGGTAAGAAATCGTCACAAACAATCCAGGATGCCCATTTATTCGGGTTAACTGATATTTTTGGGACAATACCCCGATTTACCCGTCAGCAATTAAATCAAAACATTGAACATTTACTTAAGCATGACATGATTAATTTAACGGATAAACCAGATGCGTATGAAATTAGTATGCAAGGTGAGAAAATGTTAGGCGATTACTTTAAAAGTAATCCTTTTCCGACGTATATAAATGGTTGGAAGTATCACAATATCACCCCGGTTTTCTGGGGAAGGTTAAACTTACTCATTCAAACTATATCTCATATTGTCCACAATGAAAGACGTTTTTATCCGATACAACGAAATCCCAAAATCCAATTCTTCGTAAAGGAATTTTTACATGTCCATCGTGAGGATCGAGCGGTGATTGCCCAACATCTATATGATGAATTGATATCCCTTTTAGAAAGTCAAAGTGATATGAAACGAGATATTTTCATTTTGAGGTTAACCGGAATAAACAGGATTGGACTTACGTTTGAACAGATTGCAAAAAGGAAAGATGTAGAAGAAGAGTATGTTCGCTTTACATTCCTTGACTCATTGCATCAAATGCTTGCAGAAATGGAAACGGGAAAGGATTACCCTCTCTTGTCCTCATTAACCAATGATTGGAAAAGAAGTGGGAATCCTCAATTGACACAATCTACAAATATAACTTTACGATACATCCAGGAAGGGAAAAATCTGGGTGAAATAGCTGAAATCCGCAGATTGAAAGTCAACACCATCGAAGATCACCTCGTAGAAATTGTCTTATCGGAAAAAGATTTTCCGATTTCCGATTATGTAACTATCGAGGATGAGAGGGAAATTGCTGAAGCTATTAAGGAACTTGGTACGAAAAAGCTTAAAGCAATCAAGCAGATGGTCGATAATAAACAAGTAAGCTTTTTCCAAATAAGACTTGTACTTGCGAAAATAGGTGAGTGATGATGAACATAGAACGAGTCCTCAAAGAAAAATTCGGATTTGATGAATTCCGCCCTGGACAAAAGGAAGTGGTTGAATCATTGATGTCCGGCCGTAATACCTTAGCGATGCTCCCAACCGGATCAGGTAAATCATTATGTTACCAGCTGCCTGCTTATCTTTTAAATAAGACTGTCCTAATTGTCTCCCCGTTATTATCTTTAATGCAGGATCAAGCAGATCAGCTAAAGATGAGTGGCGAAAAAAGTGTATTGACCCTCAACTCTTTTTTGACGCTAAATCAAAAAAGGAAAGCTTTCGACCGGTTACATAGTTATCGTTTTATTTTTTTATCTCCTGAAATGCTAAGCCTGGATGGCGTGATAAAATCCTTGAAATCCATAGACATAGGTTTGTTCGTCATAGACGAAGCACACTGCATCTCACAATGGGGGTATGATTTCCGTCCGGATTATTTAAATTTAGGAGAAGTGAGGCGTGAATTGAACAATCCGTTGACTCTTGCCCTGACGGCAACTGCAACCGATGAGGTCCGGAGGGACATCGTTGGTAAACTCAACATTGGGCAGGCCAAGGAAATGGTATCATCTGTTGATCGGGAAAATATTGCAATTATTGTCGAGCGAATGTTCAGTTACGATGAGAAGCTAGCCCGTGTACTGGAACTTGTCAGGAAATTTACCGGAAGCGGAATTATTTATTTTTCCTCTAAAAAAGTGGCGGAATCAGTCACTGGGTTTTTACAGGATAACGGGATCGATAGTGTCAATTATTATCACGGTGGAATGGAACAGGAGCAAAGGATGCTCATTCAGCAGCAATTCATTTCCGGCCAGTTGAAAATTATATGTGCAACAAGTGCTTTTGGAATGGGTGTGAATAAATCGGATGTCAGATATGTTATTCATTTTCATATCCCGTCCACGATGGAAGCATATCTTCAGGAGATAGGCAGGGCTGGACGAGATCGGAAACAAAGTGTGGCTGTCTTATTATATAGCGAAGGGGATGAAGGGCTTCCCCTGCATTTGATGGAGCAACAGTTGCCTACGGATTCGCAAATCGATGGTGTATGTTCTTTCCTTAATGCATCACACAAAAATATGGCGAATTTGACCCTCTCGGAAAAAGAACAGCTGTCTCAATCCTTTTCGTTGAACGAAATCCAGCTCCGTTTTTTTACGCAGCTTATCACGGGCAATAACCTAGATCAAATGGCAGAGATGAAAGAGTATTGTCAAAAGAGAAAATCAAGGAATCAGGAAAAGCTGCATAAATTCCTTCACTGGATTTATACACAGGAATGTCGCCGTTTAGGGATACTGGACTACTTTGGAGAAAAGCATCGGGAAGTGAACCACATCTGCTGTGATATCTGTGGGATGGATGTCGAAAAAATGTCTGATGTATGGCCGGAAGTCAAGGTGGACCCGGTCAATTCCTTTTCCACTTGGAAAAAAGAATTGGCTTATATCTTATTAAAGAAGGAAAATGGCAATGAAAAATAAGCAAGCTGAAATTATTAAACAACTTACAGATAAACAGTTGCTATATAATTTGTTTCTTACGCAAATTATTCTCTTAACGTTAGCCTTCTTTTTAGGTATTATTTTATTTAAAGACCGTTCAGCTTTTTTCGACTTATTTATCTTTGATGACCTGAACATTTTGCTTATTGGAATTCCCGCTGGAGTCATTGTCGTGTTATTTGACTTATTGTTTATGAAAGTGACACCATCTTCCTATCAGGATGATGGTGGTATTAACGAACGCATTTTCAGTAATTTGTCATACCCGATGATTTTTGCCGTAACTTTAGTGGTTGCGATAAGTGAAGAAGTATTATTCCGTGGAGTGCTGCAAACACATTTTGGTTTGCTTCTTACGAGCCTCATTTTTGCAGCCGTTCATTATCGTTACCTTTTTAATTGGTTTTTATTTTTAAATGTTTTGGTTTTGAGCTTCTTTATCGGTTTTCTATTTGAAATGACCAATAATCTCATCGTGACGATAACAGCTCACTTTTTGATTGACTTTATCCTTGGTATTTTAATCAGGAACAAAAAGCAAAGAGGGTTTAGCAAGAAAGGGGGTGACTTGAATGAGCCGAGTGCAAAAGAATGAAAAAGAAAACGATCAGGCTGGTGAACTTCGTTCGCGAATTGAACGTCAGAAGGCTAAGTCCTCATTGCCCAAGCGGAGCAAAGTCCACCAGAATAAAAAGAAAAAAAGTAAAGTGAAGAAGTTCCCAATGATACAATTATTAGCATTATTTTTTATTTTACTTCCAATTGGATTTTACGCCCTTTATACATATCTGCAGGATAGGCCTGTACCTGTTGTGAAAAGTGACCAAGTCGTCTTTAGTGAGGAAGCTACTGAATCGATTCCAACTACAGCTACTGCAGATGATTTAAAGGAAAAAGAATCGGCAAAGGCTGAAGCGGAGAAAGAAAAAGAAGAAGCTGAGGAAAAAGCCAAAGCGCAGCAAGAAGCTGAAGAAAAAGCCAAAGTGCAGCAAGAAGCTGAAGAAAAGGCCAAAGCACAGCGAGAAGCTGAAGAAAAGGCCAAAGCACAGCGAGAAGCTGAGGAAAAGGCCAAAGCACAGCGAGAAGCTGAGGAAAAGGCCAAAGCGCAGCAAGAAGCTGATGAAAAAGCAAAGAAGGCAGAAACAGAAAAGAAAAAGGCTGCCGAAAATGTTCAAGCTGCGAAACCGGATAAAGAGGGATACAAAGTTGTCTTACATACTGTTCAAGGTGAAGAAACATTATTTCGAATTTCCATGAATTACTACAAATCACAGGAAGGGATTGCTCTGATCAGGGAGTGGAATGGGCTGAATGGCAATGAAATTTCCAAAGGTCAGGTATTGAAAATTCCTATCAAGAAATAACGATGGCACTCTGTCTTTATAGGCAGGGTGTTTTTAAGATTGGTTGACTTAGTTCAGTGTGAAGGTAAACGTGACAGGTACTTTATCATTTTTTCCTCTACTCTTTCATATCATGATTTGAAAGAGTAGAGGAGGAAATGCGATGGAATCGACAATCATTTTATTGGATGAGAAGACGGATCAAGCAACAAAGCAAATGCTGCAGAATGTCGTGGATCGAAAGAAAAAATTCGAGGCACTTAAAAAGAAGCACCTTCAAAGCTTATGGGCAACCATGATTGTTGCTGCCCTTTTTATGATTTATCTATATTTTTATATCGTTGTACCTTATTCCTATTCCTTTTTCAGTATGTTTAGTGTTTTCGTCGACCATTTTAGTCATTTCCTTTTTTTAGCATCAGCGATTGGTCTATATGGATATATGGTATTAATTAAAAAAAAGCTTGATAAAGCTGAAAAGGAGTTTCAACTGCTACGCTGTGAAATCATTAATAAAAGTAAGCAATTGTGGGAAAAAGAGGAAGAATGGAAAAGCCGCCATAAGGTATTTGAAATGATGAAGAAGAATTATGATATTAACTTATATCATGAAAATAAATGATGATCGCGTTAAATCATATTTAATTGCGGGTAATATGGTTTTATGGTTATATGAAAGTACGTTTGGGATAAGGATGGAAAGAAGGTTTAACTAAGATGTTATGGTTATCTGGATTATTTTTAGTCATCATTCTGCTGTCATTTGCCACGATCTTTTACATGTGGCGTACGGCTATGCTAGATAGGGTGATTTCTCAAGACTTATATTTCAAAGACTTTCCTGAAGGCTTTGGAGATGTTCGGATCTTTTTTATATCCGATCTTCATCGGCGGATCGTTGCGGATAAATTAATTGAGGACGCTCGTGACAAGGCAGATTTGGTGATAATCGGCGGTGACATTAGGGAAAGCGGGGTTCCCTTAGAACGCGTGGAAAAAAATTTATTGAAACTAAAAGAACTTGGTCCCCTTTATTTTGTTTGGGGTAATAATGATTATGAAGGAGACTTCCATGAACTGGATGCGACTCTTTTGAAACATGGTGTGAAAATCCTTGATAATACAGCTGTTTCTTTTGAGTCTCAAAATGGAAGCAAAATCGCTCTTCTGGGCATTGATGATATATCAGAAGAACGTGATAGGCTTGACCTTGCCCTGTCGGATTGCGGGAATGAAGATTTTCGGATTTTGGTGAGCCATAATCCATTGGTCAAGAAACAGTTGACTCCGGAACACCATATTAGTCTTGTCCTGTCAGGTCACACCCATGGCGGGCAGATTCGTATATTCGGATTCGGGCCCTATCAGATCGGCAGCATTGAAAAAGAGGGGGACTGTTTATATATGACCAGTAATGGCTATGGGACAAGCGCAGTGCCTTTAAGGCTTGAGGCTAAGCCGGAAACGCACCTCTTCACCCTGAGAAGGGGGACAGACACTGAAATAGGCGAAGCTGTGGAAAAGAACTATTAGGCTGTTATTAATCGAGCATATCGGAATTTTACAGACCATGAAAAATCCACTATAATTTCAACAAATGATCGTACAGTTATTGGAGGCCTTGTAAAACCATGCAAGAAGGTAAATATAATATAAAGGCAGTTTCAAAACTGCTGGACATTCAGTCGGGAACCCTTAGAGCATGGGAAAGGCGCTATAAATTTATCGAGCCTGTCAGGAATGAATCGGGGCACCGGCTGTATACTGAAAAACATCTGCAAATCCTTAAGTGGCTAATCAATAAAACAAAGCAAGGTTTTACAATAAGCCAAGCCGTTTCACTTCTTGAAAGTACTGGCACTCTAGCTCCTGGAGTTCCTGAAACGAACCGTAAGGATGAACAAGCGATTAAGTTTTCGGATGAATTAATCGAAGCTCTTTTGAATTTCAATGAAAATAAAGCTCATATGCTCATAAGCCAAGCATTCAGTATGTATACAATCGAACAAACCATAGTTGATGTAATTGGCTCAATATTGGTTCAGATTGGGGATAAGTGGGAAAGGGGAGAAATTACTTCCGCTCATGAACACTTTGCGTCCAACATCCTGAAATCCAGGATCAGTTCAGTTATGCATACCATTCCGACTAATGGTTTTCTTCCGAAAGCCCTTACCGTTTGTGCTCCCGGTGAAAAACATGAATTTGGACTGTTGGTCTTTACCGTTTTTTTGAAGAGGAAAGGGTATGAAACCATTTATTTAGGTGAATCCATTGCTGATAATGACCTTTTCACCGTTTTAAACATCATAAAACCCTCTTACCTATTCATGTCATGTTCACTGGAAGAGAATCTTGATGGAACATTTAGGCTGGTTGAAGCATTAATAAAGGATTTCCCGGATTTGAAGGTGGGCCTTGGCGGTGCGGCGCTGAGCCTTATTTCCGAGGAAAACCGTACGGACTTCAGTGGAGTTTTAATGGGGGACACGCAATCGAAGTGGGAGGAATGGCTGAAAGGTTAGCGGCGGCCGGCTTAAGAGAAATAATGGATATGCACCCTGCGACCAAGGCTTCATATGATGTATGAAGATGGTAACCAGGGGGCATTTTTTTATGAAGCTGGAGCGATTAACTAATAATAAAATCAAGATTTTTTTGACCCTTGATGATTTAATTGATAGAGGCATAACAAAAGAAGATATTTTAGGGAATTCCTTAAAGGTCCACAAGCTATTTCAGGATATGGTCGAAGAAGCGTGCGAAGAACTCAGCTTTAAAATGAGTGGCTCCATTGCAATCGAAATTTTCTCTTTGCCTGCACAAGGGTTGATAATCATCGTGACAAAGGACGAAGAGGAATTATTGACTGACGAAGAGGAATTCTTGGATTTACAAGTGAAAATAGATGACTTCCCCCATATTCTGTATGTATTCAATGACTTTGAAGATATCGTTCAATTATGTCGTAGATTATCTTTTCAAGGTTTGCTTAATAGTACTCTTTATCATTTTGAGGGAAGATACTATTTACTTATCGAAAATGTTAAAGACACGACGTATGACACGGTCATATCTTTAGCGGCTGAGTATGGCCATGCATCTACATTGACACTCAGCCGCATCAATGAATATGGAACATGTATAATCGAAAATGAAGCGATACATGTTTTGCTCACACACTTTAGCTGATGTAAAACAAATGAGACGAGGCATCCACATTATGGTAAAAACAATGCGGTTTGCCTTTTTTGTCTCAACTTTCTGCCGAAGAAGATATACGCAAAAGGAGTAAGAAAACAGTTGATATGATAACGTTTTCATTTTTAGAATATTTCCAACTTTTAAATTCCCATTTTTACTCTTGCATTAATGTAACGAAGGTGTATACTAGCACATGAAGAGGACTATTTGTACATTATAATTTTATATATGGAGATTTTCTAGGAGGTACTTTTAATGGAATCGGCAAAAGGCAATAGCCATGTAAATGAAGAAGAAAAACACGACGTACTGAGGTCTACCCAAACTGTAATACATAAAGCCTTGGATAAACTGGGTTACCCGGAAGAAGTTTTTGAGCTGTTGAAGGAACCATTGCGTTTATTAACGGTGAAGATACCGGTCCGCATGGATGATGGCTCGGTTAAAATTTTCACAGGTTACCGTGCCCAGCATAACGATGCTGTTGGGCCTACAAAAGGTGGTATCCGTTTTCACCCTAATGTAACGGAACGTGAAGTGAAGGCATTATCCATTTGGATGAGCTTGAAATGCGGTATCGTTGATTTGCCATACGGCGGGGGTAAAGGCGGTATCGTTTGTGATCCTCGTAATATGTCATTCCGTGAACTTGAAAGGCTGAGCCGGGGCTATGTTCGCGCAATTAGCCAAATCGTGGGGCCGACTAAAGATATCCCGGCACCTGATGTATTTACAAATTCCCAAATCATGGCTTGGATGATGGATGAATACAGCCGTATGGATGAATTCAACTCGCCAGGATTCATTACTGGTAAACCGCTAGTACTTGGTGGTTCTCATGGCCGTGAATCAGCCACTGCTAAGGGTGTGACGATTTGTATCAATGAAGCTGCCAAGAAACGCGGCATCGATATTAAAGGTGCACGGGTAGTCATTCAAGGTTTTGGTAACGCAGGTAGTTTCTTAGCTAAATTCATGCATGACGCAGGTGCTAAAGTTATTGGGATTTCGGATGCATATGGTGCTCTTCATGATCCTGAAGGATTGGATATCGATTATCTTCTCGATCGGAGAGATAGTTTCGGAACCGTAACGAAATTGTTTAAAAGCACAATTTCAAATAAAGAACTGCTTGAATTGGAATGTGATATTTTAGTTCCGGCTGCAATTGAAAACCAAATCACTGAAGAAAATGCTGCTGATATCAAAGCATCAATCGTTGTCGAGGCAGCTAACGGACCTACAACGATTGAAGCGACACAAATCCTAACGGATCGCGGAATCCTTCTTGTTCCTGATGTCCTTGCTTCTGCTGGCGGTGTAACGGTTTCTTACTTCGAATGGGTACAAAATAATCAAGGGTATTACTGGTCAGAAGAAGAAGTTGACGAAAAGCTGGAAAAAATCCTTGTGAAATCTTTTAATAACATTTATGAACTTGCACAATCAAGACGTGTTGATATGCGCCTAGCGGCTTATATGATTGGTGTAAGAAAAATGGCTGAAGCTTCTCGCTTCCGTGGTTGGATCTAAAAGATTCGAATCATGTATTGTTTTATAGTTAAAATCATGTTCATTGCATTATCATTGAAATGATTTGTAAAAACTCCTATCATGTATTGATAGGAGTTTTTATTTTTTAGACGAACGAATTACATAGTGCATGGAAAGGCAGTGGAATAAAGATGAATGTTGAAGAAGTCATTATCATAGGTGGGGGCCCTTGTGGATTGGCTGCTGCGCTCGCTCTTAAGGAAGTGGGAATACAGTCCTTGATCATTGAAAAAGGCAATGTGGTTGATTCCATTTACCGTTATCCGACACATCAAACATTTTTCAGTTCGAGTGAAAAACTCGAGATTGGTGATATTGCTTTTATAATCGAAAACCGTAAACCGGTCCGCAATCAGGCGCTTGCCTATTATAGGGAGGTAGTCAGAAGGAAAGAATTGCGGGTCAATACATTCGAAAAAGTGGAAAATGTGGAAAAACGAGAAGATGGGAAGTTTTTAGTCAAGACATCGAAAGGTGAGTATACAGCTTTGCATGTGATCATATCGACCGGTTACTATGATCATCCTAACTATATGTGCATACCGGGTGAACAGCTCCCTAAAGTGTATCATTACTTCAAGGAGGGCCATCCCTACTTCAATTGTGATGTTGCAGTCATCGGTGGCAAAAACTCAAGTGTGGATGCCGCTCTGGAATTGGTCAAATCAGGAGCAAGGGTTTCAGTCCTTTATAGAGGATCGGATTACTCTCCAAGTATCAAACCTTGGATTCTTCCTGAATTTGAAGCATTGGTCCGCAATGGAACCATCAAGATGGAATTTAATGCAAATGTTGACAGGATAACGGAAGACAGCGTCATTTACCATGTGGGGGATGAGGAAAAAGTCATTAAAAATGATTTTGTATTTGCAATGACTGGTTACCATCCTGACCATTCCTTTTTAGCTTCAATGGGCATTACTATTGATAAGGAGACTGGAAGGCCCGCATATAATGAGGAAACGATGGAGACGAACGTTAAAGGTCTTTATATTGCAGGAGTTCTGGCAGCCGGAAATAATGCGAACGAAATCTTCATCGAGAACGGCAGGTTTCATGGTGGATTGATTGCCTATCATTTGGCTGTTAAAGAAAAGTGAATTATTTAAATGAGGAGCAGTGACAGTATGGAAAAAATATCGTTAATAACGACTGGTGGGACTATTGCCAGTAAAGAAACTGTGAATGGTATGCTGGCCTCTGGTGCATTGACTGGCCATGAGTTGGCATCACTTTGCGAATTGCCCAACGATATCGAGGTAAAAGTGGTTGATCTTTTCCAGATCTCAAGCATGTCCATGTCCTTTGAGAAAATGCAACAGCTTAATTCAGCCATTCAAAAGGAATTGGAGGATCCCGAAGTTACGGGAATCGTCGTGACCCACGGTACGGATACACTTGAGGAAACTGCTTATTTCCTTGATGTCACGAGTATGGATCAACGACCTATAGTATTAACCGGCTCCCAACGTTCTCCTCAAGAGGTGGGCACCGATGTATATTCCAATCTTAGGAATTCGATATTATGCGCTGCGAGTGATCTTATTAGGGATGTTGGAGTAGTGGTCGTTTTTAATGAGCGGATCTATTCTGCAAAATATGTCAAAAAAGTTCATGCTTCCAATTTGCAGGGGTTCGAATCTTTTGGCTATGGATATTTGGGGATAATTGATAATGATGTCGTCAGCATCTATCAAAAACCTTTACATAGGGAGTGTTATGATATTCAGAATAGCATCCCAAGGGTGGATATCATCAAGTGCCATACAGGCGCTGATGGCCTCTTTATTGATGCTGCGGTTGCAAACGGTGCGAAAGGAATTGTGCTCGAGGGTGTAGGAAGGGGACAAGTTACCCCTGTAATGGTTACTTCCATACAAGCTGCAATCGATAAAGGAATTACGATCATCATGACTACAAGTGCAGAAGAAGGAAAAGTTTACCCAGCTTATGATTATGAAGGCAGCGCATTTGATTTAAAACAACGCGGTGTGATATTAGGAGCTGATTATGACAGCAAGAAGGCTCGAATCAAGTTAGCTGTCATGCTGGCAAGTGAAAACCCTATAGATGAGACCTTCTTTAAGTACTGAAGGATTAAATAAAAATTTGGAAGACTTGATTCTTGGATTCAGTTTTTCTTCATTCCATGGTACGATTAAGGAAAAGAAGATGAAAAGAGGGTCAGCTAATGCTGGTCATGTTGTCAGCGGCTATTGCGCCAGGATTGGCGCTACTGAGCTATTTCTATTTGAAAGATCAATATGAAACCGAACCGATATCGGTTGTGGTCAAAACATTTTTATTCGGTGTATTTCTTGTATTGCCGATTATGTTCATACAGTATGTGCTCGAAACCGAACATATCCTGAATACTGATTTAGCAAATGCTTTTTTATGGGCTGCATTGCTTGAGGAATTCTTCAAGTGGTTCATACTCATTTATGTTATTTATCAGCATGTGGCATTCGATGAGCCATATGATGGGATTGTTTACGGAGCTGCAGTCTCCCTTGGATTCGCCACAATGGAGAATATTTTATACCTGCTGGCCAACGGGGTGGAACACGCTTTTCTCAGGGCGGTACTCCCTGTATCCAGTCATGCTTTGTTCGGTGTGATCATGGGATATTATTTGGGCAAGGCGAAATTTTCGGCTTCGAATAATAGGGTCTATTTATTATTGGCATTGATCATACCGATTTCGTTACATGGGGTTTACGATTATATTTTAGTTTCCCAAAGATTTTGGGTGTACTTTATTATGCCATTCATGATTTATCTATGGTGGTTAGGCATGAAAAAAGTAAAGAAGGCACGTTTGTTGTCTGACTTTCACGCGAAAAAACTTTCACAAAATCATTACCTTAGCAAATGACGAATACTATCAAAACGGAGTGCTGGCATATTTTGCCCGCTCCGTTTTTTTTATGTTTGGAATAAAAAAACCCGAAAAGAAGAAAATAGAATTACATTAATTCAAGAAAAAGAGGAGTGTTTTTGATGAAAGGAATTTCGTCAAAATGGAAATGGCTTTTGCTGTTTTCGTGTATAACTATATGTTTCGTAATTTACCCGGAAACAAGAACAAATGCCTTTTCGGGCCAAGTCATTCAAAAGGGTGCGGTTGGGGATGATGTAATTGAGCTGCAGGCACGCCTGCAAAACATCGGTTACTATAAAGGCAAGATTGATGGAGCCTATGGATGGGGCACTTATTGGGCACTTCGAAACTTTCAACAAGATTTCGGGCTTCCAATCGATGGTTTGGCAGGGACAACAACAAAACAGAAGTTGACGAATGCGTCTAATTTCAATAAACAATTTGTTCACGAACAGATCAATAAAGGGAACGAGTTCACCTATTATGGGGGAGTCCCCATTGAAAAACAGGTAAAAGCGAAAGGAAATAAATCTACTTCCGGAGGGGCCGCTTCCGGAAAGGCCCCTTCCAAAACAACGACATCAGCCAATCTTCCAGGAGGATATTCTCAAAACGATATTCAGCTGATGGCCAATGCCGTTTATGGAGAGGCACGAGGGGAGCCATATACTGGTCAGGTTGCTGTTGCAGCAGTAATTCTGAATAGAGTGGAAAGTGCTGCCTTTCCTAATACCATTTCGGGAGTGATTTTTGAACCTGGGGCCTTTACGGCTGTTGCGGATGGGCAGATTTGGCTGACACCGAACGAAAGGGCGAAAGAAGCCGTGGTGGATGCTATCAACGGGTGGGATCCAAGCGGTAATGCAGAATATTACTTTAATCCTAATACAGCAACAAGCAAATGGATCTGGTCAAGGGAACAAATTAAAAGAATCGGAAAACATATCTTTTGTAAGTAAAGAGGTGAAGGAAAATGATCAGGAATATAGTGATTGCCCTGCTTGTTGTAGTTGTTGCGGGAACTGCATTCTGGGGCTATCAAGAACATAAGGAAAAAAATGCTATATTAATCAACGCTGAAAATACGTATCAGCGAGCCTTTCATGATTTAAGCTATCAAGTGGATTTATTGCACGATAAGGTCGGCAGTACTTTGGCCATGAATTCACGTTATTCATTAAGTCCGGCTTTAACAGATGTTTGGCGTATCACTTCCGAAGCCCAAAGTGATGTCGGGCAGTTGCCATTGACCTTGCTTCCTTTTAATAAGACAGAGGAACTTTTATCTAAAATTGCGGACTTCAGTTATAAAACAGCGGTGCGTGACCTTGAAAAAGAACCATTGAATGATAAGGAATATGCGACTCTCCAATCCTTGTACACACAGGCCGGGGACATCCAGGGCGAGTTAAGAAAAGTGCAGTATCTAGTCCTTAAAAACAATTTAAGATGGATGGATGTCGAAATGGCTCTTGCATCAGGGAAAGAAAATTCGGATAACACGATCATCGACGGATTAAAGACTGTAGAGAAAAAAGTATCTGGGTACGGGGAAACGAATGAGATGAATCCGACTTTTACTTCTGCACAACAGAGGGATGAAAATTTCAAAAATTTGCAAGGTGAAACCATTACTAAAGAAGAAGCAATTGCGACGGCAAAAAACTATGCACATTCAAAAAGCAAGAATTTGAAGGTGAATGTGGAAGAGAACGGAAAAGGTTCCGATTTTGGATTTTATAGTGTGAGCATCCTCGATAAAGATTCCGACACCGAATTGAATATGGATTTGACAAAAAAAGGCGGTTACCCTATTTGGTATATCAATAATAGGGACGTGAACAAAACAAATATTGATTTGAATCAAGCCTATACAAAAGCCGAAGAGTTTTTAAAGGAACATGATTTCAGTTCACTTGAATTATTTGAAAGTGCTCAATACGATAATATCGCATTATTGAATTTCGTAACATCAGAAAATGGCGTCAAGATTTATCCAGATTCAGTCAAGGTCAAAATCGCATTGGATGATGGATCCGTTATAGGGTTTTCAGCCGACGAGTATTTAAAATCACATAAAACCAGGGAAATAGGGAATCCGAATATATCCGAAAAAGAAGCTAAGGACAAAATCAACAATAATGTAAAAATAATGGAAGAAGGAAAGGCGTTAATCATCAATGATATCGGTGAAGAAGTTCTTTGTTATGAATTTCTCGGTACGATTAAAGATGATACCTACCGTATTTTCATTAATGCAGATACCGGTCAAGAAGAAAAGGTGGAAAAATTAAAGAACTCCGAACCGATATACGAGAATATAATTTAATTTTAAAAAATGAATCATTAGTTGTAGGGAAATGTGCTTGGTCACTTTCCCTTTTTCTTATTTCATGACATAATAATTTAAAGATAATTGGATTATATAGGAAAAATAGTAGGTAATATTATGCAGTTTCATTCCGATCAAAAAGGACGTGGACGACGATGGTTAAAATTGGTGATATATTAATGCTCGAACCGAAATACTCACAACAGAAGGAAAAGTTCAATTGTATGGTTGTCGAAATGGGACCGGGTTGTGTATATACCGACTTTCCCATCAATGTAGGGACTGGAAAAATAGCATTTCTCATGGATGGGACGAAGTTCAAAGTCACATTTTCCAATGAAGGGCAGGCTGTTTATGTATTCGATTCAGAAGTGCTTGGAAAAGTGAAAGGTAGAATACCCATGATGCAACTATTGCTGCCCGAAGCAGAAACGTTTGTGAAAATCCAAAGGAGGCAATACATGCGCCTGGATGTAACCTTGGATACAGCCATTCATCCAGAACATACCGAGTTTAACCCTTTTCGCGCATTAACGGAGGATATCAGTGCAGGCGGAGCTTCGATAAGGCTTTTAAAAGGAACTAATATTCAATCGGTTTCGCAATTATACCTGGATGGCGCTAGCGTTAAAATCAGGTGAGATTCATTATTTAAGGCTAAAAAGTAAAGTCATTCGCATTGATCCTGCTAAAAATGATGTACAGACAGTAATGAGATTTATATTTGAAAAACAGGTGGATTTAAAGAAAAAAGGCCTGTATGTTTAACATGATTGAATGAAAAACAGCGATTCCATCCATACTGCTAATATAAACGGATGGAGGGTGCGGCTTATGAAAACATTTGAAAGACTATTAATTAAAGTGATCGTCATCCAATTGGCCTGCTTATTTTTTTTCCAGTTCCTTTTGAGCAGGGAGGATCAAATCTTTGATTTGACCAAGCTCTCGAGGTATGAAGGTGTCACCAGCAATAATTATACGAAAATCATTGAAACATTCAATGGGACCCAAAAGTAAAGCGGTGATCCGCTTTTTTTGTATGAAGATTTTCAGGTAAAGGATAACTTTTGATGGCTGTAGCGATCAAGAAAAGAACAAAGGTTATTTTGAAAGTACACATCCCTTTTATTAATGATTTTCCCGCTAGTTGTGATAAAATGAAAGGGTACTAAATAATCAGCATGATTGTAGGATTCTTGGGAGGATTTATGGAAAAAAAATTATCAGTCGCAATCGATGGACCAGCTGCTGCTGGAAAAAGCACGGTTGCTAAAATTGTTGCAGAAAAGTTCAATTACATATATGTGGATACAGGTGCAATGTACAGGGCCCTTACCTATAAGGCCCTTAATCAAAAGATTCGCCTGGATGATGAACAAGCATTATCAGAAGTTCTCATCAATACGGAAATCGAATTAAGACCAAGTGAAAACGGACAGTTAGTGTTCTTGGATAATGAGGACGTGACAGCCCAGATCAGGAACAATGAAGTGACTGGTTCCGTTTCGGAAGTTGCAAAGCACCGGAGCATCCGGGAAGAATTGGTTCGCAGGCAGCAAATCTTTGGTGAAAATGGCGGTGTCGTCATGGATGGCAGGGACATCGGTACGCATGTTTTGCCAAACGCCGAAGTAAAGGTATTTCTAATCGCTTCTGTGGATGAAAGGGCACAGCGGAGGCATCAGGAAAATATATCGAAAGGTTTTCCATCAGATATCGAAAAATTAAGGGAAGAAATCGCAACACGGGACAAGCTGGACTCCGAGCGCGAGGTATCGCCACTGAAAAAGGCAGCGGATGCTATCGAAATCGATACGACTTCATTATCGATTCAGGAAGTTGCAGAAAGTATCATGTCTTTAATAGAAGAGAGGAAAAGATGACATTGGATTTTTACACATTTGCCAAGAACGTCGTAAAAGGCATTTTAATGCCTTCGTTTAGGGTTAAAGCGCTCGGAAAGGAACATATCCCTAAAGAGGGCGGAGTATTGATCTGTGCCAATCACATTGATAATTTGGATCCGCCCATAGTTGGCATGACATCTCCAAGGGATATCCATTTCATGGCGAAAGAAGAGTTGTTTCAAGCACCTATTTTAAAGGGTATATTACCCAGAGTAAATGCATTTCCCGTGAAGCGGGGCAATAGCGATCGGGAATCCCTTAGAAAAGGTTTGAAGCTTTTGAAGGAAGGCAAGGCGATTGGTCTGTTTCCCGAGGGAACCAGAAGTAAAACTGGTGAATTGGGAGAAGGTTTGGCGGGGGCTGGATTTTTCGCGTTGCGGTCTGATGCCGTTATCATACCGTGTGCAATCATCGGCCCGTATAAATTTTTGCGTCCGTTGAAAGTCGTTTACGGTCCTCCAATAAATTTTACCGAATATCGCGAACAGAAAATATCAGCCGATGAAGCTACAAAAATCATCATGGACCATATTCGGAAATTGATTTCCGAGCATAAATAGTCCTTCATACTTGACAATTTTCTGTTTTTGTTAGAATTTATAAAATAAGGGTATTGTTCCTTATTGCAGATGAAAAGGAATATAACTTTATTACTCTAAAAAAACTGTTTTTATCTTTATTAGGAAAGTGTTTTTATTGAACCACTTAAATAAAATATGTGGCCGATGAAGAGGAAATTTGCTGATCAGTCATGGGTTAAGGAGGAGTTAGTAATGACAGAAGATATGAACCAGGTAGAAGTGAACAATTACAAAGTAGGGGATCAAGTTAAAGCAACCGTTTCAAAGGTAGAAGAAAAACAGGTCATTGTCGATGTGGAAAACAGCAAGACGGATGGAATCATACCCATCAGTGAGCTTTCAAGCCTGCATGTCGAAAAGGCGTCAGATGCCGTTGCGGAAGGTGATGCATTGGAGCTGGAAGTCATTAAAGTCGAAGAAGAAGCTCTTATTCTATCAAAACGTAAAATTGACGCTTTAAAAGCATGGGATGACCTGGAATTGAAATTTGAAAATGGAGACGTATTTGAGGCAGAAGTTAAAGATGTCGTCAAAGGCGGGCTTGTTGTAGATCTAGGCGTACGTGGTTTTGTTCCAGCTTCTCTAGTAGAAGACTATTTCGTTGAAGACTTTTCTGATTACAAAAACAAAACTTTAACATTCAAGATCGTTGAGCTTGAGAAAGACAAGAATCGCTTAATCCTCTCACATCGGGCAGTGGTCCAAGACCAAAAGGAAAAGCAAAAAGCAAACGTTTTGGATAAGATTGATAGCGGGCAAGTGCTTGAGGGAGTGGTCCAAAGGATTACCGATTTTGGTGCATTCGTGGATATTGGAGGCGTAGACGGCCTTGTCCACATTTCCCAGCTTTCCCATCAGCATGTCGACAAGGCATCCGATGTCGTTTCCGAAGGGGATAAGGTGCAGGTGAAAGTACTATCCATCGATCGTGATAATGAAAGGATTTCACTTTCCATTAAGGATACCCTTCCGGGACCTTGGGCAGGCATTGCAGAAAAAGCGGCCAAAGGCTCTACACTGGAAGGTATCGTCAAGCGCCTTGTTTCTTTCGGTGCATTCGTGGAGATTTTTCCAGGGGTAGAAGGGCTTGTCCATATTTCACAGATTTCGCACAAGCATATTGCCACACCGCAAGAAGTACTTAAAGAAGGCCAGTCTGTCAAAGTGAAAGTGCTGGAAGTCAATGAAACGGACCAACGTCTATCATTAAGCATTAAGGAACTTGAAGAACCTCAATCCAATTACAACACATCAGATTATGAGCTCCCAGAAGAATCGAAGGGCTTTCAGCTAGGTGAAATGATCGGTGATCAATTGAAAAAACTAAAATAAGATAATAATGGTGATGGCCTTGGAGAGAAAACAACGAAAATTAGATCATATAGAATTTGCACTAAAGACAGGACAGCAGCATAAAACCGGGCTAGAAGATATTTCGTTTATTCACCAAAGCTTACCAGGTATTTCCTTGAATAATGTGAAACTCACAGCAGAAGTTGGCGAACTTGAATTAAGTTCGCCAATTTTTATAAATGCCATGACCGGAGGCGGAGGCCCTGAAACCGAGAAATTGAATGGTGACCTAGCCATTGCAGCACGGGAAACGGGAATCGCCATGGCGGTAGGATCGCAAATGGCAGCCATCAAGGATTCTGGCCAGCAAGCTTCTTTTAAAGTTGTAAGGAAGGAAAATCCTGATGGTGTGTTGATTGGTAATCTCGGTGGTGAAGCAACAGTCGAACAGGCTAAGCGGGCAAGCGAAATGATCGGGGCCAATGCCCTTCAGATTCATATTAACGTCATCCAGGAATTGACGATGCCTGAAGGGGACAGGGATTTTGCGGGCACCCTTTCGAGAATAGAAAAAATCAACAGAACGATCGGAATTCCTGTCATCGTAAAAGAGGTTGGATTTGGGATGAGTATGGAAACGGTGCGGCAATTACATTCCGTGGGTGTTTCGATCATTGATGTAGGCGGGTTTGGCGGAACGAATTTTGCTAAAATCGAGAACGAAAGACGAGCAAAAATACTCGGATATTTTAATGAATGGGGCATACCGACAGCCGCTTCGATTGTCGAAGCAGTTAATGTTTCACCACAGCTTTCAGTCATTGGGTCGGGTGGCATTCAAAGCCCTTTGGAAATTACAAAAAGCTTGGCATTAGGAGCGAAAGGAGTCGGATTGGCCGGACATTTCCTCAAGATCTATAAAGAGTTGGGCTTGGAACAATTGATTAAAGAAATACATTACATACATGAAGATTTGAAGGTCATCATGACTGCACTCGGGTGCGGTAATATCCCAGAATTAAGGAAATCGAAATTAGTCATCAAAGGAAATACCTATCATTGGTTATCTCAAAGAGGCATTGATTGTTCGGCGTATGCTAAATGAATGACCACAAAAGGAAGCATCTCAATTGAAACGAATTGAGATGCTTCTTTTTGTTCAGGGACAGACTTAACTATTCCTTTTTCGTGCCTCTTCAGGGCCTTCCATTCTTGTTGCCCCTTTATGATCCAGTGATTGGTCCCTGTCGGACTCCACCCGTTTACTTTCTTTCAATTTCTTCTCTTGCCGATCTTTTCCCATGTTCACACCTCCTTTTAATTGATAGGGGGAAGGTTTTCCTCATTAAATGCCGTGCTTTATGTTTATACTTTGAATAAACAAGCCATAATGTTCCTAAAAGGGGGGACGTTGCATGGATGGAATTATATTTTATTGGATTTCATGGATAGTTTGGGTCATTGTCATGTTTTTTATTCCGAAAACGGTTCCCTTTCGTTTTGATTTTCTTTTTCATCTATTAGCCGTTATGATATTAGCGGGCTATAAACTGGAGGTTCCATTGGTTTCCGTTCATTTGAGCGGTCCGTACCTTTTCTTTATACTGTGTGTATATATTAGGAAGAAATCAATCATCAAGATGATGGAACTGATCAGCGGAAGTCTTATTATCACTCTCGCTTATGCCAGTTTTCAACTATTTTCTTTGCTTGATCCGATATGGCTCATCATGAAGCCCTCTTATCTTTTGTGTATTTTCCTGAATTATCTTATCCTATTACTTTTTAAAAATTGGAAATATCGATTGTTCGTCCTTTTAATTGGGATGATGATGGGAGATATCATATATTCTGGATTACTTGCTTACCACTCTTTACCTTATGTGGCCCTTGCTTACCCATGGCATGATGATGCAGTTCTGGTATTGGGCGCAAACATACTGTGGAGAATGTTGGAAATGGTTGGCCAATACATTTATTTAATATCCCAATCGAGATTTTTATCAAAACAAGGAAAAGAGAATTTTAATCAATGAAGAGTATGGTGAAAAATGGTATGGGGTATTAGCCGTTTTATCAAAAGGTAGAAGTATAAATGGAACCAATTGGAATTGGAAGGCTTTTATTCATACAATCATTGTTGATTGGCGAGAAATTTGTTACTATAGGATAGTTAGAGGTCTGTAGATAAATCGTAAAATGCTCTAAACAATTAAAAAGGAAGCCGTATGTCGAAGCTTTCTTCATTTTTTTGGGCTGTTTATAATCAAGTTTGAGCATGAAGGGGTTCGGCTTCACGTCGCTTTAGGAACCGGGGCGTCAAGTGGACAAACTGCCCGTGAATTCTTGATGAGTTTAACTGAACATCAGTTAGGATTTTCTTACTGATGAAAGATTCCTTTAAATGATGATGGATACAGCCTTTTCCTTTAAAAGGAAATGATGAAAATCAATAATGCAAAGCAACCGTAATAAATGCATTCATGAATTTCGTGACTTTGACAGAGATATAGTAGCAGAAAGGGTGAATAGCAATGCCAAAACCGGTAATTGCGATAGTCGGTCGTCCGAACGTGGGAAAATCGACAATCTTTAATAGAATAGTTGGAGAACGGGTTTCGATTGTCGAAGACGTTCCTGGAGTAACTCGGGACAGGATTTATAGTTCTGGTGAATGGTTGACACATGATTTTAACATAATTGATACAGGTGGAATTGATATCGGTGACGAGCCGTTCCTGGAACAAATTCGCCAGCAGGCTGAAATTGCCATCGACGAAGCTGATGTGATAATTTTTATGACGAATGGTCGTGAAGGGGTAACGGCTGCTGATGAAGAAGTAGCTAAGATACTCTATAAATCGAGAAAGCCAGTTGTCCTTGCAGTAAATAAAGTCGATAACCCGGAAATGAAAGATCAAATTTATGATTTCTATGCGTTAGGTTTTGGGGATCCATTCCCGATCTCCGGGTCTCATGGACTTGGTCTTGGTGACCTTCTGGATGAAGCGGCCAAACATTTCCCTAATTTCAGCGGCCAGGATTATGCTGATGATGTCATTAAATTCAGTTTGATTGGAAGACCGAACGTAGGTAAGTCATCTCTGGTCAATGCATTGTTAGGTGAAGAACGTGTCATTGTAAGTGATATTGAAGGTACGACTCGCGACGCGATTGACTCTCCTTATAAATATAATGGCAAAGAATATGTCATTATTGATACAGCAGGGATGCGGAAAAAAGGTAAAGTGTATGAAAGCACGGAAAAATATAGCGTACTTCGTGCATTAAGGGCAATTGAGCGTTCAGACGTTGTTCTTGTGGTCCTGAACGCTGAAGAAGGTATTCGTGAGCAGGATAAAAAAATTGCCGGATATGCCCATGAAGCGGGTAGGGCGGTCATCATCGTCGTCAATAAGTGGGATGCCATCGAGAAAGATGAAAAAACGATGAAGGATTTTGAAGAAAATATCCGTGCCCATTTCCTATTCTTGGATTATGCGCCAATCATTTATCTTTCTGCTTTAACGAAAAAACGGACACATACATTAATACCGGTCATTGATCAGGCTAGTGAGAATCATGCTATCCGGGTTCAAACAAATGTCTTGAATGAAGTGGTCATGGATGCCGTTGCGATGAATCCGACACCGACTCACAATGGCAACCGTTTGAAAATTTATTATACGACTCAGGTAGCGATCAAGCCGCCAACTTTCGTTGTATTCGTTAACGATCCAGAGTTACTGCATTTTTCATATGAGAGATTTTTAGAAAATCGAATTAGGGATGCCTTTGGTTTTGAAGGAACACCAATACGAATTTTTGGACGCCAGAGAAAATAGTAAAGGTGGTTATATCATGGTGAAAGATAAAGAAAGTATCGCAGTGATTGGAGCTGGGAGCTGGGGAACTGCTTTAGCGCTCGTAATCGCCGATAATCAGCATGAAGTGAGATTGTGGGGACATAATCAGAAACAAATCAATGAAATAAATCAAAATCATACGAATGAAAAATACTTGCCTGGGATTGAATTGCCTTTGGGGATTAAAGGTTATTCTTCCCTTAAGGAAGCGTTGGCCGGGATTGAAATAATTATTTTGGCTGTGCCGACCAAAGCCTACAGGGAAGTGCTTGGTCAGATAAAAGAGGCTCATGATAAACCATTGACAATCGTTCATGTGAGTAAGGGAATTGAACCTGATTCACTGCTTCGTATATCAGAAATGATTGAAGAAGTGTCTTCGGCTGAATGGCTTAAGGATATAGTGGTTCTTTCAGGACCGAGCCATGCAGAGGAAGTAAGTCTGCGTCACCCGACAACAGTTGCCGTTTCTTCAAAGAATATGAAGGCTGCCGAAAGGGTTCAGGACATCTTTATCAATAATAATTTCCGTGTATATACAAATCCGGACATGGTTGGTGTTGAAATCGGAGGGGCATTGAAGAACATCATTGCTTTGGCCGCCGGCATTACGGATGGTTTAGGCTATGGGGATAATGCCAAGGCTGCATTAATGACACGAGGATTGGCTGAAATATCCCGTCTAGGGGTGGCCATGGGGGCTAACCCACTAACGTTTTCAGGTTTAGCTGGGATTGGCGACTTGATCGTCACTTGTACAAGCGTTCATTCCCGTAATTGGAGAGCTGGGAATATGCTTGGTAAAGGGCAAAAGCTTGAAGAAGTTTTGGAAAACATGGGTATGGTCGTTGAAGGTGTCAGAACCACTAAAGCTGCCTATCAACTAGCCAAAAAGTACGAAGTGAACATGCCGATCACAGAAGCTTTGTACGATGTTTTATTCAATGGGGAAGAAGTGAAAAAGGCTGTTGACCTTTTGATGAATCGTTCAAAAACGAATGAGATGGAAGAACTTTACAACATATTGGATAGCAGGCAGCAGGATTAACCTCCAATTTGTTGATTTTCATAAAAGAATTTCATTAAATTAGGCATTTGATGATGCGCCTTGCCGTGTATCAGCATACAATGCAACGAAAGTAAACTAGTAATTTGACCACGGCACGGGGGATTTAGTCAAATGAGCAGAAGATATTCAGATATCTTCTGCTTTTTTTTATGGTCAAAAAATCATCTGTTCTCTGTGGATTTATGCAATAGTGAATGGTTTATTCAGTATTGCATAGATCATTCTACATATTTCCTTGTTTTTAGTTAAAAATCGACTATTTTTTTTTGGTATGAAAATTGCGAAGTGTAATATGACCAAAGAATTATAAGAGAGGCCAGAAAAGTTGGTTTACTTTTCTCGCTAAAAAAGGAAGGGGAATGATACATGCAAACAGGTAAACTGAAAAGGTCCTTAAACTTATGGCATATCGTATTACTTGGTGTTGGATATATGACGCCGATGGTTGTTTTTGATACATTCGGGATAGTTTCCGAAAAAACAGGGGGGCATGTGCCAACCGCATATGTCATTGCTCTTTCAGCGATGTTGTTTACTGCATCCAGTTATGGAAAAATGGTGAAAATCTATCCACAGGCAGGTTCATCCTATACTTACACACAAAAAACGATTAATCCACATTTAGGCTTCCTTGTCGGGTGGTCTTCGTTACTTGATTATTTATTTTTACCGATGGTGAACGGCATTTTAACAAAAATATACTTAACTGCTCTTTTTCCGGAAGTATACCCGTGGATATGGGTGGTGGCATTTGTCCTTTTAATGACAGTCATTAACTTATTCAATGTTAATTTTGCAGCCAACTTTAATAGCTTCCTTGTTTTTTTTCAAATGTTGGTCATCGTTATTTTTGTGGCACTTGTCGTTAAAGGAGTCATGAGTGGAGAAGGCAATGGAGCGGTCTTGTCGGTTCAGCCATTCTTCGGGCCACATTTGGAAATGTCGACGCTCATATCTGGTGCTACAATCCTTTGTTTTTCATTCTTGGGGTTTGACGCAGTCACTACTTTATCGGAAGAAACATCGAATCCATCCAAAACGGTTCCCCGGGCCATCTTTTTGACTGCCCTTATCGGAGGGGGGTTATTTGTGACGGCATCATTCTTTACACAGTTATTTTTCCCGGATGTTTCCCGTTTTAGCGATCCTGAAGCAGCTTCTCCGGAAATTGCCCTTTTCGTTGGCGGGAAGTTATTTCAGGCTTTCTTTCTTGCAGGAACCTTATGCGGTACCCTTGCCTCCGGTCTTGCATCTCATGCTAGTGTTTCTAGGTTGCTATATGTCATGGGGCGTGACCAAATGATCCCGAAAAAACTATTTGGGTTTATCCACCCCAAATACAACACGCCATTTTTTAATGTCATATTTGTCGGGTCCATATCAATGGTTGCCTTATTCCTTGATTTGGTTACGGCCGCTTCCCTCATAAACTTTGGAGCTTTAATCGCTTTTACCTTCGTGAATATTTGCGTAATCGTCCACGCAATAAGAAACAAAAGCTTCAGAACGATTAAAGGATTTCTTTCAACCATTCTTTCCCCGGTATTAGGCGCGGCTTCGGTCTTCATCCTTTGGCTTAATCTCGAGATGAGTTCATTAATTTTAGGAATTGTCTGGGCGGTAATTGGGATTGGCTATCTTCTGTATCGGACAAAATGGTTGACGGAATCCCCTCCGCTATTCCATTTTGAAAAAGCACAGTGAATCTATTGTATTCATGAAACAAGGGTGGTTGTTATATGGCTGATGAAAAAATGAAGAGGACGTTAATGCCCATCCCTGTTGTTCTAATTTCGTTCATGGCGTCAGCGACTTGTGTTCAGCATTTATGAGCAAGAATATGTCACTTGGCATGGTTCCGGGAGCCTGCTGGCTCGCTTTTATGGAGATGCTTTTCACAGCGTACAGTTATGGAAAAATCATTCCTTCGGCAGGTTTGGTATATGCGTACATATGCCGGTTTTCTTGTAGGTAAGTCGATACTGATGGATTAATCATTCATTCGAATGGTCAATTAATTGTTGTTCCGCATTTTCTTTACAGCATTACTTCCGTACCTGCTTATGCATGGGTGCTTAATTTACTGATTATTGTGACGTTTATCATTGTCATGGGGATGAAAATGGTTACGAAAGCAATTGCTATACTAACGTTAGTCGCCTTGCTATTCATGGTCATATTCATCGTTTAATCCATCTGTGATATTACATATGGGGAACAAGGAAAAGTGTCGCTAGCAGAAGCTTTGAAAGCAAATACCATTAAGTTCTTATAGTGTTTTTAAAACTTTGCAAACAGGTATGAAACCGTAATGACGGTATTGTGGAAGCTGCCCTATCTTTATAAAAAGCCTAGGGCGAGGACGACCATCCTCGAATCATAACAAGCAGGGGTTTGAAAAAGGCTAAGAAAAGGTGAGCGGTCCTTTATAAAATAAGTCTAAGGTGCATACCAGGTTTTTAGGTCAAAAGGGTCCGTTAAAGGACCCTTTTGCTGTGAAAAGAATAAAGGTAAATGATGGATATTGAGTAATGGTGCATGTTATTTTTTATCTTGCAATTCAGAATTGTGATAAAATGTAGGTTAGGTTACAAAAGGAGAGTGAAAATGTGTTATCTATTCCGGATGATAAAATAAGACCATTCATAACTATAACAATTGATCAGCCTACATTTTCAGACCAAAAAATTCATGAGATACAAGAACCTTTCTTCTTTCTTATGAAGGAAAATCAAGTGTTTGCGTATATCCGCATGGATGACCTCCCGTTAAATGAAAAAATAACGACAGTCGATCAGCTTTTACAGTATGCTTTTTCGATTGATAATGTCTGTAAATTGCACCCTAACATATCCTTGCCGCTTCTGTTTCAAATTATCGGTGAACCTATCGTGCTGATTAAAACGGATGAAGGCATGCTAACCGGTTATGTAAAAAGGGAAGATGTATTAGCTGAATTATTCAAGCAGGACAGCAAACAAAATTTAGACCTGCTAAATGTGATTTTAACCTCCATTCCTATGGGGATTTTTGTGGCTGATAAAGAAAAAAATATCGTGAACTTTAATGAATCAGGCTTGAAGATGATAAAAAAGCCTTCTGATCAAGTCCTTAATGAACCTGCTGCGAACATCTTCAATAAGCAGCATATACATAGCGTGTTTGCCAGCGGGAGCAGTATTCTGAATCAGCTGGAGATTACTGATGTCATGAGTGTGCTTGTCGACTATAGCCCGATTCTGAACCATGAAAAGGAAGTCGAAGGTTTGATCATCATCGTTCAGGATTTACCGATGGTTGAGGAAATGGCCATGGAAATAGAATTGATAAAAAGCTCGAATAAAGACTTGAATGCCATTTTGGCGAATATCTATGATGAAATACTTGTAGTCAATCAAAAAGGAGAGCTGCTGCGCTATAGTGACAGCATCATCTCAGGGTTCTGGGGGAAGGACTTAAAAGATTATATTGGGAAGAATCTCTTGCAATTAGAAGATGAAGGGATTTTTAATCCTTCGGTCACCCGGTTAGTCCTTGACCAAAAAAAGAAAGTATCGATTGTCCAGGATACGAAAATGAATAAGAAAGTCCTATCCGTGGGCACCCCTGTGTTCAATGAAAAAGGCGATATAGATCGAATAGTCATTGCATCAAGGGATATAACGGAAACGACCCAATTGAAATCGGAATTAAATGAAATGAGGAAAGAACTGGACTCTTTCAAAAAACAAGATCAATTTTATAAAGAGTTGGTTTTTGCAAGTCCTAAAATGGAGCAGATAATCAGCCAAGTCAAGAAAATCGCTCATTTTTCATCTACTGTATTAATCAATGGGGAGTCGGGAGTAGGTAAAGAAGTGATAGCCGAAGCCATCCATAAAATGGGCAGGCGATCTAAACAGCCTTTCCTGAAGATAAATTGCGGGGCGATTCCGGAAAACCTCCTCGAAAGTGAATTGTTTGGTTATACGAAGGGTTCCTTTACAGGAGCGGATAAAAATGGGAAGGTAGGATACTTTCAACAGGCCAATAAAGGTGTTTTATTCCTTGATGAAGTGGGTGACATGCCAATACATCTGCAAGTCAAACTGCTGCGGGTCCTCCAGGAACAGGAAGTGATTCCGATTGGCAGCACTACGCCCATTTCCATTGATGTTCAAATTGTTGCAGCCACGAATAAGAGTCTGGAAAAAATGGTCGAGAAGGGCACGTTCAGAGAAGATTTATTCTATCGATTGAACGTCATACCCATACATGTGCCCCCTTTAAGGGAGAGGCCGGAGGATATACCACCGCTAGCCTTTCATTTCCTGCAAAAACTGAATGAAAGGTATCAGCGGAATTACCACTTTTCCCCCGATGCATTAAATATACTGGAAGTCTATACCTGGCCGGGGAACATTCGTGAGTTGCAGAACATGATAGAAAGATTGGTTGTTTCTGCAGATGAAGAGATGATCGATGCTGACTTCATTCAAAGGTTCATACCTGTAGGCAGTGACTTTAAACAAACGAAACCCATCATTACGAGAATTCTTCCATTGCAGGAAGCACAGGATCATGTCGAAGAACAATTGATCATGCTTGCCATGAAACAGTATAAAACCACGACCAAAGCGGCTAAAGCGCTCGGGATAAGTCAATCGTCAGTGAGCAGGAAGTATCAAAAAGTGTTAGCTGAACAGAGTAAGAAAATCGAAAATAATGCATTTTGAATAAAAGCTGTTGCCGAGTGATGAAAATCACTTGGCAACGGCTTTTATTTTTATTGACGGCATTAGGGAAGCTATTAATGATTTTTCAAGATGATTATGCAAAGTGAAATAACACTATGCACATTTGCATAGTATCGGAGTGATTTATCAAAAAGAAATGCGGTTTTATTGGTTAATTAACTTGGCATGGTTCTTGCTTGATTAATAAGTATAAGAAAAAAGGGAGGTAAGCATCAAAGTTTCATAAAGAAGCAATCTTAATTAACCATCCACTAAAGTTATAAAAAAAAAGGAGATTAAAAAAATGTCAATTAACGTAGAAAGTAAAAACACTCAAGCTAACCAATCAGCAACCCAAGATTATATTAAAAAAGTGCTTCAATTAATCGAACAAAAAGAAATTTCAAAAGAAGATGCACAGTGGGTAACGAAAGAAACGGTCGAGAATTTCCGTGACCATGTAAACCCAGGGTTTTTGGAATACCGTAAGACGGTCACTAAAGACACACAATTCGCTTCGGTTGAGTGGTCTGATCAAGATTCCTGTTTTACGGATGTAAATGGAAAAAATTATATTGATTGTTTAGGTGGATTTGGTATTTATAATGTAGGCCACCGTAACCCTAAAGTTGTAAAGGCTGTAACCGATCAATTGCAAAGACAAGCCCTTCATAGCCAGGACTTACTTGATCCATTACGTGCAATGCTTGCCAAGATCCTTGCCGAAATCACGCCGGGAGATTTAAAATACTCGTTCTTTACGAATAGCGGTACCGAGAGCGTGGAGGCTGCGCTTAAGCTGGCCAAAATGTACAGTGACCGACACACGATCATTTCCACGACAAAATCATTTCATGGGAAAAGCCTTGGTTCACTATCGGCAACGGCAAAGGGCATGTTCAGAAAACCGTTCATTCCATTGATCCCAGGTGTGCGTCATGTACCTTTTGGTGATGTGGATATGATGAGAAAAACGTTTGAAAGTTGTGCGCTGGTCGGTGAAGATGTTGCTGCTGTACTATTGGAGCCAATCCAAGGTGAAGGTGGGGTCATCCTTCCTCCGCAAGGTTATTTAAAGCAGGTTCGGGCATTATGTGACGAATATGATGCGTTATTAATATTGGATGAAGTGCAAACTGGAATGGGCCGTACAGGTAAAATGTTCGCTTCCGAGCTATATGATGTTGTTCCGGACATTATTTGTTTAGCGAAAGCATTTGGCGGCGGAGTAATGCCTGCAGGGGCTGTTGTAGCCAATGAGAAAGTGTTTAAAAGCTGGTTCGACAATCCATTCATGCACACTACGACATTTGGCGGAAATCCACTAGCTTGTGCTGCAGCCATTGCTACGATCGACGTACTTTTGGAAGAAAACTTACCGCAGCGTGCTGCAGAAGTTGGTGAATACTTCTTAAATGGGTTAAGGGAAGTGGCTGATGAGCACAAAGATAAGGTTTTGGAGATCCGCGGCCAAGGTTTGATGATTGGTATTGAGTTCCATAAAGATGAAGTGGGTTATGAATTCTCAAAAGCCCTCTTTGATAAAGGCATCTTGGTAGCAGGTACGCTCATAAATTCCAAAACAATAAGGATTGAGCCGTCATTGACTATTAAGTTGGATGAAGTCGATACAGTCATTAAAGCGTTTAAAGAGGTCTTGCCGACGCTTCAATCTTAATTTAAGTAAGCAGAAAAACAGCCTTTGGGCTGTTTTTTTTTTGATTCGAGGAGGGGGTGTCGGGATTACTCACATATTTTTCGTTTTAGTACTGCACCTCAGAAATTTTTTTTCATGAAAATGAGTCATGAAAACGGGAATTACACAGATTGGACAAGGATTTAATTCCTTTAACGTAATTTGGTATGTTATAATAATTTCTGGAAAAAGGAGTGATGAAGATATGACACCTGCTCTGCAAAAAATGTGGATATCCTTTATAGCTATGGGCTTTATGGTTATCTCTATATTTCTAATCTACTTAAGCCGTTATAAATTAAAAGGTTTTTGGAGAGTCTTGACAGCAATTATCGCATACATACTTATGATTCTAGCCGGCTTGATCATCCTTATCGTTGTTCTTAGCGGGCCAACCACTTGATAGGTGAGGAGAAATGATGAGAAATTTTTTCAAAATATTATGTTTATTATGCATCTCTGTATCATTATCTGGCTGCTTATATCCGGAGAAGCAAAAAATGCAAAACCAACTGCCTTATAAAGAGCAAATACAATCAGTCCAAAGTGCAGTGGATCAATTTCAGAAAGATGAAGGCGGCATACTGCCCATCGTTACAAAAGATGCTGAAACACCGATTTATCAAAAATATGTCATAAAATTTTCTAAGATTTCACCGAGGTATATGGCTGAACCGCCAGACAATGCCTTTGAATCGGGAGGCGTCTTTCAATACATCCTTGTAAATGTTGAAAAGAATCCGACTGTAAAGCTGTTGGATGTCAGGATGGCGCAGAAAATTCAGGATGTTTCCTTGAGATTGACTGCTTATCAGCAAAGCAACGGATACCCGCCATTTAAGGAAAGGTTATCCGATAATGTCTTCACTCTTGATTATGAGAAAATGGGCCTGAAGGAAGCTCCGACGGTCACGAGCCCATTTTCACAAAAAGACTTATATCTTGTAGTCGATGGTCAAGGCAGTATTTTTGTTGATTATACCCCGGATTTACTTGAGGCATTAAAGAAGCATGAGGGGGAAATTAAGCCAGGTGAAGATATCCGGGAACTGCTGGTTCAGAGTTCGGAGTTCGTCCCTGCCTATTCATTGCCATATACAATAGATGGAAAAACAAATAATCCAATATTTCTTACAAAATAGGCATAACCCTTCTTCTGCAAAATATATTGTAGGGGAAGGGTTATTTCTTTTATCTTTATTTCATCTTACTTTTAAAATAACAACCCTTATATAAAATTTCTGGTGGAGGAAGGGATTGAACCAGGGAAATAATTGGAATAAATTTTTAGGACAACATCATAGATATATAATGTCCTAAATAAATGCAAATGGATAAACGAAATCCCAAAACTCTAATTCGGGAGGGGATACCTTGGAAAAGGTAGATATTTTTAAAGATATAGCTGAACGGACCGGTGGCGATATATACTTGGGGGTGGTCGGTGCCGTCAGGACTGGGAAATCCACATTTATTAAAAAATTCATGGAGCTAGTTGTCATTCCGAATATTCCGTCAGAGGCGGACCGTGCCAGGGCACAGGATGAATTGCCTCAAAGTGCAGCCGGAAAGACAATCATGACGACGGAACCAAAATTCGTACCGAACCAGGCAGCATCGATTCAAGTAGCTGAAGGCCTCGACGTGAACATCCGTTTAGTCGATTGTGTCGGTTATACAATTCCCGGGGCTAAAGGATATGAAGATGAAAATGGTCCCCGCATGATTCACACGCCTTGGTATGAAGAACCGATTCCGTTCAATGAAGCGGCTGAGATCGGTACTCGCAAAGTAATTCAGGATCATTCCACATTAGGCGTAGTCGTTACGACAGATGGATCGATAGGAGAAATTCCGCGAAGTGATTATTTAGAGGCCGAGGAAAGGGTTGTCGAAGAATTGAAGGAGGTTGGCAAGCCATTTATCATGATTGTCAATTCCGTTCAGCCCCACCACCCGAATACGGTAGCACTGAAGGAATCCCTGCAGGAAAAGTATGATATCCCTGTATTGGCCATGAGTGTCGAAGGAATGCGGGAATCGGATGTTTATAGTGTACTGCGCGAGGCCCTGTACGAATTTCCTGTTCTTGAGGTCAATGTTAATCTCCCGAGCTGGGTAATGGTTCTGCGCGAGGATCATTGGTTGAGGGAAAGTTACCAGGACGCGGTCAAAGAGACCGTCAAGGACATTAAACGCCTGAGGGATGTAGATCGTGTAGTCGGTCATTTCAATGAATTCGAGTTCATTGACCGTGCCGCGCTTGCAGGCATTGAGATGGGGCAGGGTGTTGCAGAAATAGACCTATACGCCCCTGATGAACTCTATGATGATATCCTGAAGGAAATTGTCGGTGTAGAGATCCGGGGCAAGGATCATCTGTTATCATTGATGCAGGACTTTGCGTACGCTAAAGCAGAATATGATCAGGTGGCCGATGCATTAAGAATGGTCAAACAAACTGGATATGGTGTTGCAGCCCCATCCCTTAATGATATGAGTCTTGATGAACCGGAAATCATCCGTCAGGGAGCCAGGTTCGGGGTCAGGTTAAAAGCCGTAGCTCCTTC
Organism: Peribacillus sp. FSL P2-0133; assembly: GCF_037975445.1. Lineage (NCBI taxonomy): Bacteria > Bacillati > Bacillota > Bacilli > Caryophanales > Bacillaceae > Peribacillus > Peribacillus sp. FSL P2-0133. Next base: position 3,728,945 of record NZ_CP150254.1, on the reverse strand, counting down.
CATCCATATGATCAAGGTCGATGTCGAATCCGAATTCTCGCCAATCATCGGTACGGAAAAGCAAAGTGAGGAATTAGTCCGGTATCTGATGCAGGATTTCGAAGACAATCCACTTTCCATTTGGAACTCCGATATTTTTGGCAGAAGCCTAAGTTCCTACGTAAGGGAAGGCATACAAGTGAAATTAGCGATGATGCCAGACAATGCGCGCTATAAATTGAAAGAAACACTGGAGAGGATTATTAATGAGGGCAGTGGGGGATTGATTGCCATCATATTATAGAAAACGTTTAAAAGCTGGACCAATTCCATTTATGGATTGGTCTTTTTGCATGGGATGAACGGCAGGATCGCAGGGAAAATATCATTTATGAATGCTAATATTTGAAATGATCTGCTGTTTTTTAGTATAATCTTGAAAAAACCCTGTGGTTAAGCGATTTTCAGCAATATAATAAGTTTAATTTCTATAAAAAAGGGAAATGATGAATAGCGAAAGACAAAATTTATAATATATACAATTATTAATGAAAAGATTCCCATTATTTTTTGAATTCCCTTGCTAAGCTAATAGGATTTGTGATAATCTACATACAGAAAACGCGTTATAACAGCGATTTCAACCTATTTATAAATTTCTGGATGAATTATTTGGAAATTAATCGGGCTTGGTAATCAATGATTGCCAGGGAATGAAAATTTTTTGACCGAAACTAATATCAAATCACTATTATAGTGTTGTAATAATGATTTTTTATAAAGATCCCTTTTGGGAGGAGGTGAATGGCATGAACAAAACAGAATTAATTAATGAAGTTGTTACAGCAACTGAAATTTCTAAGAAAGACGCTACAAAAGCTGTTGATGCTGTTTTTGATACAATCTTAGAAGCTCTAAAAAACGGTGATAAAGTCCAATTGATAGGTTTTGGTAACTTTGAAGTTCGTGAACGTGCGGCTCGTAAAGGCCGTAACCCACAAACTGGTGACGAAATCGAAATTGCAGCTAGCAAAGTGCCAGCTTTCAAACCCGGTAAAGCGCTGAAAGATGCAGTGAAGTAATTCTACCATTACATACGGGTGCTTAACCGAAAAGGGCCGCGTGAAAACGCGGTCCTTTTTTTGCTTCTTAATTTCCATCTGTGATAATATAAAAGACAGTGAATATTTTCGAAACGCTGCAGATGGTAAATCCGTCACAAGGAAATGACCATCCGAATACCGCTCCCGGCGAAACTGCCTTTAAATGGCGCCAATGTATGGGGGAAGGGTCGCTTTAATAATTGCAATTATGGATATCCGGGTGCAACGCCTTGGATTTTTTATCTGAATACATAATATTATTGATTTTTTAGGAGGTACAAAAAATGGCTAATGTTGATCATGCCAAATTAGAAGAAGCAGTTAAAATGCTTCTTGAGGCTGTAGGGGAAGACCCAACGAGGGAAGGACTGCTGGATACTCCTAGCCGTGTAGCCAGAATGTATGAAGAAATTTTTTCTGGACTTAATCAAGATCCAAAGGAATATTTCGATACTGTTTTTGGGGAGGACCATGAAGAACTCGTACTTGTAAAGGATATTCCGTTTTACTCAGTATGTGAACATCATTTAGTCCCTTTTTACGGGAAAGCCCATGTAGCATATATTCCGAAAAACGGAAAAGTGACTGGCTTAAGTAAATTGGCACGGGCGGTTGAGGCTGTATCGAAGCGTCCGCAACTTCAAGAGCGCATCACTTCTACAGTTGCTGACTCGATAATGGAAAAGCTCGAGCCTCATGGTGTAATGGTTGTAGTAGAGGCTGAACATATGTGCATGACCATGCGCGGTGTAAAAAAACCCGGATCTAAAACAGTGACTTCAGCTGTAAGGGGAACGTTTGCGAAGGATCACCGTACTAGAGCTGAAGTGCTGGCATTCATTAAAGACTAAGGACATGGGGGCAGGAAAAAATGAATGAAAAAAAGATTCTGAATGATTTTGTCGTAATCAAAGCCATTGAGGATAGTGTGAATGTCATCGGGTTGACAAGGGGAACGGACACCAAGTTTCATCACTCCGAAAAACTTGACTCAGGAGAGGTGATGATTGCACAATTCACGGAACATACCTCGGCAATTAAAATCAGGGGCCATGCAAAGGTCTATACTCCATTCGGAGAGATAGAAAGTGATTCCAAAAAGAATTCTCCTGACAAATGATAGTTTCTCAATGCTTGGTTAATTAGTAAATCAATCATCTGATATCGGGTTTAACAAGCTGTAAATTTCCCGCATCCATTTTTTGAAGGGCAAAAGACGATGGTTTCCTTATTTTTGGAAGTTTCATTTTATAAACGTTGACCATTTCATCTGATTGTTTTTATGGTATAATAATGTGTATTTTACACAGACAGAAACCAATATGTATAAAAAAAATTATCTTTCGGGGATGCAAGGGTGATCTCAATTGTTAAACATAACGGACGACATAAGGCAATTAAAACGATTAATAGAAACGAAAGCTCAACATCCATATTTATTGAAGTATATACAAAAGCCAAGCTTGGACGAAGATAAACTGATATTGCTTTGGGGATTGTTTAACGATTTGGACGTTACAAGCGAAAAACGGAATCAATATATCAGTTCAACCATGTTAGTGCAAATAGCTCTGGATACCCATGAAATCGTCTCGAATTCGGGTGAAGGAATCGAGTCGCCCGAGGTATTGAAAAATCGTCAATTACAAGTGCTTGCCGGAGATTACTATAGCGGCTTATATTATCAAGGGCTTGCCAGTGTAGGTAATGTTGATATGATCCGTATACTTTCAAGCGCGATAAAAAAAATAAATGATAATAAAATCATCCTTTACCAACAAGGGTCCATTAATGATGTACCAACGCTTTTAATGACGATAAAAGCGATCGAGGCTTCGCTGATTCATAAACTGGGGGATTATTATAGTGAGCCTGCCTGGATGGATCTATCGGAAGATCTGCTGCTTTTAAAACGGTTGCATGCCGAGAAGTGCAGTTATATGAAGTCGGGTCAATCGATAGTTTTTGATGTCCTAAGGGAAATGACTTTTGATGACTCGATTGGTGGGGAAGTTTCCATAAAAGAAGAACAGGTACGCACCCAATTCGACAAGTGCCTGTGGGATGCAAGGCAATCCGTAGAGCGCTCGATGCGGAAGCTTGCAAAGTTGGATGATGAGCTACTGGAAAGAGTGAAGGCCATCTTGGAACAAACAGAGAGTATAGCAAATTCATATGTGAAAGAAGGGTGAATCATGGAGCAGTCTAAAGAGCAAAAAGTTCATCATGTCTTTGAAAAGATCTACGGAAATTATGACAAGATGAATTCCCTCATCAGCTTTAAACAGCATCTTAAATGGCGGAAGGCTACAATGGCCATCATGAATGTCCCAAAAGGCGCCCATGCACTGGATGTATGCTGTGGAACAGCGGACTGGACCATTGCCCTTGCTAATGAAGTAGGACCAGAAGGAAAGGTTGTTGGTCTGGATTTTAGTAAGAACATGCTGAAAATCGGCGAACAAAAGGTGAATGAACTCAATCTAGATCAAGTTTCCCTAATGCATGGGAATGCAATGGAACTTCCTTTTGAGGATAATAGCTTTGACTATGTCACGATCGGTTTCGGGCTGCGGAATGTCCCTGATTACATGAAAGTGCTTAAAGAGTTAAACCGTGTAGCCAAGCCGGGTGGAATGGTCGTTTGCCTGGATACATCACAGCCAACGATGCTAGGCTTTAAACAGGGCTATTATTTTTATTTCCGTTTCATTATGCCCATGTTCGGCAAATTATTCGCAAAAAGCTATAGTGAATACTCATGGCTGCAGGAATCAGCCCGGGATTTCCCAGGCATGAAAAAGCTTGAAAACATGTTTAAGCAGGCAGGAATGGAAAATGTCAGTTATAAGGCCCATTTCGGTGGGGTAGCAGCAACACATTTCGGGTACAAGCCTTCAAAATAAGCAGAATAGCAATGGACAAAGCTGGGTGGAATGTATGAAATTTAAAATGATGTATTCATTTTTGAATGCAGATTTGCAATTAATAGAAAAAGAACTGGAAGCCGCAATTGAAGCGGATTCCTCGGTTTTAAGGGAAGCTTCCCTGCATTTACTGCAATCCGGTGGAAAACGGATCCGTCCGGTATTCGTCCTATTGGGTGCGAAGTTTGGCAACTATGATATTCATGTCGTAAAGCATGTCGCAGCGACTTTGGAACTCATCCATACGGCCTCCCTTGTACATGATGATGTTGTGGATGATGCGGATTTACGCAGGGGATCGGCTACCATTAAGTCAAAATGGGATAATCGTGTCGCCATGTATACAGGCGACTTCATTTTTGCTCGTGCACTGGAAATGATGGCGGTTATCGAGTCTCCGCTTGCGCATCAAATTCTCGCAGATACTATGGTTGAACTATGTCTTGGGGAAATTGAACAAATAAAAGATAAGTACAATTTCGAACAGAATTGGCGGATTTACTTTAGAAGGATCAAACGGAAAACGGCATTGCTCATTGCATCCAGCTGCCAGTTGGGAGCCATTTCAGCAGGTGTTGAAGAACGGGTTCATCAAAAGCTATTTAAATTCGGATATTATGTCGGTATGTCCTATCAAATCACCGATGATATATTGGATTTTACGGCTTCGGAAGAAGAGCTTGGGAAACCAGCCGGCAGTGATTTGATTCAAGGTAATATCACTTTGCCCGTTTTGATTGCTATGGAAGATCCAAAGTTAAAAAAGCTTATCGAAACAGTTCGGGAAGATACGCCAAAAGACGAAATGTCCCATATAATCAATGCGATAAAAACTTCCGGTGCCATTGAACAGGCAGCGAGGATCAGTGATATGTATTTAGAAAAGGCTTTTACTGAATTGAAAGGCCTACCTGCCATTAAAGCTAGAAAAACTTTATCGGACATCGCGAAAAATATTGGAAAAAGAAAGTTTTGATAATGGGAGTTGCGAAACTCATCAAACAATGGTAATATTCTAAAAGTATTGCCTTATATAGGCAAATAACAATGATACATATTAGGAGTGACATTCATGGAAAGAACATTTTTAATGGTTAAGCCTGACGGCGTTCAACGCAATCTAATCGGTGAAATCGTTTCCCGTTTTGAAAAGAAAGGCTTCCTTCTTGCAGGAGCAAAATTAATGGTAATTTCTCAAGAATTGGCCGAGCAACATTATGGTGAGCACAAAGAACGTCCTTTCTTTGGCGAATTAGTGGACTTCATTACTTCAGGTCCTGTCTTCGCAATGGTTTGGGAAGGTGAAAACGTAATCGCTACTGCACGTCAAATGATGGGTGCGACTAACCCTAAAGATGCAGCAGCAGCAACAATTCGTGGCGATTTTGCCGTAACTGTCGGCAAAAACATCATTCACGGATCTGATTCAGCTGAAAGCGCTGTACGTGAAATCGGTTTATTCTTCAAAGAAGAAGAAATTGTTGAGTATTCTAAACTTGTAAGCGAGTGGGTTTATTAATTAATACGATCACTCTATAAAAAGCGGGTTCCATCGTCATTATGCGATGGAGCCCGCTTTTTTTGTATTGCTTATTTAGCTTCCCGGCAAGGTTAGTTTAAAGAAAATATGGCACTCTCCGATATATAAAGGGAAGGACCACTTAAAATAATTATGTGCAGGGGAGTCGTAGGAATGCCTCAAGAATATGAAGAGTTTATTCGTAATATCAAAATGTTGACAGGCATTGATTTGGCATTATATAAGGAAAGGCAAATGAAAAGGCGACTAACAACTCTATATGAAAAAAGAGGGTATCATTCATTTCGTGAATACTATAAAGACATTCAAACCAATCCCGGAGTTTTAAATGAATTTTTGGATAGAATGACAATCAATGTTTCCGAATTTTATAGAAATGCGAAAAGATGGGAAGTGTTGGAGCGGAAAATCCTTCCTGGATTAATAGCAAGCAAAAAAAAGTTGAAAATTTGGAGTGCAGCCTGTTCAACTGGAGAGGAACCATATACGATTGCAATGATATTATCCAATCTGGTTCCACTTAGCCAGATAGAGATATTGGCGACGGATCTGGATGAAAATGTATTGGCGCGAGCAAAATTGGGGATGTATCCTGAACGTTCCTTAAATGAAGTACCTGAAGAAATCAAAAGGAAATACTTTGAAAAAAAGGCGGAGTTTTATCGTGTCGATAATGAAATCAAGAGTAGGGTGACATTTAAAAAGCAAAATCTTCTCGCTGACCGGTTCGAACTGGGATTCGATTTAATCGTTTGCCGCAATGTTTTAATTTATTTCACTGAAGAAGCCAAAAATTTATTATATGAAAAATTCAGTGCATCACTAAAAAGCGGCGGGGTCTTTTTTGTAGGAAGTACAGAGCAAATATTCACCCCAGGAAAATATCAATTTGAAACGGTCGACACATTTTTTTATAAGAAAAAGTAAATACTTTGGATAAAAAGGGACTGATTCTGTACATGAGCATTCAGTCCCTTTTCGTTTGTCGTGTAATAGCAAATCCAGTAGAACTCAAATTTGAAAGATTAAACTATATCGAAAATGTTTAAGTACTTGTAAAATAGAGAGAAAAGTGATTAAATTCAAACAATATGGTTTTTACGTTTTACATATACCCACATTTCATAAAATTGTGGTATATTGATACATATACACTTTAAAGTGCTAAAAGGGGGCTGGAAGATGAGATATTTAACAGCGGGAGAATCACATGGTCCGCAACTGACTACTATCATTGAAGGATTACCGGCAGGAATGCCGATTTCGAATGAGGATATTAATCAAGAATTAGGGCGCCGGCAAAAAGGGCATGGACGTGGAAGAAGGATGCAGATCGAGAAAGATCAGGCATTTATTTCTTCGGGAATCCGACATGGCTACACACTCGGTTCACCGGTTGCTTTGGTGGTTGAGAACGATGACTGGAAGCATTGGACAAAGATTATGGGAAGTGAAGGGCTTTCAGAAGAGGAAGCTGAAGAAATTAAACGTAAAATCACCCGGCCTCGTCCTGGTCATGCCGACTTGAACGGCGGGATTAAATATGGGCACCGCGATTTGAGAAATGTTCTGGAACGCTCTTCAGCCCGTGAAACGACAGTAAGGGTGGCAGCAGGTGCTGTCGCTAAAAAGCTATTGTCATTATTGGGGATAGAAGTGGCATCGCATGTTTTGGAAATTGGCGGAGTGAAGGCAGAACCGCCAAAATACGAAACGATTCAGCAATTGCAACAAGTAACGGAAGAATCTTCTGTTAGATGTTTTGACAAAAACGTAGAACAGCAAATGAAGGATGCAATTGATGAAGCGAAACAAAAAGGAGATTCCATTGGCGGAATCGTTGAAGTCATTGTAGAAGGAATGCCGGTGGGTGTGGGAAGTTATGTGCATTATGACCGTAAGCTTGATGCAAAACTAGCCGCAGCGATAATGAGCATCAATGCATTTAAAGGTGTGGAAATAGGTCTTGGCTTTGAAGCGGCCCATCTATTCGGCAGTGATGTCCATGATGAAATCGCATGGGACGAAGGTCAGGGTTATTACCGTAAAACCAATCGCCTTGGCGGTTTTGAAGGCGGTATGACAACTGGAATGCCGATAGTTGTACGCGGTGTGATGAAGCCGATCCCGACTTTATATAAACCTTTGAAAAGTGTTGATATTGATACGAAGGAAGTGTTTGAAGCAAGTGTCGAACGTTCCGATAGTTGTGCGGTTCCTGCAGCAGCAGTAGTTGCTGAGGCGGTAGTGGCATGGGAGCTGGCGGCTGCCATCGTTGATCAATTCCCTTCAGATCGGTATGAGCAATTAGCAGAATACATGAGATCATATCGGGAAGAAGTAAAGGGGTTTTAAATCATGGAATCCATCCAAATAAAAACGGCTTCCAAGCAATATCCGGTTTTAATTGGCAAGAAGGCAATAAATGAATTGCCAGAATTAATAACACATGAATTAAATCACCTAAACAAGATTCTGATCATAACTGATGAGAAAGTGGCGGCACTTCATTTGGAGACTGTGAAAAACGCCCTGATCAAGACCGAAAAACCGGTCCTGCATCATGTAGTGCCAGAAGGGGAGCATGCTAAAACTTTCGATGTGTTTTATGAATGCCAAAGCTTCTGCTTATCCCATCAGATTAATCGCAAGTCATTGATTATCGCCCTTGGCGGTGGTGCAGTCGGTGACTTGGCTGGATTCGTCGCGGCCACTTTTATGAGAGGGATTCCATTTATACAGGTTCCGACGACTTTGCTCGCCCATGATAGTGCAGTGGGCGGTAAAGTTGCCATCAATCACCCGCTAGGGAAAAATATGATTGGGGCCTTTCATCAGCCTGAAGCGGTCATTTATGATCTTGAATTTCTTAAAACTCTGCCTCTTAAAGAATTAAGGTCAGGTTTTGCGGAAGTCATTAAACATTCCTTGATAGCAGATAATGAATTTTATCTATGGTTAAAGTCGAATATTATTGATTTGAATAATATAACGGATGAGCAATTCCTGACAATGATTACAAAAGGAATTGGCATTAAAGCTAAAATTGTCGAAGAGGATGAGAAGGAAAATGGCATTCGTGCCTTTTTGAATTTTGGTCATACGCTTGGACATGCAGTGGAAAGTTCAATGGGATACGGAAACTTTACGCACGGGGAATCAATTTTAATCGGGATGGTATATGCTCTTAAATTAAGCAGAAAGAAAGTGGATCTCGATTTTAAGCTAGATGAGTTTATTGGCTGGGTTTCTTCTTTAGGTTATCAAATAACCATTCCAACCCGACTTGAACATGCAATGCTGCTTGATTTAATGAAAACAGACAAAAAATCGGTCAATGATGCAGCTACCTTTGTTCTGCTAAACGAAGTGGGGTCACCGCTATTAATGGATTTAGCCGACTCTGAGCTGATAGAGGAAATGGCTGATATGATATAGAGTTCTGAAGAAGGGGGACTATGTGTGATAAGAGGAATAAGGGGTGCCACTACAGTAGAGAGAGACACAGAAATGGAAGTGATTTCAGCTGCCGAAAAGTTGATGGCAGAGATCATTCAGGTTAACGAGATTGATCCCGATATGGTAGCTTCTGTATTTTTTTCTGCGACGGAAGAGATTCGTTCTGTCTTCCCTGCCAAAGCCTTGAGGAAATTCGAAGGCTGGACTTATGTACCGGTTACATGCATGAAAGAAATACCGGTGAGCAATTCCTTGCCATTTTGCATCCGGGTCATGATCCACGTAAATACGACGAAATCTCAAAAAGAGATACATCATGTATACCAGGCAGGGGCTACGGTATTACGGCCAGATTTGACAAAGCAGATATAAGATGATTTTAAATCTATGAATATGATATACTATTCTCGCACTTTCTTACTTTAAAGTGATAAAAATATATAGAGGTGATTGACATGAAATGGAATGAAGCGGTCCTTTCCTTGAAGTCTTATCAACCGGGAAAATCCACTGATGAAGTGAAAAAATTATACGGGCTGGAAAAAATCACGAAATTAGCTTCAAATGAAAATCCTTTTGGCTGTTCGGAAAAGGTCAAGGAATCCGTTAGGAATTCAACCCATTCGTTTGCCATCTATCCGGATGGATATGCAACGATGCTTAGGGAAGCTGTTGCAAAACATACAGGTGTGAAAGAAACTCAGCTTATTTTTGGAAATGGATCTGATGAGAACATTCAAATCATCTCCAGGAGTCTATTGGGAGCTGGAAAGAATACGGTCATGGCAACAGGCACTTTTTCGCAGTATCGCCATAATGCCACGTTAGAAGGTGCGGAAATCAGGGAAGTTCCTCATATTGACGGTGCTCATGATCTAGAAGGAATGCTTAAAGTAATAGATGAAAAAACGGCGGTAGTCTGGCTTTGTACACCAAATAATCCAACTGGTAAATACATTTCGGAACAGGACTTAGTATCGTTCATCGAAAAAGTGCCGGAAGATGTTCTTATCGTTTTGGATGAAGCTTATTGTGAATATGCAACGGCTGAGGATTACCCGAGAACGAATCAATGGATTAATAAATATAAAAATTTGATCATACTCCGGACATTCTCAAAAATTTATGGACTTGCCAGTTTTAGGGTAGGTTACGGTTTGGCGGATGAGGATATTATTCAGAAACTAGATCCATCCCGGGAACCATTCAATGTGAACACATTCGCACAGAATATTGCTATCGTCGCTTTGGAGGATCAAGCCTTCATTGAAAAATGCAAGGAAGAAAATCAAAAAGGGCTCAAGCGGTACTATGAATTTTGCAATAAGGAAAATTTAGCTTATTACCCGTCACAAGGTAATTTCATTTTTATCCATTTTAAACAGGATGCCGATGTGGTGTTTCAATATTTGCTTGAGCGCGGGTACATCGCAAGGTCGGGGAAATCTTTCGGCTTTCCTAACAGCCTGAGGGTAACGATTGGTTCCACTGAAGAAAATGAAGGAATGATTAATGCTATTAAGACTTTTTTGAATGAAGTTGAGGCACCTTCTGATTCGCTGCTTTAACGTTTCATCAAACCTAGAGGAGCATAAAAGATGCGGGGGAGAGAAGAGTGAAGGGTAAGGTTTTTGTAATAGGTCTAGGTCTAATTGGCGGATCACTTGCCATGGCTGTACGCCATGCACATCCTGAAGCCGTGATTGTTGGTACGGACCTAAGTGAAAAGAATATTCAACTTTCGATGCTATTGGGAATCATTGATGATTCTGTATCATCTTTGGAAGCGGGAGCACGTGAAGCCGATTTAATTCTACTTGCTGTGCCTGTCAATGAAACCGTGAAGATTTTAGCTCAATTGGCCGATATGGAGTTAAAAAGTGATGTCCTCATATCGGATGCAGGAAGTACGAAGGATACAGTCGTTAAGGCAGCAAAACCATTGATAGATAAAGGGGTGGCCTTCATCGGGGGGCACCCTATGGCTGGTTCCCATAAAAGCGGCGCTGGGGCAGCCAAATTGCATTTATTCGAACATGCATTTTATTTGCTTACTCCCGGAGATTCCATTGAAGAAGAAAAAGTTGAGCAGCTGAAAGGGTGGCTGCAAGGGACAAGAGCTAACTTTCTGGTTGTGAGTCCTGCCATGCATGATAAGCTGACTGGGGTCATTAGTCATTTTCCGCATATTGTCGCATCGGGGCTCGTTAAACAGGCAGAAAATTACAGTAAGGAAAACAAGCTGATTTCAAGGCTTGCAGCAGGCGGATTCCGAGATATTACAAGAATTGCTTCAAGCAGTCCGGAAATGTGGCGTGACATTTTGTTACATAATCGGGATGTGCTACTTGAATTAATGAATGATTGGCTGAATGAAATGGAGCATATAAAAGGTCTGGTTGCGAATGAAGATAGTGAAGAAATCCTTCGATTCTTTACCGATGCCAAGATTTTCAGGGATGATTTGCCAACACATGCAAAAGGCGCCATACCAGCGTTTTATGATTTATATATCGATATACCGGATTATGCCGGAATAATTTCTGAGATTACCGGATATTTGGCTCAAGAAGGTATCAGCATTACAAACATAAGGATCATTGAAACCAGGGAAGAGATATACGGTGTGCTGGTCATCAGCTTTCAAACGGACGTTGATCGCATAAAAGCTGCGGAGTGTATTTCTAGACATACAGATTATGAAACGATCCTGGCATAATATTGATAGGAAAGGATGGTTTTATGAATACAAAAAAATTACAAACGAACATCCAGACATTACGTGGTTCGATTGCCATACCTGGAGATAAGTCGATCTCCCATCGTTCGATAATGTTCGGAGCACTAGCCGAAGGGGAAACGACAGTCACTAATTTTCTTCCAGGAGCCGATTGTTTAAGTACGATTTCCTGTTTTAAGCAGCTTGGAGTCCATATTGAACAAGATGGCCAGAACGTTAAAATTGAAGGCAAAGGTTTTAATGGATTGAAGGAACCTGAATCTGTACTGGATGTCGGAAATTCTGGTACGACGATCAGGTTAATGATGGGCATTTTGGCAGGACAGCAATTTTCGGCCGTTTTGGCAGGTGATGAATCGATAGCCAAACGTCCAATGACCCGGGTAGTCAACCCTCTTCGTCAGATGGGAGCAGTCATTGATGGCCGAAAAGGAGCCGAATACACCCCGCTCTTCATAAGAGGTGGCAAATTAAAAGGGTTTCGCTATGAATTGCCTGTAGCAAGTGCGCAGGTAAAATCAGCGATAATCTTGGCTGGTTTACAGGCAGAAGGTGAAACGATCATTATCGAACCGGAAGAGACCCGTGATCATACAGAACGAATGATCCAAGAGTTTGGCGGGAAAATCGAAAAGGACGGTCAAACGATTAAAGTAAGCGGAAACCAAGTCTTCAAAGGGACCGCGATCCATGTGCCGGGTGATATTTCTTCGGCGGCTTTCTTCATGGTGGCTGCAGCGATTACGGAAAATAGTGAAGTGGTGTTAAAGAATGTGGGCCTTAATTCGACAAGGACTGGAATCATCGAAGTCATGAAATCGATGGGGGCGGATATTACGATAGAGAAGAAGACGAGCGAGGGTGAACCTGCAGGAGACATCACTGTCAGAAGCTCCCGACTAAAAGGGACGACCATCAGCGGTGATCTAATTCCCCGCCTCATCGATGAAATACCGGTAATTGCACTTCTGGCAACACAGGCTGAAGGGATAACGACAATCAAGGATGCAGCAGAACTTAAAGTGAAAGAGACGAATCGAATTGATACTGTTGCAAATGAGCTCTCCATCCTTGGGGCAGATATAACCCCGACAGCAGACGGATTGATCATCAAAGGACGTAAAGCCCTTAATGGAGGTATGGTTACAAGCCATGGAGATCATCGTATCGGGATGATGCTCGCTGTAGCGGCTTTGATAACGGATGGGGAAGTGGAACTTGCTGACCCTGATGCCATAGATGTATCATATCCACAATTTTTTGGGCATTTGAGCCAATTGATAAAGTAAATATAAAAAAAGTTTACATACCTTATTTGGTCTGTAAACTTTTTTTAAATGCTTAAAAGTGTTGAAAGCGCTAACATCCGGGCTTTTTTTACCTGTATGGTCATGAAAATAATGAAAAAGGGGTTCATGATCAAAAAGGAGATTTACCATAGCGTGGAGAATTAACTAGTAACCTTTTTTTAATGAGAATGGGAGGGGACTTCATCAATGGAATACAGGGCTACAGTATGGTAAACTAATGAATACTGTTTACTATGCATCTCGCGATTACATGGTATTTTGTTCTTAATGGAAGAATATGTTACATTATGGCGTGAGTGTGTATGACTAGGGACCAAGTCTATCATGCAAAAGGAAGGATTCAACAATGAATACAGTGGAACAAGTTATACAGCATTTAAAAAAAGGGGAATTAACAGAAGCTCTTAAACATATAAATCGAATTAAATCATCAGAGTCAGCAGAGGACATATTGTTGCTGGCCGAAGAAATGCTCCAGCTTGGTTTTGCGGAGGAGGCAAAGGATCTTTTTGAACATCTGCTGCAACTCTATCCCAATGAAGGAGAATTGATTGTTTCGTTGGCGGAAATCCTTATTGATATGGACCAGGAAGATGAAGCGATGCTGATGCTTGAAAAAGTAAGTGCAGATGATGAAGTATATCCAAGTGCTTTGCTTTTGGAAGCAGACCTTTATCAATTACAGGGGATGGATGAGGTCAGCGAACGGAAATTACAGCAAGCCAAGGAAATGCTTCCAGATGAGATCATCATTGATTTTGCACTAGCTGAACTGTTCTTTCATCAAGGAAGGGATCAGGAAGCCATTGCAAATTACATAAAGGTTTTGGAACATGAACAAGAAATCGCTGGTGTTAATGTCAATCAGAGGCTTGCTGAAGCATTAAGCAGTTCAGGGAAGTTCGAGGAGGCCCTTCCGCACTTTGAAAAGGCCTTACAGGATGGACTTGAAATCAATACCCTATTTGAATATGCATTTACAGCTTTTCAGGCAGGCCTTTATGAGACAGCCGTACGAAAGTTTATTGAACTGAAAGAATTAGATCATGAATACCATTCTCTATATTTGTACCTGGCAAAGAGTTATGAACATCTTGAAGATCTGGAAAATGCCTTGAAAACGGTAAAAGAAGGAATCAAGGCTGATGAATTCAATAAGGAACTTTACTTCTTCGGTGGAAAAATAGCCTTGAAAAGCGGGCTTGATGAAGAGGCGGAAAATCTATTTAAAGAAGCACTTGCCATTGATCCGGGATACCTGGAAGCTGCACTCACCCTATTGAAACTGTATATGCACCACGAAAGGTATGAAGATGTATTGGAGTGTATTGGTGAAGTAAGGCGATATGGAGAGGATGATCCGCAGTTTGAATGGATAGCTGCTGTATCTTATCAGCAAACCGAGCAATTTAAAGAGTCATTAACCAGCTATCATAAAGCATATAATTCATTCAAGAACAATCAAGATTTCCTTGAAGATTATGGTTTCTTTTTAATTGAAGAAGGAGACAGAGCCACATCTAGAGAAGTATTTAATAAGCTGCTTGAGATGAACCCGGCGAATGATGAGTATGCAATGATTTTGGAGCGGCTAGGTGAAAGCACGGATGACATGTAGATAAGTGAAACAAAACTAAATCAAGACAGAGGAGGGAATTCATGGTGGCTGCCCCTGTTTCTGTGAATGAGAAGAAGGATTTTATTCGGTGGTTTTTAAATCATTATCAATTGAAACGAAGAGAATGCGTATGGATATTGAATTACTTAATGAGTCATGATCAATTAATGAAAAAGGTTCATTTTGTAGAAAATGCACAATATTGCCCACGTGGACTGATCATGTCGACACATTGTGTGGATGAAGTCCCTTTCAGGTTCTATAAGTCCAATATCATGACGACCGATGCAGAGAAATCTTTTCATGATATCCGTTTAAATCGGGATGAAGACATTTATATTCAGCTCAATTTTAAATCGTCTTACTCTTCCTATCAGTATGCAGCGGTACTCGAGCACAATCCCTTCATGCCGAAATCAACTGCATCGAATGAAAAAGATCAGCTGCTGGCTGAACAATTTTTAGAAAGAAGCATGTTGTATTTTCAAAGGGACCGACTGCTTAAGGAAATCGATGAAGCACTTGATAAGCATGATGAACAAGCATTTAAGAACTTAACAGAACAATTGAATCAATTAAAAGTACTTGGATAAAATAAATTGACCTTTCCGTAATCAGGAAAGGTTTTTATTTTTTATAAAACATTGATAAAATCCACATTTCTGTAAAGACTATGGGTATATGGTAAATATGTTATAAAAATAATGGTAAAATGAAAAGGAGTTGATTCAAAAAATCGGGAGTGAAGTAGACATGAAGTGGACAGCAAAAGATCTTGACATGTATATGCAGTCAAAAGAGTATGTGGATACCGTTTTGATTCCTTTGGTTCCCCTATCTTTTAAAGGTCAAATGAAGCAATCGGGCTCAATGAATGAATTTCTTACCATTTTAAGCTTGGAAATTGAAAAGCAGATGAAAGGAAGAATTCTTTTATTGCCAACATTTCATTATATAAGTGATGAAATGGATAAGGTTGAGCGGTTAAAGCGTTGGGCCAATGAAGTGAAAGAAAATGATTTCGAGCATGTTTTTTTTCTTACATCGGATTTTGAGTGGAAAAAGGAAGAGCGGGAATTAGAAAATAATTTAGTATGGATTCCAGCCATCCCCCTCGATGGGCTTGAAATTGAACAAGCAAGGGAAATGATTAACCAGCAAGTTCTCCAAATCCTTGATATTTTCTCTTATAATTGGAAAAATGAAAAAAAGTAGGATTTTTCGCAATATTTGACACATTGTTGCCACCTTTTGGGTTTTACAAATATTGACCTTGGTAAATTATTGAGATATCATGGAAATGTCCTAGTTTTATAGTGTCGCTATTTATTGGTCCTTTGGGCTCTCAGTATAGTAATAGAGGGGGGGAAAACGCATGAGCAAGCATAATGTTTCACGACGTCAATTCCTTAATTACACACTTACTGGCGTTGGTGGATTTATGGCGGCCGGTATGTTGATGCCTATGGTTAGGTTTGCAATTGATCCTGTATTATCAGCTGATAAAGGCGGGGATTACGTTGCAACTAAACAGAAGGTAAGTGAACTGACTACCGAACCAACCCGTGTCGACTTTAGTTTTAAACAGGTCGATGGGTGGTATGAGTCTGAAGAAACAAATACAGCATGGGTTTACAAAACGGATGATGGTAAGATCGTTGCTTTATCTCCAATCTGTAAACATTTAGGCTGTACGGTAGGTTGGAATACGGATAAGACTAATCCGAATCAATTTTTCTGTCCTTGCCATTATGGCAGGTATACGAAAGATGGGATGAATGTGAAAGGGACACCGCCGGTTTCACCATTGGATGTCTTTGACACGAAAGAAAAAGACGGAATACTTTATTTGGGTCAACTAAAACCGCATGGGGAGGCGTAAACATTGCTAACAAAGTTATATGACTGGGTGGACGAGCGTTTAGACATTACGCCATTATGGCGGGATATTGCTGACCATGAGGTTCCTGAACATGTTAACCCCGCACATCATTTTTCTGCATTCGTATATTGTTTTGGTGGGTTAACTTTCTTTATTACGGTCATCCAAATCTTGTCAGGCATGTTCTTGACGATGTACTATGTCCCGGACATTAAAAACGCTTGGGAATCTGTTTATTATTTGCAAAACGAAGTTGCCTTCGGTCAAATTGTCCGTGGTATGCATCACTGGGGAGCAAGTCTAGTTATCGTTATGATGTTTTTACATACTCTTCGTGTCTTCTTCCAGGGAGCTTACAAAAAACCGCGTGAATTGAACTGGATGGTCGGCGTATTGATTTTCTTCATCATGCTGGCATTAGGCTTGACTGGTTATTTATTGCCATGGGATATGAAAGCGCTATTCGCAACGAAGGTTACTTTGACAATTGTCGAATCGGTACCATTGATGGGACCGGCACTCAAGACATTGATAGCAGGAGATCCAACCATCGTTGGAGCACAGACATTGACACGATTCTTTGCAATTCATGTATTCTTCCTGCCAGCAGCATTATTTGCTTTACTAGCGGCTCATTTCCTGATGATCCGAAAACAAGGTATTTCAGGTCCACTATAAAAGAATGGTGAACCAAAAACCAAAAAAACCTTTTCATAAAGGAGGGGAATTGTTCAATGCATCGTGGGAAAGGTATGAAATTCGTAGGTGACTCGCGTATCTCCGCGGACCGTAAACCGAATATTCCGAAAGATTATTCAGAATATCCTGGGAAAACTGAAGCATTTTGGCCTAATTTCCTTTTAAAAGAATGGATGGTAGGAGCTGTATTTCTTGTAGGTTATCTTTGCCTGACAATCGCACATCCGTCACCATTGGAAAGGATAGCAGATCCAACAGATACAGGGTACATTCCGCTGCCGGACTGGTATTTCCTATTCCTTTACCAATTACTTAAGTATACTTATGCTTCAGGTCCTTATAATGCAATCGGGTCCATGGTAATACCTGGTTTGGCTTTCGGGGCATTGCTCTTGGCACCTTTTCTAGATCGTGGTCCAGAGCGGAGCCCGGCGAAACGTCCTTTTGCTGTAGGCTTCATGTTATTGGCAATGGCCGGCGTTTTCTATTTAACATGGGAGTCCGCAGCCCATCACGATTGGGAAGCTTCCAAGAAGCAAGGAGCAATCGTTGAAGGTGCAGACATTGATAAAGAGAGCGATGGGTATAAATTGATGGATTCTAATGGCTGTATCAGCTGTCATGGAGCAGAATTAACTGGTGGAGCAGGAGCACCAAGCTTAATTGACACTGGTTTAAAACCAGAAGAAATCTCTAAGATCGCAGTCAAAGGCCAGGGTAACATGCCAGCTGGCATGTTCAAAGGTACAGATGAAGAATTGAAAACATTAGCTGAATTTGTATCAGGTTTATCGACAAAATAATATAGCCATCAACAGATTTTCTTTCATATGCTGCAAAAAGAAGCTGACGACCACGGTTGTCGGCTTTTTTATTGGTAAATTGAAGCGTTAATGAGAAGAAATTGAAATGAATACTTGGTTTTCTGGTTGATGGCCTGTAAAATGAGTATACATAAGAATGTAAGTGAGGGTAAAAGAATGAATGTTATTTACAGTTGGCTTGCAAATCGGCAAATGCTCGCTTTGTTATTATTAATAAATATATTCGGAACTGCCTATGGATATTATTGGTACGGTAGTCAATTGGAAAACACTCCGGCGATTTTTTTGGCATTTGTACCGGATAGCCCGACTGCCAGCCTGTTTTTTGTATTTGTTTTAGTTGGTTTCCTATTAAGAAGGAATTTCGGACTTATGGAAGCATTGGCGATAATGACACTATTCAAATATGGCATATGGGCAGTTGTAATGAATTTGATGACCTTGGTGACAACAGGTTCATTGCCGTGGGAAGGTTATATGTTAATGGCTTCTCATTTAGGGATGGCGATTCAAGGTGTATTATATGCACCATTTTATCGAATAAAACCTTGGCATATGATAGTGGCAGGGATTTGGACCATACATAATGACATTATCGATTATGTTTTTGAAATGATGCCAATATACCGTGATTTATTGGTATATATGAATTCGATAGGCTATTTCACTTTTTGGCTCAGCATACTTTCCATTTTTGTCGGCTGGTACTTTGGATATAGAAATAAGCGAATCACCCTATCCTTCATCCCTTAAAAGTTAACTCTAAATACAGCTTTGTAAAAGCAGGGTTAACTTTTTTATGTTGAACGAGGTCTACTCATGTTTTTTCTTTCATATCGTTTTAGTAGAGATATGAGGAGGGACGAGTAGCATGTTGAAAAAATTCATATTAACCATTGCTGTTTTATTTGTCGTCTTACATTTCCCTGTCTATGCAGCATCCTCTTCAAGTTTGGAGCAATTAGATGACATTTCCGATAGAGCCTTGGAAATGACCAAGTTGAAGCGATATGGAGATTCGGAAAAGATGCTGACGTTTTTTTCTGACCGGTTTTTAAAAGAGACAGCGAAAGAGCAGATCCTTGACATGGACGAACTTCGAATTATCACTGTAGCTCATAATGAGGCGTTGATGACAATAAAGGATATGAACAAGGGAGATTCCGAAAAGGTTAATTCTGTTACAAAGTTCCGGCTTGTTGTTGATGCGGTCAAGTCTACCCATCAGCCCCTTTGGACAGAGATGGAGGATCAAATGATGAATTCCTTCCAGCAAACAAAGAACGCCGCGATCAATCAAGACACAATTACATTCAATAGCCAATTGAACTTATTCCTATCACAATATGAAATGATATATCCAAGCTTGAAAGTCGACCTTTCTAAAGAAACGATGCAGCAACTGGACACGAGGATCCAATACATCAACCAATACCGTCCTGAGGTAATCAGTGATGGAGAAAGTCAAAAGGAACTGGATGCGCTGCAAAACGAACTAAGCACCATTTTTGATGAAATGGGGGAAGATGATACAGATCCTTCCCTTTGGTGGGTCATCATATCGACAGGCTCAATCATTATCATGACGCTTTCATATGTAGGCTGGAGAAAATATAAAGGTGATAGGGAAAAACCAAGGAAAGAGCATAATGATTAAAAAGACACGGGAAGAGAACACTATATTTGACATGGTTGCCTTCAATCCATAGAATTAAGAGTAATAATAGTTATAGGAGGATACCATGTATTTCATTTATTTGGCGATTATCATTTTAATCCCGATTTATGCACAAATGAAAGTGAAAAGCACGTATAAAAAATATTCAAAGGTATCGGCCTCTTCTGGTATGAATGGTGCTGAGACTGCGCGGGCCATCTTGGATCAAAATGGACTGTTCAATGTCAGGGTCGAAGAGACACCTGGAATGCTTTCAGACCATTATGACCCAAGGGATAAAACGGTGCGTTTATCATCTAATAACTATCACGGCCATTCAGTTGCCGGTGTAGCGGTTGCAGCCCATGAAGTTGGACATGCGATTCAAGATAAAGAAGCATATGCATTCTTGCGTTTCCGCCATGCATTAGTACCGGTAGCTAATTTTGGCTCTAACATATCTTGGATTTTGATTTTAATCGGGATGTTAGCTTCAATTCCTGGGTTGCTATTGGCGGGTATCGTATTTATGGCAGCCGCTGTATTGTTCCAAGTGATAACCCTGCCTGTTGAATTCAATGCTTCTTCTCGGGCGATGGATCAACTCGTTTCCGTTGGGGTCATCCGGAATGATGAAGAACGGGAAACGAAAAAAGTATTAAATGCCGCTGCGATGACTTATGTTGCTGCTGCTCTTGTAGCCGTTCTGGAATTAGTTCGTCTTCTGCTTATGTATACAGGAATGAGGGAAGAGGATTAATTTGAAAAAGGACTCCATCTTGGGATGGGGTCCTTTTTTATTTTTAAAAGTATTTGCTTCACATTGCTAATAAAATTCAGTTAGTAGGGCAACATTCATAAGGATTGCATTCCATTGGTATGCCACAAATAAAGGATTACCTTTCAATGGGATTCTTGTTTTCATCAAGGGTAAAGCCCTCACCCAATACATCATGCACTTCACTTACAGATACAAATGCATGAGGGTCCACCGATGTTATGGCAGTCTTTAAGCGGACTAGTTCATTTTTACCAACAACACAGTAGAGTACTTCCCGGTCATTGCGTGTAAAGGACCCATATCCCCTTAATACGGTTACGCCCCGCTCCATATCATTCATGATTTTTTCAGCAATTTGCTTGTTTTTATCACTAATGATCATTGCACCTCTAGCAGCATAGGCCCCTTCTTGCATAAAGTCGATTACTCTGGCACCTATAAATACGGCAACGAGGGTATACATCGCTTGCCGGTAATCAAGGTAGGTTAGGATGGACAGGCCAATGACGACGGCATCAAAGATGAACATGGTCCGTCCCATGCCCATCCCCAAGTAACGATGGGCAAAACGGGCGATGATATCCACTCCGCCTGTTGTCCCGCCGTAGCGAAAGATGATGCCCAGCCCGATACCAACAGAAACCCCGGCAAACAATGCCACCAGCATCAAATCGTTTCCGAGATCGATTTCAATTTCGTATCTCTCGAATATCCAAAGCCAAACGGAGAGGCCGACCGTGCCGATAATCGTATAAAAGAAAGATGTGCGCCCTAAATATTTCCACCCAATTAAAAATAAGGGAATATTCAAAATCAAATTAGAATAAGAAGGATTTATCCCGATAAGTTGATATATAATCAAGGTGAGACCGGTGAATCCGCCTTCGGCCAAGTTGTTCTGCATGTTAAAATGCACGAGGCCAAAGGCGAATATTCCAGCCCCAAAAAGGATGAATATAATATTTTTCAATTTTAAGCCCAAAAGCATGTCCCATACCTCCAAAGGTTTGCATATCATCAATTTACTTATTATAACTAATTAACCAACTATGGGCAATTTTGATTCGCGAACGTATCTGTTGTCTTCTGTTTCACTTTTAGCTAACATGGAGAAGGTATGATGTTTGAAAACGAAAATCAAGAATGGGTGACGATATGGAAAAGCATAAGACGATCCAACAAATGCAAGCGGAAGTCGACCAATACATAGGACAATTTAAAGAAGGATATTTCAGCCCTCTGGCCATGCTCGCCCGTTTGTCTGAAGAACTTGGTGAATTGGCTAGGGAAGTCAATCATTACCATGGTGAAAAACCAAAGAAGGCAACAGAGGAAGAGAATTCGATTGAAGCGGAATTAGGGGACATGCTTTTTGTGTTGATTTGTTTTGCCAATTCTTTAGGGATTGACCTTCAAAACTCGCATGATTTGGTGATGGAAAAGTTTACAACCCGTGATAAAGATAGATGGACAAGAAAAGAAGAGAAAATGGAGGAGGAAGGTAAAGATGAGTAAAGTGAAAGTGATTGTAGCTGGTCCACGTGGCAGAATGGGAAATGAAGCGGTGAAGCTTGTACATAGGACAGAAGGGTTTGAATTGGCAGCTGTCATAGATCGCAAGCATAACGGGGAAAGCATCTCCGCGATAGAAGGTTTTCACGGTATTGAAGCGCCGGTTTTTTCGGATATAAATGAATGTTTTTCTTCTATAAAGGCGGACGTATTGATCGATTTGACCACACCGGAAGTGGGGATGTTCCATACCGAAACGGCACTTAATCATGGTATCCGCCCTGTAGTGGGAACGACTGGTTTTACTAAGGAAGATTTAGCGAAACTGGATTCATTAACAAAAGAAAAGGGCATTGGTTGCATCATCGCGCCAAACTTTGCAATTGGAGCCATTTTGATGATGAAGTTTTCCCAAATGGCTGCAAAGTATTTCCCTGATGTAGAAATCATAGAAATGCACCATGATCAAAAACTGGATGCACCTTCTGGCACTGCTTCCAAAACGGCAGACATGATTGCAGCGGTACGTGAAACAAAACAACAGGGGCACCCTAATGAAAAAGAAACCATCCAGGGGGCAAGAGGTGCAAATGTAGATGGCATGCATATCCACAGTGTACGGCTACCGGGACTGGTTGCCCATCAACAGGTGCTTTTCGGAAGTGATGGAGAGCTATTGACGGTTCGGCATGATTCCTTTAATCGAGCGTCCTTCATGTCAGGAGTCAAACTTGCTGTCGATACCGTCATGAAATTGGATGTTCTTGTATACGGCCTGGAAAATATTATCGAATAAGGGATCAGGAGGATTTACGATGAAAATTGCCTTAATTGCCCATGATAAGAAAAAAGAAGATATCATTCAATTTGTAACAGCCTATAAAGCTGTATTTGAGCAGCATGAATTATTTGCAACAGGTACGACCGGGAAAAGAATCATGGAAGAAGTATCACTGCCTGTCCATCGTTTTCATTCAGGACCTCTTGGCGGGGATCAGGAAATAGGTGCAATGATTGCACGCGGAGAAATGGACATGATCCTATTTTTCCGCGATCCTTTGACATCACAGCCGCATGAACCTGATGTATCGGCGCTTATACGACTATCAGATGTATATGAAATTCCCTTGGCGACAAATATGGGCACAGCAGAAGTGCTTATACAAGGATTGAAACATGGGTATATGGACTGGCTAAAACTACGGCAAAAACAAGGTGAGATAAATGAAAAACAAAAGTAACATAGATATCCTGGCTTTTGGCGCACATGCGGATGATGTTGAAATCGGTATGGGCGGCACAATCGCTAAATATGTGCAACAAGGCAGGAAAATTGTCATTTGTGATTTGACAAAAGCTGAAATGTCATCCAATGGAACCGTTCCATTGCGGCAAGAGGAAGCGCATAAGGCTGCTGAAGTCCTTGGGGTGACGAGGATTTCCCTTGATTTACCCGACCGGGGACTATACATGAAAGCGGAATACATAAATCAAATCATTACGGTCATTCGGCAATATAAACCTGCCCTTGTATTTGCCCCATTTTTGGAAGATCGCCATCCGGATCATGGTAACTGTGCCAAATTAGTGGAGGAAGCAGTTTTTTCGGCAGGAGTAAGAAAGTATATGGAAGAAGAAGGCCTGGATTCTCATCGTGTCCAAAATATGTACTATTATATGATCAATGGGTTTCACAAACCGGACTTCGTCGTGGACATCACTTCTACAATATCGAAAAAGCTGGATAGCCTTAGGGCATATGGCAGCCAATTCGAAAAAAGTCAAATATCTGTAGAAACACCGCTAGTTAATGGATATATCGAGACTGTAGAGTCACGGGAGCGGATGTTCGGTAAAGAAGTGGGTGTCGCCTATGCGGAGGGATTCATGACAAAAAAACCGTTACTGATCGATGCCGACTTGTTAGGAGAAAAATAAGCTTATGAAATTAAAAATTGGAATTACCTGTTACCCTACAGTTGGGGGTTCTGGTGTCGTAGCAACTGAATTAGGTAAGATGCTTGCAGAAAAAGGACATGAAATACATTTCATTTCTTCAAGCCTCCCTTTTCGCTTGAATAAGATGTACTGTAATATTTTTTATCACCAGGTTGAAGTGAACTCGTATTCAGTTTTTCAATATCCACCATATGACCTGGCTCTTGCTAGCAAGATAGCGGATGTCGTAAAACGGGAGAAATTAGATATCCTTCACGTTCATTATGCAATTCCACATGCTGTTTGTGCGATCCTTGCAAAGCAGATGTCAGGTAATGAAGTAAAGATCGTAACCACACTGCATGGTACGGACATAACCGTATTAGGCCATGATCCCTCATTGACCAATTTAATAAAATTCGGGATAGAGCAATCAGATGTCGTTACAGGAGTATCTAATTCCCTTGTTCAGCAAACGCACGAATTAATCGCGCCGGAAAAGGAAATCAAAACCGTCTATAATTTTATTGATGAGAGAGATTACCATAAATCTAATTCCGATTACCTTAAGGATGAATACGGAATCAGTGAAGATGAAAAAGTGATCATCCATGTTTCGAATTTCCGTTCGGTCAAGCGAGTGAAAGACGTTATCCAGGCGTTTTATTTAACTCAAAAGAAAATGCCTGCAAAGCTTCTACTTGTAGGAGACGGGCCAGAAGTGACAACTGTATTGAAATTGGCTAAAGATCTTGGAATCGATGATTCGGTCTTGTTTCTTGGTAAGCAGGATAACCTTGCCGAATTATATTCAATCAGTGATTTGATATTCCTGTTATCGGAAAAAGAGAGTTTCGGACTTGTGTTGCTTGAGGCGATGGCATGTGGAGTTCCTTGTATTGGGACGAATATCGGAGGGATTCCTGAAGTCATCGTTGATGGGGAGACTGGTTATATTTGTGAATTGGGAGATGTCAATATGGTTGCTGAAAAAGCGGTTGGACTTTTAAGCGACCCGATTTTACATAAACGCTTTTCTGAAGCTGCTCTGGAAAGGGCCAATACTAATTTTCACTCCGATACGATCATGACAGAGTATGAAACCATCTACATTCAAGCACTTGAAGGTAAATCCATGGAATAGGGAGGGGATGCTGATGGATCGGTTATTCTTAAAATCAGTACCCATTCTTGAAGTGATTGAAGAAGCTGGATACGAGGCTTATTTCGTTGGCGGCTCTGTAAGGGATTATATCCTTGGCAGGCCCATAAACGATGTGGACATCGCCACTTCCGCAACACCCCAGGAAATCAAAAGGATTTTTCCTAATACGGCTGATATTGGAATCGACCACGGAACAGTGCTTGTCATTACGGATACGGGTACATACGAAATTACGACGTTTAGAACGGAAAGCGGGTATTCGGACTTTCGCAGACCCGATTCTGTACAATTTGTCCGTTCTTTGACTGAGGATTTGCAAAGAAGAGATTTTACGATGAATGCAATGGCAATGGACAAGACCGGAAAGATCATCGATCCATTTAATGGTAAGCGTGATTTGGCAGAAAAAAGGATTATCACGGTTGGCAACCCGCATGAAAGGTTTCATGAGGATGCATTGAGAATGATGCGTGCTTTAAGGTTCGTCAGTCAACTTGATTTTGACCTGGATCAAGAAACCTTTGATTCCCTTAAAGAGAACGCCCAGATCATCAGTGAAATCGCTGTCGAAAGAATCCTGGTTGAATTTGAGAAGCTAGTGGCCGGCTCCAATAAGATAAGGGCTTTCTCACTCTTGCTGGAAAGCGGATTATATCAATACCTGCCTCTATTCTCCAGTAAAAAAGATCATTTAATGGACTTACTGAACCTGCCTCTTCATCAGCTAAAAGCGGCAGAAATATGGTCTATAATCATGGTTCACACAAAGGATCAGGAACTGGAAAAGGCTTTGAGGTCATGGAAGCTGCCATTGAAAACGATAAGAAACATTCAACGTACGATACAGCTAGTGAAGAAAGAACCATCAGCCATCGATGTATTTCAGGCAGGTCATGGCGTAACTGTACAAGCTGCTAAAGTCAAGGCGGCCCTGACTGGCGGTAATGTATCGGATGCGGAGGAGAATGCACATCGGCGCTACAATGAACTTATTATTAAAGAAATGTCGGATCTTGCCGTTTCGGGGACGGATTTATTGAATTGGAAACAAGAAAAGCCAGGTCCATGGGTCAAAGAATACTTGGAAAAAATATTGAAAGCGGTCTTGAATGAAGAATTAAGAAATGATAAAGAAGAAATTAAGAGGTGGCTGGTGAAATGCAATCTGAGTTAAGAACAAAGCTGATGGAAGCCCTCTCGAAAGCGGATGGTGCGTTCATATCTGGTCAGGAAATTGCTGAATACATTGGCTGTTCGCGCACAGCTGTCTGGAAGCATATAGAAGACCTGCGCAGTGAAGGATATAACGTGGAAGCCGTTAGGAAAAAAGGCTACCGGATCATATCAGCTCCGGAAAAAGTGTCAGAGAGCGAAATACAACTTGGCTTGGAAACAAAAACGATCGGCAAGATGATCCACTATCAGGAAACTGTAGAATCCACTCAAAAAATTGCGCATCAACTAGCAAATGAAGGCGTTCAGGAGGGAACCCTCGTCGTTGCCGAGGAGCAGTTATCCGGAAAAGGAAGGCTAATGAGATCTTGGCATTCCCCGAAATTCAGCGGCATATGGATGAGTCTGATCCTAAGACCGAAAATCCCGATTCATGAGGCTCCGCAACTTACATTATTGGCAGCAGTCGCTGTGGCTCAGGCTATAGAGGATACCACTGATTTGAAGCCACAAATAAAGTGGCCGAATGATATTTTGGTGAATCGCAAGAAAGTGGTGGGCATCCTGACGGAGATGCAGGCGGAGTCAGATAGAATCCATTCTGTCATTGTCGGAATTGGAATGAATATCAATCAGCAATTGGAGGATTTTCCTGAAGAACTGCAGGAAAAGGCTTCTTCCCTTCTCATAGAAAGTGGAGGAACGGTTTCAAGATCCAAGGTCATTCAACGAGCATTGTTCCGTCTCGAAAATTTGTACGAACTCTATTTAGATCAAGGCTTCATGCCAATAAAGGATTTATGGGAAAGTTATGCGATCAGTCTTGGCCAGGTTATCAAAGCCAGTACCGTTAATGACACGATTGTCGGTAAAGCATTGGGGATAACGGATTCAGGCGTTTTACTTCTTGAAGACGGAAAAGGAACCGTACACTCGATATATTCCGCAGATATTGAAATTCAGTAGATTTTGTCAAATTCGTGAAAATTAAATAGAAATTTTTAATTTGGCTTGATATAATGCAAGTGGGCAGTATCTAATGTGAACTGCACCCCCATAAATACCAAATTATTTGAAAATCTGCCTTGATCCAGAGAACTGGACGGGGACGGAGGGATGAAACTTCTGATGAAACAAAGATTGACTAAAAGATAAGTCTGTGTCGATATTTGGCTTTTTAAGCCATTTTTCGTAGCGAAACAGATACTTTTTTAGTCAGTCTTTTTTTTGCGCATGAATGTATAGACACCAGTTTTCGCTGATGTTTTCATCTCCTCCATCAAAAGGAGGAAACGTAATGAAATTGTCCGGAGATTTTTTGAAAATGAAACAAAATCAAGAGAAAATTGTCATGCTGACGGCTTATGATTACCCGTCAGCAAAGTTAGCCGAACAATCAGGTGTGGACATGATTTTAGTCGGCGATTCTTTAGGAATGGTCGTATTGGGATATGAATCAACGATTCCAGTTACGGTGAATGACATGATCCATCATACAAAGGCAGTAAAACGCGGGGCACCAAATACATTTGTCGTGACGGACATGCCCTTTATGAGCTATCACCTATCTATGGATGAAACACTCAAGAATGCAGCCCGAATCATGCAGGAAGGTCATGCGGATGCCGTGAAGCTTGAGGGCGCGGATGATGTTGTTGAAAAAATATCAGCGTTGACGAAGGCGGGCATCCCTGTTGTAGCCCATCTTGGCTTGACTCCTCAATCAGTCGGCGTTCTGGGCGGATATAAAGTGCAAGGAAAAGATGCCGAAAGTGCAGCACAGCTCTTGGAAGATGCGAAAAAGTGTGAAGCGGCAGGGGCGATGGCAGTAGTATTTGAATGTGTTCCACATCAAGTGGGGGAACTCGTCACACGGAACCTGGAAATTCCAACCATTGGAATTGGGGCAGGCGCAGAAACAGATGGCCAAGTCCTCGTTTACCATGATGTCATCAAGTATGGGGTAGACCGGCTAGCGAAATTCGTAAAAGTTTATGGAGATGCAAATGAACTGATTGGTCAATCGATTACAAGCTTTGTGAATGAAGTGAAATCTAAAGATTTTCCGTCGGAAGAACATACTTTTACAATGAAGGAAGAGCAGCTTTCTGAACTTTATGGAGGAAAAAGATGAAAACTTTTACATCAGCTGCTGATTTGCAACTGGCACTCAGAGAGGAAAAAAACAATCACAAAAGCATTGGCTATGTAGCGACAATGGGGTTTTTACATGAGGGGCATGCAACCCTTTTGGAAAAGGCCCGCAAAGAAAATGATATTGTGGTATTGAGTATTTTTGTGAATCCGATGCAATTTGGACCTAATGAGGATTTTGAAACATATCCGCGGGATTTGGAACGGGATGAAAATGTCGCAGCAAATGGCGGAGTGGATTATATCTTCTATCCAACAGTCCACGAAATGTACGGTGAAGAACCATCTGTGAAGGTTGTTGTCCAAAGCAGGACGGATGTTTTATGCGGGAGACAAAGGCCTGGACACTTTGATGGTGTAGCGACGGTCTTAACGAAATTCTTCAATATCATCCTTCCTGATAGAGCTTACTTTGGTAAGAAGGATGCCCAGCAAGTCGCCGTGATAGATGGACTGATCAAAGACTTTAATTTCCCTATCCAGCTTGTTGCTGTAGATACCGTTCGCGAAGAAGATGGGTTAGCAAAGAGCTCGCGAAATGTTAACCTATCAGATCAAGAGCGCATGGAGGCTAAAGAGCTGTACCAAAGTTTATTAAAGGCCAAAGAGGCGGTTGAATCAGGTGAAAGAAATGCAGCAACCGTCACGGCCTTAGTAAGAGAACATATTGCTGCCCAAACAAGTGGAGTGATCGACTATATTGAAGTCTATCAATATCCGGAACTTAAACCACTTGAATCGCTTGCAGGAAACGTCATCATTGCATTGGCTGTAAAGTTCAAGCATGCAAGACTAATTGATAATATCACCTTATATGTAGAATAATTCATGAAAATCAGGGGGAATTGAGATGTTTCGAACGATGATGAATGGAAAAATTCACCGTGCACGGGTAACTGAAGCTAATTTGAATTATGTAGGCAGCATTACGATTGATGAAAACATAATTGATGCGGTGGGTATTCTGCCTAACGAAAAAGTCGCCATCGTGAATAATAATAATGGTGCACGACTTGAAACGTATGTGATTGCGGGTGAACGGGGTAGCGGTGTAGTGTGTTTGAATGGAGCGGCAGCTAGACTGGTGCAGCCGGATGATATCGTGATAATCATTTCTTATGTAATGGTTTCAGAGGATAAATTGGGAGAGCACAAACCAAAAGTTGCGATCATGGATGAAAACAACAAAATCATTGATTTGATTTCAAACGAACCTGCAGCTACAATCATGTAAGCGGGGGGCCGGCACATGTGCATGAATCATGCATACAGTTGCCGGCCCTTTTAGTCTTTTGATGAACGGCTTGTTTCCTTTATTACGATTATTATGGTATAAAAAAGATAAGAGAATTCCATCAGGAAGTGGAGAAAGCGAAGTTTGAGGTGTACAATTCATGATGCAACGATATGTAGTGGTTGATTTGGAAACAACAGGGAATTCTCCGAAAAAAGGAGATAGGATTATACAATTTGCTGGCGTGGTCATCGAAAACGACCAAATTGTGGATGAATACTCGACATTCATCCACCCTGGACAGGAAATTTCCTTGTTTATTGAAGAATTGACCGGAATAAGCAACGAGACGGTAAAAAATGCACCTGACTTTGAAGATGTTGCAGAAAATATTGCTCGGCTTATAGAAGGGGCTTGTTTTGTTGCCCATAATGTTTTATTTGATTTATCTTTTTTACAGGAAGAACTAGTACGATGCGGGTTTGAGCCGTTTTATGGTTCCACCCTTGATACAGTAGAGTTAGCGAAAATATTAAAACCAACATCCGATGGATATAAGCTGCACCAGCTGGCTAAAGAAGAAAACCTGGATCATTCCAGGCCCCATCAAGCGGATAGTGATGCATATGCCACCGCTTTATTATTGTTGGAATTGAAAAAAAAGCTGATGAACCTTCCAGTCATGACACTTAAACAGTTATATCGATTATCTTATTCCTTACAAAGTGAGGTTTCCGAATTAATAGATGCTTGCATTGCAAGCAAACTTGCTAAAGCAGAAGTCCATTCACCTGATCTTATTACTTATAGGGGCCTTGCATTTAAAAAGGCCGAAGACGAAGGTAATCATAAAGACACGGAATCGAAATTCCCGCTCGATGATGAGGAAAAAATAGCCATGCTTCAAAGTGCATTCCCTGCCTTTGAATCAAGAAGCGGACAACTTGATATGATGAACATGATTCACCATTCCTTCGAATCCAGCCAGGATGCAATCATTGAAGCTGGGACAGGTATTGGAAAATCCATAGGCTATTTGCTTCCGGCTGTTTATTTTGCAAAAAAACATCATAAACCTGTCGTCGTTTCGACGTATACGCTTCAGCTACAGGATCAACTTCTTCAAAACGAGGTTCCTAAGCTTAAGAAAATCCTTCCCTTTACATTTCAAGCTGTTTTACTTAAGGGGAGAAGTAATTATTTGAGCTTGGCAAAGTTCGAAAGGGCATTGCGTGAAAAGGAAGATAATTATGAAACGGCATTAACGAAAATGCAGATATTGGTTTGGCTCACTGAAACCGTAACAGGCGATAAAGATGAATTGAATCTCACTAGCGGCGGTCAGTTATTTTGGAATAGGCTTCAAAGTGATGGTCTTACATACGCCGGTTTAAAGCAGCCCTGGCTTGAATTGGATTTTTTTGAACGGGCAAAAAGAACAGCTGCCAAGGCGGATATCATCATTACTAACCATTCGTTTTTAATGACTGATCTGCTTACAGAAGACGCCTTGATTCCAAAAAAAGGGTATTTGATTCTCGATGAAGCACACCATTTGGAACAGGCTGCATCTAAACAGCTTGGGAGCAGGCTTAATTACATTTCGGTGAAGACGGTTTTAAACAGACTAGGGACATCAGATCAAAAGCAATTATTATATAAATTGGACAGGATGCTCTTAAATAATGGACTGACGGATGGGAAGTCTACGCATGAATTAGATCAAAAGCTTAGTGATTTTTCGTATGAATTCGAACAGCTTTTTTATTATATCTCCAATCAGGCGGAAAAACTTTCACGTTCTATGAGTCCGAAACGGCTTTCATTCAAAATAGATGATGGAAGATGGGGTAAAGCGATTCTGGTCGCTGAGCGATTGGTGGATTTATTAGGATACATCATCACGCAGTTAGAAAAAAGATTGGCCCTTTTATTGAATAATGAGTCCCCCTTAGGAAAAAATTCATTATTTCACTTGAATGATATCGAGGTGCTGCTTGGAAATTTACAGGATACCAGGGACTCCTTGCATGAATTTTTCATCAAGCCGCATGAAGAAAATATTTATTGGCTTGATTATACGAATGCAGCACCCCAGCATGGGGTGACTTTGACGGTTCAGCCGATTGCAGGAAGTAAACGGCTATGGGATTCCTATTTCGGGCGCCAAAAGAGTGTGGTCATGACATCGGCAACCCTCGTGGTGAAGGATTCTTTTAAGTATTTTAAAGAACAACTCGGTTTAGAGAATGAGCCAATGCAGACAGCAAGTTTACCTTCACCCTTTCCATATAAGGAACTCGTAAAGGTACTGGTTCCAAATGATCTACCAGATATCAATTGCTTATCGGTGGAGGAATTCTCCGAAACAGCGGCAAATCATATTATTGCTGCCGCTCAGGCAGCGAAAGGGAGAATGATGGTATTATTCACCTCGCATGAAATGCTGCGGGCAACCTATCATTCCATCAAAGACAGTGGCGTACTGGATGAGTTCACGCTGTTTGCCCAGGGGATTTCTGGCGGAAGCCGGATGAGGCTGCTCAGGAATTTCCAAAACTTCGAGAAAGCCGTCCTGTTTGGGACAACCAGCCTATGGGAAGGCGTCGATATCCCCGGCGAGGATTTATCTTGTTTAATCATTGTCAGGCTTCCTTTTTCGCCACCGGATGAACCAGTGACAGCTGCAAAATGCCAACTTCTCGAGAAGCAAGGGCGTAATCCTTTCTCTGCGTATTCATTACCTGAAGCCCTATTAAGGTTCCGGCAAGGTTTCGGCAGGCTTATACGCACTCCAAAAGATAAAGGGATTTTGGTAATTCTTGATCGCCGCATCATCACTGCCAAATATGGACCTGAATTTCAAAAGGCCATTCCGGAAGTGGACTGGCACCAAGCCTCAATAACAGAAATGGCTGAAATGATAGAAGAGTGGATTTAAAGAATCTTTAAATCATTCTTAATCTAAAATGAATTTTTAAGAATTTATAAAGAAAAATAATCTTTGAGCTGGTATAATGTGATAGGTGGTAAAGCCTTCAAATCCTATTCATACCAGTGGTTGTTGACAAATTATTAAAATGGAGGGGCGTTTTCATGGAAAGTAAAATCGAAGTAATTTCAACAGTCAGGTTGCAACATTCTCCTGATCTGTATAAAATTGTGGATTCTTTGAATCGAACATTGAAAAAAGATGACTTAATGTTCGGCCTGGCACTGGATTCCCAAGATCAAGAAAAAGCGATATTTACAATTTATCGTACATAGAAAGAAGGAAAAGCAGCTTTGAAAAAATGGTTGATTATTGCTTCTATCCTGGTCCTTTGTTTTATCGGATTTGTCAGCGGGGCATATATTAAAGCGTTGCAGCCTAAAAAAGAGGCTGGTAATGAAGCTTTCAAAAAGGCAAAGGAAGAGGGCGGCCTTGTGACCATGGAAGAATTTTACCTTTATAATGGGCAGGATTCATACTCTGTAATCATTGGTAAGGGAGAAAAAGGGACTAAAAAAATAGTCTGGCTTCCTGAGGACAAGAAGAAAGAAATAGTAGTGGAAAACTATAAAGATGGTAAATCAAAACAAGAAATCTTAAACATTGTCAAAGAAAAGCTTAATCCCCAAAAAATCATTTCGGTTAAGCTAGGCATGGAAAAGAACGTTCCGCTTTGGGAAGTAACGTATCTTGATGAATCCGAGCGTTTTAACTATGACTATTATGATTTTAAAACTGGGGAATGGTTGAAGTATTATCGAAGCATTTAGAATGGAGGATTAATTTAAAATGAAATTAGCGAACCGCGTTCAGTCATTAACGCCATCAACAACATTGGCCATCACGGCAAAAGCAAAGGAACTTAAGGCCCAAGGTCTAGATATAATTGGTTTGGGTGCTGGTGAACCAGACTATAATACGCCCAAACATATTATAGATGCAGCACTTCTTTCCATGAATGAAGGTCAAACTAAATACACGCCATCCGCTGGTCTGCCGAAGCTAAAAGAAGCAATTGCGGCTAAATTGAAGCGTGATCAAGGCTTGGATTACAAACCGTCTGAAATTGTAGTTGGCTCAGGTGCAAAGCACGCGCTTTACACATTGTTTCAAGCTATCCTGGATGAAGAAGATGAAGTCATTGTTCCGATACCATATTGGGTTAGCTATCCTGAGCAAATCAAGCTTGCTGACGGTAAACCAGTTTATGTAGTCGGTACGGAAGAAAATCAATATAAAATCACTAAAGAACAATTAGAACAAGCAATTACCGAAAAAACGAAAGCGGTTATCATCAACTCTCCAAGCAATCCAACGGGCATGCTTTATTCCAAGGAAGAATTGGCAGCTATCGGGGAAGTTTGCCTGGCTCATGATATCCTGATCGTTTCCGACGAAATTTACGAAAAATTGGTTTATGGAAATGCTAAACATACATCCATTGCAGAGATTTCACCTGAATTGAAAAAGCAAACGATCATCATCAATGGTGTTTCTAAATCGCATTCGATGACTGGCTGGAGAATTGGTTATGCAGCCG
The DNA here is from genome assembly GCF_037975445.1 of Peribacillus sp. FSL P2-0133. Classification (NCBI taxonomy): domain Bacteria; kingdom Bacillati; phylum Bacillota; class Bacilli; order Caryophanales; family Bacillaceae; genus Peribacillus; species Peribacillus sp. FSL P2-0133. The sequence goes on along the minus strand of NZ_CP150254.1, from coordinate 3,694,718 downwards.
GTGATGAGTCCATCATTAAAGCAATGACGAACCTTGCAAGCCATAGCACATCCAATCCTACCACAACTGCTCAATATGGTGCGATTGCCGCTTATGAAGGCACACAGGAGCCTGTTGAAGAAATGCGTCAGTCATTTGAAGGCCGTTTGAATAAGATATATGATAAATTGGTTGAAATTCCAGGGATCAGCTGCATTAAACCACAAGGGGCATTTTATTTATTCCCGAACGTTAAACGTGCAGTTGAATTAACAGGGTACAGCAATGTCGAGGAATTTACGACTGCGTTGCTGGAAGAAGCTCAAGTGGCTGTAATTCCAGGTTCAGGGTTTGGTGCACCCGATAACATCAGACTCTCTTATGCAACTTCATTGGAGCTGCTGGAAGCAGCAGTTGAAAGAATACATTCATTCGTTAAATCAAAAATGGCATAATTTTTTAATAACCTGCAGACTACCTGGCTACATCAGGGTCTGCAGGTTTTTTTGTTTGTATTTCGATATGGCACTTTCGGGAAGAAGACATGATAAGCGTTTTAGCTCACTTCATTATGGCAAAGGAAAAGGTCATTATTTATGGCAAAACAAGCTTGTAAAGAAAAGTGAAAATCATATATGATTTTTAATAAAAATCGATTGCAATCATATATGATTTCATATATGATGAAAATATGGAAGAGAAAAACAAAAACCCCAGCAAAAAGCAAATAGCTTATGAGCACCTTATTAAATTAATTTTGGATGGAACATATGGTTCTGGACAGCGGATCATTATCGATCAAACGGCAAAAGAACTTAGTTTAAGTCCGATTCCTGTCAGGGAAGCGATCAGACAACTGGAATCTGATGGCCTTATTCAATATAAGCCTTATAGTGGAGCGGTGGTTACAAGCATTAATGAGAGCGAATACATTGAAACTCTTTCTGTTTTATCTTTGCTTGAAGGATATGCTGCTGCCTTAAGTTCTTTAACTATGAATGATCATGATTTTGAAAATCTAATTAATTTAAACAAAGAAATGGAAAAAGCCCTCCATAACTTTGAATTAGAGCTGTTTGGTAAGTTAAACGAATGTTTCCATGCGGAAATTTATGAAAAGTGCGGAAATTCCTTTTTAAAGGAAGAAATTAAACAGGCGCAACAAAGAATGAATAGGGTCAGAAAGTCCATGTTCACCATGGTTCCGCAACGCGCAGTCCAATCGATTCGCGAACATGAAAGCATCATAAAGCTTCTAAAGGAAAAAGCATCTTTTGAAGAAATTGAATCATTGGTGAGAAAGCATAAACTGAATGCCATCAGCACATTCAAGCAGAGGGCGGAAACTAAACACGATCAGGCACTTTGATGACCTAGGCTTTGTTTTATAATAGTCGATCGATTATTCATAAAAGCAAAGCCGATTTTTTCACTTAAATTATTCCGAATATTCCAATAATTAAAAGGTGGTAGAAAAAATGTACGAGGAAATCAAAAGTCGTTTAAGAGGATCCATCGCTCCCGTTATCACTCCGTTTGATGAAAAGATGGAAGTTGATGTAAAGGCAATTGAAAATCTAGTAAACTGGCACATTGAAAGCGGTTCCCATGGAATCTCGGTATGCGGTACTACCGGCGAGCCGAGTTCACTTACGATTGAGGAACGGGAATTAGTGATGGAAACGGCTATTAAAGCAGCAAAAGCCCGTGTTCCAGTTGCACCAGGTACTGGATCTGCCAATCAGAAAGAAACGTTGCATTTGACAAAAAGGGCACAGGAAATGGGCGCGGATGCTGCTTTAGTCATCGTTCCTTATTACAATAAACCGAATCAACAGGCACTTTACAATCATTTTAAAACGGTAGCCGATTCTGTTGATATCCCGCTTATCGTTTATAACATTCCCGGAAGAACGGCGACGAATTTAGAAGTGAAGACATTGGCACGTCTTGCTGAAGATTGTAAAAATATTATTGGTGTAAAGGAATCTAATAAAGATTTCGAACATGTGAACCGTGTCTTATTGAATTGCGGAAGGGATTTTCTCTTATATTCGGGCATCGAATTATTATGCTATCCAATGTTGGCTATTGGAGGGGCAGGACATATAAGTGCTACTGCAAATATCACTCCTAAAGAAGTTGCGGAAATTTATAACCTTTGGGTGGAGGGTGATGTGGATAAGGCACTTGACCTCCATTACAAATTAATGCCATTGAATGATGTCTTGTTTAAAGAAACCAATCCAGGACCATTAAAAGCTGCGATGGGGATGATGGGGAAAATCAATCCTGCATTAAGGCCGCCTATGGGACCGCCTTCGGAACCATTGGAAAAAGAACTGCGTGAAACCCTTCAATCATACGGGTTGATTGACCAAATAATCCAGTCATAATTGCTAGATTGGGAAGATTGCACAAATCTAATCGATTATTGTCATCTTCCCAAAATTATTTTTTAAAGGAGGATTTATCATGCAAACTTTTCCCGTGCAAGATGTCAAGCATTACATCAATGGTCAATTTGTCGATGGTATCTCAGGAAAAACATTTGAAAATCTAAGCCCTTTTAATAATCAAGCAATCAATAATGTGGCAGAAGGGTTTAAAGAGGATATTGATCAAGCGGTAGCTGCCGCAAGAGCTGCATTCGATAATGGCCCATGGAGAACGATGAAAGTGGAAGAAAGATTGAAGTACATTAATAGGATTGCTGATTTAATTGAAGAAAATGCAGAAGAAATTTCCTTTTTGGAATCCCTTGATACAGGGTTGCCGATTAGCCAGACAAAAAAACAGGCGGCAAGGGGAGCGGAGAATTTCCGTTTTTATTCTGAGATGGTGAAAAGCAGGCTAATAGGAGAGTCGTATCAAGTGGATGACACTTTCATCAATTATACGATCCATAAACCGATAGGAGTGGCAGGATTAATCACTCCTTGGAATGCGCCATTCATGTTAGAAACCTGGAAGATCGCCCCGGCCCTGGCTACAGGTAATACATGTGTCCTTAAACCGGCGGAGTGGTCCCCACTGACTGCCAATAAATTGGCACAAATCATTGACCAATCCGGTCTGCCGAAAGGCGTATTCAATATCGTTCACGGTTTTGGGGAAACAGCAGGGGCGTCCTTGGTTGCCCATCCTGAAGTCCAATTGATATCCTTTACCGGAGAAACGACGACTGGCGCTGAAATCATTAAAAATGGTGCGGATACAATGAAACGTTTTTCCATGGAACTCGGAGGTAAATCGCCAGCGGTCATTTTTGAAGATGCCGATCTAGAAAAAGCCCTGGATTCTGTGGTTTGGGGAATTTATTCATTTAATGGGGAGCGCTGCACAGCCAATTCGAGATTATTTGTCCATGAATCGATAATAGACCAGTTCGTTGCAGAGTTGAAGGAACGTGTTCACAATATCAAAATTGGAAACCCAATGGAGCCAGAAACGGAAATCGGACCGCTGATCCATCGTAACCATTTTAATAATGTCTCCCGTTATCTGGATATAGCAAAAGATGAAGGGGCGGAAATCGTAAGCGGTGCCATACCGAGTGCGTTCAAGGAAGGGAATTATATTGCCCCGACGCTTCTCTTGAACTGTACAAATGAGATGACGGTAGCACAAGAAGAGATTTTTGGGCCTGTCATGGCAGTCATTCCTTTCAAGACTGAAGAGGAAGTACTGAGAATGGCTAACGATGTAAAGTATGGTCTCGCTGCTTATGTATGGACCAATGATATGAAACGTGGACATAGATTTGCACAGGCTGTAGATAGCGGGATGGTCTGGGTGAATTCCCAAAACGTAAGGGATTTGCGGATACCATTTGGAGGATCGAAATATAGTGGGGTAGGACGTGAAGGTGGCCATTATAGCTTTGAATTCTATACGGAAACACAAGTTATCCACGTAGCAATTGGCGAACATCACATTCCAAAATTTGGAGGCGTGAAACGGAATGCCGTTTCTTCTGCTGAAAAATAATCCGTGTTTCATTAAAGAAGGGGAGAATACTATGAATTTTTCTATTATTCGTGTTGCGAGAACGATACTTAATGTAACAGATTTAGATAAATCAAGAGCCTTTTATGTGGATGCTTTAGGTTTCATTGAAACGGAAAGAACGAATGATCACATATATTTACGTGGTTTAGAGGAAGCGCATCATCACTCGCTTATCTTGCAAAAGGCAGAAAAGCCAAGCGTTGAAGCAATAGGATACAAGGTTGAAAAAGAGGAAGACCTTGATGAATTGGAATCTTTTTTCCTGTCCAAGGGAATGAAAATGAAGTGGATGCAGGAAGGAACACAGCATGCACTAGGCAAGTCGCTACGAGTTCAGGATATTTCAGGATTGCCAGTGGAGTTTTTCAGCAAAATGGAAAAAGCCGAGAGATTGCTTCAACGATTCGATATGCATAGGGGTTCAAGGGTTCAAAGAATCGATCATGTGAATTGTTGTGTACCAAATGTGCAAAAAGCCCATGATTTTTATGTGAAAGAATTAGGTTTTGCATGCTCGGAAGACACAGTGGATGAATCGGGCAAATTATGGGCAACGTGGCTACATAGAAAGCAAACGGTCCATGACCAGGCATTCATGAACGGAATCGGTCCAAGACTTCATCATGTAGGCTTCTTTCTGCCTGACCCCCTTGCACTTATCCATGCCTGTGATGTACTGGCATCACTGGGATATGCCGAGTCCATCGAACGCGGACCAGGAAGGCACGGCCTATCCAATGCATTCTTCCTATATTTAAGAGACCCGGACGGTCACAGGATCGAATTATACAATGGGGATTACTTAACAGCTGACCCGGATACCGAACCAATTCATTGGGATTTGAATGACCCAAGACGCCAAACATTCTGGGGAGCCAAAGCGCCGGATTCATGGTTTGATGAGGCATCTGCCGTACTTGATATAATATCAGGTGAAGAAGTTCCTCTTAAAGAACCGATTCTGGCAAAAAGCAAGCCTGAATTCATCATATAGAAGCGGGATTTAGGATGAATGATCGAACGTTCTTAAAAACATACATTGACTCCCCTGGTCATTAGGATATGGCGCTAGTGCATATTCCAAGACCAATTGTCACCATTTAAGGGAACAGAACGGGTGAATGGTTGATGGAAACTGCTGGATTATGGAAGGTCCGTTTACAGAGTTTATAATGTAACCTTTCAAGAAGCAAAGGAAGGAAGATGGATTTGGATATCATTCATGTTCAGCACCCACTTTCCAGTATATATACAGCAGTAGCAGAACCGTGTGTGCTGGCTCTTGGATTTTTCGACGGAGTTCATCTTGGCCATCAAGAATTGATAAATCTAGCCAAAAGGATTGCCATACAGCAAGATTTGAAATTGGCAGTCATGACATTTTTTCCGCATCCAAAGCAAATCATAGGAAACGCTCAACCCCAAACATATATTACTCCTTTAGAGCAAAAAGCAAAAATCATGCAAGATTTAGGTGTAGAAACCTTGATAGTCGTGAACTTCGATTCCGCATTTGCCCATCTTTCACCTACTGGTTTTATCGAGGATTATCTATGTGGATTTAAATGCAAACATGCCGTGGCTGGATTCGATTTCCGCTATGGACATAAAGGGGAAGGGAATATGGAAACGCTGAAAATCGAAGGTAAGCGATTTTTTGAAGTGACGGAAATGAAGAAGTTTGAAATTGATCATGAAAAAGTAAGTTCCACTAAGCTTAGAAACTTGATTGCAGAAGGTCGGTTCGCAGATATCCCGTCATTCCTTGGCACATACTTTGAAAGTCAAGGAACAATCCATTCCAAGGAAAATCAACACATCATCGTTACATTATCGGAAGCATTCCTGAAACCCCCGCCAGGAGTTTATTTAATCGAAATCCAGATCGAAGGAAATGTTTATGAGGGAATCGCCTATCAAACAATGGACGGATCATTTCATGAGAGTTGGCACTTACATTTCAATGATTCTCTTCCCTTGGAAGGAAAGAAGATTCATATCAAATGGAAAAGTGAAAGGATAATGAAGTCGAAACAGATGACGGATATGCGAGCCAAGTCTATTACGAAAGTGCAAGCCTTCTAAAAAAGATATGGTCTGGGACAGGGCAGCAGTGGGAACTTACTGCTGCCCTACGTGTGAGCGTCACGGTTAGACAAAAGGAGTACGGAAAGCTTAGGGAATGGGCTTTAGACCTCTTTGTGCAGATGAGTTTGTTTGGATTTTGGGATGGAGGGGATTTGTGCCATTGAAGAAAGCGGCTGACATTGGAGAGACTCAACACTACTAGTACCGTCCTTGCAAAAATAAAAATCAGAAGAGGTGTGTAGAAATGGTTCGGTTGGAAAAAAACCTTGATGAATCGGAACAAACTAATCTGGTGGATTATGAAAAGATTGTTGCCTCCAAAGAGTTTCAGAATATGCTTTCCGATAAAAAGAAATTCGTTATCCCTTTTACGATTTTCTTTATGGGATATTCCCTGCTTTTGCCCTTCTTAGTTTTTTACACAGATATGCTGGATCACCCTTTCATAGGAGACATAACCTGGGCGTGGGTGTACGGTGTCTCCATTACGGTTATGTCTGTATGGGTTTGCAGCATATATGTAAGGAAATCAGAAAGAATCGATGAACAAATAAAAGAAATCATCGAGAAAGAAGGGCTTTGAATCATGAATTGGACAGTTATTATTCTCTTTGCGCTAATGTCGATAGGTACCCTTTTCATCACGTATTTCGCTTCCAAAAAAACTAAAACGGCAGGCTCTTTTTATACGGCCGGGGGAGGGTTGACCGCTAGGCAAAATGGACTTGCATTGGCCGGGGATTTTATGTCGGCCTCCACGTTTTTAGGGTTGATTGGGGCATTTTCCTTAACGGGGTATGATGGATTTTTCCTGATGTATGGAGCACTTGTTTCATTTCTTGTCGTGTTATTCCTAGTGGCTGAACCTTTAAGGAACTTGGGGAAATACACATTGGCTGATATGGTGACTACAAGGTTTAAATATAAACAGGTCCGGGGAGTGACCGCATTTAATACCTTGGTGATATCAGTCATGTACATGCTGGGGCAACTTGTTGCGGCAGGTGCTTTATTTAAACTGCTTTTAGACATCCCGTATAATATTTCTGTCATCATCGTAGGTATTGTCATGTTGGTATTTGTTCTATTTGGGGGGATGACGGCGACGAGCTGGGTGCAGATCATTAAAGCCATCCTGCTGATAGGCGGAGTGTTTATATTATTCATGATCGTCATGTGGAAATTGAATTTTAGTTTCATCGGAATTTTCACTGATATGAAAACGGCGACACCCATGGGTGCAGATTACCTGAAAGCAGGTATTAAATATGCCAGTGGGTGGGATGCAGCTTCCTTATCACTGGGACTAATTCTGGGAACGGCAGGTCTACCTCACATTTTAATACGTTTTTTGACTGTCCCGAATGCACGAGTGGCAAGAAAGTCTGTTGTTTGGGTGATGTGGATTATGGGTGCTTTTCATATCATGGTCATTTTTCTCGGATTCGGTGCTGCGAAGTTGGTTGGAACATCGAATATCATGGCCGCTAATCCAGCGGGTAACATGGCTGCACCTTTATTGGCAAAACTTGTGGGCGGGGACATCTTATTCGCATTTATTGCGGCCGTTTCCTTTGCAACGATACTCGCAGTTGTTGCGGGAATCGTTTTAACGGGTGCTACGGCTTTTTCACATGATTTTTATAATGAAATATTAAAAGATGGAAAGGCGACGGAAAAACAGCAAATGACGATGGCTAGATGGGCATCAGTTGGTGTTACTGCACTTGCGATCGTTTTATCATTAGGTCTGCAGGAATTCAATGTAGCGTTTCTGGCATCGATTGCCTTTACACTGGCGGCTAGTTCGAATTTGCCGGTAATCCTTCTTACGATCTATTGGAAAAAATTCAATAAAACGGGAGCGATAGTCGGTATGATGACAGGTCTTATTGGTACGCTTTTGCTCGTGGCTCTAAGTCCAAATGTCTGGAACCCGGCCCCCGGAGCCACCATTATGACAGGTGACCCGATTTTTCCTTTGAATTCACCAGGAATCGTTTCCATTCCGCTTGGGTTCCTCGCATGCTATTTAGGTGCCCTGTTCGGTAACCGCAGGACAGCGTTGAAAACGGTTACAGAAGACAATTATAATGAAATCCTCGTAAAGTCCAACACCGGTCATGATGTTAAGGGGGTTTTGCGACATTGAATGATGTGAAAGCATGCCTATAAATAAAGCGCAGTTCATCGCACTTATGAATGGATTTGAAAAAGCAGCCATCAAATGATAGGTTGCTTTTTTCTTTTCATTGGATAAAGAAATTCAAACAAACACTAAAGATTAGAAAGAGGTACAGATGAACTAATATACTAATATTCAAGGATAACTGGCCATTCATTCAGAAAATGTTTCTAGAAATTTGACGGCGCCTTTGGAAAGATAGCGTTCTTCGAGCCAAATAAGGGCGGCTTCCGATTGTACTTCACAATCTATCAATTCGATTATTTTAATACCTTGGGTTGAAAACGATTTGGATGTGGTTCGTGGCATGATGGTAGCGCCTATTCCTTCCTTCACCAAAGATAAAATCATTGCAGCATCAGGACATTCACATACAATCGTCGGTTCAAACCCATGTCTGAAGCACTCATCCACTATAAGTTCATAAGTTCCCTGTCCGCTTACCCTATGCAGCAATAGGAGGGGATAATCCTTAATTTGTTTAAATTCGATGGAGTCTGGGATATCCCAATCTTTTGGGGTGACAAGCACAAAATCTTCCGGCGGAAGGTTAATCGATGAGAATTGCTTACCGTTAATTGGAAGCCGTACAATGGCCAACTCGATTTCCCTGTTTATTAAGCCTTCTGTCAAACGGAACGTATCACCTTCCATTAACTTGAAGCGTATGTCAGGGTATTTTACTCTAAAGGCCCTCATCCTTTGCGGAATGTAAGAAAAGCAAGTTTTTACTGACCCTATGGAAAGAGTGCCCTGTACCCCTTTACTGACTTCCTTAACTTCCAGTAGTGATTCTTCAAACTGGTTTAATAGAGCTTCGGCCTTTTTATATAGGACCTTGCCAGTTTCAGTGAGTTCAAGTTTCTTTCCATTCCGATCGAAAAGTTTTTCACCGATTTCCATTTCCATTAATTTAAGTTGCTGGCTAAGGGGGGGTTGAGCCATATGTAATTTTTTTGCGGCTTTGGTTACTTGTTCTTCCTGAACGATCGTCACAAAATACTTTAACTGCCGGATGTCCATTATATACACCTCATACATATGATTTACATATACATATTGAATTTTTTAAGTATTATATATATATCATAACATATGGTATATTTTGTTATAGGAATTAATTGAATTTTTGGAATTTATTTAATTGTAAGCGCTTCATTTAGATTGATACTAAAGGGGGATGTAAGCATGCCAGCTAAAACAGGTAAAGAATATATCGATAGGGTAGATAAAGCAAAGGCGAATGTATGGATCAATGGAGAGCAAGTAAAAGATAAGATCAGTCAACATCCAGCTTTTAAAGGGGTCATGAAATCACAGGCCGAATTATATGATTTGCAGCATGATTCCGCGAAAACTGACATCATGACTTATATTTCACCAACTTCAAACGAAAGAGTAGGGACTTCATTCATGCAGCCGCGGACTAAGGAAGACCTTGAAAAAAGGAGGAAAATGATTCAAGAATGGGCAAGGCATAATAATGGAATGATGGGACGTTCCCCTGACTATATCAACAGTGGGATGATGGCGTACGGTACTGCAGCTGATATGTTCGGCACTCAGGATTCGGCATTTGCTAAAAATATGAAAGATTATTATGAGCTCTGCAGGGAAAAGGATTTGTCGTTGACACATACCTTGATTCAACCCCAGGTTAATAGGGGAGTTAGTGCCGCAAAGCTTCCGGACCCTTACATCGCTGCACGGATTGCTGGCAAGAATTCAGAAGGGCTTATTATAAAGGGAGCCAGATTATTAGCTACACAAGGAGGAATAACGGATGAAATCATGGTTTTCCCTTCAACATTGCTTAAACAATCGGAAGAAGAAAATCCTTATGCATTCGCATTCTCCATACCAAATAATACACCAGGGTTGAAATTCATCTGTCGTGAATCATTCGACTATGGCAAATCACATTTTGACCATCCTCTTGGTTCAAGGTTTGAGGAAATGGATACGATTATCGTTTTTGATGATGTAGTCGTTCCTTGGAATCGGGTATTTGCATATGGGGATGTCGGCATTTGCAACCAGGCTTATAATGAAAGCAATGCAGTTGTTCATATGACCCATCAGGTGGTAGCGAAGAATATCGCCAAAACCGAGTTCATTCTGGGGATTTTGCAACTAATGGCGGAAACCATCAATATCGGGCAATACCAGCATGTTCAGGAAAAAATCTCGGAAGTCATCATAGCGCTTGAAACGGTAAAGGCTTTCATTACAGCTTCGGAGGCAAACGCGAAAGTGGATAAGTGGGGAATGATGACACCCGATTTCACACCGTTAAACATAGCCCGTAATTATTATCCGAAGATTTACCCTAGATTCAGTGAAATAATGCAGCTTCTTGGAGCTAGTGGCTTAATGGCGATACCAAATGAAGCCGATTTCAATTCGGAGCTTCGACCGGATTTGGATAAATATCTTCAAGCCGCGAATGGTGGAGCCTATGACAGGGTTAAATTGTATCGTCTCGCATGGGATGTATGCATGAGTTCATTTGGATCCAGGCAAACGCTGTACGAAAGATTCTTTTTTGGGGATCCGGTCCGTATGGCGAGCGCTTTATATAACGGCTATGATAAACAGGAATATGTGGACCGTGTCAAGGAGTTCTTGAACCGTACTGAAAACCTTGCAGAAATCAACTGAGTCCGGTAGCATTGGCAAAACATATTAATTTAAAGGCCTTCCCGATGATGAGGAAGGCCTTTAAATATGAAATATTGTTCATTAATTATATCGATCATGGATATTATTCTTTTTATATGTGCCAAAATCACTGAATTCAATAAGTTCCATGGAGAGGGCTAGATATCTTTTTGAAAAGAGGGATGCCAAATGGGATTCCATCGTTTCGAAAAGTTGGTCACATACTTTGGTTTTATCACTGTCTTTGCGACCAGCGCCAATTTTTAGTATGGCATGAACAAAGGCATCATCCTCTGTACCATCGGCAACACGATAATGCTTCAATTCAATGGCCCGGGATCGAATGCCGCCAATCGGAAAGATGGAAGGATAGGATATCAGTACATCATTCACCTTCCTTAATAAGCCGTCAATCTGGATTTCATCTTTGATATTATCCGTATATTCAATAATGATATGAGGCATGTGATCAGTCCCTTCCGTTAATTATGGATTTTTAGATGCGGCCGATCCCCGCCTTCAGTAAATATATCGTCACCGACTATTGTGTTAACGAGTTTCCCGATACCTTCAATTTCAGTGATGATTTCATCGCCTACTGCAGTATCCGCCAATCCTTCAGGTGTGCCTGTCAATATGATATCCCCTGGGCTCAATGTCATGAAGCTGCTAAAATATTCAATTAAATCAGCAATGCCGAAAATCATGTCTTTCGTGTTGCCTTGCTGAGTCAATTTTCCGTTGACGTAAGTTTTTATGGCTAGATTCGAAGGATCTGGAATATCCTCGGCATCGACAAGCCAAGGCCCAATTGGGGTGCAGGTATCGCGATTTTTGACCTTTAGGTTAGGTCGGTAGTAATTCTCCAGATAATCCCGTATTGCATAATCATTTGCAATCGTATATCCACTTACATACTTAAAGGCTTCTTCCTTTTTTATGTTCTTCGCCTTTTTACCTACGACGACTGCAAGTTCACATTCATAATGCATATAAGCTGCATCAGCAGGCCGTCTTGTCTGTCCCCGGTGGCCGATAAAGGTATTGGGACCTTTTAAGAACGCAAGGGGTTCTTCCGGGGCTTTAAAAGCAAGCTCTTTCGCATGGTCTGCATAATTCAAGCCAAGCGCGAAGACAGTTCGTGGTTCCACAGGGGGAAGCCAGACAACATCCTGCTCATTGACAATCCTGCCATCCGCCAATTGGAGCTGGCCATAATATTCACTTGCTGAATGTATGGCACCTGCATAGGCTACACGTGCTCTCTTCATAAAATCCCCTCCAGTGATAGTTTTTCCTCGGAAATTATGGTATTTTCCAAATATCCGATTTCGTCTATTTCTATTCTGACATGATCATTGGCTTTTGCCAGCGGTGCATTCTCTGGAACACCAACTAGAAGGACGTCACCCGTACTCAAAGTCATGAAGTCAGTTACATCCTCAATAAGGCGGGATATGGAGCGAATTAGATTTGAAGTTGAATTTTCCTGTCTTAACTCTCCATTTATATATACACGAATTCCTAAAGAATCGGGGTTGGAGATGGATTCCTTGGATACGACCCATGGACCGATCGGGCAAAATCCATCACGGGCTTTATGGCGGATAGCAGGACGGAAAACGCTCTCATGCGGAATGCTAATATCATTGGCGATCGTAAAACCTTCTATATAATCCAATGCATGTTCTTTCTTGACTCTTGTGGCCGTTTTACTGATTACTATTCCAAGTGCGGCCCCGATTTCCAATTCATGTATGCCGTTTGGAAGGGGAACTGGATTTGAAAAAGACGAAAACGTGTTTCTAGGTTTAATATAAAGGATCGGCCCTTTAGGAGGTTCATTATAAGGAGGATGGTAGACCTTTTCCTTCAATGCTTCCAATGATCCTTTATAGTTTAATAATGTTCCATATACGGTTCCTGAAATAGGGTTATCCAACTTGATTTGTGATACCTCATACTTATCACCGTTCATTAATATATAGCGGTTCGACAGTATTTCCATTTCTTCTGAATAATCTGACTTTTTGAGTTTCACTCTTGCTTTTGCCATGGACACTCACCCCTTGTTTTTATTATTAATCATATATGATATCGTATATGATTTATTGTTTAAGTTCAACATATTTAGATTATTCAGTATAATTAGACAAAAAATGTTAGAAAAAAGATGGGTTTCAACAGATAAATGCCTTGAACATTTAGTTAGTATGAAGCTAGGAATTCAAATTGAAAGATTGTGAATGGGGGATGTTCCGATGATGAATGGTAAAGAGTATTTAGAAAGTTTACGAGATGGAAGAACGGTATTCTTGAACGGAGATAAAGTAGATGATGTGACGACACACCCAGCATACCGCAATTCTGCCAGGTCAATTGCCCAACTATATGATGCTCTCCATGATCCGGTTACTGCACGGATTTTAACGGCCAAGACAGATGAAGGTCATACTACCCATAAGTTCTTCAAGGCCTCAAAGAACGCAACAGAGCTGCTTGAAGCAAGGGATGCGATAGCACAATGGTCAAAATTGAGCTATGGTTTCATGGGTCGTACCCCTGACTACAAAGCTGCTTTTACAGGATCATTGGGACCGTATAGCGATTTTTATAAGGGATTTGAAGATAATGCGAAAAGATGGTATGAAAAAACCACAAGGGACGTTCCCTTCTGTAACCATACAATTATAAATCCGGCAATGGACAGGAATAAACCGCTACATGAAAATAAAGAGGTATTTGTGCGTACGGTGGAAGAGCGGGATGATGGGATAATCGTAAGCGGAGCCAAAATGGTTGGAACTTCTGCAGCACTGACGAATTATAATTTTGTCGCGAATTATTCTCCTGTCGATCTTGGGGAAGGAGATAGAAGCCATGCATTGATTTTCTTTGTGCCGATGAATGCGCCGGGATTAAAAATGATCAGCAGACAGTCTTTTGAAGAAACGGCTGCCAAGTCAGGCACTCCTTTCGATTACCCGCTTTCCAGTCGGTTCGACGAAAATGACGCAGTCATCGTCCTTGATCATGTATTCGTCCCATGGGAGAATGTATTCGCCTATAATAATGTGGAAATTGCAAATGGGTTTAGATCCAAGACTGGGTGGATGAATCGATATACATTTCATGGCTGCACACGCTATGCGGTGAAATTGGACTTTATGGCTGGGCTTCTGATGAAAGCTACGGAAATGGCAGGAACGAATCAATTTAGGGGAGTTCAAGCCAATATAGGGGAAGTGCTTGCTTACAGGAATATGTTTTGGGCTATCTCGACAGCGATGGCTACGGATCCGATGGAAGGGCCGAATGGCACTGTTCTACCCAATAGCACATATGCAACTGCATATAGGGTGTTCGCACCAATGGTTTGGCCAAAGGTGAAACAGATATTTGAACAAGTTGTAGCAGGTAATCTCATTCAACTCCCATCAAGCTCCAAGGATTTTTTAAACCCTGAGGTCCGTCCGTATCTCGATAAATATTATAAGGGTACAGGCGGGGTTTCGGCAGTGGAAAGGGTAAAACTGATGAAACTTATATGGGATTCCATCGGCACGGAATTTGGTGGCAGGAATGAATTATATGAAATCAATTATGCAGGTAACCATGAAAATATTAGGCTTGAAACCATGAAAATGGCAGATTTAAATGGACAATCAGATAAATTCAAAGCGTTTGTGGACTTGGCAATGGACGATTATGATCTCCATGGCTGGACAAATGATAAGTGGATAAATGCATATGAAGGCATTAATGCTGATTTGATCCACCTCCGAATGAATTAATCTGATTAAGAAAACGTGAAAAAGAATGGTTTGTATCGGACTCCCACCGGTTTTTCCGCCACTGCATGATATGAATGCGTTTACATTTATCTTGAAAGGAAAGGTATGGAAAAAGTATAATATTATGTAAAAGGAAAGCCGGAGGGAATCATGACGAATCTTTTGAATCTTAAGAATGATGATGGTGAAATTCATTTAAATGATGAGAGGATGATCCTGACTTCCTCTTCGATTTTCGGTACTTTAAGAAAGGACTTGATCGAGAATATTGGATTTGAAAGAATGAAGTCTTTTTTAATACGTTATGGCTGGAATATCGGAGTCAATGATGCTAAAAAGGCACTAAAAGGGAATATGTCAACGGTTAAGGAGATACTGAGGCAAGGCCCCATTTTACATATGCTGCAAGGTTATACAAAAGTTAATACTATGAATCTGGAATTATCGATGGATAGTCAAGCGGAAGTGCACTCTGTAAAGGTGGAAGGGGTTTGGGTGAATTCCTATGAAGCAGAGGAACATATCACTCAGACAGGCATCGCGGAAAAGCCAGTCTGTTATACATTGACGGGATATGCAAGTGGATTTTATTCAACGGTCTGCGGTCATGAAGTGATTTTCAAGGAAAGTGCCTGTAAGGGAGCAGGGCAATCAGAGTGTAGATACGAAGGTAAATCGATACATTTATGGGGCACGGAGATTCAGGATGAGTTGAAATATTATAAAACCGAACCGATTGTACAAGAGCTTGCCGTAACATATGAAAAGCTGCTGGAGGAACGCAATAGTTTGTCAAAAGTGATGGATATTCATAATTTGCTGACAGAAGAGTTAATTAACGGAAGAAGCCTTCAATCCATAGTGAGGATGGTTTATCAGAAAACAAAAATACCTTTGTTGATGGAGAATTTCAATGGCAATCAGGTTTATCATGCTGGCTTTCAGAAAGGGAAGGTGAGGGAAGTCAGGAATCAGCTTAAATTAATGAGGGAAAATGGCCCTGTCACTTTGGAGACCGGAAGAATCGTAAAAGATGGGATGGAGCTGCTTTATACTCCCATAACGTTACAAAATAAAACTTATGGCTATTGTGCCTTTGTGCAGTCTGATCGAGTCGAAGGAAAAACGAACCTGGAAATCAATCGAATGATTCTTGAGAGGGTTTCCATGACTGGTTCCTTATTCCTCTTAAATGAGAAAAGCAGTTTTGAAGCCCTTGAAAGGGTAAAAGGTTTATTTCTTGAACAAATATTAAATAGAGAATTTGCTTCTAGAGAAGAAATAATCAAAAAAAGCATGTATTTAGACGCTTCATTGGATCATCCTTTCACCATTGCGGTGCTGGGCTATGATTTTTCCTCCGATCGGGGGACAGAGAATGACTATTTCATTCAGCAGAAAATCATCGAAGAGATATATAGTTTCTTTAAGAAGCGGAATCAAGTCGTCTTAACAGCATTAAGGGATGGTAATATCGTATTGCTTATACCATTGAGTCCTGGAAATGAATTTCAATTTCTAACCAAGGAATGCATCAATCACTTATATACTGTTTTCAGCGGATATAATTTTAAAATGGGACTTAGCACAACAAGTGATGAATTGGAACGGGCTCAGGATGTTTTTCAAGAAGCTTTAACCGCTTTGAATATGAATGAAGGAACTCGGGATATTACCAAATTTGAAGAAGTCGATCTGCTATCCATTTTAATGCATACTGGTAGTACTCCAGCGGTCCTGCAAAAAGCTGAGAAAATGCTGGGTCCTTTATTGATGAAAGAAGATCCAAAAATGAATGAATTATTGAAAACGCTTTATGTATTTCTGCAATGCGGTGGAAATCTTGAATGCAGCATGAAAGAATTGAACATTTCAATGAGTGGTTTACGCTATAGGATCAAAAGACTTGAAGAGCTGCTTTCCTGCCAAATAAGAAACCCTAAAAGTGCTTTTCAATTATATGCATCATTTGAAACCTTGTTAAAGGCGAAAATGATTACCATTGGTTGATTGGATTCAATCCTTTGTTTAAAAGTAGAAATGTCGATCGATACATATACAGAGATGACTTTCCAGTAATAAGAGCATGGGCATTAGTGAAAAGTAATCTACCATACAATCTGGCGAATACGCGACAAAAACATAATAAGAGTGATTTAAAAGGGCATGGAACTTCCGCTTCAAGTGATTTATTTGCTTGTAAGCAGGGCTATGGGTATAATAAGTAGAGTAAATTCATTAGTAAGTTAAGCTATTTTTGGAGGTAAATTCCGTGAAAATTACAATAAAAGATGCTAGCAAATTCGTCGATCAAGAAGTTACCATTGGAGGCTGGCTTGCCAGCAAACGTTCCAGTGGGAAAATTGCTTTCCTTCAAATCCGTGATGGCTCTGGTTTCATTCAAGGTGTGGTCGTGAAAGCTGAAGTGGGTGAAGAAATTTTCGCTCGTGCGAAATCGATTTCGCAAGAGTCATCCTTGTATGTAACAGGTGTCATTCAAAAGGATGAACGATCGCCGTTCGGTTTTGAGTTACAGGTGAAAGATATTGAAATCATACATGAATCATTGGATTATCCCATTACACCTAAAGCTCATGGTCCCGAATTCTTAATGGATAACCGCCATTTGTGGCTGCGTTCAAAACGGCAGCATGCAGTCATGAAAATCCGGAATGAAATAATCCGTGCTACATATGAATTCTTTAATGAAGAAGGTTTCGTTAAAGTGGATCCCCCAATTTTAACTGGAAGCGCACCAGAAGGAACGAGTGAGTTGTTCGCGACTAAATACTTTGATGAGGATGCATACCTTTCACAAAGTGGTCAGCTCTATATGGAAGCGGCTGCCATGGCACTTGGGAAAGTATTTTCCTTTGGTCCTACCTTCAGGGCAGAAAAATCCAAAACAAGACGACATTTAATCGAGTTCTGGATGATTGAACCAGAAATGGCTTTTATCGAATTTAAAGAAAACCTGGAGGTCCAGGAGCAATTCGTTTCTTCCATCATCCAATCCGTATTGAAAAACTGTCAGCTTGAGTTAAATACACTGGGCCGTGATACAGCGAAGCTTGAACAAATTAAAGCTCCTTTCCCGCGGATTACATATGATGAAGCCATTAAGTTCCTTCATGAACAAGGATTTGATGATATCCAATGGGGTGATGATTTTGGAGCTCCGCATGAAACTGCGATAGCGGAAAGTTATGATAAGCCTGTTTTCATAACTCATTATCCAACCAAAATCAAGCCTTTTTATATGCAGCCAGATCCTTACAGGGAAGAAGTGGTTCTTTGTGCCGATTTGATCGCTCCGGAAGGTTATGGAGAAATAATTGGCGGTTCAGAGCGGATTCATGATCAGGAATTGCTTGAACAGAGAATCAATGAGCATGGCTTGAGCGAAGATGCTTACAAATGGTATATGGAATTAAGAAAATATGGCTCTGTACCGCATTCAGGCTTCGGTTTGGGATTAGAACGCACCGTTGCATGGATCAGTGGAGTCGAGCATGTCCGTGAAACCATCCCGTTCCCACGTCTATTAAATCGATTATATCCTTGATTCCGTAAATGAAGCGGTTATCTTGCCATATTTGGCAGATAACCGTTTTTTGTTAAAATTATAAACTTATTCGGAGAGCCTTATTCATGTTATACTTAACCAGAGGTGTCCAAATACATGAATAAAGAACATTTATATGCGTGGTTTAAGGAAGGAACGATAACGATTCCATCCTTTTTGTTGACTAACTATAGTACAATGGGGCTGAATGAACAAGAAATGGTCCTATTATTACAATTGCAAAGCTTCATCGATAAAGGTAACCATTTCCCTGCACCATCCCAACTTTCTGACCGAATGACATTGCAGGAAACGGAATGTCTATTCTTGATCCAGCGTTTGGTCCAAAGGGGATTTGTTGAAATGGTGGTTGAGGAGAGCCAAGAAATCGGACAGGAAAAATATTCGTTGTCCCCACTTTATGAAAAAATGATGGACTGTTTCTTGAAAACTTTGAAACAGTCAGAGTCTGCTGAAATCCAAAAAGCGGGGGAGAGCCTTTATACGATATTTGAACAGGAGTTTGGCCGCCCTTTATCTCCATTTGAATGTGAGACATTGGCAATGTGGATGGAAGACGACCATCAACCTGAGATCATTAAGTCAGCTCTGAGGGAGTCTGTCATTTCCGGAAAATTGAATTTCCGATACATTGATCGAATTTTATTCGAGTGGAAAAAGAATGGAATTAAAACCTTGGAACAGGCAAGGGAGCAAGGACAAAAATTTAGAGTTCACCAAAAGAGGGACCGAAAGACGGAGACTGCACAACCGTTGAAAGATGTGCCTTTCTATAACTGGCTCGAGCAGTAATGTAAATTGAAGGAGAACCAATATGTTGAATAAAGCTCAAATTCGATATTGTCTGGATACGATGGGTGAAATGTTTCCGGATGCCCATTGTGAGCTGAATCACTCCAATCCATTTGAATTGGTGGTTGCTGTTGCCCTGTCAGCTCAGTGTACGGATGTATTAGTCAATAAAGTCACGAAGGATTTATTTCAGAAATATAAAACGCCTGAGGATTACATAAGCGTTCCGATAGAAGAGTTGGAGAATGACATTCGCTCAATCGGTTTGTTTCGTAACAAGGCGAAGAACATACAAAAGTTGTCGCACATGCTGATCGAAGAGTACGGTAAAGAAGTCCCCAGAGATCGTGATGAGCTAGTTAAATTGCCTGGCGTTGGCAGAAAGACGGCGAATGTAGTCGTTTCCGTTGCTTTTGATGTGCCAGCGATTGCTGTGGATACCCATGTAGAGCGTGTTTCCAAGCGTCTGGGATTATGCCGTTGGAAGGATAGTGTCCTCGATGTTGAGAAAACGTTGATGGCTAAGATACCAAAGGATGAATGGTCCGTTACGCATCACCGCCTGATATTCTTTGGACGCTATCATTGCAAGGCCCAGTCACCAAGATGTGAAACCTGCCCGCTTCTCGAGTTATGCCGTGAAGGTAAAAAAAGAATGAAAAGGAAAGAAGCCAATTGACGCAGTCCATATCATTAAAAGTTCCTAAAGAATTGGACCATTCTTTGTTTTTTCCTGAAAAGGAACCCATCTTGGAAAAAGAGCGATATGCAGTTTGGAGTGAAACGATCCCATTCGAGGCTTTCCCGTATGAGTTACTTTATTATAATAATGTAGAGGCGTATGCTCCTTGGAATAAGGGGGCAATGCATGTAAAGGAACTTCTGGAAATATGGAAGGGAATTGATTCAGAATGCAGTTTGCTATTTTCTGAGCGAAAAGTGGGACAGACATTGGGACTCATGAAGAAGGGGATCGGTTTGTTTTTAACCGCAGTCTACTGGATGCATGGGAAGCCAGTGGTATTGAATGATTTCCGGGTCCAAATAGAATCCTTTAACAATATTCCGGTAAATATGGATGAAAGGCTTTCATTTATCCTTGCAAGACCTGCTTTTTTTCATTCTTATAGACAGCTTAGTGAGTTGTTCCGAGAATTTGAAAAACAATATGTGAAGTTCATGATCAAAAATAAGAACAGCCAAAAAAACGTCTAAGCTAAAAGCTTAGACGTTTTTTTAGTCAATCTTTATATATTTATTCCGTATCTTTGTTTGGATCTGGGTCCGGGTTAGGGTCAGGTTCAGGGGTTTCGACTGGTTTTTCCTCTTCTACCGTTCCGGGGTCAGTGACATCATCCCCGCCTTCGACGTCCTCATCGCCCTTATTGCCATTTCCGTCATCAGTGTTGTTGCCATTTCCATTCCCATTACCATTATTATCATTGTTGCCATTTCCATTATTTCCGTTATTGTCGTTATTGCCGTTTTCACTATTTTCGCCATTGTTATTTTTGTCTTTGTCTTTGTCTTGTTTATCCTCTTCGCCTTCTGCAGGAGTTTCTTGTTCCGGATTTTCACCTTCGGCAGGATCTTCAATCTTCTCGTCCTCAGTACCCTCAGGGACTTCCACTTCAGCAGGTATTTTGACAGATGTACTCGCAGGATCACTTTGTTGGTTATCAACTAGAGCTACCACTGAGAAAGTATATTTACTTCCAGGGGTTGGATTAGGGATCGTTAAACTAGTATCCTTCGATTTTTTTAATACGCTCTGTGCACCGCCGTCCACGGACATCTTAACCTCGAATTGGGTATTCCCATTACCTCTAGGATATGACCATGATAGATTGATTTCATTGCTTTCCTGGTTGTAAGAAGCGTTAATGCCAGGTGAGTCGATTTTTTCATATTCTGTCGTCACTTGTGTTGGCTCGTGGCCTTTAACATAATATTCATAAGTGATTTTACTGCTTGGTGTATATTCATTAGCTTTAACAGCTGGATTCGAACCTTTGATGACTCCAACCTTCACAACACTGTCAGGTTGATCAAAGTCTTTCGTTTCTTTTGATTGAGCCATATGTTCCATTAAATTCTTAAAGATGAATTTAGGGATCCTTTGAGATGATTCACCCAGATATTCCATTTGCTCACCAGATGCATTATCATAACCAGCCCAAACCGCGACTGTATAATTCGTTGTATAACCCGCCATCCAGCTGTCTTTTACACCGGAAGATGGGATGTTGTTCGCTGCACGCTGTTCAGGCGTGAAGTTGGTTGAACCTGTTTTACCGGCTACCGGGAGACTAGGTATATTGGCTAACCTTCCTGTTCCATAAGGTTCTTTCATTACGCTTTTCAACATGTCCGTCACGATGAAAGCTGTTGAATCTTTCATGACAGGCTTTGATTCCGTCTTATTTTTGATGGTTGTTTTATCACGTAAAACAATCTTTTTCACACTATGCGGTTCATTATAGATACCGTTGTTTCCGAATGAACTGTATGCACCGGCAAGTTCAAGTGTAGAAACATCCTTACCGCCGCCCAATGCTGCCGATTCGGTAATTTCCTTGTCAAAAGGAATGCCAAGGTCAGTGGCAAAATCACGTGCCCGGTCCAATCCGACTGCTTGAAGCGTTTTTAAGGCAGGAATATTTAATGACCGTGCCAGTGCTTCACGAGTGGTTACAGTACCATAATGTCGTCCTGAAGCATTTTTAAGCGGTGTTCCATTACTGTATTTATATTCCTCATCCTTGATTTGTTGGTAGGTGGACCAGTTTAAATATTCCACGGCAGGACCATAATCCAGAATCGGCTTAATGGTCGAACCAGGTGACCGCTTGGCATCCGTTGCATAATTCCAGCCGCGTTTAACCGTCGTGTTCCTGCCGCCGCCCACTGCTTTAATTTCACCAGTTTCTGTATCGAGTAATGTGACTCCTGCTTGGAGATCTTTACTTGGATAATTGATGATTTCATCACTGTTCAACATGTTATAGACATATTCTTGGGCATCTTTATCAATGGTCGTTTGGATTTCCAAACCGTCGGTAAAGACGTTATAGTCACCCATATCCCCGACTTCCTCAATTACCAAATCGATGAATGCATCGTATGCGGTCGTATCGATTTGGCTCTTATCGATTTCTTGAAGCCCTTCAGTTATATCGATGCTTTGTGCATCTTTCATTTCTGTTTCGGTGATATATCCATGTTTATTCATTAAGTGCAGAACAATATCACGGCGTTCTTTCGCACGTTCAGGGTGTTTATACGGGTCATACCTGCTTGGGCTTTGCGGTAAACCTACAAGCATGGCCGCTTCGTTCAATTTCAATTCGTTAAGATCTTTTCCATAATAAGTTTGCGATGCAGTTAAGATCCCGTTGGCGCGGTTTGCAAAGAATATCTTATTCACATACATTTCGAAAATTTCTTCTTTTGTATATTTTCTTTCAAGCTGAATGGATAGCCACATTTCCTGGACTTTCCTTTTAATGGTCTTATCAGGTGTTAAATAAGAACGCTTGATAACCTGCTGGGTCAATGTACTTGCACCCTCTGAGCCGAATCCGTTTTTGAAGTTAGCTATGACGGCACTGCCCAGACGTAAGAAATCGACCCCGTGGTGTTCATAAAAACGTGAATCTTCCGTTGCCAGGAAAGCTTCTTCGACTAAATCGGGAATATCTTCATAATTTACATAATCCCGGTTTTCCTTTCCGATTTCAGCTAGCAATTTACCATTTTCATCGAGAATCTTGGATGTGACCGGATCTTTCAAAAGCTTTTCGTCAAGTTTTGGAGCGTCGCTTATAAAGTAAGCCATTGCAGCTCCACCGGCAACAAGGCCTATTATTCCGATTGTAACAAGTATAAGGAAAATTCGCTTAAGCATATTGGTTGGCTTTTTAGGACCTTTATTCTGTCCCTTTTTTTGAGTCTGCCCCTGCTTTCGGCGTTCTTCTCTAGTATTATATTTTTCAGCCATTACAGCTAACCTGCCTTTCTAAAAAAACTAAAAATTTTCTGCGATGAGCGAATCTACTACTTTAATATAGTCAATTCTCGGTTGAAAGCCAAGAGTAATCTTTCGTGAACTGCTTTCAACCTCTTGAAGAGTTATAGATTTGCGTCCGCCTTCTTTCATTCTTTTCCAATAAAAACTCAGTTGTTCAGAACTCATTAGATATATATCTTCCATTGCGGAAAACCGGATGATGACAAACGCAATTCCGTCATGCTGAACGATATGTTTCATATGTTCAATTTGATGGTCATGAAAATTCTTCAAAGGGAACGAACTGCTGTTTTTCGTTTCCTTTGCTTCAAAATCAATGTACTTTCCTTTATAAACACCATTGTAATCGGTGGTCGATGCTTGTTTGAAATAAGCCTCTTTAATGACTGCAGCACTTCTTTTCGGATAGTGGACATCGACAATTTGAATGGGTGTCGGTTTTTTATGGATGACGGCAATGCCGTGTGCTAAATAATACTGATTGGTTTCGTTCAAATCGTCTTCCAATGTTTTTCCCCGGTTGCTGTAACTGATTTTTTTTAGTGGGCTTTTCTTTTCTTCCATAGCCTGCGGTACAAACTTTCGTCCATTGGGATAATGAAATGCCACTTTTACCCCTCCTTTTTTTTCACTTTTCTATATTAGCAAAAAAAGAATCCAATATGTGAATAAAAAGAATTGTTTCTTAGAACGATAGGATTTATGTACAACTATATGTCACAATTCATCGCTATGGAAAGGCTGGACTCATAGATGCGAATGTTAAAGACGGAAAAGCAATTGCTCCATTCCATAAAAGCCCAAACCGCTAAAGGGAATAGGGATAATATATCAAGAACAAAAGCATATGAACAATTTTTTAGAATGCATCCAGAAATACAATGGTCTTTTTTAGCTGGGATGGTTTCTAGGAATGCAGGCTGGAATATGTGTGATCTTGAAGGAATTTGGTTTTCCCATTTGCTTGGCCTTAAATATAGGCATCACTTATTCCTAACGTATGAAGAAGCCAACTGGAGAATATTCCAAGATGCGTATCCGCAATTACTTCTCTATCATTATTCGACGAAGTATGGACGTCCTTTGTTTCACTTATGTCATTATTTTTTTATTACCAAATTCATGAAGAACGAATGGTATTCCTTTTGGAAACATGGAGATCGTGAAAAATTAGTCACTGCGCTTATCATAAATGAACAAAACATCATTGAAGAACCGGTTATTAAAAAGCAATCTTTCGTTTTTCATTCTCTATTATTTTTCCTGCAGGACTGGATGCATTTTAGCACCGTTTTATTTCCAACTTGCAATGGAGAACTGTATGGCTCGTCGGTTTCGCATTTTAGAAATATAGATAAAAGGATTGAATTGGGGAAAAGGTTGGCTGGCCTTTTGTTTTCTGAAGATTTGTTTCCGCGCTTTTTTGAATTTTCCTGCAGGACTGAACCAACGGGTGCCAGATATGATTATGAACAATATCGAAAAAAGCCTAGGTACCATGAAACCCCGATGCTGAGGGGCGTATATCCTGTGATTCATCATCGAGCAGGGGAGACAGAGCAATGGGATATGAAAAAAAGGGTTAAAAAAAAATGGTTTATTGAACCCAAATGGGAAGAAGAGCCGTATTTGACCGATTGGTATGACCATAAACAAAAGCAGCTGCACACGGCAGCAATAATCAAAAATTTGATTTTATAATAGGAAACAGGGAAGGCGTCGATTAAGCCTTCCCTGTTTATCGTTCAGTATTTATGTCTTACGTAGAGGGGCGGTTTTCTCCACTAAGTTTCGGGTTTCCCGTTCCTGCCTTTTTAGTGGGCGGCTTTTGTCGTTTTTCGTTTTTTTGCTGTCTGCTTTCATTCGACTGCATAAAATCACCTCCTGTCTGTATTCTTGTTTAAAACTTCATTCTTCATTCTGCCATTGTTGTCGAAGGGCATAATAAATTAAGTGAATTGCACTTTCTTTGCCGATTCCCTTCTAGTTTTGTCAGTCATGAAGGGCTTTCAGATAAAAAAAAGAATAGTACAGGTAAAGAATGGGAGGGATCAGCATGGTCAATAAAAGTGTCGCAACAGAAGAGATATTAAGGATGATAGCTGAGATCAGTACCAGCCTGGATCGTTTGGAAATTTCATATGGGGAAACTGTAAATACAGTGCGGTGCAAACTATGGGCGGAGCAATATACCTTAGTTAATGAAGCCCAGGAAGCCATTGAGAAAGCCGAGGATTATTGGGTAAATGCTGAAGGTCCAAACCACTCCTTTTCCATTGTCCCGGAAAAAAGAATGATAAAGCACAAGGTTTTCACGGAATTGCCCGTATAAGCCAGAGGAATATCATTTTATAAAGAATTGGATTATACTTAGGGAAACAATTGTACGGAGGAATTTAATGTGCAAAAAGAAAAAATGCAGCTATTAACAGAACAATTAATACAATATGCGGTCAATGCGGATGAGATTTATGAGGGTGTACGCAAGGAAGGAAAGGAAAAGGATTTCTTTTCGGAAGTCAAGCCGTTTGCAGACCTGGTCAGGACCGCATGCATCGAATGGGAAACCGGAATGAAGGAGTGGATGAAAGAAACCGAATTCAGGCATCTTTTCCCCGAGCAAATCGAACAAACCGCCCATAACCTTTCTGATGTGGCCGTTCAGGCATTTTTTCCTAAAACAAGTTATAAGCGATTTAAAAGCCACGTCCAATCGGTCGAATTCATCCTTAATAATGTAAAAACGGAAATCGATCGGATTTTATCATAAAAACACCTACACTATATTACCTCTTTTTTCATATATTATCAGAACCATGTAATGAAAAAAGAGGAGGGCTCATTGACATGATGAGATCCGGTTTTAACCAAATCTCCCCAAATCAAGGACAGTTTCCTCAACCAATGCCGGAATATTGGGGAGGGTACCAACAGCCAATGCCGTATCCTCCGCCAAATAATCATAATCTTGAACAATCATTTATGTATCCATATCATCTCCAGGATACAGGGGGCTATATGACGCCATATCATGATCCTTATCAGCAGGCTGCCTATCATCCATTCCAACAAGTCCAGCAGCAGGCGATGCCTGTGGGTGCTTATCCGGGCAACAGTGTAATGCAGCCAATGGCACAAATGCACCCAATCCAGTCCAATCAACAGCCGCAAGCTTTTAGTCCGTTCGCCAATCCGTTACAGCCAGCTAAAAGACCTCCGCAAAGTCAGCAGCAGGCCCATAATCCATATCCTAAGCAGCAGTTCATGCAAAAACCCCAGCCATCGGGTTTCAAATCGGTCATGAATCAATTCAAAACACAAGATGGCTCCATGGATATAACGAAGATGATGAATACAGCCGGACAAATGATGAATACTGTTTCTCAAGTATCTTCAATGGTCAAAGGTGTAGGGGGCTTCTTCAAAGCTTAGATGGTGAATAAAGGAAAAGCAGACTTATAAGTGACCAGCCACTTTTTTAAGTCTGCTTTTATTCATGCCTAATGAATTTCAATCCGATTCCCTCTGATTTTGGGTAGGTTAAGCGTGAGGATGCCATCGCGATGTCGCGCGGTCACATTTGCTTCATCAATCGGCTTTGGAAAGGAAATGGTCCTTGATAAAGTACCGGCTGAAACTTCCTTTTGGAACAATCCTTGATTTTTATGCTTTCTATCTACATGCTTTGCAGATATGGTTACGGCATGGGACAGTACATCAATTGATATTTGGCTGCGTGCAATTCCGGGCAGGGTGGCTGTAAGGGTATATTCTGAATGCGTTTCGTGAACATCAACCGGAAAGCTGCGTTCTTTCGCCGAACCGAAGAACTCGTCAAGAGATTGCAGCATGCCTTTAGGGGGCCTCTCGGAAAACAGCCGATCCATTTTGTTAATGAAATGGGTAAAGGGTTCTATTCGATTCCGATTATTATTTTTTTCAGAAGAGGTCATCACGGTGCTCCTTTCTAAAAAATCCTTTGCCTATAGGCTATGTGAGAAATGAAGAAATGTGAATGCACTGTTGGGTTTCAGATACAGGTATATAGGGAATAACGTTACTGAATGATTAGTAAAGGAAATGAGGGATTAATATGACAGATGGCAAGCTTTCTTACATAGACACCGGGAAAGGTAATGAAACATTGTTGTTTATCCATGGGTTTTGCGGAAGCCATGAATATTGGAGTGACATCATTGCTGAATTAAAGGGTGAATACCGGATTATTGCCGTTGATTTACGGGGGCATGGTGCAAGTGAGGAAATAGATGGATCTTTCTCGATTGAAGATATGGCTGCTGATATTGCTTCATTTTTGGAAGAACTGGAAATCGGGCAGGTCTATATGTTTGGTCATTCGCTTGGGGGATATATCACCTTGGCATTCGCAGAAAGGTTTCCTGGGAAATTGTCTGGTTTTTCATTGGTACATTCCACCGCTTTCCCGGACGATGAGACTGGAAAGGCTGGGCGCTTAAAGTCTGTCGAGAAAATCGAAAGTGAGGGAATCCCCGCTTTCATTGACGGACTTATACCAAAGCTTTTCGCTAATTCCGATGATCCTAATATTGACCATATAAAGGAAATCGGATATAAAACAAGTGAAATTGGTGCAATAGGGTCTTTACATGCTATGAGGAACAGAATTGACAGAAATCATGTACTCAAAGATACGGAGTTGCCAGTCCTATTGGTTGCAGGTGAACAGGATAAGGTGATTCCCGTTGATAAAACCTTCTCTGTAAAAGGGAGCCATATCAATGAAGTTATACTTAAGGGCAGCGGCCATATGGGAATGTTGGAAGCTCCAAGCAGGCTAATCGAAGAAATCATTCGCTTTGTCGAGAAGAATTAAATGAAAAAAGACCGAGCTGGAAACGAGATGGTGACGTTTCCAGCTTTTTTTTTTTTTGAAAAGGAAATAGTTTCCCTTTTGCATAGAACGTTCATTCGGTAGAATAGGAGTATGAGGTGGTCATATGAAACTGCGAAAAAATTTACAAGAAGTCATCAATGATTTAAAAACAAATGAGGATTTTAAAGATAATATAGTACATTGGCAAGTAATTGAAGCAAAAGAGGCAAAACATGTACCATTTCCCGATGCAATGAATGATAAAATCAAGCATGCTCTTGAATTACGGGGGATAAATGGATTGTATACCCATCAGGCAACTGCATTTGATACTGCTGTCGGTGGCAATAGCCTTGTAGCGGTCACACCTACTGCTTCTGGAAAAACATTATGCTATAATTTGCCGGTCCTTCAAAAAATACTGGAAGATAAAAAAACTAGGGCGCTTTATATTTTTCCGACAAAAGCGCTGAGTTATGATCAAAAGAGCGAATTGAATGAAATGATTCATGAAATGGATGCTGAGATAAATAGTTATACATACGATGGGGACACACCTTCAAATATCAGGCAAAAAATCCGCCAGGCAGGGCATATCGTGATCACCAATCCTGATATGCTCCATTCCGGTATCCTGCCCCATCATACGAAATGGGTCTCTTTGTTTGAAAACTTGAAGTATGTGGTAATCGATGAACTTCATATTTACCGAGGCGTTTTCGGAAGTCATACAGCCAACGTCATAAGAAGGTTAAAAAGGATCTGCAAGTTTTATGGAAGCGACCCTGTATTCATCTGTACATCCGCTACGATCAATAACCCAAAAGAGTTGGCAGAAGAGCTCACGGAAAAACAAATGGTCCTAATCGATAATAACGGAGCCCCAAGTGGTAAAAAGCATTTTGTGTTTTACAATCCCCCAATAGTAAATAAACCGCTGAACATACGAAGGAGCGCGGTTTTGGAAGTCCGGAAACTAGCAAATGAATTTTTGAAAAATAAAATTCAAACGATCGTTTTTGCGCGAAGCAGGGTTCGTGTGGAAATTCTATTGACATATTTACAGGAACTTGTGTCAAAGCAACTGGGGCCAAAGTCGATCAGGGGCTATCGCGGTGGATATCTGCCAACACAGCGCAGAGAAATTGAACAAGGACTCAGGGATGGTTCCATTTATGGAGTGGTTTCCACAAATGCACTTGAGTTGGGCGTCGATATCGGCCAGCTTCAGGTTTGCATAATGACTGGTTACCCTGGATCCATATCGAGTGCTTGGCAACAGGCGGGACGAGCAGGTAGAAGGCATGGTGAAGCATTGATCGTCATGGTCGGCAGTTCTAGTGCCCTAGATCAATATATCGTACAGCATCCCGAATATTTCTTTACCAGAAATCCAGAAACTGCCAGAATCAATCCGGATAATCTTTTGATCTTGGTTGATCATGTAAAATGTGCAGCATATGAGCTTCCATTTAAAAAAGGCGATACCTTTGGGAAAACAGAGATTATGGACGTTCTTGAATTCCTTACGGAAGAAAGGGTCTTACACTTAAATGGGGACAAATGGCATTGGATGAATGATGCTTTTCCCGCAAGCAATATCAGCCTGCGTTCAGCGGCACAGGAAAATGTCGTGATCATCGACCAAACGAATGCACCGGTTAATCGGGTCATAGGGGAAATGGATACGTTCAGTGCAATGACCCTCCTCCACGATGAAGCCATCTATTTGCACCAGGGAATTCAATTTCAGGTGGAAGAACTTGATTGGGATGAAAAGAAAGCTTATGTACGTGAAGTCAATGTGGACTATTATACGGATGCCAACCTTGCTGTTCAGTTGTCTGTATTGGAAGTCGATAAACAGCGAACTTTCGCTTCCACAGCAGCTGCTTTTGGTGATGTCGCAATCCGGGCGATGCCTACGATCTTCAAAAAAATCAAATTCGAAACTCATGAGAATATTGGTTCAGGACCAATCAGTCTCCCGGAGATGGAACTGCACACGAGTTCAGCCATGCTTTCCATGGATCCCGATATATTTAAGTGGGACGAAAATCGGATAGAACAAGGAATGATAGGTGCCTCCCATGCTCTTAATTACATGATTCCGCTACATGTTATGTGCGATCCGCATGATATTCATGTTTATCCGCAGGTTAAGGCAGCACATAATGAAAAACCGACCATTTTTATCTATGATAGTTATCCGGGAGGCATAGGGTTAAGTGATAAAGTATATGAAAACTCTGAAGTCATTCTGCTTGAAACAATATCAATGATTGAAAATTGCGCTTGTGAAAGCGGCTGTCCTTCCTGTATCGGGACGGAATCCGCAACGAAAACAGCCAAGAGTGATGCCAAACAATTATTGGGTCAATTTTGTAAGCAAAAACATTAATAGATTACAGTGATAAGTGAAAAGAGGTGTAATTTTATGTCCTTAAAAAATAAATTGAACCGTATGAAAACGCATATGAACCTAGGGGAACATCCTACTCCTGTAAAAGAAGATGACCAGACAGTGAATGAAGAAATTCCTTACTATGAAAAGTGGCTGGAGAATGATACCGTTTCCTTTCATTTCGATGGTGACTATTGTTTCATTAGGGAAGTCCGCTACCCTATAAATCACAAACACGGGTTATATGCATTTTCCGAGCTGAAAAAGGTTGTAAAAGAGTGGAATCAAACTTCATTGGAGCATCCACTATCCGCTAGGGGCGTTAAAAGTGAAGATCTGTTTTTCTTCGATACGGAAACAACAGGGCTTGGAGGTGGAGCCGGCAATACCATTTTTTTACTTGGCTATGCATATTTAGAAGGTGAAGAAGTAGTCGTAAAGCAACATATCCTTCCGCAGCCTGGAAGTGAAATCCCGCTTTATCAAAGCTTTCTGGAAAACATCAATTATGAAACACTTGTCACATATAATGGTAAATCCTTTGATTGGCCCCAGCTAAAAACCAGACATACCTTGATAAAAGAGCATGTACCAAAACTACCGGAATTCGGACATTTCGATTTATATCATGCTTCAAGACGCCTTTGGAAAAACAAATTGGAACGAGTGAAATTATCAGCAGTCGAAACAGATATTCTAGGTGTTTATAGGGAGGATGATATTCCTGGATATTTGGCGCCGATGATTTATTTTGATTTTGTTGAGCGGAAGAATCCGGAAATTCTGTTTGGAATCATGAAGCATAATGAATTGGATATCTTATCACTGATCACATTGTATATTCATTTATCCCGAAAAATCCTCCAAATCGATGGATATACGGAAGAGTCCATGGAAATTGCACGATGGCTCGCTTATTTGGGAAAAAAAGAGGAGTCAGTTGAGACATATCAAAAAATATTGGAAGCAGGAAATGAGGAAGATCGGATAATCGCTGGCCATGCCTTAGCCTTCCAGAAAAAGAAGCAAAAACTATTCAATGAAGCTTTGGAGATTTGGAAGGAAGCCGCCTTAAAAGGAAATGTGCAAATAAGGATACAGGCACAGATTGAATGTGCAAAATTATATGAACATCAATTTAAAGACGTCGGTCTTGCTCTAAAATGTTCAATAATCGCACTTCAAGAGATGGTGAGCGAAGGGACCCTGCCAGGGAAAAAACAATCGGAATTGGAAAAGAGGATCCATCGGCTCGAAAAGAAAGAGCAATCTAAGGGTATTTCTATATAATATATGGGAATTGAATTGGTCTTTTAGTGCAAAAGGATGAAAATAAAAAATATGTATACAATTATTGTAGCCTTCAACTATTATGTGTAAAATGGAAAGAGTTGAGGGTGAAATTCTGAAGCGTTCATTTCATTCCTTTACATCATAAATTCAAGGTGAAAGCGGAGCGAAGAAATGTATAAAACGACTTTATTTCTATTTTTTGTTGTCCTTTGTTTAACAATTGTTTTATTTACTTCATTAAAAGACAGTCTCTATTCCTTTTTATAGAAAATTACCCTCAGTACATTTGAAGGGATAGCATTAATATAATAGTGTACTTATCGACAGCCATACATCGTTTTATACTTATTCTGTATAATTAGGTCATTTCATCAGTACACGTATCCCCTTTTTTTCATAGTCTGTAATGGTAAGACAAAACTTATCATGATGAAAGGGGACGTATTATAATGTATTTTCGTAATTGTGGAGGAAATAAACCCAATGTAATGGGAGCATACGGGAACGCACCTGGAGTTATGGGCGCATCAACCGGTAAACACCCCCACCACGTAATGGGAGCGTCAACCGGTAAACACCCTCACAACGTAATGGGAGCGTCAACCGGTAAAAAGTCTAACGTAATGGGAGCCTATAGTCCATCGGCTGTGTCTCCAGCGCAATATGGTCCATCGGCTGTGTCTCCAGCGCAATATGGTCCATCAGCTGTGTCTCCAGCGCAATATGGTCCAACACAAACATCTCCATCTCAAGTTGCCCCAGCGCAAGTCTCTCCGACACAGCAATTTGTCAATACGAATGTATCGAACACAGTGATTCCTGTCGTTCATCCATCACATACTACAAATGTCAATAAACATGTGAACACGTTTAAACATTATTTCCCGCATACTCAATCCGTGGTGAACGAGTGCTATAATCAACACTTGATTTGTGGAAGGCCGCCGCAAAACCCATGCTGTCCGCCTGGTCATTTCGGATATTAAAAAATAAGGGCTTAAAAGCCCTTGTTTTCTTACATAAGATCATGTTAAAAGGAGATTAGCCAAGCGATGAAGGTTTTGTATATGACGGGCTATAAGGCTTTTGAATTCGGGATATTCAAAAATGACCATGAAGCCGTAAAATATATAAAGAAAGCGATGAAGCAGCGTCTCCTTCCATTGGCGGAAGATGGGCTGGAATGGGTGATCATTTCAGGTCAATTGGGTACGGAACTATGGGGTGCAGAAGTGGTGTTCGAATTACAGGAGGAATATCCTCAGCTTAAATTAGGGGTGCTTACTCCTTTCCTGAAACAGGAAGAGTCATGGAACGAGACGAATCAAGACTATTACCGATCCATATTGGCCCGTGCCGATTTTGTTGAGTCCATTTTCAATAAACCATATGAAGGGCCACAACAGCTGAAAATTAAAAATAGGTATATGGTCCATAAAAGCGATGCCATGCTCATCATTTTCGAAGCTGAAAAAGAAGGATCATCCCGATATCCTTATTTCGAGGCGATGAAAAAAGCCGAAACACAGCCATACCCCATCTTTCAGATAAACTTTGATGATCTGCAACTGGCTGCTGAAGAAGCGAGCTGGTCCGAAGAATGATGGAGTGAAAATAATTATGGATTAAAAGTTGTTTCTAAAGCATAATCATATTATTATGAAATTTAGATACAGATTTAATGGGAATACATATCGTTCACTAAACAGTATGCATACAAAATGGTGTTTCGTTGACAAACCCAAGCAGATTTGAAAAAATAATAAAAAGTCGATTGTATTGGCGAAAGTATTGAGGTGAAGTCTTATGCTATCCGATAAGATAAAATTAACGGCTAAAGATATTCTTGAAAAAGATTTTAAAACAGCCATGCGCGGTTATAAACCTGAAGATGTGGATCAATTCCTGGATCTGATCATTAAAGATTATGAAGTGTTCCATCAGGAAATCGAAGATCTTAAACAAGAAAATCTTAAATTGAAAAAACAAGCCGCCGAAGAGAGTACAAAACGTCCAAATCAACCTGCTCCAAGTGCCACTCCGGGAACCACTAACTTTGATATCCTTAAACGGTTATCCAACTTGGAAAAGCATGTTTTTGGTAACAAGCTTTTTGACTGAGATTTTGCATTGTAAAAGTGAAAATTATTTTGGTATTGTTTTTTCATGAGTAATGGAGTATAATCAATTATGTTATGTTAACGTTTGGGTAATTGCTGCTGCATTTATGCAGTAGAGGAAAGTCCATGCTCGCACGGACTGCGATGTCCGTAGTGTTCGTGCCTGGCGAAAAAATAAGCTTGGGCAGCAATCTTGGATTGCTGACGGCTGGGAAAATGCCTAAGTCCTTTTGGATATGGCATGAATACCTATAAAAGTGCCACAGTGACGTAGCCTTTACAGAAATGTAAAGGGTGGAACGAGGTAAACCCCACGAGCGAGAAACCCAAATTAATGGTAGGGGCGCTTTCTTCCTTGGAATTGAACGAGGAGAAGGACAGAAGCATATGCTTCTGTAGATAGATGATTACCGCCGAAGTACGAGACGCGAGTCGCTTGCAGTACTGAGGAACAAAACATGGCTTACAGAACGTTATCATATTACACCAAAAGCACAACTCTCCTTTTAAAAGGGGAGTTTTTGTTTATGGAGATTGCCTGATTATAAAAAGATTGGGCATTTCCATTTATTATTCGTTTTCTGAAACACCGCTGTGTTAAACTAGGAACTTGGCAAGTTTTTCATTCCATTTCGAAAAGTGTCAAGCGGAAAGAAAAATGGGCTTGAATGAAGTCAGTCGGTAACGTTTTAAAAAATAGTGTCGGAATGTAAAGCATTTCCTTGATTCTGGGTATCCTATTTTTAAAGGTTCCTTAACTCTTCTGTTAACCCTAAAATGAAGGTATCAAGACGGGAAACTTCAAATTTCAGGCTAATGAATGGGAAGCATACATAATTGGTTTTGATGATTTCAATCATATGATTGCAGCGTGTATCTTAAGGTACATGGATAATTGAGTAGTGCTGTATTTAATTATTGAATGTTCTCGCTACATGATCATGAAATAAGCTAAGCAAACAATGAAGAATTCTAACTGAAATATAAAAAAGCGGTGGACCTTTTAAATAAGGATTACATGTAAAAAATCAATGCCTGATTCTTAAATACATAAATGAAGAAATTCGGGAAAAGGTGCCATTGATTTGGATTAATGGAAAGAAGGTGCAAGATTAATGAAACAATTCGATATTATCGCAACATCAGCAATGGGATTGGAATCAATTGTTGCCAAGGAGGTTAGGGATCTTGGTTACGATTGTCAAGTCGAAAATGGTAAAATCACATATAAAGGCGACCAATCCGCCATTGCCCGATCTAATTTATGGCTGCGCAGTGCCGATAGGGTGAAAATTAAAGTCGCGGAATTTAAAGCATATTCATTTGATGAGTTGTTTGAAAAAACAAAGGCATTGAATTGGGAAGATTACTTATCAGCCGATGTAGAGTTCCCTGTGAGTGGAAAATCCGTTAAGTCAAAGCTTTACAGTGTCTCTGATTGTCAGGCTATTGTCAAAAAGGCGATTGTTGATAGATTGAAAAGTAAATATAAGCAAGTGTCTTGGTTTGCAGAGACTGGTCCTTTGTTTAAAATTGAAGTGTCTATTTTAAAAGATGTAGTGACACTTACCATAGATACTTCAGGTGCAGGTTTGCATAAACGGGGATATCGGACAGGGCAGGGGGAGGCACCCCTTAAAGAAACATTGGCGGCTGCCTTGATCATGCTGACCAATTGGAAACCGGATAAACCTTTCATAGATCCATTTTGTGGATCTGGAACGATTCCCATCGAGGCAGCCTTAATTGGGCAGAACATAGCACCTGGGTTTA
This sequence comes from Peribacillus sp. FSL P2-0133, assembly GCF_037975445.1. Taxonomy (NCBI): domain Bacteria; kingdom Bacillati; phylum Bacillota; class Bacilli; order Caryophanales; family Bacillaceae; genus Peribacillus; species Peribacillus sp. FSL P2-0133. The sequence goes on along the minus strand of NZ_CP150254.1, from coordinate 3,659,147 downwards.
ACAGGGAATTCGTATCTGAAACCTGGGCATGGATGGACAGCAAGGTTTGGGATGAAGCACGGATTGAGGCTGAAGATTTAGCCGATTATGATCAATACTTGGACATAAGCGGTTGTGATATTGACCATCGAATGGTCGATATAGCTAAAGCGAATAGTTTTGAAGCGGGTCTTGGTGATCTGATTGAATTCAAACAAATGCAGGTGAGGGATATCTCGACAAGGAAAGAGTATGGTGTCATTGTCGGGAACCCGCCTTATGGAGAACGTCTTGGTGAGAAAAAAGCGGTTGAGCAGATGTATAGAGAAATGGGCCAAGCCTTCAAGAAGCTTGATACATGGTCAGTATACATGATTACCTCCAATCCTGACTTCGAACAGCATTACGGTAAGCCTGCAACGAAAAAAAGGAAATTGTTCAATGGTTTCATCCGTGCTGACCTTTATCAATATTGGGGGAAAAGGCCGCCAAGACAGCCTCAAGGTGAATAAGTAGGTAGAATATAACGGAGGATTTTGTTGGTCAGGACGATTTATTCATAATAGGTTCCAGTCTTGCTTATCATTTCCTTTTCTGTTATTCTAATAATGAATTATTTTTGTTCAGATTTAAGGAATACCTTAATATTCTTTTGAGCAAGGATAGTAATATAATGTGTGGAGAACACACTAGGAGGCAACAAAAATGGAACAAGGTAAAGTAAAATGGTTTAACGCAGAAAAAGGTTTTGGATTCATCGAACGTGAAGGTGGAGACGATGTATTCGTACATTTCTCAGCTATCCAAGGCGAAGGTTTCAAAACACTTGAAGAAGGCCAAGACGTTACATTTGATGTAGAACAAGGTCAACGTGGACCACAAGCATCAAACGTAAACAAAGCTTAATTCAACCCTATATTATTTACAGACAGGCTCTCTTTTGGAGCCTGTCTTTTATTTTACGAATCGGGCAACCAGGCAGCATACATAGAAAAACAGACATAATACGCTTCATTTCTGATGGTTGGTAAATATCTTGACTATTAATATGAAATAAAGGATAATATACTTTTGCCTAGATAAGTAATGATTCGGATACTATATACTGATGATAGATAAAAGGGGAGACCATGATGCTTAAAACACTGCCTTTTTCGGTAACAAAGGAAGATTCTTTTTACGATAAGCTTTCAGAATGGATCGGTGATGTTTTTTACGATATTCTTCCCGAAAAAGGATTTGAGCTGCGTGACGAACAAATCTTCATGGCTTTTCAGTTAGAAAAAGCCTTTAAAGAAAAGAATGTAAGTTTTGCTGAAGCAGGGGTAGGGACCGGTAAGACTTTGGTCTATTTACTATATGCGATTTGTTATGCGAGATATACGAATAAACCTGCAATTATTTCATGTGCGGATGAAACGTTGATTGAACAGCTTGTCAAAGAGGAAGGCGACATCCAAAAAATCAAGAATGCTTTAGGTATTGAAGTGGATGTTAGGCTTGCCAAGTATCACGATCAATATGTATGCCTTAAGAAATTGGATTACGCAGTGAATCATGAAGATTCAGAGGGAATAGATCAGCTATATGATGAACTTCCCAAGTTTGTCCATGATAACTCATCCATGAACGCCTATACAGCGTATGGGGACCGTAAACAGTATCCATATTTAAATGATGAAGACTGGTCTAAAGTTGGCTGGGATCAGCTCCAAAACTGTTTTACTTGTGATAAACGCCATCGTTGTGGGCAAACCCTATCACGGGACCACTACCGAAAATCAAGTGATTTGATCATTTGTTCACATGACTTCTTCATGGAGCATGTATGGACTAAGGAAAAGCGTAAGCGAGAAGGACAGTTACCATTGCTGCCTGATCATAGCTGCGTTGTCTTTGATGAAGGTCACCTATTGGAGTTTGCTGCTCAAAAGGCTTTAACTTATAAAGTTGGGGAACAGACCCTTGCTTCGGTTTTAGAATTGCTTACAGCCAATCAGGTTCGTGAAGAAACGTTATACATCATTGAGGATTTAATTGATATCAATGAAGAATTTTTTGATTTGTTGGATGAAAAGGCGATACATGTCAGCGGATCTAATCGTTATGAAATTCCGATGTCCAAAGAAATTACAAGCTTCGCCCAAAAGCTTCACAAAAAGGTTGAAGAGTTAGAGGAGAACCTTGTTTTTGAAGCGGAAATGTACACGATCAATGACTATGATTTAAAAGTGACGGAAGAATATTTAGAGCAGCTGGGCTACTCCCTTTCTCTATTTGTGAAGGATGAACAGGCCGTTTCCTGGTTTGAAGAAAATGAAATGACCAAAACATTGGTCATCATGCCAAGGCTTGTACAGGATATTTTGTCTGAACAGGTATTCTCTAAAAAAATCCCTTACATTTTTTCATCGGCAACATTATCGGATAATAAATCCTTCCAATATATTGCAGATAGTTTAGGGATAGAAAAGTATGACAGCTTTTCCGTTGAATCACCATTTGATTACGATGAAGTCATGAAAATGAACATGCCGGTCTTCGAAAATGGAGATCAATTGGCAAAACTTCAATATACAATAAAGACAATCGAGGAAAATGAAGGTCGAACACTAGTGTTATTTCATTCGAAAGAAGAATTGCATTGGTTCAAGGAAAACTGCCCAATATCTTCTTATCCATTTTATTTTGAAGGGGAAGCGGAAATCAGCGAGCTTGTTAAGAAGTTCCAAGAGGATGAGCAATCTGTCCTTTTCTCCTATCATTTATGGGAAGGGCTTGATGTTCCAGGTCCTTCATTACAAAATGTAGTGATACACTCCCTTCCATTCCCGCCACGCGATCCAGTTTTCGAGGCCAAACGCAACTCGGTTACCGACGCATTCGAAGAAGTGGATCTTCCATACATGCTCCTTCGGTTGCGCCAGGGAATAGGGCGATTGATCAGGACGAGCAATGATTCGGGAACAGTCCAGATTTTGACTGAAAAGGATCTTTCGGAACAGGTGAAAGAGAAGATAGTATCCATTCTTCCTGTAACGCTTTAACTAAAGTCCAATCCAAAATAAGAGCCAAGGTGCCCCTTGGCTCTTATTTTATTTTAATTTATTAATCGAAGTGGTTCTGATATGAAAGATTTTTGTATAATATGGTAAAGTGTAGTTGGAAGGAGCAGTGAATATGAAAAAAAAGGGTATAGATCTGATAGAAAAAGAGTTTAGAGAATATGTAAAGAAAATCTCGGCCTATAATGAAGCGCTCGCGTTAATTTTTTGGGATTTGCGTACAGGTGCACCGAAACAGGGAGGTGAGCAGCGTTCCGAAGTTATCGGCGTGCTTTCCTCCGAGGTGTTTAATATGAGCACAAGTAAAGAAATGGAATCCTTCATTGCAGAACTTTCGCTGGAGAAAGCCACTCTTAGTGAAACGACGAATAAAATGGTACAAGAGTGTAAAAAAGAGTTTGAAAGGAATAAGAAAATTCCTGCCAACGAATATAAGGAATTCGTCATTTTACAATCGCGTTCTGAAAGTGCATGGGAAGAGGCAAGGGAAAAAGCTGATTTTTCATTATTTCAACCTTATCTGGAGCAAATTGTAGCTTATACCCGTAGGTTCGTAGAGTACTGGGGATATGAAGGGACGAAATATAATACCCTTTTAGATATGTATGAACCAGGCATGACCGTAGATATACTTGACAGCGTATTCAGTGAGCTTCGGGCGAGGATCGTTCCATTGGTAAAACAGATTGCCGAAAGCGAACATAGACCTGAAACAGCGTTCCTTTATAAAGAATTTCCAAAAGAAAAACAGCATAAACTTAACTTGGAAATTTTAAAACAGCTAGGATACGATTTCAAGGCTGGCAGGCTGGATGAAACAGTTCACCCTTTTGAAATTAGAATAAACAGGGGCGATGTCCGGGTGACGACCCGATACGATGAAAATGATTTTAGGGGGGCAATCTTTGGTACCATCCATGAATGCGGACATGCCATTTATGAGCAGAATATCGCCGAAGAATTAACTGGAACACTTCTCGATGGCGGGACATCAATGGGAATCCATGAATCACAATCATTGTTTTTCGAAAACTTCATTGGACGGAACCATAGCTTCTGGAAAAATAAATTCTCCTTATTAAAAGCTTATGCTCCCGAACAATTCAATGATGTGACACTGGATGAATTTTACCGGGGAATTAACGAATCAAAACCATCGTTCATCCGTATTGAAGCAGATGAACTGACGTATCCTCTACATATTATGATTCGGTATGAACTGGAAAAGGCTCTCTTTAATGGAGAACTTGAAGTGAAGGATTTACCGGAAGTCTGGAATGAAAAATACAAGGATTATTTGGGAATTGTGCCCGAAAATGATGCCATGGGCGTGTTGCAAGATGTGCACTGGGCAGATGGCAGCTTTGGTTATTTCCCTTCTTATGCATTGGGATATATGTATGCAGCCCAAATCAAGCAATCGATGCTTAAAGATTTGCCTGATTTTGATGGCCTGTTGGAAGCGGGTAATATTGCTCCAATTAGGAAATGGCTTAATGAAAAGATACATAAATACGGAAAAACAAAAAAGCCTCTTGAGATTTTGAAAGAAACGACAGGAGAGGGCCTGAATGTTCAGTATTTAATAACGTATCTTGAAAATAAATATAAAGAAGTTTATAAAATCAAATGAATTAATAGAAGAAGGACTTGGTTTAAATGCCAAGACCTTCTTCTTTTTTATGGGTCGCTACAAAAGTGACCTGTATGATACCAGTAAATGGAACATGAAGATGGAGTGATTTTTTCTTTGAGAGGAAAATCCCTGTTATTTAGGCATTGTGATTTCGCAATTTTCTAATAATACGAATGATGATTTAATTTTTTAAATGAAAGTTCGGTTTTTATCAAAAATTACTTTTCAAATAGAGCCAGCGTTGTTATAATTCATATATTAATAAAATATAAAGTTTCACTCGTATAATAGCAGGGATATGGCCTGCAAGTTTCTACCGGATTACCGTAAATAATTCGACTATGGGTGAGTAATAGATCTTGTTGCATAATGAAGGCTTTTGCTGATTCATTTTTCATTCATGCCCAAGAAGTATTGCTTCACTCCAAAAAAGTGTCGCAATGTTTCTTGGGCTTTTTTATATGCCGGGAAATGATTGCGTGGTTTATGGGTCAATAATCATCCAAGTTTGGGAGGAACCTTCATGCAACTTTTAAAGGAAAAAATCTTGTCCGAGGGTCAAGCTTTATCAGAAGATATCTTAAAAGTAGATTCATTCTTAAATCATCAAATGGATCCGATACTAATGAAAGAAATTGGTAAAGAATTCGTAAAACGTTTCGAACAAAAGGAAATAACGAAAGTGCTGACGATTGAATCTTCAGGCATTGGACCTGGTTTGATGGCCGCGTTGGAATTGGAAGTTCCGCTAATTTTTGCCCGTAAACGTAAATCACTTACTTTAACAAATGATTTAGTGTCCGCGTCCGTTCATTCCTTTACAAAAAAAGAAACCAATACTATTACGGTTTCCAATAAATATATTGAAGCTGGAGATAAGGTTTTGATCATCGATGACTTCCTTGCGGTCGGTCAGGCAGCCAGGGGCTTGGTGGAAATCTGTAGGCAGGTTGGAGCAGAAGTGGCCGGAATCGGCATCGTGATTGAAAAGGCATTCCAAAGTGGTGGTAAGGATCTTAGGGAACAAGGTTTTCAAGTCGAATCACTTGCGAGGATTGCTGAGTTGAAATTCGGTGAGATTACGTTCGCCGAGGAAATGGAAGGAGCAACCGTCAATGTCTAATCAATCACCTTTAAAGGTTGCTTCCTTAGGATTACAACATGTCCTTGCCATGTATGCCGGTGCAGTCGTCATTCCATTGATTGTCGGTGGGGCGCTGGGATTGACTGCAGCGCAGTTGACTTATTTAGTTTCAATAGACATTTTGATGTGCGGGATAGCAACTTTATTGCAAGTGTGGAAAAATAAATTCTTTGGAATTGGGCTTCCGGTCGTCCTAGGCTGTACATTCACAGCAGTTAGCCCGATGATTGCAATTGGTACGCAATATGGAATCAACTCCATTTATGGATCTATATTGGTGTCGGGATTGATCGTGGTTATCATTAGTAAATTCTTCGGAAAACTGGCAAGGTTTTTCCCACCCATTGTCACTGGATCGGTCGTTTTGATTATTGGCATAACGCTCATTCCTGTTGCCATCAACAATCTTGGTGGAGGTCAAGGTGCTGCTGATTTTGGAGACTTGAATAATGTAGCTCTTGGTTTTGGAACTTTGTTATTCATTATATTCATGTATAAATTCTCATCGGGATTCGTACGCTCCATTTCTATTTTATTGGGGCTGTTAGTCGGAACATTTGCAGCTTTCTTCCTTGGAAAAGTGGATTTTAGCTCAGTGGTCAGTGCCACTTGGCTGCATTTGCCTCATTTTTTCTACTTTGGAGCGCCGACATTTAACGTCACGGCGATCATTACGATGACATTGGTGGCGATCGTCAGCTTGGTGGAATCGACTGGTGTTTATTATGCCCTTGGTGAAATCACGGATAAAGAGATATCAGAAGACGATCTGGCTCGCGGATATCGTGCTGAAGGTCTGGCCATCATGATTGGCGGTTTATTCAATTCGTTTCCTTATACGGCATTTTCACAAAATGTCGGATTGATTCAATTGTCAGGCATTAAAACAAGGAATGTCATATACACAACAGCGGGCATTCTCATTTTCATAGGATTTGTTCCAAAAATTGGTGCATTCACGACGATTATTCCTTCCTCCGTGCTTGGCGGTGCAATGGTTGCAATGTTCGGGATGGTAATTGCCGCTGGAATTAAGATGTTGAGCAAAGTGGATTTTGCTTCTCAAGAAAATTTATTGATCATCGCTTGTTCAGTAGGTATGGGACTTGGTGTGACGGTCGTTCCTGAACTATTTGCGCAAATTCCGGAAAGCTTTCAAATCTTAACGGAAAACGGTATTGTAGCCGGAAGTTTGACAGCCATTTTCTTGAATATCGTCTTTAACATCGTCCCTACAAAAGGGAAAGTGAAGGAAGCTCGTATTGAAGGGCAAAAAGTAGCCTGATTAAAAATAGATTCGGTAAACTTGATAGATTCAACCATTTAATGCCCAAAATCCTCAGGTGATGAGGATTTTAGGCATTTTTTCATTTATGCCGAAGCAAATCATTGATAATGAAATTGGAGTTTTGTCAGATAAAAGGAAACTCTCTTCACTTTTTGAATATATTGATAGTATATGTTCAGGAAAGTAGTGATAGGGATGGAGAAAAAATATTGTATTCATTGTCGAACCATTTTAAGCCAGGAGTTTAGGTGCAGCGTTTGTGGAAAAGAGGAGTTTCAAAATATCATTATTCAAGTTCAAAATCAATCTTCTGTAAAGAAAGAAGAATGAAAGCGCCCCCTTACCGATTTTAGGTAAGGGGGTTTAATATTTCATGATTACATTTCGATCATCAAGATGATATGAGGAGTACCTACGCCTTTTAATGACATGGGTAGATGAATTGCTTCATGAAACCCATACATTTTGGGCGTCCATATTGGCATGACAGGGGATATCCGTGGGAGAATAATGATTGAGGGAACAAACGGGGATGCATGAGCAATTTAGGTGAAAGCATGTTTTGCATGCCGTTAGAAGGTGAGATGCTAGAATCTGGATTCCTGTTCGAAAGGCTGTTTAATGTTTAGGCTTTGTTAAAGATTAATGTTGATTTTTGAACAAATAAAAGAGACCACCTAATAAGTGGTCTTCTTTAGTGCATCCTATGGAACTAACGCACCTGTTAGTTCATTAAGGAAAGCGATTCTTATTTAAAGAATCGCGCCCTTTTCTTGAATAAACAAGAAGCTCATATTAGCCGGTATTGTGGAGGCAATTAACTTATTCTTGCTGGTGATGTTAAATATCGTAGAAGAGTGAGATTACTTTGGATCAACAATTGTTTGATTAAAGTTATTCGTTAGCTCAATGAAAGATCTGTGTAAACATCTCTCGATCCTCAACTAACGTCACCTTTTTGAAGAAAAAATGGATTACTCTTCTCTTGCCTATCTATAATGAATAACATTTCAAGAATACCAATAAAACGCATAATCAGTCATAACTGAAGAATCACCCAACTGATGTAACATAGCTGAAATATTCCCTCTATGATAGGTTCCATGATTCACAACGTGTAAGACCATTTCAGATATACTTGTTTCTCTTAATCCTGCCCATGGATTATCCAACATTATTCTCTTTTCCATATCTTCCTGTCTGTTCAAAAAGGATTTAAACCGAGATGTTAAAGTGTGAAATTCCGTTTCTAAGTCTTCAATGGGCAGTTTCTCAATCTTTTCTTGAATTTGAAATGAAGATTGCATTGCTTCATTCATACTCTGACCCTCGAGGGTATTAAGCCATCCATATTCCACCAAATACAGATGAGATAAAACCTTTGAAACAGAAGAAAAGACACTTTTCATTTCCTTTTGATATTTCTCAGGAGAAAGTGTCTTAAGATGATCAATAATTCGTTGATTTGCCCATACATGATAGTTATATAGATTTTCTACATGATTTGCCATACAATCGCCTCCTTATCATCACGTTTTTTAATATTCTTTATCAGAATGAATTATTCCTTTAAATATTATTACTTATCTTATGAGATCTTCAACTAAATGGCCCAATTGTTGAACAAAGGTCAAAGCAATCTTCAACTAACCTGCCCCGTTAGTTCATCAAGAAAATCAACAACATCCTTTAACAGAGCCTATGTTTAAAGAGAAAGGAATAACGGACTTAACGGCCACGATGGTTCCATTTAACACTATTGTGATTATAGCGTTGATTCCATTTTCGTTCCTCCGCTTGTATGATCATGTTCTCTATGTTATCAATTTCTTAGTCTTTTTCATCTAGTTTTTTAAGAAAAAAAGAAAAAATATTCTGAACCATCAATAAATATGACCGTTTTATCGATAGGGCATAATTGATATCCTGGTGGGTATATTAACCATATCATGAATAATAAGGGGTGCAATCATGCCGTATTTATTATCTGCATCACATATAAAGCTGCCACATTTACTTTCTCAGGAGAAAATCATGGAATTTTCGAGAGAAATATTTGGAGCCTCATATAAGAATATAGAACGGTTACTTAAAGCCTTTAAGAATGGACAAGTGGAAAATCGATATTTTTCTAATGATCTTGATTGGTTTAAAGAGGATCATTCTTTTGCTGATCGGAATGATTTATATATTCAACAGGCAGTCAAGTTTGGGAAAGAAGCTATAGAAAAATGCTTAGCCAACACAGAATTTTTAAAAGAAGAACTGCAGGCAAACGAGCTAGATGCTTTCTTCTTTATCTCAAGCACGGGTATTGCTACCCCGACCATTGATGCCAGGATAATGAATGAACTTCCATTTAGCCCGCATGCTAAAAGGATTCCGATTTGGGGACTTGGCTGTGCAGGGGGAGCAAGTGGCCTATCGCGTGCATTTGAATATTGCCAAGCATACCCCACGGCGAAGGTCATTGTTTTATGTGTGGAGCTATGCAGTCTGACATTTCAAAGGAATGATATCTCCAAAAGCAATTTAATTGGAACTTCTTTATTTTCTGATGGAGTAAGCTGTGTTTTGGTTTGCGGTGATGAGGTGCCTGATGAGCAATTTTCCAAAAAAGCAAGACATCTGCAATTTTTGAATTCGCAATCCACGCTAATGCCGAATTCATTGGATGTAATGGGTTGGGATGTTAAAGATCAAGGTTTATATGTGATTTTTTCAAAAGATATCCCTACAATCATCAAAGATTGGCTTAAACCGAATGTTCAAGAGTTCTTAATGGAGAATGGTTTCGATCTCAGTGATATAAAAGATTTCATTGCTCATCCTGGAGGCAAAAAAGTAATTGATGCTTATCACGAAGCCCTCGGGTTCGATGAAAGCATGACGGCAGAGTCAATGAGCGTATTGAGGGAATTTGGCAATATGTCCTCAGCAACTATTTTGTACGTCCTGGAGAGGTTCATGCAGCGTGGCGGGAATAAAGATGAGGTGGGCTTGGCTGCTGCATTGGGGCCTGGGTTTTCGTCTGAACTTGTGTTAATGAGGTGGAAGTGATGATCTTTGCCATTTTCATTATTTTGATCGCTATACAGCGCATGTTTGAATTATATATCGCCAAACAAAATGAAAAACAGTTAAAGGCTGCAGGAGCAGTGGAATATGGTGAGTCCCATTACAGTTGGATGGTTCTAATGCACCTTAGTTTTTTTATTGTTCTCATTATTGAAGTGGTCGTGCTTGAAAGGGATGTGTCTGGACTTTGGCCAATTTGGCTGACCCTTTTTCTAATAGCACAGTCAGGCAGGATTTGGGTAATCCGTTCATTGGGAAAACATTGGAATACAAAAATCATAGTAGTTCCTGATGCCGATGTAGTCATTAAAGGTCCCTATAAATATTTCAAACATCCGAACTATTTCATAGTGGCAACTGAGATAATAGTTATTTCTTTATTATTCAATGCATATTATACTGCTGTCATCTTTAGTTTATTGAATGTTTGGATGATGACGGTAAGAATCCCATTGGAAGAGAAAGCATTAAAGGAACATACGGAATATTCTACGGTTTTTAAGGGAAAATAATAAAAAATGTTAATTTCTTATTGAAAACGATTATCGTTCGTGATAAGATTCTAAATGAAGATGAAAATTATTCTCATTCGGATTTCGATAAATTTATTTTAATAACTAATAACTAAAAGCTAATCAATATATAAGAGGATGGTGTTGGTAATGGTTTGGGTATTCATTTTATTGACAATCGCTACATATGGTTTTGTGATGAAACATGTATTGAATAATATTCAAAAACCGGCAAAGGCTGTAAAACCTTATACCGAGTCACCAATGGAAAACCGAACTGCTTTTAACCCCACCCCTACAACCAGGTAAACATCCTGGTTTTTTTTTTGCATTCAAAGTCAATATGAATAAAACTGCATGAATCCACCAATCGGTGGTTTTTTTTTGAACATGGCCAGTAATGAATCATATAGTAAAAATAAAGCTGATGGTATGAATAACAAACGAAATCGTTTACAATAAGAATATCAAAATGACGATAGATTAAGGGGTATGGATTCATGATTCAAGAAACATTAAAGCAACAGTCCAAATTGGGGATTTTGACTGCCATGTATGAGAAATTTCAATCGGCAGGTGATACAGGAAATGCGGATAAACTAAAACAGTTAATCATGAAAGTGAATAATGAAGAGTTCATCATTGCTTTTTGCGGGCATTTTTCAGCGGGGAAATCTAGTATGATCAACTTTTTCCTCGGTGATCAAGTATTGCCTTCAAGCCCGATTCCAACAAGTGCAAATACGGTAAAAGTCCAAAAAGGGGAAGACTATGCCAAAGTCTTTTACCATCATCAACCACCAGTCTTATTTCCTGCACCTTATGATTTTAAAGAGGTCAAGAAATTTGCCAAGGATGGAGATTCAGTATCGGCAATAACGATAAGTTCCAATGATTTTTCACTGCCGGATTCATGCGCGATCATGGATACGCCAGGAATTGATTCGACAGACGATGCACATAGAGTTTCTACGGAATCTGCCTTGCATCTAGCTGATGTCGTATTCTATGTCATGGACTACAATCACGTCCAATCAGAAGTGAACTTCCTATTCACGAAAGAATTGTTAGAGGCTGAAAAACCGACATACTTAATTATCAATATGATCGATAAGCATGATGAGAACGAGCTTAGCTTTCAAGACTTCAAGCTTTCCGTTTCTGAGGCATTTGCGAACTGGAATGTATATCCTGATGGTATTTTTTATACATCCGTAAGAGACTTGAACAATCCTGAAAATGAAATAGAAGTGGTCAAGCAATTCATATCTGATATTGCGGGCAAAGGTCTAAATGATGGGAAAGATGCCATCATGCAATCGGCTAATGCCCTGGTCGAAAGGCATCTTAATTGGCTGAAAGAGCAGTATGAAGAGGAACATGCCGATGATTTTGAAGTATTATCAGAACTTCCATATGAAGAGCGAATACACCTGACGAATCAGGTGGACAGCCTATTGAAGGAAAAAAAATCATTAACTGGACGTATAGAGGAAATCAAGGTCCAATATGCTGATGCATTAGAAACCATTTTGAAAGGTGCATACATCATGCCCGCGGCAACACGGGACCTAGGTAAATCTTTCTTGGAATCGGCTCAGCCGGACTTTAAAATGGGTCTATTATTTGCCAAGAAAAAAACGGATGCCGAACGTGAGGCACGTATTAAGGCGTTTTTGACCGATTTACAAGAAAAGGTGAAGACCCAGCTTGAATGGCATCTTAAAGAACTAGCCGTTAAAACGCTTAACCAAGCGGAGATTCATGATTCAACACTTGAAAGTAAGGCTCAGGCACTTCAGATCGAGGTAACGGAATCTTACATAAAAAACTCTTTGAAGCCTCAAGTAGATATTACGGGTGAATACGTTTTAAACTATACGAATGACTTGGCATCAGCCATCAAAAAGAAAGCACGTGATGTATCAGAAGGATTTTTGAATAATATGGTTACCGTTATGGAAGGGATAGTAGAACAGCAGTCCATATCCATCGATAAGGAACTTGAAGGTTTTTCCGAATTTGCGGAAGCCCTTAAAGTTACTGCTGCGATGAACGCGGAAATCGAGTACCAAACGGAACGATTAGAAGCCATTGCTCATCAAACTGAATCATTAGTCGATGAGCGCGATATCGATATGCTTTTAACTCAATGGAATGAAGAGGAAAAAAATATTACAGTCAAAATCATGAAAACCGATACAGGAAGTAATTCAAGGTCCGTCAACAAACAACTTGATACGGATCATGATAAAGAAAACAAGGAAGCTGTACCTTCCGTGACTGTTTCTTCATCTGATGCTACTGATTTACGCGGAAAAGAAAAGCTGATGGAGACTGCAACGAGTTTACAACAGGCTGCCAAGCTAATTCAACCTTTGAGAGGGTTTCAATCACTTTATAAAGAATTGAAAGAGAAGGCAAATCGCTTGGAACAGCAGACGTTCACGGTTGCGCTTTTCGGTGCATTCAGTGCGGGTAAATCTTCCTTTGCCAATGCGTTGATGGGAGAAAGCGTCCTTCCTGTTTCACCAAATCCAACAACTGCCGCAATCAACAAAATCATGTCTTCAGACGCTGAGCATCCACATGGAACGGCAACCGTCAAATTAAAGACGGAAGCGATGCTGTTGGAAGATGTAAGCCTGGCCTTGGCAGCTTTTGATAAATCGGCAAAAACTCTAGATGAAGCACTTCAACTGGCAGGACAAATCATTGCCAAGGCGGGGGAAGTTGATAAGGGGAAAACGCATTTATCATTTCTAAGGGCTTTTCATCAAGGGCTGCCGGAGCACCAAAATGATTTAGGAAATGTGGTTACGGTAGATCTTGAAGGATTTAAACGTTTTGCTGCAGAAGAGTCCAAGTCATGTCTTGTTGATCTGATTGAATTGCGTTATGACTGTGAAATGACTAAGCAGGGGATGGTCCTTGTTGACACACCTGGGGCCGATTCAATAAATGCACGACATACAGGAGCAGCTTTCGAATATATTAAGAATTCGGACGCCATCCTATTTGTGACCTATTATAATCACCCATTTTCACGGGCGGACAGGGAGTTCTTGATACAACTTGGACGTGTGAAAGATTCTTTCGCTATGGATAAGATGTTTTTCATCGTCAATGCCGTCGATCTGGCACAAACCACTGACGAATTGGACGAAGTGATGGATTATGTCACAGATCAATTGAATGGATTCGGAATCCGTTTTCCAAAACTGTTCCCGCTTACGAGTAAGGGAGCATTGATGGAAAAACAAACGCCTGGTTCGTTTAAGCATTCGTTCCTTCCTAATAGCGGAATCTCGGAATTCCAAGGTCAATTCGATTCTTTCATAGAAAACGATTTAACGGGACTTGCAATTGAATCGGCTCAAGCGGCTGTAAAAAGAACGGAAGAACTGCTACGAGATGTAATTACAGCTTCCAGGCAGGATGAGAAAGCGAAACGAAATGCCCTGGAGACCCTTTCTCATGAGGCACAGTCCATTTCGGAACTGCTCTCAGTCATTAAAGGGGATGCCGAAAAGCAACGTTTGAAAAAAGAGATAGACGAGTTGACTTTTTATAGTAAACAACGGGTCTTCTTCCGGTTTAATGATTTCTTCAAAGAATCGTTCAATCCGGCTGTTTTAAAAGATGATGGAGGCGATCTGAAAATTGTCCTCAAGCAATCTATGAAGAACTTATTGGATGCTTTAGGCTTTGACCTTGCCCAGGAAATGCGGGCAACGGCTTTAAGGACGGAAATGTTCGTAAATAAATTACTGAATGAGAAACAAAGCAGTTTGCTTTTGCAAATGCAAAAAATAAGAAGAAACCTTTCATTACAGCCTTATGAACCTAATGAGAGGGAGTCCCTTGAATTTACAGGAGCTTTTGCCCAATTAGATACGGGGGAATTCAAAAAGGAATTGGCATTGTTTAAAAATCCAAAATCTTTCTTTGAAAAAAATGAAAAAGCGAAAATGAGCGAAGGGCTTCAGAAGCGTTTGGATGATCCTGCCCTTGTATATGTAAAAGAACAGGGCGGACGGATTTTCGAAATGTATAATGAAGTCCTCGATCAAGAGTTACTTGCGATTCAAAAAGAGTTTAAGACGGAAATATCGGATATCTTTGCAGGTTTACGTGCAGCATTGGAGGAAACGGTCGATTTACCGTATTATGAAAATGCCGTAGCGGAATTGGCTAAAATGCATTCAAAATAGAAACGAGGTCTCGTTCATGAAAGAAAACCTTATTTCACGATTGAGATACCTGGAAAAGAAAGAGGATATGACCATTTTGATGGCTGCTGTTACTGGCAGCCATTCTTTTGGTTTATCATCCGGCCAATCAGATTACGATGTTCGGTTTATATATGTTCATAATGATAAGCGTTCATACCTTAGCTTGAGTCAGCCAGTTGAAGTCATTCAAATGAAAGAATACCTATTTGACATGGAAGGCTGGGATTTATTTAAATCATCACGTCTTTTCTTAAAAAGTAACCCTGCTCTATTTGAATTATTTCAGTCGCGAATCAAGTTGATTACGCATCCGGATTATTATAGGAAGATGAATCGATTGATAGCTGATTGCTATTCCAAAAAGGCACTGGGGCACCATTACTATCGGATGATGAGCGACAATCTTCAACAATTGACAAAAACAAGGGGGGCCGAAAGAAAAGAACTAAAAACATGGGTACAAGTATACCGTTCGTATTTAATCCTTGAATATATAATCCAACTGGGTTCGCTGCCACCTTTGTCGGTATGGGAATTACTTGATTTGGTTTCAATTGATCAAGAATTGAAAGACAGGATTACCCGGATATTTAAAGCAAAACAAATGGAGGAATATATAAGCAACAATGAAAGTGAAAAGAATCTTTCGATAATAAAAGGGAAATCACTTTCCTTAAAGAATGAGATAACTAGGCTACATCAAGGAAAGAAGATGGAAACTGAGCTTAATGAATTAATTTGGACCATTTTGGAATAGGGGGTTTTTCAGATGAGTTTTATAATTGAAAAAGAAGAGCTGTTGCCGATGTTGAATTCTCGAGATATCAGAATTTGTGACTGCCGCTTTCAGCTAGGCTCTCCTGATGCGGGGTATAATGAATACAAAAAAGACCATATTTCCGGCGCTGTTTATTTCGATCTTGAAAAGGACTTATCGGGGCAGGTTCAAGAACATGGCGGAAGACATCCTCTTCCTGACCTGGAAACCTTTCAAAATAAACTGGAATCAAATGGAATAACCAATGATACGGTACTTATTGCTTATGATGGCGGGGAAGGTTCTTTTGCTTCCAGGTTTGTCTGGCTGCTCAGCTATCTTGGGCATCAGAAAGTTTTTGTTCTTAACGGGGGCTTTCGCGCCTGGAGGGATAATGGCTATCCAATTGACTCGAATCAAACGAAATATGTGCCAACAGAATATCATATCGATTTAAATGAGTCCGTTTTTGCATCTTTTCAAACAGTGAAGGATTACACTATGAATAGGCCTGACGATCTCGTATTAATGGATTCAAGGGAATCTAAGCGCTACGAGGGAATCGAGGAGCCGATTGATAAAAAAGCCGGACATATACCTGGTGCAGTAAATAAGGTGTGGACGAACGTTCTCGAAAATGGCTATTTTAAAAAGAAGGAAGATCTTCAGTCGAGTTTTACAGGCATCGGTAAGGATAAGGAAATCATTGTGTACTGTGGTTCAGGTGTAACGGCATCACCCAATTATATCGCCCTGAAAGAAGCGGGCTTTAAAGATGTGAAGATTTATATTGGCAGTTTCAGTGACTGGATCTCGTATGATGATAATCCAATTGAATAATATTTTTTCCAATTAAACGATCCTTAAAAAAGGGGACAGTTATGTTAAAATGGAAGTACATCATGATAGAGGTGATAATGTGTTAATGAAAGAAAACGAGCAGCATCCTTCCTTTATGCTTGTCGATGGGATGGCGCTTTTATTTAGAGCTTTTTATGCAACGGCAGTTACTGGTCAATTCATGATTAACTCAAAAGGCATCCCGACTAATGCCGTTCAAGGTTTTTTGAAGCATATGCTGACGGCGGTGAATCACTTTTCACCTAGTCATGTAGCGGTGTGTTGGGATATGGGCAGCAAGACTTTCAGAAATGAATTATTTGATGGATACAAGGCTAATCGATCAGAAGCTCCAGTCGAAATGATCCCTCAATTCGGCCTAGCGAAACAAGCGGTTGAAGCATTTGATATCCCTAACATAGGGCTCTCTGGATATGAGGCGGATGACTGTATCGGGACAATTGCCAAGGCATCTGCCCAACATAGCCGGGTGGGTATATTGACTGGCGATCAAGATATGCTTCAGTTAATAGATGAAAACATTTCCGTGCTATTGTTAAAAAAAGGATATGGTAACTATGAAGTTCATAATCCCGATAGTTTTTTTGAATGGAAAGGGATCACACCAAGACAAATGATCGATTTAAAAGCTTTAATGGGTGATACAGCTGATAACTATCCCGGAGTTAAAGGAATTGGGGAGAAGACAGCGTTGAAATTATTGATCCAGTATCAAAGTATCGAAGGGATTCTTGAAAATGTTGCTTCATTGACGAACGGGCAGCGGGCTAAAATTGAATCCGCCGTCGATATGCTTCATTTATCCAGAAAGCTAGCAGAAATAAAATGTGATGTACCAATTTCATGTTCTTTGGACGATGCGGTCTATCAGTATGATCGCGAGAAGGTCAAAAATCTGGCTAGGGATCATGAATTCAGGGCTTTACTGCGAATGATTTAATACTATAAGCGGAGCTTCCAATGGGAGCTCTTTTATTTTATATGGTGATTTTTTTGTCGAAAAATGGATAGTCAAAATCTATGATATACGGTAAGATGAAAATAAGGCATGAAGTATGGAGTGGATGCAAAAGTGGCGAAGTCAACTGAAGAGTATGTTAGTTTTTTAGAGGGTAAGGGATTCACTTTTGGTAATGACGCTATTGGTTTTATTTATTTTGGTAAGCGCTACACGGATGCGAGTGATATTTTAGTCAATGCAGCAATAGAATTGACATTGAAGGTACAAAAGAACTTTGATGGCAGCTTTTATATCTCCTTTTTGGAAAACTTAAAACAAAATGGCATTGAAACGCGTAGTGCAGCGGTATCTTTTGCAAAAGAACAGGGGCTGCTAAAATAAATCGGACTTCGTAACTGGAAGTCCGATTTATTTTATTGGCCTTTTCAAGAAAAGTCCTGTGTCACGGTTTTCTTTTTCTTAACAGGCAGTTCAGCGAAAATCATCCCCAAGAATATGAATGCGCAGCCGATGATGGAGGCGGTAGTCAATTTTTCCCCTATCAATATGTATGAGGATAACGCGGCAAAAACCGGTTCCATTGAAAAGATCAGCGCCACTCTTGTAGGTGTCGTATATGCTTGGAAGAAGGTTTGTGCAAAAAAGGCGAACGCAGTTGCAAGGGCTGCCGTAACCAATAAAGCAGTCCATACGTCCTTCTGTAACATGACCTCCGAGCTGAAGATGACGGAATGATTCTCTTTGAAAATGAAGGCTGAAACAAATGATAATAAGGATACGGTGGAAACCTGAATCAGCGTCAACGGTAAAGCAGGTAAGGTCTTGGCATATCTAGCGGTAGTAATAATCTGCATGGCAAAACTGATTGCGCATAAAAATACCAGTAAATCCCCGATATTCAAATTGGAGCGGTCAGCGAAAGTCATTAAATAAAGCCCGATGGTTGCGGCTGCGACACCAATTATTGTATTGCGGGAAAGCCTATGTTTTAAAAGCAGCAGGGAAAACACGGGTACCATGACGACACTTAATCCTGTTATAAAGCCTGTCTTCGCAGGAGTTGTATAATTCAATCCGATCGTTTGAAGCCCATACCCCAGAAAAAGCCAAACCCCAATATGAAACCCAGCCATAAAAAGACCCTTGTTCCAAGTTTTCCCCTTTTTGTGTAAAGTCGATATATAAGGGATGAGCAAGAAAACGAATGCCATGAAGAAACGGACCGCATTAAACGTGAAGGGGTCTAGAAAAGATAGGGCGTTTTGGACCATGACAAAAGTTACACCCCAGATGAATACAACGAATAATAACGAAAAATCAGCTGTCTTGTTCATGAATTTCCTCAGACTTATTCAATCGAATGGCTCGTCTCGCCAACTCATCCGCGGACTTGTTTTCGAGATTTGGAATCCATTTCATGAAAAATAATTCAAGCTCATCGGAAAGCTTTAGCGCCCGTTCCAACAAAATGGCATACTTATTCTTTGCAAATCTTTTTTCAATGGCCTGGTTGATGGCTTGGGAGTCAGTACGAAAAGAAACGATTTGATACTTATTGGCTACACAAATTTCCAATGCTTTGATTAAAGCATGGTACTCCGCTTCATGGTTTTCCATGTTTCCAAGCGGAAAGGCATGCCGCTCGACCACACCATTATTATTTATGAAAACACCTGCGCCGCTCGGCCCTGGATTGCCTGCACTGGCACCATCAATATACACTTCGATCAAGATGTGCTCCTCCTCGAGTTTAACTGTCAATATGCTATGATAATAAAACGTTTCATATAAAATAAAGATTGAAACATGAGAATTTCAGGCTGATCTGGGAACTATAATTAAAAAAAGCGATACAAATGCTTACAATATATTATAAAGGGTAAGACGAAAAAAAGGTATGAAAATTGTTAGCTGTTCTGCATGAATGGTGAATGGATAAGGAGCTGGAAATCTTTGAAGGTAATTATGCAATGGACATATCATGCTTCAAAAAAACCATCTGCCGATTTCGTTTCGGATTGGCTTGATGCCGGAACTGCACTGGTCATTACGGAAGATCTTGAAAAGGCAGGAAGGCTGAAAGAAGTGGAGTTCAAGGATGAATTCGATACAACTTGGACAAAGAAGGAGCTAAAGAAACTCCTGACGGAAGTTGAGGAAGAACCGCAGGATGTGACTGTTTTTTTTGATGGCGGTTATCAAAAAGATGAAAAGGTGGCAGGAATCGGTGTTGCCATTTATTTTCGTCAAGGTAAGAAGTTCTGGCGGTTACGCACCAATGTGAAATTGGAGCAATTCGAATCCAATAATGAAGCGGAATATGCGGCCTTTCATGAAGCGGTCAGGCAGATGGACGAACTTGGAATCCACCATCAAAGCTGTGTCTTTAAAGGGGATTCTCTCGTTGTCTTAAATCAACTTTCCGGTGAATGGCCCTGTATGGAAGAAAACTTAAATAAATGGCTTGACCGCATTGAAGCAAAACTGGATAAATTAAAGATTATTCCTGTCTGCAAGCCAATTTCTCGAAAGGAAAACCAGGAAGCCGATCGCCTGGCAACACTTGCACTGCAGGGAAAAGCCATTTTCAGCAAAATGGAAATTGCTGAGTCAAAGGAGCCATAACAACAATGAACAGGAAAAAAATATATGAAGAAGTGGAAGATGTTCTCGCTTCATTTTGCCAAGATTGTTTTTTACGAAAGCATTTTCGAAAAGAGAAAGGGCGGACGTATGCCCATCAGTTCTGTATTTCAGAATGTACGGTTGGTGAAAAATTAAAACACCTGGGAAATGAACTTAGTGACCGATCTTAAGTGCCCAAAAATTGCTTTCGTTATGACACAATTACATGAAGGATATGGCATTATAGGTAATAAATAGATAAAAGTGTGAGAGCAATGAAAAATAGAAGAGGGAAGCTGAATAACAAAGCCAATACTACTCTTACCATACCTGAAATTGATTTCATAATGGAAGAATTGAAAAAAGGTGAATCTTCTTTAACGGAGAATCATGTACAACCTAACGTAAAGATTCATGAAAGAATCAACGAAGCTTCTCTTCAAATGAAAAACATCTTTCAAGATATACGTAAAATGCTGTTTTATAAGGTGATTGAGCAAATGAACCGCGACATGTTCGGTAAATTCAATCCGGAAATCCTGCTGGAATTTGTAAATCGTTTAATGGCCACATTGGTCGGAAAAGAAGTCATGATTACTAATGAACGAATCGGGACGGTCGTTATGATCAATCCATACGATCCCCTTAAAGTTTTATTGAAAACCAGTACAGGAATCATGGATTTGCGAATGGAAAAGGAATGGCAGATCGAACGAATCTTCGGTTAATGAAAAAGAGCCCGATTATAAAAAATCGGGCTCTTCGTCATTCTTCTTTACCGAATCGAAATAGGTTTTGAGCATCACTTTATTTTCACTGAAGTCTGCAATCGTATATTGATCAAGGACCTTTAGAAAAGCATCCAAGGCATTATTAAGAACAAATTTCAATGAACAAACGGGAGAAATCACACAGTTATCGTGATCTTTAAAACATTCCACTAGATAAAAATCCTCCTCGGTTCGCCGTACAAGTTCCCCTACATTTATTTCTGCGGGTGATTTTGCAAGCCGAAATCCGCCATTTCTTCCACGAATCGTCTCAATATAGCCTAATTTTCCAAGATTATGAACAATCTTCATCAAATGATTTTTAGACAGTTGATAAACTTCAGAAATCTCTTTAATACTTGATAATTTGCTTTGGTCGTGGGAAGCCAGGTAAATCAACACTCTAAGTGAGTAATCGGAATAACTCGTCAACCTCATGTTTATCGCCTCACATTCTATCCCCATTTGACTATATCATAAATGTGAACATTTTATAAACATGAAAACTTATTATTTGAAAAAGATGTATTAAATATATTGCTTTTAATGCATTTAGGTTTTAATATAAACATGTATTTAAAATACTTGTTTATGAAGAGGGGTTTACCTATGCTATCCCAAAAAACTATTGATGTTATCAAATCAACCGTACCTGTATTAGAAGTGCATGGTACAACAATCACAAGTGTATTCTATAAAAATCTTTTCGAAGCACATCCTGAATTATTAAATGTTTTTAATCACGCCAATCAAAAAAAGGGGCGCCAGCAAAATGCACTAGCCAACACGGTTTTGGCAGCAGCTAAATATATAGATCAACTCGAAACGATAATACCTGCCGTGAAGCAAATAGCACAAAAACACAGAAGTCTTGCCGTTAAAGCCGAACATTATCCCATTGTTGGAGAATTTCTATTAGGTGCAATCAAGGAAGTGTTACAAGATTCAGCTACAGAAGAAATCCTCCAAGCTTGGGGAGAGGCCTATGGGGTCATTGCCGATGCTTTCATTAGCATCGAAAAGGAAATGTACGACGAAGCTTCCAATCAGGTCGGCGGATGGTCTGATTTCAAACGATTCACAGTGGTGGAAAAAGTACCGGAAAGTGACGTAATCACATCCTTTTATTTAAAACCATCAGATGGAGAGAAGGTTCCATCATTTCTTCCTGGACAATATATTACCATTCGGATCGAGATACCGGGTGAACGCTATTTATTCAACCGTCAATATAGCTTGTCTGATGTTCCGGGAAAAGATTATTTCCGGATTTCCGTTAAAAAAGAAAAGCCGGGAACCTCTCCTGATGGAAGGGTCTCTAACTACTTGCATGAATCCATTCAGATTGGTGACAGTATTGACGTAACGGCTCCTGCAGGAGATTTCACCATCGATTTGGAAAAACGAACACCTGCAGTATTCTTGAGCGGAGGCATTGGCATAACACCTTTCATGAGTATGGTCCATGCGATAGCTGAACAAACACCTGAGCGTGATGTACAATTCATTCATGCTTCCGATAATGGTCGGTTACAGCCGTTCAGAATGGAACTGACAGAACTAGCCCACAAGCTTACCAGCTATCAATTATCCTTTGTCTTTAAAAATCCGGGTGAGGATGATATGAACCTGCCGAATTTTAAAAAGGAAGGGTATATCGATAAGGAATTATTGAGCGGTTTTGTTAAACCTGAAGCTGATTATTATGTGTGTGGCCCTGTTCCTTTCATGAAGGCCATCATTACTTATCTAAATGAGCTGGGGATAGATACGGATAAAATTCACTATGAGTTCTTCGGCCCGGCAATAGCGTTATAAGGTTTATTCATCGTAGGAATGTTATTGACATCAAGCAGATAATTTTGCATACTATATTAAAACAATGAACGTTGAGAGAAGATTAGTATGCGAGAATCACTGTGACAGAGAGCGGCGTCAATTGCTGGAAGACCCGCGACAGGAAAACGCAGAACCTGCTTCTTGAGTCCTATGCAAAACATAGGCGCAAATCCTGGCGTTATCAGGCAGAGTGGAATGCATGAACTTGCATTCAATGAAGGTGGTACCACGGAGAGCAGCCCTTTTCGTCCTTATTTCGAGGATGAAAAGGGCTTTTTTTCATGTCTTAGATATTTATTGGAGGAAGTAATCGATGGAAAAGAAACGCATCGTTGTAAAGATAGGAAGTAGTTCTTTGACCAACACAAAAGGTGAAATCGACCAAAATAAATTTTCCGATCATATCCAGGCAGTGGCAGCTTTAAGGAAAGCGGGACATGAAGTTGTCCTTGTTTCATCAGGTGCTGTAGCAACAGGTTTTCGCAAGCTCGGCTATCCTACGAGACCTGTCACTCTCAAGGGGAAACAAGCTGCTGCAGCGGTCGGGCAAAGCCTATTGATTCAATCATATATGGAACAATTGGGGCATTTTGGAATCGTTCCTGCGCAGATTTTGTTAACAAGGAAAGATTTCTCGAAAAAAGATAGATATAAAAATGCATATGCGACATTGATGGAATTGCTTGAACGCGGCATCCTTCCGATTATTAATGAAAATGATACAGTATCGGTCGAGGAGTTGACTTTTGGTGATAATGATATGCTATCTGCCTTAGTAAGCGGGCTGGTCCACGCCACCAACTTGATCATATTAACGGACATTAATGGGCTTTATGATTCCAATCCACAGACAAATCCAGGGGCGAAACGATTTGACAAGCTATCCGAAGTAACGGCGGATTTATTGCAAATGGCAGAAGGTGCAGGATCCAATGTCGGAACCGGGGGTATGAAATCTAAGCTGATTGCAGCGCAAACTGCATTGTCTCTAGGGGTGAAAGTATTCATTGGTTCTGGTTATGGGAGTGATAAACTTCTAACAATCCTTGAAGGCAAAGGTGATGGCACGTATATTGGGAATGATGTCTTGACGACGGTAACGAAAAACAAACAATGGATATCCCTTCATTCACAAGTATCCGGGAAAATTTTCGTTGATGAGGGTGCCGAAAAGGCCTTAGTTTCAAATGGCAGCAGTCTGCTGCCAGCTGGAATTTATGAAATTAAAGGAGTCTTCAATAAGGGGGATGTTGTCGAAGTCTTTGGTGCAAATGGATTATTGGGGCGGGGTGAGGTCCTTTACTCCGACGAAGAATTAAAGCAGGCGATGGGAAAGAGGACATCCGAGCTTGTGATCACTTCCATAGAAGTGATTCATCGCGATAAATGGGTGAAAGCATAAAAATCAATTTTAGTGAAGGAAAAGGGGGCATTTGGAAATGAGTGAAGTGACGGCGAAAGGAAAGGCAGCCAAAAAAGCCAGTTATCAGTTAATAGGATTGAGTACGGAACAAAAGAACGAGGCACTTGGAAACATTGCTAAGCAACTCATTATCGATAAAGATTTTTTGATAAAAGAAAATCAAAAGGACCTGGAAGAAGGCAGGAAAAAAGGCTTCAATGAGTCTACATTGGATCGAATTATGTTAAATGTTAACCGTATTGACGACATGGCTGAGGCCATTATGCTTTTAATTGATTTAAATGATCCGGTTGGGGAACAATTGGAGACGATCGAAAAAGAGAATGGTTTATTAATTAAAAAGTTACGGGTGCCGATCGGTGTAATCGGGATGATTTATGAAGCCAGGCCTAACGTGACCATCGATGCAGCTACATTGTCCTTGAAAACGGGGAATGCCGTCCTATTAAGAGGCAGTTCGTCAGCCAAAAACTCCAATATTGCACTAGTCTCATCCATTCATAAGGCATTAGAGAATACGGAAATTCCTGTAGAAGCTGTTCAATTGATCGAGGATACGAGTCGTGAAACCGCTAAGGAACTTTTTCATCTTAATGAGTATTTAGATGTTTTGATTCCACGCGGCGGAAAGAATTTAATTGAAACGGTCATAAAGGAGTCCACTGTTCCCGTTCTTGAAACAGGAGCAGGCAATTGCCATATCTTCATCGATCAGACCGCAGATATCACGATGGTCGAGAAAATTGTCTTAAACGGTAAAACTCAGCGTCCATCCGTATGCAATGCTATCGAGGGGCTTCTAATTCATGAAAAATGGTTTGAAGAAAATGGTGTGCGTATTTTGGAACTCCTGGACGAAAAGGGTATTGAAGTATATGGAGATGAAGCGGTTTGCAGCGCCTTCCCTAGAGCGAAAACAGCTACAGAGGAAGATTGGTCAACGGAGTACCTGGCTTTAAAAATCAGCGTTAAAACTGTAAAAGGTGTATTCGATGCGATTGAACACATTAACCGATACGGTACCAAGCATTCTGAAGCAATCCTGACGAGTGATGAACAAAACGCCTCCGCATTTTTGAATAAAGTAGACGCCGCAGCAGTTTATCACAATGCTTCCACCCGTTTTACCGACGGCTTTGAATTCGGTTATGGCGCAGAAATCGGCATTTCGACACAAAAGCTGCATGCACGTGGACCAATGGGTTTACCTGCATTAACATCAAGCAAGTACTTCATTTACGGCCAGGGGCAAATCCGGGAATGAAATTCATTTCTTTCATGGAAGGTTATTAAAACTCAATTAAGGGTATTGTATAATACATTACTTTTAAAGGAGCAGATACCATGGAGAAGAGGTTTATAGCAATATATGAAAATGCAAATGAAGCGACTTCAGCAGTCGAAAACTTAAAGGAACAAGGATATACATCCGATCAAATATCAGTAGTGGCAAAAAACATTGATAAATTACCTAGTGAAGCCGAGGAAGTCGGCCCGGCAAAGACTGATGGATTAGTAGCTGGGGCAGCAGCCGGCGGAGCTGTCGGATTAACAGGTCTGCTTATTGGAATGAGTGCATTGGCCGTACCAGGAATTGGTCCAATATTGGCAGCAGGACCGATTTTCGCCACTTTTGGCGGAGCCGCAGCCGGGGCAGCATCGGGAGCAGGCGGATTGAGAAAGCCATTATTGGATATTGGACTTGAGGAAGCCGAAGTCGAACAATATGTGGAGGATATTAAAGCAGGGAAAATCCTTGTCATCGCCGATCCTTTTTAAGTTCGTAAGTAAACCCGCCTTGAATGAACAGATTTACGAAGTTTGATAACTGCTCAATGCCCGCAAAAACTCAAAATAATATTTATTGAAAAACCCCGTTCAGGATTTCCTGAACGGGGTTAATATGTTTGTAGACTAATTTTATTGTCAGTAACTATAAAATCAAAAGGAATTCCACATTTGTATGAAGAATTAAACGAATATAGTCCTATTACCGAGAGAGGAAGGGGAATTATGGAAAATAAAGTAGATGACGATACCACTTAAGAAATTAAAGTGGATATTTTCATGATGATTTTCACCAAGAATCATTATACTGATGATAATGTTAAAAAGCGTATTCTAGTGAAGAAAAGCAAGTTTTAATGTAATGACCTGGATGACCAGACTATTATGATATTAAATACCAATCGAAATCCTTATGATGAAAAAAACCACGATAAAGGGTTTTTTATTTTTCAAAGTCATTTTCTAAATTCTAATATCTAAATAAAATGCAGAATTACTATTTTTAAGTCTCAATTGTACTCAAGATATTACCTTTCTTATTGCGGCTTTGAAAGAGAACCTTTGCGGCATTCTTAGCTTTCTAGATAATATTAAGCCATTGTATGACTAGGTCTAGAATAAATAACAGGTTGCTTGAGCTTATATCCAATAAACCAAAATGATTTACGTTGGAGGTGGGTGTTTTGATAAAAATAAAACTCGTTGTTCCTCGAAAAGGGTATATTACGGATGCTTTTGAAAGATTTGAGGAATTCAACAAGTTGGAAGAATCGGACAACAATGATAACGGTTCAGTGAAGTTTGTTTTAGAGGAGGTAGTTGAGGATGCCGATAAGATTGGGAAGTTGAAGCTGGATGCTGATGTGATCATCTCAAGGGGATTAATCACGAAACTATTAAAAGAAAGCAATGAATTCATTCCAATCGTTGATATACCTGTACAAGGTATTGACCTCATTCGTTCCCTGTATGATTGCAAGGCACGTTTTGGCAGTAAAAAAGTGGCCGTTATAGGAGCGTTAAACATGATTTATGGCGTGGAGAACCTTTCGGATATTGTTGATTTGCCAATTCAGTCCTATATATTAAATGATATCGAGTCCTCAGTCAGTTTAGTGGATTTGGCAGCCAGAGATGGCTGTGAGGTGGTGTTAAGTGGTTTAAGTACCTGTAAATATGCTGAAGAGATAGGGTTGGGAGCCATTCTTGTTGACACTGGAAAGGAATCATTTCGGCAGGCGTTGATTGAGGCAAAAAGAGTGGCTCTTGTCAGCAGAAGGGAACAGGAGAAGACCAAGCGTTACCAAACGATTCTTAATTATGCCTATGAAGGGGTTATTGCTATAGATTTAAAAGGACAAATATCTGTATTTAATACGGCGGCTCAGGAGATATTATCCATTTCCAAGGGGAGCTTAATTGGAAATTCTATATACGATATAATAAAGCCCGGGAAATTTCGTAATATGCTTTTAAGCGACGATGAATACGAAAAAGATACCGTTGCTTACCAATCGATTCAATTATCGGTAAAAAAAGTTGGGATATTTTTAAAAGGTAAAAAAGTGGGGGATATGGTCGCCTTTCAGGATGTTACCCGCATTCAAGAGATGGAAGGGAAGTTCTTTAGAAAACTTCATTCACGCGGACATGTGGCTAAGTACACATTTGATGATATATTGTATCGAAGTCCCGAAATTAAGAGGACGATTGAAACAGCTCAACGTTATAGTGAAGTAGATTCAAACATTCTTATAATTGGAGAAACTGGAACGGGCAAGGAAATATTCGCCCAAAGCATACATAATCATAGCAACCGGAAAAATAACCCGTTTGTAGCCATTAATTGCGCGGCGCTTCCCGAAAATTTATTGGAAAGTGAGCTTTTCGGATATGCAGAAGGAGCTTTCACGGGAGCCATGAAAGGCGGAAAACAAGGATTTTTTGAACTGGCTCATAGAGGTACGATTTTTTTAGATGAAATAGGGGAAATCTCCCCAAAAATGCAAAGCCGGCTGCTACGTGTCCTCCAAGAGCGGGAAATCATGCGCATCGGTGATGATAAAGTAATTCCGGTTGATGTGAGAATTGTGTCGGCAACGAACAAAGACCTCATGCAAATGGTGAAAAGCAATGACTTTCGGGAGGATCTATATTATCGCTTGAGTGTACTGGACCTTGTATTGCCTCCACTTCGGGAACGCAGAGAAGATATTCCGTTATTGGTGAATTCTTTTATTCAGAAAGGTCATTCGGATCAAAAACAAATTAAGATTACGGATACTGCCATGAAAAAGCTGAGCGAAGAGAATTGGGAAGGGAATATTCGCCAATTGCAAAATTTTTGTGAGCGATTATGCGCTCTTTATAAAGACAAGTTAATTGATGTGTACGATATTGAATTGTATTTCCCCAATAGAAGTAAAAAGAAAATACAGCTGTCGAAACAAGACGAAGAGATGGATATGTCACCTGGGATGCATTTATCCGAGCGTGAAAGAATTGTTCAAATGTTAATTAAGGTTAATTTTAATAAAGGAAAAGCTGCCTTTGAGTTAGGGATGAGTCGCACGACTTTATGGAGAAAGATGAAAAATTTGAATATTGAAACAAATTGAAACGTAATGAAACTAATTAATTCATTTTGAAACAATTTGTTAACTTTATTTATGTCTTAATATATGAACTAATTGGCTTCTTTCCTTTATAAACTGATGTTTTTTATGTTGGCACAATAATTGTATATATAACAATGCAGTAGGAAAGATTTTTCCTTCAAGGTTAATATGAAAGGTTGGTGTGAAGGTGAGTCATTTAGTGTATATTCCTCAAGATATTGAGAAAGAGGGGAAAAGTTATTTAGTTGAAAAAGGCTATAAGATTAAAGTAGGGTCTGATCTATCGCAAGAAATTCTTATGGAAGAAATCAAGGGTTGTGATGCAGTACTAACGAGATCAACGGCTGTAATAAATAAAGAAGTTATTCAAGCAGCTGAAAACCTCAAAGTGATTGCCAAGTATGGTGTGGGCTTGGACAATATTGATATCGAAGCTGCTACAGAGCGTGGCATTTATGTAACAAATACCCCAGAGGCAAATGCGAATTCTGTAGCTGAACATGTAATGGCATTAATTTTATCATTGTCCAAAAACTTAAGCTTGGCTGATAAAGAACTGCGCAGCGGGAATTTTGCTATTCGTAATCAACTTTTTGGCATGGACTTGGAAGGCAAGACTTTGGGGATCATCGGACTGGGGAGAATCGGTAGAATACTGGCAAAAAAGGCTTTCCAAGGCTTCGATATGAAAGTGATTGGCTACGACCCCTATGTTACAGCCAGAACGAATTCGGAGTTGGAGATAGTAACAGATTTAGAATGGGTATTCAGAAACTCTGATGTTATTAGCTTGCATCTGCCGTTAACGAAAACAACAAAAGAGATAATAGGAAGCCGTGAGTTTTCCTGGATGAAACCTTCTTCTTATTTTGTAAACGCTTCCAGGGGCGGTGTAGTGAAGGAAAGTGATTTAGTAAATGCTTTGCAAGCGGGCCAGATTGCCGGCGCTGGAATAGACGTATTTGAAGTTGAGCCTCCTGATAAATGGAATCCCCTTTTTAAATTGGATAATGTGATTGTCAGTCCTCATAATGCGGCATTGACGAAGGAAGGCTCGATACGCATGGCTGTACATGCAGCAATGCAAGTGGAACAAGTTCTTACAGGCCTGAAACCGAATTGGGCTGTAAATGAGCCCTTAACTAAAGGGCTGTCAAGGTAATAACACTGGAAAAATATCTGTTTTTTCAGAAAACGAAGGATTGGATGGTTCAAGTTTGGCATTTGTTGATAAGGATGGTGAACAAATGAAGAAAATAATCTTTGTGATAAGTGCAATACCGGCACTTGGCTCGCTTGTGGTTATCAATCGGATTGAACCTTATGTTTTAGGGATGCCATTTGTTCTTTTTTGGGCCATATTATGGGTTTGTCTTACATCAGTGTTTTTAATAATTGCTAATAAACTTGATCCTGCAACCGAGGAGGAAGAAGACTGATGAATGAAGCCCTGCTTGTTATCCTTTTCTTTCTGGTTCTGTGTATTTGGTTAGGGCTTCAAGCTCGAAAAGGTAAAAATATGAGTTTGGAACAATGGGCTATAGGCGGAAGAGGTTTCGGCAGCTTTTTGCTCTTCTTCTTGATAGCAGGTGAAATGTTTACGACATATACGTTTTTGGGGGCAAGCGGCGGAGCTTATAGATCAGGTATGCCTCCTGCCTTATACGCTTTCAATTGCTTCTATTTTGTAATCGCCTATTGGCTGTTGCCGCCTATTTGGAGATATGCAAAAAAAAATAATGTCATATCTCAATCTGATTTTTATGATAAAAAGTACAATAGTCCGGCTTTAGGAGTTCTTGTGGCGGTAATTAGCGTCATTTCAATTATTCCATATTTGATCATGCAGTTAAAAGGGTTAGGAATTATCGTATCGGAAGCCTCTTATGGGTCCATTTCGCCAAATGTGGCTATAGTTGTAAGTGTCATTGCGATCACAATTTATGTAACTGCTTCAGGGATGCATGGAGTAGCGTGGACCGCGGTCATTAAAGATATCATGATTCTGACTGTTGTCGTCATCATGGGGATTTATTTTCCTCTTCATTATTACGGTGGTTTACAGCCGATGTTTGAAGCAATCGATACAGCAAAACAAGGTTTTTTGATTTTCCCGGAACAAGGTTTGAGTATCTCTTGGTTTATTTCAGCTACGATTATGACAGCACTGGCATTCTATATGTTTCCTCATATGTTGGCGGGAGTGTTCTCTGCAAAAAGTCCAAAATCACTTCGTTGGAATGCTGGGGTTATGCCAATTTATCAAGTAATCATCATTTTTTCGTTATTTATTGGTTTTTCTGCGATTCTCCAAGTTCCGAATTTACAGGGGGCAGAAGCAGACTTAGCTTTATTTAAAATGGCGAAGATGTCATTTGATCCCTGGTTTGTTGGAGTTATTGGAGCATCAGGGGCGATGGCCGCCCTTATACCTAGTTCACTCGTGTTGACGGCTACTGCCACGATACTTTCCAAAAATGTATATAAGGTGTGGAAGCCGAATACTTCAGATGAACAGCTTCAAAGACTGAGCAGGATGTTAGTACCTGTCATTTCTATAGTGACTCTATATTTTACGTTTAATGGCGGGGAGTCGATTTTTACGTTGTATCTTATGGCATATAGCTTCATGGCACAGTTGTTTCCAGCATTATTTTTTAGTCTGTGGAAAAAGAATCCCGTTACCGTTCAAGGAGCTTTTGCCGGAATGGTCGTTGGCATTCTAATTGTCATATACTCGACTACTTCAGGTACGACACTTGCTACTTTATTTCCATCTCTACCGCAAGTAATACAAGATCTTGATGTAGGGTTAGCTGTATTATTCATCAACATTGCAGTAACTTTGGGAGTGAGTGCCGTTACAAGAAAAACATCTATTGGGATGGAAGAAGATAATAAACAAGCTTCAGGAATGGACAAAACTAGTTAAATGATAGTGGGAATGAGTCCAATTTTAATATAATCATAAATTACTAGAACAATAACACGTACTTGAAAGCGGGAGGCTTGATTATGAAAGTCAGTGGAGGAAGAGCAGTCGTAGAAGTAATGGCTAAAGAAGGGGTAAAAAAAGCTTTTTGTGTACCAGGTGAAAGTTATCTTAGTGTAATGGATGCACTATATCAACATCCTGAAATAGAACTTATTTCCGCCAGGCATGAAGGGGGTGCTTCTTTTATGGCGGAAGGGTATGCCAAGGCTTCGGGAGAGGTAGGAGTTTGTATGGCAACGCGTGGAGTGGGTGCTACAAACTTAGCTATCGGCATTCATACTGCTGCTCAAGACTCAACCCCTTTGGTTGCGCTTATTGGCCAAGTCGAACGCCCTTTTAAAGAAAAGGAAGCATTCCAGGAAGTGAATTTGACGGGTTTTTTCAGTCATTTATGTAAATGGACGGTAGAGATCGATCGTGTGGAAAGGATCCCGGAATTATTGCAACGGGCGTTCCATATTGCGCGATCGGGGCGTCCGGGCCCTGTATTGGTGGCTTTGCCGCATGACATGTTAGAAGATGAGGCAGAGTTGAACATAAATCCTTCTTATCGTTCGCTTCCTCCTCAACCACATATGGAAGATGTGAAGCAGGCGCTGGATATGATACGAAACGCGGAGCGTCCCGTATTGATTGCTGGTGGAGGTGTGATTCATGCTAAAGCCAACAGGTTGCTTGTACAGTTTGTGGAGGCAATGAAACTTCCTGTCGTTACAGCTTTCCGTCGATTTGACGCGTTTCCGAACTCACATCCTTGCTATGCAGGATGGCTTGGGTTTGGGACACCACAATATTTACTTGATGCAATCCGGGATGCAGATGTAGTTTTGGCATTAGGGACACGGTTCTCTCAAGTAGGAACACAAGATTACACATTGCTTTCTAAAAATTCAAAGCTGATCCATGTGGATATTTGTCCCGATATTTTTGGTAAAGTGTATGCACCTTCTCTTGCAATTGAGGCAGATGCCAGGAGCTTCTTGGAACAAGCACTGCAAGCGCCAGAACCAGGATCTATTATTTCAAGCGAAGATCATTTGAAAGAATTGCATGATAAATATATGGAATTTTCTGAACCGAAGGCCGACTACACAGAAGACTTCGTGGATATGGATGGATTGATGCATGATCTTGCCGTCTGTCTGCCGAAGGATACTATCATTACTAATGATGCTGGCAACTTTTTCGGATGGCTATCCAAATATTACCGTTTTGAACAAGAAAACACATACGTAGGGCCAACGTCGGGTGCGATGGGATATGGGCTGCCTGCTGCTATTGGGGCAAAGCTGGCGCAGCCTCACAAACATGTTGTATCAATTTCAGGAGATGGCGGCTTTATGATGACTCTCCAAGAGATTGAAACCGCTGTACGGTATAAAATTCCGACCATATCAATTGTTGTCAACAACAATACTTACGGAACAATTCGTGTACATCAAGAAAAGCATTTTCCAAATCGGGTCGTTGGAACTGACTTGTCTAATCCTGATTTTGCCGAATTGGCCCGCTTATTTGGAGCACATGGTGAAAAGGTTGAAAAAAATAGTCATTTTGCGCCAGCGCTGCAAAGGGCGATTGCTTCTGGGCTGCCGGCTGTAATCGAAGTTGCAGTCAATCCAAAGATTCTATCTGTAGGCCAAGACAAGAAGGAAGTAAACGAAAAGCTGGTATCAAACAATTAATTACCGGCATGACTGCTTTGGTATTGTTTGCATTGTAAGTTAGCAGGAACAAATAAAAGTAAGATATTTAAGGGAGGTTTCATAGTTGTTAAAACCATATTTAGTTGTGGAATGGAATGATACGGAAACAGATGCTAAAGGCTGGCTGGTCGTCCATAACTTTGTAAAAGGCTACACAGGCGGCGGTACAAGAATGCACCCAACGGTTACAAGAGAAGAGGTCGAAAGGTTGGCCGAGGCTATGGCTTATAAGTATGTAGCCTGTGAGTCTGAGACGACTGGAGGTTGTAAAGCGGGCATTGCCTATGATTATAAAGCGCCAGATGCATATGCAGTGTTAAGAAGATTTCTGATTGCGATGATGCCTTATATAGATATAGGAGTATCTTTAGGCAGTGATTTAGGTACCAAATATGAAGATGTGCTCAAAATATTTAATGAATTTGGTATTGATATCCCACTAACGAAATCAATGAAGCAGAATCCGAATGTTCTGCAAGGGATAAAAGACTTCGATGAACTGTTGACGACAAAAATCGACGGGTTGTTTTTAAACGATGTCGTAACAGGCTATGGTGTGGCATTTTCCGCAGATGAGGCATGGAAATTTAAAAGCGGAAAAGGTGGAGCGAGAGTTGTCATTCAAGGATTCGGCTGTGTAGGAGCAAGCTGTGCATTGAAAATGTCCCAGTTAGGTTATAAAGTTGTGGGAATTTCCGATGCAGCTCTTTTGGTAACGTGTGAAGAAGGATTAGATGTCCAAAAGCTAATTGATCATAAGAACATGTACGGAGAAATGGATAAAGAATTTTTTGAACCGCATTATGATGTAAGGCCAAACACGGAATGGCTCGACATAGAGTGCGACATTTTAATTCCGTCCGCACTGGAGGATGTCATCCACAGATCTAATGCTAAAAGCGTAAAAGCGAGCTTGATTGTGGAGGCGGCAAACATTCCCCTTTCTTCTGAGGGAGACGAAATCATAAAACAAAGAGGAATTGAGGTTGTCAATGATTTCGTTGCCAACCTGGGGGCGATAAGATTTTATGATGTGGTTATTTTTGGACTAGTTAAACCAAATCCACAAGCTGTCGTTGATGATATTGAAAAACTATGCAGGAAAAATACGTATCACTTGTTTACACAAGCTAAAAACCAAAATAAATATCAAAGAGAAGTAGCTTATGAAATATTTAAACCGACAATCAGTGACTTGCCGGAATATGCAGAGCCTCCCGAAGTGTTATCGGGGAATTCCCGTTAACCTGTGTTAATCATAAAAGTGTTCAGGCAGTTTATCGATCAGAAACGGGGGGGAATTCATGCAAACAGAACATGAAAATCAGCCAAAAGAATTACAGCGTTCAATGAAGAGTAGACATTTATTCATGCTCTCCTTAGGTGGGGTAATTGGAACAGGTCTTTTCCTGGGATCAGGATATGCAATCAGTGAAGCTGGACCCTCGGGAGCGATTGTTGCCTATTTGGTCGGTGGTGTATTAATGTACTTGGCGATGATTTGTCTCGGTGAATTATCGGTAGTGATGCCTGTGTCCGGTTCCTTTCAGGTCCATGCAACGAAATTTATTGGACCCGCCACTGGTTTTGTAATTGGCTGGATTTACTGGCTGAGCTGGGCTCTTTACGTAGGATTGGAATTTGTAGCGGCCGGTTTGCTTATGACTAGATGGTTTCCCGATATACCAGTATGGATATGGTGTGTGATATTTACGGTACTTTTATTCACTATAAATGCTTTAACAACGAGAAGTTTCGCAGAAACAGAGTATTGGTTCTCCGGGATTAAAGTACTTGCCGTTATTCTATTCATAATTATCGGTGCGGCAGCTATGTTTGGATTGATTCATATGGAGGATGCAAAACCAGCCCCGTTCTTTTCCAATTTTATAGGTGATGGACTATTCCCTACAGGATTCACTGGTGTGTTTATATCGATGATGACAGTCGTATACGCATTTCAGGGATCGGAAATCATGGGTGTTGCAGCAGGAGAGACGGAAAACCCGCAACAAAGCATTCCGAGAGCGATTCGAAACATCGTAATACGTGTGCTGCTTTTCTATGTCCTAGCAATCTTTGTTCTATCGGCTATCGTTCCGTGGCAAGAAGTCGGGGTACTGGAAAGCCCATTTGTTACCGTGTTTGAAATGGTAGGCATTCCTTATGCAGCTGACATTATGAATTTTGTAATTTTGACGGCGGTACTCTCTGTTGGGAACACGGGTCTGTTTGCTTGTACCAGGATCCTTTTCTCCCTTTCCCAAAATGGTATGGCGCATTCTGCATTTGGAAAGCTCAATCGGCGCGGTGTACCTTTTAATGCCTTACTCGTCACCATGGTCTTTGCCTTGCTGTCGCTACTTACTAGTGTAGTAGCGGAAGAAACGTTATTTGTTGTGCTACTTTCCATAAGCGGTGTTGGAGGGGTGCTTACTTGGATGGCGATTGCGTTCGCACAGTACAGATTCCGTAAACAGTATATCAGAGCAGGCGGAAAGGTTGAAGATCTGAAGTACAGAGTACCTTTCTTCCCATTTGTCCCGATTCTCTGCATTCTTATGTGTCTAGGTATTTTCGTTTTCACCGCTTATGACCCGACACAGCGTAATTCGTTGTATTGGGGATTAGGTTTCGTCATTGCTTGCTATATATTTTACTATTTTAGATATACGAGAAGGAGAATAGAGGTTCCGGCATTATCGAATGAACCGCCCAATGATTTCGTTCAATAGAAATTATTGTTCATATGCCGACAAAGTGCAACCATAAAGAAAATCTACCATCAATAGAAAGTGGGAGGAAATCGTATGCGTTACTTAAATTATATTAACGGAAAATGGCAAGAACCAACTACTAGGGAGTATAAGGAAAATCTTAGTCCCCATAATGGAGAAAATTTAGGGGAATTTCCATCCAGTGCGGCCACAGATTTACATGATGCAGTGGCTGCCGCAAAAAGTTCATTTCCTGCTTGGAAAAAACTATCGTTTCAGCAACGGGCTTCATACTTGCAGAAAGCAGCTGATATTTTGAAAAAGAATATGCAGGAAGTAGGTCGGGATTTGATAAAGGAAGAAGGAAAAACATTCTTGGAAGGGATGGGGGAAGCCAATCGAGCTGCTAGCATTCTTGAATATTATGCTGCTGAAGCCCGGCAGCCACTTGGGGAAGTGATTCCTTCAGCGAATGCCAATACATTTTTGTACACAACCCGTACCCCGCTCGGTCCGGTGGGGTTGATTACACCATGGAACTTTCCAATTGCCATCCCTGTGTGGAAATTGGCGCCTGCCCTGATTTACGGAAATACAGTCGTGATTAAACCGGCTGATCTTACACCTAAGTCGGTCTATCATGTGATAAAAGCATTTGATGAAGCGGGTCTTCCGGCTGGAGTCATTAATTGTGTATTCGGAAGGGGTT
This sequence comes from Peribacillus sp. FSL P2-0133, assembly GCF_037975445.1. Classification (NCBI taxonomy): domain Bacteria; kingdom Bacillati; phylum Bacillota; class Bacilli; order Caryophanales; family Bacillaceae; genus Peribacillus; species Peribacillus sp. FSL P2-0133. The sequence continues at coordinate 3,622,441 of NZ_CP150254.1, read as the reverse complement.
CCGTCATTGGTGCTGCATTAGTGGAACATCCTGATGTGAAGGCTATATCTTTTACCGGCTCGAATCAAGTAGGTCAGCAAATTCAAAAACAAGCCATTGAACATGGGAAGAAAGTGCAAGTGGAAATGGGAGGGAAAAACCCGCTCGTCGTACTAGCTGATGCTGATCTAGAAAAAGCAGTGGAAATTGCTGTAGGCGGAGCCTTTAAGTCCACTGGGCAAAAATGCACAGCCACTAGCAGGGTGATTGTGGAAGAAGGAATATATGAAGCATTCCGTGACCGTCTTGTCGCCCGAACGAAAGAATTAAAAGTGGGCGACCCGCTCAACGAAGAAACATATATTGGTCCCGCTGTATCTAAATCACAACGCGATGGCGTGCTTGAAATGATTGATGCTGGGAAATCAGAAGCAACGCTATTGTGTGGAGGAGAGATTCCGACTGAAGAGGAATTGGCGAACGGTTATTATGTCCGACCGGCTATCTTTGAAAATGTTGCTCAGCATGCCCGCATTGCACGTGAAGAAATCTTTGGACCAGTCATCGCCCTGTTTAAGGCAGGAAATTATGAGGAAGCAGTTATGATGGCGAATGATACAGAGTATGGATTGAGCGCAGCAATTTGCACGAATAATTTAACGGCGGCTCAAAGGTTTATTGAAGATGTCGAAGTGGGTCTTGTCCATGTCAATTCGGAAACAGCAGGAACTGAACCGCAAATGCCATTTGGCGGATGCAAAAATTCAAGTGCAGGCAGCCGTGAACAAGGGAAGAGTGCCGTTGAATTCTATACAGAAGTCAAGACAGTCTATATGGATCGGGTATAACAATAAATTGTACCAAGCGTTTTTTAAACTTTAAATTAGATCATAATACAGGAGGGATTTTCAATATGTCCACTAAAGAAAATGTACAGTTCAGCCCTACACTTCCATATTCACGGTATGTTGATCCAAAGGTATTCGATGAAGAAAGTAAAAAAATTTTTAGAAAGAGCTGGATATTAGCGGGGCATGCAAGCCAAGTTGAAAAAGTGGGTGATTTCATGACATTGGATATCGCCGGAGAGCCTATTATCGTTTCTCACGGTACCGATGGTGAACTGCGTGCTTTCTACAATATTTGCCCTCATCGCGGAATGAAAGTAGAAAACTCCGATAAAGGAAATAAAAAAATTTTACAATGCGGATACCATGGATGGACGTTCAAATTAGATGGAAGTGTTTATAGAGCTCCTAATTTTAAAACGAATGAACTGGGTATACACAGCTGTATGAAATCCATACGCTTAGAAGTTCAGAATGCTATGATTTTTGTCAATCTAGACAAAAATGCACCTTCTATGGCAGAAGCATATCAGGAATTTTTAGAGGAAATGAAAGAGTATCCCTTCTTTGATTCACTGAAACTAGTTAGGGAAACCCGCCGTGTAGTTAAAGCTAATTGGAAAGCTGTTGTTGACAATTACCTTGAATGTGATCATTGTTCCATTGCTCATCCTGGCTTTGCGAAATCTTTTGATTTATCAAACTTTTGCACAACGACACACGACAAATTCACCTATCAATATATGACGGTAAGCAAGAATGGTGAGGGTGACCAAGCACGTTTTTATTGGGTTTGGCCAAATATGATGATTAACGTTTATCCAGGAGACGGGAATGTGAATACCATTCAAGTAATTCCTGTTGATGCTGAGACGTCGTTAGGTATTTATCGTGATTACTCCCTCGATGAAAAAACAACCATAGAAAAAGAAGAATATTTTAAATTTGTTGATCAAGTACGGCAGGAAGATTTTGAACTGGTGGAAAAATTGCAAAAAGGATTAAGTTCCGAGGCATTTACAAATGGTATCTTTTCTCCAACTGAACATGCTGCAGTTTATTTTCATGAACTTATTGATAATAACCTCCAGAACTAACTAGCTGCCAATTGGAAAGCATTTAAAAAAGAAACGTTAATAGAGAAATTCGTAAATTTAATAGCTCTTAAGCAACCAACCAGTGTGATTCGGTAGTTTACCGGAGCATACTGGTTGAGTTGTTTTATTTGTGATGACTTTCTTTGCTTATTTGAACGACCGATAAAGTTATGAAATTTGCGAACTGCCTTTTATTTATTCCGGGTGTGAGGACTTGTTCTTCCATTGTTGTTCTTCAGCAAGAAACTCAAAAAAAACATTCATGGCAGTAAGCGGATGCTCATTTACTCTTTTAAAGTAATTACTTTTTCTGGCATCTGTTAAATAGCTGCTTTTTTTGATTCTCTCCAACATATATTTTTGACTCATTTTCACTATTTCCCTTTTGTTGTGTTTGTTTTCTTTTAATAATGCAAATCCAACAGCTCCCACCAATGCATAGATTCCAAGTGCGATTTTCGAGATGGGTATAGATTCGTTCTTAAATAAAAGAAAAAAAAGATTAATGATGGAAAAGCCTATCATCACCGTCGAAAAAAAACCGTATTTCATATTTTTTTTCAACAAGGGGGACAATGTTGATTGAAGTTGTTCGAGTTCGGCTTGCATGAAGCCCGGTATATTATTTATTTTGATATTCATTGTTTCCTCCTTATTATCTTGCATGAACCCAATAAGTATATGGCACTAAAAAAAATTGTACCTATTTAATGAAACAGGAAAAGGAACCTGATAATATATATTTTATCGTTTGGAAACGTGTTTGTCATTTAATATACCCCATGGACTTTTTTAGGGAAAAGTAAACGAAATTGACGTATGTGGGTGATGAATGGAATGCCTAATTATATGTGTTGAACTAACTCAGATAGACAGCGTTCTTGCAGTATGAGGATGCCAAATAAAGATCATTTGCCTTAATATATTAACAATGGTATAAATGATGGATGGATTATGGTAAAATGGTCCTCAAATGGAAGTCATGTTTTTCGTTTTTTCATCATTAATAGTTATGAATGGCCACCCTGCGCCTTTTTTTGTCATAAATATGTGACTATTGTGGTATTTTGTTCTTTTAAATCGAGTTTTGGAACAAATCAATATATAATTAGAAAGCGAGATATTAGATTCAAAGATTAAGGAGGGACATAGAATGATGGAATGGGCTCTGATCATTTTGTTTGCTGCAGCAGTATTACTGTTCATTTTATCGTTTATTAAAAAGGATTCTGTAAAAGTGGACAGTCAATTGGAACAGGTTGCTATCACTTTTGGAGATGAAATGAATGTATTACAGGAAAAAATCAGGAACATCGAGATAGATGCTGAAATTACGGTGCAAGAGGCAGGCGTTCTAGCAATGTCTTCCGAAACGCGGATCTTGTTGCGTGAAGTACTCGACCTACATAAGCGAGGCTATTCATTTGAAAGCATCGCACTGAAGACAAAACAGCCGGAAGATGAAATAGAGCGCATGCTTACTCCTTACATAAAAACTAAGAATGAAAGGAGAAATATGGCCAATGACATCTAAATCAATGCGCAGCTTTGCCGGAGGCATTGTTGTTGCAGCAGGCTTATGCGGTGCAGTGTACTTCTTTGGTCCAGGTGAAGCGACCGGCACATCGGAGAAACTATCAGAAGATGAAATGAAAGAGTCTCTGGCTTCAGAAGGGTATGTCATACATTCCGAAAAAGAATGGGAAGATCAGATTGCTGAAGCACAGTCGGTTAAAGATAAAGTGGAAGCGGAAAAAGAAACGGTACAAGAACCAGCAGAAAAAATCATATACCGTACAGTTCTTACTGTGTCTAAAGGCTCGACAAGCATCGATGTGGGTAAAAACCTACAAAAGGCAAAAGTCATTAAAAATGCCAATGATTTTTTTGACGCGGTTGAAAAGAAAGGCAAGGCCAACGGATTACGACCTGGAACGTATGTGGTAGATAGTGCGATGACGACGGAAAAAATAATTTCCATCATATTTAAATGAACATAAAAACGACCATCGATATGATGGTCGTTTCTGTATGTCGACAAAAGGGTGTTATTAATGGTCTCATCCCGAACCCTTTTCTCGTTTTGCTGAGGGAATGATTACCTATGTTTGTTTACTGTTTTATATGGGATGAAACCTCATTAGATTGAAGAAATTTGCGACACTCCTGCCGAATAACTGTTTAGCCGAGACCGTAGAGGAGGCGTGGCAGACAGTCGGCAGAAAGGGAGCGGATTTCTGAAATCAACTGGAACGTTTTTTATGTTTTCTTTAACTTAATCTTTGTCCGCACTCCGGCCCACACTGCAATGATAAGTCCTCCAATAGTATCCGCGATTAAATCTATCATTGTATCTTTATTTCCCCCGCCTTGTAGTGTCATTCCGAAAAATTGATCAGAACTGAATTCGTAGATCTCCCATATGACACCACCAAGTGCTGAGAAAGAGAGGGTAAATAAAAAGACAAACCAAGGGGAAATCTCTTTGCCTGCATTTCTGTATACCATTCGTTCATATAAAGCAATTCCCGTAAAAGCAAGAAGGGAACCGCTTAGTAAATGTAATAATGTGTCCCACCACCCCAGACCATACCAACCTAAAATAGAACCTAAAAATTGTGAACCGAATAAGAAGATTAAATAGGAAATGATAATTGGCAGATTGAATTGAAGCTTGGTAAATAGGGCCAGTAATAGGGGAATTGCCCCACATACCACACCGCCTATCGAAACCAGTGATTTGAAAGTTTCATCGGCTGTATAGTGAAAAATAGATAATGCTGCCATGAAAAGTACATACACTAAACTTAATGAAATAACTAGCTTACGATTCATATGATTACCTCAACAAATCATCAAAATTTTAATTTTTGTACACTAGAATAAATGGAAATAAGCAATCCGCCTGTAAGACCGAAAATTATATCGTACATGGTATCTTTATTACCGCCTCGCTGCATGGTTTGAGTAAAAGTGAGATCTCCTGCGAACTCATATATTTCCCAAAGAACAGTGGCAATGACTGAAAGTGAGAGAACAAAAAGAAAGAGGAGCCACCTTGAAACATCTTTTCTCGCTTTTTGCGGGATGAATAGTTTATAAAGAACAATCCCAACAAAACCTACGAAGATACCTTTGTAAAAGTGAACGCCAGAGTCCCACCATTTAAAATCAACATAAAAATTTGCGATAGATCCTAAAAATGTCGTACAGAAAATAAAAACATAATAACCGATTATGATTGGAATGTTAAAGGGGTTATTTTTTACAAACAGTAATGAAATGGGCAAGGCACTTACCAATATTCCCCCTAGAGCCACCATCCATCGCGAAGAATCATCTTTTATGAGATAAAAGATGAGTAAACCAGTCATGAATGCTATAAAAACCAGACTAAAAATAATGATTATATTATGTTTCAATATACTCACCTCATTCGTAAATATTCATTACGATCATATCCAATTCAGCCAAATGCAACGCGGCAAATTGAATTTTGGGGGTATTTTTATGATGTTCTTTTTTTAATCCTCTAACTCACATCAGTGTTATCATTGTTGGTTACCATGGTGCTTTTTAATGATATTTTTAAATTTAGCCGTGATAAACAATAATAAAGGCATGACCAGACCTAAAATCGATGCATGGAATAACCATATATTTTATTGAATTCCCCGGCTGATGGGACCGTCGGAAAAACAATCGATGAGTAAAAAACCATTATCATCCCTAAAGCTGTAGTAAATGGACGATAATCCTTTATATTGAATATATTTGAAAATACAACAACCGATACATAAAAATACATCACCGTCCTGGTATAGGTTGTAAAGATCCAAATCGTAGCAATAATGGCTTCAATCCGCATCAGGAAATTCCCTACATTTATTTTTTTGCCATCGTGTAACTTGGAGCTATATTTCGTGCTGTGGTATCGGGCCCAAGAACCAAGAGATTCAGCATGATAACCAGAATTAGAATGATTCCTCCAATCAATGTGCCGATATAAAAAGCTTTTCCCCCTTTTTTTCTTTCATTGACTTTTGAAGGGAAAATCATTAAAAACATAACAGGAGACAGCGTAAAAACGCTGACGAAAAAAAGTGTCCCCCGTATAACAGGTTTGGCGCCATTTTCAAATACTGGCTGAATGTGTTGGATATTTGCTTGAGGAATGATGGAAACCAAAAAAATAAACAGTAATATTAATACGGGTATGAAGAATATTTCCAACGTGCGTGTAAAAGTTTCGATACAAAGGCGTACTGTAATGATCACTACTGCAGCAAACAATATATTTAATGCAACAAGGGGGGTATCCGGCATCCAAAAAGTTTCAATGAAATTCCCCACATAATAAGTAGTCTCGGCAGCAGTGGAAAAAGACCAGAAAAAAATGTGAGATTGATCATCTTTCCGACTAACCTACCGAAAACCTTTTCATTTATTTGATCTAAAGCGAGATCAGGATATAAATTTCCAACCCTGATGTAAAACCATACAAAAATTAATGCGATTCCTGTCCCAAGTAATGCAGCAAGCCACGCATCCTGCTTTGCAAAACTTGCTAAAGGTGAAGGAGTATGTAAAATAACCGTTCCTACCGAATACAAAAGGATTAAAATCATCAATTGATGTGATGAAATTTTGAAACTACCAGGCATTATTATTCACCTTTTTGTTTGTTCCTTCCTTCTTAATACTCCTTATTTTTGGCTATTCATTTTAAAGTTATTCACACAGAAATTAATCGCCTTTCTGCAACAATCCATCACGGTTTCATTATCCGGGCCCGGTTTTCCTGGGATTCACCTCAAAATTCCGATATTTCATTAGAACCAATTCCATTGGTAAAGGTATAAGAATATATCGCGAAATCGCTTTAAAAGAAATACAATGAATTGCCAATTATTTAGTAGTGCTAGAATCAAAATCGAATACAACCTGTATTTTAAAAAGTGTAGCACTCCTATATGTATTATGTACGCTTGTTTATAACCTGCTCAAATCACAAAACCGAGACAAAATGTTCATGCAATGTAATGAAAAACTCATAGGAGTAATCAGTGATGGCATTAGCGAGACAAAACAATACGAATGAAGGATATATTACTTGTAACGCTTTTTCTTAAACTTACCACTGAAGCGCTCCTTCGCGATTTTTGAACTGGTACGATTCTTGCATATTATTTTTGTGTATGTCTCTTGTGTGTATATTTAATATTTATGGAGAAAGGAAAAGAATAGGAATCTGTTAAACACACAATTATTGAAAAACATTTAATTTGACGTTTAATTTGCCCTTGGTTATATGTCAGAAAATTAACCCGGATTCATAAAGGGAAAGCGAAACAATTAAACTTAAAAAGGTTAGGAGAATTTTCGTATGAAAATACCAGTGGAAAATATAGTAGAGTTAACTGTAGAACATCAATTCTTACAGGCTTATCCTATATTGAGTCAGTTACGAATTGATTTGACTTTAGAGGAATATCTAGAATTATTAAATGATATGCGTAAGGAGGGTAAACAGTTATTTGCTTTATATCATGATACAAGCATCGTAGCTTTAGCAGGTATTAGCTGGCGTGAAGATACATATAATGAACGCTATGTTTTTGTACAAGATTTGGTTACTGATGTAAATCATCGTCCTAGTGGCCTTGGATTTAGTCTGCTCAGTTATATACATAATTGGGCAAAAGAACATGGAGCTGAATATATTACAATGGAATCTTGAATTCGGTGCCTTGACACCATAAATTGTTCATTTCCTATTTTTTTTAGGATGGGCTAGCACCTACTGGGTGTAGCCTTTTTTTTGTACATATACACCAGCAATGAAATTTTTTTTAACGATTTATAGAGTGCGGGGAAAATGGGAACAAAACATTTATGAAATAAGGGTGAAAAGACCAGGTATTAATAAACTTATAATCAAAAAAAATTGAACAAGTTTAAGGGGAAATTCTTTGCCATATTCAAAGGCAAGTTGCCCTGTCACCCAAAAATTTGGTTGAAAGCTTATAAAAACTCTGTGGAGGTCTGCAGAGTTCTTATTCATGTTTTTATGCCCCAAAACCATCCAACTTTCTGTCACTTAGTTCAACAAAAAAATAGAAGTTTTTGCCCTCGAAAATGAAAAAAGAACAAAATAATTATGCAAAATTGGCGATTTATGCATTTACTCATAGAATTCCACTAATACGACTTTTTCATTTTTCTGATTTTCAAATTGGAGTCAAAAAGCAGTTCCATTCCTGTCATTAATCATCCTAAACAAAAACTAGGTTCAGAAAGGTTTATCCGAGGCACCTTCAGCAACCTTTAATTCAAAAGATCGATCCTCACGAATAAGCGTTTTTTGTTGAACAAAAAAAGTGGAGTTTCGTACTACAGAGATTTAGCTCTTTGTTAAAAGCAATTAATTTTACTTAGATGGATATAATTGCAGCCAAGGTGAAAACATAATTTTAATAGGCTATTGGTTATGAGGGGGTAAGCATTGAAATCTCGAGTTCCTATCCCATTGCGGAAGTTAATTGAAGGTAAACAATCAGTGAAAAATAAAAACCAACAAGAAGACTTAAATCAAAGCAAAAATCCAAACTCCAGCAAAACTAAAAATCTAAACCAAAATCCAATTCAAGCCGAAAATCGAAGTAAAGACTCAAAGAATCATGAAACAAAACTTATATCCTCTGATCTTCAATATAATTTAGACCATATTAAGAAAACGTTAGGGAATAGTTCAGACTTAGTTATAAGGGATTTTCAAGCAGGTAAAAATGGGGAAATTAAGTTAGGCATCGTTTACACAGATGGATTAACGGATTCGGTATCCGTCCAAGATTTCATCCTCGACACTTTGATGATTGAAATTAGGAACTCGGATTTGGACATTGCGGTCTTTAATCCATCTGACTGTTTTGAAATGATAAAATCACATACTCTTCCTGTAGGGGGAATAGGGGAAATAACTGATTTCCAAAAACTTTTTAACCATGTTTTATCGGGAGACACGATGTTATTGATGGATGGCTCCCCAAAAGGAATAGCACTCGGCTCAAGAGAATGGGTCGATCGCGGAGTTCAGGAACCTTCCTCACAAACAGTAGTAAGAGGCCCGAAGGATGGGTTCACTGAAACGCTGCGAACAAATACGGCTTTAATAAGACGGAGAATCAAAGATCCTAACCTTTGGCTTGAAACAAAACAGATTGGTGAAAAAACGCAAACAGACGTTGCAATTATGTATCTGAAAGGTGTTGCCAATGATAAAACGGTTTCAGAATTGCAAAGCCGGTTAAATCGAATCAAAATAGATGCGATTCTTGAGAGTGGTTACATTGAAGAACTTATACAGGATGAAGTATATACTCCATTTCCAACCGTATATAATACGGAACGTCCTGATGCCGTAGCCGCGGCCCTGTTAGAAGGAAGGATTGCGATATTTGTTGACGGAACGCCGTTTGTCCTTATCGTTCCAGCACTGATGGTGCATTTTTTTCAGTCCAGTGAAGATTATTATCAACGGGCAGACATTGCCACATTAATTCGAATATTACGGTATTTTTCTTTTTTCCTTGCTTTGCTTACACCGTCACTTTATATAGCTGTCTCAACCTTTCATCAAGAAATGCTTCCTACTCCTTTACTCATAAGTCTAGCCTCACAACGTGAGGGTGTTCCTTTTCCAGCTTTTGTAGAGGCGATGATGATGGAGGTAGTGTTTGAAATCTTGCGTGAGGCAGGTGTGAGGATGCCTAGGGCTATCGGTTCATCCATTTCCATCGTAGGTGCATTAGTTATTGGGCAGGCTGCTGTCGAAGCAGGGTTCGTTTCAGCAACAATGGTTATCATCGTGTCCTTAACAGCCATCTGCAGCTTTGTGTTCCCAGCCAATAGCATGGCCATGGCTTTTCGGATGCTTCGGTTCTTGTTTATGATCCTTGCCGCTACATTTGGATTATACGGGATCATTTTGGGGCTGATCGTGATGGTCCTCCATTTAAATAGCTTACGATCATTTGGTTTGCCATATCTAGCTCCAAATGCACCATTCATTTTACAAGATCAAAAAGACAATATCATCCGATTGCCGCATTGGTCATTATTAAAGCGGCCTCGTTTGATCAGTAAAAATAATACAGACAGAGGAGATGTCAGTGCTCCGAAACCACCGAAATAACACCTAGATAAAATGATGAGATGATGAGGGTTCACGATGAAAAAAATGTTAATCGTATTTCTAATGTTACCTATAATTTGTTTATCCGGCTGTTGGAGCAGCATTGAATTGAATGAACTTGCCATCGTTACCGCCATGGGAATTGATAAAACAGAAGATGGGTATCTGGTAACAGTCCAAGTTCTAAATTCGAGTGAGCTGGCAGGTGATGCCAGGTCTGGTCGCACGGAAGTTGTAACATTCAGGAAAAGTGGTAAAACCATTTTTGAAGCCCTTAGAAGCCTATCAACTGATGTACCAAGGAGGTTATATGTAGCACATCTTCGTGAAGTTGTCTTTGGTGAGGAAATGGCCAGGGAAGGAATAGCAAAACCTCTGGATTTTCTTTCCCGGCAAAAAGAGTTGCGTTCCGATTTCTATATGACTGTTGCTAAGGGTTCAACTGCTTATGATACGCTTAATGTGCAAACGGCTCTTGAAAAAATACCGGCAAATAAAGTCTTTGACTCCTTGGAAAATTCAGAGAGAAGATGGGCACCGACAAGGACGGTCACTTTGGATGAGCTGGTCAGCAGTATCGTCAGTAAAGGCAGACAGGCCATGCTAACGGGGATTTACGTTTATGGTGATCCCGAATCAGGAAGCAATGTTACGAATGCACAAAATATCTCCCCGAAATCCGGCTTGCGATTGGATTATCTTGGAGTATTCAAGAAGGATAAACTTATCGGCTGGTTAAACAGGAACGACAGTAAAGGTGTTAGTTACATTACTGATCATGTTAAGTCTACTCCGGTAAATATTCCATGTGAAGGTGATCAAATTACGGTCAACACGACTAGTTCAAAAACGAAAATCAAGGGGAAAATGGAAAAAGGAAATCCCAAAATTGAAATAAATGTCACGTCAGAAGGGAGTATAGGTGAAGTAGAATGCACAATTGATTTAACTAAACCAGAAAAAATCAAAGAATTGAATGAAAGATACGCAAAAGATATTAAAGGTAAAATAGAAGGATCGATAAAAACGCTTCAAGAGAAGTATCAAAGTGACATTTTCGGTTTTGGTGATGAAATCCATAGAACTAATCCTAGAGCATGGAAACGTTTAGAAGGAAATTGGGAACAGGAATTCGCAAATTTGGACGTGAATGTAACCGTTAAAGCAAAGATTCGTAATTTAGGAACGATATCAGAATCCTTTCAAAAAGAAATCGAGGAGTAAAGATCAATGTGGGCAATTATTGGAACGGTGTGTACTGGAGCTATTATTTCATTTTTCGAAATACCTCCTCTTATTAAAAAGAAATGCTGGAAGGAAATTGTCATTTTCATTTTGTTGCTTTTAGTTGGCATGACGTTGAGTATTTTGATAATTAAGGATATTACCATTCCCACTCCTATAGACTGGATAACGAAGATATATAGTCCACTCGCTTATTTCATGGATCGTATTTTATCCTAGGGAGGTATCGATCATGCTCGAAAAAGGAAAAATCAGCTCTGGTGAATTTCTTATATTGGTCATCATATTCAACATAGGAGGAGCGATACTTACTTTACCTTCCGGACTTGTCTCATTAGCAAAACAGGATGGCTGGATTGCCTATATCATAGCTACTCTCATCGGTTTATGTTTCGTTCTCTTATTTACCCGGCTCGCCTCACTTTACCCATCCATGACTTATATAGAAGTTAATGAAAAAATATTTGGCAAATGGATCGGGAAAATCTCTGCCCTGCTATTCCTGTTTTATATTTATTACCTTTCTTCTGCGTTACTAAGTGAAATTGGGAATTTCTTTTCGTCACAGGTTCTGGTTGAGACACCTATGGAAATGATTATGATCTTGTTTATATTAGCAAGCTTATTTGGTGCACGGCTAGGATTGGAAGTCATCTGCCGAACTGCATTAATCTTTTTTCCTTGGCTTGTACTGCTGCTTTTCATATTATTCGTATTTCTTATCCCGGATATCAAAATCGAAAATATGCAACCTATATTTGAAGAAGGCATGAAACCAATAATGAATGGAGCATATCATTCTTTAGCATTGCCTTATGTTCAGCTTGTTTTCTTTTTAATGATCACTCCATATGTAAACGAAAAGGCTGAAATGAAGAAAAATTTTTATTTAGGGACATTATTAGGTGGCGGCGTTCTATTGTTAGTGATTATTTACAGCATCCTCGTATTGGATGCTGCTAATACAGCAAGATTAACCTATCCTTCTTATAAACTGGGTATGAGGATAAGCATTGGTAATTTTTTTGAAAGGGTCGAGGTCATTGTGGCATTCATTTGGGTTTTTACAGAGTATTTTAAATTGACCATATGCTTTTATGGCCTCGCCTTAGGACTAGCTCAATTGCTAGGATTAAAAAATTACAAAATTCTTCTATTCCCATTAGCTTTTCTAATTCTCACTTTAACCATCTTTTCGCATCCCGATATAGTACATTATCAAAACTTTATAGCTACAGCTTGGACACCTTTATCCTTAACGATTTGTTTTATTCTGCCATTGTTATTATTAATGGTTGGGAAAATTAGAAAAAAGTAAGGGCAGCTTGCATCACATTAGATATTTTCAAGTGGATGTTGCATCTGGATGAGACTGACGGAATTAATCAAAATTAGGATGGGATTCGCTGCAACTTGGCGACTTTTACATGTTTAAGGACTTTCGGGAACTATCCGCGATACACATGTCGTGGATCTTTTTGCATGGGAAAATCGGCACTTTTTTCAAATAGCAGATAAGCATGACCTGAATAATGATGTAGCGGAAATCTTATAGTTACTTGGCAATTTGAAAAGTTTTGCTGCTTCATAGATAAAACCTGTACAGATGAAGAGGAGGAGGGATATAGAGAAAGGCAGTAGTGTTACGATTTAGTCAGTTCGTCTTGGTAGGAAAACAGAAAAAATGTATGATTTAAGTCCGTCCAAGTGGACATTACTACAATGTTTAAAAACATATGCCCGATCATTAAAACCCATAATACGACATCAAATTCCAACATATTTCTCCTTTGCCATTTTGTATAATGAGATAGAAGAATATTTTAAAGGAGTGATTGTTGTAATATGAAAAACAGGAAACTTGTTTCAACTCTAGGAGTTGCCGTTTTATCGGCGGGTATTGCGGCACCAACATTTGCAGCTAATGAAACATCCCCAGGAACACCCATTCAACAAACTTATTCGGTTTCAGGTTTTACAGATCATGCTGAACTAGGGAAAAAGCTAGAACAAATTGCGAGTAATAGCCAAGGTAAAGTAAAAGTGGATGTAGCTGGATATTCTAATAGAAATAGAGAAATCTATAAAGCAACCGTGGGAACAGGTGACAAAGTCGTTTTAATTCAAAGTGAGATTCATGGAAATGAGAAAACTGGTACGGATGCCATCTTAAATATCTTGAAGTTTTTGGGGACCAATTCTCCTGAAGCGGAGAAAATTCGCAAAGAAATTACCCTGGTGGCTTTGCCTAAAATGAATCCGGATGGTGCTGAATTGAACCGTCGGGGAAATGATATGACCTGGTCAGAGGTCGTGGAACAGTTTCCACAGTTAGCAGGAGCGAATCCATCTTGGAACTATTATACATACAAAAATGAAGCATTCGATTATGAGTCCAATCCTGGTTTCGATGTCAATCGTGACTTTAATCCTGATTTAAATTATATTCCTCAAGCTAAAGACTTCCCTGGAAAATCATCCACCCCTGGTTGGTTCATAACACCTGAATCACAAACAACGCGTGATGTTTACAAGTCTCTCCTGAAGCAATACGGAAAGGTGGAGATTTTTGTGGACTTGCACCACCAAGCTCCCTATTATGAAGTTGATGGAACGGATGATTTAGTCACATACTCGCTTTCCGCTCAATTTGTTCCTGATCCAAGCTCGCCTTCAGGACAAGAGTATGCCAAATATGCAAAAAACTATAATTATGATTTTTCCAGACAATTGAATGTAGCGGTATATAATGCGATGAAAGAACAAGGTAATTCTCCATATGGAAATATATCCTTATATCCGCAAAACCAAAACCTTCCTGGCACGGCTTTAGGAGCCTTTGCTTTAAACGGAAGTGGGACAGTACTCTTTGAAGTCAGAGGCCAAACACAGTCTTTTGGCCAAAAGAAAAAAGGCATGCTTATTAAAGCAGTGGAAAGAGGGTTATATGGAATAATTGATGGAGTTACTGATGGCTCAGTATATAAAATCAATCCGGAACAATACGAGTCAATTCCACTGACGGAGGGCAGGCAATAATAAAAATTGATAGTTTTATCAACTTAGTAACCAGACGGGTACACGCCTGGTTTTTCTTCATGATCGGTTTCGGCAAACAGAGAATGCCTTTTTGAATATCGCCATTGTAGAAGTAATTCCTTTCATGTTATATGGTGCAGAAGAAAACTTTTTGAAACATAGTTATTTTTCACTATTAACACAAAGTGTTAAAAATGTCAGAATATTAGTAATAGTTATTTTTTAGTAATTAAATTATAAGGAGGGTTTTTATTGAATTTTAAAAAGAAAGTCCTATCAGTTTCATTATCTAGTTTAATGACATTAAGCGCAGTTACAGCTGTTGCGCTGCCAGTCGGAGCGGTTGGAAATGGTCCCAGTGCTGGAAATGGTCAAGTGACAACTTCAAATCTTCATACATATGAAAGCCTGGTAAGCTATCTTAAAACGCAGGATGCTAAACAAGAAAGGCTGGCACTGGAAGTAATCGGCGAAACGGTAAAAGGGAGGGATATTTACCTAGCGAAATACATTTCAAATCCCAAGAATCCTACTATACTATTTTTAACTCAACAGCACGGAAATGAACAACTGACTACTGAAGGTGCACTCGAATTCATTAAACATCTAGGCACGAATAAGACTAAAGGTTTATTGGAAAATGTTAATATACTGATCATTCCCATGTTAAATGCAGATGGGGCAATGGGAGATGTTAATTTCCCTCTTGATGACTATTTAGCAAAAGGTGATCGACATCTAACACGGGCAAATGCAAATGGGATCGACTTAAACCGTGAGCATGATAAAAAAACTGATTCCATGCAAGTGGAGGTAAAGGCTTTACACGAAAATGTATTTGCGAAATACGATATAGATTACATGATAGATTTACATCATCAAGGGACGCTAAGCGAAACAGATGGTGAACTTGTTTCAGGTTCAATTCTTTATCCTACAAACGCTAAAGTAAAGCCTGAAGTATTAGAAGCGTCAAAAAAACTGGGTGCTGTTGTATATAACTCCATTGAACCAACTGGTTGGGGGCATATTGGCAGGTATGATGGCGGTTCTGGAGAAAATATAGGACGTAATGGTGCAGCCGTTCGTTATGATATTGCCACATTGCTCTTTGAGATGCGAGGTATGTCGGACCACAATATCGAGTCAGTGGCGCTTGGACAAAAAAGTAATGGCTATCTAATAAAGCAAACGGTAACCACTTTGGATGCAGCTGTCAGAGCTATTGCCGATGATTCAATAGAAACTGTTGATGCAAGCTTTTGGGATACCCTGCCAACACAATACAATCGTCCTGGGGCAGAATCAGACGAATAAAATGATGACACATCCCATTCTTTCAGATGGGATGTGTTTTTTTAATTTTCCCACATCAATAGCTCGAACTTGTTCATCAGTTTATATGAAATGATTTATAGAGGAAATGCAGGACAAGATTAAAGATGATATAGAAAAAAGGCATCTGCTTTCACTACAAGCAGATGCCTTTTGAACGATAACGTATCGACCTGAAATATCCTTCTTTAATAATTACCGCTTGCATCTATAAACTTTTTTCGGATGAATTCTCCTTTTTTTGTTCTTCTTTTAGCTGTAAGGCTACTAAACTGGCAAAGTCATGAATGATGGTGGCTGCCAATAGTGATGTAATTTGTGTTGGATCGTACGGCGGGAGGACTTCTACCAGGTCGAACCCAATAAAGTTGAATCCTTGCAGAGAACGTATCATCTCTAGGGTATCAAGGCTATTTAGACCGCCGACCTCCAAGGTGCCAGTTCCAGGAGCACATGATGGATCTACAAAATCAATATCAAAGGTCAAGAAACAAGGTGTATCCCCAATGGTTTTCTTGACTTCCTTCACGACATCTTCGATTCCTCTTTTCTTCAGCTCGGGAGTTGTTATCACATTGTAACCTAGATCTGTACTTGAATCTATATCTCCTGGATGATTGAGCGTCCCTCTGATGCCAATCTGGAAAACTTTATCCGTTTGGAGCAAGCCTTCCTCATATGCACGGATAAACGGGGAACCATGCCAGTATTTTTCATCATAATAAGTATCCCAGGTATCTGTATGTGAATCAAAATGAAGAAGTGCAACAGGACCGTGTATTTTTGCGGCAGCTCTTAGATTAGCCAATGTTACGGAATGATCTCCCCCGATGCCTATTGGAATGATACCGTTTTTCATCAAGTCAGCCATAGCCTTTTCAATTAACTCATAGCTTCGATGTATATTATGGGGGATCACCGAAACGTCCCCAATATCAATTGCATTACATTCGTCAAACGGAAATACCTTGTGAATGGGATGGTAAGGAAATAACGTCATGGATGCCTGGCGGACAGCCTGTGGAGCAAACCGGGCTCCTACCCTGAATGATGCAGCTGTATCAAAAGGCATACCTATCACTGCCAATTTGGCATTTTCCCTTGAAGAAGGTAAGCGCATAAATGATCCGGTGGTACAAAACTCTGGTTTAACATCAGGGGATAAAGGATATTTCATTTTTCTATTCCTCCATTTTCTTATAACGATAATAGTTTTGAAACTCATATAAATGAATTCCTATGGAAGATTAATTATGCAATTATCATGCCAGGTCACAGTAAGTGATTTAAAGAGGTTTTTCCAGTTATCATTGGCTTGGTTTATGCAAGGGCGAATAATTTATGGGAAATTGAATCACCGATGAAGAGATGCTCCAAGACTTCATTTCTTATGAATCAATCATGTGCCGTTAAGAATACAGGAATTAAGTAGCATTTTTGGCGTTTTTCGTTTGTAGAGTAAACCAAAATCATGTGGCACAGAAATTGCATTAAGGTATACAGGTAAAACTTTAAAAAAAGAGGGAGGCATGGAGATTTATCAAGTTAAGAAATTGAACTTACTGGTTTGAAAGCGGTTTCAAGGAGGAATGATAGGTGGAAAATGAGGTTACATTGAAAAGATCACTGAAATTATGGCAAATCGTTATGATGGGGTTAGCATATATGACCCCCATGGTCGTATTTGATACATTTGGAATTGTATCTGGGATTACGGGCGGCCATGTGCCGACTGCCTATATCTTTGCATTGGTGGGGATGCTTTTTACAGCGGCGAGCTATGGAAAACTTGTAAAGGTTTTTCCTGCTGCAGGTTCTGCCTACACTTATACGCAAAAGGCCATAAACCCGCATTTAGGATTCCTGGTAGGATGGTCTTCGTTGTTAGACTATTTGTTTTTACCTATGGTCAATGCATTGTTGACCAAAATTTATCTTACAGCATTATTTCCAGGAGTTCCCACGTGGATTTGGGTCGTATTGTTCGTAGCAATCGTCACCATTCTCAATCTACGGAGTGTCAATGTACTTGCAAACTTTAATGCGCTTTTTGTTTTAATCCAGATTGCCATCATGGCAGTGTTCATCATTCTTGTCGTCAAAGGTTTAAATGATGGAGAAGGTACAGGAGAAGTGTTTACGATAAAGCCTTTCGTAAATGAAGGAATGGACTTTTCTGCAATAATAACCGGCGCCACAATCCTTTGTTTTTCCTTTTTGGGATTCGATGCGGTAACGACACTATCTGAGGAAACCCCGGATCCGAAAAAAACGATTCCAAAAGCGATATTTTTAACTGCACTTTGGGGTGGAATCATCTTCATTACCGCATCTTTCTTTATTCAGCTCTTTTTTCCGGATATATCCCGTTTTAAGGAACCGGATGCTGCATTACCGGAAATCGCCCTTTATGTAGGTGGGAAGCTATTTCAATCCATTTTTCTTTGTACGACTTTCGTCAATACGCTAGCCTCGGGACTAGCATCGCATGCCAGCGTTTCCCGTCTTTTGTATGTTATGGGACGTGATAAAGTGTTTCCGGAAAAATGGATTGGGTTTATTCACCCTAAGTGGAAGACGCCAGCCATTAATGTACTCATAGTTGGAGTCATTTCATTGTCGGCTTTATTCTTTGATTTAGTGACAGCAACGTCACTGATCAACTTCGGTGCATTAATGGCATTTACCTTTGTAAATCTGTCAGTGATCAGCCATTTTATCATTCGGGAAAAGAAACATCGAACGATAAAAGGGTGTATTCAATACTTAATCATGCCTTTAATTGGAGCTATAGCAATTGGCATTCTTTGGATCAACCTTGAGACAAGTTCCCTAATAATGGGGACAAGTTGGTTCATTATTGGTTTTTGT
Organism: Peribacillus sp. FSL P2-0133; assembly: GCF_037975445.1. Taxonomy (NCBI): domain Bacteria; kingdom Bacillati; phylum Bacillota; class Bacilli; order Caryophanales; family Bacillaceae; genus Peribacillus; species Peribacillus sp. FSL P2-0133. The sequence continues at coordinate 3,603,833 of NZ_CP150254.1, read as the reverse complement.
TATCTATTATATATCACAAAGGCATTCCGGAAGGCTCCGCCCCAATACCAAGTTGAAGAAATTCAGCTATGAGACTTTGCAAGGATAAAACGCATCCTAATAAGGATGCGTTTTTTTGTATTTAATCATCACTGTTTACATATGCAAACCTGAATTGCTTATGAATTAATACATATGTCCTGATGGTTGTATGTGTGTTATTGATGATTGCAAATGGCGGTATATGGCTATCCACACGATATCTTCAAAGCTGGCATGAAAGTTGCTTAAGTAAGTTATAAGAATAAAAGTGAGGTGCTAAAATGACAGGGAAAATTAAGGTGATTGAAAAACGTCAATCGGATAATCCACTGCAAGAGTTCCAGGATATCCTAAAAGAAGCGATTCATGTTTTGGACTATCCAGATCAGGTTTTTGATTTTTTGAAAGTGCCAATGCGTTTTCTGGAAGTCAGTATTCCTATTCAAATGGATAATGGGGAGACAAGGATGTTTCAAGGGTATCGGGCTCAACATAATGATGCAGCCGGTCCAACAAAAGGGGGGATTCGGTTTCACCCGGATGTCACTCCTGAAGAAGTTAAGGCATTGGCCGGATGGATGAGCTTGAAATGCGGAATAACCGATCTTCCATATGGAGGGGCAAAAGGTGGCATTGTGTGTGATCCCAGACAGATGAGTTCATCTGAGCTAGAACGATTAAGCAGAGGGTATGTCAGGGCAGTTAGTCAAATAGTGGGCCCTACAAAAGATATTCCGGCACCTGATATGTATACAAATTCACAAATCATGGCCTGGATGCTGGATGAATACGATCACATCAGGGAATTCGATTCACCCGGATTCATTACAGGAAAGCCTCTGAGATTAGGAGGATCGAAGGGCAGGGAAAAGGCCACTTCCAAGGGAGTATTATATACACTTCAAATGATATGTGATTTAAAGGGGATTCCTATTGAAGGCATGCGGGTAATCATTCAGGGATTCGGGAATGTTGGCAGTCATTTAGCGTTATATTTACATGAAATGGGGGCTAAGGTTGCCGGAATTGCGGATGAGCTTGGAGGCTTATATGATCCGGATGGCTTGAATATTCCTTACCTTTTGGAGAATAGGGACTCTTTTGGGGTTGTTTCGAACTTATTCAAAGATTCATTATCCAATCAAGAATTGTTGGAAAAAGAGTGTGATGTGCTGATTCCCGCAGCTATAAGCGGAGTGGTGAATAAAGATAATGCAAACCGATTAAAATGTGAAATCCTGATCGAAGCAGCAAATGGGCCAACAACAAAGGAAGCGATCAAGATTCTCGATGATAAAGGTATAGTGCTAGTCCCGGATATTTTGGCGAATTCAGGAGGGGTGATAGTCTCGTATTTTGAATGGTGCCAGAACAACCAAGGTTATTACTGGACGGAGGAGCTTGTGGATGAACGATTGAAGGAAAAGATAACGGCCAGCTTTTTGAATGTCTACCATACTTCACAAAAATATTCCGTGAATATGAAGGTGGCTGCTTATATTGAAGGGATTCGCAAAATAGCAGAAGCATCCCAGCTTCGAGGTTGGGTCAGATTCTGAGCGAATTAGGGCTTACAAGAAAGGAGGCAATCCGTTGAATTTTGATATTCTTTCCGAAAATAAAGAAAACCAGGCTATTCATCATTATTGCTTATTGTCACAAGATTATAGATATGATGTGACCATTGTATATTCGGCCCAGTTTTTCGGTAAAGCAATGGTGACTTCCATGCAAAGCGGAAGAATGATCCTGCTTTGTGCCAATGATATTAATTTAGATCAGTACTGGGCTCCGACCCTTGGGATTGAACATGAAGATATACATGAGTTCCAAAACTTTCTCAAGTTGGTCTTACAAACCCCATTTCATTTAGAAGAATACTGAAGGAAGGAATGATGTAAATGTACGTTGATGTGATTCTTAGCCCATGTGAAGGCAGGATTGAAAAAATTTCAATATCCAAAAATTCCAGATTTTACGAATGGGAACAATTATTTCAGATTAAGAAGGCAGATGGACGTTTGGAAATCATTGATATTGGTGTTAGCGGGAAAATAGAATCATTGGAGGTATTGGAGGGTGAGCCAGTCGTGGCCGGCGAGGTCCTCGCCTATTTTAAAGAAGATTTATTTGTGACCGGCAGCGATTAATATAAAAACGAAAAAGAAGATGAAATGATTCATCTTCTTTTTCGGCTTATCCGTTAATCCTCCACTGCTCTCTTATTCATGTTCCCCTATACCCCAATTTTGCAGAAACCCGATTGCCAGTTTCCATAACATTCTTAATGAGGAAATCAAGTCTTTCATCTGTCAGGTTAAAACTGACAAAACCTATGCTCACCGCACCGTGAACTTCCCCAAAATGGTTCAGTATCGGCACGGCAACAGAACATGTTCCCTCTGTTCTTTCACTGTGGCTGATTCCATGTCCCTTCATTTTAGTCTCTTGCAATATATCCCAAAAAGCTGCTCTTTCTTGAATTGGCAGAAGAGCATCCACGATTTTTTTAGCTTGATTATATGGCATATAGGCGAGCATCGCTTTATTGGCAGCCCCAATATGCAAAGGTACTCGTGAGCCAAGCTGGTCATAAACCCGGATTTGGCTTTTTTCACTGTCGATTCGTTCGATTACGAGTGATTCCATTCCTATTGGCTGGCTAAGATAGACGCTTTCCTCCACTTTGTTCATCAGCCTTTCCAGTTCAGGCCTTATTTGGCTGATGTAATCCATTTTGTCATACATACGTAAACCATATTCGAGCCAAATATTCCCCAAACCATATTGTTTGGATTGCCCGTCCTGTTGGATTAATCCATGCAAGGACATCGCTTTTAACAAACGATGCATGGAGCTGACAGGAAGATCACATTCTTGGGAAAGTTCCGTAATTGACAGCCAGTTTTCCGATGAATTGGAAACCAGCACCTTTATAACGTTCATGGCACGGTCGATCGATTGCATAAACAAACCACCTATCTTTCATTACAAGTTGAATAAAACTTTGATTTATTTGAATATTTAAAACATATTGACATTATACCAAAGTTAATTTTATAATAAAAGAAAAATTCCTATTAGCGGAAACGTTTTCCACTATGCGGAAAAGGAGGGGGAGGCAGTGACATATTGTTCGTCCATGTACAAACCATTGGAACGTGTCATTGTAAAACATCCGAAAGAAGCGTTTATTAGTCAAGAGCATTTAAGCCAAGCATGGCGGAACTTCAACTTTGCGGAAGAGCCAGATTTCAACGAAGCACTAAAAGAGTATGGTGACTTTATTTCCATTTTGGAGAAATATGTTCCAAACATCGATTATTTGCCAGCATCTTCGGTAGTCGGCATTGACTCCTTATATGCGCATGACCCGGTCAAATTCACTAGCCAAGGAGCCATCATTTTAAAGTCCGGGAAAGAATTGAGACAGCCTGAAGCTAGTGTATACAAGCAATTTTGTAAGGAAAAGAACATCCCGATTATTGGGTATTTGCAGGGTGATGCGGTCGCGGATGGCGGTGATATCGTTTGGCTTGATGATAAGACCCTAGTTGTCGGACATGGTTATCGTACAAATGCTGAAGCCATTCGGCAACTAAAAGAAATGACCGCTCATCTTGTGGATGAATTCATCGTAGTTCAGCTTCCGCATGATCAAGGAGAGGGAGAGTGTCTCCATCTAATGTCTTTCATCAGTATGGTCGACAAGGATTTAGCAGTGGTTCACTCCCGCCTTATGCCTGTCTTTTTCAGAAAACTGCTGATTGAACGAGGCATACAGCTTATTGAAGTGCCGGTTGATGAGTACTTGACCTTGGGCTGTAATGTTCTTGCCATTGCTCCGCGGGTTTGCCTGTTATCTTCTGGTAACGCTTACACGAAGCAAAAGCTTATTGATGCGGGAGCAACAGTTTATGAGTACAAAGGAACTGAGATCAGTTTCAAAGGCACTGGCGGTCCAACTTGTTTAACCTGCCCGGTGGTCCGTACAAATATTAATGAAGGGGGATTGGAATGAGTCAATTACTATGGGGTACTCCAGAAACGCTCCGTACCTTGTTATGTGAACTTGTTAGCTGGGAAAGCCGTACTCTCACATTAGGGGAACGGACGTTTCCGTATAAGGTGCAAGATAAATTGAGGGAGCTTGATTATTTTAAAAGGAATCCGGCACACTTATCGCTTCACGAGGCTGATTTAGGGAGGAATTTTGTCAATGCTTTCTATAAACATCCTGATGCAAAGGAGACCGTTGTATTAATTAGCCATTTTGATACGGTTCATACTGAAGAATACGGTGACCTTGAGACTCTTGCATTTCAACCAGAGGAGCTCACGAAAAAACTTCATGACAGGAAAGATGAACTACCGGAAGAAGCGCGCATTGATCTTGAATCAGGAAAGTACTTGTTTGGTAGAGGAACGATGGATATGAAAATGGGGCTTGCCCTTCATATGGCTATCATCGAAAAGGCAAGCATCGAACAATGGCCGATCAATCTCCTGCTGTTAACGGTTCCTGATGAGGAAGTGAATTCTGCGGGAATGAGGGCTGCAGTTAAAGAACTTGTGGCTTTACGTGATAAATATGACCTTTCCTATAAAATGTTTTTTAATAGTGAACCGTCCTTTTCACAGAAACCGGGCGATAATAGACATTATATTTATTCCGGAACTTTGGGGAAAATCATGCCTGCTGCCCTTTTTTATGGGAAAGAAACTCATGTAGGTGAACCATTAAAGGGCATGACGGCTAACTATATAGCCTCGTTCCTCACGCAGCTCATGGAGTGGAACACTCTTTTTCTGGAAAGTGATCTTGGTGAGGAAACACCATTACCGGTATCGCTTCAGCAAAAAGATCTAAAACTACAATATTCAACACAGACACCTTATCGGGCAGCCGCGCTTTATAATGTGTTCATTATGAAAAGAACAGCTGCAGAAATAATGGACCTATTCGAGCAGGTTGCAAACGAAGCAGCGATGAAATGCAATGAATCTTATAAAGAGCTATGTATGCGTGAACAAATTGAAGGTGTAGGTGAAGTACAAGTATTGCGCTATGAAAAGTTACTTTCATATGCCGAGGGCAAATTTGGCGGGAGTTTTGTTGAGAAAATAAAGAGTGAAGTTAAAGGAAACATGGATTTGGATGAGCGGGAAAAATCAGTGCGGATCGCTGAAAAATTGATGATACAATGTCAGGAGCTTTCACCCGCCATTGTATTGCTGTTCGCACCGCCATATTATCCAGCCGTCAATACGTCCGATGATCCGCTTATCATGGAATCTGTGAAATTAATGAAGGAAACTGCCAGCATGCTTGGTGAAGAAGTCAGCCAAATTCATTATTTTAATGGACTTTGCGATTTAAGCTATGTTCAATATAGTGACGAGTCTGATGGCTGGACGGCTTTTGAAAAAAATACACCAGTCTGGGGCGATACTTACAGCATTCCTTTTGCTGATATGCAAAAACTTCAGGCACCCGTACTTAATGTGGGTCCGTTCGGCAAGGATGCCCACCAGCGTACTGAGCGCCTTCACATCGATAGCGCCTTCGTCCATACGCCCGTCATGCTGGAGAAGTTAATAAAGAGTATGTTTAAGTGTTTGGTTGAGAAGTGATGGTCCGACAGGAGATCTGGATTAAAAGTATAAAACTTTAACTGGGGGTATTTATATGAATGACCTGCCTAATGGTCAAATCACTTCCGAGCCGCTTAATCAGAATAATAAGCCACTTAACCAACTGACGGAGTTACCTGAAAAAGGGATAAATCCTTTTGTATTAATGTTTATCGTAATTGTAATAGTGACAGTTTTAACCTATATCTTACCCGCTGGCCAATATGAAAGAATTGAAAAGGATGGCCGAAGTGTAGTCAATCCCACTTCTTTTGAATTCATTGAATCAACACCAGTGGGATTATTGGAAATGTTCAGCAGTATTCACGCAGGGATGATTGAAGGAGCGTCAATTATCTTGTTCGTCTTTTTGTTTGGCGGAGCACTGGGAATCATGCAGGCAACGGGAGCACTGGATTCTTTCATTAAGTTTGTGGCCGTCCGATTCGGAACAAAAGAGAAATTGCTTATTCCGTTGATGGTATTAATCTTCGCATCATTAGGGACACTGATCGGCTCTGCTGAAGATGCATTAGTTTATATCGCAATCATAGTTCCGATGACGATTGCATTAGGCTTTGATGCACTTACAGGTTTTGCGATCGTCATCCTTGGAACATTGGCGACTGGATTCATTTCTGGCATTACGAACCCTTTTAATGTAGGAGTTGCCCAAAGCATTGCAGAACTGCCCATGTATTCGGGAATGGGATTGCGGATCGCTCTTCTTGCAGTGTTTTATGTCGTTACAGTATTGTACATCTATTTCCATGCAATGAAGGTTAAAAGAAACCCTGAACTGGGGGAGTATGGGAAATTCAAGCGTGAAGAACATGCACATCTTGATAAAAACTTTAGGATGAGTAAAAGACATAGCGTTGCTTTAATTATTTTATTGGTGAATTTCATCCTATTAGTATATGGAGTTATTAAATTAGGATGGTATATAAGTGAAATTGGCGGTTTGTTTTTATTAAGCGGGATCATAATGGGCCTAATTGGTGGCTTGACTCCATCAAGGATGGCTAATGGTTTTATTTCAGGAGCGGGCGATATGGTTTCCGGGGCATTGATAATAGGTGTTGCACAGACAATCTTGGTCATCATTACAAGTGGCGGATTGCTGGATACCATTTTATATTATGCTGCAGGATTGGTTGAGCAGCTTCCTCCCGCCATAAATGCAATCGGTATGTTCATTGTCCAATTATTTCTTAACTTCATTGTTCCATCCGGAAGTGGACAAGCAGCATTGACGATGCCGATTATGGCTCCATTGGCGGATTTAATGGGTGTGACAAGACAAACGGCAGTATTAGCTTTCCAATTAGGGGATGGGATCTCGAATATGATATTTCCGACTTCTGGAGTGCTATTGGCTGGACTGGCAGTGGCAGGCATATCATTTACGAAATGGGTAAAATGGGTGTTTCCGTATCTTTTGATTCAGGTTGCGGTAGCGATTATCTTTTTGATCATTGCACAAAGCATACAGTATGGCCCTTTTTAAAGATCTGAAAAGTCTGAATATTAGAACTAAGTGTTGAAGGAGGCATTTATGATGAAGACAATACAGGAGACAGTTGTCGATGAAGTGATTTCATGGAGACGTCATTTTCACGAAAATCCTGAGCTCTCTTATCAGGAGCATCAGACTTCTGAATTCATTTATAGGAAATTAAAAACCTTTACAGGATTAGAAGTGACGAGACCTACCGAAACGAGCGTTTTAGCGGTTCTTAAAGGAGCTAAAAAATCTGCCCAAAAATCGAATACCATCACCTTTCGTGCAGATATTGATGCACTTCCGATTCAGGAAGAAGCAGAAATTGAATATAAGTCAAAAAATCCTGGGGTTATGCATGCGTGCGGACATGATGCACATGCTGCGATGTTATTAGGTGCTGCTAAAGTCCTCTCTGGGAAAAAAGATGCGATTGATGGAGAAATCAGGTTTATTTTCCAACACGCCGAAGAAGTTCTGCCAGGGGGAGCTCAGGAATTGGTGAAAAAAGGGGTCATGGAAGGAGTGGATTATGCATTTGCACTGCATGTTACTCCTTATGAACGAACAGGAACAATATGTTTAAGGGAAGGGGTATTCTGTGCAGCAGCCGATGATTTTGAAATTAAAATTATTGGTCAGGGCGGTCATGCCTCGACTCCGGAATTAACGGTAGATCCGCTACTCATTGGTGCAGAAATTACTACGAATCTTCAACATATCGTTTCCAGAAAAATTTCAGCTCTTAGGACACCCGTCATTTCAGTCACTCAGTTCCATTCAGGTAGTGCGCTCAATGTCATACCTGAATATGCGGAAATCGGTGGTACCATTCGTTCCTTAGACTCTGATAGCCGATTGAAAGCAAGAAAGTATCTAGAGCAAATCGTTAAGGGGATTTCAGAAACGCATGGGGCAAAATGTGAAATTACTTGGTATTTAGGGTATCCAGCCGTGGTAAATGATAAAGCAGCTGTCGATATTTCAAGAACGGTCATGGAAGGTATTTTTGAAGGTGATAATATCATCCAGGTTGATGACCCTATGTTCGGGACAGAAGATTTTTCGGCTTTTTCCGAAATCGTACCCTCTTCCATGCAATTTTTAGGCGTTCACAATGATGAGTTTGGAAAAGCTTACCCTTTACACCATCCTAAATTTAAAATCGATGAGAAGGCTTTAGGGTATGGAGTAAGATATTTTGTAGGAATAGCGGATAAATTATGCGGTCACCAAAATAATTGTTAAAGCATTTGGCTGGAAGAGACACCCGTTATAGTTTAAGAGAAGCTTTCGGTTGTCTTTTCTCCCTATCATGACTATTTTTCCATGGTTTCCGCTTCTTGAATAGTTAAGTGCAGCAAAGTGATGAAAAGAAATTTCATTTAAAGAACGGCTGGTTCAAAAGGGTTAATATCCTACATTTTTAAAAAATAAGCTACCTATTTAGGAGGAATATATATGTTTAAACACGCGATTGTAAGGAAGATTGGAAAAAGTTTTGTAAATGGCTTAACAACATCGGATTTAGGAAACCCGGATTATGAAAAAGCTCTTGTACAACACGAGGCTTATGTAGAAGCATTAAAGCGCTGCGGTGTGAAAGTGACCGTTCTCGAATCGGATGAGAGACACCCTGATTCTACGTTTGTGGAAGATACAGCCGTGTTGACGCCAAAATGTGCCCTTGTAACCAATCCTGGTGCAGAAAGCCGGAATGGTGAGATTAATGAAATGAAAGAAGTTTTAAAGGACTTTTATGACACAATCGAATATATTCAATCTCCAGGTATGTTAGATGGCGGAGATGTAATGCAAGTTGAAAATCACTTCTATGTTGGCCTTTCAACGAGAACAAATGAAGCAGGTGCTCTTCAGTTCAAGGATATTATGACTAAGTATGGTTATGATACGACCATCATTCCCCTTAAGAAGTTCTTTCATTTAAAAACGGGTGTCAATTACCTGGGAGACAATAATTTATTAGTGGCCGGGGAATTCATTGATCACGAGGCTTTTTCTGGCTTCAATCAAATAATCGTAAAACAGGAAGAAGAATATTCGGGTAACTGCGTCAGAATGAACGACTGCGTTATTGTCCCTAAAGGGTTTGATGGTACAAAGAAAAAAATTGAAGATTTGGGATACACAGTGATTGAAGTGGAGATGACTGAATTTCAAAAACAAGATGGCGGACTTAGTTGTCTCTCTTTGAGGTTCTAAGATAGTTTAGGAGAAGGCAAGGCATAGGATAATAGATAAGATAAGGAAGTGATTACATGGGGTATGGACTGGAGAATAATGATCAGCTGCAACGCTCAATGAAAAGACGCCATTTATTTATGCTGTCACTCGGCGGCGTAATTGGTACAGGCCTTTTTTTAAATGCAGGCTATACAATTAACCAAGCGGGGGCAGGAGGGGCCCTGGTCGGTTATCTAGCCGGCGGTCTTATTTTGTATATGGTAATGGTCTGCCTTGGCGAGCTAGCCGTACATATGCCGGTTACTGGCTCTTTCCAGAAATATGCTGCCGAATATATAGGGCCTTCCGCTGGTTTCTCTCTAGGATGGATGTATTTCGTAGGTTCAGCCGCAACAGCAGGAGTTGAGTTCACGGCTGCAGGAATTTTGATGAAACAATGGTTCCCCAATAGTCCTACCTGGATTTGGTGTGCTGTGTTCATAGTGCTTTTATTTACTTTGAATGCATTAACGACAAGAGGTTTTGCAGAGGCGGAATATTGGTTCGCTGGAATAAAAATCGTTGCAGTGATTTTGTTTATCTTGATTGGAATCGCGGGCATCTTTGGTTTTGTCTCTTTATCTGATCGTCCAACCCCATTCTTTGAGAATTTGGCTCCTTCTGGTCTATTTCCAGCAGGGGGGGTTACAATCATCTTTGTGACAATGATGAATGTAATATTTTCTTATCAAGGCTCAGAACTAATAGGAATAGCGGCAGGGGAAAGTGAAAAACCTGAAGAGAATATCCCTAAAGCCATTCGAAACGTACTATTTAGAATCATTATTTTCTACATTTCGTCCATTATCATCCTTTCTGCCATATTCCCTTCTTCGGAATTAGGCTTATTGGAAAGTCCTTTTGTAACTTTGATGAAGATAGCCGGGATTCCTTATGCAGCAGGTATCATGAATTTTATTATTTTGACAGCCATTCTTTCTGTGGGGAATTCATGTCTTTATGCATCTACGCGCTTACTTTGGTCGATGGCTCATGACGGAATGGCACCCAAGGTGTTTGGTCTATTATCCAAGAGGAAAGTGCCATTGAATGCCCTTCTTTTTACGATCTGTTTTTCGCTCCTATCGTTATTGACTAGCTTCATTGCAGCGGATACAGTGTTCGTGATACTTATGTCCATAGCGGGTATTTCCGTCACGATCTCATGGATGGGAATTGCTTTATCGCAATATATGTTTAGAAGGAAATTTATAAAGGCGGGTGGTAAAACGGAAGATTTACAATACATAGTACCCTTTTACCCATTTGTCCCGTTGTTTTGTTTAGGCTTTTGTTTGCTGATTCTAGTATTCCTTGCCTTTGATCCTACTCAACGAGTCGGACTGTTTTATGGGATAGGATTTTTGATAGCCTGTATATTATTCTATAAATTTAAATTGGCTAAGAAAGTAGAGTCAAACACTAACTTTGAAAATGAAAAAATATTGTAATTGAGTTACACCAAAGGCTAGCCAGTTTTTACTGGTTGGCCTTTTTAAATCTTGAAATTGCAGTCACTTGGATGATTATTTACTGAATCGGAAGGGGAAAACTTACATTTTAACGAAATGGAAGGAATATCTTAGAAAATAGGAAGGGGGAATTAACAAGCTTGATTACAAAGTGACTAAAAACATCACAAAGAGCCTGCTGAAAATTAACTTTTTTACCGAGAGACGGAAATAAAACAATAATATTAAAATTGGGGGAAGTAATGAAGATCAATCATATAAATTTAACAGTTAATGATGTTACAGCATCAAGGGAGTTTTTAGAAAGATACTTTGGATTGTCATGTGCAGGAAGCCGAGGCGATGGGTTCGCCGCAATGAAAGATGATGATGGATCCATATTGACACTAATGAAAGGAAGCGATGTACAATACCCCAAGACTTTTCATGTTGGATTCATACAAGAAAATGAAGAGCAAGTTAACAGGATCAATCAACGGTTGAAGGATGATGGATTCATGGTGAAACCTCCAAAACACCTACACAGATATACGTTCTATGTAGAAGCGCCTGGAGGATTTAACGTTGAAGTACTGTGTTAACGAGCTACTTGGAGATAAATCGTAAAACTACTATAAGAAAGGATTGTGGAAGAACAAGATATAATATTGCCTATATAAGTGTGGTCAATATGAAAAACCAGTTGGATTAAAAACGCTGGCGTTAATGCCATTTTAATTCCTTCATAACGGTCATGATGTATATGGAAGAAAATAACGAAAAAGCTGACTGCAAAAGCCTGTTCAAGAAGGCTCCTGTTATCAGCTATTCTTTTTTTTGCTTTAGTCCCCAAACGGTTTGATCCTGCATGACTGCATCCTGAAATCAAACATGTATATTGAGTTGCTTACGGAGACGTTGCATTTCCGAATTGAAATAGGATTTGCTGTAATCACATCCTACAATAGCGACGATATTGCCGTCATCATCAATAATTGGCGCAAAGCTTGTTTTCCACTCACCGTACCTGTCTTCGTATATCGGAGTCACACCAGCTTTACCATTAAACGCATGGTAAGCGACATTAACCATTTCCGGGGGACCAATATATTCTTCCCCCGGTTCAATTACAAAGCCTTTGTCTGCAACGAGGTGAATCAGACGTCCATCCTCCGTCATGATAAATATAAAGACCCATTCAATTACGCCTTCCTTTTCTTGAATCATGGTAAGTTTTTGTTTTAATTTCTGGGAATAGGAAGTTTGCCGATTCATATTTTTTTGTAGACTGATAACTTCTTCAGCTGGAATGATAGCTGCGGTTACTACGGCAATGGAACGAAGCCGTTGATTTATTTGTTCCTCTAAAATGGCCCGTTTATCCACTGGTGAAAAGCGTGCCTCTTCAATTTTATTACGTAATTTTTTATATTTCCTGCTCATCGTAGGCTGGCTTACTTCCAATACCTTCGCTGCTAGTTTTAATGATTTGTATTGTTCCATCGCCATGTTGATAAGCTGTTCCTCCACAAGGTCGACTGCTTCCTGCATAGGCATTAGAAAATCGATAACAGGTATTGAAGTGGGTTTGGGCCCTTTAAATGGAAGGACCTCTTTAACCAACACCACATCTACTTCCGGCATTCCGCTAGTAATCACAAGCCTTTCAACTGTATTTTCAAGTTCGCGCACATTACCGGGCCATTGATAGATACATAGCAAGTCGATTGCATCCGGGGTGAAAGTTACATTTCGATTGTATAGTGTATTGTACTTTTGTAAAAAAAACTGAACCAGATGGGGGATTTCATCTACACGATTCCTAAGCGGTGGAAGATGGATAGGTACGACATGAAGACGATAATATAAGTCTTCTCGAAATTCACCTTTTTTCACCATTTTTTCGAGCGATTTATTTGTTGCGGCAATCACTTGAATATCAACAGGGTGTGATGTCGTACTTCCAATTGGTGTGACAACGCGTTCCTGAAGGACGCGAAGCAGTTTTACCTGTACGTTAAGCGGTAACTCGCCAACCTCATCCAAGAATAAGATACCTTTATGGGCGAGTGTGAATTTCCCTTTGGCGCCGTCTTTCCGTGCGCTGGTAAAAGCCCCTTCTACGTAGCCAAAAAGTTCGCTTTCAATCAGGTTTTCCGGGATTGCACCGCAATTGACAGGTATAAACGGACCGTCGCTTCTGTTACTCATATTATGTATGGCCCTGGCGGCTATTTCCTTTCCTACACCGGATTCCCCCAATAAAAGGACTGTTGCGCTAACATCAGAAACCATTTGCATTTTATGCAGGACATCAAGCATCGGTTTACTGCGGATCACAAATGGAAAAGATGGCTTCTTCGATTCCAACAAAGGCCCCGATTGCCCCCTTGATGTATCTGGATAAGAGTCTTTAATTTCTTTGTAGGCCCAAACCCATGCCCCAGATTCAATCGGGTATGCCGTCATCAGCATCTCTGGACCCTGCCATGAGGACTGCATGAAAGATCTTTTTTCATTTTTGCCCATTATCTCTTCTGCCAAGCTTGTGGAAAATAAATCTTGTTCAACATCCTTGATGGAACCGCCGACATTAGCGGATTTGACTGTTTGGAATAAGGAATTCCCTGTTCCGGTCGATTTCAGTATGGTGCCATTTTTATCTGTCACAATAAGCTGATCGTAAATAGACAAGAGTGCAGAGGTGAAGTGATCCATTTATGTCTACCTGCCTTTCATTTAACTTCCTAGTTTTTATATTACAGAAATTTCACAATTGTTCAATAGTTTCAAAAATGAATATTCTTCCTTTTGAAAACCCAGTAAGCATGGTGTTTTCTGATTGGCATGTTTATTGCATTAAAGTAAAGAGAAGGGACTAGAAAGCATGATTGCAAAGGAGGGAGAAGCTATTTTGAATAAAGAGAATCAGTTCCAACAGAATATCAATTCTGAAGATCCCTTTATTAAAAATCTATATTCAGATTTGAATGAGCGGATCAATGCGTATGAGCAGGAAGATGCCGTGAAAATCGACAAAATGAAATGGAAGGATGCGACAGGTTCTATTTTTCTCATGATTTTAATCATCTTTTACCTGGTCTATACACTTTTCTAAAGTAGTTTTGTTTAGCTCACCCAAAACAAATACAGCCTTATTTCCAAGCGATACAATCATTATTTTATAGTTGGGAGAGAAGCGAGTGAGTAAAGAGAATTCCTCCATTTCAAAGGATGTGGCCTTTGGCTTTTTACCGGCAAGTAAAAGTGACCGGATTTTTAACCTTCGGGATTTAATTTTAGTTCAGGTTGTTATTGGCCTCTCATCTTTTGGGCTGTTAACTGGTGGATACACAGGTACAATGCTTGATGCGAAGCAGTCACTTGCAGCGATTTTATTCGGTAACGCCTTCCCTATGCTGTTGATTGTTCCCATTACCCTTTATTTTGCGCGGTATGGCATAGATACTTTTGTAGGGTTTCGAAGTTCACTAGGGTATCTAGGATCCAATATCTTTTTCTTTGTTTTTCTTATTTTAACTCTCGGCTACATTTCCATTGCGCTTTTCATGTCCGGCCAGGCTTTAGCAGAGGCTGCTAATTGGATGGGGATGCCCGACATTTTCTCAAGCCAAGCAACTGGAGCGCCGTTTTTCTCGATTTTACTCTTCATCTGTGCATTCCTTGTAACGGTGAGGGGACCGATAGCGATTCAAAAATATACCGCAGTAGCCGTTCCGGTATTTATGGTTCTCATGTTTGGCCTTCTCGCAATAGTCTTGTTTGGCCAGGGATTCACTAACGTTGCTCATATACTTCCTTCCGAGCCATTTGAATCGACTTCTCGTTCATTCGCGACTGCCCTGGAATTAAATATCGGTCTCGGCTTCTCATGGCTTCCATACCTTGGCCAATACAGCCGTTTATCTAAAACAGAAGGAGGAGCATTTAAAGCAGGATTCTACAGCTATGGAATTATCGTCTGTATCGCTGCTTTAGTTGGGGCCCTTGCTGCATTAGTCGCTGGTTCACTTAATCCTTCTGACTGGATGTTTTCCATCGCAGGAAGTTGGGGTGGCTTCATTGGCTTGATTTTACTCTCGGTTGGGAATGTCGGTGCAGGCATTTTCCTTATGTACTCACAAGCTGTCAGCTTTAAAACTGTATTCCCGAAAAAGTCATGGATGATTGCGATGGGTACGACGGTACCGACTATATTCTTACTTCTAAGCTCGACGTTCTATGATGCATTTGGTTCATTCATTGCTGTCATTTCCTTTATTATGGCTGTTCTTGGCGGCATTGTCGTTGCAGATTACTTTTTTGTAAAGCGACAACGCATTTCAATAAGGGATTTGTATGACACACAAGGCTCTTATACCTATTGGAAAGGCATTAACCCGTCGGCAGTTCTCACGGTGGTAATTGGAACGATCGTTTACTGGGCACTCTATAATCCATTGACTTTTGAAGCGAGTGACTTTTTCCTTTATACAGCTGCCGGAATTCCAACATACTTTGTCGCTTTAGTCACCTACTATGTTTCATCTAAATACATTTTCCGTTTTGAAGTTGACATGGAGCGTACATCCGTTGAATTAAAGGAAGCTAAATAGAAAAATCGCAATTTAAAGAATCTAGGGAACGAGAGGAGATTGTTCAATGTTTACACAAAGTTTAGATTTCAAAACAACTGATTTAGATACATTCCCATTTCCATTCACTTCAGGTAACTATCGTTATTCAAACGATTTGAAAAGACTCTCAAACATTAACTGTATTGAAGTTACACCAGAATACAGACTCCAAGTGGAAACGAAGCGTCGTCTCCTTCAAGAACAGCCGCATATAAGGTTTCAATCTTTTTCACACACAATGGAAATGCAATGGGAAGTGTTGGAAATGCTCATCGACATGGCAACTGATCGCTATCCGGAGCATTTCGAGGTCATTAAAGATGGAGACAACTGGACTTTCAAGAACCACATTTTCGGGGAATCCGATTCATTCGTGTATGGCGATGCCACCACGCTTCCATATGAGCCGCTTGATTATATAGGCCGCCATTTCCACAATGATTTTGTTTTAATGGTTCATCGCGATAGTAATTTCTATTTGGAAGTGGGACAAGTTTCATACGCCGCACTCTTCTCAGCTAACTGGAATAAAGGCATGTCCTTTGATGAGATCCATGCACCTGTTCCATTTGTATCGCGGAAAGGCGATGAACTGGCAGATCGCGTTCGTAAGTTTTTATTATCCATTGAGCCAGGAAAGCCATGGACACGCATCAACTGGAACCTGATGGCGGACCGTTGGGATGTCAACTATGAAACGATGGATGTCTGGGGACCGCAGCGTTCTGGGATAACACCGGAAAATGCAGGTAAACTTGTTCGTTTGCGTGTTGAAGAACAAAAATTTTATCGCATGCCACGAAGCAACGCCATTCTATTCGTATTGAATACGCAGTTCCTGCCACTGGAGGATTTGACATTACGCCAGGAGTGGTTTGATCTGACATATAGCGTACTGCAGGATATTCCGGATCCTATGGCTGCGTACAAAGGAATTGCCCCGTTTCTTCCGCAATCGGTTGAATATTTGAGGCGTATTGATGAAAAACAAAAAAGCGAAGATAAACAATAAGTAGGAGGATAGGGCCTTGTACAATAGTCCAGTATTGTTTGATAAATCAATTACGATCGTAAATCAATTTACTCCTCGGAATGAGCGAAGAAAGTTTGTCGTCATTTCTGATCAAGCCGGATATGAAAAGGCGAAAAGTTTCACTTCTGAACTTGCAGGTACAGTGCCTTTTGAATGTCTTTCCATTAACGGAATGGAAGATAAAGAGGGGATTAAGAGAGTCATCTTGTCACAAAAGATGGGCACCCAATTTTATATTGCGGCTGCATGGAACAATGCCGTAATGATCTTCTCGCTCGGGGTGGAAGCTGGCCTATCTGAAGCTGAGATCCAGACTGTGATTATCGGGCCTAAACGGCGGTACGTATATTGCATGAAATGTTTCGAAGTGTCGGAAGTCGCAGAAGAAGCAGAGATTGCAGAATGTGACCATTGCAGAGCAAGTCTTGAAATAGGACCTTTTTATTCCATAGTACGGGAAGGTTATATTGGTTACCCATTCATCTCAATCGGAAAAGAAGAAGTAGGGAGCTGATCATCATGCGGGTAGTAGGAAATATTCAAATGAAAGTAAACAAGATTATTCAAGAAACAGCATTCGTAAAACAGTTCGAGTTGATTCCAGTTGATGGAAACCCATTGCCTGCATTTACTGGCGGTTCGCATTTGACCACATTCATGCCGGCCGGGGATACGATATTTGAGAGAGAATACTCCCTTATCAGCAACCCAAGGGACCGTAAAAAATATGCAATTTCCATTCGGCGTGATGAGGCGTCACGCGGAGGTTCCGCTTTCTGGCATGATCATGTACAGATAGATTCCAGGTTGGAAGTCAGTTTCCCTAAAAACAACTTCCCTCTCAGCTTTCGAGCAAAGCATCATGCCTTTTATGCAGCTGGAATCGGCATCACCCCATTTCTGGCAATGATGGAAGACATGGCTGCCGAAGGCCAAACCTTCGAACTCCATTATGCAGCACGCACACCGGAATTATGTGCTTTTTATGATCTGTTGAAAGCCAAATATCCTGAACAATGCACCTTTTATTTTTCGCAGGCAGAAGACAAACGCAGAATGATGACTGAGACGATGAAGGATCATCGCATTGGCACGCATGTATATTTTTGCGGACCAATCGAGATGGTTCAAGAGTATCGAAAAGCCGCCAGTTCCTATGGTTATCCGGAACATGCGATCCACTTCGAATTATTTGCGACAAAAAATGATGGGCCGCAAGATCCTTTCATTGTCGACCTTTCAGACAGCGATCGGTCCATCCGCGTTCATGAAGGCGAAACACTGCTTGATGCGCTTTTAAGGGAAGGAATTGATGCACCTTATTCTTGTAAAGTGGGCGGGTGCGGAAGTTGTGAGGTAGATGTTGCAGAAGGTGAAGTGGATCACCGGGATTTCTTTCTTAGCGAACAAAACCGTCAATCACGTAAGTCAATCCTGACATGCTGCTCACGTGCAAAGGACGACAGACTTGTATTAAAACTTTAACGATTTCGTACAGGCTTAAAAAAAATAATGAAAACCGGAGGCAAAAAACATGACAATTTTAGAAACGGCAGTTATAGAGCTTAAAAATTACATCGACGGTAAGTGGCAGTCCTCATCTTCAAATGAAGTAATCCCGGTAATCAATCCTGCAACACAGGAAGTCATTGCAAGGGCTCCGCGTGCCACCAAGGAAGATACAGAAAATGCAATCTCAGTTGCGAAAGCAGCTTTTGAAAGTGGAATCTGGTCAGGACTGACGGCACAGGAGCGAGCTTCCTACCTATACAAAATCGCTGATAAAATTGATGAACGTGCGGAAGAGTTAACGATTCTCGAAACAATGGACAACGGGAAACTTAAAGCAGAGGCAGGTTTCGATATTGCCGATGCCGCCGCGTGTTTCCGTTACTACGCTGGTTTGATTCTTCATCCAGAAGGGGAAACTTATCAAGTTCCCGCTCCCGTGCAAGCGATGGTCGTTCGTGAACCAGTAGGTGTAGCCGGTTTGATTGTACCTTGGAATTTCCCTCTTCTAATGAGTGTCTGGAAAATCGCACCTGCCCTTGCGGCGGGTAACACCATTGTATATAAACCGGCTGAAGTGACACCTGTAACAGCAATGAAATTATTTGAAATCCTAGAGGAAGTCGGCATCCCTAAAGGTGTGGCTAATATGGTGATGGGGCGCGGCACTGTTGTCGGTCAAAGCATTGCAGAAAGCAAGGACGTTGACATTGTTTCATTTACGGGAAGTACGGATGTTGGCCGCACTATCATGAAAGCGGCCGCGGGCAACTTAAAGAAAATTTCCCTTGAGCTTGGCGGTAAATCACCTAACATCGTTTTTGCTGATGCAGATTTAGAGACAGCCATCGATTACGGATTATTTGGCATCTTCTTCGGTGCCGGCCAAGTATGTTCATCAGGTAGCCGCATCCTGGTTGAAGAAAGCATTTATGATGAATATGTAAAACGCTATGTGGAACGCGCAAATAAAATCAAAGTTGGACCTGGCCTTGCAGAAGACAGCAACATGGGGGCAATTGTCAGCGAAGCGCAAATGAATAGCATTTTAAATTATATTGAAATCGGCAAACAGGAAGGTGCGACACTTGCAGCAGGCGGTTACCGTCTTGTTGATGACGGCCTTGACAAAGGATACTTCATTGCACCGACTGTCTTCACCGATGTAACACCTGACATGCGCATCGTACAAGAGGAAATCTTCGGTCCAGTCGTTGTCATTCAAAAGTTTAAAGATGAAGAAGAAGCTATTAAACTTGCAAATGATACAGACTACGGTCTTGCAGGCGGCGTCTTCACTAACGATGGCGCAAAAGGATTGCGTGTGATCAAGAAAGTGCGTGCAGGGATTACATGGGTAAATGATTATCATCCAACATATGTCGAGGCGCCATGGGGCGGTTATAAACAGAGCGGGATTGGACGCAGTTTAGGAAAATACGGCTTGGATGAATACCAGGAAATTAAGCAAATCAACATTAATCTCGATGTAAAACCGATAGGCTGGTTCCCAAATTAAGCATATGATTAGAGATGAAGCAATCAACATTCTTTAATCAAACCAAAAACCTAATCCAAATCCGGATTAGGTTTTTGGTTTGTAACGAAAGGGGTGCGCAAATAAAAAATCCGAACCCCTTTTTAAATTTCCTTTGAAATTTTGGCCCAAGGTTAATCAATGGCAGCCTTAATTTAACGAACCAAATGGTTCGCTTGCATTAGTTGGTCTAAAGTAATATTTCAAGTTGATTTAGCTGAATAGAAATATGTTAAAAAAGTACCCTCATTATCTCAGGTTTTAATCCTTCTATTTTAAAAAGATTATAGGCAAAAGAGTTCTATCTAAATGTTAAAACAAAGTTGATTGGAGAGGAAGGTACGAGACTCATGCGGGAAGAACGCGTCCAAGGGAGACCCCGCAGAAAGCGAGTGCCTGGAGTGAAATCAACGTTCAAATTGTTCAAGCCAAAAAAACTATAAGCAAACTCGATTTTCATCGAGTTTGCCTACAGTCTGAAACGTAATTCTAAATACGGATAGGTTTTTTGCAGATAAACTTTTTAAAACCCTCAAAAAATTTTTCTTAAGCTTATAAATAACGGAGAGTTTTTCGCAGTATTTCTTCCTATACAACAAAAGGGGGAGTTTTCCTCTGATGAGTGAAAATGGATTTGAGCATAAAAAACACCATTGGTATGATTAAAGTGTCATTCCGATGCATATTTATCGCTTTAATCAGAAATAGCATTTATGGATTGATTTGTTTTACCGGTGCAGCATTTATACATAGTATCATATAGGAATCAGGTTAGGAGTGAATATTGATGACTAAGTTTTATTCGGATATGACAGTGGAGGAAGCAATATCATGTTTTCCCATAGGAAGCACTGAAGTGGAAGTTTTGGATGATTCAGAAGATTTCATTGGATTTTTGACAATAGAGGCGTTATCTGCGGCAGTGCAGCAGAGTGATTTGACGAAGCCCATTTCCCATTTCATTACTGTAAATGCACCGCTGCAAAATTTACGCAATTACTCAATACCATATGAACAATTTCAAGCATTCTTTGAGAGTGATTTATGCAGGGTTGTATTTAATGCCCTTTATGATGGCGTATATATCACGGATGGTGCTGGAACGACATTATTTATCAATCAAGCTTATCAGCGTATTACCGGAATAAGAGAAGAGGAAATTATCGGAAAACCGATGAGTTATTTAATTGAGCAGGGTATGATATCCGTTTCTGCTTCATTGGACTCAATCCGGACGAAGAATCAAGTTACTTTGACACAAAGAATCCGAAATGGAAGAAAGATTATCGTATCGGCCACACCTATTCTATCGCCACAGAATGAAGTCATATTTGTCATAAATAGTGTAAGGGATATAACTGAATTAATCCGGATGAAGTACACGATCGATAGCCAAAAGCTATCTTTCCAACCTATTTCTCAATTATTGCCTGGCTCGGAACAAGTCAATTTACAAGAAATAATCATTGGGCCTTCTACAACTCCCTTATTTAAACTGGCTGATAAAGTAGCTAAAACGGATGCGAAGATCTTGTTACAGGGGGAAACGGGAGTAGGGAAAAGTTTAATCGCCAAGTACATACATGCCAAAAGCTCCAGGAAGGAAAAAATCTTTCTTGAATTAAATTGCGGAGCCATCCCAGCGAACTTGGTGGAATCTGAACTTTTTGGATATGAACCAGGGGCATTTACCGGATCCCTTAAGAATGGGAAAATGGGGATTTTCGAGAAAGTGAATGGTGGCACGTTATTTTTGGACGAAATTGGGGATTTACCTTTAGAGTTACAGGTAAAACTTTTGAAAGTGGTAGAAGAAAACAAGTTTATGAGAGTAGGATCTACCGAAATGAAAGAGGTGGATGTCAGGTTAATTACAGCCACTCATCGGGATCTTGCCTCCCTCGTTCAAGAAGGGTCTTTCCGCGAAGATCTATATTACCGGCTTAATATCGTATCATTTGAAGTCCCGCCCTTACGCCAGCGAAAGGAAGAAACGATCCCACTTTTAGAAATGTATTTAAAAAAATTCAATGAAAAATATAATGAAAAGAAAAAGATGACACCGGAATGCTATGAATGGCTGACGAACTATTCGTGGCCTGGTAATATACGTGAGCTCGCTAGTCTTGCAGAGCGACTGGTCGTCACGACTTATGATGATACGATTGATTTGCCTAATTTACCATCCTTCATCCAGCCGGTCTTATCAAAAAAACCTACAACACATTCATTGAAGGATACCGTTTCCGAGCTGGAGCGATCCCTGATCCTGAATGCGATGAAAAAATATGGGACTACAAGGGCTGCGGCCATCTCTTTGGATATCAGTCAAAGCGCTTTGGTGCAAAAAATGAAAAAATTTCACATTCGATTAGAAAACGAATCAAAATAGTTTTATTGATTTGTTTTCTACTCATTATTTCTTTTGTAATCCATGAAAAAAAGGTTATCCCCCTTATAAATTAAGCGTTTTCAATTTGGCATGATTCCTGCATTAGATAATACATGAAAGGGGAGATAACCATGAATATTTCTATTTTTTCAATGGCTAACAAATTGGTGACAGGATCAGATTCTTTACAGCAGCTGACTGATGAGGTTAAGCGATTAGGGATGAAGAATCCGTTGATAGTTACAGATAAAGTTTTACTGGATGCCGGGGTAGTGCAAAAGGTTGAGGATTTACTTTCATCAGCATACGGTATTTTCTCGGATGTGAATCCTGAACCGGAAATTGAAATCGTAGAGCTATGTGTGCGGTCTATCAGGGAGGGAAATCATGATGGACTGATTGCGGTAGGCGGGGGAAGTGCGATGGATATTGCGAAAGCCTCTTCCGTTATGGCTACAAATTCGGGTAGCATCGAGACATATTTCGGAACGAATTTGATTGAAGTTCCGGGTTTGCCTTTAATAGCCATACCGACGACTGCCGGAACCGGATCTGAAGTGACGAATATTTCAATTTTATCGGACAAAAAAGAACAAGTGAAGAAGGGAATTGTTAGTTCATATCTTTTACCGGATGTAGCGATCGTATCACCCGTGATGACGCTGACTTGCCCGCCAAGTGTGACGGCTGCGAGCGGAGTGGATGCACTTGTCCATGCGGTAGAGGCTTATATTTCCAAATTTGCTTCGCCCGTTACAGATGCTTTGGCAATTGGGGCCATGAAGTTGATCGCAAAAAATTTACCAAAGGCTTATGCTGCACCAGATAATCTGGAAGCACGGGAAGCCATGATCACGGGAAGCCTAATGGCAGGGTTAGCTTTTGGAAATGCCGGTGTTGGAGCTGTCCATGCCTTAGCTTATCCGCTTGGAGGCCGCTTCCATTTATCACATGGAGTCAGCAATTCATTATTACTGCCATTTGTCATGAAGTGGAATAAAATTGCATGTTTGGAAAGGTTCAGAGACATTGCTGAAGCACTTGGAGAGAAAGTCAATCATTTAAATGATGATGAGGCAGCGGATAAAGCTATAGAAGCGATGACCAGAATATGCCGTTACGTTGATATACCTGAGTCACTAAGTGAATTTGACATTCCTGAATCGGCTTTAAGTGAAATGGCTGCTGAGGCCATCAAACAAGTTCGTTTACTTCGCAATAATCCCCGTGCCTTAAACGTTCGGGATATCGAAAAAATTTACCGTTCAGCCTATGGCTTTTAAGTGGAGGAAACAATATGAAATGGAAAAACCGTCGCTACGGAGATGAGACATCGTATATACCTGCGGGACCTTTTAAAATTAGACTTCCATTTGTCCATTATCGTTTTGAGTGGCCTGACTATGTTCAAGGGTTATTGATGTGTGCAGTTGACCTTGGAGCGATTACACTGCTTGCAGACCATCTGGGGATGCCTTTTGATGTAGCTCTAGCCGTCGTTGTCTTGAATGGATTATTGTATTTAGCACATCATTTACTCGGGGACCCAGTTATACCAGGTTGGATTACACCTGCGGTTCCATTGCTTGTATTGTTCGTCGGGCAATTTCCGGAAGGACCTGATCGGGTCTATGCACTCGTTGCATTTCAATTAACATTAGGTATTTTATCGATAGTGCTTGGAATGACCGGACTTGCCAGTAAGGTCGTACGATTAGTGCCGAATGCAATTAAATCAGGCATCATTTTAGGGGCAGGAATTGGTGCTGTCGTATCCATTTTCGAAGTGGGTGGAAAGTTTGATTTATTTCCTTATACAATAAGCATTTGTATCGGATTTGCCTTTTACTTGCTTTTTTCGAAAAATTTCGGAAAGTTAAAAATGCGAAATAAAGTTTGGGTATTCATAGGCAATTTAGGGATATTGCCAGCAATCTTGCTTGCGGTCTTTGTAGCCCCTATTTTTGGTGAAGCAAAATGGCCTGATATTCAATGGGGATTCAGCAGTCCGGACTTTGCTACGCTTTGGTCGGACTATACTGTGTTCGGTTTAGGTTTCCCTGCCTTGACCTTCTTTTTAAGTGCGATTCCAGCTGTTTTTGCCACTTATTTAGTTGTATTCGGGGATGTGCTGAAAACAAAAGCATTGCTTTCTGAATCCGATGAGGTCAGGGAAGATGAAAAAGTGGACTATAATCCAAACAGAGCTCATTTAATTTTTGGCGGCCGAAATGTGATCATGAGTTTTATCGGACCTGATATAACAATGTGCGGTCCGTTGTGGGCAGCCATGCAGGTCGTGGTTGTAGAACGGTTCAAGAATGGCAAGAAAGCCATGAATTCTTTCTTCGGCGGTGCTGGCTCGTTCCGTTGGGGTACGAATACAGGGTTATTCTTATTGCCGGTAGTCAGCTTGGTTGAACCAATTCTCGGTGTGGCCTTGGCCCTAACGCTTTTGGTTCAAGGATATGTTAGCGTACGCGTCGGTGTGATGCAGGCGAAGAGCCAACGTGACCTGGGAATTGCAGGGGTCGTCGCTGCCATCCTTGTTATAAAAGGTGCTGGAATGGCGTTTGCAGCGGGAATTCTATTATGTGTCCTTCTATATGGCAAGGACTTTTTCAAAGGTGAGAATGATAAGACTTTTACAGATCATGCAGAAGAAGAGGAGATTAAAGCAGGATGAAAAAAGTAGTGGAAAAATGGCCAATTTATATAAACGGCGAACCTGTTCATACAGAGCGTCATTTTGTAGTTGAAAATCCAGCAACATTGGAGCCTGTGGGGTATGTTCCGGACGCTAATGAAAAAGAGGCAAAGGCTGCTGTGGATGCAGCTCAAGCTGCTTTTCTGACTTGGTCGAGAACCAGTGCATATCATAGGGCGGAATTACTTGAGAAGTGGTACACGATCATTGAGAACAGGCTGGATGAAATCGCAACGATCATGACACTGGAACAAGGAAAGCCATTGGCCGAAGCAAAAGGTGAAATGAAATATGCTTCAAGTTTCGTGAAATGGTTTGCTGAAGAGGCAAAGCGTAACTATGGGGAAATCATTCCAGCCTCTGTTGCTTCAAAGCGTATTTTAGTGCAAAAGCAGGCAGTCGGTGTCGTTGCTGCCATTACCCCGTGGAACTTTCCTGCTGCCATGATCACGAGGAAAGTGGCGCCAGCCCTTGCTGCAGGATGTACCGTGGTCATCAAACCCGCGGAACAAACGCCTTTGACCGCTTTGCTATTAGTTGAGAGTGCCCAGGAAGCAGGGATTCCGGCAGGTGTGATAAATATTGTAACAACACAAAAACCGGGAGATGTGTCAGACGTCTGGATGAATGATTCACGTGTTAAAAAGATCACATTTACTGGCTCCACTCCTGTAGGAAAACATCTAATGAAAAAGGCGGCAGAAACAGTAAAAAAAGTCTCGCTTGAACTCGGTGGATTGGCTCCGTTCATCATTGCTGAGGATGCTAATATCGAAGAAGCAGTAAATGGTTTGATTCAATCGAAATTCAGAAATGCTGGACAAACATGTATTTGTGCGAACCGAATATATGTCCATGAGACAATTGAACAGCCGTTTTTAGAAGCTTTCGAAGAAGCCGTCTTAACTTTGAAGGTTGGAAATGGAATGGAAGGAACCGATCTTGGTCCATTGATAGATGGAGCCGCAGTAAAAAAAGTTCAGTTTCAATTAGAGGATGCTGCAAGTAAAGGGGCTATCATCCATAAAACCTCAAAAGTAGATGAAAAACAAGGCTATTTTATAGCACCAGCCATACTTTCCAATGTAACGGATGATATGCTGTGCATGCAGGAAGAAACATTTGGGCCAATTGCGCCAGTCAGTACATTCAAAACCGATCAAGAAGCGATCGATCGTGCCAATAACACGAATTTTGGCTTGGCAGCTTATGTGTATACCGAGTCATTAAATAAGGCAGTTGCCTATTCGGATAGTCTTGAATATGGGATTGTCGGTATTAATGACAGTGCCCCATCCACTGCCCAAGCACCATTTGGAGGCATGAAGGAAAGTGGTTTAGGCAGGGAAGGTGGACACTACGGCATGGATGAATATTTGGAAGTGAAGTATGTCTCCATGCAGCTTGGTAAGTAATAAAATAGAAGAGTCCGTCATGATTCTTCAGGCAAAAAAAAGAGCAGAAGGCACATCAAATATCGATGTGCCTCCTGCTCTTTTCCAATGGTTAAAAAGCATACGTTCCTTCAATGGAAAATCCAAATATGACGTTATTTTCTTCAAATAGCTGCTTCAGAATAAATACTCCAAGTGGGGGGGACGTTTACAGATATGTAAGGGGGATCGCAATCATACTAGGTGATTGCCATTAAAGTGAATTTATGACGGATCAAATGAAAAAACCCCCTAAGAAATCTAAGGGGGAAGGGAGGCATTTAGTAAACATATTTTATCTTATGTTTACTTACTAATTCGATATAAAGGAGGGAAGGTCATGTTTCCAAGGATGACATCGAAGTCAGCACCGGTAGCCTTGGGAACGTTACTTGTATTACCATGGAAAGTCTCATTTGCAAGTAATGCAAAGGCCACCGCTTCTTTCGCTTCGGAAGAGTATCCCAAATCTTCTTGAGTCAAGACTTGAATAGAATTTCCAAGCAGTAATTGAATCATATTTAATAACGTTTTGTTATAGCTTCCACCGCCGCCAATAATCACTTCTTCAATATTGGTTTTTGGAAAGATGAAATTTTGATAGTTCTCCACAATGGACTTTGCTGTAAACATCGTTACTGTTGCTAAAATATCTTGACTTGGAAGTGATTCAAACATCTTTAATAGTTTTAATACATATTCCTTGCCAAACAATTCCCTGCCAGTTGATTTTGGAGGAGGGCTCATAATAAAAGGATGACTGATGCAATAAGATAAAAGTTCGTCATTGATTTTTCCTTGTTTAGCTATGTTACCACCTTCGTCATAGCTTATATTGAACAATTGGCGGCATACTTCATCAATGATCATATTTCCAGGCCCTGTATCAAAAGCATACATGTCATTAAGAGATGCTTGCTTGGGTAAGACGGTTACATTTCCAATGCCCCCTATGTTTTGAAGTAATCTTCCCTTCACTTCACTTCTATAAAGAATGTATTCGGTAAAAGGAACAAGAGGAGCTCCTTGTCCACCAGCTGCCATGTCCATCGTACGAAAATTAGAGATTACTAGTGTGTTTGTATCGTGAGCAATTACTGCGGCTTCCCCAATTTGCAAAGTGGAGGGTATATAATTTTGGTCCTTTAAAGGCTGGTGGTAAATGGTTTGTCCATGGGATCCAATAAGATCCAGTTTATTAATGGGAAATCCAGCTTTATGACAAACTTCCTTTACCGCATTGGCAAATAATTTTCCTAATTTAAAATTCAAACTGCATATTAATTGAACATTGGATGTGACTGCAGATAAAGACTGGATAATTTCTTTTTCAATATCCTTTGGGAAAGGGCATGTCATGAACTCAATCATTTCCATTTCAGTCTCGAGTCCACTATTATTCACCCGAACAAGTGCGGCATCAATTCCATCCAGCGATGTTCCGGACATTAATCCAACTATGTACATCGTCATTCCACCTACTTCGATTCTTTTATAATCCTGATTTAGCATGAACAGTATATGATACTAAGATAAGACCATTTCTAATATATTGTTTAATATATACCTTACGTCCATTGTTCACTGGCATGCGCCACTTGAACCGTAAAGCTATTTCTTGAAGATTATTTTACTTTTATATTAATCTGTTTAGTTTGTTTACTTTCATTGTGGGTTCGGTCTAAGGCAGTCACAACATATGTGTAAGTCTTTCCTTTTTCTACACTGCCGTCAATAAACAATTGACGTTTATTTTCTTTATGCACTGTGGCAAGTAAGTTCGTTGAGTCTTCTATGTTTCCTTTTTTCTTCCCATCAAAACGATAAATAGCATAATAGGATGCATCTGATTGCTTGTGATCGTGAATTTCAAATTGTATTCCATCTCCTGCTTGTGTTGCCTTGCTCACCTTTGGAGCCTTTGGGGCATGATCATCAATCCAAGGCATGGCAGGAACCAATGCGGGATGCTTATAAATATCCTCGCTTAAGCGATCCGCTATCCCAAGGGGGTTTTTCCGTAAATCTTTGGCACTGAAATGCATGCTTCCATCAAATTCCTTATATGTTCGATTCAGTTTTAACTGGTTTGGCATTTCTTCAGGATTGAACCAGTTTTGGACACCATTGGACTCTGTATTAATTTTATAGTCTCCTTGTCCAATATAGAGTTGAACATTTTTACCTTCGACTTCTTTTGTCCACCAATCAAGAAGTTTGGCATAGTCAGCTACTGGCAATCCTATATTCCAATATAATTGAGGGGCAATATAATCAATGTATCCATTATTGATCCACGTTCTGGTATCCGCATATAAATCATCGTAATTCGTTTGTCCAGCGGCAGTGTCAGATCCTGTGGGATCAACTGCTTTGTTGCGCCAAACTCCAAATGGGCTTATACCAAACTTCACATATGATTTTTCTGCTTTGATTTCTTCATTTATAGTCTTAACAAGGTTATTTACATTATCCCTTCGCCAATCTTCCACATTTGTAAATCTATCTGCTCCATATTTTTGATAGGAAATTTCATCTGGGAAAGGTACTCCTGCAATTTTGTAAGGATAGAAATAATCGTCCATATGGACTGCATCAATATCATAATTCTTAACAACTTCCATTATTCCATCGATCACAAACCGTTGTACGCCAGGAATGCCTGGGTCAAAGTACAACTGTTGTCCATATGGTATGACCCAATCAGGGTGCTTTCTAGCAGGATGAGATTCTGGAAGATTATCAATATCCGATAATTCAGCTGTCTTACCTAAAGGCATAGTAATGCGATATGGATTAAACCACGCATGAAATTCCATATTACGATCATGTGCTGCCTCTACCATGAATGCAAGAGGGTCATACCCAGGGTCTTTTCCTTGGACTCCTGTTAAATATTTTGACCAAAGACCGTATTCAGAAGGGTAAAAAGCATCTGCAGTTGGTTTAATTTGCATAACTACAGCATTCATCCCCATTGCTTTTTGTTCATCCAAATATTTTATGAATTCTTCTTTCTGTGCTGATATGGATAAACCTGGTTTGGACGGCCAGTCAATATTTAATACAGTTGCAATCCAAGTTGCGCGCAGTTCCTGTTTTACATAAGTAGTTTGCTGAGGGATAGTCCCCGTTTCTGCATGTGCAATCAAATCGGATGGAAGGAGAAGTGATCCGCCCACCAAAGCGGCTAGCGCCAGTGAACCAAATCTTGTCTTTGTAATTCTTTCATTCATCAATAGTACAACCTCATTTCATTATAATATTTATATTTAATTATTTGTAAGCGTTAACAAATAATGAATATATGAATTTGTCACTTATGAATAGTGAGATAAGATTTAAACAATAAAAAGAATCGGAGGTTTGGTTCATAAAATGGCTAGTCAATCATTTCTAATTTTTAGTAGAAAGATAACAATCATTTAGCTATCTACCGTTTATTTTAAAATTAATTTTTAAAAATGTATACACAATATTGAAATTAATTTTTAATAATGATATATTCTCTATAGCTAAAAAAGTTTCACCACTTTCACCACTGAAATAAAAAAGGATGATATGTATGCTAGAGCATTTAACGACAGAGCGTCGTAATGAAAAGACCATGAGTTTGGATGAAATGGGAACACTTGAATTTTTAGAGGTAATGAACGAAGAAGACATTAAAGTTGCCCATTGTGTAAAAAAAGAACTTCCGCAAATTTCTAAAGCCGTGGAGATGATCGTCGAAGCCATGAAAAAAAACGGCAGATTAATTTACATGGGTGCAGGAACAAGCGGGCGCATCGGGTTATTGGATGCAGTAGAATGTCCCCCGACATTTAATACCGATCCTAGTGAAGTTGTGGGTCTTATAGCCGGTGGGGAAAAGGCTTTCATTAAGGCAGTTGAAGGTGCTGAAGACAGTTTTGAATTAGGTCCTGAAGATTTGAAGAAAATCGAATTAACAAACAGGGACGTGGTAGTGGGCATTGCAGCTAGTGGACGCACTCCATATGTTATTGCTGGATTGGAATATGCCAATCAAGTTGGTGCAGGAACTGTGTCGATAAGCTGTAACAAAGGTTCTGAGATAGGTAAGATTGCAAAAGTTGCGATTGAAGTTGTAAACGGGCCTGAAGTCCTGACGGGTTCTACCCGTTTAAAAGCTGGAACATCGCAAAAGTTAGTATGCAACATGCTTTCCACCGCCTCAATGGTTGGAGTTGGTAAAGTTTATGGTAATTTAATGGTAGATTTACAGTTAACTAATGAAAAGCTAGTTGAACGCGCAAAACGTATTATCATGGATGCTACTGACTGTAGCTATGAAATTGCAGATGAATTTTTAAAAAAGGCAAATGCCCAGCCTAAAATTGCAATTGTCATGATTTTAACGAATGTTTCATATGAAGAAGCCTCAAATCGTTTAGTGAAAGCACAAGGATTCATAAGAAAAACGATTTAACGCTTTTTATAAAAAAAATAAAAAAATTGGAGGAACAAAGAATGAAGGTATTATTCGTATGCTCAGGTGGAATGTCTAGTGCAATCGTTGTAAGCGCTTTAAAAAAGGAAGGGGAAAAACAGGGTGTAACCATAGAAGTATTGGCAGTCGGCACTCAAGAATTTGATGCAGAAGTACGAAATGGCTGGGATGTTGCAATGGTAGCTCCGCAAGTCAAACATCGTTTCGATGGCTTTAAGGCATCGGCAGATGAAGCGGGCGTCCCATGTGAAGCCATTCCAGCCCAAGCTTACAGCCCTCTTGGCGGACCTAAACTATTAAAACTGGTAACGGAACTAGCAAAATAATAAACTAATTACTATTTCTTTTCACTAAACGTAAAAGGGGAAAACACGAATGGACAAGTTTGTAGCTTTTTTAGAAAATAATCTTTCAACACCTATGGCTAAATTGTCTGAGCAAAAACATTTACGCGCGATTCGGGATGGTGTGGTTTCTGCGTTACCTTTCATCATCTTTGGCAGTTTATTCTTGATCATTGCATTTCCGCCCGTTGCAGCAGATACTGCATTAGGTGAATGGTCTGCAAAACATATAGCTGAAATTTTAATTCCATATCGATTAACGATGTTTATCATGACGCTATATATTACTTTTGGTATAGGCTACAGTTTATCTCAAAGCTATAAACTTGATCCGCTATCTGGAGGTTTACTATCATTAGCAGCCTTCCTGTTCACAATTGGTGTAAAGATGATGGATGATGTGGGGTTTGTTTTGCCAATGACAAACCTCGGAGGCCATGGTCTTTTTGTAGGAATGATTGTATCCATTTTTGCTGTCGAAATTTTACGTCTTTGTAAGACAAAAAATATCACAATCAAAATGCCTGATTCTGTTCCAACTTCAGTGGCCCGTTCATTTGAAGCATTAATACCAGTTTCAATTGTACTGCTTGTTATGACTTTAATTACAGTCGTTTTTGCTGTTGATTTACATTCACTTGTCGATAAAGCGGTTGCACCACTCATCAGTGCAGGCGATACATTGCCAGGTGTATTAATTCCAGTATTTTTGATTACATTCTTTTGGTCATTTGGTATTCATGGCGTATCAGTCGTAGGTGCCGTAGCTCGCCCGGTATGGGAAGTATACTTGGGGAATAACTCTGCAGCGGTTGCAGCTGGAAAGGCAATTCCCCACATCGCTCCTGAAACATTCTTCCAATGGTTTATTTGGATTGGTGGGTCTGGTGCAACATTGGGTTTAGTAATAGCCATGCTCTTAACGGCAAAGTCTACCTATAGTAAAGCAATGGGGAAAGCAACAATTGTGCCAAGCATTTTTAACATCAATGAACCTGTCATCTTTGGGATGCCAATTGTACTAAACCCGGTACTGATTATTCCATTTATCATTACACCGCTAATTGGTGCAACACTTGCATATATAGCAACGTCCATCGGACTGGTGAACCCGACATATGTAATGGTTCCCTGGACATTGCCCGCTCCAATAGGTGCCTACCTTTCAACAGGCGGTGATTGGAGAGCCATTGTTCTAGTGATGGTGAATTTAACTATTTCCGTTATTATTTATCTGCCATTCTTTAAGATGTACGATAAAAAGCTTTTAGCGCAGGAAAACATGGTGGAAACAACGGATAATAAAAATATCGCTTTATAAGGAATACCTAAAAGGGAGTTTGGGACTAAATGCTCCAAACTCCTTTTATGAATTGAGAGGGGGGAAAGGACATGAATTCAACTTCTAGAATCCACTTTTTTAGTTACAAAAGTGCCTTTCTATTTTTTAGCTTCATTCTTGTTTTTAATTTTATCTTTAACAGATTCATGGATGCCTTTGAGATAAATAAACAATTATCACTATACTTGGGAAATACCTTTGCCATAAGCGCAGGATTGACGATGGTTGTTTGTTTTGTTGAAGGTAAGTTTAAAAACAAGAAACAAGCATCACTATTATTCTTGTCTTTATTAGCGGTAAGCGCACTGGTTTGTTATGCAATCATCTATAAATAAAAATGAAGAATTCAGATTAGCTTACTATGAGGTGTTAGGGGAATGGAAATGAAAAACGGGTTGAAGATTGCCACAATTGGTGGAGGCTCCAGTTATACACCAGAATTAATAGAAGGTTTTATTAAACGATATGATGAGTTGCCTATTAGTGAACTGTGGTTAGTGGATATTGAGGCAGGAAAAGAAAAACTGGAGATTGTAGGAACATTAGCAAAGCGTATGGTTGAAAAAGCAGGACTTCCAATGGAAATACATTTAACGTTAGACCGCCGTCAAGCCTTGCAAAATGCTGATTTTGTCACAACGCAAATGAGAGTGGGTTTACTTGATGCACGAATCAAGGACGAGCGGATCCCATTGGAATTAGGCTTAATTGGTCAAGAAACAAATGGTGCAGGAGGATTATCCAAAGCATTACGAACTATCCCCATACTTCTGGAAATTGCAGAAGAAATGCAGGAGCTCTGCCCTGATGCATGGTTAATTAATTTCACAAATCCTGCTGGGATGGTAACGGAAGCCCTTCTCCGCTACAGCAAGCATAAAAAAGTCATTGGGGTATGCAATGTTCCATTTAATATGCATATGTCTATTTCTAACATGCTTGGTGTTGATATGAAGAGAGTGCACATAGATTTCGCCGGGTTAAACCATATGGTTTTCGGGATGCATGTGTTCGTTGATGATCAAGAAGTCACAGATAAAGTGCTTGAAATGCTTGGCAATCCTGAAATTCAACTGACGATGAAGAATATTGCCCCATTGGCTTGGAACAGAAGATTTTTGAAATCTTTAGGAGTGGTGCCTTGCCCGTACCATCGTTATTATTACAAAACAAAAACGATTTTAGAAGAAGAGTTGGAAGCATTCAAATCTGGGGAAACTCGAGCAGAAGTTGTGAAAAAATTAGAAGAAGGTTTGTTTGACCTATACAAGGATGAAACTCTTGACATCAAGCCTCCACAATTAGAGCAACGCGGTGGAGCTTACTATAGCGATGCAGCGTGTAACGTCATTTCTTCCATTTATAATGATAAAAAAGACATTCAAGTGCTAAATGTACAAAACAAAGGATCGATTACTGATATAGATTATGATTCAGCAGTCGAAGTAAGCTGTATCGTCACCAAAAATGGACCAATTCCTTTGTCTATGGGTAAATTACCCATACAAGTGCTTGGCTTAATTCAACAAATCAAATCATTTGAAAGAATTGGTGCTGAGGCAGCCGTTACAGGTTCTTATGATAAAGCGTTATTAGCTTTAACGATTAACCCGCTTATTCCAAGTGATGACTTGGCGGAAATTGTTTTACAAAAACTTTTAAAAGCGCATCAAGAATACTTACCACGATTCTTCAGTGAAAATGCTGTACCAAACATCAAGTGAATCGTGTTTTAAACAGTAAATATGGATTACAGGAATCCAATGAACCTTCAAAATCTAACATAAAATAGGAGTGTAATGATATGTCAACTGAAATGAACAATAACGAAATGGAGATTTTTGAAATAATATCACATAGTGGAAATGCGAGAAGTTTAGCATTCGACGCACTGAAAGAAGCGGAAGAATTCAATTTTGAAAAGGCAGAGGATCTAATTAAACAAGGTCAGGAAGAATTGAACTTGGCCCATAAAACACAAACCAAACTGATTCAAGCAGAATTGAATGGAGTTCCAAGTGAGAAAACTCTATTAATGATTCATGCTCAGGATCACTTGATGACGGCAATGAGTGAACAAAAGCTAATTGAACATATGATTCGCATTGTAAAAAAGCTAGCTCCACAACAGTAAAGAGGTGATTAAATAATGGGTAAACTCGGTATTTCTATCTATCCAGAGCATTCAACCGTTGAAAAAGACATGGAATACATTGCACTTGCACACAAATATGGATTCAAAAAGATCTTTACTTGCTTGCTATCAGTCGAAGGTGACAAAGAGAAGATTTTAAAAGAATTTAAAGAAACAATTCGTTATGCCAATCAATTGAATATGGAAGTGATGGTCGATATTGCTCCCCGAGTATTCGGTTCGCTAGGCATTTCTTATAATGACTTATCGTTTTTTGCAGAATTAGGTGCGTATGGGATCAGGCTGGACATGGGCTTTACAGGTAACGAAGAGTCGATTATGACACATAATCCATATGGTCTCAAAATTGAAATAAATATGAGCAATGCAACAAAATATTTAGAAAATATTATCGATTACAAACCAATTAAAGAGAATTTAGTCGGATCGCATAACTTCTATCCTCATCGCTATGCAGGATTGAGCTATCCTCATTTTATAAAATGCTGTGAGTCATTCAAAAAGCATAATATCCGCACGGCAGCTTTCATAAGCTCGCATGCAGCAACGTACGGACCTTGGCCAATAATGGAAGGTTTATGTACATTAGAAATGCACCGGGAATTGCCCATTACAACACAAGCAAAACACTTGTATGCGACAGGGTTGATTGATGATGTAATTATTGCAAATGCCTACGCATCCGAAGATGAATTGAAGCAGCTTAGCCTGTTAAATAGCGCTCTGTTAACATTTAATGTTAACCTTCACGAAACCATAACAGCTTTAGAGAAAAAAATAGTATTGGAAGAATTCCATTTTTACCGTGGAGATGTTTCCGATTATCTTATTCGCTCGACTCAATCACGCGTGAAATATAAGGGCAAAGAATTTAAACCAACATATACGCCTGACATTAGACGCGGTGATATTTTAATTGAAAATGAGCTCTATGGACAATATAAAGGGGAATTGCAGATTGCATTGAAGGAAATGAATAATTCGGGGAAAACAAATGTAGTTGGCCGAATAGCGGAAGAGGAAATTTTTCTCCTCGATTATTTGGAACCATGGGGTAAATTCCAATTCAATGTTAATTGAGAATCTACAGGGAAGGAAAGGTGATATTCCTTCCCTTTTTTACTGAATAGGAGAATGATATGAATTATATTATCGGTGTTGACGGCGGTGGCACCAAAACTGAAGCAGTGGCCTATGATTTAGAGGGAAATAAAATAAGTGAAGGCAAAGCGGGGTATGGTAACCTGCTAATAAATGAAAAACAAGCCATCGCTAACATTATACAGGCAATTGAACAATGCATAACGCCTATTGATAAGGGAAGCTGCGGTTACATTTGCTTAGGTTTAGCCGGGTATGGAGGAGTTGAAAATCCGCAGGGTATAAAAAGTGCATTAAGCAGGGCATTTAATGCCCCGTTCACGATCGTAAATGATGGAATTATCGCTCATGCTGCTTTACTAAAAGGAAATGATGGCATTTTGACCATATCCGGAACTGGATCTGTAAGTATCGGCATTCATAAAGGTATCGAGAAATCGGCTGGTGGCTGGGGACACATTCTTGGGGATGAAGGAAGTGGCTATTGGATTGCCATGCAGGCTTTTATAAAAATGACGAAAGAAGAGGATGAGGGATATGAATATAGCCATTTAACCGAGACAATACTTAAAAAACTTGGGCTTCATAGTGTAATGGAACTGAAGAAATTCATTTATTCCGCCACGAAATCCGAGATTGCCGCGTTTGTTCCCCTAATTGTCCAACATGCGGAGAAGGGCGATGGTTTCTCGCAAAAAGTGCTGAATCAGGCCGGGTACCACCTTTCAAAACAAACGCTTGAGGTTATCAAGAAGTTAAAGTTAAGTAAGAATGTTACAATTGCAATAAAAGGTAGCATATTGACAAATATACGATTGGTGCAAAGCTCTTTCATCAATCATATTAAACTTGAAAAACCAAATGTGAAATTTGTTTTGGATGACGTATCAGCTACCTTGGGTTGTTACTACATAGCAATGAAGCAGTTAAAGTAAGTAAAGATCAAGGAGAGTAAACCATATGCACGTTGAAAATATTTTATTGAGAATTGAAAGCTTATTGAACCAGTTGCCTAATTCAGAAAGGAAAATTGCCCAATATATCTTAGAAAATCCACAAGATATTATTAGAATGACGATACATGAATTAGCTGAACATGCCAATGCCAGCAGTTCTGCAGTAACGAGATTCTGTCATTCTATAAAAGTTAACAGTTTTTCAGAACTGAAGGTATCCCTATCATCACTGATTTCCCAACCGGAGAAAAAAGGTTTCCATGACATAGAGCCTAATGAAACAATAGCGTCCATTAAAAATAAAATAGTGTCCAACTCTGTCCAAGCTATACAAGAAACGGCACATTATTTGGATGAGACCGTACTTGACAAAATCATTGAAACCATGAGGAGTGCAGATGTGATTTATGTCTATGGATTAGGGGCGTCATGGCTTGTTGCTGAAGATATTACACAGAAGTGGTTACGGTTAGGAAAGATTGTAAGTGCTAATCAAGACCCGCATATTACGGCCACTGCACTCGCTGCATCATCAAAGAATACCGTTTTTTTCTGTATTTCCAATAGTGGCGAAACTGAAGAAGTTCTGGAACTCGTTGATATTGCTAAAGCATATGGAATTAAAACAATTGGTTTATCACGATTGGGGAACAATGGGCTAACTAAAAAAGTTGATATGTCCCTAAATCATGTACGTGCACCGGAGGCAAAATTCCGAAGTGCTGCAACAAGTTCGCTTTTTGCACAATTTCTAACGGTCAGCATTATTTTCTATGCGTACGTTTCAAAATTCTATGATGAAAATAAAAATGAAATTGAACGTTCAAGGGAATCGGTATTGAAATTCACAAAAAGGAATTTGGATACTTAAATGTGAGTCTTATACTTATCGTGTTTATTAGCATGGATAGGGTCAACGAACGGAATTTTAGCTTGAGATGTTTCCGAACAGGATGCCTTGTGAAATTTACATCACGATGAAAGGAAGATGTACGCTAAATGATCCAAAAGAATTCTCCGAGTCCCATTTATCATCAACTTGAAGAGGAGATTAAAGGAGCGATTCAAAGTCTTGAATTGGTGCCAGGAGAGATGATTCCTTCAGAAAAAGAATACACTGAAAAATATGGAATAAGCAGGATGACGGTGAGACAGGCCATTTCTAACCTCGTAAATGGCGGTTATTTATACAGGAAGCGGGGAAAAGGAACATTCGTTGCTCAACAAAAATTAGAGCAACCCTTGCAAGGATTAACAAACTTTTCAGAGGATATGATTTCAAGAGGACTTAAACCAAGTACAGGAGTCATCAGTTTTACAGAGGTCAATGCTGATCATGAACTTGCTGCAAAGCTTGAGGTTGAAGAAGGAACTTCTATTTTCGAACTGGA
This sequence comes from Peribacillus sp. FSL P2-0133, assembly GCF_037975445.1. Classification (NCBI taxonomy): domain Bacteria; kingdom Bacillati; phylum Bacillota; class Bacilli; order Caryophanales; family Bacillaceae; genus Peribacillus; species Peribacillus sp. FSL P2-0133. The sequence goes on along the minus strand of NZ_CP150254.1, from coordinate 3,565,971 downwards.
ACGTGTGAGGCTTGCTGATCAGTTGCCGATGGCATATGAAAGGCTATACATCTCAAAAGATCTTGCCCCGGATCTAACGGAAGAAATAGCCGTGAGTTCCATTCATGACTATGTTGATAAAAACTTTGGCTTACAAATCGAGCATGGCAGACAGGTAATTGAAGCCGCCATTGCTCAAAAAAAAGAGGCGGAAATGCTCGAGGTAGCCGAAGGTTCCCCTTTATTGCTGATAGAACGAAGATTTATCCTAGATACCAATCGACCCCTTGGGGTTGTCAGATCTGTCTACCGTGCAGATCGATATAAATGCAGGATTAATTTGGAGCGTATATCATCAGCAATGAAAAACAGAATCCCACTCTTAAATAATAATAGCGAAAATAACTTATCTGGATAAGTTAAAACCCCTTGCCAATATGGACAAGGGGTTTTTTAGTAGAATATCACTTTTCAAGTTTGAGAGTTTTCTAGCTCGAAAAGGAAGGGTACTTTGAAAAATTAAGGAATTACAATCCGGGACATTAATATTTTGCTAAGCTTTCTGTCAATCGGTTTTCTTTCCAAATGACTGTAATGCCCAGGCCAATGACGATAATGACAGCAGCAAAAAGATAAGGGTAGTGGATGTTTACGTCAAACAGCAATCCCCCAATAGATGGCCCGGCGATATTCCCTAAGCTCGTATAGGTGGAGTTCATTCCAGCAACGAATCCTTGTTCTTTCCCGGCAGCTTTTGATAAAAATGTCGTCAATGCCGGACGAAGCAGGTCAAATGCAAGGAAGATGAAGCAAGTTACCACTAGAACTGCCAAAAAGCTAGAAATCATAGTGGACGCTACCGCAAAAATGGCACCGACGATTAAACATAATTGGATAAGCTTCTTTTCGCCGAGAATATCCACCAGTTTTCCAAACATAAATACTTGCACAACAACTCCGAAAATAGAGCTTATTGTAATGATAATTGCAATATCCTTCGGTGTGAAGCCGAATTTATGATCAGAAAATAGGCTAAACACAGTTTCATAGGCTGATAAACCAAAAGCGAGTACAAATACGATGATGAACGCAATAAAGTAAAGCGGATTAAGTGATCTTTTTAAATCGCCTATAAAGTTTGTTTGCTTTGTACTGGCAGAAACTTTTGCAAGCTGTTCCTTTGTAAGCGGCTCTTTTAAAATGAATATTGATGAAAGGCAAGCTACAAAAGCAATGGCCGCCGCAAGGAAGAAGGGCAATCGTATACCATATTCTGCAATAAAGCCACCGATACCGGGACCTATTATAAAACCTAAGCTAATGGCAGCTGAAATATAGCCCATTGCTTTTGGTCTTTCCTGGACGGATGTAATATCTGCAACATATGCAGTAACACCTGGCATGATAAAGGCGGCACTGATTCCCCCTAGGATCCTTGATAAATAAAACACCGATACGTTTGTCCCTACACCGAAGATAAGTTCAGAAACACCAAAAAGGAATAAGCCGATGATGATGATTTTCTTTCTGCCGTAACGGTCAACCCAACGACCTGCGAATGGTGACATAACAAGCTGTGATACCGCAAATACGGCAACCAGATAGCCCATCGTACTTCCTGATAAATGCATGATATTCATAAATGACGGCATAACGGGGATGATGAGTCCAATTCCCAGAAAAGCAATGAATATATTGCTTAGAAGAATAATCAATACCGCCTTTTGTTCTTTAATTGGTTTATTCATGTTTTAACACCACTTTCTTTGTGAATCATTCTTGTGAAATACCTCTCCAAAACACTTTCCAAGAGGCTGCCAATTTATCCTTCAGCCGTTTCTCATCATTGCCGTACACAAGCTCAAGCAAAATGGAATCCACTACTCCTAAGAAAGCATAGGTCGGAGTTATGGCTGCATCTTCGACAATTAATTTGGCATTGATCCAATCCTGGAATTTACATTCCAGAATTGCCTGCACCTTTTCCTCGATATCTATGACCTCCTGCCCGATCTCTTTTTCAAGATGCGCTGGCGGAAAAAAGGACATACGCAGCCAAAACTTTATATGCTCATTTTTTTGGAAAAGATCGATGACCAATTGCAGGAATCCATATAAATCTTTTTCAGGATTTTTTGAATCGACTTTACTGAAATATTGGAGTTTCGAAGATAGCTCCGTCTCTTTCGCATCACGTAAAACTTGCAGAAAAAGATCATCCTTGCCTTTAAAATGGGCGTAAATGGATTGCTTTTTCATGCCCACTTCTTCAGCTATTAGAGAAAGGGACGCTCCTTCATAACCATGAATCGTGAAAAATTTTAGAGCGGCTTCCTTAATTTCATTACTTTTCAATAATATCACCTCATAATTTAACGAACGTTCGTCAGTTATAATAGCAAATTAAATAAATATATGCAAGCAAAAAAAGTTCATAAAGAGGTATTAGGCAACAGAAATCATTCATAATAAGGGCGCTATATTTGAAAAGGACATTATTGTTGTTTCCAGCAATAGATATGTACTCAAGATTATTCACTAAATTCCCGCATATAATTCATATGGATAATAAAGAGACAGGGGGGATTAAGGTGGATACGTATGACATCAGAAAAGTGATCCATTACTATTACACAAAAATACAAGAAACGAATGACCCCTATTATTGGTACTGTTTGGCTGAGACTCAAAGTAGGGCCGGTTTAACAAGTGAAGCGATGCAAACGATTGATAACGCTTTGTCGCTTCCAAATCCTTATCCTTCAAAGCAGGAACTGCTAGATATGCAATTGAGCTTTCAATCTGCTCTTTCAAGGGAAATGAACTTGTACAGAACAGTCACAGTGACCTCAAAGCAAGGCGATATTGATGGGGACGGGACAAAGGACAATGTTTTTCTTACCGCAAACAAAACCCCTGATAGCCCCTTTTGGAGGAATGTAACTTTGGTTATCCAAAATGGGAGGACTAATCAATATGAACAAGTTCCCATGAAAAATAACGCAGGATATAATCCGACCCTTTTTCTGGGTGATTTTACAGGTAACAAAGGGGATGACATTTTAGTGGTCATTGATACAGGAGGAAGCGGTGGTTCCATTTATGCGTATGTTTTTTCATATCTTAACGGTCAACTGATGCCCATTTTTAATTCAGACGCATTCAATGAAACCTATAAATACGATGTTAATTATGAAAACCAATACAAAGCAAAGGTGAATAGTTATTACCTAAAAGAAAGGTACATTCTTGACCTTACTTATAAGGATAAGGAATATTTATCTGAAATTTATGACAAGGATGGTGTATTGAAGGCGCCGATAGAAGGATGGGTCAATCCTTTATCTGGTTTATATCCGGTTGATTACAATAGGGATGGCATATATGAGCTCGAAGCGTATCAGAGGATCGCAGGGAGATATAATGCCGACTCACTGGGATTTGTACAGACTGTATTGAAATGGAACGGGCTAGCGTTTGCTTCTGACAGGCAGAATGTGGCTATTTTTGGAGGGGAAATATAGCACATTGGAATAGAAAGTTCATGAACAAGGTAAGGGCGAAATCTTCGCCCAAAAGAAACCGGTAAATATTCTTGGCAATTGTTCAGCGATTGTGTACTTATCGAAGATAATTGAACCGGCTAAGCGGACGTGATGGTTTCCTCACCTCATCTACGATTTCAAGGGGAGTAATGCTAGTAGGAATGGTTAGTAGGCAATACCTACTCGTGATTTTAAATAATCGCTACTTTTTATTTGGCTAAATGCAAATTCTGCTGTATCCGGCACGGATATTTCAGCCCCATTCTCCGGTAAAAAGTCACCTTCTACACGATATGTACCAATACTTTCTCCATCCGGCAAATACGTAGGACAGACAATAGTCCATTGAAGTGTTGATTGTTTAAGCATTTCGTAAACTTTATGATGTTCTTTCGCTGCACGGGTAGACCTACGCTTTGAATCACTGGACTGATAACGCAGAGTATTTGGGGTTGTTCTACTTTGCAGGATTCCTGCTGTTCCAATGGTAATAATTCGTTGGATACCTTCGTTTTCCATTGCTTCGATAATTAGTGGCATACTTGCTGATAAAGTGGTAGTCCCATCGGTATTCAGTGCACTAATAACTACATCAACCCCATGCATGGCACGTCCGATATCATCTTTAATTAGTACATTACCTTGAATAATGGTTAAATTGGCATCGTTCATTCCAATCTTTTCAGGAGTGCGAGCCAAAACTGTAACATGATGTCTGTCTTGAAGACCATAAGTAACTAAGTGCCCCCCAACTCGACCAGTTGCACCCAATATTAAAATGTTCATAGAAACGAACCTCCTTTTGCTAATACAATCATTCCACTAACATTATATCGTCATTTTCAATTAATGGGAGCTTTAGTGCACTAGGACATCATAATTCAGCACTTACTGGCCGGTATCTCAAGAAGAAAAATGTTCGTAGATAAAGATACAAAATGGGCCGCTCAAAAGCTTCTTGAGGGCCCATTGAAATGGAAAAATATAAAAACGTTTTAAAAAAGGACAATGGTGACCACAATTCCTACTCTAATATCCCTGTCCTTCTTTCGATTTTAGAAAAGAATCAACTGATTCATCTAATAATTTTTCCCGATTAGGATCTTCATTGACATCAGTATCCACTTCCATTCCGTTGTAATTTAATTTACTAACCTGACTTTTATGTTGAGCTGGATAATGGTTATTATTTTTTTTGTTTGTCATATAAACTCCTTTTTTAACAGATATTTTCTCTTTAGTATGAACAATCGATCCAATATGAAATCCAATATTCTGTAAGATTATTTCAGCTTGAGTCTTGTTGTCTTGATGGAAGGTTGAATTAGTATACATGATTTTACTCTGGATATTATTGACTGAATATTATAAATATTGTAACATTCAGTTTGTGGACCTATTTACGAAACTGTGTTTTACATTCAAAACAGGAATTTGTTCTTCTTTGAGTAAAGAAAAAATAATCTGACAGGAGGTTTTTGTTATGAAGAAAAGAATAAGGAATACTTCTTTTGTTTTTTTGTTGGGAGTTTCAATAATTCTATCATTATCATTATTTCTTCCTTCTTTTGGCCAAACAGCTGAACAGCAAACGGACTTTAAAGTAACTCTACTAGGAACAGGTTCTCCTCTTTTAAGTACCACCCGCTCCGGTCCATCTACACTTGTAGAAGTTGGTGATGAAAAACTCCTCTTTGATGCTGGACGTGGTACTGCTTTACAATTATATAAAGCGAATATGTTACCGGGCAGTATTGACAAGTTATTTCTTACTCATTTGCATTCGGATCATACAATCGGCATACCAGACGTATGGCTTACAGGTTCTTTACCAACAGGAGGGAAAAGAGAGCAAGCATTTAAGATTTGGGGACCTAAGGGAACCGAGAAAATGATGTTACATATGAATAAAGCATTTAAAGCCGATTTGGATGCAAGAGATGATTCTGGAAATGGAAACGTTGAAGGAGCAAGTATCGTCGCAAATGATATCAAGGAGGGGGTTGTCTATAAAAAAAAGGGAATTGAAGTAATAGCCTTCAAGGTTGACCATAAATCAATTGAGCCTGCTTTCGGTTATCGGGTTAATTACAAAGGACATTCTGTAGTCATCTCAGGTGACACCCGCTATAATGAAAATCTAATTAAATTTGCTAAAGGCGCTGACGTAGTTATTCATGAGGTTGCAGCTGCAAGACCTGATAATGAATCAGAATCAATAGCCAATATACTTGATCTTCACACTACACCGGAGGAAGCAGGTAAAGTCTTTAGCCAAATACAACCAAAACTTGCTGTGTACTCACATATTGTATTATTGGGTGGATTAACAGAAGAAAAAGCTAATTTGCTCGAAAGAACAAAAAAAACATATGATGGAACAGTTATAGTAGGTGAGGATTTGTTGTCCATTGAAATAGGGGACAAGGTACAAGTAGAACAGCCGGGAAACGAGGCGAACTCGGGGAACTAAAACAGACCAGCTTCAGCTATATAATGAAAGCGAGGAACTCTTCCTAAAAGAAATAAACGTTTCTATTCTACCTCGGCTAGGGGGATAAATCATAGCTCCTTTCTAGCTATTTAACAAAAGGACAGATTGCTTGAAGAAGCCGACCATTAAAAGGTCGGCTTTTTCATATACTATTTTTAGCAGAAACCGCAATAGCCTTTAATGGGGGGAGGAACGCCACCGTAAACTCCAAAATCACAAAAAATATGACCTTGAGCAGTCGGTGCGAATGGAAAAATCTCGTACAGACCTGATCAACTTTTTAGCTAGGTAAGTAGGTATAGAAATTTATGGTAAATAGGGAAACAGGATTATGTTTGTGATGACACACGAGACCTGGTTAGAATGGAAGATGGCTACCGGACCAGTTCTAATCCTATTGACTGGAAGGTCAAAGTGGAGTGAGAATCCTTTGCTTGTTAACAAAGTAAGCCCACTCAGAAAAGCCGATTTCCTTTAGTCTTTTTTTAACTTGTTCAAATTCATCGCCAATACGTTCAGGTGTATGCGAATCTGATCCAAATGTTACCTTCACATTATAGAAAAGAGCTCGTTCTAAAATGCCATCTGCTGGATACCACCCACCACACTCTTTTGTTTTACCAGAGGTATTAATCTCAATGGCGATATCTTCTTGACTAATGATTTTTAAAGTTTTTTCAATACTGTCTGTTTCAATGGATGAAAAGGCAGGATAAAACCCTTTCATTGCATCAATATGGCCTAAGATTTGAAACACTCCGCTTTTTGCAGATTTCTGTATTAATTCATAGTATTCATCTTTTAATCTTGCCTGTTCATTAGAAGTCAAACCATTCCAACGCCCTTTTTTAAAAATGCTAATGTCTTGAACATAATGAACAGATCCAATTATGTAGTCAAAAGGGTGTAAAAGATATTGATCACGGTAGACTTCAATGTGGTCAGGGAAGAAATCACTTTCCATTCCTAATAACACGTGAATTTTACCTTTATATTCCTCTTTTAAGCGAAGTACTTCCTCAATATAAGGGACAAGTTCACTTTTTGCCATTGCAATAGTTGGGTAGAGATGGTCGTCCTCACTATAAAAATATGGAGAATGATCAGAAATCCCAATATACTGCAAGCCGTATTCAATGGCTTGCTTTACATAATCCTCAATTGTGCCGATAGCATGTCCACATCGTTCATGGTGAGTGTGCAGATCAAATTTTATTGAATTCGTCAATTCCTTAAGCCTCCTAAAATAACCGGGTTGTCTTGTTATATCATATCCAAAATTCACACTCTTTCTCACAACTTGAAAGAAGATTTATACCTGCATTAAATCTGCCGTTTTATGGGCGGGTAACGGATAATTTTATACATATCAATTAAAGATATTTTAGTTCGAGCAATTGTATAAATGTTGAATTTCCAAGACAAAATAGAATGTTCAAATATGTAAAAAGAAAGGAAAGATACAGAATGACTAAAGTATTGTACATTACAGCTCATCCTCATGATGATAAACAATCTTACAGTATGGCCGTTGGAAAAGCATTTATTGACACTTATAAAGAAGTAAATCCTAGCCATGAAATTGTGAATATTGACCTTTATAAAGAAAATATTCCTGAAATTGATGTAGATGTTTTCAGTGGTTGGGGGAAACTTCAATCTGGAAAGGGCTTTGAAGAACTTTCGGCAGAAGAGAAAGCAAAAGTTAGTCGACTCTCAGAGTTATGTGAGCAATTTATAGCTGCCGATAAATATATATTTGTAACACCTTTATGGAATTTTTCATTCCCGCCAGTAATGAAAGCTTATATAGATTCCGTAGCTGTTGCAGGTAAATCATTTAAATACACCGAACAAGGCCCAGTTGGTCTTTTAACTGATAAAAAAGCCATGCATATACAAGCTCGTGGTGGTATTTATTCAGAAGGACCAGCAGCAGAAATGGAAATGGGTCACCGGTATCTAAATATCATTATGCAATTCTTCGGAGTGCCTTCCTTTGAAGGTGTATTCGTTGAAGGACATGCAGCAATGCCTGATAAAGCACAAGAAATAAAAGAAAATGCTATAGCACGTTCAAAAGATTTAGCTTCTACTTTTTAAGCTAAGAGTCAAAACTGTAGACAAAACTCGAGGAAAAGTAAGTTTGCCTACAGTTTTAATTTAAAAAAGTTGTTGATTTCAGAAATCCGCTCCCTTTCCGCCGACTGTCTGCCAAGCCTCATCAAAGCAAGCGTCTGTGGGGGCTTGGCTAGCCAGTTAATCGGCAGGAGTGTCACAAATTTCTTCAACACAGGAAGTTCATTACAATTAGGTAAAAATTCATGAATGATAACCAAGTTTTCTAATATAAAATCATGGTTCGGGGTGAGACCACTCCGAACCTCTTTTTGTTTGTCAAAATAAAAAATAATATGTGGAATTTTTCTTGCCTCACCAATCAAGGGCATCTCTAATAAAGGATTATGGTTTTTTATTTTGTGCGGCTATTCATTATTGTTGCTTTTGTATTCTGGATTGGTTTAAAGATGCAAACGATATTCCAATGCTTTTCTGTATATGCTAGTGGGGTAGAGGGGGGCCTTTGTAATTACTCTATCCAGTGGGATGAAATCCTTAATTAATTGAGGGAGCTCCTATAAGTAGAAGTAAAAAAATCGATTCCTTAACATAGCGGAGATCGACTTTGGAATTCTCTGTACTTTTTTTGTTTTAACTTCCATACTTTTATGTATGTAGTATATTTTTATCAAACTCTGCTAATGGATAAGCAAGTCAATAATTGTACTTGAAAACGGAGTGATACGATGAATAAGATGTATGACGTCATCATTACCGGTGCTGGATGTGCCGGCTCTGCACTGGCAATTTATCTTGCTAAGGCAGGTTTCCATGTGTTGTTAGTGGACCGATCGACTTTTCCAAGGGACACATTATCAACCCATACCTTTTTCAATAATACTGTCGCTCTTCTTCGAGAAATAGGTGTCCTGGACAAGCTGCTGGAAACAAAAGCACCACCGGTACGGGATATTAAATTTCAATTTGAGGATACCGTGATAGATGGTCTCATCCCTGTGGTTTACGGAGAGGACAGCTGTTATTGTATTAGGAGGACTTATCTCGATCATATCCTACTTGAACAGGCCAAATCTCAAATGAATGTAACCGTTTTAGAAGGTTTTCGTGTGACGGATGTCATCCGTGATGACGAAACAGTAATAGGCGTGAAAGGCTTAGACGGCAACTACGAGAAACAAGAATTTTTAGCTCGCCTGGTAGTGGGGGCAGACGGCCGATCCTCTATTATTCGCAAGCTGGTAAAAAGTGAACTCAAAATAAGTATTCCGGCAACAGTCGGTATTTATTTTGGGTATTTTTCTGGATTTCGCCACGATGATGTCCCTAAATTTGAAGTATACAAGATAAAAGATAACACAGCCATTCTCTTTCCAACGAATGATGATTTATATGTTATTGTCGGCATTTTCCCATTAGAAAATAAGGAATTGATAGAACGGTTGAAATTAAATCCGGAAAACGGTCTACGCAATCTCTTGACAGATAACTTTCCTAATACAACAATTGGTGCTCGCTTGAAAAATGCTGAAATCGCAGGACCGGTCAAAGGCATACTAGGATATGATAATTACTGGTATAAAGGAATGGGAAAAGGATGGGCGTTGGTTGGTGATGCGGTTTGTTTTAAAGATCCTGGCATGGCGCAGGGGATCCATGATGCTATATGTGGAGCACGTATTTTATCCAATATTCTATTAAAATATAAGGGACAATCCGATCAATCGAATCAAATGTCTGAAGAATATCAAAAGGCAATAGAAGATGAGTTTATGGTCCGGTTTCACATGGGATGCCAAATTTCGAAGAATGAACGCATATCTGAACAGCAGGATGCTGTCAATAAGCTAATCAGTTCCCATCCAGAGGCTATAGAGAAGTTTTTAGGGATTTACAATTACGCAAACGAGCCCGCTGTTTTAGAAAATGAACTCGCACGAATTATGCAGTCTATCTAGCAATGATTTAATGATCCAAGTACAAAAATAATTCACTATAAACATAGAGCAACAATATGCTGTTAATTTTAAGGTAGGACAACTAATTCAAAAAAATATAAATCAGTTCAATCTCATTTTGGATAGCGTTTCCTCTTTGGTGAAGTTGCCCGGGTTACACAATACAGCTTACTCTTGAGCTTAGACTTAGTATAGGGGTAGCGCGTCAGTGGAGCTGCCCTTAATATGGGGTTTACGAGGAACATTTAATCAATCTTTGCTTCAAAGCTGTAGTGGGTACTTTTTTTAACAGATCTATAACCCAATAAGTGAATAAAAAAATCATTTCCTAACGGCAGGAAACCGCTTTTTCGCTGGGATTTGCTAGCGGACAAAATACAAAAGTTTGGCGGTCCCCCTTCTATATCGATGGAAAAAAGCGACAAAACAAATGAATGGGACGATGTTATTTGTGTAAATAAAGAACTGATTTTGAAGGTTGTTTATACACTTTATTAAGGCAAAAGAAGAGAAAGCAATAAATCTGGTTTATGTTCCACCAAAGAATGTGAAAAATTTCATTATAGTTATTCTTCTAATCCGTTATAATTATTTTTGCAAATTGTACGAACATGAAATTATGTTATCTAAATGGATTTTCTTTTAACAGGTATAACGGTTGTATAAAAAGTCAGAAAAATATAAAATATACTTAAATCGGAGGATTTTTTCTTATTTACTGTAACAATTTGTGATTACTAATCTGGCTGACTATTAAACCACGATTGTCATGACTAGAGAAAGTTGCAATCATTTCTTAATATTTACCTTTTGCTATTCATTAATTTTTATTTCTAAAAAGAAAAGAGTGAGTTTTATGATGAAAGACATTAAAAATATCTATTGTGTAGGTCGAAACTATGCTTTGCATGCAAAAGAGTTGAATAATGAAATACCAACTTCCCCTTTTTTATTTTCAAAACCAACTCATTCGCTTGTGGAAGCAAAAGGTCAGTCAATTACTTTGCCGAGTAATCAGGGTTCCGTTCATTTTGAAACTGAACTTGTCATACATATCGCAAAGCAGTACGAATCAGGAATGAAAGTAGATGAAATGGTTGATGCGATGGCCATTGGGTTGGATTTAACACTTAGAGATGTTCAATCACAGTTAAAACAAAAACAGCACCCTTGGCTTTTGGCTAAAGGATTCAAAAATTCAGCTGTTGTTAGTGATTTTATTCCGTTTCCAGGTGTCGAAGCATGTGAACAATTAGATTTTTCCCTGTTAAAGAATGGAGAGCGTGTACAAGTCGGAAATATTAAAGACTTACTATTTGATTTGCAAACCATTATAGAATTTACAGAAGAGCATTTTGGGCTTGGGAAAGGAGATATTATTTTTACCGGTACTCCAAGCGGCGTAGGACCACTATCAGATCAAGACAAGCTTTCACTAAACTGGGGTGGAAATGAAATAGGATCCTGTTCAGTTACACTGAATTCATGAAAAAAGAGCAGTCATTTTGACTGTTTTTTTTATGGAATAATTCAATCTTAGACAAAAGGTAGAAACTCGTCTAAAATGAAGAGAACAATATATCATCTTTAGAACAAAGTCCCGAGCACTAAAATTAAATCCATGACGATGATCATTTAAAGTGCCATATATTAATTATAAAGGATAGAACAGGGTGGAATGGGCATGACAAACAACCAAGAAAAGAAGTATTTAGATAATTGGCTATCTCTTACTAATATTCAAATGAGCATTACCAATGAGCTGGAAAGTGCTTTGCAAAAAAATCATAACCTGTCGTTAAAAGAATTTTACGTTCTATACTTTTTATCCAAAACAGGCGATAAACAATTGAGGCTACAACAATTACAGGAGATGGTTGGATTAAGTCAAAGTGCTATTTCAAGGCTGGTAGGCAGGCTGGAAGCAAAAAGCTGCGGAGCATTACAAAGGCATATATGTGAAGATGATCGAAGAGGTATCTACACACGATTAACTACATTAGGTGAAGAAAAACTACAAATTTCCTTAAATACTTTTCATGAAATTCTGCACGCTGCTTTTTCAAAAGGAAATCTTCAGGATGAATTACAATCTTTAATCCAGAAATTGTAATATGGTTCTTACATCTATTAAGCTGTAATTGAAGTCTGTTATTTCTATATATATTAGCTAGGAATATTCATTTGCACAGAGAACTGATATTATTTAAAGCTGAGTGTTGCCTTTCGCTTTTGTTGACAAAAGGGGAAGTGTAAATGCGGAATTGAATGTAAGCGCATGCATATAAAGAAGATGGAATGGCCAATAAAGTTATGGGAAATGGAGAATTTGACCATTATAAATAGCTTAATAAAGATGAGCTTCTTGTTATTAAAGTACTTTCAAAAAAATGCCAGGGGCAGAAGTGTTAGCCCCTGGCATTCTCTTTTTCATTTATTGTGTTTTAACTCTCTTTAGAAGGTGAGACGTGCGATTCAAATTGCTGCTGCCTTTGATCCGCCACTTTATATCCTTGCTTCCTCAAATAAGCATCTTCGCCAATAGTCCATCACCAGCATCGGAAAAAAGATGACGTACCCCATTATCTTATAAAGATCACCTACTGCAGTAAAATCATTTGAAACTATTTTCATTTTTCGACGTATTACTATCAAGGGTAATTTAGAAATTTCCTGAAATACGAATAGATTTCTTGTCATTTCTTATTACGCCCAATTTTACTTACATATTCTTAAGGCGGATTGAGATAATTTCGAAAGGAAGAGGAAGCATGTTCAAAAAAATTTTAGCAAGTTTAGGAAAAGGAGCCGCAACTGTAGATTTACAATGTGGTAATCGTAATTATAAAGCTGGAGAAAGCATTCAAGGGGAGGTTGTCATTCAAGGTGGTGAGGTGGAACAGAAAATTAATCAATTGACTGTCCGCTTTATGATGAATGTGGTATTAAAACAAGGAAGCGTTTCAAGGGAAGTTGCCCATATACCATTAATTAATCGAGATCGTATTCACCCTAAAGAAAGTAAGGTCATTCCTTTTCATTACGTCCTACCTACGAATATACCTATTTCTAGTGGAACTGTTTCATACTATTTGGATACACATCTTGATATTGAGGGTGGGGTTGACCGCAAAGATGTAGACCGGCTAGGCATCCAATCCCAAAAATCTATCCAATCCATTTTTAATGCAATGGCTCAATTAGGTTTTCGCGAGGCAGCCGACTCGGGTAAACTTGACCAATATGGACAGGAATTTGCTTTTTTTCCCACTCAACAATTCATGGGACAAGTAAATGAAGTTGAAATGCGGTTTGCCAATGAAGAATCAGGTATCCGGGTCTGGATGGAAGTTGACTGTAAAAGCGGCTACAAGGAAATTGAAGCAAAACGTGAGTTTCATTTAAATCAAAATGTTCTTGAGCATGAAGCCGGACTTGAAAAACTATTAGGAAAATTTATATCGGAAGCTATTGATCAGCCTTATGCTTTTAATCAGCCTTTCTCTTATTCCGCAAACCAGCATCATGGTCGCGCTTCCCAAATGGGAAACGCTATACCTGGAATGGTTGGTGGATTAGCAGTGGGTGTTTTAGGGACGATGTTATTTACTGAGATGATGGAAGGTTTTGATATTGAGGAAATGTTTGAAGAGGCAACAGAGGATTTTGATGGGGGATTTGATTCTTTTTTTGATAATGGAGATGGGGAATCCTAATAAAGCCATTAGAGAGTCCTGTGTCAACCAATATTATTAGTTTGTTTTTTTGTAGAAAAGAAAAAGTACCCACTAATCATTGCTTAGGTAAGGATTGGTAGACAAGCGTTACTTACTTTGATCAGTAAGTAACGCTTGTTTTAATGTTGTTTTGCCAGGAGGGCACATTTAATAGTGCAACTTGCTTCTTTTGCATATGCTCCGATTTTCCCCTGATCCGTAGCTTTTTTGCCTATTAATACTCCTATATTAAGACAGGTTTTATCAACAGCCTGAAATCTCCATTCTTCACCGTAGTAAAGCGTTCATCTCCTGGATATAACCCTTCAGTTTTTGATTTAGGGTGAAAAAAATGAATAAACAATCATATAAAGCCAATTCTATATACAAGAATGATAAAAAGGAGATTACATCGTGAAGCCATATGAAATAAAAAATATGATTATTGATGACGAGTTTGATGGTGAAGAATCGGTTACAGCTGATTTTACTCACAATGATAAAGAATATAGCATTACTTTTAAAAAAGAAGATCTTGAAATAATTAATACATGGGTTTTTGAGGATGGTTCATCTCTTCCAGCAAATTTATCAGGTACTATCATTGAATCGATAAGGGAAGATATTAAAAAGAAAATCTAGTCATTTGCACTAGATTTTTTTTGTGGTCATTTTCTTAATCGAAGAAAAATTTAGCCTTGTTTATATTGATGAAAAAAGATAATGAAGAATTATTGCTTGTGGTGCAATGCCAATAAGAGTGGAATAAGCATTAAATAACTAAAATGTTTACTTCAGAAAACTATCGTGGACAAGGAATCTTAACTATTTTGTTAACTAAATTAGTCGATGTAGCTAAAGGTATAAGAAAAATATGGCTTTATGAACAAGAGACAAGCCCTTAATTGATGAAAAAAGGGCTTTTTCGTAGTTAATTACCTAAAAGATCCATTAAGGTAACTAACTAAAGTTTCTCTTGAGTATCTTTAATTTTAAAAATACGATGCGAGAGTTAATTTACTCGTATTTTTTAAAAACGATTGCTGCATTATGTCCTCCAAAACCAAATGAATTGGATAGACCAGTACTTATTTCCACCTTACGGGCAATACCCGGTACATAATCTAAATCACATAATGAATCAGGCTTTTCTAAGTTGATGGTTGGAGGGATAATTCCTTCCTGTAAACTTTTTGCCAAAGCAATTGCTTCCACGCCTCCAGCTGCTCCTAACATGTGACCAAGCATAGATTTATTAGCTGTTATTGGGATTTGATAAGCTTTTGATTCAAATAGTTTTTTAATTGCCAGTGTCTCAGAACGATCTCCAACTTCTGTACTTGTTGCATGAGCGCTAATGACATCAATCTCTTCAGGGGGAATTTTTGCGTTTTTCAAAGCCATTTTCATTGCAAGATAGGCTCCTTTACCTTCTGGGTGTGTAGCTACCATATGATAGGCATCAGAACTTGCACCATACCCAATGACTTCTGCATAAATTTTTGCATCTCTACGTAAAGCGTGGGACAAAGATTCCAAGATTAAAATTCCTGCTCCTTCTGACATGACAAATCCATCTCGATTTACATCAAAAGGGCGGCTAGCTTTAGTTGGATTATCGTTTCTCGTTGATAATGCTGTAGCATTGCCAAAACTAGCTAAAGATAAATCTGTTATAGCTGCCTCTGCTCCTCCTGCAAAAACGGCATCAGCTTCTCCAAAGCGAATAAGTCTGAATGCTTCACCGATAGCTGTATTACCGATCGCACAAGCAGAAACAGGTGACATAGTAGGCCCCATTGCGTTCCACTTGATACTAATTTGAGCTGCGGCAGCATTTGAAATCATGGCTGGTACCAGTGTTGGACTAACTCTTCTTGGACCTTTCTCTCGAAGAGTATCCACATTATCAATCAATGTTTCAATTCCTCCTATCCCCGAACCAACATATACGCCAAGTCTTTCCAGATTGATATCATCAATATCTAAATTAGAATCAGTCCAAGCTTGTTCAGCAGCAGCCAAAGCAAATTGAGTAAAGCGATCTAGACGTCGTGCTTCATTTTTTCCTAAGATATCATCTGCATTAAAATCACGAATAATTCCTGCAATTTTTGCTTTATGATTGCTTACATCAAATGTATCAATAGAGGAAATGCCCGACTTCCCATCAGTCAGATTTCTCCAAAATTTTTCTACGCTGTTTCCAATAGGAGAGACTACTCCCATTCCTGTAATAACGACTCTTTCCATTTTTCATCACTCCAAATGAATAGTATACTTGTATTATACTTCGGAGTTATCCTATTACAAGTGAGTGTTTATCCTGGTATAATAACTACTAGGTTAAATTGTTATGAAGGGGGTTTTAGAAATGAATGATAAAACCAGACTTGAAGCATTGTCTTCATTTTTGAAAACGAAGCGATCCCAAATAAAGCCTGAATCTATAGGTATACCTGCTGGTACACGGAGAAGAACACCTGGCTTACGAAGAGAAGAAGTTGCACATTTGGCGGGAGTCAGTACTACTTGGTATACGTGGCTAGAGCAAGGTCGGGATATAAAGGTCTCTACAAGCGTATTGGATTGCATATCTACAGCCCTACAGTTAAAAAATGATGAACGGGAGTATCTATATGATTTAGCTTTAGAAGTGAAATCATCCATTATTCATCGAAAGAAGGATCAGCCAAAACTTAGTCCTTCTTTGGAAAGAATTTTAGCTGAGTTAACGTATTGCCCTACTATCATTACAGATCGACATTGTCATATTGTAGGGTGGAATAATGCTGCTGCTCATGTATTTTTAGATTTTGAACAACTCCCGGATGACCAAAGAAATTTGATCCATCTAATATTTACAAGAAAAGAATTAAAAGCATTAGCTGTGAATTGGGAACATTTTGTTAAAGGATTTCTTGCCATTTTTCGTGCCTATTATGGTCACTACTTAGGGGATGAATGGTATAGCTTATTTATTAATGAAATGAGTAGTTCTCACCCGGAATTTCAATCTTTATGGCAAGAAAGTCAAGTGAGCAAAGCTCCAGAAATGATGATTGAATTTAGACATGCTAAAGCCGGAAAGATGCTGTTTAATTTAACTTCTCTCCAAGTCCAGGGGGACATGGACTTAAGGTGCAGCATCTATACACCAGTAGAGGGAACAGCTACAGAAGATAAATTAAAACGATTAATGAAGAAAATCTCCATTGAAAGTTCATAAACCAGCATATTCACTGTCTTTTATAGATTGATTATCATGTTCAAACCTTACTTAAACTGATCAACAATTAGTAAAGCTCTTTTTGCCTATTAATCTTTAGGACAAGTTTTATAATCGGCCTGATATTCCGCGAGAGTGTTATGTAGTTCTGTCCTAGCCGATCGGTTCAAGGGGCATGGGAAAAGGCAAAAAAAATAATGGACTCCGCATCTCGAAATCCATTCCAAAAAAACGTGTATGAAAGTCACGTAAGCAATCTTCGTATGTATATTGAGTTGCTTTTTCATTACCAGGGACACCTCTCTGATTTGGAAGGTCGTATAGTGGCCCTGGCAAATGAACTGGAAGAATATAAGATCATCCAATCGCTTCCCGGTATAGGAGAAAAAATCGCAGCCACGATTATCTCTGAAATTGGTGAAATCGATCGGTTTAATCATCCGAAAAAACTGGTTGCCTTCGCTGGAGTAGATCTAAGTGTTCACGCATCGGGGAAGTTTATGGAAACCATTAATCGTACAACTAAAAGAGGTTTGAGCAGGCTAAGTCATTCTCTGTATCTTGCCGTACTATCGGCATAAGAAGTTCATGGAACAAAAAGCTTAAAGCAACCTATGATAAGAAAAAATCAGAAGGAAAACCTGCCAAAGTACAATCGTTGTCTGTATTAATAATTTGTTTCATTGGATTTACGCTCTATTAAAGAGCAAAGAAACGTTCCTAGATTTAGCCTAATTAACGGTTTTGTGAAACAGAGAAAAATCCTTCCAAAAATAGTATATCATAAGGGGAATGAAATTTTTAGAGAAAGATATTGACATCCTATTAGCTGGTTTACTTCAAAAAATTGGGGTGATGCTGCAGTCTTTTTTATGGAACTAAGGGGGGATCTTCCCTAGGTGTAGAGTGACAATTTTGTTCATTAATACAACTTATATTCCTTTAAATTTCAGAAGCTTCTGGTTGGATACCTTCTATATTTCTTTCTTCGACTACCATGCGCAATCCACGTTTCGGTCTGAGTGTAATAGACGGAAGTGGTTTTACTTCATGATGGTCCGGCGCAAGCCTTATCCGATATCGTTGAGCAATGCACGCTAGGACAAGCACAGCTTCCATCATTGCGAAATGATTACCGATACAAACTCTCGCACCTCCGCCAAACGGAAAGTAAGCGAACTGAGGTAGAGTTTTCACAAAGTTGTTTTCAAATCGCTCAGGATTAAAAGAATCTGGAATATCAAAATACTCAGGCTTGTGGTGCATAACATACTGACTTATCAAGATCATATCGCCTTTTTTAAAATGATATCCTCCTATTACTACATCCTCCTCCGCTTTCCGTGATACGATATAGCCAGGCGGGTATATACGCATTGATTCCATGATAATATTTTGTGTGTACGTTAATTTCATATAATCGCCAGGTGTAGGGTTACGATTACCGATTACGCTATCTATTTCATTGAAAAGTTTAGTTTCCACATCAGGGTGTTGTGAAAGCAAGTATAAGGTCCAGGAAAGTACGTTTGCAGTTGTTTCGTGACCGGCAAGGAAAATGGTCATTAGCTCATCACGTACCTGCTGGTTTGTCATAGCTAAACCATCCTCATCATCTCGAGCATCCATTAGAATCCCAAGCATATCCTCATGTCTCTCTGCATCTGCCCTACGTTTTTCAATAAAGCTATAAATCACTGTATCAAGTCTTTGTATCGAATTTTTAAATTCACGGTTATTTTTAGTTGGAACCCATAGTGGCAATTGAAGAAGTGTTCTCATCCTTTTAACAGCAATTCTCATAGATGATTCTATAGGTTCCCCGAGCTCGTCATATCCTTCTTTGAGGTTCATACTGAACATGGTCTTGCTGATAATACCGAGAGCAAGGCTCATCATATCCTCCGTCATAATCCGTTCTTCCCTGTTTTTCCAAGTGGAAATATAGTTCATTGTTATATCAATCATATCCTGTGCATAATTGCTAATATGAGACTTTTTGAAAGCAGGTTGAATAAGCCTTCTTTGGCGCATGTGAATTTCTTTTTCACTTGTAAGAAGGCCTTCTCCAAGTAATGGTTTTAAAGCATGGAAGTCCTTAGATTTCAAGAAGGATTTTTGTTTTGTTACAAGTACCTGCTTAATTAAATCTGGATTTGAAATGAAGTAAACATTTTGGAAAGGTCCAAAACGAATTTTAGCAACATCTCCATATTCTTTTGCTAAGTGGGTAAGAAAGCCAAGTGTATCTGAAATAAACTCCTTTGAATGGCCAGTAATTAGTCTTCCTTTTGGGCCCTTGGGAGAATCATGTGAAAAATCTGTGTCACTCAATGGTTTGTTTCCTCCATTTCGATATAAGTACTTTTAATCATTCTATGAGGAAAGTATTAATTGGTTTGGACAGGTTGTTAAAAAGAAGACCAATAAATACAATATTTTTTAAAGATAGTTAATCAATTTGAATTCAAAGTGTTTATGAAATTGTAAAGACACCCATCCCTTGGTTGTCACTTTTTTTTGATGAAAGCAGGTATGTATGGAACTAACTTACAAAAGTTAATCTTGTTGAACTAACAAATATGGGGTTGGAAACAGCTCCATTTTCCTATGCAACTTCCGGGGCAGGATAGTGGAACAAGGAATTTCAATAGATATCAGAAATTACATGGTAAAATAGTTAAAAAAAGGCTGTGTTATATATGAAAGTATCTTTAATTGCTGCGATGATAAGGATAGAGTCATTGGCAAGGAGAATGACATCCCTTGGAGAATCCCGAAGAATTGGGGTATGTTAAAAATACTACAAAGGGACATCCAATCGTATTAGGCAGAAAGAACCTTGAGTCAATCGGAAGGGCTTTACCTGACCGAAGGAATATTATTTTGACGAGAGATAAGAGTTTTACCTTTACCGGTTGTGATATTGTCCATTCAATTGAAGATGTTTTTGAGTTATGTAAAAATCAAGAAGAGATTTTTATTTTCGGGGGAGAAAAGATTTATAATTTGTTTTTGCCTTATGTTGAGAAAATGTACATTACAAAGATTCATCATGAATTTGTAGGAGATACTTTTTTTCCAGAAGTTAATTTCGATGAATGGAAAGAAATATCAGTTGAAAAAGGGATTATGAATGACAAAAACCCTTATAACTATTATTTTTATGTCTGCGAAAAAGAAACTTTTTTCAGCTAGATGCAGAAGAATATAAAAGTTTAATGGCACTCATATACATTAAATTCAATATACTTTTCATTAGTGCTATTGATAACCAGTCAATTGATATTCGATCCATAAATTAGGGTCATAATAAATACCAAAATCGTTTTCTCTATCAATTTGAATAGGCTGTAAAGCACCTTGAATAACATATCTGCCACTCTCACGAAAATGCATACTTGTCCATTCTTCGCAATCCTTTATGGTCCCAGTAACAGTAAAAGCTTTATAAATTGGTCTTACAATCTTTGCCCCCAGCTTCCAATGAGTTCGAATCCAAGGGTCAAATGGTGTATTATCCTCTCGTTTCCAATGGACGTAGTTATCAAAAGGTGTAAGTGGATAATCCACTTTAAAACTAGGCCGAACGGGTACAATTTTTTCTACCCCTTTTTTATTTGCTAACTTTTTAAATTCCGATAAGAGTCTTTGGCTTAATCCAGATTTCTGATAGTCGGCATGGATAGCGATATTCATGGCAAACAAAGTATTTACTGAATCTGGCTCTTTGTTCTCAACTCCTTGAATCAATGTATCTGTCCATTTAACAGGAGAATGAGATTTTATTCTTAATGAACTTACGGGTGCTTTACTTCATTAAGGGAGTTGCTTTGGCAGCTCTTTTTCTTATAGAGCTAATGTGGCAGTTAGTCTGATTCCTTAGTGTTTTAAGAAATTAGTTTTTCATTTGGGATTATCAAAGTCACCATTGATCAATGGGAGATAGAATCAAATATGGGAGAAATCATAATAGAACTATGCTTTTGAGGCACAATAAATTGAAAAGATATAAAAAGGATGCAAAGCGAGGGATTTTATGAAAAAGGTTGTAATGTTTTTCCTATGTCTTCTTATCTTAATTCTTCCATCACAAGTTTTTGCTCAACGAAAAGTACCTATTTTAATTTATCATTCGATTGACGAGTTTACTGGGCAGGGCTCTAAGGAGCTATATGTAACTCCTGATAATTTCCAGAAACAAATGATTTATTTAAAAGATCATGGTTACACATTATTAAATTTTGATCGTTGGCAAGACATTTATAAAGTAAATAAACCCATTTTCATTACCTTTGACGACGGATACAAAAACAATCTGAATGCATTTGCTATCTTTCAAAAACTTAAAAACGAACGTTTTAAACCAAGTGGTACCATTTTTGTTATTTCTGACTTTATCGGTCGTTCAAACCGATTATCTAAATCGGATTTAAAAATGATGGCTGATTCGGGTATAATCTCAATCCAGTCTCATACTGCTACACATCCTGATTTGACGGAAATAAAAAATTATGAATATGAACTGAAAGAGTCCAAAGAAAAAATTCAAAAAATAACAGGCAAACCAGTTATTGCTCTTGCGTATCCATACGGAAATTTCAATGACAAAGTCGTAGAAGAAACGAAGAAATATTATTTATTTGGAATTACGACAACTCCTGAACTATTTTCTGAGAAGGGCATAAAAGACGAACTTTATCTTTTACCACGAATTTATATCAAGTATTCAACTACTATTGATGACTTTGCAAAGATAGTTGAAGGCGGTTCCTATAACAGGTAATCGCTTTTTCTTTTGGAACCAAGGGAAAAGTACTTAATATTTTTTATAAGCAAATGGGTACGGAAAATAGGAAAACATCAAATATAATTCAAAAGTTTAAGGAGATAGATATTGAACTAATTGGGTGATTTATGATTGAAGTTCTTTAAAAACAATGGAGTTGATAATTTGATGTCGAGAGTCGCCAAACTCATTTAATATCTTTACTGTATTAGTAATTAGCGATAAGTTTTGCTTTTCATATAATGTTTTGACCAATTTGAAAGTTGCAGAACTAGGATTTCTATCCGTGAATTATTTGGGTGTAATTACAATTCCGTTGATACATATAACTTGTACGAAATTCACCTGTTTTCTATTGGGTGAATATAATAGTATATTATGATATTTGGAAGTTTTTGGTCGTAAGGGTCCTCATATTTTAATTTATTAGTGACAAGTGTTCAATTGTCTCTTTTGCTGCTTGATAACTATTTGATTCCTGAAGAATTTTCTGGTGTTATAAAGATAATACTTAAGAGTTTCCTCAGCACAAGCAGAAAGGTACTCGCCTTGAGGAGTAAAACGGACACCGCTTGAAACACGCTCTTTTTCTGTTATTTTTTTTTTAGAGAGTTAATATCGATTTTGATCAAAGCTATCATACTGAGGAAGTTCAAAAGGTTCAATGGTCATAATTAAGTATGTAGTCTTACTCAAAGATTGGCTACTCGGATATTCACTAAAAGGCATAAAATAAAAAGAAACATAGGCGATGGTTAATAGGCCTATTGGGTGAGCAGTTAGGAATAAAGAATTAAATAGATCTCGACTGGGGAATAGTTAAACCTTGGGTAGATATGAGAAGTGGTCAGTCGGAGATTCATATTTCCTTTTAATAAAATGCTAGGTGAATATTTTTTTGAGCCTTGTTCAACTAAAAGGTGCAAGAGTTGAAGATCCAGCTGCCAAAGATTCTTGGTGGCTTTTTCTTATTAAGCTAACGTGGCAGGTTAGCTTAATAAGAAAATAATAAATGTCGAAATCTACATCTAAAGTTGTATGGAAAATTCAGCCTTAAGATGTATCAAATATTTCCATTAAATTGTTATATTTAAATAAGTGGAAAGCGTTTTCTTTAATGAGTTTGTATCGATCGTCAGTTCTTTTTTATTATGCTAACGGTGCAGTTTAGTTGAAGTAGGAATGTAAATGAATATCTAATTTTTGTAAACCATAAAGGATTTTAGTATCCCCAATTGAAGTAGTAAAAGATACTGGGTTTAGCAGAGGAAAGAGTGAGTATTAATAAATATCTTTTTATATGTTTAACGTTGATTTTGTCATTCTTGCTTAGTACTTGTTTTGGAAATGAAAAGGTTATAGAAATAGAAAAAATATTATCTATGTAGGAAGGAGGAAAAATTTTGTTTTTAAAAATTGTAAAGAATGATTTCATCAGGAATAAAATTGTAAATATATCAGTATTTGTATTTATAACTATGGCAGTTATTTTGGCAGCTAGTGCAACAAATATCATTGCCAATCTGATTCAGTCGATGTCGGAACTTCAGGAAAGTGCAGTCCCAGCTGATATTACGCAGATGCATTCCGGGGAATATGACCAGGAAGAAATCGATCAATTTACGGAAGAACACCGTGAGAATATAGCGATGCAGGAGACGATGGTTCTTTTGACTTTTGATGGAAGTAATATTCATTTTGACCAAAATCAAACGATGGCTGGAACTATACAGGATATTTCATTTGTCGTACAGAATAAAAATTTTGATTTTATATTGGATATGGATAATGAAAAGCTGGATGTAACAGAAGGGGAAGTGGCGGTTCCCATCTATTTCATGCAGCAATATGACTTAAAAATAGGTGATACGATTACGGTGAAAAGCGGAGAGTATGAGAAAGAGTTTGTCATTTCAGATTATGCAAGAGATTTTGAGATGAACTCTTCCCTTACTTCTTCGAAACGGTTTGTGATTAATCAGGCAGACTATAATGAAATGCTTTTAAGGCAGGCAGGGGAACTGGAATATCTGATCGAATTCAAACTGCATGAAAACGGGGATTCTCAAGGACTTCAGACGGCATATATCGAAGAAGGCCTTCCAGCAAACGGTCCTACAGTCGGAGGAAAGGTATTTCTGTTGTTTAATGCCATGTCAGATGCGGCAGTTGCAATGATTATTATACTTATCAGTATTCTGCTGATTATTATCGCTTCGCTCTGTATCAGACTTACGTTTCTGGCAACGATTGATGAAGATTTAAGAGAAATCGGTGTGATGAAAGCAATCGGAATATCCAAAAAGGCTATAAAGAAGGTTTATCTTAATAAATACAGAGTCATGTCAGTAGCAACAGGTATCATAGGCTATCTGCTTTCCTTTGCAGCAGTAAATCTGTTTAACGGTAATATGAGACTTTACCTTTCTTCGGATTTATCAGGAAACTTTAAATATGTACTATCTTTTATCGCTCCATTATTTGTATATTTCATGATTGTGATGTACTGCAAGAATGTACTGAAAAGAATCGATAAGATTTCTGCGGTGGAAGCATTGCGTTCAGGTATCATGGACCGTGGAAAGAACCGAAAATACAGTTTTCCACTGCTTAAGAACAAATTCTTCAGCACCAATATTTACATGGGACTAAGGGATGTATGGAAACGATTCAAATTATACAGGTTACTGTTCTTTATTTTTATCGTATGTACGTTTATTGTCATACTTCCCATAAATATTTATAACACCATGAATTCACCTGAATTTTCCACATACATGGGAATAGGAAAATCCGACATGAGAATCGATCTTCGAAGGACAGATACGATTACAGAAGATTTTAAAAAGCTGCAGGAAGAGCTGAAAAATGATTATGATATTGAAAAGTATGCGGCCTACATCACATGTTCCTACCAGGTCAAAAATGCAGCAGGTTCCTGGGACTATATTAATATTGAAACCGGAGATTTTTCAGTATTTCCATTAAAATATCTGGAAGGAAGAGCACCGCAGGGTGAAGGGGAAATCTCACTTTCCTATGCCAATTCGTCAAAAGATGGATTAATCAAGAAAGTGGGAGATGAGGTAGTCGTAAAGGTTGCCGGGACAGAAAAGACTTTGAAAGTAACGGGAATTTATCAAGATATTACAAATGGCGGGAAAACAGCAAAGGCGCATACCAGTCTTGGTTTAAATGAAGAGACCGTTCTTTGGTATATTGTGAGCATGGATGTGGCTCCAGGCGTTGATGTTCGTGAGAAAATGGACTACTACCAGAATACCTATGATTCTGCGCAGGTAAATGATATCAAGGAATATACCCAACAGACTCTGGGAAATCTTATTGATCAGATGAGCACAATTGTTATAGGCGGAATCGCAATTGCAGTAATCATTGCAGTATTGATAACTGCATTATTCCTTAAGATGATATTGTCAAAGGATATGTCTCAGATTGCAATCATGCGAAGTGTGGGATTAACTTCTAAAAATGTTAGTCATCAATATATGTCAGGTACTTTGATGGTACTGATATTGGGAATCATATTTGGAGTGTTGGCTTCTAATTATTTAGGGGAGTTTCTTGTAAGTATGGCCATGTCCTCTATGGGAGCTGCAAAAATTGAATTGGTTCATGTTGCATGGCAGACTTGGCTGCTATGTCCGTTAGCGCTGATTGTAGTAGTTGGATTTACTATATCTGTGTGCTGTAAGGTAACAGTAGAAGATGATTTATCAGCAGTTTTAAGAAGTTAGAACGGCTGAAAAAGGTCCGGGCAGGAGGCGTAACTGCGAAGGTAGAAGAAGTCTCCTGCGTGAAGGCACCGATGCAGAAAAGAATGCAGATTCCTGAAAAATAAGGCGATTCCGGGGTGCCTCTGTGGATATAGACTGTGATTAAATGTTTGACATTGGAGGAATATTTATGAGCACTATATTAGAAGCAAGAAGTATGAACAAAAAAGTAGAATTAGGAAAAGATAATGAGCTTGATATCTTAAAAGATGTAAGCTTGGAGATAGAAGAAGGTGAATTCGTATCGGTCATGGGGCCATCCGGAAGCGGGAAATCAACACTGCTATATAATGTAAGCGGTATGGATAGAATGACTTCTGGTAGTGTGAAATTTAAAGGCCGTGAAATCGGCAGACTAAAAGAAGAAGAACTGGCAAAGATTCGAATGAATAACATGGGATTTATCTTTCAGGATATTAATCTTTTAAAAAATCTGTCAGTGATCGACAATGTTATGTTTCCTGCTCTTGTATCAAAAGATGCGGATAAAAATGCGATACATCAAAAAGCAAAAAAACTGTTAGAAATGACAGGAATTGAAAAGCTTGCAGATAATACGATCACTCAAGGCTCTGGTGGACAGCTGCAGAGAGTCGGCATCTGCAGAGCATTGATAAATGATCCGGATATCATATTTGGAGACGAACCGACCGGATCATTAGATTCCAAATCGACAGAAGAGATTATGTCAATTCTTGCAGAGATTAATAAAAAAGGGACAACCATAATGCTCGTTACGCATGATGGAAAGGTGGCAGCAAAAACCGAAAGAGTATTGTTTATGGTAGATGGAAATATTGTGGCACAGAAGAAAATGCGTAAATACGATGCGCAGCATGACGATATTAAGGGAAGAGAAGAAAGTATTATGAAATGGTTAGTGGAAAATGGATTCTAATTTTTCATTTTTTATCAATATCCCAGGCTTTTTTCAAGATGAAGGTCGTCTTTTTTATTCCACAAGATAGTTTGTGAAATATTGTCCTTAAACTATCGGGTGCGTTAGCTGAAGATAGGGGCTGTCTTTAAGGCAGTTTTTTCTTATGGGGGTGTCACCAAAAAGGTCGGGCAAATACTGCCCGACCTTTCAACTATACCACACGACATAGTTAATGGGATATTTATAATACGAAACTATAAAAATATCATTCCTCAATATGTATGTAGATTAGTTTTACTTTGCAAATAAGTGGTTGCCTATTCTAATGACTGTTTTCCTTGTGAAAATCCATTCATCTGTTGCCGAGGACGGATTATAATAATAAACAGAACCATGAGTAGGATCCCAACCTTGTAATGCATCAATAACAGCTCGATAAGAATAGCTATTTGGGGTCAAATAATATTGCCCATCATGTACAGCTGTAAAAGCATTTGTCTGGAAAATAACATCGTAAGTATTTTTAGGAAAACCTGGCGTTGACATTCGGTTCAAAATTACTGCAGCGACAGCTACTTTTCCTTCATAAGTTTCTCCTCGAGCTTCTCCATAAACAACCCTGGCCATCATTTCAATACTATTTAATTTTTGTTGTGTTTGGAATCCAAAAACTCCATCTGGTAATATTCCAGAATCTAGTTGAAGTTGTTTCACTGCATGATCAGTAATTGAACCATAATACCCTGTTGGTTGACTGTTAAAGTAACCCATTTTCTTTAAATTTTCTTGTAAGTCATAAACTGCTTGTCCTTGACTTCCATTGTGTAAAATTTCTTGAGCATAGATTGAATTTGGTATAAAAAACATGAAACAAATAAAAACAACAAACGACATTTTTTTTACATTTAACATAAAATAATACCACATCCTTCGATTCATTTTCCTACTATTCTACTTTATCATACAAATAAAATAGATTTATCTTACATTATTCCTATTTTAAACCAAAAACCGAAGAAATTTTCAGACGAATTTGTCTGTTTAGTGGGGTACCGCCTATCGCCATCAAGCTAAGAAAAAGGATTATATCCATAACGAAAAAATAAGCTATTCTTTCTGTAAATGTTGCTGAAGATAGCTTTTTTTGTTTTAGGGTATAAAGAAATTTTAACTTGATGGGCATGCGGCAAGATCCCTTATGCAACTAACGGGGCAGCATTCCTGTAATTAAAGAAATGTGAAAAAGGACAAGTTTGTGAAGAAGTGTACTTAAACTAAAGGGTGCGTTAGCTGAAGATCAGAGCTGTCTTTAAGGCAGCTTTTTCTTTATGGAACTATCAGGGCAAGATAGTTGGAGAAGGTCTTTATTGTTCAGATAGAGAATAGTATTAGGTAAAGGTTGATTAAAGAAATTTAATATTAGGAGGATAAAATGGTTGATAATAGTTATGAGAAACAACAACTGAAAAAAGTCAGAACTTATATTTACATCACGATAGCATTACTTTTTTCAATGATATTTATATTTGTTAGCATTTTATTTTTGTATTTTCCTATGATAGGCATTTTAGACATTGTGTATTTTCCATCAAAACTCGCAATTTTCTCATTCTTATTTTCAATTGTATTTTCTGTTTTAGCCATAAAAAATCTCTTTGGTAAGATATTGTTAGTATTAAACATATTTCTAATGCTATTTATGATTTTTTATGGGCCATAAATAGATACAAGAAGACTATCTTAGGGTGTAATAGTCAGGCTGTAGTTTAGACAGTCTTTTCTTGTGTAACAACGAAAGCAGTGTAAATAGTTCATTATTGTGAAGTAATTCACTTAAACTAAAGGGTGCGTTTGCTGAAGATCGGAGCTGTCTTTAAGGCAGCTTTTTCTTTAAACAATTAAAGGACTAAGAAAACTAGTGCAATTTATTAGACGGTAAAACCGTCTTTTTTTATGTCACAGTATGTATCAACTCAAAAATATTAAGTTATATACACTCATAATTGTCTTAGAGTACAAGAAACGTCATTATATCAATATTTAATTGACAAAATGTATGTTTGTACATTAACATAAATGATTATGATAATCATTATCGATTAATTGAACATGGAGGTTTACAATGAGGTTTACCATTAGTACATATTCAAAAACTATTTTTCTATTGTTATCAGTCTTTTGCTTAGTTTGTTTAGCAGGTTGTGGTAACAATGAAGCTGGAACAAAGAGCACAAAGTCTTCTGAAAAAGATGAACAATCGTATACTGTTAAACATGTTATGGGAGAAACAACTATTCCTGAAAATCCAAAGCGTGTTGTCGTTTTAACAAATGAAGGAACAGAAGCACTTTTAGCAATGGGCGTAAAACCTGTAGGTGCTGTGAAATCTTGGCTTGGTAATCCATGGTACGATCATATTAAAGATGACATGGATGGTGTGGAAATTGTAGGGACTGAGCTTGAGGTTAATTTGGAAAAAATAGCTGCTTTAAAACCAGACTTAATTATCGGAAATAAGGTACGTCAAGAAGCCGTTTACGATAAATTAAGTGCAATTGCTCCAACTGTTTTTTCTGAAACTCTTACAGGGAATTGGAAAGAAAATTTTAGTCTATATGCAAAAGCAATCAATAATGAGGACAAAGGCAATGAAGTATTACAGCAATTCGATCAACACATTGCAGATGTAAAAGAAAAGCTAGGTGATAAGGTAAACCAAGAAGTATCTGTTGTGCGTTTCCTAGCAGGCACGTCATATATTTATTACACAGATTCATTTTCAGGCGTGATTTTTGACCAATTAGGATTTAAACGTGCTGAGCAACAAAAAGACTTATTTAACGCTGACAATAAGCTGGGTAATTTTTCCTTGCAAGTCGGAAAAGAGGCTATTCCTAAAATGGATGGAGATATTCTATTCTACTTCACATATGCCCCAAATGGAGATAAAGAAGCAACAGATACTGCAAAAGAATGGACAAGTGAAGCTCTTTGGAATAATTTAAATGCAGTAAAAAAAGGAAATGCATATGAGGTGAGTGACGCCGTTTGGAATACTGCTGGCGGTGTAATTGCAGCTAACAAAATGTTAGATGAACTTGAAGAGATCATGACTAGTAAGTAAAATTTCAAAGGTTCTATCACTTTAGGGGAAAACCGGAAAGTATATTCATACTTTCTGGTTTTTTCTCTTTTTTCGCAAACTATTAGTTAACAGAAGTGTTGTTTCAATGTGGGTGACATAGATATCCTTAGATTGATGCTAGACCTTATTTAAGCATTCAATTACAGTATTTCAAATGAATTGTGAAGTCACAGTGGATTCACCATCTGGAACATCACTATGTATTCCCCATGGAAGAAGATGAAAGGTAATTCAAATGACAGGAAAAGTTTATAAGTCTGCTATTTCGTTTGACAACTAAATTTAAGATTCTGTATGGTAAATGAGATAGTAAGGATAAGGGAGGAAATACATGTGAAATATACACCGTTATCATTTCAGATGATTCAAGTGTATATACTTTCTATGCTTTTTTTTACAGCTAGTTCTGTTTTAACAGTCATCTTCCCTTTACAGGCCTCCACTAGTGGTATGTTAGAAGGCGAAATCGGCATCATAATGGGTGTATATATGCTTGTATGTATGATTTTAAGACCATGGGCAGGGCAAATGGTCGCTAAGTATAGTGTATTTACAATTATGAAATGGCTTTTAATAGGGCACGTAGCTACATTGTTCATTTATATTAGTTTTGGTATTGATAGCTTATATGTTGTTCGCGTGCTACAAGGCGTAGTAACGGCCTTTTTCTCAATGGCTATTCAAATGGGAATTTCAGAAACACTTCGAGAGGAAGAACGTGGACAAGGAATGTCGATGTATTCTTTATCATCGGTTATGCCGAGTTTATATGGACCGGCTCTTGCATTACTGTTATGGTCGCAGGCAGATAAAATATATTTACAACTATTTATCGTAGCTTTAGCAATTTTTCCACTATTCATTTTTATTCGTTCACCTTTGCCAAAAACAAAACAACCGAATGCGTCATTTACGTTATTTGAAATCATGAGTGCTCTCAAGGAAGCAAGACATCACAAGGGATTGATTATTTCTTCAATTACCATGCTGGTAGGTGCTTGTATATTTGGAGCGATTTCAACATTTTTACCCTTGTACATGGTTAATGAAAATGTAGGGAATGCAGTACTTTATTTATTCTTACAATCAATTGTTGTGGTTGGAAGTCGTTTTATCCTACGAAAACGTATTCCATCAGATGGTAAGTGGCATCCGAAATTTATTGTGCTTGTCTTACTTTCTTCTTTTGTGGGAACAACAATTCTTGCTGGTGGTTTCATGATTGGACCTTTCATATATGTTGCAGCTTTATTTAATGGATTGTCATCTGCAATGCTATATCCCTCTTTAACCACTTATATTTCATTTGTAGTACCAACAAAGTCTAAACATATTCTACTCGGTGTCTTTCTCGCTTCATATGACTTAGGCTTTTCTTTAGGGAGTCTTGTGATGGGATTCATCGTTCAATTTGGATCATTCTCAATCATGTATGCGACATGTTCTGTACTCGCTTTGTTTGTAATGGGAATAATAGCTTTTCAACGAACCCAAAAGAATAACCCTAAAAGTTTCGAGCAACAGTTATTTTATAAACAATAGGAAATACCTAATTTTGAAAAAAATTCTTTTGATATTAATAACCTTTTGCCTGCTGACAAATTTTGTATTTAATGAGGAGGAGATCCTTATATGAATCTAGTCTTAGGTCTGGATGCTTCAAAAGAGAAAAGTCAGGATCAAGCATTTCTAAATAAGGGAGAGCCATATTGTAAGAGTTTTAGTGTTCAGTATACTCTAGATGGTTTTTTAAAAAGTAGGAAGGCAAATTCAAATGATTCTTTAACTTTTTATTGGGCTTTAATTGGCAGGCAAATCAAAATACGAGGAACTTCATTTTGCATGGGGAAAGATCAAAGTTCAAAAGATTTTTTAGAAAGAGGGGAAGTTGCCCGTGCAATTGCTCTTCAATAAGAACAGAGTGATGTTTTGTCTGACAGAAAAGTTCTAGAGGAAGCATTACTAAAGCAATTTGAGCACATAAAAAATGAACCGAGCAGAGTTGACCCCCATTGTTGTTTATATAAAGTTACAGCATAGGAGGTAGAATTTTGGCAAGGTGATAGAGAAAGGAATCATATTCGTTTATTATATCGAATTGAAAATAGTAAGTGGATCATAGAACTTCTATGGCCATAGTTTATAACTATCTTTTGAGACCTAAATTGAAATAGCTTTGTTGTTCAATTAAAAGGCGCGATTCTTTAATAAGAATCGATTTTCTAAATGCACTAACGGGTGCGTTCGTTGAACAAGAACCCCAGAAAAAGGACCTCCCAAGGGTCCTATATTTTTTTACTGATTGTCAACATTTCCGTTTAACAGAGCCTTTCAAAAACCCGAATAAACGAAGTGCTGATTTCTATTAAAGAGAAATTGGTACTATTTTCAAAGAATACAGTCGTCCTCCATGTAAAGTGTCTAACTTTTTGCTATATCTGGTTTCACACGTAATTGTATATCCGAATCTCGCTTTGTAAGACTACCTGGTACAGCTGTATTCCCAATTTTCTTTAAGGAAATAGAAGGAACCTGATCCTGGTGCAAATAAGATTTGTTATAAACATATTTATATTTTTTGTGAGTTTCGACATTATATTGACAATAATATAGTTACTCATTAGAATTGAAAAAGATTCTCAATATGGTACAGGAGGCACCAATGTTATGTCAAAACGAAGAAACAGCAAACAAGTGTTATTTATATCTACCATCGTTTTAATTTTATCAACGTTTTTACTTGGATGTACAAATGAATCAAAAGAAAATTCAACTTCAAATAAGGACAGCAAAGACATGCTTACTTTTGCTTGGCCTAGGGATATAGGTGAAATGAATCCGCATGTCTATAATCCTTCTCAATTATTCGCTCAATCGATGATATATGAACCTTTGGTTAGCTACCAAGAGGGAGGCGAACTGAAACCACAATTAGCTGAATCTTGGGAAATTTCTAAGGATGGGAAGGAATATACGTTCAACCTGCGTCAAGATGTGAAATTTTCTGACGGTACAAGCTTTAATGCTGAAAATGTGAAAAAGAACTTTGATGCTATATTGAAAAATGTTGATTTACATAGTTGGTTGGGCTTTATTCCGAAAGTGGATCAAACGGAAGTAATTGACCAAAACACGTTTAAACTAACATTAAAGGAGCCTTATTATCCTACTATTCAAGAGTTAGCCGTCGTTCGTCCAGTCCGTTTCTTAGGTGATGCTGGATTTCCTAAAGATGGTGACACTTCAAAAGGTGTTACAAAACCAGTCGGTACCGGTCCATGGGTTTTGGAAGAATATAAAGCAGATGAATATGCTATTTTCAAACGCAATGAAGATTATTGGGGTGAACTTCCTAAAGTAAAGAAAATCAAAATCAAGATCATTCCTGATGCTGAAACCCGAGTTCTTGCTTTTGAAAAAGGTGACCTAGACCTTATTTATGGTGAAGGTGTTATCAGTTTAGATGCGTTCAAACAATTAGAAACAACAGGTAACTATGAGACTAGTATTTCTGAACCGGTTGCAACAAGACAACTAGTTATGAATACGAAGAAAGAACAGCTTTCAGATTTACGTGTTCGTCAAGCGTTACAATATGGATTTAATAAAAAAGCAATGGTTGACGGAGTTACTTCTGGGCTGGAAGAGAAGGCAGATTTTATTTTACCGACAAACTTCCCTTATACTTCAGACCTTGATATAAAGCCGATTAATTATAATGTTGAAAAAGCAAAAGCTTTATTAGATGAAGCAGGATGGAAGCTGCCAAAAGGAAAAAACGTTCGTGAAAAAGACGGAAAACCACTTGAAATCGAGTTAATGTACGACTCTGCAGAATCGATTCAAAAAGCAATGGCTGAAACATTACAATCTGAGTGGGCGGCACTAGGTGTTAAATTAAATATCGTTGGTGTTGAGCTTACGGTACAAATTCAAAGATTTAAAGCTAATGATTTTGAATTGAATTTCTTTAGTAACTATGGCGCACCCTATGATCCTCATACTTTCGTAAACATCGTTGGTTCAGAAGGGTTTGGATTTAGCGAAGCCATTTCATCTTATCCGAACAGAGATAAGTTGTTAAAACAAATTGCAGATGTTCCTCGAACAACAGATGAAAAAGAACGTCAAGAACTTTACTCAACTATTTTGGAATCACTACAAGAACAAGGAGCGATTGCACCTATTTCTTATATTAAGAAAATAGCTGTTTATCAAAAAGATGTATCTAATTTTACATTCCCTGCTAACCGGGATGAACATCCATTCACAGGAATTAGCATCGAGTAGTAAGTTACAGGAGGGTTTTCATGGGCACTTATATCTTGAAACGAATTATGGCCATTATTCCCATCTTTCTTTTGGCCAACCTTCTAACGTTTGGAATGATTCACCTTTCACCCGTGGACCCAGCTGAGGCATATTTATCGGCAGCACATATCCAACCCACAGATGAGATGTTGGCTCAGAAAAGACATGAGTTTGGCTTAGATCAACCTCTCCATGTTCAATATGTAAACTCTATCATTAAGATATGCCAATTTGATTTTGGCATATCTTATGTTTCGAATAAACCTGTTTGGGACGAGGTTACATATCGAATGCCAGCGACCATTCAGTTAGCTTTAGGTAGCATCATATTAGCGATCCTGGTCAGTGTCCCTCTTGGTTTTTGGGCAGGCATTAAGAAAAACAGTGGAATTGACCATTTTAGTCGACTTCTCTCTTTTTTCGGGGCATCGATCCCCTCTTTTTGGCTTGGTTATTTATTGATTTTTTTCTTTTCTGTTAAACTCGACCTATTCCCTGTTGAAGGAATCGGGACTTGGCAACATCTGGTTCTCCCTTCCATTACTTTGGCTTTGCCATTAATAGCTTTGTATACTCGACTATTACGTGCTAGCGTTCTTGAAAATTTACAGGAACCTTATATCCTTTTTGCTCGCACAAGAGGGATTCATGAAAAAGTGATTATGGGAAAACATGTATTGAGAATAGCCATATCTCCTATGATTACTGGACTAGGGATGAATTTAGGAAAGCTACTGACTGGAACCATTATCGTCGAAGCGGTCTTTTCCTGGCCAGGATTTGGTCGTTATTTTATTGAAGCTATTTTTAATCGGGATGTTCCTGTCATTCAATGCTATGTGCTTTTAGCAGCGGGCCTATTCATTATTAGCAACTTGATTGTTGACCTTATTCAAATGTGTATCGATCCACGCATCTCCAGAAAAGGAGGGCAACGTCAATGATAACAAGTCTTCGCATTATGATGAGAGGTCAGAAAGTGATTGTCCTTTGTTCGATAATATTGAGCTTCCTATTTATAATCACCATCTTGGCTCCTTGGATTGCACCTAATGATCCTATTGCTGTCAATTTAGCTAATAAACTACAGCCCTCTTCCTTTGAGTATCCATTGGGAACTGATCATTTAGGAAGATGCACGTTATCACGCCTCTTATATGGAGCTCGCATTTCGTTAGGATTTGCCACATTAATCTTTATTTCATCTTTAGGCATCGGTTTGATTGTTGGAACCATTGCTGGTTATAAAGGCGGATGGGTGGACCAAGTGCTAATGAGACTTTGTGATGGTGTTATGGCATTTCCGAATCTTTTGCTCATTCTTGGACTTGTTGGTATATTGGGACCTGGCCTTAAACAAGTCATCTTGGCATTGATGCTTGTGCAATGGGTGTATTATGCGAGAATATTCCGAGGAATGGTACTTAGTCTGAAAGAACAAAACTATATAGCGGCAGCTAAAATAAGCGGTTCTTCTCAATGGAAGATAATAAAGAAACATATTGTTCCAAATGTTCTCCCTCCGCTCGCTGTTATGGGTACATTAGAAATGGGCTGGGCCATCATGGATATATCCGCCATGTCGTTTCTAGGTTTAGGTGTGCAACCCCCTACACCAGAATGGGGAGCAATGATTCATGAAGGGAAATCGTATATTCGGACGAATCCAGAATTAATGCTATATCCAGGTTTGATGATTATGCTCGTTGTAGTCACCTTCAATTTATTAGGCGAAGCGCTATCAGAACGTTTTGGAGTCAAACGTCGTTAATAAAAAAGGAATGAGAAGATTGAGAACAGAACAATCGAATGTATTAAAAGTGAGCGATCTACATGTACAAGTACAAACAAAAGATGGTGCTTCCACCCTAGTTCAATATATTAATTTTGAACTAAAAAAAGGGAAGGTACTAGGTCTTGTAGGGGAAAGTGGGAGTGGTAAAACTGTTACGAGTATGTCCATTCTACAGCTTCTTGATCGGAATACAACGACGATTGAAGGTAGCATTACCCTCCAAGGACGAGAATTGAATGGTTTAGACGATAAAGAAATACGTGAAATTCGTGGCAAGGATATTGCCTTTATTATGCAAAATCCGATGAATTCATTTACGCCTGTTTTTACAATTGGAAATCAATTTATCGAAACGATTAGGTCTCATACCTCATTGAATAAAAAGCAAGCAAAAGAGCTTGCCGTCGATGCGATGCAAAATGTAAACCTGCCAGATCCCGCGAAACTATTAAAAAGCTATCCATTTCAATTGAGTGGAGGTATGCTTCAACGCGTGATGATTGCGATGGCCGCATGTTTAAATCCTTCTGTTATTATTGCTGATGAGCCGACAACTGCACTCGACGTTCATAACCAATTACAAGTACTTCGCCACTTGGATAAAATTCGTTCTGAATATGGAACATCCATTTTACTCATTACTCATGATCTGGGTGTCATTTCTGAAATGGCAGATGATGTAGTCGTTATGCAACATGGCAGAATTGTAGAATCTGCAAATGTATTTGAATTATTTGATAATCCGCAGCATGAGTATACAAAGAAACTGCTAAATGCCCGCCTTATCTTAGATCATGAGGAACCTATCACCCATATGTTGTGATATATAGATTGCATTCTTTTGAGGGGTGAATAAATGAGTTTATTACAAGTAAAAGCAGTAACTCATAGCTATAATTCTCATACGTTTTTTAAATGGAAAGACCATTCAAAAAAAGTACTCACTGACATTTCCCTCTCTATTGACGAAGGAACATGTTTAGGACTACTTGGGACGAGTGGAGCTGGAAAAAGCACATTAGGAAAAGTGATTCTTGGCTTAGAACGTCCACAGCAAGGACAAGTTCTGTTTCAAGGGCATGATATCTATACTGCTGATAAGCTTATTCGGCAAAAGATACGCCGAGATCTACAAGTCGTCTTTCAAGATTCGTATTCATCTGTCAATCCACGAATGACAGCCGAGCATATTATAGGCGAGCCATTAGAAAACTATGAAAAACTAACCGTAGCCGAACAAAAAAGAACCGTTATTGAGTTATTGGAAAGAGTAGGCCTAAGTGAGAAGGATTTAAAAAAATACCCACACCAATTTAGCGGTGGACAATTGCAAAGAATTAATATTGCTAGAGCAATCTCTCTTAAGCCGATGCTAATCGTCTTAGACGAATCCGTAAGTAGTCTGGATATGGTTAATCAAACACTAATTTTAGAATTATTAAGCGAGTTAAAAAAAGACTTCGGCTTATCTTATCTTTTTATTACACATGATATTAAAGCGGCCTATTCAATCGCTGATACTCTGGGTGTACTAGAAAAAGGAGAATTAATCGAGCTTTACGATTCTAAAAATCAGTTTTTTTCATCAGAACATCCTGTCGTCAAACAGATGAGAGGTTCTATCCTTGCTGAGCATCCACGTTTTCGTTCTCTTCCAACGAGGATTAACAAGACCTAATCTAGAATTTATATTTATTGATTGGAAGGCCTCGATTTCAACTTGAAAATCGAGGCTCTTGTTTATATTTTTTCTGAAGAACATATTGGAGGGAAAAGATGAATCGGTGGCACTACAGAAAATAGGGTTAGGTTATTAGTAGAAATAATTCAGGAAGTTAGGAAAGCGGTAGGAGAGGACTTTACTACTGGTATTAGAATTCCACAATCAAAAGTGAATGATTACCCCTATAAGTGGTCAGGAATAGATTCACTTGTAGCACTTGCAAAAGTGAATAGTCTATTACCTATTATCGCAAACGGACAGTTAGCGAAGCCAGAAAGAGCTTCTGAAATTATTAATAATGGTCATGCTGATATTGTAACTTTAGGTAAAGGAGCATTGGCTAATCACGACTGGGTAAAGAAAGTTCAAAATGAAGAACCTTTAGAAGAGTTCGATTCGGAAAAGGTATTACGACCAACTGCTGTTATTAAAGATTTCGAATTGTAGGATGAAAAAAATGGACAAGCTAATTCTTTTTATCGAATTAGCTTGTTTATAAATGTGTTCTAATTGAGCTAACGGGTGCGTTAGCTGAAGATCAGAGCTGTCTTTAAGGCAGCTTTTTCTTTATGGAACTATCGGGGCAGTTTAGTACAAGAAGGACTGGTGCAAAGTTTATCCGAAATAAGACATAATTGTTTATGAAACTTTTTCCATTTCCATTCTTAATATATAATGAATGAGGTGAAACTATTTAATTAATAGAAAATAATCGTCATAGGAGGTAAAAAATGAGAATAGTTGTATTAGCTGGCGGATTAAGTGATGAAAGGGATGTTTCTCTTGCTTCTGGTGCTCAAATTTCTAATGCTTTAGTTTCAAAAAATCATGATGTATTATTACTAGATATTTATAAAGGTTTACAAGATGTTTCTGATTTTGAATCAGCTTATAAAAAATATAGAAAAGAAACATATACTTATAATGTGCCTAAAGAAAAACCTAATTTGGAAGTATTACGAAAACAGCAAAATAATCAAAAGTCTTTAATTGGTTCTAATGTGTTAGAAATTTGTCAAGATGCCGATATTTGCTTCCTTGCTCTTCATGGTGGAATTGGTGAAAATGGACAATTACAGGCCTTATTCGATATATACGGTATTCAATATACTGGTAGTTCCTATGAGGGCAGTCTATTAGCGATGAATAAAGTAATTTCAAAAGAATTAATGGCTTTTAATGGGATAAAAACGCCAAAATGGGATATTTATGATTTCGATAAAGAATTACCAGAAATTAATTATCCAGTAGTTTTCAAGCCAAATGACAACGGTTCTAGTATAGGAGTGATAATTCTTAATAATTCTGATGAACTTCATAAAGCATTAGAAGAAATAAAGGACATTTCAAATACTATTCTAATTGAAGAAAAAATAGATGGTAGAGAGTTTTCTGTTGGCATAATTGGAAATGCTGCTTTACCTGTTATAGAAATTATTCCTAAGAAAGGTTTCTTCGATTACCAAAGTAAGTATCAAGTAGGTGCAAGTGAAGAAATATCTCCTGCAAATATTCCAAATAGTCTAGCTGAAGAATTGCAAAACACGGCGTTAAAAGTACATAATTTATTAGGATTAAAAGTCTATTCTAGAATTGACTTTATTGTTGATCAGGATAATGTAATTTATTGTATTGAAGCGAATTCTCTTCCTGGTATGACGCAAACTAGTTTATTACCTAAAGAAGCCCATGCTAATCAAATAAGTTATGAAGATTTATGCGAATTACTAATAATAGAATCTTTCAAGAAATACTCATAAGAACAAGAGATATCATACGTAAACAAAAGCAGTGTGTAGTCAGTGCTTTTGTTTTTAGAGTCTTACAGTTTAATATCGTATTATTAGTAGGTACGAATCTGTAGTAAGAATTAAGTGATTTTATAAGTGAGGTCAGATTTTAGTTATTCAATTAAAGGGCGCGATTCTTGAATAAGGTTCGCTTTTCTTATCGAACTAAAGGGTGCGTTAGTTGATTAAGGCACACAAAAATAATCAATTATACTCAAATCACTCTTTCTTATTTTTATAAAAAGAGATAGGTTATTAAACATAGAATAATGAACAGAGTTTTGTTAAGAGAAAGGCAATAAAAAACGTCCTTTTCAAAACGAACAGTGGTGTGTTCAGAAAAGGACGAGTTTTGGAACAAATAATAACATATTTATAATATCGTGCTTAATCGATAAAAATCAAATAAACGCCAATCCCTTATAGATATGGGATTGGCGTTTTGGCGTACTTCTTAAAGTTACAAATATGTTAAGTTCATTTTAAACAACATTTTAAGAAATGTTTTTCAATTCCTCTGTTAATCGTAGGAATTCTTCTTTGTTTTGATCCTGTAATGACTGGTCAATCTCTTTTCGGATTTGCTCTTTTCGGAAATTAAGAAGGGATTTGTTTAACACCATTTCAGCAAATTCAGAATCCATGACGTTTATTTCAGGTTGTGGTGTTGTATTAGCCAAATTCTTTTCCATAGGAAACCAACTCCTTTACCTTTTTTCTATTATACCAATAGTTTTCAGACTATTCAAATATTTCGCTCAGTAGTTCCAATGAAATAATTATCGTGTAAATACATTTAATTATCACCAAACAGAAAAATACTAGTTTTAGAAAAAATAATAACTTATTTATGAAATGTTTGCTTTTTTACTTTTGTTCAGCAATCGGGCCAGATTGTGGAAGATCATTTTAAAAGAAAATTCGATATTTGTTGGTGAGATTTTGAAGGATTGTACTTAAGCTAAAGGACAGAATAGTTTAAGAAGGAAATCAATTTTATATATATTTTGTCCATCAAGTTTTCATTGTAATGTAATCCTTCTTTCTATCGTTTTATAAGATTAAAATGGAATTATTACATCAATTGGGTTCTAACTCCTCCAAAAGTAGCAAGATAAGCGAATAAAAAAGCAGTACCACCGCTATAAAAGTGTTGGTACTGCTATATTGAGTGACAAGTTTTGTATTAATTAGAACGTACTTGCTACTTTAACAGCTTTTTCAAGCCCTGCAGCAATAATTTCTTCTGCTTTATCTGAGAATTGATTGTGACCTTCAATCACTACTTTCTCTATATTTTTTACACCGAAGAAGCTCATCATACTTGCTACATATTTAACAGCCATTTCTACTTCAGCTTTTGGTCCTTCAGAATATACACCGCCACTTGCGTTTAATAATACAATTTTCTTATCTCCAATCAGACCTACTGGACCTTCTGGCGTATATTTAAATGTTTTGCCTGCGCGGTTTAAATAATCAATATATGTGTGTAGTACAGCCGGAATTGTTAAGTTCCATAATGGGAATCCAAACACAACTTTATCAGCTGCAAGGAATTGTTCTAAATATTTATCAGCAACAGTTACTGCTTTTGCTTCTTCTGCTGTTAAATCAAGTCCTCTACTAGCCTTAAATGTACCGTTAATCATATCTGCTCCTACATATGGCAACTCTTCCTTGTATAAATCAAGTTCTACCACTGTATCATTTGGATGTGATTCTTTATAGCTTGCTAAAAAAGCCTCATATAATTTCACACTCACCGCTTGGTTTGCGGGGCGATTGTTTGCTTTTACAAATAAAACTGTTGTCATTCTCTTTTCCTCCTGTTACTCGCTCTTATGTTGTTATATATTTATTCACTAAAAAGGGAATCCTATTGTCTTTACAATATCTTTTTAAAACTATATTCCATGTCTCCACCTAGAGCTTCAGCTGTATCACCAGTTTCTCTGAAGTCATGTGTATGAATCTTTTCAAACAGACCAAAGTTTACTTGCTTATAAAATTCATAACAAGGGAATCCGTCATGTGCACCTTGAATATCGATAGTACCATCTTTTTTGACATGTATAGTTAATAGATAATCAACGGGAGGTGCATATACATTTAATGGGTTGCTAGCACTAGCACTCATTTGAAATTTGACGTCATCTGACCTCCATACAACATCAGTGCACAAAATACCTTCTGTACTAGCTTTTCCTGTTTTTTTATTAACGGAACCAGCAGGAGTTGTGATTCTTTCTGTTGTTATGCCAGTATTCGCATATGTGAAGATTTCTTTTTTATAAAAATCTACAACTACTTCTTGTTCAATTCTGGAACGCATAGCGTTTACAGCATATGGTGTAAATTCACGTGAGTCACCTTCGAATTGAATCACGTTTCCTGTTTGAGTATCCTTCTTAGGTTCAGTCCAAGACATTGGAATAAATACACTTGCTCTAACTTTAACAATGTTAGTCATAAGAACCACCTCTGTAATTCAAATTTTATTTTGGGTAATTCATAACTTTGAGCCATTCAGCAAAACAGGCCGCAATTTCTTTCGTATAAATTATTGCTTTTCCTTTAATATTTGCTGCTTGTAAACTTCTACTTAGTATTTATATCTAGATTGTCGTTTTAAAACTGTATTCCATTTCCCCAGCTAGCGCTGCTGGAGTGTCACCAGTTTTTCTGAAATCATGTGCATATATTAATTCAAATGGACCAAAATCTATTTGTTTATAAAATTCATAGCAGGGGAACCCATCATGTGCACCTT
The DNA here is from genome assembly GCF_037975445.1 of Peribacillus sp. FSL P2-0133. Lineage (NCBI taxonomy): Bacteria > Bacillati > Bacillota > Bacilli > Caryophanales > Bacillaceae > Peribacillus > Peribacillus sp. FSL P2-0133. The sequence goes on along the minus strand of NZ_CP150254.1, from coordinate 3,523,968 downwards.
CAATTTGTGCAACACCACTCTTGTTAACATGTATAGTTAATAAATAATCAGCCGCAGGTGCTGCTGCATTTAAAGGATTGCTTGCACTTGCCCTCATTTCAAAAGAAACTTCATCAGTGCCCCACACAACATTAGTACATACAATATTTTCTGTACTTGTTTTTCCTTTTTTATAATCAATAGAACCATCTGGATTTGTAACTTTTACAGTTACGATACAAGCATTTGTATATGTGAAAATTTCTTTTTTATAAAAATCAATAATCACTTCTTGCTCTAATCTTGACCGCATAGTGTTTACAGCGTTTGGTGTAAATTCACGTGCATCACCAGTGTATTCGAATATCTTTTCTTTTGCAGGATCTTTAATAGGTTCCAACCAAGCATACGGTGCAAATACACTTGCTCTAATTTTAACGATTTTAGCCATGAGAACCCTCCATAATGTATTAATATTGTTTCGGTGAATCCTATTTCTTTTATAATTAAACTATAGTCAACTTGATTGACTACATTGCGTATAGTACAATGAATTTTAAATAAAGTCAACCTGATTGACTTTATTTAAGGAGGTTTTATGTATGAAGCATGAAGTATTTAGTGAATTGGATCTTACATCACTTTTATCATTATCCTTTAGTACATCAATTAATGAATTACATGACAGATTGAGTGAATTTGGATTTGGAGATATTAGACCTGCACATGGTTTTATGTTTAAATGCATCACTCCCAATGGAGCAACAGGTATAGAACTAGCCGAATATCTAGGAATTACAAAGCAAGCTGTGAGTAAAATGGTGGATTATCTTGAGAAAAGTGGCTATGTAATGCGCAAAGCTCATCCCACTGATAAGAGAGGAAAAATTATTGTTTTGACCGAACGAGGTTGGTTAGTAGTGAAAGCAAAAGAGAAGATACTAACTGAGATTGAGCAACGTTGGATTGAAATCATAGGTGCTGAACGCCTGCAAATGCTCAAAGAAGATTTAACAAAATTAGTTTATGAAGAAAATGAAGATAAACTATCATCGAGGTTAAGACCTGTCTGGTAATTATAGAGTATGAAGGGAACTTTTAATCGTGCTTAAATTCGTACTAACAGTACAGCATTCCTGTAATGATAGCACCAGAACCCTTAATCTGTTAGACACTGTAGTGATGAAAATAAGCTTGGTTTGGCGATAATTAATAAGAAGAAATCTATCATTAAGGGAGTACCTGTATGGTTAAATTGTTAATTGCTGATCGCGATCAAAATGAACGAACAGGGATTGGCTGGCTAGTTTCTTCGTTTTCGATTCCATTTGATCACATTCTATTAGCAGGCTCAGTATCTGAGGTATTTCATCTAATAGAGGCCGAAGTACCAGATGTTGTTTGCATTGAACTCGATATGATTCCAAAGGATACGTGGGACAGCTTTAAGGAGCTGACCAAACGGTACATACAAAAGGTCATCGTCATGACGGCTGAAGCCACATTTGAACGTGCGCTTCAAGGCATCGAGCTTCATGCCTATGATCTATGGGTAAAACCTCAGTCGCCTGACCATATCAAACGAGTATTAACCCAGTGCTGCAAGGCCGTTTCAAAAACTGAGGAGAAACGAGAGCCATCGGCTCAAATTGAGGTTCCTTCCGTATCTTACAGTTCTCTATTCGTGCATCAAGAAACGTTAGGCGCCAATTTCCGATTAATGCTGATGCAGTTGGAAAATTCGAAGAAACAACCTATACTGCTATCTTTTTTACAAGAATATCCATTTAAGAACCGACCGGTTGTATTGCCGCTAAGCGACATGATCGTTTCTGTTTTTTCATTCGATAACCAGCAGCCACAGCCACTCAAACAATTAAAGCACATAGGCAATCGGATTCTAACCGAATGGGAAGAGCAGTTTTCGGAGCCCATGTCACTAGTTTTATATGATACTAATGACCCGTTGCTTTCGTTAAATGAAAAATATCTTCATGCGAAGCAAGCGCTAGAAATTCGTTTTTTCAAAGGATATCGGCAGCTTTCGGTCATTGAGGATAAGGTGAACTGGGTTATGATCGATCCGTTTTTAACCCCGTCTGAACAGCGCGAATGGATTGACATGCTGAACGAAGGTGACAGGGACAAAATTAAGCAGTGGATGTATAAAGAATTTTTGAATAAGGAAGATCCCTATCCCGAGCCAGGTTTATTGCGAACCCGGTTAACAAGCTTATTAGCCCAAGTCCGACGCTTCATGAAGTCATTTTACCTTGACGAAGGGATGCTTGAGAGACGTTATCATCAAGTATTTGAATCCATCCTATACAATCCGATTCTATATCGGATCGTCCAGGAGTTATTGCTGTTCTTATATGAAGTTCTTGATCGGGCAAATAACAATCAAGAAAACGCTCGTACAAATGTGATTGAGCAGGCTATCCGGTACATTGAGGAGAATTTTACTAACCCTGAGCTAAGGCTTGAGGACGTTGCGAACCAAGTAAACAGAAGCGCAGCGTATTTTAGCTCGCTCTTAACAAAAAAACAAGGAAGCTCGTTCCGACAGCTATTAACAAAGACACGGATAAACGAAGCGCAGCGTCTATTGATAGATACAAAACTCTCGATTCAAGATGTAGCAGATAAAACAGGATTTATAAATGCAAATTACTTTAGCAAAATTTTTAAGGAAAAAACCGGTACAACCCCCCGTTCATTTAGAGATCGTAAAAAAGTATAGAAATCTAAAATAATTATAGTTTTCAAATGTAAGCGTTTTACATTACATTTTAAATTCGAAAAAAATTAGAAAAATTCAAAAAATAGACGTCTGTTTTCAATCGCTTTCCTTCTCTAAACTAGAGAAGTAGGAAGTGTCCCAAAAATCAAATATTGAAAAGGGGAAAGACGCTTATGACCGAACAAAAATTTAAGATGGATGACGCTCCACTTAACAAGTTCCATATGAAAATTACAGCGCTTACTTTTGGCTCGAATTTCTCTGATGGGTATGCTCTTGGGATTATAGGAGTGGCTCTTACTCTCCTTAGCCCACAAATGGAACTCAATTCGATGTGGGTAGGACTAATTGGAAGTTCTGCTTTGATCGGACTCTTTTTCGGTAGTCTAGTACTTGGAGGGTTATCTGACCGCATAGGCAGACAGAAAATATTCCTGCTTAACTTTTTATTGGTCACTATAGCTTCGTTGCTGCAACTATTTGTGGATGGTCCCGTAGAGTTGTTAATTTTGCGGTTACTGATAGGTTTTGCTCTCGGAGGCGATTATGCAGTCGGATCGACTTTACTTGCCGAGTTCGCGCCTAGAAAGTATAGGGGGTTCTTACTGGCTTCTCTAAATGTGCTCTGGACGGTTGGTTACGTCTCTGCAACCATTGTCGGATATTATTTAGGACAAGCTGGTCCGGAATCATGGCGTTGGATGCTTGCTAGTGCTGCAATCCCTGCATTCATTGTGCTGCTACTGCGAATCGGAACGCCTGAATCACCACAATGGCTCATCAGCATGGGACGTATTGATGAAGCACGCCATATCGTAAAGAAGTATATCGGGCCTAATGCGGAAATCGACGAAACTATTATTGAGACTCAAAATAAAAATGGCTTTCGTGCTCTTTTTAACAAAAAATTTCGGAAGCGAACAGCTTTTGGAAGTCTATTTTATGTCTGTATTGTCATTCCGTACTTTGCCATCTACACATTCCTACCGTCTATCTTAAAAAGTATGGGTTTAGCAGAAAACTTCACTGTAGACTTGTGGTTAAACATATTCCTAATCTTGGGTTCGGTTGCTGGTCTTTGGCTTATGGAGAAATTTTCTCGAAGAGGTTTCACGATTAGTACGTTTGCAATCCTGACTGTCTGCTTGCTTATGCTTAGCATTTTTCACGAACCTAAACTTTTAGTAATTCCGATTTTTCTGGCTTTTACTTTTATATTATCAGCAAATTCAAATCTTACGCTAACATATCCGGCCGAACTTTTCCCAACCGAAATTCGCGCATCTGGGGTTGGTTTTGTGACAGCGTTCAGCCGAATTGGTTCTGCTATCGGGACATTCCTCCTGCCCCTTAGTATGAACACTATAGGGTTGGATGCCTCGATGATTGGAATGACAGCTATTCTGTTAATTGGTACTATCATTTCGATTGCCTGGGCACCGGAGACAAAGTCACTCTCTTTAAGCGAGGCAAGTAATCCTTTTAATGAAGCAAGTAATTCAAATTCAAACTTAAACCCCTTGAACCATAAGAAGATTAATTGACATGAAAAAAGGAGTACCTCTCCAATTCTCGAAAGAGAGGTCTCGTTGCGAAATTTTACTAATCCAAAGGCTTAAACATTATAAAAGTTAATGTTTTGTCAAGCTGCACAATATAGGAGATGAGTTTATTATGAAAACACAAGAAAAAGTAATGATAACTGAAGATGATTTTAGTATCGGGGATTTGATTTCAGTAGCAAGGCATCATGCCCCTTTGGAGCTGTCTATGAGTGTAAAGAAAAGAATTAGCCAAGGAAGGGATATAGTCGAGCGTTTTGTCGAGGAAGAGCGAGTCATATACGGAATTACGACCGGAGTAGGAGAGAATTCAAAAATAAAAATTTCAGCCTCTGATTCGAGAGAATTGCAAAAAAATATAATTATGAGTCATGCTTGCGGTATGGGCGATCCGTTGGAGAAGGAAATAGTAAGGGCAATTATGGTGATGATGATCAAAAATTTATCCCTTGGTTATTCTGGTGTAAGACTTGAAACGGTAGAGAGATTAGCAGAGATGGTGAATAAAGATGTCATACCATTCGTCCCTCGAGAAGGTTCCCTAGGTTACTTAAATCATCAGGCACATATCAGTTTGGTCCTTTTGGGTATGGGTGAGGCCTATAATCAGGGCGTACTAACAGATGGCGAGACGGCTTTGAAGAAGGCCGGAATCAAGCCAATCGAACTGCATGAAAAGGAAGGGCTTTCTTTGATTAATGGCACGGTAGATATGACTGCAATTGGCGCTCTGGCCGTTTATGATGCCATTAATGTTCTTAAGGCGGCAGACATTGTTTCGATAATCAGTTTTGAGGCGCTGAAAGGTACATACTATGCCTTTGATCCCAAAATTAGTAAAGTAAAACGTCATCCTGGACAAAAAAAGACAACTGATAATATTCATAAGCTGATAGAAAACAGTGAGATCACGGAAAAATTTAAAGATTACCGCACACAAGATGCTCTTAGTATTAGATCCATTCCACAAGTGCATGGAGCTTGTAAAGACGCTGTTGATTACGTTCGGACGATTGTGGAGAGAGAAATGAATTCAGCCTCAGATAATCCGTTGGTGTTTGATGATCAAGAGGGTGCAAGAGCGATATCCTCTTCCAATTGTCATGGAGAAGCGATAGCCTTAGCCATGGACTTTCTGGCAATCTCTCTATCTGAATTGGCCAATATTTCTGAACGAAGGATTTTTAGACTCGTCTCGCCTCAGCATAGCGAGCTGCCCCCGTATTTGATCGAGCAAAGTGGGCTTAACTCGGGCTATATGATTCCTCAATATGTCGCGGCGTCATTGGTTTCTAACAATAAGGTTTATTCACATCCGTCGTCTGTGGATTCCATTCCGACAACCGGGGGTCAGGAAGATCATGTAAGCATGGGGACATCTGCAGCTTTAAAGGCACTGAAAGTAATCGCCAATACTGAAAAAGTGATTGGGATCGAATGGATGTGCAGCTGCCAAGGGATTGAATTCCATCAGCCGTTACAGCCTGGAACAGGAACGACTGCAGCCTGCGATTTGTTTAGAAAATATGTGCCTCGCCTTGAGCAGGACAGAATTTTATACAAAGACATGCGTACAGCTGCGGAACTGGTTCATTCAGCAGAAATTGTAAAGCATGTAGAAGCAAAAATCGGTCCTTTGCAATTTTAAAGATATGATTCATAGCTGAAGTTGCAGTTTGAATCAATAAAAGAATATGAAGGACAAGATATTCGTTTAGAAATAAAAAAATTTAACAATATATGATGACCACGAGACTCGTAAAGTAAAAACAATATGGCCATTCGGTTTCATGCTTGATCAAACGGCAATCCTAGAAAGAGTAACAGTAAAAATAAATAAGGAATTCAATTTCGGAAAATAAAACATACAAGATTAAAAGGGTAGAGTTTTCACCATTAGAAACAAGAATTGTCGTTACTAAATCTGACACGAAACTCCTAACAGATGCGAGTGGGTTGAAATACAAAGTATTAAGCAAACTGGAACATAAACTCCTTAATGCAAGGAAACATGATAAAGAACACGGTTATAGTGTTGAGTATAAAAAATCTGGTGTATTTTTAAAATCAGCTGGTGAAAAAGTTGAACCCATTTTTAGTAAGTCTGAAGTAGCAGGTGAAGATGACGAATATGTAATGATTTTTGCTCCGGTTAAAGTTTCTATTTCTTTTTTTGAAATTTGTAAAATTATAAATAGGGATAGTCCAATCACTATCCCTAACATTACATATGATTTCGATTAACGAGTTCTTCCGCCTAATTGTTGTTCAGCCATTTGCACTAAACGTTTTGTAATTTCTCCACCAACAGATCCGTTTGCACGAGATGTTGTATCAGCGCCAAGTGTAACACCGAATTCACTAGCGATTTCGTATTTCATTTGTTCTAGAGCTTGCTCTGCACCATTAACTACTAATTGATTACTGTTGTTATTTCTAGCCATGTTGTCAGCTCCTATGAATGTAATGTGTTGCTAGTCATAGGTTTTGATATTGTTAAGAGTTATATACATAGAATTTAAAATAAATTAAGGCAGTGATTAAGTGAAATCAAAACTCACCTATAGCTCTAGAAGGGAAGAGCACAGGAAAACATTGAAGCCACCGGGTCGCAAGGCAAGGGTTTCAGAAGCTCCGAAAAGCAAATAATCTGAGGCAGGTGAATATCCGTAGGGAAGCGTGTTCATCCATAGCCTATGCTTACCGAATCCCGTCAGAGGCTTTCTCCTCCTATTGCACAGTTTGTGTCAACTATACACTAAGCCTTATATAACTAACGGTTGCGTTAGCTGAAGATCGGAGCTGTCTTTAAGGCAGTTTTTTTTTTTGGGGCAGGTTAATTCAATAAAGTGCATGCAATAAGGGAGGGTAATGTGTGAGAGATAGAGGTTCGGTTGTGCTTGTAGAAAATAACATGGTTGGACTGATTAAAAGAATTAGGAACGGTTCTGTTTACTATGTTTTTCCTGGTGGTGGAATTGAAGAAGGTGAAAATCCTGAAACAGGGGCAAAAAGAGAAGCCTTTGAGGAATTAGGTGTAAAAGTCAACGTTAATGAGTGCTTTGCAAAGGTTGAGTTTAACGGCACACATTACTTTTTCTTAGCTGAAATTATCGAAGGAACTTTTGGTACTGGACAAGGTAAGAATACACCAATGAAAATAGAGATAGAGGTACATATTTGCCAATATGGGTAGATATAGAAAAACTATCACTCCTTGACGTTAAACCGAAAGAAGTTGCTTTAAAAGTACAATCCATTTTCACCTAACAGGTTCTCAATAAGGAAGGTTGCGTTTGCAGCCTTTTTCTTATAGAACTAACGGGTGCTTTAGTTGAAGATCAATCGGAGTTGTCTTTAAGGCAGCTTTTTCTTTATGCAACTATCGGGGCAGTATAGTTGAAGAAGAACTGAATAAATAAATAAATAAATAAAAACAGCCAGGTTCTGGCTGTTTTTTTATAAAAAATCCAAATGCTTGCAATAAAAACAAAAATTCAATCAGATTTATGGGATAATTTTATTAATTCCAGTTTTTCTCTATAAATTGAACTGCAGGTTGTAAATTTGTTTTGTTAGCAATTGAAATGACAGTGGGAACTACAGAAGGGTCCGTTTTGGATAAATTAGGGATCCGTGGATTTAACCGAAAAAAACGATTTCCTAGAAGCTGAGAACTGACCATGGATTCATAGTAACCGGATCCACTAGCGACTATCTGAAGAAATGGCAGTAAGGGTTCATTGGGCGATCGGTCCCAAAGAACTCCCCAATTTGGGGGAAGGTTCTTCATATTTTCGGGGCGTATGTTATCTGCACTCACCATCCCCCACCCCTTCGTATCTCTTCTTAATTGAGTCGGCTCTTCACCTGTTCCAATGGATAATACCGCAATTTGATCCAACGGCTGTTTGGCTTTCCCCACTGCAAACGCGATACTGGCTGTACTGGGGTTAGTTGCTACTGTATACCCATCCACGTAGTTTTGATAGGCTCGTTGCGTCGCGGGAGCACCACTGCTCCGTAGTATTACATCACTCGCTTTCTCATTTAAATAGGGAGAGCCAGGAAAGTTGTGGAATAACACAGGAGTCCAACGATTCAGCTCAGGTGAGAATAAATGAAATGCAGGGACAACAATTCGTCTTTTTAAGTCTTTGAGGAGAAGATCTGGTGGAAAAAATGTTTGTACCGCTTTAATGAAACCGGAATATGGTAATTGTTGGTTAAAAACAGGTCCGCCTGGTCGGGAAACGCTGAATGCCGGCAGGATTTTATCCTTAAAAAACTGGAGTGTCTCCTTCGGCGATCTTCCACTTGCTAACGCAAGGGCAGTGAATGAACCGATTGAATTTCCCGAAAAAACATTGGTTCGACTAATTAATTTTGGGTTTTGCTGAACCAGTCTGTTCAAAAGTTGTAAACTTAAAGCACCTAAGGTGCCGCCTCCATCAAAGGACATGATTCGATATTTTGTCAAAGCTGATTTCTCCTTTCTAATCTGGTCAAAAGTATCATTCAGTATATGTTTATTTTTCAGGAGCCGGATTATGTAGCTAAACATCCAAGGAAAGACTCCATCGAGTATATAAAAAATACTACGACGAGGATAAGGAGACTACGTTTGAGTGGCAGTACGGGCAAGCCAAACGGGAATTTATTATGCACGTACTTTGTTTGTAATGGGTGATGAGAAAGGCAGAAAGTACAGCCAAAAAAACTTGAAAGAAAAAAAAGCCATAGCGGTGGGCTACGGCTGCCTGTTCCGTCCTCAAACAGGTTATTTTGCAACCCTGTGCACAAAAGGTTATTGATTATTATTAAATATCTTGCAATCCTTCAAGATGGAGATCGCTTTTTCCAACAACAATATTGTGAAGAATTACACTTAAACTAAAGGGTGCATTAGTTCTAGAAATCGACTTTTAATATTGGAATTTTTCTTAGCATATATTCCGTAATGGGCGGTATAGCATTCTTGCTACCATACGTAAAAGAACACTTTCTCGAAGGTGGAGTTTCTTCTCAAAACAACCATTATTCGCATTCGTTAAATCGTAACACCAAGATAAGGAGGGTTTGTATGTCTTCTGCACAACAATTTTTTTTAATAATCATGATAATATTAACCATATTTTTCTTAAATGCTAAAAGTGCTCCAAAGAGGTCTAAGTATAGTATTGCAATATTCTTATTAGTAACTTTTATATTAGTATCTAGTATAACTTTTATCATACTTTGAGAGATTAATTTAAAATGAAAAATCAATACAACCCCAGTCGACATAACACCTAATTAACGGAAGTTACCAAACGAACAAAACCCTAAATTTGGCCAAGATCGGTCATATTCAGGTTTTTTTTGTTGGAAAATATGGGTTAAAGAGTTCCTGTAATCTAAAATTACGATTCTTAACAAAATCATACATACAAATTAAAGTAAAAAAGTACCCTTTATTAACTAACGGGGCAGTTTAGTGCAATAAGCATTATACTATGTATCAGGAGGTCGATAATAATGCCTGTTCATGATTTTGGAATAATTGATAATATCGAAAATCTGAAAAGAAATATTGCTTATGAACCACAAAAATATAAATGTATTTCTGTTGATGATGAAATTATTAATCACTTAAATGAGCATTTATCTATTATGAGAACCTACTTTCATTCGCTTGAACGCACAGAGTTTGGGTTAGCTTACTGGGGAATTACAATTATTCCACCTGATTCTTTATCAATGTTTTATGATGTGATTACATCTTCAACGATGTATAAAAAATCTGCTGAACTTAATGAGTTAGCTTCTAAAATATTTCAGGCTAAAGAGGAAAATAAATACATGATACACTTTGGAATATAAGCCTTTTTGTTTTTATCTTATCTAAATTAACGGGTGCTTATATTAAAGAAGGGATGGCTGCGGCTAACGGCTTCCCTTTTGAGGTGCAAACAATGCAAATCACATCACATTTTTTGTCACTAATATCAATGCAATTCTCAATGGAATTCTCTAATTAAATATCAATAATAAACGCAGAGAAGGGATAGCTTAATAGCTATCCCTTCATCTTAATTTCACTATCTAATCCCGTTGGTTGAAGAAAGTTGTTGTCTGTTTTATTGAGTGTCTTCGTTGCCCTTGTACTCCAAAATATCACCTGGCTGACAATCCAAAGTCTTACATATCGCTTCTAATGTAGAAAAACGAACCGCTTTTGCTTTTCCATTTTTCAGAATGGAGAGATTCGCCATAGTAATTCCAACCCTCTCCGAAAGTACTGTTACGCTCATTTTCCTTTTTGCCAACATCACATCAATATTGATGATAATCGCCATGATATTCACCTCAGATCGTTAAATCATTTTCTGATTTTATATTAATAGCTTCTTGTAAAAGTCTTTGGAGAACAGCAGCAAAAACGGCGATCACCATTGAGGCGAAAATAATGACCAATCCGATTGGTATGAAACTTGGAGGGTCAACTCTTTTCGCCATGAGATAGTAGAGTGGCATACCTAACAGGTACAAGGTACTGATCGTGATGGCACAGTGCTTTATATTCTTTAAAGACTTTACCGATAATTCCGAGAACGCTTGGTTCTTATCAATATAGCTTAAAAGTTTAAAAGCTTGATAAAGAGCGAAATAAAAAGGAATCGCTGCCACGTACATATCGATTAAAACGAGAGATTTCATATAAGCAATATCTGGATACAATTCCCCAGCAAAATTCCCGATCTTAGGCACCAAAAATATGCACAATGCAAGAACTGCAATTCCAACCAGAAAAATAATTACCTTTAAGAAAGTGGTTGAACCTTGTTTAACATTCATTTTAAATACCTCACTTATTAAATGACAAAATGATTTTATCATATGTTTTATCGTTTTACAATAAATTTATATTGTTTTTTATTGTATTATTATTGTTACATGAAGTCCTTCGATATACTTGTTTCTTTGATCAAATTCATGAAGGGCATTCAAATATTCCGAGTAAGACTCCGTATCATTCTTTGTTGGTGGTTGAGGAGAGAAAGAGAAGCGATGTCTTGCATTCTTTTGAGTGAAATCATCAAGATATATATAAGCTGGAGCAAGAGAATAAACAGAATTTGTGGAAGAGTCATCTCTTGCTCTCATATAGACGGGCAGCATTCATGTAATAAATGAAGTGATAATTGAGTAGGTTTGTGAAACATTGTACTTAAACTAACGGGTGCGTTAGCGCCATGAGAAGGCCGCCAATTGACGGCCTTCTTAATGTATGATAATTCCCATTATCGTACATTCGAAAAATGAAGTTAAACCCCCTTAATTAACTATAGGCACAGGTTAGTTCAACAATTTATTTGCTTTTTTTGTAATATCATAAAGGTGGTGAGTAATTATGAAAAAGAATTATACGATTTTCTTTTTACTTTTGTTTATTGTAGCTATTTCTAGTGGTATGGCACTTGAAAATTATTTCGACTATTCTATGATTATTGGAGTTGGTTTAGCGACAGTATCTTTATTATCTGCTGGGTTTTCGCTTGGAAAAAGGTACAAGGTAAATAATTCACATCATTAAATTGTTTGTTAAGCTAAGGCGTGCTTTACATCAATAAGGGAGGTTGCTGAAGCAACCTTTTCATTAGGGAACTAACAGGTGCAATAGTTCTTTAAAGAGCTGTGACGATCACTCTTTTTTTTTGGAGCTAATGGGGTAATTATTAATATAATAAGAATTATAGATAGTATAAAGGACCAGAAATTCACTATATTAAAGGTGGGAAATGGCATGGCAAGAAAGTACCGATTATATCAAATTGATTCATTTACGAAAGAAAAATTATCAGGTAATCCTGCTGGTGTAATTACAAATGCAGATGGTTTATCTTCAGGTGAGATGCAGAGGATTGCTAGAGAGCTTAACAATTCGGAAACGGCATTTATATTTAAATCAGACAATAGCGAATCTGATGTACATATTCGTTTTTTTACGCCTACTCATGAGGTTCCCATCTGTGGACATGCGACGATTGCTGCTCACTATGCTCGTGCAGTTGAAAATAGTTTAAATACAGGTAAAGTTTTTCATAAAACTGGTGCCGGCATTTTACCAGTCGATGTGATTAATGAAGATAATGATTACAAAATTATAATGACGCAGGGTAGTATAAGTTTTGATGCGGTGATTGATGGTCTAGCTTTAGAAAACATATTTACAGCTTTCAATATTAGTGAAAATGATTTATTAGAAGATTGTCCCGTACAAATCGTTTCTACCGGGCATTCCAAGGTGATGATTGGAATTAAAAATTCGGAACTTCTTCACCGATTAAACCCTAATATGGATTTACTAACAAAAGTCAGTGGATTAATTAATTGCAATGGTTTTTATGTGTTTACGATGAATGCTCCCAACTCTGAAATCTTAATTCATGGAAGAATGTTTGCTCCAGCAATTGGTATTAACGAAGACCCTGTTACAGGTAATGCGAACGGCCCTTTAGGCGCATACTTAATACACCATGGACTTGTCAAACATGATAATACTTTATTTAGTTTTAAAGCAGTGCAGGGCGAAGCTATAAACCGGGCGGGTGTCATTGATGTTCAAGTGAAAATTTGTAATCAGGAACCAGAGGAAGTAAGGATTGCGGGAAATGCTGTAATCGTATTTAAGTCCGAGTTATTACTTGAATAGCCATTCAACGTGCGTTAGCTTAAGATCGAAGCTGTCTTGTCTTAAGGCAGCTTTATCTTATGGAACTAAAGGGGCAGTTTAGTTCCATAAAGAACCGGATAGCTATAAAAAAGCAAACTCACCAAAACTGCGGTGAGTTTGCTTTTTTAAAATGCCAATAACGAAGTCAAAACATCTGTCATTTTTGTTTATAAATTCGAAAAACCACTTCAAAACGGAACCCTTAATAAATAAGTGGCTTTTTTTTATTCTACTCTTTATGCCTCCTTTTTAAAATTTTTTAACGAAGTAAATCTAAAAGATCGTTAATCGTCATATGCAGAAGAATTACAATTTTTTGACTTAGAGTAAGCTCTAAGTATTATTCTTTCTTTATGTCACAAATTAAAAAAGAAAGAAGAAATAGACATATCAGATTTAATGGAGGCGGTTATATTGACATATTCTATTGGGGAATTTTCTAAAATAGTTGGGTTAAGCGAACATACATTGAGGTTTTATGAAAAAGAAGGGTTAATAAAAGTAAATAGAGACGATAACAATGTCAGAATCTACTCGGATGAAAATAAATTATGGATTGAATCCTTGCTCCACCTAAAAAATACAGGGATGTCACTAAAAGACATGAAACGATTTGCCATGTGGGGGCATATGGGGGATAAAACAATGGAGGAAAGGTTAGCTCTGCTTAAAAAGCATCGCAAAAAAGTAGTGGAAGAATTGGAGAAGATTCGTCAAAGTTTAGAGCATTTGGATAATAAAATAAATTTTTATGAAAATGAAGTAGGAGACTGTTTCTCTTAGAAATTAAGGAGCCAGGTGTTTTTTCATTTGCATCTTTTGGATAAACCTCGTACAGACAACTTTCTACATCGTGTTTTTATCGAAAGTAAAAATAAAAAAAAACTTGCGTTAGAGTGCTCTCTAGGGATTAACCTATTCTTGCACCATTTAAAATACATGAAGGGTTAATCACCCTTTACAAAATACGACAAACTAACAATGTTTGATCAATTCAGAAAGAGGTTAAAAAATGAACGAAAAATATAGCAACTTATTTAAATCTTTTACATTTAAAAACGGGATTACCCTTAATAATAGAGTGGTTATGGCACCAATGACAACTTGGTCCAGTAATGATGATTACACGGTTTCAAATGAGGAATTAACCTATTACAAAAAAAGAGTAAACGGAGTAGGACTTGTGATTACAGGTTGTACACATGTGACTCCAAACGGGATCGGTTTTAAAAATGAATTCGCAGCTTATGACGATAAATTTATGCCGGGCTTACGTAAATTAGCTGAGGCCGCGAAAAGTGGCGGAGCTCCTGCGGTCCTTCAAATTTTCCATGCAGGTAACAAAGCCCTACCAGATCTTGTTCCAAATGGTGAGGTTGTTAGTTCCAGCGCTTTAGAGACTGAAGCTACTGGATTTGCTCCTTCAGTTTTGCCTAGAGAACTTTCACACGAGGAAATTTTAGATATCATCCATGCATTTGGAGAAACAACAAGAAGAGCAATTGAAGCAGGTTTTGATGGCGTTGAACTTCATGGTGCTCATGGGTTTTTAATGCAAAACTTCTTCTCACCTTACTTCAACAGACGAGAAGACCAATGGGGAGGATCATTAGAAAATCGCATGCGTTTCCCACTGGCAATCGTTCAAGAAGTGAAAAAGGTGATTGAAAAGCGTGCAACAAAACCGTTTATTTTAGGATACAGAATATCTCCTGACGAACACCAAGAAGGCGGTTTGAAAATGAAGGATACCTATGAATTAATTAATCGTCTTATTGAAGCAGATGTTGATTATGTACATGCTTCGTTGGCTAATGCCTTATCCTCAAAGCCCGTAAATAGTAAAGATGAAAAAACATATCTTGAATTAATTGTTGAACATGTAAACGGCAGAGTTCCTGTAATGGCTGCTGGTTCTATGGTAACTCCGGAAGTCGTTTCAACAGCATTAGATAAGGGTCTATCCCTAGCAGCGATTGGTCATACGTTAATCATGAATCCAGACTGGGTAGAAAAGGTTCAGACTGGAAAAGTAGCTGAAATTGAGACAGCCATTAAGACGTCAAAAGTAAGCGAGCTTGAGCTTCCTGAAAAACTTTGGAATATAATTCAAGCTTCAGGTCCTTGGTTTAAGATTGAGGAATAACATCGTAATAGAAAAGTTTACTGTTTTTTATCACGTTTCTATTTAGAGAGGATGTTTTTTATTTGTTCGTTTAATGTGTTAGTGGGCAATTAAGACATTAATATAATTTAGATAGAGATTAAATTTTTTAATATGTGAAGTATCATACTTAAACTAACAGGTGCGTTAGCGCCATAAAAAGGCCGCCAATTGGCGGCCTTTTTAATGTACGATCATTACAATAATCATACTTTCAAACTAGAAAAAATATAAATATAATTGAAAGGAGTGAGATAATAATGGAAGTAAGTTCCTTTTTAGGGCTGTTTTGGGGATGGATGACGGTTGTCGTATCGGGAATACTTTTCGTACGTCCCTCAGTACTACGTGAACTGAAAAAATTAGTGGTCGAGGACAGAGGATTTGGGATTATGTATGGCTTTCTATCGATTTTCCTAGGATTAGGCACTATTATCCTGCATAATGTATGGGCATTAAACTGGCAGGGATTCACCACAGTCATTGCATGGCTCGCACTATTAAAGGGAATTTACGTAATTGCATATCCTGAACCATCCAAGAAAACCGACTTTGAAGTACGGATACTATCTACGCGTATAGCACTTGCTATCGTTGGTGCTTTGGCTTTATGGATGCTTGTAGTAATCTATATGAAATAATCAGTATTTCGAATGAATGAATAATTGGCAACGGGTGCGTAGCGTCATAAGAAGGCCGCCAATTGGCGGCAATCTGAATGTCCGATATATATATAATCATACATTCAAATTCAAGTGAAAAACTACCCTTAATTAACAAACAGGTGCGTTAGCTGAAGATCGGAGCTGTCTTTAAGGCAGCTTTTTCTGTATGCAACTATCGGGGCAGGTTAGTTCAACAAGAATTCACCCAAGATTACAAATCGGATGGTGAAATATGGAAAAAATATTAAATTGGTATAATAATAGATGATGCGAAATAATTTATAGTATCAGGAAGTGAATTGGCTTATGAAGAAAGAGCAATTAATCCAAAAGTTTAATAACCAAGCTGCCAAATATTCAAAAGAGCTTAAAAAACAAGAGCAAAATAAATGGAGAAAGCAAATTTTCCAATCGGTTAAAGGAAAGACTTTAGAAGTGGCTGTTGGGGCTGGAATGAATTTTTCCTTCTATCCAAAAGGTATAGAATATTTAGGAGTAGATTTCAGCCCCAAAATGATTGAACATGCTAAAGAATCTGCAAAAAAATATGGGGTAAAAGCCAAATTTATTTTATCTGATGTTGAATGCCTTGATTTTCCTGATAATTCCTTTGATACAATTGTTTCATCCGGTTCTTTTTGCGGTTATGAAAATCCAGTACATGTTTTAAACCTTTTTAATAAATGGTGTAAAGAAGATGGACAGATATTACTTTTGGAACATGGGCTCTTTTCCGTCCCAACCCTGGCTTGGATTCAAAAGAAACTTGATAAGGCTGCAGTTAATGCTATTGGATGCCATCAAAATCGAGATATCTTAGAAATAGTTAAGCAATCCAATTTGATAATTAAGAAGCATGAACGTGGGATTTTAGGATATCTTTATTTAATCTGGGCAAAACCACAAAAGTTAGAACAATTTAATAATTAGACACTAATAAAAATACGAATAGACTAAGTTTATCTTTTATTCTTTTTGAAATAAAAGGAGGCGATGCCTTAAATAAAGCATTGCTTTTTCCTAGTTCGACTATCGAAGAAGATTGTGAAGAATTGTACTTAAAGTAACAGGTGCGTTAGCTGAAGATCGGAGCTGTCTTTAAGGCAGCTTTTTCTTATGGAATTAACGGGGCAGGATAGTTCCATAAGGGATATGTTTTTTAACAGAATTAGCGTAAAATGGTAAATGTAAATTTATTGAATTAAGGGTTGGGGAATATGAGGCATCTTAAAATAACACTTAAAATAAGCGCAAATTACCTCTTAAAGTGACAATAAAGGCATGATAGTACGTAAAAAAATTCGAACTAACATAGGTGTAAGAATGTTAGTCCGTTGCAGAATCATTAAAAACATTTTAGGTGTAGGCAGCCAACAATCATATTTAGGGCCAGTTAGGAGAAATTCAGCTCTGGTTTATAATGCTTCTATTTAAAAAATTCGTTTTCTCATTCCAGTCGAAACATGTAGCCCATCAGGAGAAATCTTTGCTCGTCGTGACTTTAAAAACTCCCCAAGCACTTTTATATTTCTGTTTTCCATCCAGATTTCTCTCCTTAAGGTGTTACTGAAATACTAGTATAACGAAAAACTCGTAATAATATTGGTAGCTATTAGAATAAAATCATAGATAAGAAAATAAACAAAAAATGCCTAGTAATTATCAGGCAAGCGAAAGGGGAAAGAGAAAAAATGAAGGCTATTATCATTCCACAATTTGGAGAAGCATCCGTACTTACACAGAAAGAAGTAGCAACTCCACAACCTGGGATTGGAGAAGTAACAATTGATGTTGCTTATGCAGGTGTTAACTATGCGGAGGTATTATTTCGCAAAGGTGTTGTAGAGGATTTAGCGCTTCCATTTGTTCCGGGAATTGAGGTATCTGGAACTATTCGAGAAATCGGTGAAGGAGTAACGGGAGTAAGAGTAGGTCAACCTGTTGCAGCACTAACAATTGTAAATGGAGGTGGATATGCAGAGGTAGTGAAAGTGAGTGAGGATTTGGTTATCCCGTTGGATCAAGAAACAAAAACTGTAGATATGCGAGTAGCAGCAACATATCCATCCAATGTAACGACCGCGATGATGATTTTATCCAGTGTGGCACATTTACAAAAAGGCGAAACGGTACTGGTACATGCTGCCGCTGGTGGAGTAGGAAGTGCGATCGGGCAAATGGCCCGTGCCCTTGGAGCAGGTAGGGTGATTGGAGTAGTAGGAAGCAAACAAAAAGTAGCATATGCCAAAAGTTTAGGCTATGACGAAGTTTATTTACGAGATGAATACGCACAAACTATTGCAGGTAGTGGTATAGATATTGTCATTGATCAAGTAGGAGGAGAAGCCAGAACAACAGGATTATCTCTCTTGTCCCCATTAGGACGATTGGTTGTCATGGGCAATGCAAGTGAAGCAGCAGACGTTACCCCATCTGCGAATGAACTTTGGTTTGGTAGCAAAGCAGTCCTTGGATTTAATCTACAGTTACTAAGTGTGTACCATCCAAAAATCGTTGCACAAGCAGCACGAAAAGCCCTTTCTTATGTGGCAAGTGGCGAAGTGAAGGTCGATGTAACAGAAGTACTGGATTTATCTGAAGTAGCAAAAGCTCATGAGAGTATCGAAAATCGGACATCCAAGGGAAAAATAGTGCTTCGGGTGAAATAAACAATACCTGTTTTGAATAGGTGAACTACCCACCGCCTAAGAGGCGGAAGTTTCCTGCTTCATCGACCAACTGTCAACCATTTAGTAGGTCTTACATGATCCCCACAAACGTAACTTTGACGTGAACCATACTTAGAATACGATAGCAATTTCAATGCAAGAGATTTCCTAAAAATATGTCAGACATTCGAGGTGGTTAATGACCACAGAAACCCGCATGCCACCGTTTTTTCAAACAACTATATTTCCTAAATGAGCATCATGCAGTCTTGTTGACAGTGCAAAATGAAACAACTTTATGGTAATAATCGAGACCATTACTTACGTAAGAATATGCCTTGAACAGCTTATTTTTAAACGACTTTATTGTCACTGCTCAACGTTGTTAAATCAATCAAGTAGCCTTTCCATATACTAAAGGGTGCTTTACTTCATTACCAGGAGCTGATCAGCAGCTCCTTTTCTTATGCAACTATAGGGGCAGGATAGTTCAACAAGGAGTTATAATATATTAGATTCAGAAGCTTTTAAAAGTGGTGGTAACGAGATCCATCTAAAATAGGAGAGGAAAATTAAATTGAACATAGATATAGGGTTTCTCTTCCTTGTTCTTTTATCTCTAACAGGATTAATATTGTCCATTCTATATACTAAAGAGCAAGATAAAGAGCAGAGTGAAGTAGTAAGTGGAGCAGGAATCTTCGGTATTTTTGTTTATCTTTTGATAACTTCACTACCATTTAGGGTTAGAAAGGCGATATATATTATAGTGTGCTTTCTTATGGTCCTTTTGTTTTCTATTGGCTTATGGGAAGTATCAAAGGTTTAGTTATTGAACTTACAGGTACTTTACTTCAATTAGGGAGGTTGCTGCGGCAACCTTTTTCTTACGGAACTAAAGGGTCAGGATAGTTGAAGAGTGCTGTTTGATCTTTATTCAACAAATGGGCCATTTAATTGAGTAAGAGGATGCATTAACCCCCACTTTTTTATGCAGCATCAAGCACAATTGAGAGAGCGTAATAGTTATTTAGTAAAACATCGCAAAAAAAGGACTTGTACACCTTAAAATTGAATTATATAAATAAATATATATATGTTTTGAAGGGAATGAAGCATACATGAATTACAAAATCATCTCAACACTAGATGAACAACAAATCATAGAACTCTACGAATTATACCAACAAGAATGGTGGACAGATAACCGAAAGTTTGAAGACGTGTTGGTAATGCTCGAAAACACAGACATCCTCATTGGAATATGTGAAAATAAAACTAATAGACTCATTGGTTTTATACGTGTTCTTTCAGATTTTGTCTATAAAGCCTTAATATTCGATGTTATTATCCATGAAGAGTATCAAGGAAAAGGTTTGGGACGAATATTGTTAGATCAAGTAACGACACACCCTAAACTTCAATCTGTGCAACACTTTGAATTGTATTGTAAATCTGACAAAATATCTTTTTATGAAAAATGGGGATTCACTAAAGAAATTGATGATATTAACTTCATGAGAAAAACCGTCAAATAGCATGGGGCTGTCATTATGGCAGCTTTTTCTTATGCAACTAAAGGGGCAGGATAGTTGAAGAGTGCTGTTTGATCTTTATTCAACAATTGGACCATTTTCTTGAATAAGAGAAGGGTTTTTTTGTAAATGAAGAGAATTATATTATTAGGAGGAGATTGAATTGAAGTTATTTCAAATCAGACTGTTGGTTAATGATTTTAAAAAAATCTCCAATTTTTACAAAGATCTATTAGGACTTTCAATAAGTTGGTACGAGGAAGAAATGGAATATGCACTTTTCAATAACGGAGAAACGAAAATCGAGCTTTTATCCCGAAAAGCCATGGCAGAAGTGGTCGGAGAGGAAAATGAATTTTTAGAAGGGGAATCTCAATCAAAATTTTTACTTCAATTTGAAGTAGAAGACGTTGATAAGACTTATAACCGTTTAAGAGAAAATGGGATTGAATTTATTACTAAACCACACGATCGTAAAGAATGGAGATCACGTATTGCACATTTTCTAGACCCAGATAGGAACCTTATTGAAATATATATAATGCTGTAATTGATTAGAAATTTTTCAACACAAATAACTTCGTTCGAATAAATTGAAGCGGAGTTATTTGTGTTGCTACCGATAACAACGAATTATGTTAACTGAAAATGCCCCGTATACAAAACTTTTTTTCGTAAGAATTAAATTATTTTATAACGAATTACTAGAATAATTTTATACAAGAAAAAGGAGGAATTAACGTGAGAATAAAAATTGAAGAATTTGAGCTTCCTCATATAGATTCAGGTCCTTATGGAATTACTAGGGGGAAAGATGGTGCCCTATGGTTTACACAACATAAAGCGAATCAAATAGGTCGAATGACTGTTGATGGTAAAGTGACTTATATTGATCTTCCTACTGTCAATGCAGGTGTGCTATCTATCACTTCTACAGATCAGGGTGATATATGGTTTACTGAAAATAGGACAAATAAAATTGGAAAACTAACAGTAACAGGTGAAATTACTGAATATACGCTACCGAACAGCGATTCGGGACCTTTTGGTATCACGCAAGGACATAATGGAGACATTTGGTTTACAGAAATGAACGGAAATAGAATAGGGAGAATCTTATCATCAGGTGAAATTATTGAGTATAGTTTGCCAGTTCCTGATTCTTATCCCTCTTTTATTGTGGCTGGATCTGATCATGCTCTATGGTTTACTCAGAATCAGAGTAATCAAATAGGTCGGATTACGATAGGCGGGGAAGTGACTACATATAAGTTACCCACAAAACAGGCTGGTCCTGTGGGTATTACAAATGGACCGGATGGTGCACTTTGGTTTGTAGAAATTAACGGAAATAAAATTGGCAGAATTACTACTTCTGGAATAATAAGTGAGTTTACCATTCCTACTCCGAATGCTCGTCCACACGCAATTGTAACCGGCCCTGATTGTGCTTTATGGTTCACTGAATGGGGAAGTAATCAAATAGGTCGAATTACAATAAACGGTGAAATTACGGAATATCCTATTCCTACGAAAAATGCGGAGCCACATGGTATGGTAGTAGGACCTGACAAGGCCTTGTGGTTCGCTGAGGAATGCAATAAGTTAGGCCGGTTAAGCTTTGAATAAAAACCTTGAAAGGTAGTGAATATCTATGGAATCAAATAAGCAGCATGGACCGAATCCTACAGATAAATATCCGATTAAAGGAAATAATATTTTACAATTTATTAAAAATACAATTACTAGACCAAATATTATTGCAGGTGAATATTCTTATTACGATGCAAAAAATGGAGAATCCTTTGAAGATCAAGTCTTGTATCATTACGAATTTTTTGGTGATCGACTTGTTATAGGGAAATTTTGTGCCATAGCACCCGGTGTGACGTTTATTATGAATGGAGCTAATCATAGGATGGATGGCTTCTCCACTTATCCGTTCAATATTTTTGGACAAGGTTGGGAGAAATACACACCAACGCTAGATCAATTGCCGTTTAAAGGGGATACGATAATTGGAAATGACGTCTGGATTGGGATGGATACGGTCATTATGCCTGGAATCAACATAGGTGATGGTGCTATTATAGCAGCCAAATCAGTTATTACTAAAGATGTGGAACCATTTACAATTGTCGGAGGAAATCCTGCAAAGAAAATTAAAACCCGTTTCTCAGAAGAAATCATTAGCAAATTGCTAGAAATAAAATGGTGGGATTTAGATATTGAAGTTATTTCAGATCATATTGGTTTGATAGTAAATGGAGATATAGACAATCTAGAAAACCTGAAAAATAAAATATGACAAAATAAAAACTGTCTATAAGGCCCAGTGACAGGGTTCTTGCTCTAATCCGTCAAATGTTTAATATAAAATGCAAACTAATAGGAGGATTATCATGGTCTATGTCGCACTGCTTAGGGGAATCAATGTTGGTGGGAAAAATAAAATTAACATGAAGTTGCTTAAACAAGCTTTTGAACGAGTGGGTATGAGCTCTGTAGCTACATATATCAATTCAGGTAATATTATTTTCACAGTGAATGGCCAATCAAAAACAACAATATCCCATATTTTAGAAGAGGCTATACATACAAACTTCGGATTACAAATCAAAGTTTTAGTCCGTAGTTTTGATGATTTTAAAAAAGTCATACACTCCCTTCCAGAGTCATGGACGAACGACCAACAGATGAGAAGCGATGTGCTGTTTTTATGGGACGAAATTGATGATGAGTCAGTGCTCAATAAGCTGGTCATCAAACCAGAAATTGATACGGTGAAATACGTTCCTGGAGCCATTCTATGGTCGGTTGAAAAAAAAAATATTACCAAATCCGGTATGACTAAACTCGTTGGTTCAAAGCCATACCAACAAATAACAATCAGAAATGTAAATACAACTCGCAAAATATACGAACTTATGCAAGCTGCACAGGTGTGAATTACATGATACTAGCAAGAATTATTTTCTAGTAATTGGAAACTATCTGACGGATAACTATCAGAACCCTGTCAATGGGCCTATAACACTCGTTATGGTAACAAAAAAGGTTAGGTACTTTTTTAGATATCCAACCTTTTTTTGCTGATAAGAGACTTTATGAAAGTTCATGAAAGTTCTGCAATAAACACCAGTTGAATTAAATTAATCGATCTTCAACTATAGGGCGCGATTCTTTAATAAGGTTCGCTTTTCTTAATGAACTAACGGGTGCGTTAGCTGAATAAGAAGGCCGCCAATTGGCGGCCTTTTTCACGTATGAATCTTAGCATTATCATACATTCGAATTAAAGTGAAAAAATGGAAAATGTTTAAATGAAATAAAAAAAGTAAAGCCAAATACTCTAGGTTTTCGTCTAATATTTGTAATAAGAGAAAAAGAAGGTGATGAAAATTGAAAGGTTAGTTAGAAAAGCACAAAAGGGTGACAAAAACGCTTTTGAAATATTATTTCAAAACTATAAAGAGGAAATATATCGAACTGCTTTTATTTATATGAGAACTCAAGAAGATTCATTAGATATTGTACAAGAAGTAGCTTATAAAGCTTTTAAATCGATTAAATTCTTAAAAGAACCAAAGTACTTTAAAACATGGTTAATAAAGATTGTTATAACTTGCTCTATTGATATGTTAAGACAGCATAATAAAGTTTTTTCCATTAAACCCGAACACATGGAACTAATAACTATTGGTGAAGAAGAAGATAACGCATTATCTTTGTATTTACAAACTTTGATTGAAGAGATTAGTGAAACTGAAAAAAGTGTTATTCTTTTGAAATATTTCCATGATTACACTTTAAATGATATCGCAATAACATTGGATATGCCTTTAGGTACAATAAAAACCACCTTGTATAGAGCATTAGAAAAGTTAAGAAAAAGATTAAGTAAGGAGGATATCCTATGAAAAATAAAATAAAACAAGAACTTGAAAATATTGAAATACCCAAAGAGTTCGAACTGATGAGTCAAAAAGGAATTAACAAAGCCTATAGTGAAATGAATAACAATAGAAAAAGATCAAAATGGTTAATTGGGTTTATTGCAAGTGCTGCAATTCTATTGCTTAGTATTGGATCATTGTCAACACCCGTTGTAAAGGCATCCATTCAAAACGCTCTAAATGAAATACTGGCTGATAAATTTCAAAAAATGGAAAATGGAAGCGAAATACTACCCGAAGAAGTACTAGTAAGTGTTGAAGAAAACAGCAATGGAGAATTAATCACAACATATATTTCTGGTAGTCAAGAATGAACTGAAAATGAAAACGGGGATTTTTCAGTATCGGATGGTAAAACTATCGCTACTTACACAAAAAAAGATAATAAATTTTTAATTGAAGCAAATGATAATCCTGGACCACCTATTGAATCAAAGATATTTTCTGAATTTGAAAAAGAAAAAATTCAGTCGTTAGGGACGAAAAAAATATTAGGTAGAGATGCAGAAGTCTACAAAATAACAATATCAAATGAAGAAACACTTGAGCTTTGGTTTGATAAAACTATTGATGTTTTAGTAAGAGAGGTACAGATTATTAAGGGTAAAACTTATGAAGAAGGTAAACTAATTTCACTTAAAACAATAGATAAGAAAACTAATTTGGACCTGTTTAAAATCAAAGCGCCTAAAGAGGCAAATATAATTGATCATACAAAAAAGTAAGCTAGGATTTTTCCTAGCTTACCTTTTAATTTAATATGCTGCAAACGATAGATAATGATAAGTCTTTTTACCAACTTGTCCATCAACCGTTAATCCTCTTCTCTTTTGAAAAGCTTTAACGGCTCCTTTAGATCCATCACCATATTATACCATCAGCTGTACCTGTAATGAGGAGGTACATGATCTCACCGAGGTCCATAGCCATATTAAAAAGGCCCCAAATTGTTGGCCTTTTTAATATGCGATTCTTTATATTATCATACATTCGTTCTCGAGTGAAAAACTGTCCTTAATTAACTAACGGGGCAGGATAGTTGCATAAGAACTGGTATAATTTAGAGAAAAGTAGAGTGTAGAGGTGAATTATGGCTTTCCTTATATTAGCAATCTTATTAATATTTTTATTTGATTTCACAAAAATGAGAAATCAAAATCAAACAATAATTAAACAGAATGAAAAGGTTATCTCTCTGTTGGAAGAGATTAAAAATAAAAAAGCGTAGTTCTTAACCTAACAGGAGCAATAAAGAAGTTGCTTTGGCACATCTTTGTCTTATGGAACTAACGGGGCAGGATAGTTGAAGAGTACTGTTTGATCTTTATTCAACAATTGGGCCATTTTGTTTGAAATTTAGGAGTGAAGAAATGAATAATTTTTTTACAGCATTAACTTATGTAAATAAAATGATTTATGAGTCGAATCACTTAACTGTAAAGTCAGTTCAAGAAGAGAAGCAAAATTCTAAGTATGGTGCTGGTACATTTCAATTATCTTCTAAGACAGTTCGATTCAGAATTGCGAATATAACCCCTACCAAAGTAGGGCAGTTTGTTGCATTTTGGGAAAAAGACGAAAATAATAAAAATCAACCCTACTTATATGAGGAAGCCCCTGATTTATTAGTTATAACTACCTTTAAAAATGAAAATGAGTTTGGTCAATTTATTTTCCCAAAAGAAATTCTTTTAAAACAGAACATTCTTAGGTCTACTTCAACAAAGGGCAAAATGGCAATAAGAGTTTATCCTAGCTGGGATAGTCCGAGTAGTAATCAAGCGATGAAAACTCAAAAATGGCAGTTACCCTATTTTGTTGACATGTGTAATCCGAATAAATTACCCTTAGAAAAAATATTAGAACTCTATTCTTTTTAATCCTCTGCAATCGGGCGCGATTCTTGAAGAATTTTCGCTTTTCTTAATGAACTAACGGGTGCGTTAGCTGAAGATCAGAGCTGTCTTTAAGGCAGCTTTTTCTTTACGGAACTAAAGGGGCAGGGTAGTTTAAGAAGCATGGTGTACTCGTACACTATCTGGAGTTAGCATAGTTTTTCATGGACACATTTTAGTTAAGTCCTTACAATGATTTTTGAGAGGATGTGTCCGTCTTGGAAGGTAAGAATACAGGTAAAATATAATAATGAATTCA
The DNA here is from genome assembly GCF_037975445.1 of Peribacillus sp. FSL P2-0133. Taxonomy (NCBI): domain Bacteria; kingdom Bacillati; phylum Bacillota; class Bacilli; order Caryophanales; family Bacillaceae; genus Peribacillus; species Peribacillus sp. FSL P2-0133. Next base: position 3,497,825 of record NZ_CP150254.1, on the reverse strand, counting down.
AGAAGACTATTGTAGATCTTCATTCGGGTTCGGGGTCGTTTCCTAGCCTTGGTCGCAGCAAGTTATTACATGCTGAAAATGATAAACGAACACCATTGGATGTTAAATCCGAGGATGATATTTCCAGTTAAGAAGCCTCGTGCCATTTCAATAAAAAGATGAGTGATACGATTTATTTTATTATAAGGATTTAGGGACATCATCTAGTTTAAGGAAATTTAATCTACGTTCATCACTCTAGCTATGCCGAGTGTGTTTCACATTAGTTAAATATAATAGACACTAATTAAAGTTGTGCATAAATTTTGGACAAACCAAAGTGAGATAAAGAGAGATCTTCATCCCTCAGATATTTTCCCCAACTTGTGCATGGCTTTTTTTGAGGAAGAAAAGAACAGTTATTGTAGAAAAATGCTCAATAAAGGTATGGATTATTCCAGGTATTTCCTCTGTTGGAGATTTTAACTATCTGGTTCATTACTCCTATGTAAATGTTGTTGGGATATAATTTGTAAAATATGAACGGTTTATTTTGTGCATATAAGCTCTTAAAGATTTTTAAGTATAATTTTAAAGAGAAAAAGATTATATTGATGTAGCATGTGTTCTGGAAATCGAATGTTTGTTTTTGAACTTTAATTCACCTAATTTTTTCAAATTAAAAAGAATATTGATAGGGAATTACGAAAAATCAATGGGAATATTAATAAAATATAAATATTTTTAAAGTATTGTGAAATTTAAAATAATCCTATATACTAAAAAAAAAACTATTTTCCTATATGTAACTGGCGCAACATGGAGTACCATGGGGGAGCATATAGAGTATAAGCCGCGCGCCTGGGCAAACACTTGATTTATAGATCAAGTGTTTTTTATTTTCCTAGGAAGAGGTGTAGGTAGAGATGAGTAATATGCATAGAAAAATGGGGACTTTTGCTTTAATTATGACAGGTATTGGTTCTATTATTGGCTCTGGTTGGTTGTTCGGAGCGTGGAAAGCTGCACAGATTGCAGGACCAGCAGCTATTTTTTCTTGGATTATCGGTATGGTTGTAATTTTATTTATTGCATTATCTTACGCAGAGCTTGGGGCAATGTTTCCTGAAGCTGGAGGAATGGTTAAGTATCCTCAATATTCGCATGGCTCTTTTATTGGATTTATAGCTGCGTGGGCGAACTGGATATCTATCGCTTCGACTATTACCGTTGAGGCCATTGCTTCGGTACAATATATGAGTACGTGGCCTTGGGAATGGGCCAGATGGTCTCATTCTTTAGTTGATAACAATATCTTAACGACTAAAGGATTATTCATAGCTTCTTTACTATTATTGTTCTATTTCTTCGTCAACTATTGGACAGTTAACCTTTTTGCTAAGGCAAATTCATTTATTACTATTTTTAAATTAATTGTTCCAGGTGTAATGGCAGGATCCTTATTTTTTGCTGGATTTCATGGTGAAAACTTTACAAGTTCTCAAGGTATCGCACCATATGGTTGGGCAAGCGTTTTAACAGCAGTAGCTACTTCTGGTATCGTGTTTGCGTTTAATGGATTTCAAAGTCCCGTAAATATGGCAGGAGAAGCGAAGTCGCCGAATAAGTCTATACCTATTGCTGTTATTGGGTCTATTCTAATTGCAGGTTTTATATACGTTATTTTACAAGTTGTGTTTATCGGTGCAGTTGATCCGTCTATGATCGTGAACGGATGGAGTCATCTGAATTTCAATTCACCTTTTGCTGATTTGGCAATTGCTCTTAGTCTAAACTGGTTAGCGATTGTATTGTATGTAGATGCGTTTGTATCACCGTCTGGTACAGGAGCTACTTACACAGCTACAACTTCGCGTATGCTTTATGGAATGCAGAAAAATGGGTACTTACCGAATATCTTTGGTACATTACATCCACTTTATGGTGTTCCTCGTCCAGCGATGTTATTAAACTTAGGCGTATGTTTTATCTTTTTATTTTTATTCCGCGGATGGGGCGTACTTGCTGAAGTGATTTCAGTTGCTACACTTATCTCGTACATCATGGGGCCAGTTGCATTGACAACATTAAGACGTACAGCTTCTCATTTTAATCGTCCATTTCACTTAAAAGGCGCTTCTATTATTGCACCTTGTGGATTTGTTTTCGCATCGCTTACTTTATACTGGGCGCGTTGGCCATTAACAGGAGAAGTCGTTTTCATCATTGCCATTGGACTACCTATTTACTTTTATTATCAAGCTAAAAATAAGTGGAATGGATTCAAAAAACAATTTTTATCAGGTGTTTGGATGCTTCTTTACTTAGGTTGTATGATTTTCATTTCTTATATTGGAAGTGAGAAGTTCGGCGGAAAAAATATTCTTACATTTGGTTGGGATATGGTGGTCATCGCATTTTTAGCACTTGGTTTCTATTGGTGGGGAGTCAAGAGCGGGATTAAAACAGAATACATGGCTGAGGCTGAAAAAATTAACAAAGAATTTATCAATAAATAACTTTTATAGTAGACACCGCAATATGAGTAAAAAGAAAACATGGTTACTTTATTACCATGTTTTCTTTAGTTTATAAAAAATTTTTTATAGGTGGATTCATCATGGAATATTATAAAATTATTTAAAATAGTGGTAAAGAATCGAAAATAGTGCTTTTACTGGGTTGTTAGTTTAATAAGAATACTCTGCTTCAGCAGGTTATAATACCCCTTAATATGATAAGTACTTAATAAGGATATTGTAAGAAGAAAAAGGAATATAGGAAGAAGAAAGTTAAACAACTATTTTTTGAACACCGTTCCATTTAAGAACGGTGTTATGTGTGTTTAGAGTATTAAGATTAAACAACTTTATTGTATGTGAACAACAGGCTCTTTTTGTGAAATATTGCACTTAAACTAACGGGTGCGTTCGTATTATAAGGTTAGCCAGTTTTTACTTGTTGACCTTTTTTAATAGAAACTATTATATCAGTAGCCAGGGTAGGACGTACGGGTGCGTGGGACTTGATCCCGTGAACTAAACTGTTCGCCCCCTACTTGTAGAAACATGTTTGAGGCTGGTTGGGACGCAGATCTCGTATAACAAGCGAAGCTATGACACTACATGGAGGACTAGGGGTACTGGTTAATAAGTAGAGGAGGACAGGGTAGCTGTTCTAGTCCACAGGATTACTACCAATGAAAGTAAATTGATTCTATAAATTTGTGAAGTATTGGTGATAACTCCCTAAAATTCAAAAGGTGTTCTAAAAATACCAATCAACGAAGTTTATTGGGAACTTTTTCAGTTCCTTTGTAATATTCTTCGAATAATGACCTGCTCTGAGGGTAATCTAACTATTGGTGATATTTCATTTTGTTGAAATTTCATTATCACATTAATAGGAGGAAAATATTAATGACACAACATCAACACTCTCACAAAACAGGTGAATCAGTTATGGAAACAGGTCACTATATTGACGCGGATGGTGATCATGTTGAATTAACAGCAGGACAAAAATTTCCTAGTTGCCCTTCTTCAGGACAATCTACAAGTTGGAAACATGAACAATAAAAAATCGTTTTAAATAAAAAGACAGCTTACGATAAAGTAAGTCTGTCTTTTTATGTAGATAGAAATACATAGAAGTATAAATAAACAAAGATTAGTCCTAATGACATTTTTCTCATTTCATCTCTTACTCTTAACTCACTCTCTCCTACTTCCCCTCACACTCACTTATACTCGGGGTTTGTGTAGTAACGGAATGTATTTGATTAGGGATATTTTCAGAATACTTTTTGAATTCTACGGATTTTTCATCAACAATTCTCCAAATTTATAATTTATTTTATTAATTCCATAATTTTTGCATATTTTTTTGTTACAGTTTTTTTGTAATAAACAGAGGGAGGAAGTAAGATGAAATCGAAATTATGGACTTTTACATTATTAATAAGTGCAGCCATCATTGGCGGCTGTAGTGCAAGTGGTTCAGATTCTGATGGAAATGCAATGGACAATTCCAACATGACCGAAGAAGAAATGGCCGATATGGAAGGCATGGATCATTCCAACATGACTGAAGAAGATATGGCTAATATGGAAGGTATGGATATGGAAAATGGCGATGCAAGCCATACAAATCAATTAGCATTAAATAACTCTACTGGAGAAAATGAACTTGCACTTCCGCCATTAGTTGAACCAAAGGATGGAATTGTTGATATTACTGCTCAACAAGGAACAACTGAAATATTTAAAGGAGTTCAAACAGAAACATTAGGATATAATGGTTCATTCTTAGGACCGGTTATTCGTATAAATAAAGGTGAAAAAGTAACATTTAGAACAGGGAATGAGATGTCGGAACCAACAACGTTTCACTGGCATGGAGTCGAGATACCTGGAGAAGGCGATGGTGGACCACATCAAGTAATACAACCTGGTAAAGCTAAAGATGTTGAATTTACAGTAAATCAAGGTGCTGCGACATTATGGTTCCATCCACATCCAGTAGGTGCCACTGCAGAACAAGTATATAAAGGTTTAGCAGGTTTCATTTATATAGAAGATGAAAATTCTAAAAAACTTAGGTTACCCGATGAATATGGGGTAAACGATTTTCCAGTAGTATTCCAAGATAGACAATTTACTGAGGAAAAACAATTAGATTACCAAGCTGTTCTTAATAAAGATGGTACAATTGGAGATACATTATTAATTAATGGTACGTTGAATCCAAAACTTACCGTTGGGAAAGAAAAAGTTCGTTTACGTTTATTGAACGGCTCAAATGCGCTTAACTATACTTTTAAATTAAATACAGGAGATTCATTCCAACAAATTGCAACGGATGGTGGTTTGGTGAATGAACCAAATGAGATGAATGAAATTACATTAACTCCAGGTGAAAGAGCAGAAATTATTGTAGATTTTTCAAAATATAATGCAGAAAGTGACATTGCTCTTGTAAATGAAGAGGATACAATTTTATTACCATTCAAAATTGAAGGACAAAAAACAAACTCAATTGAGATTCCGGAAACATTAAATGATTATGTTGTTACAGAAGAGGAAAAAAATCTACCTGTTACGAAAAAACTGGAGCTATTCGGTATGGGAAAAATGGTATATATTAATGGAAAACAATTTGATATGAGCCGTATTGATTTCACGCAAAAACAAGGTGAAACAGAAATTTGGGAAATATATAACAAGCCTGATAAGATGGGTGGTATGACTCATCCATTCCATATTCATGGTACACAATTCAAAATTGTTTCAATCGATGGAAAAGAACCACCAATAAGTCAACAAGGATGGAAGGATTCCATTGGAGTTGAAGCTGGACAAACAGTAAAATTGGTAGTGAAATTCAATAATAAAGGTGTCTATATGTTCCACTGTCATATTCTTGAACATGAAGAAAATGGTATGATGGGTCAAGTTGAAGTTATTTAATTAAGCAAACCCCTCTAATTAAATATAGATTAATCTCCAAGTTGAATTGAGTTGATCATTCGAGTTGGAGATTTTTTATAAATGATATGCTTATCTTTAACTGATATGAACGAAACTGTCAACCCACCACACCCAAATGGTTTTAAATGGGGTTTCATTCAGAAATGGATACAATCCTAAAAGTTGAAAAGGAAAACCTTAAAGACTTGGCACGAAGGCAAAAATGCTGACGGTGGTATACAAACTGATATGCGTGGGTTGGCTACCACATTTCATTCCATCCGTCACGGAGCTGCTGATCAGATCCTTTTATTATGGAACTAAAGGGGCAGGTTAGTTCAACAAGCGTAGTGTATACGAACTGTGCATATTTAGATTTATTAACTTATCGATTTCCTCTCTTTCAAAAGTTGAATAAAAAGCACTTTCTATTCAACTTTTCTAGAAATATAATTAAACGGAAAGGAGGCAATAAGAATGAAACATAATTCTATGCACCAATGGCATAAAGAGCATAATAAACGGGTAGCAGAATTTCACAAAAAACACGCTGCTCAAGTAGCTAATGGAGAAAACGGAAACGGTTGGTTAGCCAAGCTCGAAACGTCTTTTTTTAATAAAGTACTTGTTCCTCTTAAAGTTGTGAAATAACACCTTTTTTTCTGCTCCTGTTCTTTGAGGAGCAGTTATTTTTTGATTTTATGTAAATACTTTGTGACACAGTATGTGTCAACTCTGCAATAAGTTTTATAGAACTAACGGGTGCGTTCGTATTATAAGGTCGACCAGTAAAAATTACTGGTTGACCTTTTTTTAATAGAATCTATTATATCAGTAGCCAGGGTAGGACGTACGGGTGCGTGGGACTTGATTCCGTGAACTAAACTGTCCGCCCCCTACTTGTAGAAACATGTTTGAGGCTGGTTGGGACGCAGATCTCGTATAACAAGCGAAGCTATGACACTACTTGGAGGACTAGGGGTACTGGTTAGTAAGTAGAGGAGGAAAAAACAATGAATCCAGTTGTTGGTCTGGATGTGGCAAAAGGAGAGAGCCAAGTTCAGGCATTTTTAGATCAATCTAAACCGTATGGGAAGAGCTTTTCAATGAAGCATATCAAAGAGGAGTTAGATCATTTTTTAGAATTTCTAAAAGAAATTGAAGAGGTGACAGGGCAAATGCCTATGGTCATTTTAGAATCTACAGGGCATTACCATTCTCCTGTTATTCAATACCTGGAGGAACAAGGGATTCCATATATCTTACTAAATCCGATTATTTCTTATCAGGCAAAGAAGTCCAGCTTACGGAAGGTGAAAACGGACGCTATCGATGCGTACCAGTTGTGTGTGCTGTATTACAAAGAGGATTTAGAACCTCATAAAATTAGAGGAATTCAGCTATTAGACCTTCGGAATTTGTCCAGACAACAGGAAATCGTAACGAATATGTATGTGGAAGCTAAACTTCAGTTTCACACCATTTTAGATCAACTGTTTCCTGAATACCGGAAGGTTTTTGGGGATCTATATTCAAGGGTTTCTTTATTGATGTTAAAGGAATATCCTACTTCAGAGGCGGTATTAGCAGCCGGGGAAAGTAAACTAGCAGAGAGTGTTATAGAGTTCTGTCCTAGCCGATCGGGTCAATGGGCATGGGAAAAAGCAAAAAAAATAATGGACTCCGCGTCTCGAAATCCATTTCAAATAAACGTGTATCAAAGTCACGTAATCAATCTTCGTATGTATATTGAGTTGCTTTTTCATTACCAGGGACACCTCTCTGAGTTGGAAGATCGTATAGTGGCCCTGGCAAATGAACTGGAAGAATATAAGATCATCCAATCGATTCCCGGTATAGGAGAAAAAATCGCAGCCACGATTATCTCTGAAATTGGTGAAATCGATCGGTTTAATCACCCGAAAAAACTAGTTGCCTTCGCTGGAGTAGATCCAAGTGTTCATTCATCAGGTAAGTTTACGGCAACCATTAATCGTATTACTAAAAGAGGTTCGAGCAGACTACGTCATTCTCTGTATCTTGCCGTACTATGTGGCATAAGAAGTTCAAGGAACAAAAAGCTTAAAGCCTTCTATGATAAGAAAAAATCAGAAGGAAAACCGGCCAAAGTGTCAATCGTTGCCTGTATGAATAAGTTGCTTCATTGGATTTACGCTTTATTAAAGAGAAAAGAAGCATTCCTAGATTTAGCCTGATTAACGATTTTGTGAAACAGAGAAAAATCCTTCCAAAAGGGTTTTGGAGGGTTATTTGTCATGAACAAAAATAGTATATCATAAGGGAAATGAAAATTTTAGAGAAAGATATTGACATCCTATTAGCTGGTTTAGTTGAACAAGAATTACACATTAAAGACCAAAAACACTTGGGTACTCAAGTGTTTTTTATGCTAATTATATTGTTATTTAATCTGCTATTTAACTTGCCAATTCGTATGTTATTTACTTTGTTATTTGGATTTTTCTCCACGTTATCTGAACTACTTACTAAAAAGATAGGGTTCTGCCCAACAATTCCACGTTCCTATGAAGTTATGAATAAATTATGCATTAATGATTAAAAAGTAATAACAGATGGAAGTTATTTGGCATAAAATCCCTATCCCCCATCTTAAAATTATTTCAGAGTTGAATACAAAATATCAAAATTGAAATTTAATTGTAAAATTTACCTCTATCAAAGTGTAATTAACTGAATATTTATATTATTTTTTATATTGGCGCAGCAATTGCATATAAGAATATATCTACCATTTTAAGGAGGCTCAAATATGCAAGAAAATCTGAATAAAAAAATTGGAGGTTCTGCGTCAGAACATTATGATAGTGATGCTGCACAACTGGCATCGCTTGGATATGAATCTGAATTTCGCCGCGACATGAGTCCGTGGGCAAACTTTTCGCTAGGGTTCACTTATCTTTCACCTGTAGTAGGTGTGTACTCACTATTTGCATACGCACTTGCGCAAGGTGGCCCACCTATGATTTGGAGTTTTTTCATCGTTGGACTCGGACAATTACTAGTCGCACTTGTCTTCAGTGAGATTGTTGCGCAATACCCTGTTGCAGGAGGAGTTTATCCTTGGGCACGAAGACTATGGGGGCGCAAGTGGGCGTGGATGACTGGCTGGGTTTACTTAATGGCCTTGCTTGTGACGATTGCCAGTGTCGCGTACGGAGCTGGACCTTATCTAGCACAAGTTTTGGGTTTTGAAGTATCGGTGGACTCCGCGATTCTTTGTGCAGTAGTCCTTCTTGCACTATCGACTATCATCAATTTTCTTGGCACAAAGGTTCTCGCAGCTGCAGCAGTTATTGGTTTTGCTGCTGAACTTATCGGTGCGCTTGTAGTTGGATTTTGGTTGCTTATCACACAAAGGGTGCACGGTCTTGATGTGCTCTTTGATTCTTTTGGTGCTCAAGGTAGTCATAGCTACATGTATGCATTTGCAGCAGCTGGATTAATTGGAATTTTTCAATATTATGGGTTCGAAGCTTGTGGTGATGTTGCTGAAGAAGTACCGAATCCAGGTGTTCTTATCCCAAAGGCAATGCGTCGGACCATTTACATTGGCGGTGCTGCAGCAACTTTTGTTTGCCTTGCTTTAGTACTATCAGTTGCTGATATCCCAGCAGTTATCGCTGGTAAGGACGTAACGCCTGTTGATACCTTACTAAACGATGCATTTGGTGCTGTTGGCGCGAAGATTGTACTGGGTATTGTGTTGATTTCTTTCCTTTCATGTGTAATGAGTTTACAAGCGGCAGCAAGCAGACTTGCCTATTCGTATGGCCGTGATGACATGATTGTAGGAAGCCGATTGTTAAAGAAATTTTCGGCTGCTCGTCACATTCCACCTTATGCGCTGCTTCTTGCCGCAATTGTCCCAGCCCTCATTGTGCTTGGATCAAAAGTGTCTACAGATGCGCTCACAAAGGTAATCAGTTTTGCGGCATTTGGCATTTATCTTGGATTCCAAATGGTTGTCTTTGCTGCACTTCGAGCTAGACTAAAAGGATGGAAGCCAAGTGGTAAGTATCAATTGGGCAAGTGGGGACTGCCCGTCAATATTGGTGCGCTTGTCTACGGAATCATCGCAATGATCAACATGTGTTGGCCAAGAACGCCAGATGCACCTTGGTATGATAACTATATCGTGCTCGTTTCAGGAGTCATAGTTGTAGGTATTGGTTTACTGTATATGATGATTCATCGTAGCTACGGACATAGCAATGTGCCGTATAATGTTGCGATACCGAAAAAATATATCTCTCATAAAAACAAGCGCAATGACATGTCAATGTAGGTTTGTTGCTAACTCATATTAGCCACTCTAAAGGGTTTTCCTTCTTCACTTTTTTTATTCGTAAAAATCTCTTAAACTTTGATTACCAGAAATTATATTTTCACTCGTTTTTTTTTCACGCATCCCGTAAACTAGACTGGACACTCACATATTAAAACAGAAGGGTTCGAGATCTTTTAAAGATTCTCGAACCCTTCTGCTTATGTTCAATTATTCTATCAACGCAGACTTACATTTTACTAATTTTTTATTCATCCCCATCCGTCCTTCCGTTGGCGAAAGTTAATGGACGTAATCGTTTTTTCTTTTCCAGTCATTTCACTATACATATAATCGATTCCTTTGATCATTGCGTAGAAAGTTACAACAGGGATTATCAATGCAGTCGTAAAGGGTATCATTCCTTATCCCTCCATTTATCCAATTCTTCATCATTCACGTTAATGGCATAACTTCTGCCTTCCTTCTTCAAATACCCTTCATTTACTAATTCCACCATCATGGCATGAACCTTATTATTCCCTAAACCTATCAATCTTGCTAACTCATTTACTCGGAGCTCACCAGTGTTTGCGATCCAGCGTTTCAGCTGGTCAATTGGTTCTTCTTCTTTGACCTCTTGAATTTCACCCTCCACAACAACCCCGTCAAACAGATGAATAAGCTTATCAAAGATATCCTCCTCCTCTTCCTTATTCAGTGTTAATACTGGGGCTTGGAATCGTTCAAACTCATTCTTACTGCCCTCAATCTTAGCGATACGGTCACAAAGTAACGGGTGCGTTAGCTGAAGATCGGAGCTGTCTTTAAGGCGGCTTTTCCTTATGGAACTTTCCATAAGGAGTGCTATTATAAGACCTATCGTAAAATGCCAAAAACGATGTGCATTGGTGGACGGAATTATATCCTCTGACGTATTTATATTACCGCTTACTAAAATGCCTTACACAGCCATTTAAGTAGTAAAACATTTCCACTTTTTAGTTTTTTCTTTCCGGAAATAATGCTATTATTTGTAAAATACATATAATAAGGCGGAACTTTATGGATAAAAAAACTCAACTAGCTTTGATTTTTCTCTTAATACCTCTGGCAATATCAATTTATTTTTGGTTTTCGGATTCAGCCTTATTACGAGGCGGATATGACTCAGCTATAGATGGTTTTGTAGTAGCCAGAGCCTTAATGATTATTTACACATTACATTTATTGGGTAAATTAGGAGAATTTATCATTAAGAACAAAAAAGATTAGCTATGAGCTAATCTTTTTTGTTTTATAGATTGATGGATTAAATACTTCAATAAGGGAGGTTGCTGAAGCAGCCATTTTCTTATGGCACTAACGGGACAGGTTAGTTGAATAAGAATATATTAAAAAACTGAAAAACATTCTAATGAAAAGAATGGTTTTTGTATTTATCCCTTATGGTATATGTTATTATTTGGAATATTAAATCATTTATCAATAGGGATGTGCATATTGGTGGAAGTCAGTATTAAAAAGACTAAATTGAATGAAGTCGAAGATTTATTAGCTATACAAAAAGAAGTTTTTGCAGAAGATTATGCCTTATATGAAGACCACGATTCAACCCCTGTAAATGAAACGGAAGCAAAATTAATCGAAAACATTGAGCGTTTTTTTCATTACACTATATTGTCGGGCAATGCTATTATTGGAGCAATAGATATTCGGCCTTTGGATGAAAACCGATTAAGATTAAGTAAATTATTCTTAAGAAATGAATTTCAAAATAAAGGACTTGGAAGTAAGATAATCAAGTTAATGGAGTCCGAATTTCCATTGATAAAAGATTGGAGCTTATATACTCCTTATTTAAACAAAAGAAATCACCATTTTTATGAAAAGCTAGGTTATATAAAAATAGGTGAAGTACAAGTTACTGAAAAACTCCAGTTATTTAAATATGAAAAAAAATTATAAGATTATTTATTTTTTTCTTCTCTTCTATAAGATTTGTCTTTAAGTTGGAGTGGCAACTTATTCCCGATTTCTCAAAAAAAGATTGTGAAGGATTGTACTTAAACTAACAGGTGCTTTAGTTAAAGAAGGAATAACAAGGAGTGAGTGGAAATGAGTTTGGCTTCCTATATTGGGTGTAATATAGAAATACCGATTAATGATGATGAATATTCAGATGAATTTCTTTATATTGGCGGTTGTTTTGCCGGTGAGTTTGAATTGCTAAATGTAAAGGAATATCAGTTTACTACTCCTTACGTTTATGAAGTATCAAGTCATTGGGGAATTGAGATTTCAAAATATATGAACCCAAGAACGTGTGCCGAATCGAAGAAGAAGCTAATAGAACTATGTGAAATTATGGACAGTTACCTTGAAAAAGGTGATTTTTTTGAACTGTATAGTTGTTGGGTAGGAGAAGAAGATGAAAAGCGAGATGGTGAGATAACCCTCCAAATCAATAACTTTGATATTGACCAGATTGAGATTCCCGAAAAAACGTTAGTTAGATTTGAAAAATGAATTTTCTTAATCAACTAACGGGTGCGTTAGTTCTATAAGGATCACTAAAAATAATCAAACTATTTTATAAAAACTGTATACTAAATCACTAAAAAAGAATCCATTTTGATCATCTTTTTTCAAAATGGATTCTTTTTATTTACGCTAATAAGGGGGTTCAGGAGGACCTTTTGATCAATCCCTACAGTTGATTCTTTTACGTGCAAAATAGCACTTAAAAATAAGTGCAAATTATCACCTAAAGTAACGATCCACTTAAAATAGCATTTTTAATTGTCTACTATGAGTGTACTCAAAATTTATAAATGTTCACTTGAAATAAGGATAAGGATAAGGTTAAGAACATAAACCGAAATCAATACTTATAATCTTTTGGAGACTGTAAGTGTACCCGACTAGGATGAATAGATCTAAAAATATTTTTCATCGTATTTAATTCTGGAGAAGATAGATTAGATGATATATTATAAAAATGTATTAATTGAGATTTTTTGGAAATGTTTTCTTGAAAAGAAAAACAGGTTATTCCAATAAACTCTCTTTTTTTTACAAAAAGAATAGGAGAAGGAAGTGATCGCTTTGAAGAAACAGCAAGCAGCAGAAATAGCAAGAAAGTATGGTTTGAAAGTGAAAGAGGAGTCTCTTGTATTCAACCAATCAGGTTTGGACTTTCTAGTTGTCTATGCAGAAGATGATAAATGCGAGGAATGGGTGCTAAGGTTTCCGAGACGAGAAGATGTGATGCCTAGGACCTCAATTGAGAAGAAAGCATTGGATCTTGTCAACAAATATGTCACTTTTCAGACTCCAGTCTGGTCGGTTTATGAAGATGATCTGATAGCGTATAAAAAGTTAACTGGAGTACCAGCCGGCACGATTGATCCAGAGATTCAAAACTATGTGTGGGAGATGGATTATGAAAATGTTCCTGAACAGTTTCATCAGACATTAGCCAAAGCTCTGGCTTCGCTGCATACAGTGCCGAAAGCAGAAGCTCTTAAAGTAGGACTGATTGTCCATACAGCAGAGGAGGCAAGAAAATCAATGATCGAGCGTATGGAAAAGGTAAAAGCGGAATTTGGCGTAGGTGAATCCCTATGGAAACGTTGGCAGACCTGGGTGAAAAATGAGGAATTGTGGCCTCAGGAGACAGGTCTGATTCACGGAGATGTTCATGCTGGGCATACGATGATTGATAAGGATGCCAACGTAACCGGTTTAATCGACTGGACTGAAGCAAAAGTAACAGATGTATCAAATGATTTTGTTTTCCATTACCGCGTATTCGGGGAAACAGGCCTGGAGAAACTGATCGACTACTACAGGAAAGCAGGAGGAATTTACTGGCCTCCCATGAAGGAGCACATTATCGAACTTACTGCGGCATATTCTGTTGCAATTGCTGAGTTTGCAATCATCTCAGGCTTGGAAGAGTATAAGCAGATGGCAAGAGAAACATTGGAATTGGATGACCGTTAGCATTAAGCGAAAAATAAAGTAATTATGGGAAAATACAGTTCTTCTCAATGAATAATAACTGCTAAGTTTTTCTCTTGGATTACTTCAGTGGTGTGAATAAAGAATTCACAAGCCAAAACGCATGCGTTTTCACAGAGAAAATCTTAAAGCTTTACACAGTACGACTAACTCACGACAAAAAAGGTCACGATGAAAGGCATAAAGGTTTTTTTGTAACTTCACACCCAAAATTATAAATATGTAACGATACATATTAGTTTAACGGGTGCTTAATTAGGGAGTTGCTTTAGCAACTCTTTTTTGTATGAAAACACATTTGTGAAAGACCATACTAAAATAAGCCCACCATAATTCTAATTTTTTGAAGGACTAAGTGTACTATGTCGTTATTTTGATTGGTAATGCAGTTTGTTGTTCAGACATGGGATAAAGTAGAAACTCTTCAAAACGAGGTAGAGTTGGTGAGTGTTACGCCTACTCATTTTTATGTACTATCATTTTGGGGGTTATCTGTAATATGTGGAGTTTTAATTTTATCGTATGAAAGGTTAATGAACTAACGGGTGCGTTAGCTGAAGATCAGAGCTGTCTTAAGGCAGCTTTTTCTTCTTTAACTAATAGATGAAAACTCTACTAATCTAGTATAATAGTTCTTCTTTTGCCTAAACTGTCTATTAATATGGTATAGATTGGAGAGAAACAGGTATGATCTTAACTGATGTATGGGGTTTATATAAGGCAGATAAATAAATCCAAGGTTATTCTCAACAAACATTAAAGGCCTATTACGTCCAATTTAACTTGTTGGTGAATAGTTTTGGAAATATATCTATTCAAGAACTTTCAACTAATTCTCTTAAAGTTTATCTGGGAAAAGCAGCTGAAAAGCTTAAGCCATCCAGTCTGGGTCACAGAATTCGATTTATTAAATCTTTATTTAGATGGGCTCAGGATGAAAATTTAATTAATGGAAATCCTGCTTCCAAAATCAAGGAACCAAAATTAGAATTAAGGGTTCCAAAATACTTGTCTGAAGAGGAAATTGAACATTTGCGGGAAGCTTGTCATACAACATTCGAAAATGCTTTATTTGAGTTTGTATTCAACAGGATGCAGAATTGGTGAAGCAATAACGCTAGATAGGGCCTCAATCAATTTCTCTAATCAATCAGCAATCGTTTTAGGTAAAGGGCGTAAAGAGCGAGAAGTATATTTCAATACCCGTTGTGAAATATGGTTGAAGCGATATTTAAGTGAGCGAAAAGATCATGAGGAAGCACTATTTGTGACAACACGTGCACCCATCGAATGAGTATTTCTCAAGCGAGAAACATTATAAAGCTGGTAGCAAAGAGAACGGACATTAAAAAGAGCATTCATCCCCACCAGCTTAGACATAGTTACGCCACAAATTTATTGAATAATGGAGCGCCTCTAGAAGTGATTCAAAATTTAATGGGTCATGAAAAAAGTGAAACCACAAAAATTTATGCATATCTAAGTGGTGCAATGCGGAGAGACTTGTATAGAAAGTATTTTTAAGGACCAAGGGTCCTTTTTATTTTGTTCTTAATAAACTATCGGGGCAGGTTAGTTCAATAAGAATGTTATAATAATTTTCATTGTGGACTATTAGGGGTGATTAGTTTGAAGATTAGAAAAGCAAGTGAAGAAGATAAAAAAGCCGTAGCAAGAGTTTATGTTGAAGGTTGGAGGACTACTTATCGTGGTCTAGTACCTGACGATTATCTGGACGAATTATTGTACGAAGATGTAGAAAAAAAATTGATTGATTTTTTAAATAGTGAAAATGAATCTTTTATTTATGTTGCAATTAATGATACAGGGAAAATTATAGGTTTTGCATCAGGTAAAAGTATTGATGAGACGAATTTTGATGGAGAACTATATTCGCTTTATCTCTTACAGGAATGTAGAGGATTAGGTGTTGGTAGGCAGCTTGTGTCAGCTATTTCTAAGCATTTTAAAGAAAAAGGTATTTATTCTATGATGGTTTGGGTAATGAAACAAAATAAATCTGGACTTGGTTTTTATGAACGTATGGGAGGAAAAGAATATATTCATAGGAAGAGTGAGTTTGGAGGAACGGTAGTAGATGATGTTGCTTATGGCTGGAAAGATGTCTCAGTATTATGTGTTGAAGAAAAATAGAACTTATATCTTGTTGAACTAACGGGTGCGTTAGCTGTAGATCGGAGCTGTCTTAAAGGCAGCTTTTTCTTATGGAACTAACGGGGCAGGATAGTTGAAGAGTGTTGTTTAATCTTTGTGCAACAATTGGGCCATTTTCTGGAATAAAGCGATTGCTCAAATTACGGAATTTTGAAATAATTGTTATTAAGTTAAAGGGCAGATTTTAGAATATGGCCGAAACATATTGTATATAAAAAAATTAACATTAGTTTCTTAATTCTTTTTATTGGGAGGAAGAGTCGGATGGAAATAAAATGGATAGGTGTTAGCGTCCTCACTGGATTCTTTCTACTGGAGCTTGGTGCAATGGCTGCGTTCAGTTACTGGGGTTATCATATCAAGACAGGGGCAGCGGTCAAAATTATACTCGCGGTTGCCACGCCACTAGTCATAGCCACTCTATGGGGTATGTTTCTCTCCCCGAAGGCGTCGCTCCCCATCTTCTCCTTCCCCATACGAACTACGCTTAAGCTGGTTGTGTTCATTGTTGCTTCCGCAGCTTTGTACGCAAGTGGGCAAAGCGCGTTCGCAGTTACTTTTCTGACGGTGTCCCTTCTTATCGTGGCAGCAGTCTTCATCTTGAAGCTTCATAAAGTAAATATGTGAAGTGGATTAGTCTAAAACCGAACTTCAATAATCGGGCGCTATCCTGGAACAAGGATAAGCGCTCATTTTCCTTTTTAGGGCCATTTTGTAGAAGAAGGGATATTTCCTATTTTTAACGAATACAGAATTAAAATAAACTTATCAAAAGTGGTGAGGTAGATAGAAAAAAAAGTTAATTTCTTTTTGGACTGTAAAACGGAAAAACATATTATTAACAGACTTCGAAGCGCCGGTTGTGTTTTCGCAGAAGATGAGACCCGGTTAATTATCTCAGAGGCAAGGACTCTAGAGGACCTCGATAAAATGGTAGAAATGCGAGCCAACGGTTTACCTCTTGAATACGTTGTTGGATGCACAGATTTCTGTGGTCTGCGGATAGAAGTGGATCAGGGCGTTTTCGTTCCACGCAAACGTACCGAGTTTCTTGTTCGCCAGGCAGAAGCCCTGTCATGTTCTGGTGATATCGTCGTTGACCTATGTTGTGGGTCAGGTGCTGTGGGTGTAGCACTGGCTACAGCTTTGGGACGGGTAGTGTTGTACTCTGTTGACATTGACCCTGTCGCAGTACGATGTGCTGAACGCAACGTAACGATTTTCGATGGTCACGTTTTTGAAGGTGACCTGTATAAGGCCTTACCCGACTCACTTAAGGGCCATGTGAACATCCTAGTTGCAAATGTACCTTACGTTCCCACCAAGGCAATCAAGCTACTTCCCCAGGAGGCTCGCCTATATGAACCGAAGGTGGCACTTGACGGAGGAGAGGATGGACTTGACATTCAGCGAAGAGTAGCTGAAGAAGCATTACTTTGGCTAGCACCGGGAGGACATCTTTTGATAGAAACGAGCGAAATGCAGACACCCCAAACCTTTGAAATCTTTGATAGTGTTGGGCTGACTACGAAAGTGATCAGAGACGAGGAATTGGATGCTACTATAGTTGTCGGATCAAATTTTAGCTTTCATGGTAAATAAACAATTAGTTCTAATCACAAATAAAATGATAATTTCTTGGCACTGTACTAATAACCAAAATTTCCTTATTCCAGAATAGGGCGCGATTCTTTAAAAAGAATCGCTTTTCTTAATGAACTAACGGGTGCGTTAGCTGAAGATCGGAGCTGTCTTTAAGGCAGCTTTTTCTTATGCAACTAACGGGGCAGGTTACTTGAAGAAGAGCTATGTTAAAAGTTCAACTAATTTTACTAATTTATGGTAACGTTAAATTAATGAATTTTATTAGGGGAGCTAAAATTATGGGTATTATAGTTTCAATCTTTTACGGCTTTGTTGGTTTAGTTATTCTATTTTTTATTGTTCAATATGCCATTAGTAGTGGGATTGACAATTCTAAAGAAGTTAAGGCTTTTCGGTCCGAACTTAAAGAAATAAAAAAACAACTCAATGATTTAGGGGGAAAATAAACACATAAGCAATTTTTCTTATTCAAGAAATGGGTGCGTTAGCTGAAGATCGGAGCTGTCTTTAGGGCAGCTTTTTCTTATGGAACTAAAGGGGAAGGATTGTTCCATAAGGAATATTGTTAAGTAACATTAAAGTTGTTTATGTTATTCCATTAAAGGTCCATATTGCGGAAGAAGAAATTGTAATCCAATCGAAGTAATTAAGTGAAAATAATTTGTGGTACAGGTACTGGTAAAAGTACTTTGACAAATATAAAGGTGAAAATAAGTATGATTTAGAAAGTAGGTAAATAAATGATTCCATTAGTATATGATCAAATTAATAGCTGGGGTAAAGACGATGAATTCTTCTTAGCACTGTTAAAGAAGGTAAATGTTAAAAAAATAGCTGATTTGGGTTGTGGAACTGGAAGATTGACAACGCATTTTGCGAAAGTAGGCTATCATATTACAGCTATTGACCCGAATGAAGAAGCAATCGAATATGCGGAAAACAAAGCGTATCCAGACGAAGTGACTTGGATTGTTGGTGATAGCTCAAAATTACAAACAAATGCGTTTGATGCCGTTATAATGACAGCGAATGTTGCGCAAGTATTTCTTACAGATGAAAGTTGGCAACACGTCATTTCAGATGCATATCGAGCATTAAAGCCTGGAGGACATTTTATCTTTGATACACGTAACCCATTAGCAAAGGCGTGGGAACAGTGGAAAAAGGATATGACTCCTGATATTGCAACGAATCAGATGACTGGTGATACACTTGAAATATGGACAGAATACGAGGGATTTATAGAAGATGTTTTTACATTTTATGAAACTGTGAAAAATGCACGTACAGAAGAAGTAGTAATTCATTAAAAGATGCAATTAAAATTCCGAACACAAGATGAAATCCATGAATCATTACTACAAGTAGGCTTTTCACAATTCCAAGTTTATGGAGATTGGGAGTTTAAACAAGCAACTTCGGAAACCAAATCTTTTATTTTTCACAGTGTAAAATAAATAAGGGATTTCTTTGACGATTTGCTTATCTACTTTGACAATTTCATTATTAGAAACGAAAGAATGAAAGAGAGACAATTATTATATTCAGCAATCGGGCGCGATTCTTTAATAAGAATCGCTTTTCTTAATGAACTAACGGGTGCGTTAGCTGAAGATTGGAGCTGTCTTTAAGGCAGCTTTTTCTTATGGAACTAAAGGGGCAGGTTAGTTCCATAACGAAATAAGGACTAGTGTGTAAATTTATACCATAAAATTGAAACTATAGTGGTCTTATAACGTCAATAATATTAAACCTAAATCTGAAAGGAGAAATAATGAAAATACACTATTTTGTTGTTATAGTTTTTTCCTCAGTTTTATTGTTTGGTTGTTCTTCCAATCAAAAGAATGACAATGTTGCAAAAGCAAAAGTACAAGATGGCCTAAAGGAACAAGGTATTAAATCAAATTCAAGTTCTAACATTATTTCACCTAACCAAAACTTAATACAAACACCAACATTCACAGTAAGAAAAAGTAAACGATGTAATAATGGTATATGAAATAAGGGGTGAAAATCGGAAATTTGGTTATTTCGATAAACCTGATAATGGATAAAGAAATTAATTTGGAATGGCTTTTTTGGACAATGGATGAACAGCTTCCGTTAGGTGAGTTAAAGGTAAAAGCCGTTCAAGATGAGAGTGGTAAGAGTCTAATAGCTAAAGGAGAGATAGTTAAAAAAGAGGCACCTTTAAAAGAATTACCTAAAGATTATGCCCCAAAGCCAGTTAGTATTAATAAAAATAATGAAGAAGATATAGAAAAAGATATAGAAATTAATTTTAATTTTCCTGTATCTATATCATCCACTTCAATTAAATTCAACGAGTCAGGTATTTGGGAATTGCAACTATTTTTAAATGATAAACCTTTAGGAAATATGAACGTTTATGTAACTAATAGAATGAAGCTAATATATATTACCTTGATAATTGAGGTTTAAATCTTTGATCCAATTAAAGGGTACGGGTACATTACTTCTATATGGGGCTGGAAACAGCTCTTTGTCTTATGGAACTAAAGGGGCAGGTTAGTTCTAACAAGGGAACTTTTACCTTGTTTGTTCGTATTAAAAGTAGCAGGAAATAAAGTTGTCCTTTGGTGTAGGTGTATAAATGAAAAAAATGTTAATGATCTCAACGATGGCTGCATTAGTATTAGCTGCGTGTGGTGAAGAAAAAGCACCATCTTGGAAAGGTACATGGAAAAAGGTTGATGAAGAAAATAGTGTTTGTCGAGACTCCTTTATCTTTAAAGGGGAAAACAATTTTGAAATTCAAAATTCAAGAGTCCAGGGCGGAGAACAATCTTCTGGAACATATAAACATATAGAGAATAATGATTACGAATTTGATTATGGTGGTGGTTCTGACAATTTTACTATTATAGTCGAAAAAAATACGATGAAAGTTCAATTATCAGGCAAAGATACCATTTGCGAATATAATAAAGTCGATAAAATTAGAAAAAAGTACGAAAATCCATGGGAGTAGATACCTCCAACCATACATAAAATAGGAAATTATAGATTGGATTATGTAACTAACGGGGCGATTTAGTTGAACAAGAAATCATGGTAAAATTCATAAAAATTGTCGAGGTGATTGTATGAAATATACTTGTCCTTGTTGTGGATATAAAACTTTAGATGAAGAACCTCCAGGAACGTATGATATTTGTGAAATCTGTTTTTGGGAAGATGATGGTTACCAATATGAACATCCAGATGAGGATGGAGCAAATTATGTTTCCTTTAGAGAAGCACAACTAAATTTTAAAAAATTTGGGGCTAAAGGTGAAAGAAGTTTACAATTTGTAAGAAAGCCAAATAAATCCGATATAAAGGATCCTAATTGGAAACCGTTATGAGTTTACATAGGGAATTATTAAACTAACAAGTGCGTTAGTTCTATAATGATCACTAAAAAAATAATCAAATATTTTATAAAAATTGTATAACAAATCACTAGAAAAGAACCCTTTTGATCAATCTCTTTTCAAAATGGATTGTATTTAATTACGAATATGAGGGTTCAGGAGGACCTTTTGATCAATCTTTATTTCAAAGCTACAGTTGATTCTTTTTTTAACAGATGCTTTAACACAATACATACATGAACTGAGCTGGAAAGTTCCCTCCAAAGAATAAGGAATAAGAATGGCCGAAAATCAATTTGATTTTTCGGCCATTTTAATATTTGAAAATAGGGGATTCAAGAATTATTTTTCTACAGATGCAATGATGTCTTCAGCTAAGAGTTAGAACCACTAGCACCTTTTAGATATTTCAATGTTCCTTCACTAGACCAATCAAATATCTTTATACTACTCATTCCTTTATTTACTTCTTTAATGTTTAACTGGTTAGAAACAAAATTATAATTTGAAGGAATAATTTTATTGCCGGCTATAGCAAATGCATTTAAACAGACTATATGAGTTAGTCTATATTGCTTATAATCACTCCATTCAACAGGTAACAACTCTTTTATACAATTAAAATAAGTAAGAGTTATATTAAGTATTTTTTCCTTAGGTAATTCGGCTATCTTTGTATTTTTAATTAATAACAAAAGTAAGTTATATACATTTTGTAAAGTAATATGCTTTTCTGTAGTTCTTTTGCCAATTAACGTTCCTTTATTATACAAGGGGCTGTGAGGGTCAATAATTAGCTGTGTTGCAATCCAACTAAGATTATCACTTTCTCTTTTTAAAAATCTACATAACGAAGTACCTATACCTTTAGCTTTTGTATGAATAATATCAATAAATAACTAAACAGTGAAAAGCTTTGGGCGAAGTTTAACATCGCGCTTGTTTCTTTTGTATATACTCCGATTCCCCCTAATCTATACTGACCATCCAATAGTGAAGCTTTTTTTTTACCTATTAATCCTCCTATATTAAGACAGGTTTATCATCTGCCTGAAAACCTCACTATTCACCGAAGTTAAGCAATCATTTAATGTTTCCTATAGAACAGTTCAGTAAAAACGAAGTCATATCTAGCCGATTGTGATAATTAAGGTATAATGATAGGGGAAGATATTTTTTAACGGATTAGGTGAAGATGAACATGAAGCTAATCATTGCGGAGAAACCAGATCAAGGTTCAACGCTAGCGGCTCAATTTAAAACGAAGAAACAGCAAGGCTATATAGAAATTATGCCGAATGAACTTTTTCCCGATGGAGCTTATGTAACTTGGGCCGTCGGTCATTTATGTCAACTCGTTTCGCCGGAAACCTATCATTCAAAATGGAAAAAATGGTCGATGGAAACGTTGCCGATGATTCCTGAGAAATTTCAATATGAAGTGACCCGACAAAAGGCAAAGCAATTCAATGTTGTGAAGACTTTGCTTAGGAAACCGGAAGTCGATGAAATCATTCATGCAGGTGATGCCGGGCGTGAAGGAGAATTGATTGTACGCAACATCGTTAATCTATGCAATGTCAATAAACCGATGAAACGGTTATGGATTTCCTCTTTGACCCCAAAAGCGATTTATGAGGGATTCCAAAATCTAAAGAGCGAGGAAAAAACCAGGCCGCTCTATTATGAAGCGTATACGAGAGCTTGCGCGGACTGGGTTGTGGGAATGAATGCGTCGAGAGCGTATAGTATTTTATTGAAACAAAGGGGCGTTTCGGATGTGTTTTCAGCTGGAAGGGTTCAGTTGTATCCGTAAATTTTTTGGGCGTATTTACTATTACCTTGATAAATGTGACTTGTACGAAATTCGCCCGGATTTTATTGGGTGAATTTAATTTTTAGAAAAGAGATTTAGACTTTTTATCGAAAACTTCATGAAAATATTCGATATTATAAATACCTTAGAACCATCAAAAATTCATAGTCGGTAAATCATATTTGAAGGAGAAAAAATATGATTATCTCCTGGATTATCAACACTAAACTAGATAGCCTTTGATGAATTAAATTTAAGAGGAGACATTATTTCCTCATATTTGTTTCTTATAATTTTAGGGTTAAGCATATTTAATTTGTTTATTTACTTTAACAATAAAAACAGTATTATTACTGCCTAATAAATAAATTTTGTTCTTAAAGGAGTTGTTAAGGCAACTCCTTTCTTAATGTACGATTCTTACAAAAATCATACTTTCAAAACCTAATAGAAAAATCCCCTTGGTTACCAATTGGATTTTTTTTATTTCGCAAATAAAATTTATTCATGATAAGATAAAAAAATCAAATACTAGTAAGGCAGGGCGGAGGTCAGTCAATTCTGGCTCCATCCTGCCTTTTTTGCCCACCCGATATTTGGAGGTTTTATTTTGAATGTTATCGTAAATAAATTTATAAAAATGGGTTACAAGCATGTTTCTTTGTACGCCATCATAGCACTTTGTTTTGTCGCCTCTGTTTTCCTTGTTAATCACAATTATTCATTCTATGAACTTCCAATAGCCAAAGTCATCAAAACAAATCTGGAAAATACAACTGAATTGAATGATATGTATCAAAATGAAGATCGTCTATTTACCCAGAGTATAATAGCCGAATTACAAAATGGAGAAGAAAAAGGAAAACTTATTCATTTAAAGAATGAATATTCCTTATCCGGAGCTTATGATCAAGAATATCGAGTTGGAAATGATTTATTTGTTTCGATTGATACGAAGACAGAAGAAAATTCAGAGTTAACTGGAACCATAAAAGACGTAAAGCGTGATAAATTTGTGTTGATTGTAGCATGGATTTTTATCTTGACATTACTAATCGTTGGAAAAAAGCAAGGACTGTTTTCAATTATAAGTTTGGCAGTCAATGCCATATTGTTGTCATATGCATTAGATTTTTATTTGAATACATCAGACATTAGTTTGGTATTGATATGCAGTATAAGTATCATTCTATTTACGGTCCTTTCCCTTTTACTCGTTAACGGTTTTAATGAAAAAACATATGCAGCTATTATTGCGACACTGTTAGGGACTTTTTTATCGCTGTTCATTATTTATCTTGTTATGTGGTTAACTTCCGGAAATGGCCTTCGATATGAAGAAATGCAATTTCTCACTCGTCCTTATAAAATGGTGTTTATGGCAGGATTATTTATCGGATCTTTAGGAGCCGTAATGGATATAGCCATTACCATGTCTTCTTCGATTTTTGGGTTGTATGAAAAGAATAACCACATATCAGTAAAAGCACTTAAAACTTCAGGATTAGAGATTGGAAAAGACATCATGGGAACCATGACAAATATTTTGTTTTTTGTCTATATAAGTGGCTCCATACCTACGATTATTTTGTATTTAAAAAATTCTTCTGCATTAGGATTTACCCTTTCCATGAACCTTACATTGGAATTGGCCCGTGCCATAGCTGGTGGTATTGGAATCGTGTTAACTATTCCGATAGGTCTATATATTTCTATTTTTTTCATTAATCGAAAGAGGGAAAGATAATGAATGTATTAGTGTTGCTAGCGATCATATTATTAATATTGATGATCTTGATTGGTGGAAAAAATGGAGCACGTTCATTTTTTGCTTTTTTCCTAAACTTTGGTGTGTTTCTTTTTACCATCATTTTTATGACAAATCCAAATAATGATCCGTATATCGTAACATTGATTGCATGTACGGTGATTAGTTATATTAATTTATTTTTTATTAACGAAGTGAATAGTACAACAAAAACAGCATTCATTTCTACTATTATCACGATTGTTATTGTACTCTTTTTTATTGTCATTGTGACGGAAAATGCGATGATACAAGGTTTTGGTGAAGAAGAAATAGAAGAGCTTAGCATCTTTTCCCTTTATATTGGAGTAGATTTTGTTAAAATTGGAGCATCAGTAATTATTATGAGTACTATTGGCGCCATTATCGATACAGCCATGGCCATTTCATCTCCCATGCGAGAAATGTTTCATCACCATCCATCCATTAGCAAGAAAGATTTATTCACATTTGGAATAAGTATTGGGAGAGATATCTTAGGAACAACTACGAATACATTATTTTTTGCCTTCTTTGGAGGCTATTTGGCATTGCTTATATGGTTTAAAGATTTATCCTATTCTGTTGGAGAAATCGTAAACTCAAAAATATTTAGTGCTGAAATGATCACTATATTTTGTGCTGGAACAGGAGTAGCCCTGATTATTCCTATTACTGCCTTTATTACTGCTTATTTTTTGGTGAAAAAAAGAAAAAATAAAGAGAAAGTTATATAGGTTTTATGGCAAAAAGGCTTATGAGCACTCATTTGTATAATAGGAATAAGTTTTTGAGGGAGGTAAGTTTAGTTTTGCATAGCCTTCAATAAGTACCATTATATGAATAAAGATAGAGAATGAGGCTGCCATTTGGCGGCCTTTTTTCTTAATGAACTAACGGGTGCGTGGGACTTGATCCCGTGAACTAAACTGTCCGCCCCTACTTGTAGAAACATGTTTAAGGCTGGTTGGGACTTAGATCTCGTATAACAAGCGAAGCTATGACACCGCATGGATGACTAAGGGGTACTGGTTAGTAAGTAGAGGAGAGAAAAATAATGAATCCAGTTGTTGGTCTGGATGTGGCAAAAGGAGAGAGCCAAGTTCAGGCATTTTTAGATCAATCTAAACCGTATGGGTAGAGCTTTTCAATAAAGCATATCAAAGAGGAATTAGATCATTTTTTAGACTTTCTAAAAGAAGTTGAAGAGGTGACAGGGCAGATGAATTAATAAAGGAGTTATGTACATTTTTTATTCAGTAATGGATGAAATTGTAGATGAGTATTCCCAAGCATTTATAAAAAGTGAAGATGAATTGAATGAAATAGAAACGAAAAAAACAAATCAAGATTTAATTGAAAATTATGTTAAACATCCTTATGCAAAAAAACTATTGGTTCTGTGATGCCTTTAAGTATCTCATAATAACAGTTTGCTCGAAGGCATAGCAGAAGGGATTATCCTTGGTAATCAGTATATAAAAGTAAGCCAACGACATCTAAAATATGATACATCGCATTTTAGATGTCGTTGGCTTAGTTGGCTTAATATTACTTAGAAACGGGCTGAACATTATAGTATTCTTCGAGTGTCACCCCTTGAGCTTGAATGTCTTTTGCTATCTCTATACCTACATAACGAATATGCCAAGCCTCATATTTATAGCCTGTAATTTCTTGCTTACCTTCTGGGTAACGAATGATAAATCCAAACTCACTTGCATGTTTAGCTAACCAATCAGCCTCTTTAGTTTGACCAAAACATTCCTCAGCAGCACAAGTGCCATTAATGCCACTTACATCAATAGCCAAGCCTGTTTGGTGTTCACTGGTTCCTGGATATGCACTATAAGTTTTAGCCTTTTCAAGCCCATCCCTTTCTACATAATTATTAAAAATAGCTTCTTGCGTTTCCTGTGAACGAAATGCCGATACGCCGGCTAATTTAATATCGTCTTCTTCGGCCTTAAGAAATAGTTTTTCCAAGGCTTCCCCGGCCTCTTTGCGCATCATTCGTTTTTCGATTTTTTCCTTGAAAATAAACGGTACATTTGGATAATAAAGGTCATCAGGTCTGTATTTATCAGGAAGTGGATTTAACTTATTTACTAATACGGGAATGCTTTGAGGATTTGCAGAGACTTTAATAGCCTCTTGTTGAACCGTGTTAATATTAGGTTCATTTTCCTTTGGGTTAGAAGCTGAATTTATTGTACCAACACTTTGATCGTGTATATTATCTTCTTCTTTAGAGTTATCCTTAACTGTACAGCCTAAAGTACATAAAAAAATAAATGTTAGTAAAGCTATGGTGTAAATGGATCTTAACATAGTGCGGCCCCCAAGTTCAATTTGTTACTAATCCTACTTAATATTTTTATACAAAAATTTAACAATCGATATGTTAGGGAGGGAGAAAGCAAAAATGAAGTGGCCTATCATTTATTCTCTTATATCCATCACATTTCGATTAATCATTGAATATGAAAATAAATCTTATTAAAAAAGAAAATAGTCGATAGATTCCCATAACTTAAACATAAAATCGTATATCCTGTATTTGTTTTTTAAATCGTAATTATTACTATTTATAATTTGATAAAACTCACAATATCAAATAATAAGATAAAAATCAATATCTTTAAAGTACATTCCTACTAATTTCTGTAATGCCCACTCATCTTTTCCTTCTGTGCTTTAAAGAATCCCCCATATATTGACGACCATAAGGTACTGTGTAATGAAATCCCAGTTTTGTTCAACGGAAAGGCCATCCTTTTGCTGTTGAACCCTTATGATAAATTCCTAGATTGGTTTATTTTGTTACTTTTGTTCAGATTTGCAAATAAGATTTTATATTACCAACAGTATCTAAGAATACCCCGACTAACTCCTTATCTGTGAACTGGCTTCCCATTTCTATTAAATCGTCGTGCTGCACCGATATGTAATAGTGAATAAAATCAAAGCGATAAACATAGAAAGAGATAAAATTGAAAATTATGACATTGTCAATCGGCACTAGTGTAAAAAAACGGACCAAATATTGACACTTTCCAACATTATGCTATAATTCATTTTGCGATTATAAATCGTAATCATTACTATTTATGGTGAATAATACTTTATGAAGAAAGGACAACCAATAAATCTAAGTGTAGAGGGTAGTTGAGATGATCCAGGAAATAGATTTTATAAAATTTAATCCAACACAAAATATGACGATTCTCGTTAAAACAAATGATCTAGTTGAAGAGTATAAGCACATTGCTTCGAAAATCATGTCATACGACAGCGTGCATGCAGAACAAGTTGGATTTATAGAAAAGCCGATAAATAATAAAGCTGCTGCAAAGTTACAAATGGCTGGAGGTGAGTTTTGTGGTAATGCTTGTATGGCACTGGCAGCTTTTATAGCATCTGAAAAAGGACTAAAGCATAATGATTTGGCGGAGATAATATTAGAAGCTTCAGGTACAGATAAATTAATAACATGTCAAATGAGAAGAAATTTAGATGAATATCACTGTCTGGTTACTATGCCTATTCCTAAAAAGATAGAACAGAGAACAATAAAGTATGATGGCAACGATTTGAATATAATCATAGTGAGATATCATGAATTTATACACATTGTGATAGAAGTAGATGAATTTAGAGAAATAGTAAGGGAAAAAGCGCAATCATTAGCAAAGTTACTTGGAGTAACTTTAGGTGCTAACTTGATTGGCGTTTTATTGTATAAATCGAAATCTGAGGAAATGGCGCCCCTCATTTATGTCCCACATTTAGATAGTATGATATGGGAAAGGGGGTGTGGTTCCGGTACAGCTTCCTTAGGAGCATATCTAGCTTGGAAGAAAAAAGGGGAGATTGTTACAAATATAAGGCAACCCGGTGGCGATATTAAAGTATTTGCTACTTGTCATGGAGATGAATTAACAAGTCTTATGATTGAAGGGGCGGTCCAAATAGTAGCACAAGGCAAAGCTTTTATAGATGGTTAGTTATAAAATTGTACTGGGGGAAAAATAATGAATGCATTAATAACTTTTCAAGAATATTTAAGTGAGTTTTCAGAAAAATTTGATGGTTTAGCAGGAAGTTATGATCATACAATCAATAATTGTTCAGAGTTAGAGAGTTTAATAGATGACTATTCAAAATTCATAACAAACGAGACGAATAAGGAAGCTTGGAAACAACTAGAACTACAAGAATCTAGTGATTTGAATCAACTTGTGGTGAACCTAAGAAGAAAATCGGCACTTTGTGTAGCTATTATGGAGAAATATCGTGCAATCAAGCTTCTGGATGGAAATAGTGAAAAGGCGGACTATTTTAAGAATATAGAATCATGTATTGAAAAAGAATTTGGCAGTTTTCAAATTACTTCGGAGTCAAAAGTATTATTAGTAGGATCAGGTTCATTTCCAATGACTCCATTATTAATCGCTAAGAGAACAGGAGCAGAGATTGTTGGAATAGATATTGATGATGAGGCTATTCAACTTGGACGAAACGTAGTTGAGAAATTAGGAAATGGATTAAATATTAGATTAGAAAAAATATTAGTGGAAAATCTTGATTTTACGAAAAACGTGACTCATATCATTTTTAGTTCAACTGTTGAAAGTAAATATGACATATTGGATCAATTACATACATTAACGAATGAAAATGTAGTTGTTGCTATGAGGTATGGTAATCAGTTGAAGTCCTTATTTAATTTTCCATCAAGAGAGGTTGATGGGCAGAAGTGGAAGATGGTTGAAGAAATATTACTACCAGATCATGTGTTTGATATCGAATTGTATAAAAAAGCATAGCTTACTAATTTGTAAGAAAAGGAGGCCTTTATGAATGATTTTAAGCGAGTCCTACTATTAGGCACTGGCCCAACATCTATCCAACTAGCTATGAATCTAAAAAATCAATTGAATTGCTACGTAGGAATTGTTGGGAGGGAATCTGTTCGGTCAGAAAATTTTTTTGAGGCACTTAAGGAAAGTAATCATTTAGTTCGTGTAAGCGTTCAAAATGAAAAGCATCGAACTATGCAAGGTGAATGCTTCATTGATCAAGTTTTTAGGGGTTATGGAACAATTAAGGGTGAATGGGATACTATTATTCTTGCTGTAACAACGGATGCTTATATAGAAGTATTAAAACAAATTAATAATGAGAAATTAAAACAAGTAAGGTGTATTGTTTTAATTTCACCGACTTTCGGTTCCAATAGCTTAATCAATAATTATATGAACCAGCTTAATTCAGATGCGGAAATTATCAGTTTTTCTACATATTACGGTGATACACGATGGATGCACGATAAACCTTCTAATCATGTTTTAACAACAGCAGTCAAGAAAAAAATTCATATAGGCTCTACACATTATCCATCTAAAAATGTCGAGGGACTATGTAAGTTATATGAACAATTAGGTATTACTCTTGAAAATATGAAATCTCCAATAGAAGCAGAAACGAGAAATATTTCTTTATATGTTCACCCACCGTTGTTTATGAATGATTTCACACTACGTGCAATATTTGGAGACTTAGAAAGTAAGAAATATGTTTATAAACTTTATCCTGAGGGGCCCATTACACAATATTTAATTAGGGATATGCTGGCTCAATGGAAAGAAATCATGAATATCTTAGGGAAATTAAATATAGAAAATTTAAATCTACTTAAATTTATGACAGATGATAATTATCCCGTGAGATTGGAAAGTTTATCACGTCATGATATAGAGAATTTTAATCATTTAGAAGCAATCCATCAAGAATATTTATTATATATACGTTATACCGCACTGTTGATCGATCCTTTTTCAGAACCAGATAAGGATGGGAAATATTATGATTTTTCTGCTGTTCCAATTAGAAAAATGTTCGTCAATAGGGAAGGATATTTGGATATCCCTAGGATGCCTAAAGAAGACTATTATCGTATAAAAATAATTCAAGGAATTGCAAAATATTTAAATTTAAATTGTCCAACAATAGATAAATTCATTAAAACATACGAGAATAAAATTGAAAAAGTGGCTCAATCCCATGAAGATGAATTGCTATCTAATGCATTTGTTGTTCAAAGCTTTGATGAAGATTTGAATATGATATGCAGTGAAGTAGGAAAAAGTATAAGCGCAAAGAAGTAGGAATAGTACTTGTCTTAAGTTAATAGAGTAATATACTGTGTAAATAGTAATCATTTCGATTTATAAAAGGGGGATTTTTTCAATTTAGATCATATTTGACCAGTAAAAGGTGAATTAATTCAAATTAGTAAGGCTAAAGGGAGAGAAATATATTGTTAGTTAAAAAATTTAAGTTAGCATCTCTAATATTTTTGGTTTTATCTATTCTAGTTGCCTGCTCTGCAGAAAAATCTAATAGTAAGAAAAAGGAAGGTGCGGATTCAACGAATAGCTCAAAAGAGTTAGTTTATGCATCCTCCAAAGATATTAATGATATGAACCCGCATCTGTATACAGGTTCAATGCCAGCTCAAGGGATGGTCTATGAATCATTGGTTGAAAATACAGAAGATGGGATTAAACCTTTGCTTGCTGAATCCTGGAAAATTTCAGAAGATGGAAAAGTATACACTTTTCATTTAAGAAAAGATGTGAAATTCCATGATGGAGAACCATTTAACGCAGAGGCAGTAAAGAAAAATATTGAGGCTGTGCAAAACAATGCAGAAAAGCATGCTTGGATTAAATTATCTACAAAAATAGAAAGTGTAAATATAGTAGATGCTTATACAGTTGAACTTGTGCTATCAGAAGCATACTACCCAACTTTGGTTGAATTATCTATGACCAGACCTTACGTATTTTTATCACCCAAAGATTTTAAAAACGGGGGAACTAAAGATGGCGTAAATGGATTTAATGGTACAGGACCATATATTCTCACTAAACATAAAACTGATGAGTACGCCACTTTTAAAGCGAATGAAAACTACTGGGGTAGCTCACCTGAAATTAAGAAGATTACTTCTAAAGTTCTTCCAGCAGGGGAAACGACATTTTTAGCTTTACAAAAAGGAGAAGTAAACTTTGTTTTTACTGATGACCGTGGTGCAGACAGTCTTGATGTAGAAGCAATGAATCAATTAGTTGATTCAGGTGATTATCAGTTGGTTAGAAGTGAACCAATGAATACGAAAATGATTGTAGCTAATAGCAGTAAATCTGATAATCCAGTAAGTGAAACAGCTGTTCGTGAAGCCATTTGGCACTCGATTGATAGAGAAACCATTAGTAAGGATATTTTAAATGGTACGGAAACAGTAGCCAATACACTATTCTCACCTAACGTCAATTATGCAGATGTTGATTTGAAGAAAAGAGGCTATGATTTAGAAGAAGCGAAAGAGATTTTAGAAGAATCAGGATGGGCAGCAAAAGATGGTTCTGATGTTAGAACAAAAGACGGCAAAAAATTAGCAATGAAACTTTATTATGATAGCAATTCTTCCTCCCAAAAAACCCAGGCTGAGTTTATCCAAGCTTCAGTAAAAGAGATCGGTATTCAGCTAGAAATTATCGGTGAAGAGTCAACTTCAATTGCTAATAGAAGATCGACGGGTGACTATGATCTATTATTCAATCAAACATGGGGACTTGCGTATGATCCACAAAGTACAATCTCTGCTTTTACTTCTGAGGCATCTTATTTACATACTACAAGCGGTATTGCAAACTCAGATGAACTCTACAAGAAGATTGATGAAGTAATGGTGTCACCTGATGAGAAAACACGAAAATCGTTATATGCGGATATTTTGACGATTGTACATGATAAAGCAGTCTTTATTCCCATTTCAAATGGCAGTGTCACTGTAGTTGCTCCAAAAAATTTAAAAGGCATATCATTTAAGCAAACTCAATTTGAGTTACCATTTGAACTGATGAACTTTGAATAGAAATATAAATAAAAAGGGGAAGATTCCCCTTTTTATTTATGTGAAGAGTAACCTTTTAAGGTTTTTAAAATTTCTATTAAAAGGAGATTTTCTATGGGAAGTTACATCATTAAGAGACTATTCATATCAATCCTTTTACTTTTGGTCATTTCATTTTTAACGTTTATTTTAATTAATCTTTCTCCCTTAGATCCAGTTGAAGTGGTATTGCAAGCGCAAGGTGTTCCAACAATAACAGATGAATTAATTGCTCAAACGAAAGATGAGTTGGGGATGGATAAACCATTTATTATACGATACTTCGATTGGGTTATTGCTTGCTTACAGTTGGACTTTGGGGTTTCCTACGTGACAGGAAAACCGGTTTGGTCGTTAATTGGTCCTGCTTTTCTAAATACGTTAAAACTAACGTTGGTTTCATCTGTTGTCATTATTGTTCTATCGATACTTTTAGGTGTGATCTGTGCGATGAAAGAGGGGAAAATTATGGATAAGTCAGTAAGGGGATTTTCATTTTTCCTAACGGCAATGCCGTCATACTGGATGGCGACTCTTATGATTTGGTATTTTTCCGTAAAAGTGGATTTATTGCCAACAAGCGGAATGGAGTCGTATAAAAGTTATATTCTACCGGTTATTGTCATTGCGATAAGCTATGCAGGCATTTATTTTAGGGTCGTTAGAAGTTCGATGTTGAGTAATTTAAATGAAGACTATGTACTGTATGGAAGGGCATGTGGCTTAACAGAGAGGAAAGTCACCATGCACATCTTAAGAAATTCATTGCAAGTGGCAATTTCGTTATTTTGTATGGCTATACCTATTATATTGGGAAGTACAGTCGTTATAGAAAATGTATTTGCTTGGCCAGGATTAGGAAGTTTAAGTGTTCGAGCTATTCTAGGCCGGGATTTCCCGATTATTCAAGCGTATGTACTTATTTTAGCAGTGGCCTTTGTATTATTTAATACCATTTCCGACATTATAAACGCTGTGATGAATCCTAAATTAAGGAATGATATCTAAATGAGACTATTTGAAAATTTAATAAAAGATAGGTTAGGTACAATTTCTCTCATAGTTATCGTTGTAACAATCGTTGTTGGCATTTTCGCCCCTATATTTGCTCCACATGACCCTGAAGAAGTAAATATGAGCCTTCGTTATGCTTCTTCATCATGGGATTACCTATTAGGTAATGATCACTTAGGACGATGTATTTTATCCAGAATCATTTATGGCATTCGTCCCAGTGTTTTATGGGTTTTAGTTGCATTATTCATATCTGTCTTGATTGGAGCGGTTTTAGGATTTCTAGCAGGCTACTTTAGAGGGAAAGTAGATGCCACTGTTATGAGAATTTGTGACACGATGCTATCTTTTCCAGGATACGTTATGGCATTAGCTGTTGTTGGTATTTTAGGTGTGGGGCTTGAAAATATATTGATTGCGTTTACCTTGATTAAATGGGCATGGTTTGCTCGAATAATCAGAACGTCTGTTATGCAGTTTGCTGAAAAAGAATATGTGAAATTTGCCAAAGCATCAGGTATTAGTGACGTGAAAATTATTTATAAGCACATGGTTCCTGTTACATTTTCTGATATCGCAGTGATTTCGAGCAGCTCAATTGGTTCGATGATTTTGCAAGTATCAGGCTTTTCATTCCTAGGGTTAGGAATTCAAGCCCCAAATGCTGAATGGGGAATGATGTTAAATGAGGCAAGGGAAGTAATGTTTACAAGACCAGAATTAATGTTAGCTCCTGGACTAGCCATTATTATGGTAGTATCTGCATTTAACTTTTTCTCTGATGCACTTCAAGTTGCCTTAGACCCTAAATTAATTACCTCAAAAAATAAGCTTCAAGAAGAGTTAACAATCTCTAAAATTAAGCTTCAAAAGAGGTGGCAAAATAATCTATGAATATATTAGAAGTTAGAAATCTGAGAATATGGGATAGTAGCTCCGGTAAAGTGATTATCTATAATAGTTCATTCCATTTAAAGCAAGGAAGCTGTCTGGCAATTGTAGGAGAAAGCGGAAGCGGTAAGTCTCTGACTTGTAGGTCAATAATGCGATTAAATAAATCCTGGCTTCACCAATCAGGAGACATTTTATTTAAAGGCGAAAACTTAAACGAACTTTCAGAAAAGGAGATGAGAAAGAGAAGGGGAAGAAAACTTTGCATGATTCTACAAAATGGGATGAGTGCATTTGACCCTTCCTGTGTAATTGGGGTTCATTTAAAGGAAACGCTTGTTGAACATTTCGGTTGGAATAATAAAGTAATCGAAGAAAAAATGAAAAATGCTATGGAAAGTGTCATGCTGAAAAATCCGAAAGAGATTATGAATAAATATCCACACCAGCTATCGGGTGGAATGTTGCAGCGAATAATGATTGCGTTAGCATTAGTATTAGAACCAGACATTATTATTGCTGATGAACCAACAACAGCTTTAGATACTATTTCACAATTTGAAGTCGTTGAGCAATTTATAAAAATACGGGAAAGAATGGGCTGCTCTATGATCTTTGTTTCTCATGACTTGGGAGTTGTAAGGGCAATTGCTGATGAAGTTATGGTCATGAAGGATGGAGAAATTATTGAAAGAGAAAAATCAAAAACTATATTTTCAGAACCGGAACATGACTATACCAAATATTTAGTATCTACTAGACTAGCGTTGAGTAATCATTTTAAGAAAATAATGGGGAGAGCTTAAAATTGCTAAAGGTTGATAGTGTGGAGAAGTCTTATAAAAGTGGTGGACTCATTTCAAACAAAAGACAAAAGATTTTGAACAATATTAGTTTTGAATGTGGAAGTGGCGAATGTCTCGGTATTATCGGAGAAAGTGGGAGCGGGAAATCCACCTTAGGTCGTTTGCTAATAGGAGTGGAAAAGCCAGATCGGGGAACCGTTTTATTTCAGGGTGAAAATGTAGGGGATAGAAGAGTGAGATCGGGTAACATTAGCGCTGTTTTTCAAGACTATAAATCTTCCATTAACCCATTTTTTACAGTTGAGGAAGCCATTATGGAGCCGTTAAAAATTAAGAGCAAGCTCAAAATAGAAATTCAAAACAGGATTGATAATCTATTGAATCAAGTTGGGTTAAATCCGTCCTATAGAAAAAGATATCCTCATGAATTATCAGGGGGAGAGGTTCAAAGGGTATGTATTGCAAGGGCCATTTCCACAGAACCAAAATGTATTTTATTAGATGAAGCAATCAGTTCTTTAGATGTATCAGTTCAAATACAAGTGCTTGAATTACTTAAGGAATTAAAAAACATCTACAATATGAGCTATGTATTTATTACTCATGATATTCAGGCTGCCGCCTATATTTGCGACAGGGTCATTATTTTTAGAAATGGTCAAATTGAAGAAGTAATTAAAATCGAACAATTAAAAAACGTTCAGTCAGAATATGCTAGAAAATTATTGGACAAATTAATAACTTTTTAGATTATTTTCGAACTAGGAGGAGAAAAAATTGTGAGTGGAGCTATGTCTTGGCCGTTTCTGCGTTTATATCTGTTGGTTCTTCTTTATTTTAGTGCCAATGCCATTCTAAATGTTATTATCCCCTTACAAGGGGAATCATTAGGAGCCAGCAATACTACTATCGGATTGATTATAGGGGCGTATTTATTTACAACCATGTTCTTTCGTCCGTGGGCAGGTCAAATCATTCAAAAGCATGGACCGATAAAAGTGTTGCGCATTATTCTTATAGTCAATGGTTTTGCTTTAATATTATATACGATTACTGGGTTAGGCGGCTATCTAGTTGCCCGTATGTTACAAGGGGTGTCGACAGCTTTTTTTTCCATGGCATTGCAGATAGGCATTATTGATGCACTACCAGAGAAGGATCGCTCTCAGGGCATCTCACTTTATTCTTTATTCTCCTATATACCAGGTATTATTGGACCTATACTGGCATTAGGAATTTGGCAAGGAGGTATGGATTATTTTACAGTAGTGATGATAGCAATTGCCATCACTACAGGGGTGTTTGGATATAGTGCCAAAATGGAAAAAGGAAAGGATCAACCTGTTTCAGTTAAAAATGAGCAAGGAGTAAGTATGTTTAAGGCATTTAGTCAGTTGGTAAAAAATCCGTTTCTGTTTAAATGCAGCGTATTGATGTTAGTTACCTCCATTGTATTTGGAGCGATTACAACCTTCCTACCACTGTACGCTATGCAATTAAAAAACGGCAATGCTGGAATTTATCTCATGCTTCAGGCTGGTACCGTTGTCTTTGCTCGTTTTACTTTAAGGAAAAGGATTCCTTCAGACGGTAAGTGGCATTCATCTTTTATCATGGGGGCTATGCTTCTTTTAGCAATAGCGGCGCAATCTGTAAGCGTTTCTATAACGGGTGGGGCTTTCTTTTTCTATGCAGGTGCGATTTTAATGGGGATAGCTCAGGCAATTATCTATCCAACGTTAACAACGTATTTAACCTTTGTATTGCCTAAGGTAAATCGAAATGTGTTACTTGGTTTATTTATTGCTATGGCTGATTTAGGTGTTTCGCTAGGTGGTGTCATTATGGGGCCGATAGCTGATTTTTCCTCATACTCATTTATGTATATGATTTGTGCTATCTTAGGTGTGACGATGACCATTTTTGCATATGATCGAAGAAAAATATTTGTTGGGTAAATATAAAGGAGTCTTTCAAAAGTTTCATATATGACTTTTGGAAGGGTTTGTTGCATTTAATATTTTAATCTTATAGAGGATAATTTTTTTATAGTATACCTTTTCTTTTTAATGGCTAATTAATTATGTATGAGATACGCCTAAATTAAGAAAGAATGTAAGTTGGCATAATTAAAAAGATAGTAAAAGAATTAAATTACCAGTACTGGCGGAATGTATATCCAAATCGTAATTATTCCAATTTACAAATCGTAATAATTACGATATACTACAAATGCTAAAAAAGAGTGAATATATATCGGAGGGTAATTTCATGAAAAAGTTTAACAGAATGGTAGCTCCTGTATTTGCAATCCCGCTTATGCTTGTCGGATGTCAACAAGGGGATGGTAATGAGGGGGCGGAAAATCAAATAAAGAAGGATACTGATAAGATTCAAATAGTCACTACTTTTTATCCAATGTATGAGTTTACAAAAAATATTGTTGGCGATCTCGCTGAGGTAGAATTATTAATTCCTTCTTCCATAGAGCCTCATGATTGGGAACCTTCACCAAAGGATGTAGGTAATATACAAAATGCAGACTTATTCGTCTATGACAGTGAGTATATGGAGACATGGGTGCCTGATATCGAAGAGAGTTTAGATTCTAAAAAGTCTACTTTTGTTAAAGCGAGCGAAGGAATCACTCTAATGGAAGGTGAAGAGCATGAACATGAAGAGGAGGAAGAGCAAGCACATAGTCATGAAAAGGATCCACACATTTGGTTAAGCCCTGCACTTGCACAAAAAGAAGTTGAGAATATTAAGGATGCATTAATAAAGGTTGATCCAAATCATAAGGAAGAGTATGAAAAAAATAGTGTGGCTTATATAGAAGAACTAAAGGACCTAGATAAAGAATTTAGATCTACACTTGCAGATGTTCCTAATAAAGAAATTATTACTCAACATGCAGCTTTTGGATACTTAGCGAATGAATATGGTCTTAAACAAGTAGCAATTGCCGGCTTGTCTACTGAAAACGAACCAAGTCCTGCTAAGCTTGCAGAATTAAAGAAATTTGCATTAGACCATAATATAAAAACTATTTTCTTTGAAGAAGTAGCATCCCCAAAAGTAGCAAAAACTCTAGCAGATGAAATAGGGGCGGAAACTCAAGTACTTAATACCTTGGAAGGATTAAGTGAAGAAAATCAAAAAAAAGGCGCTGATTATATTCAAGTAATGCAAGATAATTTAGATAAACTAAAGGGTGCATTAAGTAAATAGTTAATGAAATAAAAGCGTGATACATGACATAGTCACGCTTTTTATTTTTTTGTAAAACTGGAAAGGAGTGACATGATTGAAACTTGTAGAAGTAAAAGCAATTAAATTTGGGTATGGCCATACTCCAGCACTAGACGATATTTCCTTTCAAATAAATAGTAGTGAATTCATTGGGGTTACAGGACCTAACGGTGCCTCTAAATCAACTCTGTTGCGATTGTTGCTAGGCTTATTAAAGCCTTGGAGCGGAGAGATAAAAATAAGTAAAAGTAATGAAAAAGGACTACCGTTAAAAATTGGATATGTACCTCAACAAATAGCTTCATTTAATGTTGGTTTTCCAAGTACTGTTATAGAGTTGGTCCGTTCCGGGAGATTTCGTAAAGGAAAATGGTTTGCTAGATTGACTGCTCTTGACGAGAAGGTTGTTCAAAATGCTTTGGAAATGGTTGGGATGTGGGAATTTAGGAACCATAAAATCGGAGCGTTATCTGGTGGTCAAAAACAAAAAATCTGTATAGCACGTGCTTTAGCAGCTGAACCAGACTTTCTTGTACTTGATGAACCAACAACCGGGATGGATTTTGAAAGTAGAAAAAATTTTTATGAATTTATGAACCATCGAGTTAAGGAGCACAACTGTACGGTCTTGATGGTAACCCATGATCAAGAAGATGTAAAACCTTTTCTTGATAAAATCATTCATCTTGAGAAGGGAGAACGAGATACATGGAAATGTTTGACCTTGAATTCATGCGAAGGGCATTTTGGGCAGGAGGATTAATTGCCATCATTGCCCCAATATTGGGAGTCTTTCTCGTATTAAGGAGACAAGCGTTAATGGCTGATACCCTCTCACACATATCCCTAGCTGGAGTAGCTGTCGGTTATTTCATTCATACTGATTTAACTCTTTCAAGCTTTCTTGTTGTTATCATTGGTGCCGTTGCAGTAGAGTATATGCGCAGAGCTTACCATTCTTATTCTGAGGTTTCCATTGCCATATTAATGGCTGCTGGTTTATCTCTTGCCCTCTTTTTAATGAGTATTAGTGCTGGTGGCATGACAACTAATGTGGAACAATATTTATTTGGTTCCATTGTAACTATTAGTAATCGGCAAGTATATATCATGCTGATTATAACCTTAATAGTTCTCCTGTATTTTTGGATATTAAAAAGACCGCTATTTTTGTTAACATTTGATGAAGATACTGCATTTGCTAGTGGAATTAATACACATATTCTGTCACTCTCATTCAGTATTTTAACTGGACTAGTAATAGCGGTCATTATCCCTACAATTGGTGTACTGTTAGTATCAGCCCTGCTTGTCTTACCAGCTGCCTTTTCAATAAGGATAGCAAAAGGTTTCAAATGGGTAATTATTACGGCGATAATTACTGCTTTTTTCGGCATCATCACCGGTTTAAGTACTTCCTATTATTTAGGAACTCCTCCAGGGGCAACTATTACGTTGCTTCTTGTTGTCATCTTATTACTGGGATTTGCTTTTCAAAAGATTTACTTTTTAAAAAGAAAAGGTCATTGATATGTACTAAAAAGTTTTTTTGTTAACTTAGGGAAACCGTAAATCTTTCTGAGAGAAGAAGTGCCAATAATCATCTTACAGTGATAAAATGCGCACATTCTCTCTAGAAATATGAACAATTTTATTTA
Source organism: Peribacillus sp. FSL P2-0133 (assembly GCF_037975445.1). Taxonomy (NCBI): domain Bacteria; kingdom Bacillati; phylum Bacillota; class Bacilli; order Caryophanales; family Bacillaceae; genus Peribacillus; species Peribacillus sp. FSL P2-0133. Next base: position 3,457,700 of record NZ_CP150254.1, on the reverse strand, counting down.
TTTACATTCATTTTTTACGCACTAATTAAAGAGTTTATGAAAAAAATAAAGAAATATACTTCTTTGATTTTCTAATGAAAATATGATTTAATTTTAATGTAAATCGAAATGATTACGATTTTAAGACATATGTTTGGGTAGGATTATTTAACTTTAATTTCTTAAAAGAGATTATTCAATAAGGAAAGGAGTTAATAATGATGAACTTACAATATGAAATAAATTCTGTTTTAACTAGAACGGGTTATAAGATGACGAATAAAAGAAGACTATTAATTAAATTGATAAGTAACAGAAACAGTGAATTTATTTCCGCCAGAATTCTTCATAAAGAGGCTAAATTAAAAATCCCCGGTATCAGTTTAGATACGGTTTACAGAACATTGTTTTTGTTGGAGAAAAAAGGATTTATAGAGAAGAAAGGTATGTGGGAAAGAGAATGTAAATATCAATTAGTGTCTGAAAATACGAGGAGTATGATAAAATGCTTGAATTGTGGGAAAAGTGAATCTCTGGATAAAGATAACTGTCCTATTGATATCTCAAAGTTTTCCTTTAATAATCAATTTAAATTACAAAGGTTTGAGTTTTATGGGTACTGTTACGATTGTTTAGAGAAATAGGTAGTAAATCACGTTACATCAAGGGTATTGAATTATGGATATACAATAGTTAATTAAAAATAGTGCCCTAATCACTTACATAACATAAACAAGTTCAACTTCGAACTGTAATAGTAGATTATGTCTATAGATTGTCTCTAAACTTTATAACTTAAATCGTAATTGTTTCGATTTAAGTTGTGGAAAAGAGCAAGGGAAAATGGAAAATAGGATTCATAATAAACGAGATTCATTTAGCAGTAGTAATAAGCTTTTAATAAAAGGAGGAATATACATGATTACGATTATAGGAGGAGGCCCAGCAGGGATTGGTATGGGTGTTCTATTAAAGCAGAATGGAATAGATGATTTTATTATTTTAGAGAGGGATCAAGTTGGTTCAACATTCTTTCAATGGCCTGAAGAAACAAGGTTTATCACACCATCTTTTACTGCTCATGGTTTTAGTTCTTTAGACTTAAACGCGATTTTACCTGATACGTCACCTGCATATACTTTTGGAAAAGAACACTTATCAGGGGAGGAATATGGCGAATATTTATGTATGATTGCTGAACACTACAAGTTGCCAGTCAGTGAAAATACACAAGTACATATAGTAGAAAAAAGGGAAGAAAAGTATTGGGTACAAACAAGCGAGAAGGGTGATGGTTTTTTCTCAGAATCAGTTATTATTGCTTGTGGCGAATTCCAATTTCCAAAACGTCCTTTTAAATATGGTATACATTACGGCGATGTTACCTCATGGAAAGAAATTGAAGGGGATAGAATCATTATTGGTGGTGGTGAGAGCGCAGCGGATGCGGCCTATCACTTAAATAAAGATGGGAGAAGAGTGGATGTATATTACTCTGCGAAACAGTGGTTTGATATTGATGTAGATCCTAGTAGGACCTTATCACCATTTACAAGAGAAAGGCTTGAATCAACAAAAGCGCTTAATGGAATCTTCGAACATCCAATGAGTAGAGCAATCTCCGTCGAAAAGGACGATGAAAAAGACATGTTTCTCATTCAATTAGAGAATGGTGATGTTGTAGAAACTAAATGGGAACCAATTATCTGTACTGGTTTTGGGAGCGGTGCGAAGCAATTCAAGGAGTTATTTGAATGGAACGAAGAAGGACTACCAATCTTAACTGAAAAGGATGAGTCCACGCTAGCCCCTTCAGTATATTTGATTGGACCGAATGTAAGGCAAAGTAATACAATTTTTTGTTTTATTTATAAATTCCGCCAAAGGTTTGCCATTATTGCTGAGGATATCTTTTTCCATCATAATCTTCCTCGCAATCAAGAGGTTTTTGAAATGTATAAGAAGTCTGCCATGTACCTTGATGACTTATCTTGTTGTGAGAAAGGGTGCGCCTGTTAGGAGATTAATATGAAAATTGTATTATTAGGTTTAGAATCATCAGGAAAAACTACGCTACTTAAAGGATTATTACAAAAAAATTTCCCTACTCAGGGATCTAATGTTAAAGGATCTACCTCTACAATACTAGAAGTGAATGAAAATCAGACCCGGTATATGGATACACCTGGAATCCGTATAGGAAGTGAATTAGTCTCAAGTCAATATACAAGAAAAAAGATAAAATCTGCAGATCAATATTGGTTTATAGTTAGAGGCACCCACTTTAAAGAGGAGATTGAAGTCTTAACAGAAGTTTTCCCTTTTGAAGGTAAGCCGATTGCTGTCATAGTTAGCTTTGAAGATAAAATGGATCAAGAATCACTAAATGAATTAAATGATTTTAAAGAAAAAAACAAATTCCCTTTATTTATAATGGACACAAGAAGAGTTGATTCAAGAGTTGGGGATAAAATACGTGAGTTAGCAAGATCAGTTACTTTTGCAGAAAGTGTGGAAATTAATAATTTACGTATAAAAAAAATAAAGGAATTAAAATCACTGTTCCAAGTGCGAATCTTAGGGCCATATGTGGCTCTTATTACTTTACTAGTTATCTATTCCCTCCCAATCTTTTTAGCCTACCAGTTTTCAAAAAGAGTAGAGGGCATTGTAGAATCAACCATTGTTAATTCTCTTATTAGATGGAGTGGAAGGGCTCCTGAAACCTTAAAAACTGTGCTCTTTGGAGATTTTGGACTACTATCATTGGGAATCTACTCCTTCATTTGGGCTTTTCCGGTTGTGATTTTATTCGGCTTAGCTATTGCGATTACAGAAGAAAGTGGATTAAAGGATCAAATTACAGATGCACTTGATCCACTTATGAGAAAAGTTGGTTTAACCGGACAAGATCTTGTTCCTATCATTAACGGTTTTGGATGCAATGTTGTTGCAATACAATCTAGTCGAAGTTGCAACATTTGTACTAGGAAGAACTGCATTTCAGTTATTTCCTTTGGCTCTGCCTGTAGCTATCAGCTAGGAGCGTCTCTATCTGTCTTTGGTGCTTCAGGACATATCTTTCTTATTATCCCGTATATATTCATCTTGATATTAATATCACTTATTCACGGGGGAATTTGGAATAAAAAAACATTGGTACCAATGTTTAAAAAAAGAGAGACTTTCTTGCAATGGCCTTCCGGACAAACTTTATCCTATAGACTAAAGCCTGTTTTAAGTCAATTTCTTGTCCAAGCTATGCCAATTTTTTTAATTATTTGCCTGGTTGCTTCATTATTTGATTTTCTGGGATGGATGGAAATTTTAAAGGAGTTTATCGCACCCTTATTGGTTGTTATTGGCTTATCTACTGATATAGCCCCTGCATTTGTTGCAAGTTTATTTCGTAAGGACGGAATATTATTATTGAATGAAGGTTCCGGAATTATGGCAGAACAAATAGCAGTAGGAGAACTATTTATTGCGGTTTTCCTCTGTAGTACATTTACTGCCTGTTTAGTAACCTTAGTAAAAATAATGAAAGAACTTTCTTTTAAAGAGGCATTCTTATTAGCTGGAAAACAAATGATAACAAGTATTTTAAGCGTTATTTTGTTTTCCATTCTTTTATCGTTGTATAATTAAGTTTGTCACTTACTATCATAAATAATAAACCCAAATGATGAAGTTAGAGGAAAGAATCATATGGAATGAATTGCATTATTTATTCCCCAGTACTTTTTACTATTAAAAAGTACTATATAAAGTAAGAGCAGATTTGATAGTGACTTTATCAAAAGCTGCTCTTACTTTTGTTTATATTAGTAATAGCCTGTCTATACTATTCGGTTATATCTACATATTCATATAGATAGACATCCTTTGGAGCTTGGATTTTCTTAGAAGTGATTAATTGGATCACTGGAACGGTCTCACCATTATAGCTTCCCTTAGTTAATTTCCCTTGAATAGTGTACCAACTATTCGTTTTCATTTTTTTTACATGACCATTAACCTGGTAACCATATAAGTTAGCATCAACGATACAACAGGTCATGGAAAGGCGGGCAATAGCAATTTGATTTTTCGGAAACTGATTCTCTCGATATACAAAACCTGAAATTTCTATTTTTCTTCCTTCGATATCTTCAATATTTGTCATTAAATAGTCCAAGACTTGAAAATAATTTTTATCGTCAACTTTTATTACATCATGTTGATGGAATGTTTCGTTCTTGGCAGAATCGTCAGACTGAATCTGTTTTTGAACAATTCCTCTCTTTGCCAATACATCTTCGCTTAATGTGAAATTAGTCAATGTAAACCCAAGTAAAATTGGTATCAAAAATAGACCATATTTGGAAATGGAGGTAAGAGACGACTTTGATTTCTCTTGATCTGTTTCACATTCACAGCAATGAACATTCTTTTTTTCTTTTTTCATTCGTAAACATCCCACAATCAAAAATGCTGCTAAGGAAATTAATGAGTATGACAGCATTTTCGGAGCAATTAATTGAGTTAAATTTCCAGATACATATAGCTTGAAAATCATTAGACCTAATCCAAGCAACAATAACGCTTCAAATTTATAAGTAATATTTTTCACTACAAACCTCCTCTACTGATCCAGACCCCTGCTAACAGGCATAAACTAAGGACGACTAAGAAGACTAGCAATATATATATAAATACAAAACGCCATTTAAAGCAAGACATCATGATAAGAGTGTTTTTCAGGTCGAGCATAGGCCCAAATACTAGGAATCCCAAAATTGAACCCGGTAAAAAACTATGGGAAAAGGAGGCAGCTACAAAAGCATCTGCTGATGAACAAAGGGAGAGTATATATGCTATTCCCATCATCAGTACTGTTCCTTGGATCTGTGAATTTCCAAGTTCGGCTAGTATTGTCCTATCAACACAAACTTGAAACACACTGGCAAATACTGCACCTATGATAAAATATTTCCCCACCATAAAAAACTCATCAGTAATATGATTAATTAAATGAGTTAATTTATGTGATAAAGAGGAAAAGTGGTCGTGTTGAGTATGATTGTGCTCATTTGCATTTTCTTTAATAATGTCTTTTCTACAAAAAATATAAACGAATGCACCTACTATAATGGCGGTAAGTATACAAATGATGACCCGTCCATATATAATTTCTGGGTTCTTTTGAAAAGCATAATAGGTAGATCCAAATACTATGATATTTAAAATGGGTGCAGTGACTAATAGAACGACACCTGCATGTATAGGGACACCCTTAATAATCAGCCTACGAACGACTGGTATAATTGCACATTCGCATACAGGTACGATCAGTGCGGCAACGATAGAGCAAAAGAGTGCAGCAATTGGTTTTTTTGGTATCATTCGCTGAATTAATTCTTCACTAATAAATAAGTGTATGAACGAGGAAGCGATTGCTCCAAGAAAGAGAAAGGGAATGGATTCTAAGAATAGTCCTAAAAATACAACGAACATTGAATTCAGCATTGGCATGGTTGATAGATTAATTTGAGTCGGAATAAAGCGTTCCCCCAAAAAGAAGAATCCTAGAAAAAGAAGTGATAGGATAAAAAATAATAGATTTGCCGAATAGCGTTTAAAACGCATCATATTAAGAACCACCTTCCTTACAAATCTTAATAATTACGATTTATGTTGAATAAAGCATATGCTTGTCTTTATTCAACATGCTCACTTTTTTTTCAAGTAGACATAGTTGTTAAAAGAAAAAGACTCAAAGTTTAGTAAATTCTTGATAGACTACCTGATAGAAAATAAGTAGTTTTTTTTGTCTTTAACCACTTATAAATAATTGATTTATGAAAGTAAATATTATATGGTTAAAGAATAAAGCGTAATGATTACGATTTATTATATTTTCGTACTCTTCAAAGTATTCCAGCGTAAAGTGAATTTTTCTAGAGACTTGTTTAGGGACCAATCATGTGATCACTAAATGGTTTCTAAATTGTACAGAACTTTTGTACTTAACTAAATTAAGAGGAATTCCATGTAGTTTTAGAAAAAGGTATTACTCGTGATCAATATTTTTATAAATGGTAAAGAATTATTATTGAAGGGAAGTATTAAAAGATGCCAATTCTGGAATTACCTAATAAACTAGACCGACTTCAATATTTTGGTTCAACCTGTCCGATTAATGGAGTTAAACCAACAGACAAACAATATATGCCAGACTTGCAAAACATAGAAAGAAATTATTTCTTTAAAATCGACAATGTAGGAATTAAAAAAATTAAGTATCCAGTCATTGTTAAAGCAGAATCTGAACCGGTAATTCAACAAACCATTGGTGAGTTTACACTCACTACTGAGTTGTGCAGTAATAAGAAAGGGATAAATATGAGCAGGCTCCCAGAAATTCTTCAAGAAGCCTATTCAAAGGGGATAGAAATGAATCCTCAGTCATTACGTCATTTAGCAAAAAGGATGGCAGAAAGGATGGAACAGAAATCTTCAGCTGTCCAAGTGTCTTTTCCATGGTTTTTTGAAAGAACAAGTCCTGTACTGGGTATGTCAGGTCTGATGAGTGCAGATGTAAATATAGAAGTATGCTACCAGGAGCCAGCTAAATGGAAGGAAAAGATAGGGATGATAGCAACAGTTACAACACTTTGTCCTTGTTCTAAAGAAATCAGTGAATATAGCGCCCATAATCAGAGAGGAATTGTTTCTATTGAAATTGAAACTTATTCAGATAGGAGCTTCCCTCGTAATTTTAAGGAAATCATGTTAGAAGTAATTGAATCGAATGCAAGTGCTAAGCTTTATTCCATCTTAAAAAGGCCTGATGAAAAGAAGGTGACGGAACAAGCATTTGAAAATCCAAGATTTGTTGAAGACCTGATTAGACTGGTTGCTGCGGACCTATATGAATTAAGGTGGGTTCAAACATTTCATATTGAATGCCGAAATGAGGAATCCATTCATTTACATGATGCTTATGCTTCATTATCTTATGATAAAGAAAAGGTGATACCATGATACTTTCAGCAAAATACCGCGAAATTGTTGTTGAGGATGGGCAGTCCATTAATATACGACCACACTCATTCCTTTTAGCTACTACAAAAGAATGGATTAAACTTCCGGGTAATATTACCGCGTTCCTAGAAGGGAGAAGTTCAGTAGGCAGCTTGGGACTATTTATTCAAAATGCAGGGTGGGTTGACCCAGGTTTTGAAGGGAATATAACCCCTTGAGAACTATAGATCGTTGAATTTGTCAACTTGTCTTTTCAGAAGTGAATCAACAAGCAAAATTATAAAATGGTAAATACTTTGGTCAAAAAAATGCGATATCAAGTAGAATTTATAAGGATTTAGAACTCTAAAGAAAGAGATGAAAGATTTTATTTATAAAAAAAACTTGTAAATAGTAATTGTTACGATTTATAATGGTATAGCTATTAACGATAGCGGGAGAGAAAAAGCAAACCTTTATAATAAAGAACAGCTATGTATTATTAGATATTAAATCGTAATGGTTTCGGTTTGTATGCGTAGATTATATTAATGATATAAGGGTGCTTTTTGGAAAGGAGTGAAAATGTGGGTTCGAAAAGAATTCCAGTTACAGTACTAAGTGGTTATCTTGGTTCAGGAAAGACAACACTGCTAAATCACATTTTAACTAATCGAGATAATCTTAAAGTAGCTGTTATTGTCAATGATATGAGTGAAGTAAATATTGATGCTACCTTGGTGAAAAAAGGGGGATTTTCTAAAACTAACGAGAAACTGGTAGAAATGCAAAATGGCTGTATATGCTGTACGCTTAGAGAAGATTTACTGATTGAAGTGGAAAAGCTTGTACAGCTAGGAGATATTGATTATATCGTTATAGAATCAAGTGGAATAAGTGAACCAATACCCGTAGCTCAGACCTTCACCTATGTTGATGAAAGTTTGGGAATAGATTTGTCTAGATTATGTAAGCTGGATACTATGGTTACCGTTTTAGATGCTAATCGTTTTTGGCATGATTACGCATCAGGAGAAACTCTATTGGATCGTAAGCAGGCAGTTGATGAAACTGATGAGAGGGAAATAGCCGATTTATTAATTGATCAAATTGAATTTGCTAATGTGATTGTACTGAACAAAGTCGATTTAGTATCGTCAACAAATGTTCAAGAACTAAAATCAGTTTTACAAAAATTCAATCCAGAGGCCCGTATTATTGAGAGTGAATATTCACGTGTACCACTTACTCAAGTTCTAAACACAGGACTTTTTGATTTTGAGACCTCCAGTCAGGGGGCAGGGTGGCTTAAAGAATTAAATGAAGAGCATGTCCCAGAAACAGAAGAGTATGGTATAGCATCATTTGTATATCGCCGCAATAAGCCATTCCACCCAGAAAGGCTAATGAATTGGATACATAATTGGCCAGTAGAGGTGGTACGTTCTAAAGGATTTCTTTGGTTAGCTACACGGAACGACATTTCCGGACTTCTCTCGCAAGCTGGACCTTCTCTAACTATTCAGGCAGCAGGAAATTGGATAGTGAGTTATCCCGAAGAAGAGCGAATGCAAATTTTAAAAGATGAACCAGAACTCTTGGATAGTTGGGACGAAACATTTGGAGACCGTTTAACCGAATTGGTTATGATTGGAATTAATATGAGTCAAAAAGAAATTGAAAAAACCTTGGACGAATGCTTACTTACGGAAGCAGAAATGAATCAAGATTGGTCGGAATTTAAAGACCCACTACCTTCATTTTAAGAAATATGAGTAAATTTAAAACAATGTAGGAGGAAAAAAGATGAGAATTAATATTACGTTAGCATGTACGGAAACTGGAGATCGCAATTATATTACTACAAAGAATAAACGAAATAACCCGGATAGAATTGAACTAATGAAATATTGTCCACGATTAAAAAGACGTACGTTACACAGAGAAACCAAATAAAGCATTAAGAGAATAAATTAAAAAAGCAAAAGAAATTATAATAAAACGTAATCGTTTCGATTTGAAAAAGGAGAATTATTATGGCGAAAAAATCAAAAGTTGTTAAAGAACAAAAAAAGCAGGAGATGGTGATGAAATATGCAGCCATTCGTGCAGAGTTAAAAGAAAAAGGTGATTTTGAAGCACTAAGAAAACTTCCTAGAGATTCTTCACCTACACGGCTTAAGAACAGATGTGAAGTAACTGGAAGGCCAAGGGGATATCTAAGAAAGTTCAAAATGTCTAGGATTGCTTTTAGAGAGTATGCTCACAAAGGTCAAATACCGGGTGTGAAAAAAGCTAGTTGGTAAAATATTTAATCTTTCAACTACCGGATGTTAAAATCTGGTGGTTGATGTTTTTATGTAAATATTAAGGGGTGAAAATATGGAGCGGATTAATCCTATCTTAATGGAATTTTTACTTCGAAGTGTTATCAAAAAATTACCTGATATACACAGAGAAGTTTACCAGTATATTGAGAGTATGGAATATCAATTAGAGGAAGTTTCTGTGGATGAAAAACAATTTCTTCAGTTAATGATTGAGAAATCTCCATTTAGAGCGGCAGCAGACCACTTCTCACTCCATATCTCTACAATAAAGGAAATAATGGATGGGGCACAAATGGAAATAGATAAATCTATAGATGAACGGTGTAATCGAATTAAATGGATTGATTATACCGATAAATTTAAGCAATCCGATAAAACTACCCAGCGAGCATTTATCTTCTTATCTTAACCTTAAAACCATCTGCGCAAAAGATAACTGAACCATTCTAATTTAAGTATTGAGTTATTTTCCAATGATACTTCATTAATTTCCTTTCGAGATAAGGGAGAAAGACTAATCTGGTGACTAGTTCAATAGATTTATGTATGGCCCCATTTACCCTCACAATTAAGATTGGATGCATGCTATAAACTAGGTATATTGATGAGAAACAACAAATGGAGAGAATTTGCATACAAGGATTGCGTCTTCTTACAGTAAGTTATTATGATATTGATTATACATAAGGAGGTAGTTATGTTTAAGTGGATTATTGTTGGAGGCGGCATACAGGGAACCACATTAGCCACATTTTTATTAAAGACTGGCAAGGTAACCATTAATGAGTTAGCTATTATTGATAAAAATGCTAGGCCTTTGGAAAAGTGGAAAAAACGAGCTGATATCATATCTATGCCGTACCTTCGGTCACCGGTTGTACACCACATCGATGTTAAACCAGATAGTTTAAAAAGCTACGTGAAAAGAAACAAAAATGATTGGCCTACAGCTCTGTACGGATATTATAAACGTCCTTCACTTGATGCTTTCAATGAACACTGTAATCAGCTTATGGAAGAAGTAGCAATTAAAAAAGCCTGGATACAAGGAGAAGCATTAACCCTTGAAAAGACAAATGATCGTTGGTCTGTTTCCTTAACTAATGGGCAGAAGGTATATGGAAAAAATCTTGTCTTAGCTTTGGGGATAGGTGAACAACTTATGTGGCCTGAATGGGCAAGGGATTTGAAGAAAAAAAACCCAGATAAGGTATTACATATTTTCGATGATAAAGTACTGGATTTCACTTCAATTATGGCACCTATTGCTATCATAGGTGGTGGGATTACAGCTGCACATCTAGCTGTAAAAATGTCAAACCATTTTCCTGCTGAAGTTACATTAATAAAAAGGCACCCCTTTCGAATCCATACCTTTGATAGTGACCCAGCGTGGCTTGGACCAAAGAGTCAGACGGGTTATCGAAAAATAACGGACTACCGAATGCGAAGAGAACAAATCAAAAACGCCAGACATAGAGGGTCACTTCCGCAAGATTTATATGCAACCTTAAAAAATAGAATAAGAAAAGGAACAATCCATGTTGCCGATCATGAAGTGATGGCGATAAAAGCAGAAGATAAACGGGTGCACTTATTCGACGATAAAAATAATAAAATCGGAACCTTTGGAATGGTAATATTAGCTACTGGTTTTGAATCATCTTTACCCGGTAAATCTCTAATACAACCTATTATAGAAAAATATCATTTAAGGTGTGCAGAATGCGGTTATCCTATTGTTTCAAAAAATTTACAATGGGGAGAAAACTTATATGTGACAGGTGCATTAGCAGAACTTGAAATGGGTCCTATAGCACGTAATATTTCTGGTGCACGTCAAGCTGCAAGTTTAATCGTAAATTCTTTATGCTAAAACATAGCGTGTAAATCGAAATGATTACTATTTATTAGATGGTGAGGGAAATAAAATGAAAAAAATTCCGGTGACCGTATTAAGTGGTTATCTAGGGGCAGGAAAGACAACTTTACTGAATCATATTTTAAAAAATAGCCTAGGATTAAAAGTAGCAGTGATAGTAAATGACATGAGTGAAATAAATATTGATAGCGAACTGGTCAAAAAAGGTGGCCATGTTTCTCGGGTAGAAGAGAGGCTTGTTGAATTGTCCAACGGCTGCATTTGCTGTACTTTACGTGAAGACTTACTTCAAGAGGTAGAAAAGTTGGCTAAAGCAGGAAATATTGACTATATTCTCATAGAATCAACTGGGATTAGCGAGCCTATTCCCGTAGCACAAACATTTTCATATATAGATGAGAATATGGGTATCGATTTAACTAAATATTGCCGATTGGATACTATGGTTACGGTTGTAGATGCGAATCGATTCTGGCATGATTTTCAATCAGGGGATTCCTTACTGGATAGAAAGGAAGCAGTAGGCGGGAGTGATGATAGAAATATTGCTGATTTATTGATAGATCAAATTGAATTTTGCGATGTACTCATTCTTAATAAATGTGACTTGGTAGAGGATGAAAACTTAAATCAATTAGAGAATGTATTACGTAAATTACAACCTGATGCTAAGCTGATCCGTACAGAAAATAGCCAGATAGATCCAACGCACATTTTGGATACTAGACTGTTTGATTTTGATAAAGCAAGCACCTCAGCAGGTTGGCTTCAAGAATTAAATGAAGGGCATGCTGCACATACACCCGAGACCGAAGAATATGGAATATCATCGTTTGTTTATGCAAGAAGATTGCCTTTTAATTCAGAGAAATTTTCAAATTGGATACATTCAATGCCTAAAGAAATCGTACGAGCTAAAGGGATTGCATGGTGTGCGACCAGAAATAATGTCTCTTTGCTATTTTCACAAGCAGGGCCATCAGTGACACTTGAGCCATTGTCTTATTGGGTTGCCTCTCTATCGGAACTACAACAAGAGGAGATATTTAAAAATGAACCACAAATCCTTAAGGAATGGGATATTGAGTATGGAGATCGTCATACTAAGCTAGTCTTCATTGGGATGGATATCAACACAAGAAAACTCAGAAAAGAATTGGATGCGTGCTTGTTAACGGTAAGTGAGCTAGAAAGCAACTGGGCAGGGCTTCCAGACCCATTTACTTGGAATGTTTAAGATAAATCTTTTTATGAATAGGTAAGATTATATGATAAGTATTCAATTTTGCGGAAATAAGTTTATTTAAAATGAGCAACATGAAAACCTGGTAAAAAGGAAAACAAAAGTTTGCATCAAATAAAGACATATTATTACTAAATTTTAAAGTAACATGTTTATTAAGGAGTAGTTAAAATGGCACAAGTAGAGGTAGTTATCATAAGTGGATTTCTCGGAAGTGGAAAAACTACTTTGTTGCAGAATCTATTAATGGATGAAAAAGGTAGCGGAAGAAAAGTGGCAGTTTTAATGAATGAATTGGGCGAGAAATCCGTTGATTCAGACATAATAGGTGACAAGGTTCCTCTACAGGAATTGTTGAATGGATGTATCTGTTGCACGGCTAAAGATGAATTGGAAATCTCTTTATTAACATTATTCCATATGCATCAACCTGATGTAATATACATAGAGGCATCTGGTGTGGCCCATCCTATTGAAATCCTGGATGCTTGTCTGTCTCCTGTCATTGCTGACCGTATATCCATACGCTCAATCATAACAACGGTTGATGCAGACAGATGGTTACAAAGGAGCAGAAATAGTCCTCAACTGAATCGCTTATATGAAGAGCAAGTAAAACATGGAGATACCTTGATCATCAATAAAACTATTCGGTTAAGTAAAAAAGAATTACAGCAAATTAAAGCTGATTTAAAATCAATAAATCCAGGTGCAACTCTTCATATAACTAATTTTTCGAACGTATCATTATCAGGTATTCCTTATTCCAATCGTAATTCCATTTGTGAATTTGAGAAGTTGAATGTTCATCAACGTTTGCATATCCAATCATTAACGTATACCTTTACGAATGAAATTAAAAAAACAGATTTTGAAAATTGGTTAATGAAACTTCCTGAGACAATTCACCGAATAAAAGGCTTTGTTCGATTCGAGGAAGAAAAAGGGAAAGTTAATCTATTCCAATATACATATGGGGTACCTTCTTATTATCCACAAGATATTGCTTTTAAAAATCATTTCGTTGTTATTGGAGAAAATCTAGACAGTAGGGAAGTTTACTCTCAATTAAAAGATCTCGAAAATAAATATTAATAAGACGTGAACTTAAAAAACTTCTATATTAAGATATGAGCTGCCATAAAGTAGAATCACCAACTATGCGAAAAATCTGCTCATTAACAATATTGGAAGCCTGTTATACGGTTTAATGTGGATCTTTTTAGGCGTGCACTATCTTTCATCAGTACTGATCCGTCCGGGTTGTTTCTCTTGTTTTTTGACGTAATGAAATTACGGTCTCCTGTTTTAGTATATGTTAATTTTTACCATCCTCTAATATTCCTTTACATTACTCTAAAATAGTTTTAAGATTTAAAACGTAATAATTACGATTTAAAAATGGTAACCTTCTATGGGCGAAGAAACACACTCTGACGAACTTGAACACGAAAGCGAGGAAACACATTCTGATGATCAAGAAGGAGAGGAAGGGGCAACTGAAGATCATGTGCATGAAGACGATGGCCATGACCACGTAGATTTGGATCCCCATGTATGGTTAGATCCTGTTCTTGCCATTGACCTTGCTAACAATATTAAAAATTCGTTAAGTGATATAATGCCAGAACATGCTTCAGAGTTTGAATCTAATTTTCTTCAATTAAAAAGCGATTTAGAAAAACTAATTCAAGATTTTAAATCAACCGTCGACAACTCCAAAACGAAGTATTTATTAGTATCTCATGCTGCATATGGATATTGGGAAAGTCGATATGGAATTGAAGAGATTGCTATTTCAAGTTTATCTCCTTCACAGGTGCCTTCTCAGAAAGAATTACAAGAAATCGTTCAGGAATCAACAGAACATGGCGTCCATTATGTGATTTTCGAGCAGAATTTAACTCCAAAAGTTGCAGAGATGACTCAAAAAGAAATAGGTACGAAGTCTCTTACTCTTCATAATCTAGAAGCGATAACAGAGGAGAATATAAAACAAGGTGATGATTATTTTAGCATCATGAGAAAAAATCTAGAAACCATTCAGACAGCATTAAATGAATAAAATCAAACATAGTATAAGAGAAAAAATATTTTACATAGCTAGAATCTAAAACTTTCATAACCCTTCCATCTTTTTGTGGCAGGGCTTTCTTTACTATTAGTCATGTGAATTTAATCGTTAAAGTTTGCTATATATTTTTAAGTAAATCTTTCATTCATACTCTACAACTTTCTAATATATTTTATGGAAGAAGCACTACATTATATTTTAAAGGAGGTACCTATGATTCGGATTATTCGAGGTCATATGATAGATATAACCGGTATTATCATAATAGCGCTAGCTCTTTTCCTGTTTTCTTTCAGTTCTAGTATAAAAGATACCTTTGTTATTCCACCGTCATTGTTAAATTTAAATACTATTTTTCTAAGTATTTTAATAGAAGCCCTGCCCTTTGTTTTAATTGGGGTCCTCATCGCTGGAGTGATCCAAATCTTTGTTACTGAGGAACATATTCAAAGGTGGATACCAAAGAATAAAGTTATGGCTGTAATCATGAGCTGTATTGTAGGAGCGCTGTTTCCTGCCTGTGAATGTGGAATCGTCCCCATTGTTCGACGTTTAGTTGTAAAAGGAGTACCTATTCATGCTGCGATGGGTTTTATGTTAACAGGCCCTCTTATCAACCCGATTGTTATTGCTTCTACATATATGGCATTTGGAAACGATTTTAAAATTGCAGGATTGCGTATGGGGTTAGGTTTTCTGGTGGCTATAATGGTTGCCTTTGCTGTCAGTTGGATTTTTAAAGGCAATCAATTTAAGGCTTCCATCATTTCAACCCATAATCACAGTAAAAATCAATCACTATCCAAGCGTTTTTGGTCGATGCTCACACATTCAATTGATGAGTTTTTTGATATGGGGAAATACCTGGTTATGGGAGCTTTTTTAGCTGCTTTTGTACAAACCTATATGCCAGCAAAATCCTTGTTGGAGGCTGGAAACGGTCCGGCTTCTTCTTTATTTGTTATGATGGGATTGGCTTACGTTTTATCTCTATGTTCTGAAGCAGACGCGTTTATAGGAGCTTCCTTTAGCAGCATTTTTCCAGTTTCATCAATCCTTGGCTTCTTAATTTTCGGACCCATGATGGATTTAAAGAACACACTTATGATGCTGAGCGTTTTTCGATTTAAATTTGTTATGGTTTTGCTAGCATTGGTTGTTTCAATGGTGTTTATCACTTTAATGCTGCTGCAAAGCTTTTTATAAGGAGGGGAAAATCATGCAACTCCAATTTCAGCAAGCTGCTAGAGCTTTAATTTTACTAGCTTTTTCGGCCCTCATATTTAAGCTTCATTTCACCGGTGAAATTACAAAGTTCATTAACCCAAAATATGAAAGTTTAAGCCAAGTAGCTTCTGTAATATTTTTGATTTTGTTTTTTATTCAAATTACAAGGACATGGAAAGTAAAGAAAAGCAGCTATCATCATTGTGATCAGCACGACCATGACTGCGACCATAACCATGATCATGGAGATTCTTCTTTTAACACAAAAAAACTAATTTCGTATTTTATTATTGTGTTTCCATTACTAACTGGGTTTCTGCTTCCAGCCAAAGTACTCGATGCTTCTATTGCCAATAAGAAAGGGGCAATGCTGGCACTGTCAAACCAAAAACAAGCACCTAAAGAAGACAAAAATAAAGAAAACAGTAACCCTCCAGAAGAAATGGAAGAGAGTAACTTAAATGGTCAGGCTAATCCCTCTATAGATGACAACCCTGTAGACCCAGCTCTTCTAGAAAACCAGCAGGAAGAAATCTCAGAGGAAGAATATAATCAACTGATACAACAGTTAGAACAAAACCAAAATATTGAGATGAATGACTATGTATATGCAGCCTATTATGAAGAAATGAGTAAAGATATTAATAAGTTTAAGGGAAGAAAAATCGAATTAAAGGGCTTTGTTTATAAAGAAGATGGATTTGCTCAAAATCAGCTGGTGATTTCAAGATTTTTAATTACTCACTGTGTCGCAGACGCAAGTATTATTGGATTTCTTTCAGAGTTCCCAGAGGCTTCTTCCCTAGACAAGGATACATGGATCAAAGCAAATGGTGTAATAGAAATTACGACGTATAACGGGAAGGAGCTTCCTGTAATCAAAATTACTGATTGGGAAAAAATCAGTGAACCTTATGAGCCTTATCTCTATCCGATTAGTGTAAAAATATTATAGAACATTTGCAAAAAGAAGCTGATTTCATCAGCTTCTTTTAATTTTATTTAACTTTTATAGTTTATGCAACTTGTTCGTCAATTGAAAGAAAACGACAATGTTCATTTAGGCTCTTAACTATACTACCATGATGGGAAAACATTTAAGAATCATGAAGGTGAACTTTAACCTTATTGCACCTCAGAGCAACTTTACTGTCACTCAAGGGCGATTCACTATGTCTGTAATTATTATTCTTCCTAGAGGAGCTCAATTACATGGTGAACCATTAGCAATTAGTCCTGAGGTATTCCTTCTCCAGTATTGGAATACAGCGCTAAAACTCCAAATGTAGATCGACATATACTTCTTCAGTATTCAATGCAATATGACCCAATTTTCACAATTCGTTATAAATATTAAACTAATAACAGGGTAAACTCTTTACTGGGTTTGCTCCTTTTAATGATTGATATAATATTTCATCAATTTCTTTTACCGTCATCCTTTGAGAATGCTACAAAATTTCTGGATTTAGAAGCCTTAGATTTTTTGACCCTTAACTTTGCAGTTGCAGCCATCTCCCTCCTTATATTCATTATTTTGATAGGGGTCTTTAGTGCTCCCTTATCTAAAGATTCTAAGTCTTCCTGAATCCAGCATTCTTGTTTTTTTGTATATTATAGTTATAAGGCCCTTTCCAAAAAGGGCTTTTGTCGTTTAAAATCCTTATTAATTGTCGATACCTTTAATAAAAGGAGGCGGTAAAAATTTTTATCATAGAGCTAATTGTAGCCATTGTTTTGGCTGGGGCATTTATTCAGTTTCGTCTGACAAAAAGTAAGGAACATTACAAAGCTGCATTGCTAGCACGCCATATAGACACAAGTGATGAAATGAAAAGGACTTTAGCAATGGGTCTGTATCTTAGATTTAGAAAAGAAAATCCAGAAGATAAAAAATTAATAAAAGATAATTCCATTTTTATTAAACAAGATCCAATTGCTTTCGAGTCTTTTGTTGCTGAGGTATTTGGTAGATCAAGGGGTGGAAAAACGTGGGTAACTCCTCCATCTGGTGATTATGGGGTAGATTTTTTAGCATGAAACTAAAGAAGGAAAGTATCTTGGTCAAGTTAAATGTTATAAAGATGACTTGGATTTTGAGGCAATAGCTATACTTCATTCCAATATTATTAAACAAGGATTACAGAGTGGCTATGTAATAACAACAGGAGACTTCACAAAAAATGCTCGGGAATATGCTGAAGGGTTAAATATTGAATTAATCAATGGGGTCCAATTAGTTGATCTATGGTTAGAAGGATTAGAGAATGGTGAACAGGAGATTAAGCAGGTAATTCCTGAATATGTGTAACAAACTATTTTTAGGCTGACCCATAATGTGAAATTTTGAAAAGGTACCTTACGCTCCCTATCCTAAAGTAAAGTGGGGTTGACCGTAGTAAATAATACTTTCAATTTTACAAAGAACAGATGAAAAGTTTACATAATACAGAATAACGGCAATCAATAAACACAGAAGAGATATTATATCAAGGCGATTGGTTTATTTGCAGTTGCTCACTCTATGGAACTGATTATCGAAACAAAAAAGTTAAGTTACGTGAGTTAACAATTAAAAACGTAGTTTCAATGTTAGAGTCTAATAAATTTAATTTCAAATAAAAACTGGGGGTAAACCTTTTAAAGGGTTTCCTCTCCTTTTAGTGAGCTGATTAACCTTACGGGTAACCCCCATAACGGGCATTTGTACGGACTGACTTCAGGCTGGCATATAGTTCATTCATGGTAATTCCATATAAACCAACCTTTTATCAGTTAATTTTTAAATGAGGTAACTAAATCTGCTGCTAAGAGATTTGAGCCACTTACTCCTTTCAAATATTTTACACTTCCCTCACTTGACCAATCAATGTTTTGAATATGGGTTAAACTCTTAGAAATTTTAGTATTGTTCAATTGATTAGATGAAAAATTATAGTTCTCTAAAATAATGTGATTTCCAGCGATGGATAGAGCATTTAAACAAACTATATGAGTTAATCTATATTTTTTGTAATCGCTCCATTGGTTAGGCATATATTTTTTATTTCATTAAAGTAATAGAGTGAAATATATAAAATTTTTTCTTTGGGTAATTCAGCTAAATCTGACTCTCTCGTCAATAATTTTAAAAAATTATGGATGTTTTGTAGTGTGATATGCTTTTCTTTATTTCTCTTACCAATAAGAGTCCCGATGCTGTAAAAAGGGCTATCAGGATTTATAATAAGTTGGGTCGCAATCCAACTAAGATTATCACTTTCTCTTTTTAAAAATCTACTTAACGAAGTACCTATACCTTTAGCTTTTGTATGAATAATATCAATAAATAACTAAACAGTGAAAAGCTATGGGCGAAGTTTAACATCGCGCTTGTTTCTTTTGTATATACTCCGATTCCCCCTAATCTATACTGACCATCCAATAGTGAAGCTTTTTTTTTACCTATTAATCCTCCTATATTAAGACAGGTTTATCATCTGCCTGAAAACCTCACTATTCACCGAAGTTAAGCAATCATTTAATGTTTCCTATAGAACAGTTCAGTAAAAACGAAGTCATATCTAGCCGATTGTGATAATTAAGGTATAATGATAGGGGAAGATATTTTTTAACGGATTAGGTGAAGATGAACATGAAGCTAATCATTGCGGAGAAACCAGATCAAGGTTCAACGCTAGCGGCTCAATTTAAAACGAAGAAACAGCAAGGCTATATAGAAATTATGCCGAATGAACTTTTTCCCGATGGAGCTTATGTAACTTGGGCCGTCGGTCATTTATGTCAACTCGTTTCGCCGGAAACCTATCATTCAAAATGGAAAAAATGGTCGATGGAAACGTTGCCGATGATTCCTGAGAAATTTCAATATGAAGTGACCCGACAAAAGGCAAAGCAATTCAATGTTGTGAAGACTTTGCTTAGGAAACCGGAAGTCGATGAAATCATTCATGCAGGTGATGCCGGGCGTGAAGGAGAATTGATTGTACGCAACATCGTTAATCTATGCAATGTCAATAAACCGATGAAACGGTTATGGATTTCCTCTTTGACCCCAAAAGCGATTTATGAGGGATTCCAAAATCTAAAGAGCGAGGAAAAAACCAGGCCGCTCTATTATGAAGCGTATACGAGAGCTTGCGCGGACTGGGTTGTGGGAATGAATGCGTCGAGAGCGTATAGTATTTTATTGAAACAAAGGGGCGTTTCGGATGTGTTTTCAGCTGGAAGGGTTCAGACACCGACTCTCGCCTTGATTGTGAAGCGGGAAATGGAAATTGAGCAATTCAAGTCTGAACCGTTCTGGGAAGTATTCGCTGACTTCAAGATGGATGGAAAGAAATATCAGGGAAAATGGCAGCAGAACAATGATCCGAGAATCAAGACAAAAGAAATGGCTGATAAAATTGCCGCTTTTTGCAAGGGTAAGGAAGCTGAAATAGCTGAAATGGATACAGAAAGGAAAGAATTTCAGCCGCCTTTGTTATTTAATCTCTCGTCATTGCAAGCGACAGTGAACAAGATTTATAAATATTCGCCGAAACAGACGCTTGATATAGTACAAAGTTTATATCAAAAAGGGATCGTTTCTTATCCTCGTTCAGATTCCAATTATGTGACGGAGGGGGAAGCTGAAACATTTCCCGATATTTTGCAAAAACTAAGCGGATTTTCGGAATATGAATCCCTGTTTCCCTTGCCACAACCGAACATCATGAATAATAAACGGTTTGTAAATGAAAAGAAAGTGACTGATCACTATGCCATCATCCCGACGGAGCAGGTAACCGATCCAAAGCGGCTTTCCGCTGAAGAACGGAATATTTATGACTTGGTGGTACGCCGCTTGATTGCGGCCCATTATGAGAAAGCCATTTTCGATTACACCACCATTAAAACGCTTGTCGATAAGCGTGCCGAATTCATTTCTAAAGGAAAGCAGCAGATTCAAGAGGGATGGCGCAAAGTGATTTTCCAAAATGACAAGGAAGACGATGATATCATTTTGCCGTCCGTCTCAAAAGGGGATTCTGGCAAGGTCGCCAATATAAAGGTGAAAGAAGGAAAAACCCAGCCTCCTAAGCGCTATACAGAAGGTCAGCTGATCACTTTGATGAAGACTGCCGGAAAGCATCTGGATAATGAAGAGTTAGAAAAGGTGCTGATGAAAACCGAGGGTCTTGGAACCGAAGCAACCCGGGCTGGCATCATTACCATGCTCAAAGACCGTAAATACATCAATGTAAAAAAAAATCAGGTATTTGCGACAGATAAAGGGAAAGTGCTGATTACCGCGATTGGGGAGAAAATCCTGGCTTCACCCGAGATGACTGCCAAATGGGAACAGCGTTTAAGAGAAATCGGGGAAGGGAAGGCATCCGCTGGCGGATTTATGGAAGCTGTTAAAAAGATGTCAGCAAAAATTATCAGTGATGCCGTGGAATCATCGGAAAGCTGGGATTTTCAAGGGCTGGACACCGAGTCGATTCAACGGAGCGGCCCTAATAAGAGAAGTTCAGCATCTGTGGGCAGCTGTAAACTATGCGGTTCTAAGATTGTCGATAAAGGGGAATTCTATGGATGTGTTAGTTATCAAAAAACAAAGTGTAACTTCACTATCTCCAAAAAAATCCTTAATAAGAAAATCAGTCAAGCAAATATAAAAAAGCTGTTGGCGAGCGGTGAAACGGATTTGATAAGCGGTTTTAAAAAAGGGGAAAAGACCTTTGATGCCATATTATCTTGGTCCGACTCTGAAAAGAAGATCAGTTTTACATTCCCAACAGAACAAAACGTCAAGCAAACTTGAGAAGAAACATCATTAAAGGCGCCCTGAGACTTATATCATCTTGTTTCGGGGTGGTTTATATAGTAAAATTTTTAGATATGCGTTTGAATGGGAGGATTCCGAATGCCTACACCGAGCATGGAGGATTACATAGAACAAATTTATTTACTTATTGAAGAAAAAGGATATGCAAGAGTTTCCGATATTGCCGAAAATCTTTCCGTCCACCCTTCTTCAGTTACAAAAATGGTTCAAAAACTTGATCAAGAAAAATATTTGATATATGAAAAGTACCGAGGTCTCGTTTTAACTGCAAATGGGAAAAAAGTTGGTAAAAGGCTCGTATACCGGCATGAACTTTTAGAACAGATGCTAAGGTTGATTGGGGTCAAGGAAGAAAATATTTATCATGATGTAGAGGGGATCGAACACCACCTTAGCTGGAATGCCATCGATAGGATTGGAGACCTGGTTGAATTCTTTGAAGAATCTCCTGACCGTGTCGAGGATTTACGAAAGATACAAAAAAGAAATGAAGAAAATTCAAAATAAGCTGCCGCTGGCAGTTTTTTTTTATGTATTTGAAAATCATCTGTATTCCTGAACGAAGTTATAAAAGAGGATTTTTTAAATTTGAGCAGAATAGCTATAAAGAAGCCCCGTTATTTTGATTCTGGAAACTGAGTGTTTTTAATATAGTAGGAACTTGCTTAATTAGGAGGGGGAATTTCTGATGAATTTACATACATGGCATAAAGAATCGAAAAAGGAATGGGATGTTTTTGCACCTATGTGGGTGAAGAATTCGCAAGAAATGTGGGAAACGGGGAGCCGGAAAAACATTATTCCTTTCTTTTCTGAATATGTACCTTCGAAAGTGAAGGTGGCTGACATTGGCTGTGGAGATGGAGTTGGTTCCTTGAAATTGGCCGAAGCGGGATTTGAAGTAACCGGAGTTGATTTATCCAATGTGATGATTGAATTTGCAAAGGGGAAAACCGCTCAACAACCAGAACTTTCTTTCCTGCAAGGGGATTTTTATAATCTTCCATTCAAAGATGAAGAACTGGATGCGGCAATGGTCATTAATTCTTTGGAATATACGGGTGAACCATTAACGGTGATGAAGGAAATTCAACGGGTAATAAAGCCTGGCGGTTATGCCTGTTTTGGTATACTTGGTCCAACAGCTGAACCACGAAAAAAATTCAGTTTTCAACGGTTATTAGGAGATAAAGTCATCATGAATACAATGCAGCCTTGGGAATTTGAAAAAATGGCTTTAGAAACCGGATGGAAGGCAGTGGCTGATACCGGCGTTGCAAAGAGAGGGGTGGACTATACAAAACTGGGGCATTTTTCAAAGGAGTTAAAGCAAGCTGTATCGTTCATGTGGCTTTTCCTCCTTCAAAAAGAGGTGGGGCAGTGATGGAGAAGTATCAAATCGATCAATTTGTTGAAAAGACGAAACAGCAGGATAAAGGGCAAGGTTTATTCGAACTTGAAACGGAACGAATCCTGGAGATTAATTTGGAACAGCAGATCTGGGCAAAAATGGGGACGATGGTTTCTTATCGTGGCCAAATTAAATTCGAGCGGGAAGGTATCTTGGAGCATGGTCTTGGTAAACTCTTCAAAAAGGCTTTGACTGGTGAGGGTGCATCTTTGATGAAAGCGACTGGAAGCGGAAAGCTATACGTCGCGGATCAAGGAAAGAAGATTTCCATTTTACAGTTAAATGGGGAATCGATCTGTGTTAACGGAAATGATTTACTTGCATTTGAGCCGGGGATTCAATGGGATATAAAAATGATGCGGCGCATTGCCGGATTATTGGCAGGGGGATTGTTCAACGTAAGGCTCGAGGGGAGAGGCATGGTCGCATTCACTTCCCATTATGAGCCGCTTACTTTAATGGTGGAACATGGGAATCCAGTCTATACTGACCCGAATGCCACAGTGGCTTGGTCTGGGGAATTGCAGCCTGAATTCGTAACGGATGTTTCACTGAAGTCGTTTTTTGGTAGGGGAAGCGGAGAATCCGTTCAAATGAAATTCGAAGGTCAAGGATTTGTGGTCGTCCAACCTTTTGAAGAGGTTTATTTCGGCAATAAGGAATCATGAAACAAACAACCTGAGTCAGAAACTCAGGTTGTTTCCCATGATAATCGGAAGTGGCTGACCAAAAAACGATTCACCTAAACGTGAAAGCTTCTTTTTTCTTACCCTTTCAATCCCACTCATAAGGGGTTGATTGGTAGACATAATAGTTCAGCCAATTCGAGAACATCAGGCTGCAATGGCTCTTCCAGCGGTGAAGAGGTACCTTGGTCGGATCGTTATCAGGAAAGTAATTTTCAGGGAGTTGCGTATTGATTCCACGCTCCCTATCGCGCTTGTATTCTTCACCAAGGGTATCGGCATCATACTCAAAATGGCCGGTAACCATAATTCTTTTTCCATCAACTGAAGCAGCAATCAATACACCAGCTTGATCGGACTGTGCGAGAACCTTCAGTTCTGGATGGTTAACTAATTTTTGATAGTCAATATCCGTATGGCGAGAATGAGGGGCCATAAAATAATCATCGAATCCGCGGACTAGATTTTCATTCGGTTCAAGGACCTCATGGGTGTATATCCCGAAGCATTTCTCTGGAAGTTCGTATTTGCCTATTCCATAATGATGGTACAGGGCAGCTTGTGCCCCCCAACAAATATGTAGGGTGGATGTGACATTTTCACTTGACCAGTTCATGATACTCTGCAGTTCTTCCCAATAATTAACATCTGAAAATTCCAGCTTTTCTACTGGAGCACCTGTAATTATCAAGCCGTCATACTTCTTCGTGCGGATATCATTAAATGATTTATAAAATTGATCTAAATGAAATTTACTTGTGTTTTTTGATTCATGTGTGCTCAAGCGCAGGAATGATATATTTACTTGAATCGGAGTATTGCCAAGAAAGCGCAGTAACTGGGCCTCCGTTTTTTCTTTCTCTGGCATCAGGTTTAATATTAATATATTCAATGGACGGATTTCCTGATTGGTAGCTCTTTCCTCATCCATTACGAAGATATTTTCCTGTTCTAAAATTTCCCTTGCTGGCAGTTGTTCCGGAATTCTGATTGGCATGATTAGCCTCCTTCTTCAAAAATCATAATATTTTAATTATATAGAAAATTATTGAATAGAAAAGCTATTTTAATAATTTCTTGTAAATCCCGAAGGAAATGGCCTGGGAATGGTAAAATGGGAAGTTCATGAATACATAAACTATGAAGTTGGAGAGGTGTTTGGAGATTGTTTGATCCTACAGCATTTGAGAACATGAAAGTGGTTTTGGAAGGAGCGGTTTACGATCGTGACTTCATTGGAGATATATTGGTCATAAAACGTGATGATATAGTTAATCTCTCGACTATGTCCAGATCATATAAGATTGAGATGGAATTGAAAAAACCCATCGCGCCTATTTCGATTAGCGGTGCGATTGAGTTACAGGCTTCACTCAAGAACCTAAGTTCGGAGTTACTCGATGCAGCTATTGATGAAACTCATTCGGGCTGCACAGTCGATATTTTCATTACTTTTCCCAAAAAGCTGGATGAAGTGAATGCTGAACAATTGTTGAATGAACTGGAAAAAATTTGGGGAGATCAGAGGATCATTACAGTGACGACCAGCGATACGGTGAGTAAAAAAATGCAACACGTTACTTCTTCTATATATAAAGTTTCATTTGGAAGGCTTGTAAAAGAAGAACAAATGGATGATTTGGAAGACATGGTAGAGTATTTGATTCAATCCATACAAGCAGTGAAGATTCAGGGATGAAAGTAAAGGATAAAAGTTGGTAAACCTACCTTTAAATACGGTAAAATGAATCATCATACTAAAGGGAGAGATCATACATGTCCATTTACGAATTTGAAGTCAATAAAATCAATGGCGAAACCATCTCGCTTGAGGAATATAGAGGGAAAGTGATGATTATAGTGAATACCGCAAGCAAATGCGGTTTTTCGCCACAGTATGATGATTTGCAAAGCCTGTATGTGCGATATAAAGAGGATGGGGTAGTCGTGCTTGGTTTTCCTTGTAATCAGTTTTTGAATCAGGAGCCTGGTGATGATCTGGAAATCGACTCATACTGCAAATTGAATCATGGTATAACATTCCCGATGTTTGCAAAAGTGAATGTCAATGGCAAGGAAGCCCATCCCTTATTCAGCTACCTGACTGAAAATGCTCCTGGAGTGATGGGGTCCAAATCGATAAAATGGAATTTTACAAAGTTCTTGATTGATCGTAATGGAAATATAGTGAGCCGGTATGCACCTAAAACAAAACCTCTGGAAATGGAAGAGGATATAAAAAAATTATTATGAAGAATGATATCGAGTCCAACGTAAGCTCCAGTTGGGCTCTTTTTTTGAGGTAAGATATTTATATGCATCCGTATTTAAAAGGGGACAGATGGTTGGGATGTTGAATATAATGGAAGACACAAATGAGGGGGGAAACCATGGAACGAATTGCATGGGTAATAGATAGTACGGGAACTTTGGACGAAGAATTATCATTGAATGAACACGTATACGTCGTTCCGATGGTCGTCATCATTGATGGGAAGGAATATGAAGATGGTGTCGACCTATTACCTGAGGAATTATACCGGCGGATGAGTGAGGAAAAAATCACCGCCACTACTTCACAGCCCTCGGTCGGCAGATTCCAAGAGTTATATAAGGAGCTTGAAAAACGCTATGATCGAATCATAGCCGTACATCTTTCAAGTGAATTGAGCGGGACAGTTTCCGCAAGCAGGCAAGCTGCACAAATGGTTTCGATCCCTGTTGACGTTTTTGATACTTTACTTATTTCCTTTCCAATGCTATTAATCTTGAAAAGGCTCATGCATTATATTGATAATGGCGATTCCATCAATGAGGCTTTCGTCAAAACGAGAATGTATGCGGATAACCATGAAACCTATGTATTAATTGGTTCTTTAGATCAGCTTCATCGCAGCGGCAGGTTAACGAACGCACAGTATATTCTAGGAAGCCTATTGAGCTTTAAACCCATTATTTCAATCGAAAATGGTGTGCTTCATACTAAATCTAAACCTCGGAACCTTAAAAAAGCGGAAAAACAGATCTTCGCTGATTTTCGCAGATCAGTCGAGGCGGGAAAAGTAAAAGAATGCACCATATTATATGGTGCAGTGTCGGAGCAGGCACAAAGATGGAAAAAGATGATTACCGAAGAATTTCCTCATGTGTTGATCCATGTATCCCCACTGGGCAGTGCCATCGGGGTGCATACCGGTGAACAGACGATTGGGATCAGTTGGTTCAATGAAGATTAAAGCACACCATTTTTGAGAACCATGGTAAAATAGAAGGGACTTGGAGTGGTGATATGAAACAAACGATGATTGAATTGATGGAGAAGTATGTATATGACCAATTGAATTCTGATGCCAGCGGCCATGATTGGTTCCATATCGATCGTGTTCGTAAGCTGGCTTTACATATTGCAAAAGAAGAACGAAAAGGAAATGAGTTTATCATTGAATTGGCGGCTCTGCTTCATGATATCCCAGATGATAAACTAAACCAGGAAGCCGATGAAGGCTGGAAAAAGCTTGACGTTTGGTTTGATGAAATAAAGTTGGATATTGATAGTGTTGATGCCATCAAACAGATCATCAATACAATTTCATATAGTGCAGGGCAGTTGAAGCTTCCTTCGATCGAGGCTGAAATTGTTCAGGATGCGGACCGCTTGGATGCAATTGGTGCCATTGGCATAGCCAGGACATTTGCATTTGGCGGAAAAAAGGGACAACTTATGTATGATCCTTCATTGCCCATAAGGGAAAACATGACCAAGAAGGAATACAGGAGTGGCAAAAGCTCATCCATTCATCACTTTCATGAAAAATTATTGCGTTTGCAAGATATGCTCAATACTTGTACAGCCAAGAAGATTGCAAGTGATAGGCATGAATATATGGTTGGATTTTTAGAGGAATTTAATAAGGAATGGGATGTACGATTATGAAAGTTTTTAGCATGGAACATGTAATGAAAACCCAAGGGGAAAAGCTGCTTTTTAAAGATGTCTCTTTTTCCATTACCGAAGGGGAAAAAATCGGGATCGTTGGTATAAACGGCACCGGCAAATCGACATTATTGAATATCATCGCAGGCTTGGAAGACAGTGATTTAGGAACGAAGGATCATCCGAATGATTACACGATTTCCTATCTATCCCAAGATCCGCATTTTGATGAGGATTTGACGATCATGGAATATATGTATGAAAGTTCAACTCCTGTATTTTCATTGATTAAGGAGTATGAAAAGACGCTCGTTCAACTCCAGGTAGATCCACAGAATAGTGTAATTCAGGACCGTTTGTTAAAGCAGCAACAGGATATGGACACGCTTGGTGCCTGGGATACAAGTGCCAATGCCAGAACGATACTGACCAAGCTTGGTCTTCCTGATCACTCAAGAAAATTGGGGGAACTGTCAGGTGGCCAAAAAAAGCGTGCGGCCCTGGCAAAAACCTTGATTGAGACCCCTGATTTACTGATTTTGGATGAGCCGACGAACCATCTCGATTTTGAAAGTATCACTTGGCTTGAAGAATATTTGGGGAAATATCAAAAGTCCGTTTTATTTGTGACCCATGATCGATATTTCCTTGATCGCGTGTCCAATAAGATTTGGGAAATTGCCCAAACGCAGCTTTTCGAATACAAAGGAAACTATGCGGATTATTTAGAGTCAAAGGCCATTCGTGAAGAGAATGAAACGGCTGAAAGATCGAAAAAGGAAAGTCTATTCAAAAAAGAACTGGCTTGGATCCGGAAAGGCGCAAAGGCCCGTACAACGAAACAAAAGGCCAGGATCCAACGCTTCGAAACATTGGAATCAGGTGTAAAGGATAAGCAGAAAACAGAGAACCTGGAAATGGAATTAAGCGGTGCCCGCCTTGGGAAAAAGGTACTCGAGATGCAGGATGTTTCTAAATCCTTCGGGGATCGAACCATCATCAACCATTTTTCCTTCCTCTTCAAACCGGGTGATCGAATTGGGATCGTCGGTAATAATGGCAGTGGAAAATCAACCTTGTTAAATATCCTGGCCGGACGGGAATCTATAGATGAAGGAAACCTGGAAAAAGGGCAAACCGTGAAAATAGGGTACTATACGCAAGAAAGCGTCGATATGGATGAGAATTTGCGCATGATCGAGTATATTCGGGAAACGGCGGATTCAATCGCCCTTAAAGATGGTAGTTTCATATCGGCTGCGCAGATGCTTGAAAGGTTCTTGTTTCCAATGGGCTCTCATGGGACGCCTATTCGCAAGCTTTCCGGAGGGGAGAAAAGGCGTTTATATCTTCTTAATATTTTGATGTCGGCACCTAATGTCTTGCTTTTGGATGAACCGACAAATGATTTGGACACGCAAACCTTGACCGTTCTGGAGGATTATTTAGAAACGTTTTCAGGTGTAGTCATTACTGTATCACATGATAGGTATTTCCTGGATAAGACGTGCCATCAGCTTCTTGTTTTCAAGAATAAAGCTGAAATTGATTTCTATTACGGCAGTTATTCAGAGTTCTTGGAAGAAAAGACTGAAGAGGCCGTGCCAGTAAAAGCACCAGAACCTCAGATGAACCGGACCGAAAAGAAAAAGAAAAAACTAACTTATGCGGAAAGTAAGGAATGGGAAGAGATAGAAGGGAACATGGAACGGGTCGAGTTGCGCCTGAAAGACATAACATCAGAAATGTCAGCAGCGGGAAGCGATTTTGAAAAAGTCCGCCTGCTGCTTGAAGAAGAAAAGGAACTAACGGATAAATTAGACCATTTGATGGAAAGATGGACGTATTTAGCGGAAAAATTGGAAGAGGAATGAGCGGGATGACCGGTCCAAGGGAGCAAACTTGGACCGGTCTTTTTTTAGCCAATCTCAATTGCATGAGAATCTGTTGCCGATGTGATAATATCTAGTACATGGAAACGTCTTGTTAAAGGAGAGAAATGCATTGAAAATTAAGTCGATAGAACCTACACCAAGTCCGAATACAATGAAAATCAATTTAACTGAAGAGCTATTAGCTGGTAAAAGCAATAATTATAAGAAAGATCAAGCTGACCAAGCACCCCAGCTGATTAGAGATTTATTTACGATCGAGGGAGTGAAAGGGGTATATCATGTTGCGGACTTCTTAGCCGTTGAGCGAAATGCAAAATATGATTGGAAAGATATCTTGGTCCAAATCCGTCAAGTTTTCGGGGAAAAAACCGAAGAACAAAATCAACAAACGGCATTAAATGAACATTACGGTGAAGTAACTGTTGCCATTCAACAATTCAAGGGCATTCCGATGCAAATTAAAGCAAGTGATAGCCAACACGAAAAACGTTTTGCCTTACCGGATTATTTCATAAAGGGCATTTCCGCTGCTCAAAAAGAAGATGACAATGTAGTACTGCTTCGAAAATGGAAGGATTATGGCGTAAGATATGGTGATATGGAAGATATCGTGAAGGAAGTATCCGATGAGTTGATTGCAGCTTACCCGGAAGAACGAATTAATCGGCTGGTAGCCGCTGCAAAAGAAATGGTGGATACGAAGGAAGCAATTTTGAAACGACCAAAAATTAAACTGACTGCAGAAATGCTGAATGACGAAAGCTGGGAAAAGCGTTATCAGGCTTTAGAACAAATGGAAGATCCAACGGTTGATGATATACCCGTATTGGACATGGCACTCTCCGATAGTAAGGTCTCCATTCGAAGGCTCGCGGTAGTATACTTGGGTATGATCGAAGATAGAAAAGTGCTTCCGAGCTTGTATAAAGCATTGAATGATAAAAGTGCGGCCGTAAGACGTACGGCTGGGGATTGTTTATCCGATCTTGGCTTTGAAGAAGCGATGGGAGAAATGTCTCAATCACTTTCGGATAAAAATAAATTGGTTAGATGGAGGGCGGCGATGTTTTTATATGAAGTGGGAAATGAGACGACCCTCCCTTATCTTAAGCAAGCGGAACAGGACCCTGAATTCGAAGTGGCCCTGCAGGTCAAGATGGCCATTGACCGTATAGAAAATGGGGAAGAAGCAAAAGGTTCGGTTTGGAAGCAGATGACAGAATCAAGACAAGCGAATGACAAGTGAGATTTGATGGGAATAACTTAATGGAATCTAAATGGTTACAGGCAAAAGGCATGCGGATGATTTAATCCGAATGCCTTTTTATTATTGAAGCGGATCTTCAAGTCATTTGACATTCGTTCCCCTAGGTCGGAATCCAAAACATTCAAAATGGCTAATTTTTCGATATACAGAAGTTTTTATGATATAAATTTGATCTCTATTATTTTAGTAAAATGATTTTTGTAGATATTTTGTGTTGAATGGTTGCATTTGTATGTAAATATGTTAGAATTTTTAGAGTATACTAAAAATTATATTATATTGAATCATTAAACATTTAGTGGAAATTGGGGGTACAACAAATGTCTACATCAAATATGAGAAGTGACATGATTACAAAAGGGGTCGATCGAGCTCCACATAGAAGTCTGTTGCGGGCAGCAGGGGTTAAAGAAGAAGATTTCGGTAAACCGTTCATCGCGGTTTGTAATTCTTACATCGATATCGTTCCAGGTCATGTCCACCTTCAGGAATTCGGAAAAATAGTGAAGGAAGCGATTCGCGAAGCTGGCGGTGTTCCTTTCGAATTTAATACGATTGGGGTAGACGATGGAATTGCAATGGGTCATATTGGTATGCGCTATTCTTTGCCAAGTCGTGAAATCATCGCGGATTCCGTGGAAACTGTTGTATCAGCACATTGGTTTGACGGTATGGTTTGCATTCCAAACTGTGACAAGATAACGCCGGGAATGATGATGGCAGCACTTCGTGTCAATATTCCAACAATATTCGTAAGTGGCGGACCCATGAAAGCAGGTAAAGACAAAAACGGTAAGTCCCTTTCATTAACATCCGTTTTTGAAGGTGTGGGCGCTTATCAAGCAGGTAATATCAATGAAGAAGATTTGCAGGAAATCGAGCAAGTTGCCTGCCCTACTTGCGGTTCTTGTTCAGGAATGTTCACGGCAAACTCCATGAACTGCCTGGCAGAAGGCTTAGGACTTGCGCTTCCGGGAAATGGAACGATTTTGGCGGTAGCCGAAGAACGTAAGGAATTCGTTAAGAAATCCGCTAAACAGTTGATGGAGATAATCAAACAGGATATCAAGCCTCGTGATATCGTAACGATTGATGCAATTGATAATGCATTTGCATTGGATATGGCGATGGGCGGTTCGACCAACACCGTTCTTCATACACTTGCATTGGCACATGAAGCAGGTTTTGAATATCCAATGGAACGCATAAATGAAATAGCTAACCGAGTACCGCATCTAGCGAAAATCGCACCGGCATCCGATTATCATATTGAAGATGTACATAATGCCGGTGGTGTAAGTGCCGTCATTAATGAGTTACTTAAAAAACCAGGTGCCTTTAATGGGGACTGCCTTTCTGTCTCAGGTAAAACGCTCCGCGAAAATGTTGCCGGTTGTGAAATATTGGACAAGGATGTTATCCATCCGTTAGATAATCCGCATTCTGAGCGTGGTGGGCTTGCGGTATTATTTGGTAACCTTGCTCCTCAAGGCTCCATCGTAAAAGTAGGGGCGGTTGACGAGTCAGTTGGTGGCTACCACAGGGGTCCTGCCATTTGTTTCGATTCCCAGGAAGATGCACTTTCAGGAATCATTACTGGAAAAGTAAAAGAGGGGAATGTAGTGGTCATTCGTTACGAAGGACCTAAAGGAGGGCCGGGTATGCCGGAAATGTTGGCACCCACTTCCCAAATCGTCGGGAGGGGACTTGGAGCTAAAGTCGGTTTGATCACTGATGGCCGCTTTTCAGGCGCATCTCGAGGTATCAGCATTGGTCATATATCCCCTGAAGCAGCTGAGGGAGGCCCGATTGCCTTTGTTGAAGATGGAGATATCATCGAATTGGATTTGAATAATCGTAAAATCGAATTGGAAATTTCCGATGAAGAATTCGAAAAACGCAAAGCCAATTGGAAAGGCTTCGAGTCAAAAGTCAGGACAGGCTATTTAGCACGTTATTCCAAACTTGTGACGAATGCCAGCTCAGGCGGCGTGATGAAAGTTTAGTTAAAAGGAAGATTAAAACATGGGGGCAGAATGAAAGTGGATTCTGTCACCATGTTTTTTTGTGAAGAACAATGAAATTTTACAAAGCTTTAAGCGTCATTTTTGCATATGCGCTCAAGAATATAGTATGATTATACTAATTGAAGAATTGTAACCAAGGAGGTTTTTTTATGTCGATGGCATATGATGAATATATGAAACAAATGGTGAAACCAATGCGCGCGGAACTGGTGCAAGCAGGTTTTGATGAGTTGGAATCCCCTGAAGCGGTTGAAAGCTTTATGGAATCGGTAGAAGGTACGACACTTGTGGTCGTGAATTCAGTTTGTGGCTGTGCTGCCGGGTTAGCCCGTCCAGCTGCTACTCAAGCCGTACTTCAATCAGACAATAAGCCAGATCATTTGGTAACTGTATTTGCCGGCCAAGATAAGGACGCGACAGCTAAAATGCGGGAATATTTCGATGGAATAGAACCTTCTTCACCATCCATGGCTCTTTTAAAGGGAAAAGATGTTGTACATTTCATTCCACGCCATGATATAGAAGGACAGCCAATGGAAGCTATCATGGAAAATTTATTGGCAGCGTTCAGTCAAGTAAATAAGTGATGAAGCGGAATGCCCTGGAAACAGGGCATTCTTTTCGAATTTTAGAGAGTATGAAGGGGTAGGGTACATGTTTGTCACAACAGTAGGAAGAGCCGGTAAAGAAACGATGATATTAGCTAAAAGTTTAGCTGAAGAATTACAAATACCCTTTATAGCCAGAAGAAAAAGATCGGTCAGAGATATCCAAGCTGAACAGAATGAAGATGATTGCCTTGTTTTTGGTAAAAAGCGGATGGAGTTATATCGATACCAGGAAAAAGAACCATTCTTTTTTCACCCGAACCTAGCGATGATCCGTATAAAAAGAATAATTCGCGGAGAGAGTGACCCATTTCTCATTGCCGGAGATATAAATGAAGGGACCGCTGTGCTTGATTGTACCATGGGTTTGGGCTCGGATGCGATAGTCGCAAGTTTCGCAGTGGGCGAATATGGACAGGTTGTCGCATTGGAAGGAAATCAATATTTGGCATTGCTTGTGGACCATGGGATGAAGACATGGGAGGATGCAGAAGAAAAGATGATTTCTGCGATGCGAAGAGTTGAGGTCATGTACGGTGATCATTACGAAATTTTGAAAGCATTGCCGGATAATCATTTTGATGTCGTATATTTCGATCCCATGTTTGAAGAAACGATTCAGGAATCGAATGGAATCAGGGGACTGACTCATTTTGCGGTAGGTAAGGATTTATCTGTGGAAATAATGAATGAAGCCAAGCGGGTTGCACGCAAGAGAGTCGTGTTGAAAGACCATTTTCGCAGCTCCCGCTTTGAGGAATTTGGATTTGAGATAATAAAGAGAAAAACATCCAAATTCCATTTTGGCTTCATTCAATCCAGTGATCACGATTTATAATCTGTTTCGTCCAGACCCATGGCACAGCCTTCTCGGCTTGAATCGGCAGCACCATAGTTCGAGCCATCAGGGTTGATTTGAATCGCTTGGACATTCCCTATAGAGTGGGGAACTTCATTAAAGGCGAAGCCCATCGCTTCCAAGTGGCCTTTGCTAGTCATATCCATTCCAGGCTCCCATTCAATATGAGGGCCCATTGGAGTGAAAATTCTAGGTTCCTCGATGGCTGCTTTCAAATCCATTTTTAAATCGAGTACATTAATGATCGTTTGTACGACTGAACTGATGATGGTCGGTCCTCCAGGTGAACCTAACGTCAAGATCGGCTCGCCGTCTTTAAAGATGATGGTCGGGCTTTTACAGCTGACGGGGCGTTTATTGGGCTGTACTTCATTCATACCGCCTGGAATGGAATCGAAATCAGTCAGTTCGTTATTCAGCATGAAACCATAATCGGAAACCATGATCCCTGATCCGAATGGATGTTCCACTGTAGAAGTGCATGCTGCGATATTACCCCATCTGTCACGGACAGTGAAGTGTGTCGTTTCACTGATATCTTCTTCATTAGGCTGCGGAATGAAATCCCTTTGTTTCACGGAATCATAAATCCAAGGGTTTCCGAAGTCAATGGCATTATTTCTTGTTTTGAAATTAATGAATGAGCGGCGTTTAGCTATATACTCATCATGCATGAGACCCGCCAATGGCAATTCGGCAAATTCAGGATCAGCGAGAAATGCCTTTTTATCTGTAAATGCCAGTCGCATCGCTTCTGCTATTAAATAATATTTTTCCCAAGAACGGACATCATATTGTTCTATATGGAAGCTCTCTAATATTTTCAGGATTTGGATGACCGTGAATCCACCAGCGCTTGGTGCATTTGATGATGCAATTAGATAATCCTTATAAGTCCCATACATGGGTACATCGATTGTAGCTTTATATTCCTTTAAATCAGAAAGCTCCATGAACCCTCCAAGTTCCTGTATGCAGGAAATGATGCCCTCTCCGATTTCACCTTCATAAAAAGCGGAAATTCCTTCACGTTGTAATATCCGATAGGTATTCGCCAGTTTTTCTTTTATGAGCAGATCGCCATCTTGATACGCTTTTCCATTTGGCATGAAGAACTTACGCGCTTCATCACCCAATCGATATTCAAAATTTTTAAGAGCATCGCAAAGAACCCAATTGACGGGAACTCCTTTTTCTGCAAATTCAATGGATGGCCCGATGAGGTCCGCTAATGGCTTGCTTCCATGTTCGTTGAGTGCTTCATCCATAGCTTTCAGTATTCCGGGGATGCCAACCGCTGTAGCTTTGATTGATCTTTCTTTAAATGGGATGACCTCCCCTTTATCATCAAGAAACATGTCTCGATGAGCGGCTTTAGGTGCCCTTACATGGCCATCGTATATTTTCGTTTCCTTATCTTTTGCGTTATATACCATAAGGAAACCACTTCCTCCAATACCAGTCATCATGGGTTCCACAATATTTAGGGCAAATTGGATGGCAACCGCCGCATCGACAGCATTTCCACCTTCACGTAATATTTTTTCCCCAATGGAAGTGGCTACGGGATGAGCTGTAACGACCATTCCGGCGTTCCCTTTATCTGTTTCCCTTTTGTAATCCTTATCTTTAATGATTTCATTGTTGTTTTCCAAAATGATTCCCCCATTATTCAGTCCTTTTATCTGCCAAAAGGTTAGGCTTATGTTTGAGTGAAAAGAAAACCTTGTCATTGTAGAAAAATGACAAGGAGATTTTTCGTAGGTATTCATTTATTCTTAATCAGCAAATGATAAATATACGAAAAATGCTAATGTTACAAGACATAAAGCCACCATGGCAGTCGAAGCCATATAAGACCCCTCCTTAAAAAGACTTGAATCTAATTAATTTCTCCAATAATCGTCAAAATCCTTCATTAAAATGTAAAATTGTTGATATTTAATAAAAAAGTTCTGGTTTATAAAGTTTATATAGGTATATATCCTTTTTTTTGATTTTCAAAACATGGGTAACTATATATTCGTAATTACCAAAAAATAAAAGTATACTAAATATAAAGACAATACAAAAAAGGAGGGGGAGTGTGAGTTGAAAGCAGCGGTTTGGTTCAGGAAAAGTCTCGTCATTTTAGTATCCGTTTTGACGTTTGGTCTTGTCACTCCTTCAGATCTGGCGTGGCTAGCGGAAGCCGATTCGTTAAAGGATACTAAAAAGGGATTAGTGGAAGAAGAGGGATTAGCCTATCTTACTTCGCAGAATTCAACTGAACGTGAGGAAGAATTCAACAGGGAAGAATTTTTATCGGACATTCTGAATAAGGCAGAGGAAAACGCATTTATGAAATTTGGCGAAAAGATCAATCCTAAAATTGGCGATGAGTTCAAAATGGCCATATTACCGAAAATGGAAGAAGCCATTACAGAAATGGCTGCACAATTTCCAGATGAAAAATTACAGCAATTAACCATCACTGAGCAGCCGAGTGCAGGCAGGGCCGAGAAGATATTTCATATTTATGATTCAATTAGCGGGAAGGATATCATCAGATTCCATGTCAGGCAGGAAAATCCTCCACTGGAAGGCTATTGGTTCGATTTTCACTATCATACCCATCATGATTCATTTGCCACCCATTATAATATCGGGAAAATATATTGGGATAAAAATACGCCGCCAGAGTGGACGAGTAAACAAAGGCTCTCATAGTGGTTGGTTTCGTTGATTTTATTTAAATGTAAGAGTAAGATGAAATGTAAATGATTTTCTAATAAGCATCAAATGATACGTTGTCATGCAACGTATTTATTTTGTGTTTAAATAAAAGTAGAGTTTTTATCATAACGGGGAACAATGTTATTTTAAAAGGTTTTCTAATTTTGCGGTTAAAGTAGCAGAGGAGTCTTTATCATGTCAGAGTTGTTAAATAATATCATGCAAACGTATGCCCAATTTTTTGACTGGCATATGTGGGTGGAGGTTTTATCCGACCCGGTGAGCTGGGGATTGATTGGAACGCTCGTATTAATGGAAGGATTACTATCAGCGGATAACGCTCTGGTATTAGCTGTAATGGTCAGGCACCTTCCTGAAAAACAACGGAAAAAAGCCCTTTTTTATGGTTTATTAGGTGCTTACGCTTTTAGATTCATTGCGATAGGAATCGGTGTTTTCCTCATTAAGCTTTGGTGGGTGAAGGTGATTGGAGCCGCTTACCTTGGCTGGCTCTCATTTAAATACTTTAGGAATAAAAGAAAGAAACAAGATGGGATCGATGAAGATATCCAGGGAATGAGTAAAAACAGCATACTGATCCGTATGTTTGGTACATTATGGGGAACGGTTGCGGCAGTGGAATTGATGGATATAGCATTTTCCGTCGATAGTGTCTTGGCCGCATTCGGGGTAAGTGAAAAAGTCTGGGTCCTTTTGACAGGCGGTATGATTGGTGTCTTGATGATGCGGGGAGTGGCGGGGTTATTTCTAAAATTGATAGATAAGGTTCCTGAATTGGAAACTGCCGCATATGTCCTTATCGGATTCATCGCTATAAAAATGCTAATGGCCGTTGCAGGTATCGAAATCCCGTCTGCGATCTTTTTTGCCTTTATTTTGCTGATTTTCGGTACCACGATTGTATTTCATTTGAAGAAAAGTAAAAAGCTCAAGGAACATGGTTGAGCACAATTAAAAAAAGCTGACATCAAAAATGATGTCAGCTTTTTTTTAGGAAAATATCAAGTAATTGAAGAAGGCCGGTAAATGAAGTGAAGAAAAGCAAAGGCAATAAAAAGTTAAGCCAAAGAGAAGACATTAGCGGATGCAGCAGTATGCCAAAGAAAATGGAGAACAGAAAAAGGTCGAGAATGATGAACACTTTTAAACTGTAGATATCAAGGACTTCTTCAGCAAGTTCACGGTGCTCATCCAAAATGGCTTTTTTATTGTTGGTTTCCATGCGATCACCTTAAACCTTTTACGATTATATATTGTTGATATATGAAAAGACTGGATCAATTGTTCTTCTCCGAATGAATGTGCAACCGAAAATACCAAAAAAACATAGATTTTTAACACTAAGTCAATATGTTATACTAATATAATAGTATGTAAGGTTTAGAGATTTTAAATTACTTATATTTTCTTAACGATAATGAGAAATGAAGAAAGGGGAGAAGAGTGTGAAAAGGAAGAAATGGATATCCATAATTGCATTATTTGTCTTTTTACTCTCCTTGCTCTCCTATACGTTAGCGAAGGATGAATCGGTAAAATGGCGCAATTTAAACAAAGATAATCTTTTAAGACAAGCTGAACTTTTTAAGCGGAATAAAGAATTACAAAGGATATTTTTATTTCCGGAAGAGGAGTTCGATCAAAGGGAAGCACTCAAAATTGCTGGAACCATTAATAAACTGCCTCATTCCCTTTTGGTGAAAACTGCTGAAAGTGGTGTGAGAATCAAACTATTTGATGGTGATATAACAGAAAATCAATCCGCGGCCAAATTAAAGGGGAAAACTCCGCGTGGTTATTTGAATAAAGAAACAACTTGGGATGATGTGCCTGGTATGGGCGGATCACATACGGTATTGGTTAAAATCGGAGCAAGTGACAAGGGCAACGGACATGGCTCCGTTAATTTGGAGCTGCATGAGCTGGGGCATTCAATTGATAATATAGTGTTTGATGGAATCCGTGAAGACATGGATTATTTGAAGATTTGGGGTAAGGAAGTGGATGGGCTGTTTCCGGGGATTACGTATTTTTCCAATTACCCTGAGGAATACTTTGCAGAAACGTTTGCCATGTTTTATGTGAACAATGAACAAAATCAATTGCTTAGACAAAAAGCGCCCGAGACTTATAATTTTATTAAACAATTAGATTAAACATTGGGCAATAATACGTTAAAATAAGGAGAATGAAAGTAGAAAAGGTGGTTTATCATGAAGCAATATTTAGATTTATGTAAGCATGTACTCGAAAATGGAACGCAAAAAGGTGATCGTACGGGAACGGGAACGATCAGCACCTTTGGATATCAAATGAGATTCAATTTAAAAGATGGATTCCCTGTACTTACAACGAAAAAAGTTAGTTTAAAAGCGATTATCCATGAATTATTATGGTTTTTGAAGGGTGATACAAACGTTGGCTACCTTCAGGAAAATAGCGTGCGGATTTGGAATGAATGGGCTGATGAAAATGGAGAATTAGGTCCGATTTATGGTCATCAATGGCGTTCATGGGGAACGGCCGATGGAAGGCAAATCGACCAAATCAGTGAATTGATCGAACAAATAAAAACGAATCCAAATTCAAGAAGATTGATAGTCAGTGCTTGGAATGTTGGGGAACTGGACGAAATGGCCTTGCCGCCTTGCCATGCTTTCTTTCAATTCTATGTCGCTGATGGAAAGCTTTCATGCCAGCTATACCAACGTTCAGCGGACGTCTTTTTAGGTGTTCCTTTTAATATAGCTTCGTATGCGCTCTTAACGATGATGATCGCCCAGGTGTGTGATTTGGAAGTTGGCGAATTTGTACATACTTTCGGGGATGTCCACATCTACTCTAACCACCTTGAACAAGTGGAGCTGCAGTTGACCCGTGATCCCAAACCATTGCCAATCATGAAAATCAATCCAGATGTAAAAAATATCTTTGATTTTAGCTTCGAGGACTTCGTTTTGGAAAATTACGAAGCCCATCCCCATATAAAAGGTGAGGTTAGCATATGATATCGTTGATAGTGGCTATGGATCAAAATCGTGTGATAGGTAAAAACAATGAACTGCCATGGCATTTACCGGCAGATTTGCAGTATTTTAAAAAAGTGACGATGGGCCATCCGATCATCATGGGCCGAAAAACATTTGAATCGATCGGCAGGGTCCTGCCTGGCCGGGAAAATGTCATCGTTACCCGCAATCAGGATTTTAAAGCGGAAGGCTGCGTAGTTTTACATGATATCGAACAAATCAAAACGTTTGCAGATAGCCGTGATGAGGAGGTTTTCGTGATTGGCGGAGCCGAAATCTTCAAGGAAATCCTTCCTGTTACCGATCGCCTGTATATAACGGAAATTCATGAAACCTTTGAAGGTGATACTTTCTTTCCCGTGATTGATGAAAATCAATGGGATAAAATCTCCTCAAACTCAGGCAGCATCGATGAAAAAAATCGATATGCACATGATTTTATTATTCTACAAAAAAAATAAAGTGCTAATCCGATTATGGGAAAATGACCATAATCGGATTTTTTTGGTATGGAACGAACAAAAGCAAGAATTTTTAGAAAAATCAATTACATTAATAACAGTAAAGTGCTATAATGATTGAATTCATTAAGGGAAGGAAATGAGGGATTGTTATGAATCAGACTGCATCTAAGAATAGGGGGATTCAATTGGAAGATATTCTAATTGCCTATAGAGAATTGAAAGAAATCGTTTTGCATACTCCTTTACAAAAAAATCAGAGGCTCTCTGAAAAATATGATTGTAATGTTTATTTAAAACGCGAGGACCTACAACACGTACGTTCCTTTAAATTAAGAGGGGCTTACTATAAAATGAAAAGCCTGACCGAGGAAGAGACGAAGAATGGAGTCGTTTGTGCCAGTGCAGGAAACCATGCACAAGGAGTAGCTTTTTCCTGCAGCCAATTAGGTATCCATGGGAAAATTTATATGCCTGCTACAACTCCAAGGCAAAAAGTCGATCAAGTGCAGTTATTCGGAAGGGATAATGTGGAAATCATCCTTGTCGGGGATACTTTCGATGATGCATTTGCCATGGCGATGGAATGCTGTGAAAAAGAAGAGCGTTCCTTTATCCATCCATTTGACGATGAAAAGGTAATCGCCGGGCAGGGTACAACGGCTGTAGAAATCCTGAATGATTGTGAAGATGGAATCGACTATGTATTTGCCGCTATTGGCGGTGGCGGTTTAATGGCCGGAGTATCGAGTTATTTCAAATCGGTTTCCCCAAATACGAAATGCATTGGAGTTGAGCCGCAAGGTGCTGCTTCGATGGAATACTCCTTCAAGGAAGGAAAAGTTTCTGAACTTGAAAACATAGATACATTCGTTGACGGGGCAGCTGTCAAGTGTGTGGGACAGTTGACATATCAGCTTTGTAAGGAAAACCTGGAAGATATCGTTGTCGTACCTTCGGGCCAAATCTGCACGACGATTCTTGATTTATATAATCAGCATGCGATTGTCGCTGAACCGGCAGGGGCTATATCTGTAGCCGCGTTGGATTTATACAAAGAACAAATCAAAGGCAAAACGGTTGTATGCATGGTCAGCGGAGGGAATAACGACATTGGGCGTATGCAGGAAATTAAGGAGAAATCCTTATTATATGAAGGGCTGCTTTATTATTTTATCGTGAATTTTCCACAACGTGCTGGAGCTTTAAGGGAATTCCTTGATGAGGTGTTAGGACCGAATGACGATATAAGCCGTTTTGAATATACGAAGAAAAATAATAAAGAAAGCGGACCGGCCCTGGTTGGTGTAGAATTAAAAGATAAAAATGATTATGAAGGGCTCATTCAGAGGATGAACAAGAAAGGATTCTCTTTCGTAGAGGTCAATAAAGACAGTAATTTATTTCACTTATTGATTTAATCATGGATTAAATGTTAAATTAGGATAGAATAATACCTATGTTTTTACATTTAATTCTGCCGGCCAGTCGTATATGGGTGTACTGTCGATAATTGTTACCATTCTATGACGAATTGCCAGTTCCCTTTCTATTGGTTGGAAATGGTATTATAATCGGAGTAGGTCTAATTACAACACCAAAGGGGATGTATCCATGTCGAACATTGGAGTACCTGGTCTAATTCTCATCTTAATATTGGCTTTAATTATCTTTGGTCCGAAGAAACTTCCAGAAATTGGACGTGCTTTTGGACAAACACTTCGTGAGTTTAAAAAGTCCACGAGTGATTTAACAAAAGGTGATTATGAAGAAGATAAGAAGCTACAACAAAAAAATCATGAATGATTGAATGCTGGGCGTAAGATGCAATCGTCTTGCGCCTTTATGCTGGAACAAAGATACGGATTTTCAGATGAAGGCGTGATCAACTTTGGAAGATAAAGAATTAAATATCATCGATCATCTCGATGAATTGAGAAAACGGCTCATCATTACTGCTGTTGCTTTTGTGATCTTTTTTATCGCCAGTTTTATTTATGTTGAGGAGATTTATAATTGGTTCGTGAAAGATCTCGATTTTGACCTGATGGTATTGGGACCGAGTGATATTATCTGGATTTACTTTATGCTTTCAGGTGTGGTAGCCATTGCGGCAACCATACCTGTAATTGCTCTGC
The DNA here is from genome assembly GCF_037975445.1 of Peribacillus sp. FSL P2-0133. Classification (NCBI taxonomy): domain Bacteria; kingdom Bacillati; phylum Bacillota; class Bacilli; order Caryophanales; family Bacillaceae; genus Peribacillus; species Peribacillus sp. FSL P2-0133. The sequence goes on along the minus strand of NZ_CP150254.1, from coordinate 3,415,076 downwards.
AAATCTGGTTATTCGTCAAACCCGCTTTGATGCCAAATGAAGTAAGGGCCACCCTTGCCTATATTCCATCACTTTTCCTGCTTTTTATCGGAGGGCTTGCTTTCGGTTATTTTGTCATCTTCCCGACCATTCTTCAATTTTTGATTGAACTGGGCGATGGGATGTTCATAACCAGTTTTACAGCGGATAAGTACTTTTCATTCGTATTTAATATGACGATACCTTTTGCTGTTTTATTCGAGCTTCCTGTCGTTACCATGTTTTTGACTTCCCTTGGCATAATAAATCCTTATGTGCTTCAAAAGTTAAGGAAGTATGCATACTTTGTATTGGTTGTCATAGCGATATCGATTACGCCGCCTGACTTTATGTCAGACTTTATGGTGATGGTTCCATTGCTGTTATTATACGAAATCAGTATTTCGTTATCAAAAGTCGTCTATAAACGAAGGGTGAAACGTGAAAGCTTGCGGGAAGACACCTATGAGGAAGGTTTATAAGAAGAAGCCCATAATGGCATTTTGCCCTTATGGGTCTTTTTTTTTATGAATGTCAATCTGATTTCTCTGTTTTTTTACACATTTGAATATTTATACTTTTGGATTTATTGTGTATAATATAAGCAATCGGTTAAAAATGAGGATTGATATTTTGATGTTCAAATGCTTGGAATTCAAAGATTGTTTTGGACATAAGGTCACAATTTCAGAAATACCTGTCTTACTGCCTAGTGATCCGAATTTTTTTATGTTGACCGTGCGTTTGGAAGTTTTTGTTAAGAAGGTTTTTGCCAATAAAGATCATAAAGAAAATTACTCATTTAAGCATTATTTAGCATCCGTACTCAAATGGCCCGTTTATAACAAGCTTTTTTTTGGAAGTTTACTCAATAATGCTTAATGCGGACTATTCCATAGCTAACTTCTCCGTTCAAAGAGATGACACAATGCCATGCAATATCGAATGAATCGGCGTGTGTTCAGGTTAGCTCATGGAACGGTCTTTTTTTTGTGTATTCATTTCAATAGAAAAGTATCACTTCACTTGAAAAAGAATACCTTTGGTTTGAATGCGTACCTTGAATAGGTATAATACAATAGATATGTTAATTTAGGGATGTGTAATGATGAATAAAGTAAAGATAGTAACAGACTCGACAGTAGATATGACACCAGAGGAACTGAACTTTTATGATATAACAATGGTCCCTTTATCAATCTTTATAGATGGGGAGACTTTTTTGGATAAGGTTGAAATCGAACAAGAAGAATTCCTGAAAAGGATGAACCAGTCAAAAGAACTGCCAAAAAGCTCACAACCAGCCGTAGGTACCTTTGTGGAGGTATATGATGAGCTCGGAAAAGACGGCAGCGAGATTATTTCCATACATATGACTGGTGGCATGAGCGGCACAGTTCGCTCAGCGGAAAGCGCAGCAAGCATGTCTGAAGCGAAGGTTACCGTTCTTGACTCGAAGTTCATTTCTAAAGCGATGTCATTTCAGGTGATCGAGGCAGCGAAGATGGCGAAGGAAGGGAAATCCGTTGCTGAGATAATTGAACGATTGGAACATATTAAAAAGCAGTCAAGTTTAATCATTGTCATAGAAACACTTGATAACCTCGTTAAGGGTGGAAGGATTGGCAAAGTTTCTGCTTTTATCGGTTCATTGCTGCACATAAAGCCGATTGCACTTCTGGATGATGGTGTACTGAATCCTGTATCCAAAGCCAGGAGCCAGTCACAGGTCGTGAAGTTCATCATCAAGAAATTCAAAGAAGATACACAAGGAAAAAAAATTAGAGGCATTGGTTTTGTACATGCGAATGGTCTTGAAATAGCGGATAAGGTCCGCCAGGCCATTGCAGACTTAACAGGAAATCAAGACATAAAGATAGAAGCAACAACGGCCGTTGTCAGTACCCATACAGGTGAAGGCGCCATGGCAATCATGTATTATTGGGACTGATATGGATGAACCATATGAAACTGCATATTGCGGAGGTTTTGTCACTTTTACAATTGTCTTTAATTCGTAGAAATAGTTGCTGTTCTCATTACGATTGGTCTGTTAGAATAAATGAAGTAACAGAATATTTTATACATAAAGGACGGGGTAGGGATGAGAAAGCTGCATTTGCTTATGGCAGCTATGGGAGCATCAATTGTTTTGCTGTTGACAGCATGCGGTTCCAATGGTGTACCTGATGCTAAAAATTGGGATCTTGAAGATTTCAGTTACATTGATCAGGAGGGTAAACCTTTCTCAAAAAGCGATCTTAAAGGAAAGGTTTGGGTAGCGGATTTTATATTCACAAGCTGCGAGACTGTCTGTCTCCCCATGACTTCGAATATGACGAAGCTGCAGCAGCAATTGAAGGATGAAGGTATTACGGATGTTGAGTTCGTTTCATTTTCCGTGGACCCGGAAATTGACAAACCTGATGTTTTAAAAAGGTTTGGCGACCAATTTAATGTGGATTACGGCAATTGGCACTTTCTGACCGGTTATGGTCAGGAAGAAATCGAGCAGTTTGCATTGGATAACTTTAAAACGATCGTCAAAAAACCTGAAGCAGAAGATCAGGTGATTCATGGGACCAGCTTTTTTCTAATTGATCAAGAAGGAAAAATCATCATGGATTATACAGGTCTGCAAGATATTCCCTTTGATGAAATCATTAAGCATATTAAAATTTTACAGAATTATTGAACAGGTTAAATGACCTGTTCTTTCTGTTTTCATCCATCATTTAATAATGATTTCATTAGGGCTTTAGCGATGGTGAAAATAAGGCAATTTGTTTTTGAAGAAACAGCGGAAGTGAAGAATGATTTTGCATGCTCAGTACATGCTAATTTTTATAGGACTAGCTTTAATTCACTGCATTTTTCATATTGTATAGTAAGGAAGGCTCTAGCTAAAAGTACAATCAAAATGAAGGTATATTGTTTGCAATCATTCGTTTTCTGCATGATATAATATATGGGTAGGAAGGTGAGGGTCATGAGGTACAGAATCACCTGTCTTTTCATATGCCTAGTTTGGATCTCAGGCTGCGGCCAAAGTGAACCAGCCTCAAATCAGCCATCTGTTCAGCAGAAAAGCATAGTTGAGCTGAGTAAAAAGGAAACCATTCCTGCCAGCTTTTTTCCGGACCCTGTGAAAATCGTATCGATTGGCGATTCCTTGACTCAAGGTGTCGGTGATAGTAAAGATAATGGCGGGTATCTGCCTTATTTACAAAATAAGCTGGAAAAAGAACCATCGATTACTTCCGTTGAGATGATTAATCATGGCATACGTGGAAATAGGACCGACCAACTATTGAAAAGACTGGATAAAGCTAGGATTAAAGAAGACATAAAGCAAGCTGATTCGATTGTCGTCACAATCGGTGGAAATGATATCATGAAGGTCTTTAAGCAGAATTTCTCGGACTTGGAACTGAATCAGTTTGATTCGGCAAAAATAGGGTATGAAAAAAGATTAAGGCAGATACTTGATAAGGTTCGTTCCGAAAATGATCATGCGCAAATTTATCTTGTGGGCGTCTATAATCCATTTTCCAAATGGTTCGCAGATTTTTATGAACTTGATATGATCATGAATGATTGGAATGAAAGCGGGAAAGAGATTATCGAAGAATATGATTCAGCATATTTTATTGATATAGCAGACATTTTCGAGAATTCCGAAGAAGATTTGCTGTATGCCGAGGATTATTTTCACCCAAATGACCGCGGATATGAATTAATCGCGACAAGAATCTATAATGATATGGATATTACCACTATCGGAAAGGACACATTGGAAGCGAGTGCCAAAGGAGATGATGACCAAGAATGACAAATGTCAAATGGAAGACTTTGTTTATTTCCCTATTAGCCCTAAACATCCTGGTCATCCTGTTTGTAACGATTTTAGTTAATCTGCCGACTAAAAATAAAGAGCTGATACCCAAAGTAAGCCATGAAGAAGATATCCAATTTCAAGTTCACACGAATCGGGAAGATTTGACGAGATTAATCAACCAATATCTGGATAAAGAGGGGTTGACGGGATCCATTCACTACGAAGTGTATTTGACGGATGAGGTAGAGTTATATGGAACGATGCCATTTTTCAACCGTGAAGTGGAAATGAAATTGACTTTTGAACCAATTGCCCAAAAAAATGGGGATTTGATCTTAAAGCAAAAATCAATTGCAGTCGGAAAAATGAACCTTCCTGTTTCATATGTAATGAATTTAATAAATGAGCGTTATAATATGCCGGATTGGGTTAGCATCAGTCCCAATGACGAAAGTATTTATGTGTCATTACAGGATATGGAACTGAAAAGTGATATCAGGGTGAAGGCGAAAGAATTCGACCTTGAAAATGATGACATTTCATTTTTATTGACCATCCCATCATCTTTACAGTGATAGCGAATAAATGGATATAAGACCAGGTTAGATGTGTTAAATATTTGTTGATAAAAGGACCACACATTTTAGATATGTCTAAGATGCGCGGTTCTTTTTTTACGCCCCCTATGGTTGATAAAAACCTAAAACCTTGATTATTAGATAGATTTCTTATCAATTTCTGAGATAAAGTAAGGGATAAGCACAGACTTTTATAATTTATTTAAATCACAAGAAATATCAAAAAAATGAAATGGATCCCACTTATAATTTCCATTAGAGGTGAATTATATGATTATACAAATTATGATTGGATTGAAAACCATATAAAATATAAATTTTCTTTAGATGAACTTGCCAATGATCTGGGATACTCGCCTTATTATTGTTTGTTTAAATTCCACCAAATGACAGGTATAAATATTAGGCGCTATATTCTTCTTAGAAGGCTTTACTTATCTACAAATGATTAGAAAGTGGTAAGAGAATAATTGATATTGCTTTTGATTATGATTATTCTTCGCAAGAAGCATATAGTCGGGCGTTTAAAACTGTCTTTGGTATTAGTCCTAGAGAATTTCAACTTAACAGGATGCCGGTTCAATCATTCAATAAGCTCACTATTCATAAAAAAAAAGGGTGGTGCAGAATGGATTTTTCGAGAAAAATCGAGGTTGATCAGATACAAAACCAACAAAGAGAGTTGTTTGACGAATATGTACTCAATATATTGAATGGCCAAGCTATGTATGATGAGTTTAAAGATAAAAAACTAATGAGGAATACAGACTATGCTCCATTTAACGAAGCTATGTGTGTAAATACAACTACCAAGAATATTTTTAATGAGGAATTCATAAAAACAAGAGCAATAGGACACCATGAATTAGTTGTAAATTATATCGACAAGGTAATTAATCCATTAAATAATCTATTTAACAAAGATTATGAATGCATCGTTTTGTGGTTTGGTGAAGATATGTTTTGCCAAATGAACCTTCTTACAATCCTTGCTTACCTTGAACAGGCCGATTATAGAGGTAGAGTGTTCTTGAACAGTTTTAGAGAGGATGAATTTAAAGTAAGACAAATTGAACTTAGATTAGGCAACTATTTAACTGTATATGAAGATGTATTATTAAATCATAAAAAAACATCAATTGAAGTATTGCCAGTAATGTATCAGGCAATAGACATATATTTAGAAATGTTAAAAGAAGATAATCCAGTAACAAATTATATTTCTAAAAATATAAGCTTGCCTGAATCACAATTGATTAACAGGCTATTTATCCACTTCCCAACAATAGGATATGGTGATTTACAGTATAAAAAACTTATTAGTAAAATTAAATAACAGCCCAAAATAGATGTTGGATCTGAACAAATGGTAAGTTACCTTACTATTTCCATACTAATGCTTTTTATCCATATTTTTAACGTTATGCATTTGGTGAAATATGAAAAAAGGATGTTTAGCCCCATTATAGACTAACTATCCTATGTTTTGTTATCTAAATATATCGATTCGTCCTGGTTTTTTATCCATTTATGGAGAGAGCGTTAGGGTTTCTAGTGAGGATGATTCCCGATTCGATCCGATTATATAAATGGTTGAGGGAGTATTATCTTGGAAAGCCTTGTTTGGCAAAGGGAGTGCGATTTCTTTTGTTCCCGCTATCCTCACTTCGAAGTCTACTATCATTGGATGAATATTAAGATATTCGCTTGCTTTCCTGAAATGGAGTTGATCAAAAACGACATCTCCATCTTTGACGGCAATATCCACCGAGAGTAAATCATGTGAAAGCTGGATGAATCGAATCTTTGCTTCATTCGGAGGAACAAATGGATTATCTTCGAAAGGTAACATTTTCAACGATTCATTAGCCTGGGTAGGTGCTAGAGCAATGGTATAGGAACTTCCGCTTTCGAGAGCCAATTTACGGCTTAAAAGAGGTAAGGTGCTTTGCCCGCTGCGGTATATGTCCAATTGGCACTTGCCAGGAAGCAGTGGTAAATAACCATTGTTCTCTTTATATGAGAATCTTTTGAGGATACGCATTTCATTTACATAAACATCAAATGAGGAGGCTGCCGGGTCAGCATGTAAAAAGCGAACTTGTGCAGGCAGTATGACATTCATTTGTTCATATCCCAAATGTTGTGTTGCTTTTTCGAGACTTTTCAGATGCTTATGGTAATAATAATCATGCAATTGCGGATCGCTGTTTTTATTATAAGACGATAGTAAATCATATGTTACCGATTTTTGTGAATATGATTGTTTATCGCTCATTTCCAACACCTCTCATTTTTCCATTATGTTTTTACCATATGTAATTATGCTTGGGCATGTGTCTCCTTTTTAAAAAGGGAATGGACCATTTGCGTAAATAGGTTCGATCGGCATATTATTTTACAGGGTAAAATAAAAGCGTTAAAATGCATTCAATGGATTGTTTGCAAAAAAGGAGGATATTCATTTGACAAAGCAATTAGAGAAAGCAACATTCGCAGGTGGATGTTTCTGGTGCATGGTGAAACCGTTCGATGAACAGCCTGGCATCGAATCCGTTATCTCTGGCTATACAGGCGGGACTACGGAAAATCCCACATACAAAGAGGTTTGTTCTGAAACCACGGGACATTATGAAGCTGTTCAGATCACCTTTGATCCAAACGTATATCCATATGAGAAGATAATCGAGTTATTTTGGCAGCAAATTGACCCGACGGATGCTGGCGGGCAATTTCATGACCGGGGAAGTTCTTATCAAACGGCTATTTTCTATCATGACGAAAACCAACGGGAAATTGCAGAAGCATCCAAAGCCAAGCTGCAGGCGAGCGGGAAATTTTCTGGACCGATCGTAACTCCGATAATACCAGCCAAAACGTTTTATCCAGCTGAGACATACCACCAGCATTATTATAAAAAACAACCTGAACATTATGAAAGATATTCGATCGGCTCAGGACGCAAAGCATTCATACAACATCACTGGGGGGGAAAAAATGAAAAGTAAAGAAGAATTAAAAAAGAAACTCAATCCGATTCAATATGAAGTCACACAAAATAATGGAACGGAACCAGCGTTTAACAATGAATATTGGAACTTGAAGGAGGAAGGATTATATGTGGATATCGTTTCAGGTAATCCTCTTTTCACTTCAAAGGAAAAGTTCGATTCAGGCTGCGGTTGGCCAAGCTTCACTAAACCGCTTAAAGAAGAGGAAGTGGTGGAAAACCTCGATACGAGTTATGGTATGAGAAGGATCGAAGTTCGCTCAAAAACGGCCGATTCCCATCTGGGTCATGTTTTCAATGATGGGCCGGGACCGTCGGGATTACGTTATTGCATCAATTCTGCTTCATTAAGATTCATCCCGCTCCAAGATCTTGAAAAAGAAGGATACGGAGAATACAAAAAGCTTTTTGATTGATTGGAAAACCCCCTATCAGAAATTGATAGGGGGTTATTTTAATATTAGGTGGGATTCAATCCGTGATGATTGATGCGATCCGGACAAATGGAATGGTGGTAAGTTCCATTGCTTTAGTCCTGCCAGTCACCTCAAAACGGACAGTATGTGAACCTGGACGGAGCCCATTCGTGACAAATAAATATCTTTCACGGGCAAATGGCCACCACGTATTCAAAGTTGTGATTTCATTTCCATCGATCCATACATTCACTTCCCCGCCATCAGGACTTCTAAGCAGTTTCACACCAAGCATACTCCCTTTGAAGTTATATTCAATCACACTGCCCTTTTCACTACTAGTGAAATAGCCGCCCCTTGGACGGAAACCGCTCATTTTTTCATAGTGGTCAATTTCCGATAATTCAAATCCAGAACGAACATGCAGCTTAGATGGAAGGCCTGCTACAGCCTTTTCCCGTTTGATGTTATCAAGGAACCGTTCATAAATTGCATCAGCATATAATTTATATCCAAGTCCATTTGGATGAATCAAATCTCTGGTCAGCTGTTTTTCCGTATATCCTGAATTTTTGAATATTGGTCGCATATCCACATTCGTTGCACCGTAGTGTTTGGATAAAAGTCCGATGGCTGAAGCAAATTCCTTATATTTCAAGGAACTCTCTGTTATTGTGAATAATTCAGCATTAGGGTGGAGACGTTTAGCCTTCCTCATTAACGCTTCATATGTCATGGTAAAATCATCGACATTCATATATTTGCGGTCATTTTCACCAAAAACGAAGAAAATCAGATCTTTATGATCATGCTCCCTTTTTTGGGAGAGCTTGAATAGACCTTCAAAAGCAGTGGATCCGCTTTGGACCACGTAGTCACCGTGTAAAGGAATATCATTGGCATCATTCATCTTATTTTCTAACTGTTTGAACCATGTTAGATTAGGATTTTCAGCTCCGGACCCTCTTCCGATACTGTCACCAATGACGAGATACTGAATGGGCTGGCCTGATTGGAATTTTTGATAAACATTTATCGAATCATCTGATCCATATGTTTTAGGGACTTTTTGAAGGATATAGCTGATTAGAAGGATCGTGGCAATTGCAGCGAAAGGGATGAAGGATTTTGCGTTCGTTTTCAATTATGTTCCCCCGTATTGCCTTTTATGTATCCATGTAGGTATAAGATAGCTTAAAAAGGCTAAGAATTGTTTTTTTCCTTATTATATCCCAATTTTGAAGTAACACAATAAATATAAAACGTTTTTTTGACATTTTTCATGGTTAATCGTGGTATTTCAGACACTGAATGATTAGCGGTGAAGATGGTGTTGATTGAAGTTTTTTCTTAAATTCAGAAAAATAGGCAAATGCACAGACCGAGGCGGGCGTATTGACATATGGTAAGGTGTAAAGAGAAATCAGAATTCTAAAAGGAGTGAAACTTTATGTACGGATATGGTGGAAATGTTGCAGGACCAGGGTACGGTTATGGTGGAGGTGGATACGGATACGGCGGCGGTTGCTGCGGATTTGGATCAGGTTTCGCATTAATCGTTGTCTTGTTCATTCTATTGATTATCATCGGTGCTTCATTCTGCTGCTAAGACAATAACCCAAAGACCAGCTGAAAGCTGGTCTTTTCTTTATGTAAGGAAATTGGTGGGGTGACGGTAGACCTTTTAGATTCCAGGTGTCTGACTGAAAAAACATGTAATCCAAATGGGACAGTAGATGCATAACCATTCCTTTTTCCAATCCTGATTATGGCACAATGGGAATGACGAGAGATTGCCATTGAGGAGGGGAATTAGGCCAATCAGGAAGGAAAATGAGTTGTGTGAATGACATTAAGGGTCTTGGTTTTTCTTTGTTCACCATTTCTGCTAAAATAACGACAGAATGTAATTAATTTAGGGGGATAAAGATATGAAACCTTCCCGTTTAAAAGCAGGGGATGAAATTCGCGTAATCGCTCCTTCAAGAAGCTTGGCGATTGTCAAAGGGGAACAACGCAGATTGGCAGAAGAAAGATTGACTGAGCTTGGTTTTAAAGTGACATATGGTGAAACGGTTTTGTACCATGATGACTTTTTCTCGAATTCGATCGAAGACCGGATCGAGGATTTGCATGATGCGTTCAGGGATCCGAATGTGAAGGGGATTTTTACAGCCATCGGGGGATATAACGCTAACCAATTGTTACGGTATATCGACTATGATTTGATTAAGGAAAATCCAAAAGTGTTGATGGGGTATAGTGATATAACCGCAATTTTATTGGCCATATATAATAAAACAGGCTTAACTACATATTCAGGTCCTCATTTCTCGACGTTCGGGATGAAGGCTGGTCTGGAATATACGATGGAATATTTTAAAAAGGCTGTAATTGAAAGTGAAGGCTTTTATCTTGATCCAAGTGAAACGTGGAGTGATGATTCTTGGCATTTAGAACAGGATGACCGCACTTTCCACCCGAATGCTGGATACATGGTCATTCAGGAAGGTGAAGCTGCTGGGACTATCATTGGGGGAAATCTTTGTACACTCAATCTATTACAAGGCACAGAGTACATGCCATCTTTAAAGGACAGTATCCTTTTCATAGAAGATGACGAAGAAAGCCATCCATTCAGTTTTGACCGGGATTTACAATCCCTGCTCCATCAGCCAGGTGCAAGTGGGATTAAAGGAATCGTCATCGGCCGTTTCCAAAAGGATTCAGGAATGACTGAATATGCGTTACAGGAAATCATCGCCGCCAAAAAGGAGATAAATGGCATACCCGTGATCGCTAATGCCAACTTTGGTCATGTTCATCCATTTGTAACGGTGCCGGTTGGTTCAAAAGCAGTAATGAAGGTGAAGAACGGAAAAGCGATGATCCAGATCCATCCATGACACTGTTTAAAGACGCCGTTCAAAAGTGGACGGTGTTTTAATCTGTTCGGGATATGTATGAATATATTTTGCATTAGGGTGTATTTTAGGAGTCTTTCCTCTTGTCAGCCCTGGAAATAGTCCTATTTTACAAGCATTATTAGGGAATATGAGTCTAATAGTTCAAATTCTATATTTTTCTGATATAATACTAAGAGATTTAAAATAGAAAAGGTGATTATGTGTTATTAACAATTCCAGCATCCATTCGTTTAGAAGGGGCATTGGCCGAGTATAATAAAAAAGGCCGTGTGAGCCATACATGTTTCGTTTGTAACGAAGATACTTCTAATGGGGATGCAAGTAACTTGAACTACTATAAGTTAGGAACTAAAAAAGTTTGTCATTCCTGCATGAAAAATGTTTTGCGTCATCCGTCTTTAAAAGAGTATGAATATGTGCATACTTCAGTTATCGATAAAACTGCTTTTTATAAAAATGTGCTGGCTGTTTTAAAGGATGAAAGTTTTTTGGAGTCAATTCGTGAAGAAAAACTAAATAGCGCATTGTAAGAAAAAAGTGTATCTCTTGCGGATACACTTTTTTTGTCGCCATTTTTGGACGATCACCCATGAAAGCAAGAAATTTATCCGTTAACATGCTTAGGCCAATTTCTTTAGCAAGATTGCTTTCATCTGGACATACACTTTACTATATTGCATTTGTTTTTAAAGAGAAGGAGTGTGTGGGCTTATGGAGCAGTCTTCATTGATCAAACCGGTCCTGGGAGGAGCCTACCCGACTATCAGTCATGGTCAGGGAGTTTTTTTATACGACAAAGATGGAAAGGAATACCTTGATGCTTCTTCAGGTGCTGTTACAGCCAATATTGGCCATGGAGTCCAGGAAATCATTGAAGCGATGGTAAAACAGGCTAAACAGGTTTCATTTGTGTATCGTTCCCAATTTACCAGCGATGCTGCAGAGAAACTTGCCGGAAAAATTGCAGAATTGACCAAAGGGGAACTGACATACAGCTTTTTTGTAAACAGCGGCTCCGAAGCGACTGAAACGGCATTGAAAATTGCCATTCAGCATTGGCAGGAAAAAGGGAAGCCGAAGAAACAGAAAATCATATCGAGATGGATGAGCTACCATGGCATCACGATGGGAGCTCTTTCAATGTCTGGACATCCGATTCGCCGGGAAAGATTTACTCCTATGCTTGAATCATATCCTTCTGTATCTCCTCCATATTGTTACCGATGTCCACTTCAACTTGATCCACATACATGCGGAATGTCCTGTGCTTCGGAATTGGAAGCATCAATCCGGCGTATTGGCAGTGAAAATATAGCGGCTTTCATTGCAGAACCTGTTATCGGCGCAGCCGGAGGGGCCATTGTTCCTCCTGATGGTTATTTTCGAAAACTCAAGAAAATCTGCGAAGAGAATGATATTTTATTCATTGCGGATGAAGTAATGACCGGATTTGGACGCACAGGTAAGATGCTTGCTTCCGAATATTGGGATGTGGATCCTGATATTGTAACATTCGGTAAAGGTATGAGCGGGGGGTATACACCGATAGCGGCCGCAGTAATGACCAAAAACGTGATGGAGCCCATAATGAAAGGCTCGAAGTCAATTATAGGAGGCCATACTCTAAGTGCAAATCCGTTATCGTGTGCGGTATCTTTGGCCGTTTTAGAATATGTCGAAAGGAATGAACTTGTCGAAAAATCAGCCGACAGAGGGAATTACCTGATTAGGGGCCTGAAAAAGTTGGCAGGGAAGTATTCCTTTATCGGAGATATACGCGGGAGAGGTTTATTGATTGGCATCGAATTTGTCCAGGATAAAGCAACGAAGGCTCCATTTCCGAAGGAGGCAGACGTGACTAATGAGATCATTGAATTGGGAATGAGGAATGGAATACTTCTTTATCCCGCAGCTGCAGGCCTTGACGGTGTAACAGGGGCAGCGATCATCATCTCCCCGCCGTTAACGATATCGGAAGTGGAGTGTGCTGAATTGTTAATGAGGGTCGATATAACTTTTTGGCAATTTAATGAATTGATAGGTAAACGGGCATCACAACAAGGAAGTGAGTCATAGTGGTGGAAAATACATTCCAGAAGATTTGTTGTTTGGAGGATGTCCGCCATCACTTTAAAGATAAACAGTCCATCCTGTTTGGGGGATTCGGTGGCATAGGGACGCCTCCGGGATTGATCAATCTGATTTTGGAATCAGGTATTAAGGATTTAACCTTGATTGGGAATGATACAGGTTTCCCCGATATCGGAATCGGAAAACTGGTCACCCAACGCCGTGCGAAAAAAGTCATCGTTTCCCATATCGGTTCCAATCCAAATGCAGGACTATTAATGAACAATGGAGAACTCGAAGTGGAGTTCTCTCCCCAAGGGACACTTGTCGAACGCATCCGGGCCGGAGGGATGGGACTCGGCGGGATATTGACTGATATTGGAATTGAAGCTGATATCGTCCGGGACGGCAAGCAAACCGTAAAGCTAGGTAAGAAAAATTATCTGGTGGAACCGGCATTAACTGCGGATATCGCCATTGTTTACGCAGAAATGGCAGATCCTTATGGAAATCTTATATTTGATAAAAGTGCCAGGAACACGAATCCAATCGTTGCTGCGGCCGGTCAAATCACTATAGTCGAAGCCATGCAAATCGTTCCGCTTGGCACTTTGGATCCAGAGGACATCATTGTACCCGGTGCCTTTGTGGATTATATCATTCCATCAAAAGGAGTCGATTGGAAATGGGTTTGGGAACCGGAGATAGAAACAGAATAGCGAAACGGGCAGCAGCAGAAATAAGCGATGGGATGCTGGTCAATTTGGGAATTGGCATTCCATCACTTGTACCGAATCATCTTTTGAATGATCATAAAGTTATGTTTCATGCAGAAAATGGCCTCGTGGGAATTGGCAGTACTCCTGAAATGGGGAAGGAAGATGCGCATCTTTGCAATGCTGGGGGACTGCCGATCACCATTAGAGCCGGGGCTTCTTACTGCGACAGTACTGTTGCATTTGGGATGATACGGCGAGGCAGAGTGGATATCACGATTCTAGGAGCCCTTCAAGTAAGTCAAGTGGGGGATCTCGCTAATTGGATTGTCCCGGGAAAGCGGGTGCCAGGCATGGGCGGTGCAATGGAACTGGCTGCGAAGGCAAAAAAGGTCATTGTCTTGATGGAACATAACGATAAAGCGGGCATGTCTAAATTAGTCAAAAAATGTACGTTGCCGTTAACTGCCAAAAAATGCGTACATATGATCATCACCGAATTAGGCGTGTTTTCCGTAACTTCGGAGGGCCTCCTATTAACTGATGTATTTGATACGTCCAGCATTCAGGAAATCAGGAATCGGACCGAAGCCTCGTTTACCGTCTCTGAAAACATCCATAATTTAAAAGAATGAGAGAGGAGAATGGATATGTATGAGGAAAAAATAAGTACATGGTTGAATGAACATCGGATGAATGGGGTTCAGCTTTTGCAGAAACTGGTTCAGGAACCGAGCAAAAGGGGGCAAGAAGGAAGTGCACAAGCCATAGTGGTCGAGAAGTGCAGACAACTTGGACTAGAAATAGATCTTTGGGAGATCGGGGATGAACAATTAAGAAAACATCCCCATTTTTATTGCGACCGAAGGGATTTTAAAGGTAATCCGAACCTTGTGGCTATTAAAAGAGGAACAGGCAAGGGGAAATCCCTTATTTTAAACGGACATATTGATGTAGTTCCTGAAGGAGATCATGCAGCATGGCACGATGATCCGTATAGCGGCAAGTTGATAGACGGGAAAGTCTTCGGGCGGGGAACGACGGATATGAAAGGCGGCAATGTATCCTTATTACTGGCCATCGAAGCGATCGTCGAATCTGGAATCAAATTGAAGGGAGATGTGATATTCCAGAGTGTGATTGAAGAAGAAAGCGGTGGTGCCGGCACACTTGCGGCAGTCTTACGGGGGTACAAAGCTGATGGTGCAATCATTCCGGAGCCTACAAATATGAAACTATTCCCTTTACAGCAAGGTTCGATGTGGTTTCGACTGAGAATAAAAGGCAAGTCTGCACATGGAGGCACGAGGTATGAAGGAGTCAGTGCAATAGATAAAGCGGTTGGTGTAATGAAAGAAATCAAGTTGCTTGAAAAAGAACGGAATGAGTCACTCCGTCATTCACTCTATAAAAATGTCCCTATCCCGATTCCAATCAACATAGGTAGCATTCAAAGCGGGAATTGGCCTTCCTCTGTGCCGGATACAGCCGTTCTAGAAGGTAGATTCGGCATCGCCCCGACAGAAACCATGGAAGAGGCACAAAAATCGCTGAAGGAGCGAATAGATGCTTTAAACCGGAGTGATGCATGGTTCGAAGAAAAACCTATTGAATTAGAATGGTTTGGGGCCAGGTGGCTGCCTGGCAATCTCGAAATAAATCACCCGCTAATGAAGACAATTGGCACATACTATGAAAAAGTGGTAGGGGAAGAACCGCTTGTCGAAGCGTCCCCTTGGGCGACGGATGGAGGGTATCTATCATCGGTTGGCTCTACCCCCGTAGTTGTGTTTGGACCAGGGGAAACGAAGATGGCCCATGATTCGAACGAATATATAGAGGTCGATAAAATGATGGAGGTTGCGAAAATCATCGCATTGACCATTATTGAATGGTGTGGGGTGGACCAGTAATAATCATTTTTACCAAGGTCTGATTCCAGGTAGGGTCAGGCCTTTCGCAACACATTTTCGAAGAAGTGAAAGGAGCGGACAAATGGAGGCTGGAATCATTGAAAAAAGAATTCAAAAGCCAAGATGCACCATACATATTACGATCGATCATTTTAATAAGCGAATCAGGGTTGATGATTATCTAGGTCATTTTCAAGATTGCGTGGAGGAATCTTTGAAGGTGGCTAAAGGCATATCAGCAGAAAAAATCATCTTCAAGTCACGCAGGGAAAACGTTATGGCATTGCTTTCTCAAGGCTTTCTATATGAAGGAAGCATCGATAAATTCTTCTTGGGAAGCGATTGTTTCTTCCTTGTTAAATATAACCGGAATGAAAGGCGCAACAGTGCAGAATGGGAGAAGGAAGATCAAATCCTTAACGATGTTCAGAGACTGCCGACAAAATCCGGACTAGATGATCCGCCGTCAGCCTATCAAGGCCGTAAAGCAGAAGTTACCGATGCACTTCAGCTGGCCCAATTGTATGGTAAGGTTTTCGAAGTGTATCCCACACCGATGAATGATCCGGTATATGTGAAAAAGTGCATGGAAATGGGAACGGTTTTTTATATTTATGTCCATGAAGAGAGGATCGTCAGTGCTGCTTCCGCAGAAATTAATTCCTTTTACCATAATGCAGAAATAACCGATTGTGCGACAATGCCAGAACATCGGCAGTACGGCTTGATGAAACACTTGATTTCCTCGCTTGAAGACTATCTTATTTCACAGGGCATTTATTGTATCTATTCGATTGCCCGGTCGCTCTCATTCGGCATGAATGCTGCATTGCATCAGCATGGTTACTCGTACCGCGGACGTTTGGCCAATAATTGTTATATCTTTGATAAACTGGAAGATATGAATCTTTGGGTGAAAAATTTAACTTGAATGCTCATTTTTAGGCGGTTGATGACAAGTTTTTGGCATTTCCTCATATACATTTAGCAAGAAGGTCTTGAGGAGGGATATCTTGCCAAGTGAATTTTTTAATACAAGTGAAGTGTTGGAAGCGATATTAGAAACCATTGATGAAGGCATTCATGTGATAGATCCAAAAGGACAGACCATCTTTTACAACGGAGTGGCGGCCAATCATGATGGGATGAAAAGAAGTGAGGTGCTTGGGAAACCGTTGCTTGAAGCCTTTCCATCTTTGAATCATAAATCATCAACCTTACTCCGGGTCATTAAATCTGAAAAACCAATCTACAACTATAGTCAATCGTATGTAAATGCACATGGGCGAATCATTGAGACGCTAAATACGACACTTCCCATATATGTTGATGGGTTTATGATAGGTGCAATAGAAATTGCCAAGGATTATTCAAGCTTGAAGCAATTATCTGAAAGGTTAGCTGATCTGGAAAGCTCGCTCAAGACGATCAAAAGTCCTGAAAGGAAAAAGCCTGAGAACGGCGGATTATATTCTTTCACGGAAATCCTGACAAATGATAGTGAGTTTAAAGGTTTGATATCACAAGGGAAAAAGGCTGCCCGCTCCTCCTCATCGGTATTGGTTTATGGGGAAAGCGGTGTAGGAAAAGAGCTTTTTGTTCAAAGCATCCACCAGGATTCGAGCCGAGGTAAAGAACCTTTCATCGCGCAAAATTGTGCTGCCCTACCAGAAAGTTTATTGGAATCGCTTCTATTCGGTACGGCAAAAGGAAGCTACACTGGTGCTGTGGAACGTCAGGGATTGTTTGAATTAGCCAACGGCGGAACCTTGTTTTTGGATGAATTGCAATCGATGCCGATTGACTTGCAGGCAAAGCTTCTGCGTGTACTTGAAGATGGGTTCATCAGGAGGATAGGCGGCACAAAGAGTGTACAGGTGGATGTCAGGATCATGGCAGCGATGAATATAGATCCGAAAAAGGCGGTATCGGAAAACAGGCTAAGGCCGGATTTATTTTACCGATTGAACGTATTGAGCTACGAGCTGCCTCCGTTAAGGGAGCGGATTGATGATATAGAGCTTCTTTCTGAACATTTCATATCAATATTTAACAGTAAATTAGGACTGTCGATAAAAGGCATGGATGAGAAGACTAAGGTTTTTTTTCGGAAATATCATTGGCCTGGAAACGTCAGGGAGCTTAAACATACGATAGAATTCATGATGAACCATACGGAGAATGATGTTTTGAATCTTGAAGATTTGCCCCAATTTTTAAAAAAGCCCACCCCATCAGAAAAAATACTTCCGCTTCGTGAGGCCATGATTGAGATGGAAACAAAATTGATTACCGAGGCCCTTCTACAAACGAAGGGTAACGTTTTCCAGGCATCGAAGCTATTGCAAATTCCAAGACAGACCTTGCAATATAAAATAAAAAAACATATTTGAATGAAAAAATCCGGATGCAGCCAGCAGTCCGGTTTTTTTTATGGGCACTCGAATTTTTAGGTCATTTTGGCACCCTTCTTGCATTTAATACTACTATCATAACTCAGGAGGTATAACCATGTTATTTGACTTATATAAGCCAGATCGCAACTGGAAAGATATAGAGCTATGGAAAGATGTAACCGAAGAACAATGGAACAACTGGCTTTGGCAGCTTACGAATACGATCCGAACTGTTGATGATTTGAAAAAAGTGATAAACCTGACTCCCGATGAAGAGGAAGGTGTGAGGATTTCCACAAAAACCATTCCATTGAATATCACCCCTTACTATGCTTCTTTAATGAATAAAGATGACCCAAGGTGTCCAATCAGAATGCAATCGGTCCCAATCTCGGAAGAAATGCATAAAACCAAATATGACATGGAAGACCCCCTTCATGAGGATGAGGACTCCCCTGTACCGGGACTGACCCATAGATATCCGGATCGCGTTCTTTTTTTGGTGACGAATCAATGCTCCATGTACTGCCGTTATTGTACGCGAAGACGCTTTTCAGGCCAAATTGGCATGGGCGTGCCAAAAAAACAATTGGACGCAGCAATCGGTTATATACGTGACACGCCGGCAGTTCGGGATGTCCTTATTTCCGGCGGGGACGGATTATTGATCAATGACACGATCCTTGAATATATCCTCAAAAACTTAAGGGAAATTCCTCATGTTGAAATAATCAGGATAGGTACGCGGGCTCCGGTTGTTTTTCCTCAAAGAATCACTGAAAATTTATGTGCCATTTTAAAAAAATATCATCCAGTTTGGCTGAATACTCATTTCAATACCTCGATAGAAATTACCGAGGAGTCAAAGAAAGCATGTGAGATGCTTACCGATGCAGGTGTACCTGTGGGCAACCAGGCAGTTATTTTAGCGGGGATAAATGACAGTGTCGCAATCATGAAAAAGCTGATGCATGATCTCGTTAAGATCCGTGTCCGCCCTTACTATATTTATCAGTGCGATCTCTCGGAAGGCATCGGTCATTTCAGGGCTCCCATTTCAAAAGGGATTGAAATCATCGAGGGGCTGCGAGGCCATACATCCGGGTATGCTGTACCGACATTTGTTGTAGATGCACCAGGGGGTGGCGGGAAAATCACACTGCAACCGAATTATATTCTTTCACAATCACCGACAAAAACAGTACTTCGTAATTTTGAAGGAGTGATTACAACATATCCCGAACCTGAGAATTACGCACCAGGACTTGCTGATGATTATTTCAAAGGGATATATCCTGATATGGAAGAAAAACGGTCAGATATAGGAATAGCTGGTTTGATGAACGACAAGCAATTCAATTTAGTGCCTGAAGGGCTGAAGCGAATGAATCGCCGTGAAAATTACGTTACCAACCCGGAGCATGCTTCTTTAAAAAATCAACGTGAAAAGCGAGATCAATTAAAAGAAAAGAAATTCCAGGCACAACAAAAGAAGAGTACTCCAAAAGGGGATGAATAGCATGGAAACTTGTCCATGGTGTGAGATAGGAAAACTTTCATCGGTAACTGGTACGGTCTATTGGGAATTACCAGATGGGACGCGAGCCGTTGAAATTACTGAAACTCCATCTTCCCATTGCGAGAATTGTAAAGCTCTTTTTCAGAGTGATGAAATTGTAAAAGAAATTGAAGATCAGCTATTTTTAATTGATTCGAAACAGTTAGGGAAACAGACGACGTATGACGAGTTATTGAAGATGAAGCGGGTGTTAAAGTGGAATTATTTTGATTTTGGGAAATAACAAAATAATTAGAAGTTGCCTCATCTACTTTTTTTGGTGAGGTTTTTCTGTGTGCCCGGCGGTGCGGTCTATAGGGTGTACAACTCGAACGGTGAAGGCATTAGTAGCGGTTGCTTTCCGTGGTGACGCGGAATTCCGAAGGAAGCAAGCGGTAAATTTAGATATATTATTTTGGAAGCCTCTTTTGGAGAGGTCTTTTGAAATTTCTTCAATGGGTATTAGGGTAGATGAAAAGCACTGTTAAAACAACTAATTTTTATTTTCAAAATACGAAGAGCAGAAATAATAATGAAAGACCAATTGAACAAAATTAAGATACTTGCGGCTGTCGTAATGTACTCGTAAATTTAATGAAGGAAGAGGGAGTTCCTTAAACTTTTTTAGCTTTTTCGAGAACAAAGCTTGAGCATCACCGCCATCTGCGATGGTCACAAGGAGTGTTGTTACCTGAAATAATGAAACGGTCATCGTTGAAAAACCAGCTAAGATAATAGTTGCATTAAATACATGTGGAAAAAAGAAAAATGATATTTATCTAGTGCCGTTACAAAAGGACTTTCCTTTTCATTAAACTCCCCATGTGCAGTCATATAAACTGCAAGTCCGAGTGAAATGATATAAATCACCACTAGTACTATTAACATTATGATTCCCGCTTTGGGAGCATTTTCTTTCTTTTTTAAGTCTCATGGCCATAAGTCCAATTACTTCTATTCCTCCATAAGCGTAAAGGCATAGATTAAGGAAGACCAAAAACCTTTCCAACCTTCGGGAAATAGTTCATTGACTGAATTAGGAAAACCAGCATGTTTTACATCCCCGTGAATCCATCCGAACACGGCAGCCGCTGCAAGAATAATAAATATAACAATAGCCGCCGTTTTGATAACGGCCAGTAAATTCTCTACTTTATCAAAACCCTCATTGCCGGTTAAAACGACAATAATCGTGAGAATGGCGTATCCAGCTGCAAAGAGCCAAAGAGGAACATTTGGAAACCAAAATCTTGATAAAATCGATGAGCCGTTAATTGGCCACCCATAATCAGGATGTTTAAACTCCAATAGTTCCAGCGAATGTTCAGAGAAACAGGTAATCTAAATACCTATTTGCTTTGAAAAGGAATTTGAATATGTGAGGAGATACTGCATGGATATTTTTATTCATAGTGGTCAAAGTAAAGGGAGTGAGTGAAGATGAAAATTTAAAATGGTGGCAATTGTCCTTAATAGGTGTTGGCTGCACGATTGGTACTGGATTTTTTCTTGGATCGGCCATTGGTATATAAATAACAGGCCCTTCAATTGTCCTTTCCTTTATTTTAGCAGCTATTGGAACCTATATTGTATACAGCCTATTAGCTAAAATGACGGCTGAAGATCCTCAAGATGGATCTTTCTGCAAAATGAATTCATACATATTCATCCCGCCTATGAATGTGATTGTGAGAAATTACCATTCTCAATAAACATTTTTTGGGATAACTTCATTTTTTGTGGATAACTTAGAAATAAAATCTTAAAAGAAAGGATACTTATATGAAAATAAAATGGGTTTTATTAGCTATTCTTTCTACCATAGTCAATGTGCTTTCTGGCTGTGAATCATTAGCGGTCTTAGATCCTAAAGGACCTCAAGCCCAAACGCAAGCCAATGTGATTTGGCTATCAATTGCGATCATGGCGGTTATTGTTATTGTTGTTTGTGCCATTTTAGTCTTTGTGTTAACGAAATACCGTGACTCTAAACTACCTAAAGATTATGAACCACCCTACATTGAAGGGAATCATGTTGTTGAATCGATTATTGTTGGGGTGCCAATTTTAATCGTCATTTTCTTCTCTGTTGTTTCTGTAATTTCCAACAATAAAGTGGAAGCCACTCCGGAAGGGTACAAAGGTCAAGATCCATTAGTTATTTACGCTTCGTCATCTGACTGGAAGTGGCATTTTAGTTATCCAGAAAACGATATCGAGACAGTAAACTACTTGTATATTCCAACAAATAGACCACTTGAATTTAAACTTTATTCATTCGGGCCTATCACGAGTTTCTGGATTCCACAGCTTGGCGGTCAAAAATATGCCATGTCTAACATGGTGACCACATTACACTTAGCAGCGGACGAGTCAGGGGAAATGATGGGACGAAATGCAAACTTTAGTGGGAAAGGGTTCGCTGAAAATACGTTCCACGTCGAAGCGATGTCTCAAGATAAGTTTGATGAATGGGTAAAGGAAGTTAAAGAAACTGCGAAACCTATTACTGAAGTAAGATTCAATGAATTATTAAAACCAGGTCATGAGGGACAGTTAACGTTTACTGGAACTCATTTAGACTTCTCACCAGCTCCAGAAGGTGAAAATGCTGGACATCATGGCTCAAGTGGATCTAACGCGAATTCAAAAGGTGAACATATGGAGCATGATCATAATTCAAGTAATAGTAAGGAAAAATCAGCACACAATCATGAATAATTTCTTAGTCTATCTCAAGTAAAATATGTTCAGAAAGGAAACACAAAAGTATGGGTTTTTTCTCTAGATTTCTTATACCTAATCCTAGTCCCGTCATTTACTCATCAATGGTGGCCATTGGTGTTACTGTTCTCTTGATCATTGTTGGTATAACCCACTTTAAAAAATGGTTTTATTTATGGAGTGGCTGGCTAACAACAGTCGATCATAAAAGAATAGGTATTATGTATTTAATATCTGCTTTGTTGATGCTGTTTCGTGGTGGGGTAGATGCTGTGATGATGCGTGCGCAACTTGCCGTACCGGATAATAAGTTATTAGATTCACAGCACTATAATGAAATTTTTTCAACACACGGGGTTGTGATGATTCTCTTTATGGCGATGCCGTACATTATGGCCTTAATGAATTTCGTAGTGCCATTACAAATTGGAGCCCGAGATGTAGCATTCCCACGTCTAAATGCCATAAGTTTCTGGTTATTTTTTATGGGTGCGATGCTATTCAACATCTCTTTCGTAATTGGTGGTTCGCCTGATGCAGGGTGGTCATCTTATTTCCCGCTTGCAGGTAATGAATTTAGTCCGCATGTTGGAACGAATTATTATATGATTGGTATTCAGATAGCCGGAATAGGTACATTAATGACGGGGATTAACTTTTTGACGACTATTCTTAAAATGAGAGCACCCGGTATGACATTAATGAAAATGCCAATGTTTACATGGTCTGCTTTAGTCACAAGCATTATTATCATTTTCGCATTCCCTGTATTAACAGTGGCGCTGATCATGGGAACAATGGATCGACTATTCGCAACCAAGTTTTTCACAATGACTGATGGCGGTATGGATATGCTTTGGGCTAACCTGTTCTGGGTTTGGGGACATCCTGAAGTATATATCTTAATCTTGCCTGCATTTGGTCTTTTTAGTGAGATTATCCCAACCTTTTCACGACGTAACCTATATGGCTATCGATCAATGGTTGCTTCAATGGTATTTATCTCTATATATTCATTCTTCGTTTGGACGCACCATTTCTTTACAATGGGGCAAGCAGCATATGTTAATAGTATTTTCTCGATTACAACGATGGTAATTGCTATTCCGACTGGAATCAAGATCTTTAACTGGTTGTTCACGATGTGGAAAGGTAGAATCCGATTTACCGTACCTATGCTTTATTCAATAGGTTTCATACCTCTCTTCACAATCGGTGGAGTTACCGGGGTTATGCTAGCGATGTCAGCGGCGGATTATCAATACCATAATACAATGTTTTTAGTAGCTCATTTCCACAATGTCATTATTCCGGGTGTAGTATTTGCTGTGCTTGGTGCCGGAACTTACTACTGGCCGAAAATGTTTGGTTTCATGTTGAATGAAAGGATTGGGAAATGGGCGTTCTGGTTTCTAACCATTGGTTTTTGCTTAGCATTCTTCCCTATGTATATCACTGGTTTAGATGGTCAAGCACGTCGTATATACACATACTCTGAATCGACTGGATTTGGACCATTGAATATGATTTCGTTTATCGGGGCAGCTTTTATGGCAATCAGCTTTGTATTAATCGTATATACGATTTACTATAGCATTCGCCATGCTCCAAGAGATGTTGTTGGTGATGATCCGTGGGATGCACGTTCCCTTGAATGGGCTACTCATAATCCAGTACCAGAATATAACTTTGCTATTATTCCACAAGTGAACTCAAGGGAAACGTTTTGGGATGCTAAATATAAAGGTCATGAATTATTCAAGGGTGACTATGAAAAAATTCATATGCCCAATAACAGCGGCGTACCGTTTATCATGTCCTGTATCTTCTTTGTCTTTGGATTTGCTTTAGTATTCAGCATATGGTTTCTTGCGATTATTGGGTTAATCGGTATATTTGTTTGCATGGCTCATCGTTCATTCGAAATAGATCATGGGCATTACATTTCTGTAGAAGAAATTAAAGAGACAGAAGCAAAATTCGGGGGTGTTAATAAATGGAAATAGATCACTCGCAACCTCTTGAATATAGTACGGAACAAAATCGTCTAAATATTTTAGGCTTCTGGATTTTCCTTGGAGCCGAAATTATGCTTTTTGCAACACTCTTTGCATCATATTTTACATTAGTTGATCGTACGGGTAACGGTCCAACTGGAGCAGAAATTTTTGAAATCACTCCAGTACTTGCTGAAACGTTCTTGCTCTTAACAAGCAGTTTTGTCATCGGGCTTGGAATTCATGCCATGCGACTTGGCAACAAAAAAGCCATGTTGACATTCTTCGTAATCACTCTCCTTCTTGGATTAGGATTCTTAGGATTTGAAATTACTGAGTTCATTACCTATTATCGCGAAGGAGCTACACTGCAAACTAGTGCATTTACATCGATGCTCTTTACAACATTAGGGACACATGGAGCACATGTTACATTAGGACTTTTCTGGGGGTTATTCATTATCCTTCAAGTGAAAAAACGTGGGTTGACACCTGAAACAGCCAATAAATCCTTCATTTTCTCTCTTTACTGGCATTTCTTAGATATCGTTTGGATCTTCATCTTCACCTTTATCTACATGAAAGGAATGACATGAACATGAAGGAATTATTCCCGGCTAAACAAGTATGGGGTTTTGTATTTTCATTGATTTTGACGTTTGTAGCTCTTTTGGTTTACTTCTTCAGTATGTCGAAAGCAACAGGCATGACGATTTTTATATTGACAGCATTCATACAAGCAGCTGTTCAACTAGTTGTGTTTATGCATGCTCGTGAAACTGATGATAGCAAATCAATTTTTATGACTCTATATTGCGCTATATTCTTAGCTCTAATTACTGTCTTCGGTACAATACTATGTATGGTCTGGGGTTGGAGTTATTGATTCGAAACAGCTTGAAAACAAACGAAGTACAGTGAGTTAATAAACATGAAAAGACTGTTGAAACGTAATTACTTTGACTTTTAGTGGCAGGGTGTATTACTTTTCCATAAATGAATAAATCCCCTCATTTTAGACTGAACAGTGTAAACCACTATTTCTATCTTAGATGAAGGGGATTTTCCCTTTTGCAAAATGAAAGCCTGCTGGTAAATTGGATAATGAGGTTTTGAAGAAATTCCCCCATCCTTCAAGCGGCATGACAGAACATGCTTAGCGTATTTATTATGGGACCTGAGTATTTGGTTAAACAAGATTGAAGCACTTCGTTTCCTTTATCGAATCATGAAGAACTAAGTCGTTAAAAGTAAAATATTCTTTAAAAAGATGTAATAAATATGGAATGAGTACGATATTTTAGTGTAATTCCGTAATATAACGAATGCATTTTGTGTTGAAAAATCGTGGATTTCTTAAAATGAGGAAGAAAAAACCAAATTGATTTTAAAAAAAGTGGACGGAAGCGAAAGTTTCCGATATATTAGAGCAGAAATCATAGTTATTTTAGGGGGGCTCGACATCATGAGACCATTTTATTTATATTTAATGAAATTTCGACAACCGAAGGAAATTGATGCAATCACTAAATTTGCCAATCATGCCTATGAGGACCATGGCTTCCCAAAACAATCGACTGATTATAATGAACTGAGCAGTTATTTAGAATTGAATGCAGACTATCTCGAAAGTATGTCAGTATTCGATCAAGCGTGGGAACAGTATGTCCAAATAGAAGAAGGGCTCATATTGGGAGATCAGGAATAGGGAGGATCGGAAGGATGCTTAAAAGCCTTCAAACCCGAATTTTGCTTTACTCTTTACTTATTGCAAGTGTTCCTCTTCTGATATTGGGAATCATATCCTATGGATCACAACGATCCCTTCTGGAGAAGGAAGCAAAAAATGCCCTGAATGCAGGTTCACTGAATATTGTAAATGAAACATACAACTATTTGAACGAACGAATCAGTGATGTGAAGTTTATGAGTGCAAATTCGTTAATCATCAATCCTGGCTATTCAAAAGAAGAGAAATCAGATGAACTAAAAAAGTTTATCGATGCAAAAGGTAATTATTACGGTGTCTTGCATTTGGATGTGGAAGGAAATGTAATTGCAGATACATCAAATAAAATGATCGGGGACAACCTCTCGAAGAGAATATGGTTCAAAGAGGCCATAGAAGGTCATGAATTCCTTTCTGACGTTTATAAAACCCGGACTTTTTCAAAACCCATAATGGTTCTAAGTGCGCCGGTATATGATGATGCAGGGAAAATGATCGGTGTCGTATCCCCAGCTTTCCGGTTGGAAGGGCTTTGGGAGATGATGGAGAAGAAGGCTAATGAAATTAGCGATAAATACCCAGTGAACTTTTTCATGATCAATCAAGAAGGCATCATGATTTCGAAAAAGGACCCGCATGGCGTCATGCAGGATTCTGCCTTGAAAGAAATGGGATTAACTAAAGGTAAGCTGATGGAAGCTTCATTATCGGATGATTTGTACAGTGCAGAGAATGGGGAAAAAATATATTCCATCCAGCCTGTCCATACGATTGCAGAAACGGAGAATAAATGGTTTGTTGTTGTGGGGGCTGATAAGAAACAGGTGTTTCAACCTTTGAATGACCTATTAACACGGTACCTGACAATCTACAGCATCGTTTTTGTTTCTATCATTCTGGCTGTCTATTTACTAACAAAGACCCTCGTACGGCCAGTTCAAGAACTTGTCGAAGCGACAGAGGATTTCATAGGGGGAAAGGAATTCATCATATCCGACAAAAGAAGCTTCGAGGAAATGGAAAAATTGAACCTTGCCTTTCTAAGAATGATGGAAACGATAGAAGAACGTGAGAAGGAAATCGTCCGTACGGAAAAATTGAAATATGTTGGCCAGCTTGCTGCCGGTGTCGCCCATGAAATCAGGAACCCGTTGACGACAATAAAGGGCTTTTTCCAATTAATGAAGAGCCAGGATCATGATAAAACATTAATAGAAAAATATAGTGATGTCATGCTTCATGAAGTAGATCGGGTCAATGCATTCGTGACACAACTTCTTGATTTGGCAAAACCGCATCAACTGGAATGGGAGAAATTCGATTTAAAGGATTTCCTTGAAGAAATTATAGATACCTATACCCCTTCAAATCCGAGTTATCATGTAAGAATAATTAATGAGGTGACACACTCCGTCTTTGTTTATTCAGACAGAAATCGGTTAAGGCAGGTTCTCTTGAATGTCTTGAATAATTCTTGTGAAGCCATTGAAGCAATGGGGCAGATTGAACTGCAACATACTTCCATGTCCCAATATGTAAAATTAGTGATCAGTGATGATGGAAAAGGCATCAGTCCCGAGGATTTAAAAAATATCGGTATGCCCTTTTATACCACCAAACCGGATGGTAACGGATTAGGTGTGGCGACGTGCATTCAGATAATGGAGGAATTAAAAGGTAAATTCCAAATGGAGAGCGTCCGCGACGAAGGAACGAAAGTGACTCTCATCATTCCCACTACGAACCGTCTCATTAAATGAGGCGGTTTTTGTTTGGTTGCAGTGCCCTTTAATAAATGGGCCGGTTACTTAGTTAAATGAGCAAAATGCCCTCTCATTTCCATTAACCTCCATGTTTGTTTGTGCATATAATTTACTAATCAAACGATAAGGACCATATTGGGGGATGTCTCTTATGGGCAAAAAAAAACAGCCGAAATTTAAATTAGGCGATACAGTCGTAATAACAATGTATGGGACAGTCGGGAATATAACCGATGTAAAATTTCTCGATGGTGCTTATGTGTATGAAGTGAACTATAGTGAAGGTCTTTATATCGAAAAAACATTGCAATCGATAAATGAATATGAAGGAGAAATCCTTTATCCAAAAGAACAAATCGATATTGAATATAAATATTTATTAGGTGACTTGGTCCAAGTGGATGGATATGAACAGGATTATTTCAAGATTATTGGCTATCGAACGGAAATTTGGCGCTATAAGGAAAATGCCTGGGAGGATGTAATCTATGAGTTATCAAGAATCTCGGATGGTGAATGGCTTGAAGCGCATGAAGAAGAACTGACTTTGATAGCCGATGCTAAACGTGCAGATGGAATTATAAAAAAGTTGGGTCTGCTGCTTCCTAAAAAGAAAAATGAGCTTGCTATCATTTCTAAACAAAACAACCCTGGTAAAGGTGAGCGAGATATGACAATGACAAAAAATGAAAAAAAGGAAATGATTGATGGACTGTTGGATTTATATAATGATTATTGTAAGCTCTACGAACATTTTGGAGATGATGAATACCGCCATATCATGAAGATTGCCCTTGCGAAAATTGAAAAAGCGGCAGAGGAAATTTATCCAGATCATAAAAAGAAGCAAACGAAGTGAAAGGTATCCCAAACTTTTTAAAGGGCAATTTCCAAATTCCCTATAGAAGCTTCCATTCAAATTGAACAGAAATGGATCATGATGACTATAGGCCCTTCATATGATTTTCCATTATGGGATGCCTTACTGGTATATTTGTCTCTACACATTCATAGACCTTTAAATAAGGGGGCGATGATTTGCGAGAAATTGAGGTTTTTATTGATACAGAAGAGATAGCGGAATTCTTTTTTCAAGAATTGATAAGACGGGGCTATCTTCCAACAGAAGCTGAAGTTGAAGATCTTGCTGACATCACATTCGAATATCTTCTTGAAAAATGCATAATTGATGAAGAAGTCGATGAGTAACCTGTCATAAGACGGTTAGCAGCTTCCTTTCCCTTAATTTTATTAACGATTTAAAAAAAGACGGCGGACCACCGCCGTTTTGTTTGCGGTTTAGAGTAAGGGTGCCAAAAGTCTTTTCGTGATTTCCAGTTTTTCAAGTTCTAGGATAAGGTTCAATTTTCCTAACTTGTGGTTGATATGGTATAGTAGTTTTTGAATATCATTTCAACCACAAGTTAAGGAGGACATAGTCGTATGAGCGTACATATTGGTGCAAAAGAAAATGAAATTGCGGAAACGGTCTTACTACCAGGGGACCCGTTGCGTGCAAAATATATTGCTGAAACATTTTTAGAGGATGCTAAACTTTATAATGAAGTTCGTAACATGTTTGGATATACAGGGACATATAAAGGGAAACGAATTTCTGTACAAGGTACAGGCATGGGGGTTCCATCCATTTCCATTTACGTGAATGAATTGATGAATAGCTATAATGTCCAGAAGCTGATTCGTGTGGGAACTGCAGGAGCGATTCAAAAAGATGTAAAAGTCAGGGATGTGATCCTTGCCATGAGTGCTTCCACCGATTCCCAAATGAACCGCATGACTTTCGGTGGGGTGGACTTTGCCCCAACCGCTGATTTCGAATTACTAAGAAAAGCGTATGACGCCGGCACGGCTAAAGGCTTGCAATTGAAGGTCGGTAATGTATTTACGGCCGATCAGTTTTATAACGATAATAGTGAATTGGAAAAATGGGCAAAATACCAAATACTTGCAATAGAAATGGAATCAGCTGCCCTATACACGCTTGCCGCTAAATTTGGCCGCCAAGCTTTATCTGTATTAACCATTTCCGATCACATTTTAACCGGTGAAGAAACGTCGTCGGATGAGCGCCAGTCAACTTTTAACGAAATGGTTGAGGTGGCATTGGAAGCAGCTATCAAGGATTGATAATCGGATGTAAATGTCAGGCGGGTTACCAGGAATAAGTGATGCTGTAGAATGACAGTCGGGATACAGGCTCAGTTATTCCTTGGTATCCTTATTGTTGTAATGTCAGGAGATGGCTGTTGCCCTTGGAGCTTTCTCTATATTAACGTTTGCGAAGCGGTAAAAAAATACATATGGTCATAAGTTGTTATTTTTGATAACTATTATTTTTCGATTGGCATGAAAGCTGATAAAATAGGAATGAAATCGTTTATATCGTCATGAAGAATGAAAGTGGTGAGGCTTCAGTGGAAGAAGAAAATCAAAAACAGCCAAAAGAGGCAGGGAAATTCATTAAAATAAAGAAGTTTACG
Source organism: Peribacillus sp. FSL P2-0133 (assembly GCF_037975445.1). Classification (NCBI taxonomy): domain Bacteria; kingdom Bacillati; phylum Bacillota; class Bacilli; order Caryophanales; family Bacillaceae; genus Peribacillus; species Peribacillus sp. FSL P2-0133. The sequence goes on along the minus strand of NZ_CP150254.1, from coordinate 3,384,922 downwards.
TTCATTATGGGGATTTTCTTAGTCATATTTCTAACTGCAGGGATTACTACAATAGCCTTGACCTTTGGAGATGAAAAAGTAGAGTCATTAGCACCGGATAAACATTCGGAATTTGAAAAGCTGTATTCTACATACGATACGATAAAAGATAACTATTATGAAGAGGTTGATGAAGAAAAGCTGGTTGACGGGGCAATTAATGGAATGATCAAATCATTGGATGATCCCTACTCTGCTTATATGGATAAAAAGGAAGCATCGAGTTTCCGTGAGAGCATCTCTTCATCCTTTGAAGGAATCGGTGCCGAAATTCAGGAGCAGGATGGAAAAATCATGGTCGTCTCACCGATAAAAGGGTCCCCAGCAGAAAAATCAGGGGTAAAACCGAATGATATCATTTTAAGTGTGGACGGTAAAAGCGTTGAAGGACTAAGCTCTTCTGAAGCTGTCCTGAAAATAAGGGGCGAAAAGGGAACGAAAGTGGATTTATCCATCTCAAGAGCTGGTGAGTCGGAACCGATTGAGCTCACAATTAAACGGGATACAATTCCAATTGAAACGGTTTATGCGGAAATGCTTGATGATGGAGTTGCAAAAATTCAAGTGACCAGTTTTTCCGAACATACAGTCCAAGAGCTGAAAACGGCGCTTGAAGAAATGTCGAAGAAGGATATGAAGGGTCTCGTATTGGATTTGCGCGGAAACCCAGGGGGACTTCTTGACCAAGCAATAGAAATGGCAAGCCTGTTCATACCTAATGGGAAAGTGGTCCTTCAAGTAGAGGATCGCAGCGGGAAAAAAGAAGTCTATAAATCGGAGAATGATGGAGAACTGAAAATCCCGGTAGTCGTATTGATTGATGACGGAAGTGCCAGTGCTTCTGAAATCGTTGCAGCGGCTGTCAGTGAGTCTGCGGACATTCCATTGATCGGTGTCAAGTCATTTGGGAAAGGGACAGTTCAGACTGCCACCAAACCCTTTAAAGATGGATCTAACTTCAAATATACGGCAGCTAAATGGTTGACTCCTGAAGGCAATTGGATTCATAAAAAAGGGATCAAGCCGGATATTAATGTAAAGCTTCCTGATTATGCCAGCCTTCCGTACATTTCACCTGATAAGGAATTGAAAGCATCCGATTCTTCGAGTGAAGTGAAAGCAGCTGAAGAGATGCTGAAGGAAGCAGGACATGATCCAGGAAAGATAGATGGATTCTTTGATGAAGCAACCACGAATGCGGTCATAGCATTCCAGAAGGAACAAAAAATTAAAGAAACTGGGACTATTAAAGATGATACTACCGTGAAATTGATGCAGGTCATCCGCGAGAAGATCCTTAAAAACGACACACAAGTGAAAAAGGCAGTAGAAGTATTAAAGAAAGAAATCAAATAAATGATTATGCCCGAAAAGCCTGTCAGCGATTATCGTTGGCAGGCTTTTTTGTCGTTAAATGCATAAAATTCCAATATTAGACAGAAAATAGGGGTAATTTTCCGATGAGGTGAGGTAATGAAAGTAAAGGGATTTTTCATATATCTATTGATCTTGATTCTGGCAGGCTGCACCTATGCCCCTTTACCCAAACAAAATGGAAATGCAGGTACGGAAAAAAAACTAACCAAAGAAGAGGACCAGGAAAGCGTGAAAACATTTCTGTTAATTGGTGTTGATACAAGGGGAGAGCAAAAATCTCGATCAGATGCGATTATCCTGGCAAAATACTTTCCTGAGCAGGAGAAACTGAAGCTGGCTTCCATCATGCGTGATAGTTATGTGAAAATGCCCGGGAATAAATCAGGATATAACAAAATAAATGCAGCTTATTATTATGGTGGAAGGGAACTGCTCAAGAAAACCATACAGGAGAACTTCGATATCAAGGTCGATCATGTAGCGGTAATCGACTTCCAGGGATTTGTGAAGATGGTCGATTTACTTGCCCCTGAGGGGGTAGCGGTGAATGTGGATCAGGAAATCATTGATGATATGAGCATTCAAGCAAGTGTTGGTAAAAATGTTTTACATGGTGAGGAAATATTGAAATATGTCCGTTTTAGGCATGACGATGAAAGTGATTTTGGAAGGGTAGAGCGTCAACAAGAAGTAATGGTCCAAATAAAAACAGCGTTCATAAATCAAATCTCATCCTTCGAAGGGATGGCAGCCCTTCCTAGTATCATCGAACAAGGACTCTCGTACCTGGATACAGATATTGGACTGAAAACAATAATGGAAATGGGTCCAAAAGCCGTCTTCCATACACCGGACACCGTCGAAACCTTAAGGGTTCCAGTGGAAGGAAGCTTTAAAGATGAAATATATCCCCAGTCCGGAGCCGTTTTGGAAATGGACTACACTAAAAATAAAAAGGCACTTCAGGAGTTCTTTTCAAAATAATAAGATCTATTATTGAAAACAACCTTATATTAAGTGAATATGTTCGAATTCACTTGAATTATTGTATTATAGACCTCGTAAGAATAATCATGATCATCTTTAAAAAACGAGAGGGATACGAAATCCTTCTCGTTTTTTTATCATCAATAAGGAACCTGCATCAATTAACAAAATGTGGAATGTTTTTAATGAAATCCGGTATTATGATGCCGTTTTCGGTAATGATGCTCGTAATAAGATGATTTGGTGTAACGTCAAAGGCTGGGTTGAAAGTCTTCACGTTTTCCGGAGCGATCCTTACACCTTGAATGAAGGTGATTTCCGCTTCATTCCGTTCTTCGATCGGGATGGATGTGCCGGATTCGATAGAAAGGTCGAATGTGCTTGATGGTGCGGCCACATAAAAGGGGATGCCAAAGTGCTTGGCTAATATGGCCAATCCCAATGTCCCGATTTTATTGGCTGTATCTCCATTGGCCGCAATCCTGTCGGCCCCGACGATAATTCCATTTATTTGTTTCTGGTGAATCGTATGTGCAGCCATATTATCTGAAATTAAGGTGACATCAACCCCCGCTTGCATCAATTCCCAAGCCGTCAAACGCGCACCTTGCAGGACAGGCCTCGTTTCACATGCGAACACTTTTAGCGGAAAGTCCCTTTCTTTAGCCAGGTGGAAGGGAGCTAGGGCTGTGCCATACCGAGCTGTGGCAATTCCCCCAGCGTTGCAATGAGTGAGAATGGAATCTCCTCTAGTGAATAAGGATAAACCATGTTCCCCGATTTTCCTGCACATTTCTTCATCTTCAGCAAAGATGGCTTTAGCCTCCGATACAAGTGCTTCCTTTGCAGCTGAAATGCTTTGCGCAGCATGCAAGGTGTTCTCCATCCTCCTTAACGCCCAAAAAAGGTTGACTGCAGTTGGCCGTGAAGAGGCGAGTTTTTCAATATGCCTCGTTACATTTCTCTTGAAATCCCCTAATTCAGCGGTTGTTTCCTGTTTGGCACCAAGAGCAACACCAAATGCTGCCGTCAGTCCAATTGCTGGGGCACCGCGAACTTTTAATGTCAAAATGCTGTCAAATACATCATCAACAGAATGAAGTTCAATAAATTCAGTTATGGAAGGAAGGGCTTGTTGATTTAATAATGTAATATGGGTATCATCCCATTGTACCGAATATGGTAAGGGTGCTAGTGTAGTCATGTGCAGGTCTCCTTTTAAATGGTTGAATAAGATGGCAGTGTACGTTGCTTCAATGCTTCAATGACTGCTGGAACATCCAATTCTTCCCGGTTTTTAATTAAAAATGCACCAATTTCCAATGTTGCCGTTTTGGCAGCAATCCTTGTTTCTTTATTTTCAATGACGTTTATATCGGCAACATGGGAAAGGCCTATGGTTCGCCGAATCAGTTCACAGCCGGCAAAACCGAAAGCATCTTTTTTGAATTTTGTCAGTAAGTAAGGCAGATAACCTTTCACATGGCGGAATGGGCTTTTATTTTGACCTTCCCATAATTCGGTATAAGTTTCTTCAAAGGCATTCCAAAATTCATGAAGGTGTGTGAAAATCTCTTCCTTTCCAGCGCCATTGCGTGTGACTGCCTGGAAGAGAAGGTTCGCGGTGTATTGACCAAGGTCAAAACCAACGGGCCCATAAAAAGCGAATTCCGGATCAATAACCTTTGTTTCAGTTTCACTTGCAAATATACTTCCAGTATGTAAATCTCCATGAAGTAATGCCTCCTGCTCGGTTTCAAAGCCTTGTTTCAGCTTAGCGACCTCAAGTATTACTTCTTGATCATTCCAGATATTTTTGGCGGCATCAGTCAATTCCACCTCGAAGTCTCCGGGGAGTTCCTCAAAAAATGGATCCGTGAAAATAAAGACCTCAGTGATTTTGCAGAGTTCCGGATTCGTGAAATGTCGGGCCACTTCCTTTTTCGCAGATGGTTCTAAATGATAATCGGATGTATAAAATGCCGTCTTCGCAACATACTCACCAATATGCTGTGAAAGCAATGGATATGAATCGCCATCGATCAATCCTGTCCTAACGATTTTCAAGTGAGATAAATCCTCCATGACCGTGATGGCAAGCTGTTCATCCGAATAATAGACTTGCGGTACGAATTCGGGGCAATAACTTCTGAAATGAATCAGCGCATTCGCTTCAATGGCAGCCCTTTTCAATGTCAGCGGCCAGCTTTCACCAAGTACCTTGGCATAAGGGACCGCTTGTTTGATGATTATTCCTTTATTTGTGTGCGTGTCTGTAATATGAAAAACATAATTTAAGTTACCATCGCCGATTTCTTTACATTTTAAACTTGCATCCGCATTGACCAACCCAAGTTTTTTTGCAAGGGTTATAGCTGTTTCGTTTGTCAATCTCTTAAAATTTGAATGGTTTTGCGTCATTCTTTTCCCCTCCAGATTCAAAATAAGAATAAAAAAGCCTCTTTCATATAGAAAGAGGCAGAAGTTTTGGCTTCGGACCTCTTATCTTCCAGAATATGAATTCTGGTGGAATTAGCACCGTGCTCTGTGGATTTTATAATCCGGCGGTGAATCCGCCCCATTTCACAATGGTATTACAGTCGGTTGCTGGGCTTCATAGGGCCTTTATCCCTCAGCCTGCTCTTGATAAGAGTAAATGTTTTCTGAAATTTTAATCTTCGGGAAAATAATAACAACTTTTTAAATAGTTTGTCAATGGGTAAATTAATAAAAATCAGGGCGGCGATCTTCGAATACAGGTATTTTGTTACGGGCTTCCGTAACTTTTTTGAAGTCCAGGGTGCCTGTCAAGAGTTCGTTTTCTTCTCCGGCTTCACTTATGATATTCCCCCATGGATCAATAATCAAGGAATGACCCGCAAATATATTATTGACATCCGAACCTGAACGATTAACGGCTACAACATAGGCTTGGTTCTCGATGGCACGGCTAATCAACAAGGCTCTCCAATGATCGAGTCTCGGCTTTGGCCATTCAGCCGTTACGAATAGAACTTCGGCGCCTTGAACGGTATGGGCTCGCTGCCATTCAGGAAAACGGATGTCATAACAAACGAATCCAGCACATATTTTTTCATCAAGAGTAAATAAACCATCTTTTTCTCCTGGCTGCAGGAAATGATGTTCATCCATTAACTGAAATAAGTGAAGCTTATCATATTCTTTAATGAGATTTCCATGTTTATCGATGATGATCATGGTGTTATAGATTCCCTTGCTTGTTTTTTTCGCAATGGAACCGCCTATGATGTGAATCTGGTGTTTCTGTGCCTGTGTTTTAAAAAATTCAATCGTTTTTTCTGCCTCATGATCAGCAATCTCATTTAACCTGGTCAAGTCGTATCCTGTTGTCCAAAGTTCCGGTAAAATGACGATATCGGGTTCTGAGCGTGCCGCTTTTTCCATCCATTGTTCTGCAACCTGAAAATTGATATCCGGTTGCCCGAAGGCTATATCCATTTGAATACAAGCTATTTTCCACTTCATCGTTTAAAACCCCCACATGTAAAAAATACTTTACAAGACTATGATAAACATATATCATTTGTGACTAGAATTTCAAGAAATTTCAGAGAAGGTGTATAAATGGTGCAATTCGAAAAATCCGGCCAGCTTCAGGACCTGCCCAAGCAGTTTTTTGCTTCACTAGTCGCAAAAGTCAATGCGATCACGGAGCAAGGACATGATGTCATTAATTTAGGCCAGGGAAACCCTGATCAGCCGACGCCAGAACATATCGTGAAAAGTTTGCAGTCTGCCGCTGAAAAAACGATAAATCATAAATATTCGCCATTCCGGGGGCATCAATATTTAAAAGATGCTGCCGCCGTCTTTTATGAACGAGAATACGGTGTCAAGCTAGATCCGAATAGTGAAGTGGCGATTCTCTTCGGGGGGAAGGCAGGTCTTGTAGAACTGCCGCAGTGTTTATTGAATCCAGGTGATACGATCCTTGTTCCAGATCCAGGCTATCCGGATTATCTTTCCGGAGTTGTTTTAGCCCAGGCAAAGACCGAACTCATGCCCTTGACAGAAGAAAATGATTTTCTTCCGAAATACGATGACATACATAAAGAAGTACTTGATAAAGCCAAAATGATGTTCTTGAACTATCCGAATAATCCCACAGGTGCTTCTGCAACTGAAAGTTTCTTTGATGAAACCGTCACCTTCGCAAAAGAGCATTCCATTTGTGTGGTCCACGATTTCGCTTATGGTGCGATCGGATTCGACGGAAAAAAACCGATAAGCTTTCTCCAGGCAAAGGGAGCGAAGGATGTAGGAATAGAAATATACACACTATCGAAAACATACAATATGGCAGGGTGGAGAGTCGGCTTCGCAGTGGGGAATAAGAGTGTAATAGAAGCTCTTGAACTATTACAAGACCATCTTTATGTGAGTCTTTTCCCGGCGATACAAGAAGCTGCGGCAAGCGCTTTGCTTGACTCGCAGAGCTGTGTAGAGCAGTTAGTGCAGATGTACGAAGGACGAAGAAATGTTTTCATTGAGGGATTGAGGGCAATCGGCTGGGATGTCAAAGCGCCTGCGGCATCGTTTTTTGCCTGGCTCAAGGTACCTAAAGGTTTTACGTCAGAGAGTTTTGCAGACTATTTATTAACGCATGCCCACGTAGCTGTTGCCGCAGGGAATGGATTCGGTGAATTTGGCGAAGGTTACGTCAGGGTAGGGCTATTGACTTCCGAAGAACGGCTTGAAGAGGCTGTGGAACGAATACGTACATTAAACTTATTTTAACGATGGAATGAGGTATCCGATTTATTCACCGTTAAATAGTTAAAACTTATTGACAAAGTAGGGATTACCTGTCAGAATACAAAATAAATTCTTAATCTTTCGATACTTGAATGCAATTTATATATCAGCGTTTTCTTATTTTGAGCAGGTGGAGGGACTAGCCCTATGAAGCCCAGCAACCGACCGTAATTCCATTGTAAAATGGGGCGGAATTCTTCGCCGGATTTTCTTTAAATCCACAAGGCACGGTGCTAATTCTTGCAGCCAATGGCTGGGAGATAAGAAGATGGCTTTTTAAAGCCTCTTCTTTATGAAGGGGCTTTTGCCATTTTGAGAACATTTCAGGTTAATGACATCGAGAGTTTACTAACGTGTTATAGGAGTGATTCAGATGAGCGAGATAGTCGCTACTTATTTAATTCATGACTTCAATGGAAATCATGAGAAAAAAGCAGAGAGCATCGCCTTAGGTTTGACTGTCGGGACATGGACGGACCTGCCACATTTGGTCCAGAAACAACTGGAAAAACATAAGGGGCGCGTCGTATCGGTGACACCACTATCTGAAGAAGAGAGGGCAAACAGCTACTTTAATCGTAAAGTATACCGTTCGCTTATTAAAATTGCCTATCCGGCAGGGAATTTCTCCATTGATTTACCTGCAATCCTCACGACGGTCTTCGGCAAACTTTCATTGGACGGAGAAATAAAACTTATCGACCTGGATTTTGTCGGTGATATTCAAAAAGCTTTTCCCGGGCCGCAATTTGGTATTGGAGGCATAAGGGAAAAGATTGGCGTATTTAACCGGCCCCTGGTGATGAGCATCTTTAAAGGTGTATTAGGAAGGGACCTGACATTCCATAATGAGCAACTGAGGCAACAAGCATTAGGGGGTGTCGACCTAGTTAAAGATGATGAGATCCTCTTCGACCAGGAACTGACTCCATTTTTCGATAGAATAAAAACGGGAAAAAGAATATTGAATGAAGTCCATGAAACCACTGGCCACCGAACTTTATATGCTGTCAATCTATCAGGGAAAACATTTGAATTACTGGATAAGGCAGAGCAGGCGGCTGAAGCAGGGGCAGATGCTTTATTGTTCAACGTTCATACATATGGTTTGGATGTATTGCAGGCCTTGAGTGAACATGATCGTATCAAGCTGCCGATCATGGCGCATCCCGCATATAGCGGGGCATTGGCATCTTCATCATTTTATGGGATCGGCTATCCGTTATTGCTTGGTAAATTAGTAAGGTTATCAGGTGCGGATTTATCCTTGTTCCCATCCCCTTATGGAAATGTCGCACTAGAAAAAAAGGAGACCTTGGCGATTGCTGAAGCTCTGACAAAAGATGAACTTTCATGGAAAAAAGCCTTCCCTGTTCCTTCTGCAGGCATTCATCCAGGCATGGTTCCGGACTTAATCAAGGATTTTGGGCTCGATAGCGTGATTAATGCAGGGGGCGGAATTCACGGGCACCCTGACGGAGCAGAGGGCGGGGCCAAGGCTTTCCGTTCTGCTGTGGAAGCCGTTCTAGCAGGAAAGGACCTATCAGAAGCGGCGGCTGAGGAAGAAACACTAAAAAAAGCTCTTGTGTTATGGGGAGGCTTATAAGAAATAATGAAACCGATCATCTTTTGTGATTTTGACGGAACGATCACCAACACGGACAATATCATTTCCATCATGAAAAAATTTGCGCCTCCGGAATGGGAAGCGTTGAAAGACGGTGTCCTTCAGCAAAAAATCAGTATATCTTCAGGAGTTGGGGATATGTTTTCACTGCTTGATAGTGGCATGAAGGATGACATCATCCAATATGTAAGAAAAACGGCCGGCATTCGTCCAGGGTTTTATGAATTCGTTGAGTATACGAAACAAGCCAACATCCCTTTATATATAGTAAGCGGGGGCATGGATTTTTTCATTGCACCGCTTTTAAATGATATCTTGCCAACAGAGTCCGTTTATTGCAACCATGCATTTTTTGATAAGGAAAAGATTTATATAGAGTGGCCACATGCTTGTGATGATCAATGTAATAATGATTGCGGTTGCTGCAAGCCATCCATTATGAGGGAAATAGCGGGTGCGGAAGATTTTAAATTCGTTATTGGAGATTCAGTAACGGATTTTGAAGCGGCTAAACAGGCCGATTTTGTCATAGCCCGTGACATACTGCTTGAAAAATGCGATAGGGAAGGAATTCCACATCAAGGATTTGAAACATTTTTTGATGTAATTGACATTTTAAAGCGGCAGGAGGCGGTTAAAGCGTGAACAATCATTCTAAAGAATGGCGGGAGTTGGCAGATATTAAAGCTGAACTGGCCGAAAGGGATTGGTTTATGGGAACAAGCGGGAACTTGTCCATCCGCGAGCCCAAAAGCCCTTTCTTTTATATTACGGCAAGCGGTAAGGATAAAAGGAAGCAAACGGATTCGGATTTTTTACTGGTGGATTTAAAAGGAAAACCAGTTGAAGAAACGAACCTAAGACCATCGGCCGAAACTTTACTTCATACAGTCATTTACCGGAAAACAAATGCGAACTGTGTACTCCATGTCCATACAGTTGAAAATAATGTGATATCAGAATTGTACGGAGATGAAGGCCAGGTTTCCTTTTGTAATCATGAAATCATTAAAGCGACCGGTCGGTGGGAGGAAGATTCGGAGCTTCGGATTCCAATCATATATAATCACGCTGACATTCCGCTGTTATCCGATAAGTTCAAGCCACATGTCGAAGAAGACTCTGGCGCCGTGCTGATCCGCAATCATGGCATTACGGTTTGGGGTAAAAGCGGACTCGAAGCAAAAAGAATACTTGAAGCTTGCGAATTTTTATTTCAATACCAACTGTTGCTTAATCAACAAAAGGCGTTTGCAGGTTCTTTAAGATAAACACTCATAGAGGAGGTATGAATGATGGCGACGATCAAATTCCATGAAACAAACGAGGTTATTGAAAACGGTGAACAGGTAAAAGGGTTTTTAGAAACACAAGGGGTTATTTATGAGCAATGGGACATTTCTAAATTACCGGCCCATCTTGTGGAAAAATACGATCTAACAGATGCTGACAAGAAGGAAATCCTTGTAACATTCCAATCAGAGATAGCGGAAATTTCTGAAAGAAGAGGCTATAAAGCGCATGATATCATCACATTATCAGATGCAAATCCGAACTTGGATCAAATGCTTGAAAACTTTAAGCAGGAACACCACCATGAAGATGATGAAGTGCGTTTCATAGCGGGAGGTACGAGTATCTTTGCCATTGAAGGCAATGATAAACAGTGGTTTGATGTACGTCTTAATCCCGGAGATCTTATTAGTGTACCAGAATCAACAAGACATTATTTCACGCTCGCAGAAGATAGGAAAACTGTTGCTGTCCGTATTTTCGTAACAGCGGCAGGATGGGTGCCGATTTACGAAAAAGATGAAGTTCAAGCATGAATCATTGTTGAAAAACCAGCTTAAGGGCTGGTTTTTTTATGTGGATCCGGCAAGTGCTTTAGTAAGATAAGTATGATAAAATTTAACGGAATCGAATTTAACCGGATCATAGGAGCAGATAAGAATGAAAACAACCGAAGTATACATATTGGGCGGCTTTCTCGGCAGCGGGAAAACGACGCTTCTTCGAAATATTTTAAAACAGGAAAGTGAAGCGGGTAGAAAAGTGGCCGTGCTTTTAAATGAGCTTGGCAGTGTATCGGTTGACAGCGGACTCCTTGGTGATGGAGTGCCACTTAAGGAGTTGTTTGACGGATGCATTTGCTGCACAATTCAAGATAAACTGGAGGTTCAGCTTCATGAATTGCTAACGGAAAATGAACTGGATGCGGTTTATATTGAAACGACGGGCGCAGCTCATCCAGTTGAAGTATTGGATGGCATCATGTCGCCGATTTTCGCCAAAAGGCTGGAGTATAAAGGGATTATCACTGTCGTCGATTTATTAAGGTGGCGCGATCGGGAGGAACTGTCTCCGCAGCTTCGACAGTTGCTTGTCGAGCAAATCCACCATGCCGATTTCATATTATTGAATAAAGCGGATTTAGTAAGTGAGATGGAGGCCGCACAGCTGATTTATACGATACAGGCGCTGAATCCGGATGCCGTATGTTTATTGACGGAGTATGCAGCCGTATCCTTGGCATCATTGCAGCAGATGCAAAGAAAACGGCATAATGGCCATCAAAAGCTTGATGTACATGACCATTTGCATTTAACTGCAGTCGTTCATACATTTGAAGGTGCCGTGGCACAAACCGACTTTGAAGAGTGGCTTAGGGCTCTCCCGGAAACGGTCTATCGAATGAAAGGATACATTTCCTTTACACATTCACAATACCCCCATTTATTCCAATACTCCTACGGAATGCCGATGTATATGAATGAAATGATGAAAATGCCATTGAATATCGTCATGATCGGGGAAAAGTTGGATAAGGAAATGTTGATCGCTCAGTTGAAAGCTTTGGAATTGAAAGCGGCCCGATAAAAGTTTACCGCCCTTTAAAGAAGGGAAACATAAAAAGGAGACTTTCTTATCAAGGAGGCGGTATTAGTGCCATGGAATAAGAACGATTACCCAAACTCGATGAAGAATCTAGATAAAGATGTAAGGGAAAAGGCTATAGAAATCGCCAATGCATTATTAGATGAAGGATATGAGGATGGAAAAGCCATTCCAATCGCCATAGACCGGGCTAAGATGTCAGTAGGAAAAGATTGAAAAAATGGTCAGACCCATTTATGGGTCTGACCATTTTTATTGTTGCATTCCAAAGGCGGCAAATGTCTTTTCGTCTTCTATTAATCCGCAAGCAGCACATTGAACCCGAACTTCAGGACCATTATATGCTAGGTGGAATGGCTGAAGGGAATCATTCGAATATTGTTCAATAATCTCACCTGACTGCGGATCCTTTTTAATGGGGGTTGCTACTTGCTGAATGAGATTGAAGCGAGATTTATTTGTCCGGCAATTCGGACAGCGGTATACTTGAGACATTGTACTCACTCCCTTTTTGAATTTTAAAAAGCGTGATCGTATTATTAAGATAGTCTTTACAAACTCGAACATTAATATGTATAAATTAGTAATGGATGGAAGGGATACTATGAAAGAAAATGTCAGGCAAGAAGAATTACTGGTGGCTTATTTAAGCATATGGAATAATCGTAAGATGACCGATGGAAGTGGAGGGGAAGTGTTGTCGGAACTCATCCGCCGTGAGCTTTTGGATGAAAATGCCCATCCCCGTGCCCGAAAACCGGTATTGGAGAAATTTTACCTCTGCATTAAACGCGTGATGGAATCTTCGCTTTCTGAAGAAATGAAAAATGCGATCGTCATGGCCTATATCACTGAATTGGAAAGAATATGATTTCCGAGGTGTAACAGATGCTTGTTAGCAAATATTCTTTTCTGCTTCATACTTTTTTCACAAATCATTGTTAAAATCTTTAAAAAATAGATATTTAATGAATAAGGAGCTTAAAATATGAAGTGGGGCATTGGGCTTTTTCTTGCCATCGTACTGCTTACTGGGTGTAATAGCAGTAATGCATTAACTAAAATCAATAAAAGTGAATCTTTCCTGGCGACTGTCAATATCAAGGATACCTCACTGACTTTCATAGATGAAAACTATCATCCATTTGCAAAATGGGATATTTCAGAACCATTTACCGGAGCACTGCTCCTGGCAGACAAAGATACTATCCTGCTTTATGGAAAAGAGATGGAGAAAGTCCAAGTGTACTCTTTATCAGCAGGAAAACTGATAAACAGTTGGGAAATTGGCAAAGGGATCGTTAATATGCAGTTGTTACATGATGGAAAAAGCATCGTGGCGGTCAACCAATCGAATCACTCCATCTATTTTTTAAATACAGATGGGGAGAAACAGGATATTGTCAAGGTTGGTAAAAGCCCCCTGACCGTTCTTCAAGGAGAGCAATCGAATCGTTTGTATGTTATTAATTTTGGTGATACCAAATGTTCTGTAATAAATCTTGAAACGAAAAAGGTCGATTTTGAATTTCCCGTACATAGTTCCAGCACAGGCACATTATTAAGGGAAGAAAAGGATGAAATATGGATCGGAGGACACGGTGATGGGGACAAAGTGGAAGAAGATCTATATATTTATTCGGCACAAACGGGAGAGTTGAAGAATAAGCTGAAGGCCCCAACCATGCCGATAAAGTTCCTTGAGAATGCAGAAGGCATATTTGTCCTTAGTCATGGTACAAGCTCCTTATATAAATTGAATGATCAATATGAGGAAGTGAAAAGCAAAGTGGTCGGCGTCAACCCTTTTGAAATGGCTAGCTTTAACGAAGATGTGATCGTGGCGGGATATGATAGTGATGAAGTGTATGTAATGGATGCTGAAACAGTCGATGTTAAAAAAACGATCAAAGTCGGCGAAGGTCCGTTCCAATTGATGTTGAGGGAGTAGATGACATGCATGTTTACACCATTTTAGTCGTGGATGATGAAGAAGATATGCGAAATCTAGTTGAAATGTATTTACTGAACTCAGGTTATCGATGCCTTCAAGCTGCGAATGGAAAAGAAGCTATTAGTATGGTTGAAACAGAGGAAGTTGATTTAATTCTATTGGATATCATGATGCCAGGTATGGATGGTTTCTCCGTTTGTGAAGAAATTCGTGAAAATTGGGAGATTCCTGTGATATTTGTCAGTGCGAAAGGTGAAGAATGGGATAAGGTGAAAGGGCTGAAGCTTGGCGGCGACGATTATATCGTCAAACCGTTCAATCCAGGAGAATTGGTTGCAAGGGTCGAAGCGGTATTGCGGAGGACAGGGAAATTATCATTGAATGAAGAGAGTCAAAACCATGTCCGGTTCGGTAAAATTAGCTTGAACTTACAATCCAGAACGGTTTTGGTGGAAGGGAAGCCAATCAATTTAACCTTGAAGGAATTCGAATTGCTTTTATTCCTCATGCGTCATAAAAGCCAGGCACTAAGCCGTGAACAACTGCTTGAAAATGTATGGAGCGGGGAGTATGGAGGATCTTTACGGACCGTGGATACCCATATCAAAACGTTACGAATGAAATTAAGAGCGGCCGATTACATTCAAACCGTCTGGGGAATCGGTTATAAGATAGAGGAAAAGAAATGATCAATAAATGGCGAACCCTCACTTTTAAATTATGGCTCACCATCATCACCGCCATCATCCTATCCGTGCTGTTCGCTTATTCACTTTCTCAATATTATTATAAAAATCTATATGTGGAGAAGCTTAAAACAGATTTAGTCAATGAAGCGTCATTGCTAGGGGCGGATTACTCCGGCGGTGAAATCAGCGAAGATTTCAAGGAAAAAGTTGAATGGTTTAACAGTAAGAATGACAGCGAGATCTTTGTCGTCAACAATCCGAGGGAATTGAGTGCCTGTCTGCCTTTTGAAATCAATTATGACACCCTTATTTCTGAAGAAGAACGGCAAATGCTTTTAGATGGGAAAGCCGTTGAAAAAGAGGGATATGAGAAAAGATTTGAAAAGAACATCGTAGCGGCGATCATACCCCTGATTGACGAAAATCGGCTCGAAGGTATCATCTATACATATATTCCTGTAGATTCCATTACGGTATTACTCAAGGAATTTGCCGCAAAATGGATGGCGGCCGTTCTATTATTTTTGATTGTCGCGATTTTGTTTACTACGAAATGGTTGAAAAAGCTAGTCAGTCCGATTAAGGAAATCGAGACTGCAGCCCATCGTGTCTCAGAGGGGAATTATGACATACAGGTCGAGGTAAGGAGTCATGATGAAATAGGGAAACTGGCAATGGCCTTTAATGATATGGCCAATTCCATCCATATGGAAGAAGAAAGAAAAAAAGAATTTTTAGAAAATGTTGCACATGAGCTCAGAACCCCGCTTAGTTACGTAAAGGGCTATACGCAGGCCATATTGGATGGTGTCGTGAAAAATGATGAAGAGCAACGGAAATACCTTCAACTCATTTCAAGGGAGGCTCTTAGGCTGCAGCGGCTTGTGGGAGATCTGATGGACTTATCAAAAATGGATAGTGATCCATTCATGTTAAATAAAACCCCGATTGCCTATGCGCAATTCATTGAAGACGTACTTGTGAAATATGAACCGATAATAAAAGAAAAGCAATTGGGCTTGCAGCTAGATCTGGATCCAGACCCGATTATTTTGGGGGATGAAGGAAGGATGGAACAGATCCTACATAACATTATTGATAATGCCATTCAGTACACGGATCCCGGAGGGGCGATCCATATTACCTTAATTCAGCATAAAGATGATTGCGAACTGCTGGTTACTGATACGGGTAACGGGATTCCGGAAGCGGATCTGCCATATATCATGAATCGTTTTTACCGAGTGAACAAGGCACGCAGCCGTTTTGATGGCGGGTCAGGGCTTGGACTGTCGATTGTTAAAAAATTGGTGGAATTACAAAATGGTAAAATCGAAATAGAAAGCAAGGAAAAAAGGGGCACAAAAGTCAGGGTCATCCTACCGATTATAAAAGAAGAATGGAATTCATAAAAAGGGGATACGTTCAAAAATGAAAAAAATCCTGTTATTTTGCATGGCGTTATTTTTTTTGGCTGGATGCAGCAAGGAAGAGGAAATTCCGAAAATGTTAAATGTCGATTTAGCTGTCGATCCAATTCAGGGTAAAGTGAATGAGCCTGTGAAATTTCAGGCAAAAGTAACATATGGGGACGAAGCCGTGACAGATGCGGATGATGTCAGTTTTGAAATTTGGCTTGCGAATAGCGATGATCATGACAAGATCGCAGTGAAACATAAAGGGAACGGCATATATGAATTGGAAAAGAATTTTGATAAAGAAGGAACCTACTATGTATATGCCCATGTAACTGCAAGGGATATGCACAACATGCCAAAGAAAGAATTCGTAATAGGCAAACCAAGCACTCCTGAACAAAGTGGCGAAAAAAAGGAAATGGACGAGATGAATGATGAAGAAATGAAATGATGAATATACCATCGAAATCAAAACAATTCGGGTTTAAAACCGGATTGTTTTTTTTTATTTGAAAAAATATTCAAGGTGATAGGGAGAATATGACGAAATGTCGAAGTTAAACCGAAAAATTTGTAACATAAAAGTAAAGAAAGTCATAAAAATCAGGTTGGAAATGATATGTCAATTAAAATTTATTAGTATTCAATGGAAATAGTTCTATGTAACTACCATTGACAAGAAATTACTGGGAAAATATGAGTATTTATACTACTGGCAGAAACATAGATAGTTAAAGCATTTTTGCAAGATTTCTCTGAAACTTGGATCATAAATTATTTTCATTCGCACCCTGTGAATTTGATGGAAATTGATGGAGCCTTTATTACAAAAAGTGCATGTTATGATAATTCCAGAAGCAAAGCACAACAAAAAATGAACATCACAGGAGGAAATACGAATGAAAAAGAAAATGTTTATGTCAGCAGCAGCGGCTGCAGCTATTATATTCACAGGAGTAGGAGCTAACCAAGCTGAAGCAGCCAACTGTGATACTGTGAAACAAGTAACTTTTAAATCTACTAATAAAGAGGATATGCAACAAGTCCTTAACCAATACCTAGCTAAATACAATATCACTTTACCGGCAGCGCAGGCACAACAAACGCCACAACAAACGCCACAACAAACGCCACAACAAACGCCAGTTCAAAAACCAGTTCAAAAACCAGTTCAAAAACCAGTTCAAAAACCAGTTCAAAAACCAGTTCAGCAAGAAGCTGGAACAACGAACCAAGCAAAACCTGAAGCAAAACCAGTTACACCTAATAAATCAACTGATGAAAAACAAGAGACAAGCTCTGAATTAAGTGCTTTTGAACAACAAGTTGTTAAATTAACAAATGCAGAACGTGAAAAACAAGGTTTGGCAGCTCTTAAAATCGACACTGAGTTGAGCAAAGTTGCACGTATTAAGTCTCAAGACATGAAAGATAAAAACTACTTTGATCACAATAGCCCAACTTACGGCTCACCATTCGATATGATGAAACAATTCGGAATCAGCTATACAACAGCTGGCGAAAACATCGCACAAGGTCAACAAACACCTGAAGAAGTGGTACAAGCTTGGATGAATAGCCAAGGACACCGTGAAAACATCATGAACCCTAGCTTTACTCATATCGGAGTAGGTTACGTAGAATCTGGTAACTACTGGACTCAACAATTCATCGGAAAATAATAGATTAATAGAAAAGAGCATCCCATTAACATGGGGTGCTCTTTTTTTGCGAGAATGGATCATTCCATTCCATGAAATAAAATACAGTGAAATCTAAAAAAGGTTGGCACCAAGAAAATAACAGGAACCGCACCTTATTATCAGCGAGGTCCCGGTGTGTAGCAGCTTATATCTCGGATACATCGATTTCTGAATACTGGGTATTGAAACTTTTCTGAAGACGTATTTCCAACGTTGATTCTTTATATTGGGCCGATGCCCCTTTTTTCTTAACAAGTGCGGGGAGTGTAATGACATGCCGATCTGACTCTTCAGGAATCCCCTCGATGATGGATTGGTTAGATGTATGGTAAAGTTTCATATTTTTTAGCCAAGATTCATCTTCTATAGGAATTCTTACAAAGACATATAAGTGGGTTTCAAATACTTCTGCATGTAAAGGATGTTCAGATCTGGCATTTACTGTTTGTGAGCCGCCATCATTTTGGTTCATCATACCTTGCATATTGTCAGGGATGACTTGTGAAAATACTTTTTCGATGAACGATTGTACATCACTTTGCTGCATATTTTTCATGAAGTCCTTCTGGTTCGGGTTATTCTTAAAAGAAAAAAGTGAATTCCAGGGAAACATATTGAATTCCTCTCTCCTGCTTTTGGTCTGACAGGTTTATTTGTTATATTTTATGCAGCTAAAGCCCATAGGTTCTTTTTTATAATTACTAAATTATAGAAAATGGAATAAACTTATGTATAATTAAGTAAAATCCATTAGATAAAGAGGGTAAAGCCTGTGGATGACAAAGTAGCTTTTATTACTGGTGGAGCAACGGGAATCGGCAAAAGGATGGCACTTTCACTCGCGGATAATGGAATGTCCATTATCATTACTTATCGAAAAAGTAAAAAGGCAGCTTTAGCATTAGTGGATGAATTACAGGATAAGTACCATGTTAAGGCAATTGCGATTCAAGGTGACTCGTCAAGTGAGGAGGATTGCCTGAATATTTTGCAAAAGATTTCGGAGTCATTTGGCCATGTTGATATTTTCATTCATAATGCAGGGCCATATATGCATGACCGTAAGCCTATGACTGAATATGGCAGTGATGAATGGAAGTACATCATGGATGGAAATTTAAATGGTTTTTTCTATTTTGCGAAAGAGCTTATTCCACATATGCGCAGTAGAAACTGGGGTAGAGTCATTACATTAGGGTTTGAACGGTGTGAAACTGCACCAGGTTGGATCTATCGTTCTGTTTTTGCTGCTGCAAAGAGCGGCTTGACCTCCTTGACAAGAACTTTAGCTGCCGAAGAAGCTACACATGGCATCACCGTGAATATGGTCTGTCCCGGTGATATCGTAGGTGACTGGAAAGAGGAGGAAATTAGGGTCGCGAGAGAAGAAAAGGATGATACGGTTCCAGTCGGCAGACCGGGTACAGGGGAAGATATAGCGAGGGTCATCACGTTCCTTTGTGATGAAAAATCAGATTTCATTACCGGCAGCATCATACCGGTAACAGGCGGTAAGGATGTTCTTGGGAAAATATATAAAGCCTAGTGGTTTAGGGGTTGAATTCAGAATGAAAAAGGGTGAGGCCGGTATAATCCAGCCCCACTCTTTTTTTACGCCATTTTTTTATATTTTACTTGTTGTATGAACCGTAAGCGAGCCGCCAAGCCTATAGCTCCGAGAGCCAAGCCGGAAATTAAGCCGATCCAGTACCCAAAGGCTCCCATATCCGTATACTTTGCAAAGAAATAGCCAATGGGAAGCCCGAGAATCCAGTAGGAGACAAGTGACATCGCAAATGTGACATTTACATCTTTATATCCACGCAAAATACCCTGAATAGGTGCCTGCAGGGCATCCGATATCTGAAAGAAGATGGCATATATCAAGAAATGTGATGTCAGCATCATAACCTCATGGTCTTTTGTGTATAAAGCGGCCACAGGTTCGCGGAAGAGGAATAGGATGGTCGACAAAACGAGCGACATCGTCAATGCCATCGAAATGCCAATCCAGCTATACTCTTTGGCGTCTTTATAACGGGCCGCTCCAATTTCGAATCCAATGACGATCGTCAATGCCATGGAAATACTTAGCGGGATCATATAAAGCAGTGACGCAAAATTCATGGCAATCTGATGCGATGCAATTGTCACGGTATCATACTTACTCATTAAAAGGGTGACGGCCGAGAAAATGCTTGTTTCAAAAAAGATAGCCAGTCCGATGGGTACCCCAATCAATAATAAGGCCTTCCATTCTTTCCAGGAAACCCGGAAAAATTCACTGAAAACCTCATATGTCGAAAATGGGTTGATTTTTATCACAACAAGGATGGCTACAAGGGCAATTAACCAATACGTAATGGCAGTGGCGTAACCGGAACCGACACCGCCAAGTTCAGGGAATCCAAACTTACCGTATATTAACAGGTAATTAAAAAGGACGTTTACCGGGAGTGCACATAAGGTGATGATCATGGAAATCCTAGTCTGTCCCAGAGCATCGATGAAAGCTCTCAACGCATTATAAACGAATAAAGGAATGATACCGAGTGAAAGGGCGATCAAGTAATCATGAGCCACCATGTGGACACTATCTTCAAGGTCCATGGCACTCAATACGGGGTTCAAAGAAAACGCCCCAATGATTAAAATGATCAAGGCTAAAGCAACAGCTAAATAAATGGCCTGCATCACGGAATAGGAAACGGATTTAGACTGCCTGGAACCTACCAGTTGTGAAACCACCGGCGTCAAGGCAATCAATATCCCGCTCAGCCCCGTGTACACTGGTGTCCATAGCGAACTGCCGATGGAGACGCCAGCAACGTCCTGAGTGCTGTATTGTCCCGACATCATCACATCAAAAAAAGTCATGGCATACATGCTGATTTGGGTGATCAGGATAGGTATCAATATATAAAATAACAAGCGGAGCTTTTGTGATTTAGTATAAGTCTGATTCATCAAAGTACCTCAATATCAATATTTGGAATTTTCAACACAATGAAAGAATTATATCACATAAGCATGTGATGTTTTAAGAGTTTTTATTTGAAGCTAAAAAAGACTTGCCGTATTGGGCAAGTCCTTTTGTCAGTCACGCATGGATTCAAAATCATTCATGGCTTCCAAATTTGAGTCTTTTTGAAGAATGAATGCCTGTGAAGGAATGGCAATTTGTACATCTTCCTGTTCCAATATCTCCATTATTTTAAAGTTCACATCTTCTTTGATTGATAAATATCCCCCAAAGTCCGTCGCTTTCGTGAAGAAATAAAGGTAAAGGTTGAAACCGGAATGACTGAACTCATCAAATTTAACCAAAATCGTTTCCGGATGTACTTCAGGATGATCAATGAGCATTTTTTCAATTTTCTTAATGACATTTTCCAATTTTTCTTTTGGTGTCGTGACATTCACTCCCAAATGAAAGGCAATCTGTCTTTTGCCCATCTTGGACCAGTTGATGATCGGTTCATTCGATAGGGTCGCATTTGGGACTGTAACTAAAGCTTGGGCAAAAGTCCGAACTTTTGTGCTTCGGAATGTGATGTCTTCAATAGTTCCCTCCACACTTGGAGTTTTGACCCAATCTCCTATGGTAAAAGGTTTTTCGGTAACGATGACGATACCTCCAAAGAAATTGCTGACGGTATCTTTAGCGGCAAGAGCGAAAGCCAATCCACCCAAACCAAGCCCTGCAACAAATCCATCGACATTAAATCCCCATTCTTCCGCAATGATGGAGGCACCAAAAGCAATGATGATTAATTTTATGATTTTCGTAAAGAATGGCATGACGATTTCATCGACTTCAAGTCCGAATTTACCTACCAATTTCGGAAATAATATAGTTAAGATCGAACTGATATTAAAAATCGTCCAAAAGAATAAGAAGACAAAAAACGATCTGTATATTTTCGATCTGAATTCAACCGAAGGTGAGTCGATCGGAAAATAGTGCATGGATATAATGACACCAATCAAAACGATAAGCAATCTTACCGGCTGTTCTATAGCGAGCATTAAGTTGGCGGCAAATTCTACTTTACGTTTTTCTGCAATTCGTAGAAAGAACTTGAATATATATGTAGTAAATACTTTCCGAAGCAAAAGGAAAATTAGAAAAATGCCAATGGAAATTCCTAATTTGGTCCAGGCTTCGATTCCATCAAATTGATCGAGTGATTCAGAAACTTCTTGCAATGTATTACTCCTCCAATGTATCTTGTAGTATTGTAGAATACTAAGATTATAATATATTCATGCTGAAAAAGGAAAAATAATCGATGATTACATTCATCATTGGGGTTTAGCGATTCACTGAATACTTTTTCAAGTTATTAATGGCAAGGATATATGGTAATATGGATGCAAAGTGATTTTTTAAGTTTGGAAGGTGGAAATATTGACTAAGAAAATAGTATTTACCGGAGGCGGTTCTGCCGGTCATGTATCTGTTAATGCAGCAATCATCCCGGAATTTTTAAAGCATGAGTGGGATGTTACTTATATTGGATCAAAAAAAGGCATTGAAAAAAATATCATCGAAACGGAATTTCCCGAGGTCCGTTATGAAACGATTTCAGTTGGGAAATTCCGGCGTTATCTATCTGTTGAAAATATGAAAGATCCTTTCCGGGTCATAAAAGGGATTTTTGATGCACGAAAAATATTAAAAAAGACCAAGCCGGATTTCATTTTTTCTAAAGGTGGATTCGTTTCGGTTCCAGTCGTTTTGGCAGGCAGGATGCTGAGGATACCGATCGCGATACATGAATCGGATTTTACGCCTGGT
Source organism: Peribacillus sp. FSL P2-0133 (assembly GCF_037975445.1). Taxonomy (NCBI): domain Bacteria; kingdom Bacillati; phylum Bacillota; class Bacilli; order Caryophanales; family Bacillaceae; genus Peribacillus; species Peribacillus sp. FSL P2-0133. The sequence goes on along the minus strand of NZ_CP150254.1, from coordinate 3,362,632 downwards.
CTGGCTAATAAGATTGCCATGCCGCTTGCATCTAAAATCTTCACTACTTTCCAGGAAACGGAAAAAGATCTTCCTAAAGAGAAGGCTATGTATCTTGGCGCTGTATTGCGCGATGGGATTTTTACTGGAAACGCTTCTGCTGGAAAGGCATTTTGTGGATTCACGAATAACAAACCGGTGTTGCTCGTTATGGGAGGAAGCCTTGGGGCCGTTAAAATCAATAATTTAATTACAGATAACCTTGATGCCTTATTAAAGGATTATCAGATTATTCACATTTGCGGGAAGGGAAATGTGAAAACGGAATTGAAACAAAGGGGATATGCTCCTTTTGAATTCGTACATGAAGAATTGTTCGATCTATTGGCGGCTGCTGATGTCGTTGTGTCAAGGGCAGGTTCAAATTCAATTTTTGAATTCCTTGCTTTGCAAAAGCCGATGTTACTTATCCCTCTAAGTGCCAATGCATCCCGTGGAGATCAAATCCTGAATGCGTCAAGCTTTGAAAAACAGGGTTTTTGTAAAGTCATCGAAGAAGAAGAGCTAAATGACCGGATTTTTAATGCTACATTAGCGGATTTAGTGAAACAATCGGATGAATATCAGGAGAAAATGCGTCAAAAACGCCCATTCAAAACGGCAGCTGAAATGTATGAATTACTACTTAAAGTAATGGGTGCAAAAAAATAAGTATCATTCCCCTCTATGTAGCATATCTTTTTCGAACAGAGGAGGGGGTAGAATGGCTTATGAATATTCCAAAGGGTGGTTCATTCAGCAGCTGAAAGCCGCAGGGATTAGCTATCATCCAATTGAGAAAAAAAAACTGGAGCTGTATAAAACGTATATTCTAAGGCGTTTATACGACGATCTGCAAAAAAAATCATAAAAAGAACCGCAACGTCGTTGACGTTGCGGTTCTTTTTTATAGGAAATTACTTATAAAAGGAAAGAAACAGGAAATAAGGATACCTGCGATAGCCATTGCCGCACCTGCGACAGCCCCGGTAAACTCACTTTCCTGGGCAGCTTGAGCCGTACCGAGACCATGAGCGATCGTACCATAAGCGATACCGCGTGCGAAGGGCATCGTAATGTTCAGTTTATCCATCATTTTTGGAGCGATCATCGTACCAAGTACCCCTGTCAAAATGACGAAGGCTGCTGATATATTGGAATTTCCGCCATAAAGTTCGGTGATTTCAACAGCGATGGGCACTGTAATGGATTTAACCGCCAATCCTTGGAGTATGAATTGCGGAAGTGAAAATGCTTTTGCAATGGCAAAGGCAATGATCAATGTGACTAGAAGGCCAAAAATCATGCCGCTAATTGCGGGCATTGCATATTTAACGATTATTTTTCTATTTTTATAAAGTGGTACGGCCAAAGCAACGGTAGCCGGTCCTAGGAAATAGGTGATGATGTCTTTTCCTGGTGAATAGTCTTCGAAGTCCAAACCGCTGATCAGCAGTACTAGAATAATTGTAACCGTACTGAAAAATACGGGCGTCGTAAAAGGTGATGGATGTTTAGCATATATTTTCCTTCCAATGAAATAGGCAAGGATGGTTATCAAGATGCTATAAGTTGTGATGAACGCTGTCATGCTGCTTAACCTCTCCTCTATGGGATAGCTTCTGAACGGTCCAAGCTGAAACGATGAATCCAAAAATCAGGCTGACTCCCAACGTTAGTGCCAATGGCAAACCGAATTCAATGAAAAGCCATCCCATGGTCATTAAACTGATTGAAATGGGAATGAAGAAAAAGGCTAAGTGCTTTACCAAAAATCCTGAAGTAAGTTCAATCCATTCGACTTTTATAACCTTCGTCTGTAATAAACCGAATAATAAAATCATGCCGATGACGTTGCCTGGTATGGGTAAATGAAGTAAATTGGCTAAATAATAGCCGAGCTTGCAAATGATGAGCAGGAAGATAAGCTGCACGATAAAAGCAAATGTTTTTTTCATGATTAAGTCCTTTCAATGACGATTTGAATATATTATTGAATTGGTCAATTGTATTCATTATAAAAAAATATCCCTAAAAAGAATAGGGATTTGCAGCAATCTATCTTAAACATCCTGTAAAAATGGAAAAAAGAGCTTTCCAGGTTTGGAAGCTCCGGCCATTATATTAAAAGATAAACAAAGACATGCTGAAATGTTCTTCGCTCTATGCTTCAAGTAACTGCTGTTCGTCATCATCATGCTGTCTAAGGATATGAAAGGTGTATAAATCTTTAGGGATTTCATACAAATCGTAGATATCTCCTTCATGATTGATCTGATCATAAAGGGATTTTCTTGTTTCGTTGGCATTGACGGCATAGGGAAGCTTTTCTGCGGCTTTTATAGAGCGGATATTTTTTTTGCGAATACGCATGAAGACCGTTTCCAAACTGAGCTCGAAAAAAAGCTCTTTAAAGAAAGCGTCTTTTGCAATGGCATTATATCCTTTTCCATGATAAGGCTTGCCAAGCCATGTGCCTAAGAAACCTGCACCATTTTCAATATCGTATAAAGAAATACAACCGATGGGATTTTCCCATTCATCCAAGATTGTTCGTGAAATGAGTTGCCCAGCATCTTCGGCTTCGATCGTTTGCTTAGTAATGAAAACATATTCTTCATATGAATCTACCTTATGGCGCACGAAAGGGAAGACATCTGGATGCGTCATTTGTTCATAAAGAGAAAAACAATCTGTGAAATCTCTCTTTTTTAACATTTCCGTCCCTCCGTTTGAGGGCAGTTCTTATGCGTAGTCGCTGCCCACCCTCGAAATTTTTTAAGTCGCTCATCAAAAAATTTCGGGGTGGGAATCGAACCCACTAGAACCGGAAACCGGTGGCGCACCATTTGCCTTCCCTATTTTTATTGTCAGAAAATATGCAAATCAAAAGAACCTTACGAAGGTATAATACTAAAAAAAAAACGGTTTGGGAATAGGTTTTTTGCCTTTTTTTTTCGTCAAATTTCAACTTTTTCAACAAGGGTGAAATCGGAAGGCAAACGCGTGCATTTTTCCATGAAAAACTGCTTTTTTCTTTAAAATTCACCTGTGAATTGCATGAATAAAATGATTGCGCCGAGGGCCCATACATAAATGGAGAATATTTTCAGTGATCGCTTTTTTAAGAAATCGATCATCCATACTACGGCTATATAGCCAAAGATTGCTGCGGCAAGGGTTCCGACGAAAAGCGCAGTGAGTGGCAGCCGCTCAACTTCTCCTGTAAAAATCGGTTTCATCTGAAATACGATGCCCCCGGTAATGGCAGGAATTGATAGCAAAAAGGAAAAATAGGCTGCAGTGGCCCTATCAAGCCTGCAGAATAGACCAGCGGCTATCGTCAGGCCGGAACGCGAAAGGGCAGGCATGATGGCAGCAGCTTGGAAGGTACCGATGATCAAGGCATCTTTAATCGAAATTTCATTAAGGGATTTGCCGCCTTTTCTTACTCCGTCCGCTACCCATAAAATCAGTCCAGTTGCTAAAAATTCCCATCCTATGGTTACACCTGTTTTTGAAAGGTCATCAAACCAATCCCCGAGTAAAATACCGGCAATCACTGCAGGGATTGTCCCGGCAATGAGAAGCAGAGTCATTTTGGAGAAAGGGTTTTTCAAAATGGCAATAATGTCATTCTTATAGACGACCAATAACGCCAGCAAGGTTCCGATATGGAGCATGGTATCCAGAAAAATGCCGGCCTCGTCAAGATGGAAAATATGCCGTCCTAAATATAAATGTCCAGTGCTCGAAATAGGTAAAAACTCAGTCAAGCCTTGAATGATCCCAAGGATGAAGGCTTGAAATTCGTTAAGCAAAAAAACATCACTCCATTCTAGAAGGTATGGGACATCCATTATTTAAACTGTATGCACAAGACAGATGAACATATTCTGATTTTTTGTCATATGTATTGCCAATTGGGTTTTATGAAGAAAAGGTAGTCCAATTTTACCTTTTTCGAATATAATGAGAGGGAAAATGAAACTATTTTGCCCTTGATTCGTAATTATTCATATGAGAAAGGAGGAGAAGACACTATGCCTACTAAAGATGAAAGAGTGTTTGCTGCCCTTATTTATGTGATCAGCTTTTTTACAGCATTTATCGGTCCTTTAGTGATTTGGTTATTGAAGAAGGACTCGTCACAATTTGTAGATTATCACGGAAGGGAATACCTGAATTTTTTCATTTCCTACACCGTATATTCAATAGTTGCAGGGATACTCACTATAGTATTGGTTGGATTCTTGCTATTGCCGGTTATCGGGATAGCTTTAGTCGTATTCACCATCATTGCTGCCGTTAGGGCTTATGAAGGAACGGATTATAGGTTCCCGTTGATTTTCAGGATATTATAGTATTGATGTAAAAGGATTCCGTTCAATTCGGAGTCCTTTTTTATATGAACCAAGTTGGGAATTGCCCTACATTAAAAGGGAATAGATCACATTAAAGCGAATAAAGTATTATGATAACTACTTCAATGCACTTTTAGGAAGTGGATGCCGGGCGTCTTGTAGTATTGCTAATCAATGTTCGTTCAAGGCGGCAATCTTTCTTGTAAGGAGTGAGGAGCAGAGCAGGATATGAATATACGTGAATATTATCAGAAAACGAGCAATTCAAATTTTCATGCATCTTGGATATCACTTCTTTTGGCCATTGTATTTTTCATTTGCCATATTTTTGCGATGATACCGGGCAATATATTATTGATAACGTCTCCTTTTATTTTCTTTAGCATTGCCCAATTTGTCAGTCATCGTATATATGAAAATAGAATGAAGGAATTGCCTGATGAACACATCGGGACAAATGCTGGGTTATTTAAAAATGAACATGTTTTGTTGACTTTTATGCCAGCACCGACATTGCGCCTGCTTCTCTTTGCGCCGGACGGGTCTCTAATGGGCGAGGTACGGGATTCGAATATGAAGTGGTTCATGTGGATGATACCCAATTTCTTGTCGATGCTCCTGGCCAAGCGTTATGAACTGGTGGACCATGAGGGGCGTTTGCTGGCTAAGTACCATATCAAAAGGGGACTTTTCAATAAATTGACGATCATGGATGATCAGGGCGGCATTATTGGATCGTATCAAGAAAATCGGTCATTCGTGAAGATTAATGGTATGATATATAAGGAAGATGGTACGGAATGGATGCCCATTGAAACGCCGGGAAGTGTGAATTCATTCGAGATTGCCACAAAAGAAGGGGAAAAAATAGTTTCATACCAAGAGGGCTGGATGCCTTTGGAGTGGGGGAAACGATTCAAGACAAATACACCCATACTTTCATTTTCATCAAATGTTGATGAAATTCCTAAAATCATCGTCTTGGGCTTCTGTGCAGCCACTTTAAATCATCGTTCAAATTGACAAGAATAACCCTTTAGCAAATCTTTTAAATATTTGATATAATCATAGTGGAATACATAGATAAAATACTTAATTAAAAGGTGGTAAATATGAGTTTACTTAATGAGATTCTTGATTATAATGAACAGTTTGTAGAAAAAGGTGAATATGTTAAGTATAGAACGGATAAGTTTCCTGAGAAACGTATGGTCATCATAAGCTGTATGGACACTCGGCTCGTTGAACTATTGCCAAAATCCTTGAATGTCAAAAATGGCGATGTCAAAATCCTGAAAACTGCCGGGGCAATCGTCTCCCACCCATTCGGAAGTGTCATGCGGAGTATCCTTGTTGCTATTTATGAGCTAAAGGCAGATGAAGTATTGGTCATACCTCACCATGACTGCGGGATGGCATCAGTCGATGCCGATTCTGTAGTAGACAAGATGATCGAACGTGATATACCTAAGAGCACCATCGATACACTGGGAGCTGCAGGAATCGATATCCGCAGTTGGCTTCGCGGATTTGATGATGTTTATGAAAGTTGTAAGAACAGTGTGGAAGTGATTAAAGGACACCCTTTGATCCCTAAAAATATTCCTGTACATGGTCTAATCATTTCGCCTGATACAGGGAAGTTGGAATTGGTAGTCGACGGGTACGCAGAAGGACAAAAATAATAAATTCATCGAGGCTGTCGGGATTATTTCCGGCAGTTTTTTTCGAATTTTGATCTTTTCTATTTATTTTTATCCTTTTTTTTGTTAAAATCGCCAAGTGTAGTTTGTCACTAATACAAACGGGTGGGCGAGGGACAAAATTAATAAGGATACAACATGAAGAAATTAAACTTGGAAACGTTTTTTCATTTTTCCGACTACGGAACGAATGGAAAACGTGAAATCCTTGCTGGAGTGGTCGGCTATTTTACAATAGTCTATATTCTCATCGTGAATTCCCTGATTTTATCGGAAGCGGGCATTCCGATTAATGGTGCAGTGATTGCGACGATTCTTTTATCTGCTTTAAGCTGTGTCATGATAGGACTTTGGGCGAATGTCCCAATTCTCCTCGTTCCAGGAATGGGCGTAAATGCCCTATTTGCTTATACCATGGTTCAAGGAATGGGTCTATCTTGGCAATCTGCTCTTGGTGCTGTGTTTATCTCAGGGGTTATTTTTGTAGTCATCGCTTTTACAAAATTCTCTAAGGTAATCAGTGATTCGATTCCAAGTTCAATAAAAGAAGCCATATCTGTCGGTCTTGGCTTATTCTTGATGCTAATCGGGCTCGAGAAAGGCGGGATAATCACGAGAGGTTCATCATCTATCGTCGCACTGGGAGATTTAAGCGATCCAGCAGTGTGTGCAACGGTGTTGACCTTTTTACTGGCAATCACGCTGTTCATCAAGAATGTCCCCGGTAATTTCATGATTACCATCCTGGCAGGTAGCCTCATAGCCTATTGGTTCGGGACGGTTCAACTGTCAAATATCCATTTTTCAGGCATAGACACAGCTTCCTACGGTGATCTCTTCTTTTCATTATCGTTCTTGGAAGCGAACCGGATTGAATTCTGGATAAGTGTATTTGCGATGACGATGGTTCTTGTTTTTGAAAATATTGGTCTTGTACACGGGCATGTAGACAGTATAAACCGCCAGGATGCTTATAAAAAGTCGCTGCAGGCTACAAGTGTGTCCGTTCTGCTTTCAGGCATATTCGGTTCGAGCCCTACCGTTGCTACAGTTGAAACGGCAGCTGGAATCGCATCAGGAGGCAGAACTGGTTTTACTTCAGTGGTGACTGGTGTGCTATTCATTCTATCACTGCTATTTATACCAGTGATTAAAGTAATCCCTGATAGCGCCATTGCCCCCATCTTAATTATCATTGGCATTTTGATGCTCGGAAATATAAAAAAGCTGGATTTCAGCGATTTAACCGAGAGCATACCTGCAATCATGATTATCACGATCATTCCTTTCACTTACAGTATTGCCGATGGAATGGCATTCGGTTTCATCCTGTACCCGTTCTTGAAGCTTGTAACCGGAAAAGCGAGAGAAGTGTCAGCCCCGATGTATGTGAGTGCCGGAATGTTTATCGTCTATTTCATCATTGGTATGATCGGTTAATATTTTGGAAGAGCGGTTGGAATGAGTTAATTCTTATTCAACCGCTCTTCTGTTTTTTTCGTCGTAAAAAATGGATTTATTGTGATTTACGCGATGACACATCCATCTTGAAAATGCTATGATATAGAATATTAAAAAAATGATAAATGACAAGCAGCATATTAGAGGATGTGACAGGATGATTATTGAAGGTTTAAAAAGCCATGGTTCAGGAAATGATTTCTTAATCATTGATGAATTGACTACGACCCTGACGTTTACTGAAGAAGAGCGGGAAAATTTCGCGAAGGCCCTATGTGATAGGGAGAGGCTTGGAGCGGACGGTATTTTGTTCGTAATGAAAAGTGAACATGCTGATTGCCGAATGCGTGTCTTTAATGCGGATGGATCTGAAGCCTCGATGTGCGGCAATGGACTTCGCTGTGTTGCACGTTACGCGAACGACGTTCTAGGGCTCGATAAAATGATCGTGGAAACCATGAAGGCAAATCTACTCGTGGAAAAAACGGAAGATATTTATGAGGGAATTCCGACTTTCAAGGTGGAAATTTCCCCGGTAAGTTTTAATGTGAAGGATCTGCCACTTATCATTGAAAAAGAACAATTGCAAAACGAATTATTGCCGGAACTTCATGATACCTTATTATTTTCGGCATTGGCGGTTCCTAATCCACATTTGATCACGCTCGTCGATAGTGAGGTTTTACAAAGTGATTTGCAGGATGAACTTTCAACAAAGGTCAATCAACCGAATGATCTTTTCCCTGATGGTGTCAATGTCAGCTTTGTGAAAGAGCTGGAACCAGGGAGCATTTATGTGCGGACATTCGAACGGGGAGTAGGCTTTACGAATGCATGTGGAACGGCGATGTCGGCTTCAAGCCTAGTAACATGCTCTGTTGGATTGAACACGTTGGAAAGTGAAATTTCTGTCTACAATAACGGCGGAAAAGTTAAATGCGTGGTCCACCATGATGAAGAAAGCCAAAAGTATTCAATTGATTTAATCGGGAACGCAACCTATGAATTCAAGTTGTCGATTGACCTAGACTTAGACCACCCGGAAAAATTTGAAATCCTGGAAAAACAGGACTTTGAAGCGGAAACAAGCTTATATGCTAAGTTGCAGGATGAAGTTCAAAGTTATTTGAAAACTACATTATAAGGAAAGTACCGACTAGGTGTTAGTCTAAATTAAAAAGGGATTCGGAATGTTTTAATTCCGAACCCCTTTTTCAATTTGGTTAAAAGTTAGAGATTGTGCAAGTCATTCAATGAACCTTAACAAATCGAAAACTCACGAGATTGCGAACTCACGAGTAAAAGTGCGAAACTCACGAGTAAAGGTGCCAAACTCACTAGTAAACGCCTGAAATTCACGAGTAAACGCCTGAAACTCACGAGTAAAAGTCCAAATTCACGAGTAAATACCTGAAACTCACGAGTAAACGCACGAAAATCACAATCAATCGTAAGCGAGCGTGCCGATCTATTGTTTTTTGATTCATGTCAACAGAAAATTATAAGATATATTCACTACTTTGATCAACAACAAATCAAAGTGCATGCGCCCGGTAGTTCATACCCTAAAGGGCTGCTTTAATAAATGAAGTGTCTAACTTTATCTTCTTTAGTTGGTCTTTTTTTGTTTTAGGAACGACAATACTTCCAAAAAGGCTGGTCCATTATCGACGAGTCTGTAATCCATAAATGGACACCCTTCCCTTTTTATTCTATTTGGTATGGTTTCAATCGTAAAGTCCTCTAACTGGAGACTATCGTCCACTTCCTCCCAAAACAAAGGTGTAGCCACACCAGCGAAAGAATTTCCCCGCGGGGAATAAGGAAGGATGATGGTTTTTCCTTCACTATGCTGCACAAAGTCCAAGTATAGTCGATTATGCCGATTAATTTTCATTCTTTCCGTTGTAAAATTATTTGGGTTGGAACTTGTTAAGTAGTCACCGAGAAAGTCGGTGAAAATCCGTGTCTCCTGATAAGTAAATCTGTCTTCAGGCAGTGGGATGTGAATTTGCAGTCCTTTGTTACCTGAAGTTTTTACAAAGGCTTTTATCCTTAATGATTCCATCACCTTTTTTATTTCCTGTGCGGCCTTTTTCGCTAAGGAGAAAAATTCGATGGAAGGAGGATCCAAGTCCAGGACGATTTCGTCGGGTCGTGTTTTACCGGCTTTCTGAAATGGCGCATGGAATTCCAATGCAAGTTGATTGCCAAACCAAAGAAGCGTTTCAATATCGTTACATAGCATATACTCGATATCGTCATCAATGAACGTTTTAATAAAGGACGGCGCATAATCAGGTTTGTTTTTCTGGAAAAATCTTTCTTTATCCAAAGTGCCATGAGGATAGCGGATCGTCGTAAGCAGTTTATCCTTCAAGAAGGGTAAGAAGAAAGCTGAAACCTCCCGTAAATAGTGAAGGTATTCAACTTTTACCACCTGTTCATCTCCTGTTATCCAAAGCGGTTTATCCCTGGAAGTTATTTGTACAGTATCTGGAAATGTGTATTGACCTAGCACGAATTTCTCCCAGGTACATTCTTCGGGAGCCGTTTGTAAAAGCCATTGCGAAAACTGAGGTTCACGCAATTCATTTACCTCATACACGTGTAAGTATTGAACTTCGATGCAAATGGATGGCTGGATATAAAAAAATTGTGCGTCTTCGTCTGATGCATTTTGCTTGATCAGTTCATGCAATATCCTTTTATCTTGAGCGCTCAGTCCATTTTTAACACTTCCGATTTTCGTTACGGCACCTTCTTTGAAAACTGCTAGGGAAACGTAACCATTTTCTTTGTGCAATGCTGTAATGAAACAAGAAACGGTCTTCCAATTTTTCACCTTAATCCAAGAGGTAGTACGTTTTCCTTCTTGCCAAGTACCCCGAATTTCCTTGGCGACAACCCCTTCGCCATCTAATAGGGCGACCTTATTCAAGGCATTATCCAAAACGTCAAAACTCTCTATTAATTGTATCAAAGCCTTATCGTTGGGATCAGGAGGCATAGGAAAGCCAAGATTTGCCCCCATATTCAACATCAATTTCCTTCGTTCTTCCATAGGTTTAGCCGCTACTTTTTTTCCGCTGATGCTAAGCAGGTCAAACGCTATAAACCGGCATGGGGAAAAACGGGCTTTTTCTGAAATTAAGGATTGTTTTCCAAGGCGTCCTCGCCACTGTATTTGAAAAAAGTCGGCTTTCGCCTGATTGGTAAGCCAGACCAATTCTCCATCTAACTGAAGCGGGAGATATTCTTCCAGGTCCAGATCTTTGATGTAAGCAATGATTTCCGGGAATTGTGGTGATAATTCCTTTTCGTTCCGACTTGAAATGCTTATGGTATCGGAGTCTATCGTTAAAATAGCCCTAAAGCCGTCATATTTGACTTCATAACGCCAATCCTTGGAGTTGGGGGCTTCGGGGTAATAGGTTGGCAGCATCGGTTTCATTTTTGTATTTACCTCCGCAAATAATTGATTAACATTATTTTGCCAAAAAAACGAAGTGTTAGAGTTGGCAATTGTTTTTTCGGTTTTTTTTGAACAAAGGGGAATAATAAAATTGTTCTTCTCTTTAAAAATAAGTTATGAGGTGACGAATATGCATACGATGTGGAAGGGGAGCATATCATTCGGTTTGGTGAACATTCCGATCAAACTTCATGCCGCAACGGAGGATAAGGATATTTCTTTGAGGACGTTGCATAAGGAATGTCATTCGCCGATTAAATACGAAAAGGTTTGTCCGGTATGCCAGAAAGAAGTGGGGAAGGATGATATAGTCCGCGCTTTTGAGTATACAAAGGGAAAGTTTGTTGTGTTGGAAGACAATGAACTAGAACAACTGAAAAAACAAAACGAAGAAAAAGCCGTGGAAATCGTGGATTTCGTTAAAATTGAAGAAATAGATCCCATTTATTTTAACCGGAGTTATTATATGTCCCCTAATGACGGAGGGATAAAAGCTTATTCCCTTTTGAGGCAGGCCCTCAAGGAATCGAATAAGGTAGGGTTAGCGAAAATCATCATTCGCTCTAAAGAACAAATGGCGGTAATCCGAGTCGTTGATAATACCTTGGTGATGGAAACGATTCATTATCCGGATGAAGTCCGCTCTACAGCGGATGTTCCGAATATCCCTGCCAATGATACCATTGTAAAAAAAGAAATCGATACTGCCGTATTATTGATAGATCAATTAACGACTACTTTCGACCCTACAAAATACACCGATGACTATCGAACCGCGTTACTTGAATTGATTGAATCAAAGAAAGCTGGACAGACGACGATTACAGCCAAAACAAAAGAACCAGTTTCCAACAATGTAACCGATTTAATGGAGGCGTTACAGGCATCCATTGACCGAACGAAACATGATGAACCGCAAATGAAAAAGACGACCCGAAAGAAAGTGGCACCGAAAAAAAAGAAACAAGCTTAAACAGGAAGCTGAGCGGAAGACACATGATGTCGCTCGGCTTTCTGCTTGTTTTAGCAAGGGGATTTGCCTTCTAGTAAGGTAATGAAAGTGAATTAACAGGGGGAGATTTACATAGGTAAAGATAGTGAAATATGTAAGTGGATCACGATGTAAGAAGCAGAATGGAATTAAAAGAAAATGATAGGTGGAAATGAAGGCAAAAAAAATTCGCTCCCTAAAGAGCGACAATGAGGAATTCAATCGTGAAAATCAACATATAGGCGAACGGTTGTAGTTTTCGACTATATATTGTGTTCATATTCTACCATATTTAATTCTGAAATAGCAACAAAATTACTGAAACTAACCTATGAATTTTTCTGGAAATCAATGATATTTCGCCCACTTAACGGCTCATATGGCTTTTGCATTGTCATATTCTTATAAAAAACTACAGAATAAAATGGATTTTTAGTATAATTTATACATACAGGATGATTTACATTAAATATGAATGGAAGATGCAAAATGCAAAATGGAAAAATCAGAGCACTTCATGCCGGGAAGCCGAAGCATGAAATTTTTTCGAATATCGATATCTTTTCAGCAATGGATAAACAAGCAAAGGATAATGTGACAGTGACTAAATCAGGTATAATTGGTGATGGGGTAGGTAATGTAAAGTTCCATGGAGGTCCTGATCGCGCTTTGTGTTTTTACCCCTTTGAGCATTATTCATTATGGAATGAAAAATTCTCTAAAAAGCTGGAAATCCCTGCATTCGGTGAAAATTTAACCATAGCGGGGATGAGGGAAGAATCAACGTATATCGGCGATATTTATCAAATAGGAGAAGTGATTGTTCAAATTAACCAAGGGAGGATACCTTGTTCGACCATTTCCCACTTCAATCAAGAACCTAAGTTTTTGGAACTCGTGCTGAAAACGAGTTTCACTGGTTATTTTGCAAGAGTACTTCAAGAAGGAACGATAACTAAACAAAACGAGATTGTGCTGATAGATCGTTTGCAAGAAAAAATTTCAGTTCATTATGCAGCAGAGGTAATTCTTCATAAACGAGATGGGCTGGAAGGCGCAAAGGCTTTACTTACACTAGACTCGTTAGCGGAAGACTGGAAACAAAGGATCTTGAAGAGGGTTCAAGTTGTAAAAGATTGAATGATTTTTGCAAAAGTGAAAAAAATGTCGATCAGGTATTGAAATTGACAGATTATTAATGTAAATTAAATATAATCAAATTTTGAAATCTTGTGAAAATTATATAATGGATCTTATCGAGAGAGGTGGAGGGACTGGCCCGAAGAAACCTCAGCAACCAGCTTAGGCAAAGGTGCTAAATCCAGCAAGCAGAGCTTGATAGATGAGGAGAATGTTTCAAAAAACCTTCTTCTTTGAGAAGGTTTTTTTCCTTTTCTCTCATACTCATAGAATACGACAAAAACAGGATTGTTTTTGAGAGAGGGTGTAATGATGAATTTTCGTAAAGACGTGAAAGAAAGAATACTGGTTGGGGAAGGGGCAATGGGGACCTTATTGTATTCAAATGGCATCGATCAATGTTATGAGGAATTAAACTGCACGAACCCAGATCAAATAGAGTCCATCCACCGTGCCTATCTGGAAGCTGGTGCAGATATCCTTCAATCGAATACATATGGAGCCAATTTCAACAAATTGAAACGGTATGGACTTGAAGATGAAGTAAGCAGAATCAATCGCCAGGGAGTCATTCTTGCTAAAAAAGCGGCAAAAGGAAAGGCATACGTCTTCGGTACCATAGGGGCACAGCGGAGCATCAGGAAATCGGATTTAAGTATTGAAGAGATAAAACGGGGTTTTCGTGAACAGCTATACAGTCTTTTGATGGAAAACCCTGATGGGATTCTCTTGGAAACATTTTATGACCTGGAAGAACTGGAAACCGTCCTGCAAATCGTTAAAAATGAAACTGGACTGCCGATCATCGCAAATGTTTCGATGCATGAACTGGGAAATCTTCAAAATGGAATCCATTTAAATGAAGCCTTTCAAAAACTCGAGCAATTGGGTGCCGATGTTGTTGGCGTGAATTGCCGTCTCGGTCCACATCATATGATTCGGGCCTTGGAAGAAGTGAGTTTGCCAAAGCAAGCATCAATTGCCATATACCCAAATGCCAGCCTCCCGGATTATGTGGATGGAAGGCTCGTCTATAAAGCTGTGCCGGAATATTTCGGTTCAAGTGCCCTAGAACTTCGTGAGCAGGGTGCCGCGATCATAGGAGGGTGCTGTGGAACGACTCCGCTGCATATTCAAGCTGTAAAGAATGCGATTGGAAGTTTGGCTCCTGTGAAAGAGAAATTTACGAAATCCCGTGAAATAGAAATAATTGAAGTGAATGATAGAGAATTGGAACGTCCCCTGTTCGAAAAGGCCAAAACAGAAAGGACGATTCTAGTTGAACTTGATCCACCGAAAAAGTTAGGTATAGAGAGCTTCATGACTGGTGCCGAGGTTTTGAAAAAAGCAGGGGTCGATTCCATTACATTAGCGGATAATTCGCTTGCCTCACCAAGGATATCGAATGATGCACTGGCTAATTTACTGAAGAACCAATTGAATATAGAGCCGATGGTGCATATAACATGCCGTGATCGAAATTTGATTGGCCTGCAGTCACATTTAATGGGTCTGCAGACGGTGGGGCTGAACGAAATATTGATCATCACCGGAGACCCTTCAAAAATTGGGGATTTCCCGGGGGCCACTTCGGTTTATGATTTATCTTCCTTTGACCTAATAAGTATGGTCAAACAATTTAATGAAGGTCTTTCCTATTCCGGTCAAAGTTTGGGCCAAAGGGCAAATTTCAAAATTGCGGCAGCGTTTAATCCCAATGTGAAATATCTGGATAAAGCCGTACTGAGAATGGAAAAGAAGATTGCCTGCGGTGCCCAATCCTTCTTGACACAGCCAATCTATTCCGTGGAGCAAATCGAAGAAGTATATGAAGCCACAAAACATTTAGAAACCCCGATTTTCATCGGTATCATGCCCTTGACAAGCACCCGGAACGCCGAATTCATCCATAATGAGATCCCAGGCATCAAATTGCCTGATAATGTTAGAAGGGCCATGGCGTTAGCAGGGGATGACCCTGTAAAGTCAAGGATTGAAGGAGTGAATATTGCGCGAGAGCTAGTGGACGCGGCAAGGGAAAAATTCAAGGGCATATATTTAATCACTCCGTTCCTTCGCTATGAAATGACGGCGGAACTTACGAAATATATTAGAAAAGTCGATAGTAAACATACATCAGAGGTGGCAGTACATGAATAAAAAAGCGATTCAAGATCAGTTAAATTCTAAGATTCTCCTTCTTGACGGGGCGATGGGAACAATGCTTCAAGCGGAGAATTTGACAGTCGAGGATTTTGGCGGGGAACAATTCGAGGGCTGCAATGAATATTTATCACTGACGCAACCGGAAATCATTCAATCCATCCATGAAAAATATTTGGCAGCAGGTGCAGATATCATTGAAACAAATACCTTCGGAGCGACCAGTATCGTTCTTGAGGAATACGAAATAAGCACTATCGCTTACAAGCTAAATAAGATATCAGCTGAGCTTGCCGTTAAAGCTTGTGAAAAGTATTCCAATGATGAATGGCCAAGGTATGTAGCTGGCTCGATGGGACCCACTACAAAAACGCTTTCCGTAACAGGTGGAACGACTTTTGATATTTTAACCGATTCTTATGAAGAGCAGGCACTGGGTCTCTTGGATGGCGGGGTAGACTTGCTATTGGTGGAAACGTGTCAGGATATGCTTAATGTCAAGGCTGCCTTTTCCGGAATCAAAGCAGCATTCGCTAAAACAGGAAAGGATGTACCTGTCATTATATCAGGGACAATCGAACCGATGGGTACGACACTTGCCGGCCAGTCCATAGAAGCTTTTTATTTATCGGTTGAACATATGAAGCCCGTTGCGGTCGGCCTGAATTGTGCAACAGGACCGGAATTCATGATAGACCATATCAGGACACTTGCAGATATATCAAATAGTGCCATCAGCTGTTATCCGAATGCCGGGCTTCCTGATGAAGAAGGTCACTATCATGAGTCACCTACTTCCCTTGCAGAGAAAATGAAGCAATTTGCCGAAAAGGGATGGGTCAATATCATTGGCGGATGTTGTGGTACGACACCAGAACATATTAAAGAACTTTCCAGGGTCCTCAAAGGCATGAAGCCCCGTACAATTACGGAAGCAGCCCATGGTCATGCCGTATCGGGCATAGAGCCGCTAATTTATGATGATTCAATGCGTCCTTTATTCGTAGGTGAAAGAACGAATGTTATCGGTTCCCGAAAATTCAAGGAGCTGATACGTGGAAAGCATTACGAGCCAGCTGCCGAAATTGCACGTAACCAGGTAAAAAAAGGCGCCCATGTCATTGATATCTGTCTTGCTGATCCTGATGGGGATGAGCTAGGCGATATGAAGGAATTTGTGGAAGAGGTCGTCAAAAAAGTGAAAGTCCCATTGGTCATCGATACTACGGATGAAGTCGTACTTGAACAAGCATTAAAACATTCACAAGGAAAATCGATCATTAATTCCATAAACCTTGAAGATGGTGAAGAGCGCTTTGAAAAAATAGTACCCTTAGTCCATCAATATGGTGCTGCCGTTGTCGTAGGAACGATTGATGAAACTGGGATGGCCGTCGATGCTGAACGGAAATTGGAAGTGGCTACACGGTCTGTGAATTTGCTGGTTAATAAGTACGGTCTAAACAAAAGTGACATCATTTTTGATCCGCTTGTATTTCCTGTAGGCACAGGGGATGAACAATATATTGGATCTGCATTGGAAACGGTGAATGGAATAAAGGCGATTAAAGAAAAGTTTCCGGAATGCCTAACGATACTTGGCATTTCTAACGTTTCTTTCGGTCTGCCAGCGAGGGGAAGGGAAATATTAAATGCAGTTTTCCTTTACCATTGTACAAAAGCCGGTCTCGATTATGCTATCGTGAATACAGAAAAACTTGAACGTTTCGCTTTGATACCGGAAGAGGAAGTGAAATTGGCCGAGGCACTCCTGTTTGAGACTTCAACTGAAACGTTGGCGATTTTTACCGAGTTTTATCGTGGGAAAAAAGCGGAGAAAAAGGATAATGGTGTGATCCTGCCATTGGATGAACGTTTAGGTAACTATATTATCGAAGGAACGAAAGAAGGATTAGTTGATGATTTAAATGAAGCGATTGAGCGCGGTGACACCCCATTGGAAATCATCAATGGACCATTGATGGATGGCATGAGTGAGGTGGGGAGGTTATTTAATGACAACCAACTTATTGTCGCAGAGGTGCTTCAGAGTGCTGAAGCGATGAAGGCGGCTGTATCTCACCTTGAACCACTAATGGAAAACTCTGAAGATAGTGCTAAGAAAGGGAAAATCCTTTTGGCGACTGTCAAGGGAGATGTGCATGATATCGGGAAAAACCTAGTGGATATCATCCTATCCAATAATGGCTATGAAGTCATTGATTTGGGAATAAAGGTCGCACCCCAACAAATCATAGAAGAGGTTCGAAAACATGAGCCAACCATCATTGGCCTATCTGGGTTACTTGTCAAATCTGCACAGCAAATGGTTTTAACGGCACAGGATTTAAGGCAAGCGGGAATAGATACCCCAATTTTAGTGGGAGGGGCAGCATTATCCCGTAAATTCACCGATTTTAAAATATCACCTGAATATGAAGGACCGGTTTTATATTCCAAAGATGCGATGGATGGTTTGGCTGTAACGAATATTTTACATGACTCTGACAAAAAAGTGGTGTACTTGGAAGAGTTAGTCGAGAAACGAGAAAGAGCGAAAGCGAATGCCGCCATTGCTGCCACGATGGAAAAACCTGTTCGGAAGCAGTCCACAGCTGCGCCTTTAAGCGATGCTCCTGTTCAAAAACCGCGTGACATCAAGCGTCACGTCCTGAAAAACTATCCATTGGATGTCATCCAGCCGTATATTAATAGGCAAATGCTGATTGGACATCATTTGGGGTTAAAAGGTAAAGTTTCCGAATTGCTTAAGCAAGGGAATGAAAAAGCAGTGCAGCTCAATGATCTCGTTGATGAATTGATTGAATTCCTAAAGACGGAACCGGATTATGGCTTGAATGCAGTTTATCAATTTTTCCCTGCTCAAAGCGAAGGAGATAAGCTATTGGTTTACAACCCGGACAATCATAACGAGGTTTTGGAAACTTTCGACTTCCCCCGGCAAGATACGAATCCGCATCTTTGTTTAGCGGATTTCGCGAAACCGATTTCCTCCGGGCAAATGGATTATGTTGGTTTCTTCCTGGTCACTGCCGGAAAAGGGATCAGAAAATGGGCAGAAAAACTAAAGCTTGAAGGTGATTTCTTGAAAAATCACGCCCTTCAATCACTTGCTCTCGAAACAGCTGAAGGTTTCGCGGAAAGAATTCATCAATTAATGCGGGATGATTTAGGTATCAGCGATCCAATTGAAATGTCCATGAAAGAGCGGTTTGCTGCTAAGTACACCGGGCAAAGGTTTTCATTTGGTTATCCTGCTTGTCCTAATCTGGAAGACCAGGAGAAGCTATTCCGCCTGTTACAACCACAGGATATTGGCGTGGAATTGACTGAAGGATTCATGATGGAACCAGAGGCTTCCGTGTCAGCCATTGTTTTTGCACATCCTGAGGCCCGCTACTTTAATGTTGATCGATAACTCATTTAATAAAGGCAGCGGTATTTTTTACCGCTGCCTTATTACGCATGAAACCCCTTAATTGGTACATCTTAATGGTCAAAAGGAAGGGGATGCAACACCTATGAAGAATATCCTGAAATTATTTCTTTCCATGGCGGGTTCTTTCATTATTATTTTGTTGGTTGTGGATGTCCAGAACATTCAAGTACATGCAATGGTTCCTGAAGAGATGACACCGATTCTAAAAAGTAAGGAAAATCAGAAAATCGCTTATTTGACTTTCGATGACGGACCATCTTTGAATACCATGAAGATATTGGATATTTTGGACCGCTATAATGTTAAGGCCACATTTTTCGTTAAAGGGAATGAAGAACCATACGCAAAGGAAAGTTATCAGGAAATGGTTTCCCGCGGTCATGCGATTGCCCTTCATTCTTATACACATGATTATTCCATCGTTTATCGATCGACTGAGAGTTTCTTTCAAGATTTGAATAGGCTTGAAACCATGCTGCAAAAGGAGTATGGGATAAAAAGCCGTATTGTGCGCCTTCCTGGCGGCTCGAATAATCGTCTGAGGCATCAGGCTGCAACGAAACCCATCATCAATGGAATCCTTCAACAACTAAAGGAAAAAGGGTATATTTACTTTGATTGGTCCATTGACTCGACAGATGGCTTCAGTCCGTCAATAAGTGAACAACAAATCATTACTGCCGTACAAAAAGGGACGAAAAATCAAAAGCATGTTAATATCTTATTGCATGATATCAATAGTATGAAGAATACAGTGAAAGCATTGCCTGATATAATTGAATTTCTTAAAAAAGAAGGGTATACCTTTGATACTATTGATGAGACAACCCCGAAATTGCAATTTAATTGATGAACACAATGTTTATCTATAGTAAATTAAGGTATAGGGTATTGAGATTACAATGCGAAAGGATTTATCGTTTCTATGATGCCATCATTGTTTTTATCACATGGAACACCGCTATTAGCTTTGGAAAAGAATAACTACACTTCTTTTTTGAAGGATTATATGCAAACTATGAAGAAACCTGCTGCCATCGTTATTTTGTCAGCACATTGGGAAAGTGAAGATCAAATGATTTCAGCAGTAGGGAAGCATGAAGTCATTTATGATTTTGCAGGGTATCCTGAAGAAATATTTCAGATAACTTATCCAGCTAGGGGATGCCTGGAGCTGTCAGATCGAATTTTAACCTTATTGTCCAGGATAGGTGTATTGGGGGAACTTGATGAAAGGCGCCCCCTAGATCATGGATCATGGGGGCTTTTGCATATCATGTATCCCGAAGCTGATATCCCGACCGTATCTATGTCCATTAGTCCTGCGCTGCCATTGGACAAGCAGTATGAAATCGGGAAAACATTGAGGGAATTAAAGGAAAGTAATGTCCTGATCATCGGGAGCGGTGGAATTGTCCATAATTTCACCCAAATACAGGAGGATATGCATGTTGCAGAAGGATGGGCAATCGAGTTTGAGAACTGGGTCGAAGAGAAAATCATGAAATGGGATTTGCAATCCTTGTTTGAATATGAAAAAACCGCCCCTTATAGTACAGAGGCTGTGCCTTCCAAAGAGCATTTCATTCCATTGGTCATCGCAATGGGGTCAGGGGATGACAAAAAAAAGGCAGCTCTCCTGCACAGGAGCTTTCAATATGGCAATCTAAGTTTAACAGCTTGGAAGTTTGATTGAAGTGAAAGGGTTTTCAAACTAGTTAAATTTACCTGAAAAATAATCATTATACAAAAATACAAAAATCTTTTTTTAGCGAAAAAAAGACTTAAATGAGCAAAAAAGTCAATTAAAAGCGTATTTTGACGAATTAAACAGAAATATAGTTTCAAAAAGGTTGCATAAAGTTGTTTAACCTTTGGATATTTCGACAAAAACATGTTAATATAACATCTGAAAACGTTTTATCCTTTAAAATTTTATTATTCAATGACCAAAGTTATTTATTATATATCTTATATATATCATATATTTGGGGAAAATTTAGAAGAAAGAAATTTGGGGATGGATAAAACGTAATGAAAAAAATTATGAGAAAAATTTGGGGGTTTACAAAATGACCATCAATGATTCTAAGGTATTAGACCACTGGAAAGCTTTTTCAGGTCCAAACCTTGGGTATGTCATGGAGCAATACGATCTATTTCTAGCCAACCCGGAAGAAGTGGATCCGGAACTGAAAAACTTTTTTGAAGTAGCAGGTCCTCCTTCATTCGATGTATCGGTAGAAACAACGATTGGAAGTGCACCAACTGTACAAACTGGAGAAGTTCTTCCAATGAAGAAAATTATGTCTGCAGTAAAGTTAGCTGAAAATATCCGTGCATACGGACATCTTGCTGCAAATATTTATCCTTTAAAAGAAGAAGCTCTTGACACTGAACAAATTCACTTTGAAAAATATGGCTTGACTGCAGATGATTTAAGGAAAATACCGGCTGACTTTATTTGCCCGGAATCACCTGAAGACGTGAAAGACGGATACGAAGCCGTACAATACCTAAAACAACTCTATACAAAAACGATAGCCTTTGAATTTCACCATGTTAATGACTTGGATGAAAAGCAATGGCTTACTGATATGGTCGAATCCGGAAACATGTTCCCGGAAGTGACTAAAGAGAAAAGAGAACTATTACTTAAACGATTGAATGAAGTCGAAGGATTCGAGAAATTCCTTCACCGCACATATGTAGGGCAAAAACGTTTCTCTATTGAAGGACTGGATGCTTTGGTTCCGATTTTAGATGAAATGATTTCACAAACCGTTCAAAACGGAACGGGGAATGTGAATATTGCCATGGCTCACCGAGGACGTTTGAATGTGCTTGCACATGTATTAGGAAAGCCATATGAGGTCATTTTCTCTGAATTCCAACATTCACCGAATAAAGATTTGGTTCCTTCCGAAGGTTCAACAGGCATTAACAATGGATGGACTGGTGATGTTAAATACCATTTAGGTCTGGATAAACAGATAACTAAAGCAAATATACAAAAAGCAAGGATAACACTTGCCAATAACCCAAGTCACTTGGAAGTAGTCGGTCCAATCGTGGAAGGGTATTCTCGTGCGGCACAAGAAGACCGTTCTGAAAAAGGATTCCCGGTTCAAGACATTTCCAAATCTCTTGCAATCCTGATTCATGGTGATGCAGCATTCCCAGGTGAAGGAATTGTACCTGAAACGTTTAACTTAAGCCGTTTACGCGGTTATCAAGTTGGTGGCGCCATCCATATCATCGCGAATAACATGATCGGTTTTACAACGGAAAGTGAAGATTCACGTTCTACCTTATATGCTAGTGATTTGGCCAAAGGCTTTGAAGTGCCGATCGTGCATGTGAATGCAGATGATCCGGAAGCATGTATGGCTGCTGTGAACCTTGCTAACCTATATCGTGAAAAATACAACAAGGATTTCTTGATCGACCTGATCGGTTACAGACGTTTCGGCCATAACGAAATGGATGAGCCATTGGTGACTCAACCTGAAATGTATGCATTAATTCATAAGCACTCAACCGTTAAAGAGCTTTATGGAAAAAAACTGATTCAATCTGGCGAGTTCACTGAAGCTGAAGTTAAAGCGATTGCTGAGCAAGTAGATACAAGGCTTGCAGATGCATATGCGAAAATTTCCGGAAATAAACCGGAAGCTTCTAAAGAATGTAATCCTCCTGGGATTATTGAAAAAGGACTTCCAGCCATTGATACTTCAGTTCCGAAACAAGAACTTGTTACAATTAACGAAGAACTTGTTAAGTGGCCAGAAGGATTCACTCCTAATAAAAAATTAGGAAAGATCTTATCACGTCGCTTGGATTCCTTTGGTGCTGACGGAAAAGTTGATTGGGCTCATGCTGAGACATTGGCATTTGCATCCATATTGAGTGACGGCACTCCAATCCGTTTGACAGGACAAGATTCAGAGCGTGGAACATTCGCTCAACGTAATATCATGTTACATGATAGTGTTAACGGAAAAACATATTCACCACTTCACACACTAGAAACTGCCAAAGCATCATTCGCTGTTCATAACAGCCCGCTTACTGAAACGGCAGTTCTGGCTTATGAATATGGTTATAATGTATTTGCACCTGAGACACTTGTATTATGGGAAGGACAATTCGGTGACTTCGCTAATACAGCACAAGTGATCTTTGACCAATTCATCGCGGCAGGCCGTGCAAAATGGGGTCAAAAATCAGGTCTTGTCATGCTGCTTCCACACGGTTATGAAGGACAAGGACCAGAGCACTCAAGTGCACGCCTGGAGCGTTTCCTTCAATTAGCGGCAGAAAACAACTGGACAGTTGCCAACTTAAGCTCGGCAGCTCAATACTTCCATATCCTTAGAAGACAAGCTAAGATTTTGGATCAAGAGCAAGTACGCCCGCTTGTCATCATGACACCGAAGAGTATGCTTCGTAATCAAGTGATGGCTTCTACAGCAGGAGAATTCAGTGAAGGCTCTTTTGAATCATTCGTAGAAACCAAAGCTTTGGGCAAAAAACCTAAATCGGTTGAACGCATTGTTTTTGCATCAGGTAAATTGGCGGTTGAACTTCGTGAAAAAGCGGCAACTGAAAAAAATACAGATTGGTTGCAAATCATCAGTATCGAGGAAATTTATCCATTCCCATTCACTGGAGTTCAAGAAGCCCTGAAAAAATATACAAATCTTAAAGAAATCTTCTGGGCTCAAGAAGAACCTAAAAACATGGGTGCTTGGACATTTGTTGAACCACGCCTAAATGCAGCGGCTCCTGGCAATCTTTCAGTAACATATATAGGAAGGAAGCGCAGATCAAGCCCGGCTGAGGGAGATCCACTTGTCCATAAAAATGAACAACAACGGATTATGACTCAAGCAATTACACGCAATAATGAGGGGGAGAAATAAAATGGCTGAAGTAAAAGTACCTGAATTAGCAGAATCAATTTCTGAAGGATCTATTGCGCAATGGTTAAAACAACCCGGTGATCACGTTGAAAAAGGAGAATATGTCCTTGAACTTGAAACGGATAAAGTGAACGTAGAAATCATTTCAGATTATACTGGTACACTTTCGGAACATTTAGCAGAAGAAGGCGATACTGTCCAAGTTGGACAGGCTATCGCCATCGTTGATGAAAATGGATCAGCTGCTGCAGCTCCAAAAGCGGAAGCTCCTAAGGTTGAAGAAGCTAAAGCAGAACCAGCTAAGGCTGAACAATCGGCTCCTGCTAAAGAGGCTCCTAAAGCTGAAGCGAAAGAAGCATCATCCACTCAACAAGTTATTGCATCACCAGCTGCAAGGAAATTGGCTCGCGAAAAAGGAATTGACTTGACTCAAGTGCCTGTAGCCGATCCACTAGGTCGTGTACGTGTACAAGACGTAGAAGCAGCAAGTAATGCACCTGCAGCACCTGCGGCAGCTCCTAAACAAGCTCCTGCCGCTAAAAAAGCAGCAGCACCTGTTGAAGTGAATGATGACCGCATTGAAGTGGTTAAGATGACACGCCGTCGTCAAACCATTGCCAAACGTCTAGTTCAAGTACAATCCGAAGCAGCCATGCTTACTACTTTTAACGAAGTCGATCTTTCTGCAGTCATGGAATTGCGTAGCCGCCATAAGGATTCTTTCGTGAAAACAAATGATGTTAAACTTGGTTTCATGTCATTCTTCACTAAAGCGGTCATTGGCGCATTGAAAAAATATCCGTTATTGAATGCTGAAATCCAAGGCGACCATATCCTGAAAAAGAACTTTTATGATATCGGTGTAGCTGTATCCACTGATGAAGGTCTTGTTGTTCCGGTAGTAAGGGATGCTGACCGCAAAAGCTTTGCTGAAATCGAGAAGAACATTTCGGATTTAGCTGTTAAAGCGCGTAACAACAAACTGGGACTTTCAGATTTATCAGGTGGTACTTTTACTATCACAAACGGCGGGACTTTCGGTTCCCTATTATCTACACCAATTTTGAATGCCCCTCAAGTTGGAATCTTGGGCATGCATACAATCAAGACTCGTCCGATCGCTGTTGGAGATCAAATCGAAAACAGGCCAATGATGTACCTTGCATTATCTTATGATCACCGTATCGTTGACGGAAAAGAAGCTGTTGGTTTCTTAGTGGCTATCAAAGATATGCTGGAAGATCCAGAACAACTTTTACTTCAAGGCTAATAAAATAATACGAACCCCCATGTCATCATGACATGGGGGTTTTTTTTGTGTGAAGAACTGAAAGGATATTTTCATAGAAAAAAGATAAAAGAAAGGTCATATCTATCTATCTAAATGAATGTTTTTGAAGGTATTTTTGAATGAATTTGAGTATTTTTAAACGTTTATGATTGATTATTGCTTCGTTTTCATATATGATGATGATATTAAAGTGAGGTGGGCGAATTGTTGACAACTGAAAGGCACCAGTTCATCTTATCGATCCTTAAAGAACAAGGAACGGTAAAGCTGCAAGAGCTTGTAGATCAGTTACAAGCCTCGGAGTCGACCATTCGGAGAGATTTAGTGCAACTCGAAGAAATGAAGCTCTTGAAACGCGTGCATGGTGGGGCCTCTTTACTTCAAAGAAAAGGCCTTGAACCAACAACTATGGAAAAGCAATACAAAGCAAGAGCTGAAAAACAACTTATAGCAAAGCTGGCGGCTTCATTCATAGAGAAAAATGATTGTATATATCTTGATGCAGGCACGACAACTGCGGAAATGATTCCTTATTTAAAGGATAAAAATATAACGGTGCTGACGAATGGTCTTATGCATATTCCAAAACTCATCGAATTGGAAATCAAAACAGTGTTAGTGGGCGGAACGATAAAATTTTCGACAAATGCTGTTATTGGAAGTAATGCTGTACAGTTTCTGAATGAATACCGTTTTGATAAATGTTTCTTGGGAATGAACGGCATCCATCAAGATCTGGGTTTCACAACACCCGACCCGGAGGAAGCTCTACTGAAGAAGATGGCATTACGCCTCTCTAACGAGACATACGTGCTTGCTGACAGTTCAAAACTGAATGAAGCTACTTTCGCTAAGGTGGCAGATGTAAGCGATGCCATAATCCTCACTGACAGCAATGATGAAGAGGCTATTGCTCAACTCCATAAAAATCCAAAGATAAAGGTCGTGACCATTTAATGATTTATACAGTGACACTAAACCCATCCATCGATTACCTGGTCGAGGTGGAGAGTTTTCAAATGGGCAAGGTGAATCGAACCAGTTATGATGCAAAATTCCCAGGAGGGAAAGGGATCAACGTTTCCCGAGTGCTTAAAAGGCTGGGAAATAGTACGACAGCGTTAGGATTCATCGGTGGACAAACTGGTGAATTTGTAAAAAGGTTTTTAAGACAAGAAGAGATTTACACGGACTTTACAGAGATAGCTGGAGATACAAGAATAAACGTTAAATTGAAAACAGGGCTGGAGACAGAAATAAATAGCCAAGGGCCAATCATTTCAAAAGGGAATTATCAACAATTATTTAGTCAAATCGAACAGATGAATAATAATGATATCCTCATTTTGTCAGGAAGCATCCCTCCAAGCGTTCCTTCGGATGTATACGAAGCCATGGCAAGGTCTTGTTCCCATAACGGCATTAAAGTGGTGGTGGATACGAGTGGCAAGGAATTACTGAATGTCCTTGCACACCGGCCATTTTTAATAAAGCCCAATCATCATGAACTGGGTGAGCTTTTTTCAACCGAAATAAGAACGGTTGATGATGCTAGGGAATATGGCGCTAAATTGGTTGAAGCAGGAGCACAAAACGTTATTGTTTCAATGGCGGGACAGGGGGCCGTGCTTTGCTCCGGTGGAGAGTCATATTCCGCAAATGTTCCAAAAGGGAACGTCATCAATTCAGTGGGTGCCGGTGATTCCATGGTCGCAGGTTTCATCGGGACATATGAAAGTACAGGGGATATTCTATCTGCTTTCCGCTTCAGTCTTGCAGCAGGAAGTGCTACAGCCTTTTCATCCGATCTCGGTACATTGGATAAAATTGAAGAGTTATTACCGCAAATTGCCATCAATCATCTAACAGGAGGCTGACTCTATGAAAATTACAGACTTGTTAAAATTGGATACAATCATCATCAATCTGCAAAGCGTTACAAAGCAAGCAGTCATTGATGAACTATCAGGAAAGCTAGCCGATGCAGACAGGTTAAACGATGTGGAGGGTTTCAAAGCTGCCATCTTAAAACGTGAAGAGCAAAGCACCACAGGGATTGGTGAAGGGATAGCCATACCACACGCAAAAACAAGTGCTGTAAGGGTACCTGCCATCTGTTTCGGCAAATCTGTCAGTGGTGTGGATTATGAATCGCTTGATGGGCAGCCGGCTCATTTGTTCTTTATGATTGCAGCAAGTGAAGGAGCGAATGCAGATCACTTGGAAACCCTTTCCCGGCTTTCTTCATTACTGATGGATGATAAATTCAGAGCCCAATTGATTTCTGCTACTTCTGGTGAGGAAGTGTTGGAGATAATCAATCAAAAAGAAATGGAAGCCGATGAAGAAGAAATAGAAGAGCAGCAATCAAGTAATGCTGCCAGTGGTAACAATAAAGGAGGTAAAATCCTAGCCGTTACAGCTTGTCCAACAGGAATTGCCCATACTTATATGGCTGCCGATGCGTTAAAGGCTAAAGCTAAGGAAATGGGAATCGATTTCAAAGTCGAAACAAATGGTTCCACAGGAATCAAAAATGGATTAACCTCCGCAGAAATTGATGAGGCGGATGCGATTATCGTTGCAGCTGATAAGCAGGTGGAAATGGATCGATTTAATGGAAAACATGTCATTGTGGTCCCAGTAGCCCATGGAATCCGGAAGACCGAGGAGCTGTTAACCAGAGCCTTGAATCAGGATGCCCCTGTTTACAAAGGAACAGGAAACGATAAAAGTGATGAAGGTGATTCAGCAAAAGGAGGATTGGGGATTTACAAGCACTTAATGAATGGCGTAAGTAATATGCTTCCATTTGTCGTCGGGGGCGGAATCTTGATTGCGCTTTCTTTCTTTTTTGGAATCGAGGCAGCCGATCCAGCAAATCCGGATTATAATCCCATTGCCAAAGCATTAAGTGATATTGGCGGGGGAAATGGTGCCTTCTTCTTACTTGTCCCTGTCCTGGCTGGATTCATTGCTTCAAGTATTGCCGACCGTCCGGGTTTTGCTCCTGGTATGGTAGGGGGATTATTGGCAGCACAGGCTAATGCCGGTTTTCTTGGCGGACTGATCGCTGGTTTCCTTGCAGGTTATGTCGTCTTACTTTTAAGAAAATTGTTTTCCAGATTACCGCAAACACTCGATGGCATTAAACCGGTTTTACTCTATCCTGTATTCGGTATGTTAATTACAGGGTTTATCATGTTATTTCTCATAAATGAACCAGTAACCGCAATTAACATGGGCTTGACCAATTGGCTGCAAGGTTTATCTGGTACGAACGCAATATTCCTTGGCTTGATTCTTGGAGGGATGATGGCTGTAGATATGGGTGGCCCCCTAAACAAGGCTGCCTTCACATTTGGGCTAGCGGCCATTGAAGCACAAAGTTTCGGACCGCACGCTGCTGTAATGGCTGGTGGAATGGTTCCTCCTCTAGGGATTGCCTTTGCCACTACACTTTTTAAAAGCAAATTCACTGAAATGGAAAGAAAATCAGGATTCACTAATTACTTCATGGGTGCTTCGTTCATTACAGAAGGAGCGATTCCTTTTGCGGCAGCGGATCCATTGCGTGTTATCGTCAGTAGTGTTGTCGGTGCAGCGACTGCGGGAGCACTGTCAATGGCTTTTAACGTGACTCTCCCTGCACCACATGGTGGAATATTTGTCATCCCACTTGTCAATCACCCATTTTTCTATTTGTTGGCCATTTTAATAGGATCCCTCATCACCGCCTTACTATTAGGGTTCTGGAAAAAGAAACGGATATAAAAAAAACTGAAAGAAAGCGGGTCCAAGTGCATTGGATCCGCATTCAGTTTGTAGACAAAAAGGTTTCGGAATGGCATCATTCCGGAACCTTTTTGAATTTTATTGGATGGAAGCAGTTATAAATAGAGGATCTAAGATGACTATCATGCGTATTTACTGCTGCCGCATGAAACGAATAGGCAAACTGTTTTGTTCTCTTGCACATAGTAGCTACTCTCAGGATCAGTTGCCTTTCTTTAATCTCCTTGTTTTCTTCCTTGATGGCACCTGTTTCCTTATGATAGATGTTTCACTATATCTAAAAATTAAAACCAACTCAAATAATTGTCGAGTTTTTTTTGCTACACCATTGAATCATTGCACCCAGCCTTTTAAACCACTGTGATAATTATTCATTCTGGGTGTGGTAGAGTCCTTTAACACCTTTTGTACCATCTGGTTTAAAGCGACAAGGTTCCAATCCTTTGCTTATTCCAAACGAAGAAAAAGTCATTTAAGCATCTTGGCAGAGCGGATTGTCCGATATCAATTTAGTGCCGATCGAGCTTTGGCTAATTGGGGTTTCACAATATTGAAGTGATAATATATCTATAAGAAAAATCATTGTAGATAGCTGTTTATTACCGTTAACGAAACTTATCAGTCATTAAGAACGTACAATATAGTAATGTGACCTAAAAACAGGGAGGAAGTAATTATGGACTTGACCCCAAAACAACGAAACTTTTTGCTATCATTAACCACTGATTGGCAGACACCGATTCAAATTGCTGGCCGTCTTCCGAAAGAATGGGGAAACCTATCCTGTGTAAATCAGACTCTTAAAGATTTAGTGCGTGAAGGATTGGTGCAAGCTAATCCAGTGATGTTCGGTCTATTCCGATTAACCACGGATGGCATGACCATAAAGGAGTTAGAGTTGGGTGAGAACTAATGATATATGGTCAACTTACACAAGAGGATAAAATTCATTTTATTCGATTAGCTGTTATTTCAATCGTAATTCAACAATGAAAATTAACATAGCCTAAAATAAAAAAACTAAAGACAAACTCGATTTTCATCGAGTTTGTCTTTAGTATGAAAGCGCATCTAATTACAGCGCATCCGCTTTTCTAGTATCCAATCCAAAACTTCAGTCCGGTTGCCGAAAGGGTGATACAAAAATGCGGTTCGCTTCAGGAAACCTCGCTCACTTTAAAAGATATATGATTAATTATTAAATGTGGCTAGAAGCCTATAGCCATCTGATTTTCAACTATCAGAGCTGGATGGGATTTTTCGCGCAGTCCTCAATTGATCGATCCGGATTCAAACCACACTCGCCCTTAGCATTTTAAGGTTGCAGGTTTCTTTTTTAAATAGAATTTCCGTGAAAAACTTCCTCAATCGGTCCACTTTATATGCAGGAGTGGCTAATTGGAAATGTTGACTTAAAATCCCCCCCTCATTCCTTAAATATTAAAACAAAATAATTATAATAAGGTTTGCTAATCTTAATATCGACTGGTTTATTAAAGCATGAATTTTTATGTTTATGGGTAATGGAATATAAAATCGAACAAAAGGAGTGAACGTACATGCTGAAGAAAAATACCTTAAAAACTACGAAAAGAGATGATATGATTGATGTTACGACAGAAGTACAGGCATTCATCAAGGAAAAGGGGATTCAAGAGGGGATAGCTCTTATATATTGTCCACATACGACAGCAGGGGTCACGATTAATGAAAATGCCGATCCCGATGTCAAAAAGGATATGCTAAGAAGACTGGATGAGCAATACCCATGGAATCATACATTGGATTTACATATGGAAGGAAACACGGCAGCCCATTTGAAATCAAGTACGGTTGGCTCTTCACAGCAGGTGATCATCCATAAAGGGAGCTTGATACTTGGCACTTGGCAAGGTGTATATTTTTGTGAATTCGATGGTCCCAGAGATAGGCAATATTTTATTAAATTATGTGTCGACAGGTAAATTGGAAAGTACGGTGCAAGGTTGAAGTGGGAGGAAGCGGATTGGACGATGTTTGGATTGAAGGAAGTAAAGTAATATTGAGGAATGTTAAACAAGCCGATTTAAAACGTTTATGGAGCCTGAAATATGGAGAAGCCGATCCAGAATGGAAAAAGTGGGATGCACCTTATCATCCACTTGAACTCATTGATTTCCAAACATATATCGATAAAGAAGCGAAGCATAGAACCTATGATGAAAAAATGGGGGCTTACTCTGAGCTATTACTGGAAAAAAATGATCAAATAATAGGATCTGTTGTATATTACTGGGAACATGAACCTTCCCGTTGGCTTGAAATCGGAATTACGATATTTGAGCCCAAGTATTGGAATGGCGGTTATGGAACAGAATCGTTAATGTTATTCATAGGCTATTTATTCGAAAAAATGGAGATTGAGCGGGTGGGTCTGACGACATGGTCAGGTAATGAACGCATGATCGCAGTTGGAGAAAAGGTAGGTATGCAAGTAGAGGGAAGAATGAGAAAATGCCGTTATCATGATGGTTATTATTATGATTCAATCAGAATGGGAATGCTACGGGAAGAATGGGAATCATTAAAATTCTGAAGTTAATAGACCCCCGTGAAAATTTTTCCTTCATTTCCTTGGAAAAAATTTAGCACTGTTTTCTCCCATATGGTCTGTTATCCTTGGAAGATGCTTAACGAGGAGGTTACAGGATGAAATTATCAGTATTATTAACCGTGATAATGACTCTAAGTGTCATCATACTTGGGATAGCTTTTCCTAAGGGAACGACCAGTAAAGCTTCGGATGGAGCAACCAAACATGTCATTAAACAAGGTGAATCGATATGGGATATTGCGAAGCAGTACGGTGTTCCAATCGGAAAGTTGAAAGAAGTCAATAATAATGTAAATAATGTTGCCGAGCCCGGTAAAACATTAATTATTCCACATGTAATGAATGAAAAAGATAAAGAATTATTAGCAAGGCTTGTGCATGCAGAAGCTAAAGGGGAGCCATACAGAGGTAAGGTTGAGGTGGCAGGAGTTGTTTTGAATCGTCTTGATAGCGATGAATTTCCTGATACGGTACGGGAAGTGATTTATCAAAAAAACCAATTCTCGCCTGTTGGTGATGGCAGTATAAATAAACCAGCAGGAGATGATGCCAAGAAAGCTGTCAATGAAGCATTGGCGATTCATGGGTATACAAATGATGCCTTGTATTTTTGGAATCCTAGTATTTCGGACAGTGAATGGATGAAACAATTAGATGTAATAAAAATTATCGGCGGCCACCATTTTGCCATATAAACTATATCATAAGAACCGGCTTTCCAAAGGGGAGGCCGGTTTTTTATTTTTGAAACCTTCCGTTAAACGATATCAGCCCACATCTCGCGGGGATTCAATTCATAAATGCTGTTTTCACGGTACATGATACTCCCGATAATTAGTTCACGTCTTATTGTTGCATAATCATCATGGAAAGACTGGATGAATTCATTCAATTCTTTTTCTGGATATTTCCGTCCCTTTTCCAAAAGGCTGGCTATATGATGAAGAACGATCATTTTCTTTTTTCTCTGTGCAGGTATGGTTTTTAATCGACCATCTGGCATCAAAAAGTTTTCAAGGATCTTTTTGTGTTCTAAATTCAGCTTTTGATTATCCATTTTATTGGAATCCCCCTTAGTTGAAACCATTTTAGGTAATGCTGATGAATAATGCTTCAGGACATCTTCATTCAAAAAATAATATACCGTATTTTTTTCCCTTCGATCCTTCACTAAATTAATGTCCTTCAATTTAGTTAAATGGTGTGAGATTGTCGGGGCCGTCAATTTTAATATTCCGGCAAGTGCCTGTCCGTGTTTTGGACCATTTGCCAGGATGGATATAATTCTAATCCTTGTTACATCACCAATCGTTTTATGGAAAGCGACCAATTTTTCTAGTTGCACTTTAATCCCTCCCTTAATTAGATTATCATCTAATTAGATGATAATCTAATTAAGGGGTGATAATCAAGTTAATATTCACTTTTCTATATTGCTTGGAAGATCTAATGTATACTTTAGTTGAATACTAAAAAATTAATGCGGAATTAAGGAGCTGTAACATGGCTAATACACATGTTTATACAAAAAAAGAAGAAGTGGTCAATGCGATAACCCACGGTGTCGGCGTTTTGTTAAGTATTGCAGCACTTGTGTTTTTAATCATATTCTCAGCCCAAACAGGATCGCCTTGGCATATAGTCATTTCAGTCATTTATGGTGTTTCCATGCTACTTTTATACGTCTCTTCCACTTTAGTGCATAGTTTTCCAGAGGGCAAAACAAAGGATATATTTGAAATCTTTGATCATTCAGCCATATATATATTCATTGCAGGAACATACACGCCAATCATGCTTCTTGTGATCCAAGGGTCACTAGGCTGGACACTGCTGGGTATAATTTGGGGAGTTGCCATAGTTGGGGTCGTCTTCAAAGCTTTCTATGTGAAAAAATTCCTCTTCCTTTCGACGATTCTCTATATTGCAATGGGGTGGATGATCGTTATCGTTTGGGGACCACTTACAGCAACGATGCCAACAGCTGGTATCCAGTTACTGATTGCAGGTGGATTGCTTTATACGTTTGGAGCCATATTTTATGTTTGGCGCGGTTTTCCGTTTCATCACGCGGTTTGGCATTTATTCGTGCTTGGGGGATCTGTCACACACTTTTTTGCCGTATTGTTTTATATCCTTCCACTATGATCACTTGGTCGATTTAATGTATATGAGGAAATCTTGAGTTTTATTTGACCTCTATTAGGAAATAGATAAGGTATACAGACTAAAGGAGGAAAAACTCATGAGGAGATCAATCAAAATATTATCAGTGCCGTTTGCCGCTGTGCTTGTTTTGGCTGGATGCGGCGAAGAAAACGATGAAGTGAAAAACCCGCCGGTTCAGGAAAATGAAAATCAAGCTGAAAATAATCCTGAAACAGGAACGGATAATAATGAAAAATTGCCTTTCACTTATAAGGATTTTCAATTGGAAGCGGATTATACAGGCAATGATAACGAATACGAAGCTGAATATGATACCATGGGAGCTCAAACAGAAGCTTCGATCAAGGACAAACTTAACAAACATGAAGTTCACGGTGATGAAGCAATGAAAGAATTGACCCCGATTCTAGAAAAATTGACATTCACCAAAGATTCATCAGAGGAGGAGGTCATTCAAGAAGTGACAAAAGCTTTTAATTTGAAGGATGACTATCAAGAATTTGATTTAGAGGTCGTTTTCGAAGATGGTACGAAAAAAGAATATAAAGTGAATAATAAGTAACTAAAGCCGTTACTATATATCCTTAAGTAATTAAATGGCAGCATGTTCATGTGTGTCCTCAATAGTTGTCAAATTACTGTTACTATAGTAAAATGATTACGGTTAGCAAAGGGGATAATATACATTTGCTATTTATATTCGGACTTATGGGGATAGGACCGCAATAATTACTTGTAAAAAAGATTCTTTTTTAAGAGTCTTTTTTTTGTGCAAGTGTTCGGGAATTTGAATATAAATGAAAGAGAGGGTACCACAAGCAGTACCCTCTCTTTCATTTACCCATCATTGGGAAAGTGGTGCATTTTTTTTTGGTAGCATATTAGCCGAGGCTAACCTTGAACGGATTGTAATGCCAAGCCATGATGCAAGGAATGCCTTTAAAACGCCTACGATTATAAATGGAGCAAAACCGCTGGCAAATGCCACTGGCCAAGATAATGAACTCATATATTTTAACCAAACCGTACCGATGACTAAAGTAATTATCATCCCGATTGTATTGGCAAGGAAAGCCATTGCAACTGAGAAACGGTTTTTTTCCAATATCAGCCCCGTTATATATACTGTCGGGATATAGGATAATAAATAACCGCCTGTCGGACCGAATATCTTAGCTAATCCTCCAGACATTTCAGCGAATACCGGCACTCCCGCTGCCCCTATGAACAAGTATAATAAAACGGAAGAAGTTCCATAACGTGAACCGAGTATCGTTGCTGCCAGTCCGACTGCTAGAGTCTGTCCTGTAATCGGTACTAAGGGCAGTGGAATTGTAATTTGGGCAAGTATTCCTATAAGTGCTGCAAATAAAGCTGTAACCATCATCATTCTTAACTTCTCATGACGCTCCTTCATTGTGCTTCCCCCTAATGTAAACCTATTTATATGACGAGTTAACATATAAAGAATTTTAATATGTTAACTAAACACTGTCAATGATATTATGGATTTTAATTCATTAATGATTTATTAGACTACATTGTTTGTAAGTGAACACAAGGGTAAAATTCAAAACTTGGAAAATAAATGAAACTTTTTTAATGCATAGTTCGTATGAATGGTAAGCGAAGAAAATGGAGGGGATTATAACAATAAACTATCAATGTTGGTAAAACGCTTATCCCAGGTCCTTAAAATAGTATGCGGCTTGGAAAAAATCGAATTTAAAGGATGAAAGAGATGGAGTTATTTGGGGTTCCATTAGAAACAGTCTATTTATATGGATTAATTATATTCGGGGGGCTAACATTCTTATTTATCTTGTTTAATGATATATTTTCCGGCCTTGAATTACCGGATATATTTAATCCTACACTCATTTTTAGCTTTTTGACCGTGTTTTTTGCGAGTGGGTTTTTACTTGAATCTCTTTCAGGACTTCATGCTGGATTGAGTGCCGGCATTTCCCTGATCATTTCATTTACCATCGTCACTTTACTGAATGTATTTGTTTTGCTTCCCATCTCATCAGCGGAAGAAAGTTTGACATTTCATGATAATGATCTGAGAGGGAGGGTCGGCAGGGTTCTGACATCAATCCCGGTTGACGGGTTTGGGGAAGTCCTTATTGAAAGCATCAGTGGAAGCATCGCGAAAACTGCGGCCAGTTATAAGAATGAAGGAATTGTTTCGGATTCAAAGGTCTTGATCATCGAAGTTAAAAACGGGGTTGTCTATGTTATGCCCCACCAGGATTAAAAAAGGTAGGAGGTAGTTTATGTTTAATTTGATTTGGATTGTCGTCGCCATTGTAGCATTTTTACTTATCGCACTTATTGCTGTCTTTATTACGAAATACCGCACGGCTGGTCCTGATGAAGCATTGATCGTGACTGGAAGCTACTTAGGAAGCAAAAATGTTCACATCGACGAATCAGGAAATAAAATAAAAATCGTCCGCGGAGGTGGCGCTTTCGTTCTCCCGGTGTTCCAGCAAGCGGAACCACTAAGCTTGTTGTCAAGCAAACTTGAGGTCTCAACTCCTGAAGTATACACAGAACAGGGAGTTCCAGTCATGGCAGATGGTGTATCGATAATCAAGATTGGCGGTTCAATCACCGATATTGCCACAGCAGCGGAGCAATTCCTTGGTAAATCCAAAGATGACCGTGAACAGGAAGCACGGGAAGTCTTAGAGGGACATCTTCGTTCCATCCTTGGGTCGATGACAGTCGAGGAAATTTATAAAAACCGCGAAAAGTTTTCCCAGGAAGTACAGAGGGTAGCCTCGCAGGATTTAGCTAAAATGGGACTCATCATCGTATCGTTCACCATTAAAGATGTTCGGGACAAAAATGGATATCTTGAATCCCTTGGTAAGCCAAGAATCGCACAAGTAAAGAGGGATGCCGATATAGCTACCGCAGAAGCAGAGAAAGAAACGCGAATCAAGCGCGCAGAAGCATCGAAGGAAGCACAGCGAGCTGAACTTGAAAGGGCAACAGAAATTGCGGAAGCCGAAAAAATCAACAAGCTAAAGGTTGCGGAATTCCGTCGCGAGCAGGATATTGCCAAAGCACGAGCTGACCAAGCTTACGATCTTGAAACGGCTAGATCTAAACAGGATGTAACAGAACAGGAAATGCAAATCAGGATCATTGAACGTCAGAAGCAAATTGAGCTGGAGGAAAAAGAAATCCTTCGCCGTGAAAAGCAATATGATTCAGAAGTGAAGAAAAAGGCGGATGCCGACCGTTATGCGGTAGAGCAGGCAGCCTCCGCTAACAAGATGAAACAGATTACAGAAGCGGATGCCGATAAGTATAAAATTGAAGCCATGGCGAAAGCGGAAGCGGAACGTGTTCGTATGGACGGTCTTGCTAAAGCGGACGCACAAAGGGCACAAGGTACGACAGAAGCGGAAATCATCCGGTTAAAAGGGGTAGCCGAGGCCGAAGCCAAGCAGAAGATTGCAGAAGCCTTTGAACAGTTTGGGCAAGCGGCTGTAATGGACATGATTTTGAAAATGCTGCCGGAGTATGCAAAACAAGTGGCAAGCCCGCTTAGTAATATCGACAAGATCACTGTAGTGGACACGGGTGGAAGCGGTTCGAATGGCGGGGCTAATAAAGTGACCGGGTATGCAACGGATTTAATGGCAACATTGCAGGAGTCATTAAAGGCATCTTCGGGAATTGATGTCAAAGATTTGCTTGAGAATTTCTCAGGAAAGCGAAATTTACCATTTTCCACCATTAGCCAGGAGAATATCGAATCGAACATGAATATGGCAGCAGGCAAGGAAGAGTAACAGAGAAAAATAAAATGAAGAAAGGTAAGAGCACTTATATGCTCTTACCTTTTTTTTGAATAGTGCTCGTTTAAAAAGGCTGGATCAGTTTAACTGGCCTTTTATACTTAACAAATATGTTCGTCATACTCGGTTTTCAAGTAATTTATCATCTTTTGTTTTTGGTGGGGATAATGAAAGCAATTAAAATAAAAGGAAAAGTCGTCAAAAAAAGTGGATTTTTATCATCGAAACCATAAGAATTTAAAATTATGATAGGGCTTCTTATGAAGCTCCTATAGTTAGTGGAAAAGTGAAGAACGCGAAGGTGTTACATTAATAATCCTCAGTTATTTTACTAAAGCTCCCGTGAACCCAAAAAGAAAAACGTCCCCACATCTTGCAGAAACCATAATAAACATTTACTTTTCTGCCGAGATTATTAAGAGCATGGGTCTATGAAGTTCTTCTTTCATTTCGGGAATACTCTTTAACATTTCTTCGGAAGGAATTGGTCTCTGGAAGTAGGAGAAAACCTCATCGTTTTCACACCAGAGAAACCGGGAACCTACATGTGCAGCTGCTGGATGGGAATGATCCGCGGTGTGATCATTGTGAAAGAAACATAGGAGGAAGTAAAGGCTCCATAAAAGAAATCATCTGTATCCAATGGGGGTAGCTGGTTTTTTAAAAAAAATAAAAAATCAAGTTGACAGTCACCATACTACGTGTTACAGCATACCTTGTAGTAAGTAACACTGGATACCAACAGCACTGAATAGTGAAGTTGCAAAAATATTTTTAAGAAAAAGTTGACACCTCTGCTACTCGGTGTTACAGTTTAGAAGTAATAAGTAATACTAAATAGCGTGATTTCCCAATAGCTATTCAGTAAAAATTTCCCTCAATACTAAGTATATAAGTCACAAAATAGAGGAGGCTCTGAACATGGAAAATTTAACTGAAATGCTGAAGGGTTCACTGGAAGGCTGCGTGCTGGAAATCATCAGCCGCCATGAAACATATGGCTACGAGATTACCCGACGCCTGAACGAGCTTGGGTTTACTGAAGTCGTAGAAGGGACGGTATACACCATCCTCGTGCGATTAGAAAAGAAAAAACTGGTGAACATAGAGAAGAAACCGTCAGATATGGGGCCGCCCCGCAAGTTTTACTCACTTAATGAGGCTGGCCGCCAGGAACTTGAATTATTTTGGGAAAAATGGGATTTTGTATCGTCGAAAATCAACGTCTTAAAGTCAATCTAGCTTCATAAGATATTCCGTACGATATTTTTGGAGTGACTTGTTCAGCTTTATAAAAAAGGAGGAAAAATAACATGATGGAATTGTTCAAAAAAATGATTGGTGATAAAAAAGAGTATAAAATGATGATGGCACGGGTTGAAGCCCTGCCAGAGGACTACCAGTTTGTATTTAAGAAAATTCAAAACTACATGTGGAATTTCTCAGCAGGCAACGGGATGGATATGCTGCATATGCAGTATGAATTAATCGAGTTGTTCGAAGCCGGTGCGGCGGAAGGCAGACAAGTGCTGGAAATCACTGGGGACGACGTGGCGTCCTTTGCCGACGAACTAGTGGCAAACGCTAAAACCTATGTCGCCAAGTATCGTGAAGATTTGAATCAAAGTATCATGAAGCGATTGGGAAAAAATAAATTCAATAGATAATACTGACTGAATAGCTGGTTACAAATGTGAATTGCCACCTTCGCTATTCAGTTATATTTTCACCTCAGTAATAAGTAATACTGATTATCAGTCAGACTAAATAGAAGAGTAGAGGCAATCTAGCTCCGCAAGGCGCTCGACCAGATAATTATGGATCTCGCAAGCGGCCTTGCTGCGCTATTTATAAGGAGGAAAAAAGTATGAGCAATGCAGCGATTTCTGTAAAAGGGTTAAAAAAATCTTTTAAAGACAAGGAGGTCTTAAAGGGGGTGGATTTTGAGGTGCGGCGTGGCGAAATTTTCGCACTGCTGGGCTCAAATGGAGCGGGCAAGACGACGACGGTCAACATCCTCTCGACACTGATGAAGGCCGATGGCGGCGAAGTAGGTATTTGCGGCTTTGACGTCCAGCGTCAACCGGATCATGTTCGCCAGAGCATCAGCCTGACAGGGCAGTTCGCAGCTTTAGACGGCATGCTCACCGGGCGGGAAAACCTGATGATGATCGCCAAGTTGCGGGGAGTTTCCAATCCCGCTCAAATCGCTGATAATCTGCTTGCAAGATTCAGCCTGACCGATGCGGCCAACCGCCGGGCGGACAAATATTCCGGCGGGATGAAGCGCCGGCTTGACATCGCCATGAGCCTGATCGGGACGCCAGCAGTCATTTTTCTCGACGAACCGACGACAGGGCTTGACCCCGAAGCGCGGATTGAAGTATGGAATACCGTCAAGGAGCTTGCCGGCGGCGGCACAACCATCTTGCTGACGACCCAGTACCTGGAGGAAGCCGAACAACTGGCGGACCGTATCGCCATCCTGAATGGCGGAAAAATCATATCGACCGGTACCCTTACCGAACTTAAGGAGATGTTCCCGCCAGCGAAAGTGGAGTACATCGAGAAGCAGCCGACATTGGAGGAAATTTTCCTCGCAATCATCGGCAAAAAGGAGGAGATGTAAATGAAAAGCAAAACAGGGGTACTACTAGGGCGTTTAATGCGCAACATCATGCGCAGCCCGGATACAATTATCACGGTGGCGATTACGCCGATTATGATGCTGCTGCTGTTTGTCTACGTATTTGGCGGCGCCATAGAGACAGGCACGGACAACTACGTCAATTATTTATTGCCGGGAATCTTGCTGATGGCTATCGCATCCGGTGTCGCTTACACTTCCGTGCGGCTGTTTACGGATGTAAAGAGCGGGCTGATGGCGCGTTTCATTACCATGCCCATCAAGCGCTCGTCGGTATTGTGGGCTCACGTGTTGACCTCGCTTGTTTCCAATGCGCTTACTGTCATGGTGGTTATCCTCGTCGCGCTCTTGATGGGCTTCCGTTCCAACGCTGATATCCTGGATTGGCTCGCGGTAGCTGGGATACTCGGGCTGTTTACGCTGGCGCTGACATGGCTGGCTGTCATTCCCGGATTGACAGCGGGGTCTATGGAAGGGGCGACAGCCTACTCGTACCCGCTGATTTTCCTGCCGTTTATCAGTTCGGCCTTTGTCCCCACCGAAACCATGCCTAAAATTGTCCGTGCGTTCGCTGAGAACCAGCCCGTGACTTCAATCGTGAATGCGATTCGTGCCCTCTTGTATGAAGGGTCTGTTGGCAAAGATATCTGGATCGCGCTTGCCTGGTGCGTCGGCATCATGGTCATCGCTTACTTCTTCGCCAGTAAACAATTTAAACGCCAGTTAGGGTAAGTACACCATTATGGGATTAGCCATATCAATAGTCAGCCGCTGAGATGAATGCATTTGCAATCACATGGAAGGCTGTTTAAATGCCGGGGCAACCATCGATGAAATCATTGAAACCCTCAAAATTGGTGTGATTGGTGGCGGTTCGATCACTTATCCCAACGCGAGGTTTGCCATGCATGCTTTAGAAGAATTTACAGCGGGTAGTGCTCTTTCGCAGGAGGAGAAATTAAAAGAAGAAAGTGCATAGATATAATTGACTGTAAAAGTGTAGATTCCGAGGTAAAATCGCTTTGGTAAATAATGTGATTAACTTAAGGAACTATGGATTACATTTCAGTTGGAATGTAATTCATAGTATTTTTTCGATTGAAGGAAAAAATTTTAAGGTAGCACGAAAAGAGAGAATTTTTCTCCCTTAAATCGGATTTCGAATCCTTCCAAGTCCTCTGAATGAGGGCTTTTTGCCTCACAGTTTGTGTCAACTCTGCGATAAGTCTTATAGCAAATCATGTTTGAGGTAAAACTATAATCGAAATACCTAAATGGTTTATGCAATTACCACTGTTACCAGTTTTAAAAAGTTGGACGGGGGTTAATTTGCGTACAAGTGGCAAGCCCGCTTAGTAATATCGACTAGATCACTGTAGTGGATACAGGTGGAAGCGGTGTGAATGGCGGAGCTAATAAAGTGACTGGGTATGCAACGGATTTAATGGCATCGTCGGGAATTGATGTCAAAGAATGGCTTGAGAATTTCTCAGGAAAGAAAAATTTACCATTTACCACCATCAGCCAGGAGAATATCGAAGCGAACATGAATATGGCAGCAGGCAAGGAAGAGTAACAGGGGAAATTTTAAGGAGGTAAGAGCTACTTGTATGCTCTTACCTTTTTTTGAATCGTTTTCGTTTAAAAAAGTCTGCCCTAATATAATTAATAAATATGTTCGACATATTTCTGTGAACTCTATGGAATATTCATATTCGAAGGTTACCAAATTTAACAGTAACCTTTTCAGTTTTAGGTTTAGCTTTTTTTTCCACTGGTATTGCTTATCTTCTTTATTTTTATCTTAAAAAAAATGTGGGTCCAACCTGGATAGTAAGCGTTACTTTATTAGTTCCTATATTTGGAATGATTTTTTAGGGGCTTATTTTTAAATGAACACACTAAAATAAGTACTTATCTAGGATTAGCAATAATTATGACAAGTATATTTTTTGTGTTAGGTGTTACGACACTTATGTGTGCACCAATGGGACCAATTCGTGAAAGCGATGGCGGCAGAGACTTTATTAGAAATTTGTTTAAAGAAGCAACAAATATTATGAGAGCGTGTAATCTATTACGAGGTTAGTGGGGGAAGCTCACTCATATAAACAACTCCTTCAGAAAGTAATTACATAGATTTTATTTAGGCCCAACAACCGTTCTGATCATATTCTAAACAAAAGAGGTTCAAGGACAATCGATCCGGTCCTGAGGTATGGGTTCTATACCAGGTAGCGGCCGATAAAAGTACAAATCTTAATCAGGTAAATCAGTGGCTAACGAAAGTACCGTATAGTCCAAAAGATGATTTGGATAAAATGGGAAATTTAATTCTTTCTGGACTAGAAAATCTATAAGGGAGTCTGCCGTCAAAACGGGGATATAATACGTTAAGTCAGTCTAAAAGTCGATTCACTTAATATTCATTTTTTTATCATGGATTTTACCATTTCCGAGCCTATTCTGATTTTCCTAAAATATTCTAATGTTCAAACTTTCACAAATTGTTCACAACAACAATGAAAACGCTTACGATTTTCGTTATATAATATACATATCTTAACTGATTTCATAGTATTGCACCAATTATCATACAATTTTTAATAAATATTTGAATAGACAGAAAGGAGATAATCAGATGATCTTGAAATCGTTGAAAAAAAAGGGCATAACGACCATCATTTATTATAAAGAAGGAGTATTAAAAACATGTAAGGGTCAATTGCATAAACTTAACCTCAATGAACAAACCCTTTCCTTAAAGGATGAAAATCAAAAGATTTTCTCTATTCGTTTATCTCGTATTATGGAAATATACTAACTTAATTACTTTCATTTAACTAATTAAAGTTACAATATATTTATTAATCCCGAATCTTTAGTATATTACTAGAGGTTCTTTTTTCATATATGGAAAGCTAAAGGGGCGTTTAGCATTCCTGTAGTTAGTAATAAAGGAAACTGCCTCGATAATGCCTGTGTAGAATCGTTCTTTTCACATTTTAAAACAGAAATGTTGTATCAAATTGATTGTAAAAAAGAGGAAGAGTTAATACAAGCTATAGAAACATATATGTATCATTACTATTATAAGTGATTCCAAAAACGACTAAACCACCGTGCTCCAGTAGAATACCGAATCATGGTGGCTGCATAGTCTTTTTTAGCACTGTCTACTTGACAGAGGTAAGTTCTCTACCTTGGCCAGAGGTGCGGTCTTTTCTGGGTATTAAACCCTCACGCTGATGATTCATGTTCCATCTTGCTAGATCGCCAAAAAAAGCTGGTTAAATGAAAATAGACAAACCAACAGAACCGTCTGTCCTGGTGGTTGTTTAGTTGCCTTTACTCCTCTTCATAGAGCGTAAGAAAGGAATCCGGCTCGGCACTTCCCTCTGCGATCGCGTTTACCCTGTCGACGAACTCCGGTCGAATCAGATGACGCAACGGCTGGTCTACTTGATTCAATTGTTTGAATGCCTCCCCAGCCAACTCATCCCATTCCTTGTAGCGATACAGATAATCATCCGGCATCACTACGGTGCTAGAAGTCCCTTCCTCCGGTTCACACTCAAAAGGTTCGTCTAACCCGAGCGTAGCATAGTCGCATGTGATTTGCTCTCCGGGAAGAATATCCCTCGACGCCAATTCAATCTCATAGACCGTCGATACCACATTTGGACTGAAGCTATGATTCATGTATCTGGCATGATCCCAGCACAGCACGTAGTTATCGTCATCGTTGAGGTAGGCATATTTATAGACGATTTCCCTTCGCACGAGATCAAGCGATTCAATTTCATCTTCCTCGAGAATGATGTCCAAATCATCCAATGCCCAGATGATCGTTCCTTTGGGGATCATTTTTGTGGCAAAAACACCCACACCAATCTTTTCATTGACAAACCGAATCTCGGTATCTGGATGTATCATCGATTCTGTTCACCCTTTCTCAAAACTTACTATTACTATATACAGCAGTTTCGTTTAAGTGACCGGTCGTTCGCGTATTTTAGCCAAGTTCAATCAGCGGAATGCCCCCCTGGAAAACGAGAAAGCTCTTTTATTTTTGTTCCACAATCGGGAGCTTTTTTACATTCAAAAATCATCCTGCCATAAACGATATCTTTTGAATGCCGAATACACCTTCAAAATATGTTTCTTCAATGGTATAACCCCTTTCTATTTAACTACTGCCATCTTAGTTGAAAAAGCACTTATTCTAAATCTCATATTATTAATTCTAACATCTCTCTTATTCATAGACAGAAGCACATACGTAGCGATCATTAGAATCATATATTGTTTAAGAAATCCTTGCACATGTTTCACGTGCAGCATTAATTGGCGAAAGGAGTGATGAAA
Source organism: Peribacillus sp. FSL P2-0133 (assembly GCF_037975445.1). Lineage (NCBI taxonomy): Bacteria > Bacillati > Bacillota > Bacilli > Caryophanales > Bacillaceae > Peribacillus > Peribacillus sp. FSL P2-0133. The sequence goes on along the minus strand of NZ_CP150254.1, from coordinate 3,318,251 downwards.
TGTTAAATGGGACAAGTTCATTGTCCATTTCTATATTAGGCAGCAGTGGAGGTGTTGCAAAAGCGGTATTGGCCATTCTAAATCAATCCGCCCAAGATAAAAATGACCCTATGTACCCCATCATTAGCACTTCCCAGCTTCATCTAATTGATGTTAAACAAAAGGATAAAGAGTATTACGACCAATTATTCCCTAATCTTGCCGATAAAATAAAAATTTACCAGCTTGACCTCACAGTTTTAAGTCACTTTCAGAAACATTTAAAAAAGACAAAAACGAAAGTAGTCATTGATGTTTCATGGGCCGATACAATTGAGATGATGAAATGCTGTAACGAATTAGATGTTTTTTACGTCAATTCTGCCCTCGAGAATACCGAGGTTGATGAGGACGAAAGTCTATATGGTTTCCCATTGACAGAGCGGTATATTAGATTTGAAGATAGCAAAAAAAATCTTACCAATATAAAGGCGATTGTTGGCTCGGGGATGAATCCTGGTGTAGTGCAATGGATGGCCATAAAACTCATAAACGAAAATCCGGATCAAAAACCATTAGCCTGCTACATTGTGGAGCATGATGATTCCTTTTTTAAAGACAAAACGTTAATCAAACCTAACACACTCTATACTTCTTGGTCGGTCGAATGCTTCCTGGATGAAGCGATATTAAGCTACCCTATGTTTGTCCATCATCATTTGCCACAATATTTTTATGAAGAAGTTTATGCAATGGAGTATAAAGTAAGGTTAGGGCAAAAAGAGTTTTATGGTTGTCTAATGCCACATGAAGAAGTGATTACATTAGGTAAATTATTTGATATGCAATTGGGGTTTATTTATCGTGTTAATGAATATACAACGGAATCAATCCGAAATAATTTGGCTAATGTAGACGTTCTCTGGGATTGGAATCAACAATTGCTTGATCCAGATGTAGGTGAAATTGAAGGTGAAGACCTAGTTGGTGTCCTATTAGTTTACGAGGATAGCGAAAAGTATATATATAATGTGATGAAAAGTAGTGAAATATATCCGAAATTCAAAACAAACGCCACGTACTTCCAAGTTGCTTGTGGCATTTATGCTGCTATGGCCAGCATAATCCTGGATGACCTTTCTTTAGGTATCCATTATGTTGATGAGCTTTTGCTAAACACCAAGAGCAAGTACGGAGGGTATTTAACCTACCATATGACTGACTTTGTCACAGGAGAAAATAAAGGCTCCGATGGATTATTGCATCAAAGACTTAAATGGATTGAATAGGCTGATTGATAAGCAGAGACATTGCATTCATTTGTTTTCTAAAGCATCCTAATAAGTTGATGCACTGCTAGTTAATTTGTTATTGACTTCCCTCTTTCATTTACAAAATCTATTTAGTTAGGAGATTAGAATGGGAAAAGCACTTATTATTGTTTGTGGTGGGGTAGCTTCAGTAGCCATTCATAAATGTTGCCCATGATTGAAATCGTTCACATGAAGGGTTATTTAACTAACAGGTGCAATATTCGTCAGAAAAGAGGAATACACGAAGCAGCATTCTTTAATGAGTTATTCCGTAATAGGGCGCTTTTGTTGAATAACGAAATTCTCATTTTATTGTAGTTAAATCTTAATGTTGTTGTAGTAAATAAGGTCATATGTAGTACAAAATAGGATAGATAAAGCTGATAAAGTTCTGACCTTATCTATCCTTTTATTTTACCTTATATAATGTGTGACATTATATATTACTTCCTTTTTATCAAGTCATTTCATCATAACCTTGACTTATAATAAAATTTATATACTCTTATCTTTTTTTTGAATAGTGCTCGTTTAAGGGCAGGATCAGTTTATCTGGCCTTTATACTTAACATATATGTTCGTCATACTCGGTTTTCAAGTAATTTATCATCTTTTGTTTTTGCTGGGAATAATGAAAGCAATTAAAATAAAAGGAAAAGTCGTCAAAAAAGAGAGGATTTTTATCATCGAATCCATAAGAATTTAAAAAATCCGAGATTATTTTTTCTTGATCGACTAAGTCGAACAAGCCGGATACATAAAAATGATAACTGAATTTATCATATAAAAAAAGGTATCCTGTATCATCAAAAATATTTTTCACTGTAAGACCATCCAATTCTAACTCACTCCTTCCTTACCAATATACCTTTTTATCGATGAAATTATTCAGTGCTCATCTTTCGGGGAATATTATTATATTTAATGCAGCGTGTTTTTTATACCTTCAATGTATTAAAGGTATGAAATAAAGGCAGGCAGAAGAATCGGGAACGAAAAAAGCACATCCAATAAGGATGTGCTTTCATAAAAGTATTATTTGTACATTTCAGCTACTTGCTTTTGCAATTCGCTATTTTCAAGGTACTCATCATAACTCATTTGCTTATCGACTGTACCTTTTGGTGTAAGTTCAATGATACGGTTCGATATAGTTTGGATGAACTGATGATCATGAGAAGAGAAGATCATCGATCCTTTAAAGCTGATCAAACCGTTGTTCAATGCCGTAATCGACTCTAAGTCCAGATGGTTAGTAGGTTCATCAAGCATCAGGACGTTCGAACCGCTTAACATCATTTTGGAAAGCATACAGCGGACTTTTTCGCCCCCTGAAAGTACGCTTGCCTTTTTCGTTACTTCATCGCCAGAGAATAACATTCTGCCCAAGAAACCACGCAGGAAGCTTTCGCTCTGGTCATTAGGAGAATATTGACGGAGCCAATCGACAAGATTTAAATCGACACCTTCAAAGAATTCAGCATTATCCTTAGGGAAGTATGCCTGAGATGTCGTAACGCCCCATTTGAATGAGCCGCTATCCGGTTCAATTTCACCTGCCAAGATTTTGAACATTGTTGTTTTAGCAATCTCATCTTTACCGACAAATGCAATCTTGTCGCCTTTATTCATCGTGAAGCTGACGTTATCCAATATTTTTACGCCATCGATCGTTTTCGAGATACCATCGACACGTAGCAGGTCGTTCCCGATTTCACGATCAGGTGTAAATCCGACATATGGATAGCGGCGCGAAGAAGGCTCTATGTCATCCAAGCTGATTTTGTCCAATAATTTCTTACGGGATGTCGCCTGGCTCGATTTGGATGCATTGGCGCTGAATCGAGCGATGAAATTTTGAAGCTCTTTGATTTTTTCTTCTTTTTTCTTATTGGCATCTTGAGTCAGTTTAAGGGCAAGCTGGCTTGATTCATACCAGAAGTCATAGTTACCGATATAAACTTTGATTTTACCGAAATCAAGATCCGCGATATGTGTACAAACTTTGTTAAGGAAGTAACGGTCATGGGAAACTACGATAACAGTGTTTTCAAAGTTGATTAAGAATTCTTCCAGCCATTTGATCGCTTTTAAGTCCAAGTGGTTGGTAGGCTCATCCAGTAAAAGGACATCCGGTTTACCGAATAGTGCCTGGGCAAGCAATACTTTAACTTTGTCGCCACCGTTCAACTCAGCCATTTTCTTTGTATGCAGGTCTTCTGCAATGCCAAGGCCTTTTAAGAGGATTGAAGCTTCAGGTTCAGCTTCCCATCCGTTTAATTCGGCAAATTCACCTTCAAGTTCGGCAGCTTTCATTCCGTCTTCATCCGTGAAGTTTTCCTTCATATAGATGGCATCTTTTTCTTGCATGACTTCATATAATCTTTCATGTCCCATAATGACAACTTTAAGGACTTCTTCCTCTTCATAAGCGAAGTGATCTTGTTTTAGAACGGCAAGGCGTTCGCCAGGTCCCATATGAACATCACCGGATTGCGCTTCAATTTCACCTGAAAGGATTTTTAAGAAAGTGGATTTACCCGCACCATTCGCCCCAATCAGGCCATAGCAGTTACCAGGCGTGAATTTTATATTAACATCTTCAAACAGTTTACGATCGCCATAGCGTAAACCAACATTATTTACTGTAATCATTTATTTACATTCCTCCAAAATACTTTTGTTTCAACGTGTTCAACACTTTGTTTCATTAGTTATACGCTGATTCACACAAACAGCAGTTTACGATCTTGTATGTTTTAAACTGTGCATCATTTAAATTGTATCTTATTTATGCAAAAAGTTAAAGGTTCATTAGCAAAAACCAACATTTATAATCAAAAAAGAGGCTAATAAAAGTCTCTTTTTTTATATCATATCTAATAATTTTCGCTGTTTAGGTTTTCCGAATGCAGTCTTCTCTCGATCCACTCTGTTTAACTCTTCATAGAGTGTATTTATAACTTTAGTTAGTCCTTCAGTTCATCGTTCAAAATACAAGAAGGATTTGAACCGTATGATGAAATTTTAAATGTTTATTTTAAAGTTCTTAATAAGAGTAAATATATTTAACGCGAGGAACTCATCAATCATAAAAGCACTCAGCCTAAATGGTCGAGTGCTTTTTGTGTCTTATTTAATACTTCTTTATTTTTATTAATGAAAACTTTATTTCTTAATATCATTTCTTTATTATTAAGCTCATCATTTAGTTCGGTAGTATTGTTCAGTTTCTCTAGAAGTGAGACTATTGATGGCATTGCTAATAATTCATGGAAAGCTATGTTTGTTTTAGTAGATAAGATTTTTAGCTCAGTAAGTTGACGAGGAGATAAAAAAGACTCAAATGGTTGCCTTTCATTTATTTCCATGATTGTACCCTCCATATGATGTGAATTATTAAATTGTAATTTAATTATAAAATAGATAAGTTCAATAAATGTATTAATCATGTAAAGATTTGATGAATTGCAGAATAAAGGAGGGAATTGAGTAATCGGGCGCTTTAAATGGAAAATGTATAAATTCTTACTCATAGAAACCCTCCGTCCATAACCATTACATCTATTGAACATTAAAAAACCAGGATAAGGGACACTTTTTTATGTGTGTTCGTTATCCGGGGTATAGTTTAACTTAAAGTGTTTTTTTATGAATATTCTCGAAAATACAGCAGATAGTACTAAGGTATCTAATTTTAAAGGAGTGACTAACATGAAATACACATTTTTAACAAGCGCCTTGATTGCTCTATTCCTTACCGGCTGTGGGACAAGTGATGATAATGATAATGGAAAAAATGTAGGAATGAATACTCGAAGCGATAAAAATAATGCCAATACCTTGAATGTAAATGACAGAAACGGCGACAACGATTACAATGCAAGGCAATTAAGCAATGATGACAATGATAATAAAATGCGCGTGGCTGATGAAGTAGCAGATCAGCTAGAGGATTTGAAGGATGTAGAGGGCGCCTCTGTCATAATTACAGATAATAACGCATACGTTGCAGTGAATCTGACAAATGACAAGAACCTGACAAATGACTTAGAAAAGAAAATTGTTGATCAAGTAAAAAAACAGGATGAAGGTACAGACAATGTTTATGTCTCTGCAAATCCAGACTTTGTTAAAAGTATGAAAGGATATGTCAACGATATTCAAAATGGAAAGCCGATTAGCGGAATATTTGATGAGTTTGGTGATATGGCACAAAGAATGTTCCCGGATGCCAAATAGAAGAAGTTTAAATTAGAGAGTTTAAGCGTGATGTTTAGGCTCTCTAAACCAACATTCTGAGGTTATCACTGAACTGGGATCTAGTATGGTTGAGTAGTGTTTTCTCCAAAGAAAAAAGGCAGTCAAGATGACTACCTAATATTCAATATTATTTTTTCCATAATGCTTTTAACGGACTATGTTCAGCATGTAAATCTGCAACGTCATCATGATTGAGGGTCACATAGCGTTTTGTTTGTTCGATGTTCATGTGACCTAATATCGCCTGTAAACTGAATAAATCGCCGCCATTTTTTAAATAGAGTTTTGCACATGTATGTCTAAAAGTATGGGGGCTACAACGAATTCCTTCAACCTTAGCTCGTTTCCCATATTTTTCAATTAGTTGATATAAACCACGATTAGTGAGTTGGTTACCAGCAATATTAATAAATAGTTGCGAGTATTTGCTTTCACCACGGACAGTAAGCCATCTTCGTATAGCATTTTTAGTCCGATGAGTAATCGGTACTTTTCTCATATGGTATGTTTTTGTATGGCGAACCATAATATAATTTTGCTCAAACACCACATCAAAGACGTTTAAATTTAATATTTCATTTTGACGCAGACCACATTCAAGTAACACAAGGCAAATAGCCGTATCTCGAACGCCTATCCAAGTATTATTTTCTATCTCATTCTCATTGAACAATTACGGCGCTTTACGCCATCACCAGCATTAATTGGTACTTTTTTATTGTCATAAAGCCATTTGAGTACTGTTTTAAATGCTCTTAAACGAATGTTAATACTAGAAGGAGACAACTCTTTTTTGTTTTTCATGTAGAGAATTAAATCGGTGATGTGTTCACTAGTTAATTGTTCTGGTGAGATATCTAGTTCTTGTTCTTCCCAGTAACGAAATATCATGCGAGTTTCTTTAACGTAATAGAAAGAAGTTGATTCTCGTAAACCTCTTATCTCGCAATCCTTTAAGAACATTTCCATAGCACTTGTCCAATCGGTAACGTAATGTACCTTTTTATCTACTGAATTAAGCTTTTGTTGTTCATCCTTAGTTAAAAAACGAGTCCTTTTCATAATATTTACGCTCCCTATATAGTTTACGACACACCGTAAACAAGAGCGTAAACTGCACAGCGTAGAATCAGCGTTTTACTCCAATATTAACATCTTCAAACAGTTTACGATCGCCATAGCGTAAACCAACATTATTTACTATAATCATTTATTTACATTCCTCCAAAATACTTTTGTTTCAACGTGTCCAACACTTTGTTTCATTAGTTATACGCTGATTCACACAAACAGCAGTTTATGTTCAATAATTTTTTAAATGCCGTTCGTTAAATTGTATCTTATTTCTTATGTTTCTTATGAAAATTAAAGGCAGATTAGCAAAAACAAACGTTTATAAGCAAAAATTACACAAGGATTTAATTTTGTTTTTAAAATGTCGCGTATAAAAGTATGTTTTATTTTTTCACAGAAGAAATTTATAGGCATAAAGACTCATTACTTTTCAACCTTTTAATTGGTAATATAGGTAACTGTAACTAACAAGACAGGAGGATCATAAATGAGTGATTCAGTAGGTTTTTGGAAACGTTTTTTTGCAGGATTATTGGATGGCATAATAGTATCTTTACCATTAGCGATAATTTTCGGGTTGATTACTGGAGATTGGGAAAATGAAAACTATTCAACGTTCTTCGACTTTCTTTACATGCTGCTTGTCCCGATATTATGGTATGGCTATACAGTAGGTAAACGGATTATGGGAATACGCATAGTAAGGATGGACGGCAAAAAATTAGGAATAGGCACAATGCTATTGAGGTATTTAGTTGCTGCTTTGGTTTATGCCATTACATTGGGGATAGCGTTTATTGTTAGTGCATTTATGGTCGGCCTGAGGAAAGACCATAGAGCGATACATGATTTCATAGCTGGTACATACGTGACATCAAATAAACCATGATTCATTGATAAGAGTTTAATAGCTGTTTCAGACTTTAGGCAAACTTGGAGAATCAAGTTTATCTAAAGTTTTTTGTGGGTTTGTAAAAATCTAATGTTGATTGGAACGGAGGGCACTCGCTTGGACGCGCTAATCTAAGCAAGAGTCTTGCACACCCGTTCCAATCAACTTTGTTTAACATTTAGATAGCACTCTTTTTGAAAAGCAGTTAATAGCTGCTTTTTTTATGCGTAAATACACATTCTAACCGATATGATTTTTTCATGAACCGTACATGGTATCTTCATCATAGGGAATTTTGCAGAATACTTTATTGGGGCTATTTTAAGAAATATTACATTGGAAACCACGATAGAATATTTTATCCATTAAAACAGTGGCAGTTAGGAACCAAAAAGCACTTCACCTTATGGTCAAGTGCTTTGGTTATTCAAAACCTCTTTATTTTGATTGATAATGATTTTATTTCTTAAAATCATTTCCTTATTATTAAGTCCAACATTCAGTTCTTTGGTATTATTCACCTTTTCCAGCAGAGACACTAGAGATATTTCCAATATTTCGGAGATAGGCATATTTGTTTTGGATGATAAAATTTCAAGTTCATGGATTAATTTAGGGGATAGCATTGGTTGTCTTTCATTTATTTCCATGACAGTACCCACTTTCTAAAAAAAATTATTTAATTGTAATTTAAGTATATAATGTGAGTTTCCAATAAAATATTAAATTAGCGTTATTTATGTTAAGAGATGATGACAATTGTAGAAGAAAGGTATAATCGAGCACTTTACCCTAATGGAGGTGCTGATCATTACCAGTGAATCATGATGAGCGACCGAATAAAGGTATCCCAATCCATCATACCTTTCATGATGATGCCTAACGCCCGGACTCAGCTATAGTAATTCCCCGCCCATATTTTATATTTCTATGATGTCCGCCCCTTTTACCGGGGCCATCTTTATTTGATCGTATTCCTTTTTAGGGCTGATGGCTTTCATGGATAAGAAAAAGCCAAATAAAGCCCGCATCACAGACATAATTACACTTATGATCAATCCCAATAGCAATAAAATACCTGAAATGCAGCCTTTCCCAATATATAAATAATATAACAAGTAAGACGGAAGGTATGGTAGCCCCTAAGTAATGCAATATCAGGCTTCGTCTACTTACTAACAACGGAAACTTCTGTGCAGTCGTATAGGAGGTTTGAAGGAAGAGCAGGGTAGGGTTCATTCGTTCCATGGTGCTTGATGGGTTTGACATCTTTTTGATATACAATCAATTCATTGCATATCATGATGTATAAAGAGGATAGTATGATTGTCATTAACATAATTGCATCGGATAATGTGATATCCATATGATGAAATAGAAATAAACTTCCTACTCCCAGAATGGTAAAAAAAGTATTCAATGATTTTCCTCCTGAAGGCATTTTGGAAGCTCCTTCATAAGTCAACATATTATAGCAAAATCCAATCTGGAATATTTAGTGTATTCTTCAAATTATATGAAATATCATGAAAGGTAAATTTCAACTATATAATTCTATGTCTCCAGATTTGTCAACCATTGGATTTTCTGATAGTATAAATGTCCATTTCGTCTTAGCATCGGCATTGTAATGAGTTTGATAACTAAATAAGGAAGGGGAAGTGGTTTCATTGGGTAATCACCCTGATTTTGAACAGGAACGGCAGCGGCTGGATTTTACGAAACGTTATATCGATGTAGTCATCAAAACATCAGAAACAAGCAAGGATCAATTTCAGCGGAATATGCAAGAAGCTTTTGGCGATGCCGATTGGTCTGAATCAGGCTTATATTCACAGTTGCTGACGACGGCCAACTTTTTTGAGATGTCCAAAACCGAACTTGAAAGTTTACGCAAAGCAAGTAAAAAGCCCTACTTTGCAAGAGTGGATTTTGAAAGGAATGACGGTGATAGAGGCGAAGTCCTTTATTTCGGGAAAACATCGCTTTATCAGAGGGAAAGCCAGGAACAGATCATCGTCGATTGGCGATCCCCGATTGCAAACCTCTATTATGAGGGACGGATTGGTGAAATAGAATATGAAGCGGAAGGAGAGACATTCAGCGGGAACATCACTTTAAAAAGACAGCTAATGATCGAAGAAGGTGTCTTGGAGGAGATAAGGGACGTTGATTTGACAACAACGGATGAATTATTGCAGGAATCCCTTTCCAAAAGTTCCAGCAATCGATTGACAGATATCATTACCACGATCCAGGAAGAACAAAATAAAATCATTCGTGCAGATTTGAATAAACCTATCATTGTCCAAGGCGCAGCGGGCAGTGGTAAAACTACAATTGCTTTACATAGGATCTCTTATTTCATTTATCACTATAAAGACTTGTTCGATCCGCGACAATTAATGATTCTTGCTCCGAGCCGGGTTTTCATTGACTACATATCTGAAGCTTTACCTGAATTGGGTGTCGAAAAGGTTAAACAATTCACATTTTCCGAATATGTTCAGGCAGCGATTGGAAAGCAAGTGAAGCTTGTAGCGGATGATAAATTAACTCGATTGCTGGAAAAGGATGATGAAGAAATTAAATCGGCCGTTTGGATATCAGGTCTGAAGGGCTCCCCTGTCTTTAAATATATATTGGACGAATATGTAAAGGATATTTTCAGGGGTTTTCATCCGAATGCTGATTTTTATTGTGATAAATATCGCCTCTATTCCAAAAAGAAGTTCATTAGATTATTGGAAGAGGATTATTGGTATTTACCGTTATACAGCAGGCTGGACAAACTGAAGGCCATTTTACAAAATGAAGTGAAATTGAAAAAGAAAATAATGCTTGAACGTGTTGTTGACCTTTATGATGCCAAAATTGAAAAAGCTCTCTATAAAAATATTGATCCAGTCATTCGTAAGGATTTTGTTACAAAATGCCTCGATAAAAAGGAGGAAAGGATAGGTCAGATCCAAAAGGCAATCCGTACTTCCGTAAAAGGGTATTTTAAGCAATTCAAAAGTAAAGGTCTCCTGGATTACTATCAGGACTTATACGAAGATCCGGAGCGTCTTGCCTCTTACAGCAACGGTAAACTTACTGTTGAAGATGCCAGTGTATTATGTGAGTATAATCATAAATTATTTTCTGTTAAAAGTTACGAGATGGAGGACTTAGGAGCATTATTATATCTTCAGGAGCGGCTTTTTGGTATCGATAAAGAAAACAAAGCAAAAAATGTCGTCATTGATGAGGCACAGGATTACAGCTTCATGCAGTTACAGGCACTAAAGACGGCAGTGGATACCGATATGTTCACACTTGTAGGCGATCTTGCACAAGGCATTCATTCATACCGCGGACTTCAAACATGGGAAGAGGTTCACAGTCGTATTTTCCCTCGGGCGACGTATACCGAATTACAAAAAAGCTACAGAACAACTGTTGAAATAATGAAACAAGCTAATGAAATACTTCAGTTGTTAACATATGATTTCCCGGAAGTTGAACCTGTAGTCCGTCATGGCAAAGAGCCGGAATTCATTTCCATTGAAAAGGAAGGTTGGGAAGAAGAACTTATCGAACTTATTGCAAGCCTTAAAGAAGAAGGATTTAAAACGTTTGCCGTTATTGCTAAAACGATGAAAGATTGCAAACTGGCAAACGAGAAACTAAGGGGATTCCATCAAGGCTTTCATTTAATAGATGAAGAGGGAAACATCCCTAAGGATAAAACGTTGATTGTTCCTTCTTATCAAGCGAAAGGTCTCGAATTCGATGTCGTATTTGCAATATCCCTTGAAGAAGAGTATTTCCATGGAAATGAACTTGATATCAAATTGCTGTACGTAACAATGACAAGGCCATTGCACAGGCTTTATTTTTTAGGTAATGAGAAAAATGCTTTTCTTATCGAGACATGAAAGGGTAGGGTGGAGTGTAACCACCCTCCTCTAAATACGCTTACAAATGCAAAAGGATATCCTGAATATCTTCCCACCCGAAACCGACTTCGATGAGCTCGATGCCTGCCATTTTAACGGTTTTTTCAGCTATAACTTGACCGCCAAGGGTGTTGTAAAAATCGCATGAAGGATTATCCTTTAATGCCCAGATTATTAAATTCTTATGTCCCATTTCAATAAGCTCATGTATGACAGCTTTTATCATTTTTCGGCCGAGTCCCTGTCGTTGATATTCTTTTAAAAAATAAATGGCATATACTTCACCTTGAATACGCGGATCATTCGTTTGTTCAGGCCCGCCGGCAGCGAAACCGATGATTTCCCCATTGGCGCTTTCCGCTACAAAGGTGGCATTATGCAGCATCTTTAAATTTCTTAGCCAGTTTTTCTTTTTGGCTTCCAGATTCATGGAGGACAAATATTGTTCCGGGAGGATTCCTTTATAAGTGGTTTTCCAGCTGTTAATATGTACATTTGCTATTCCATTTACATCTTCTTCTATAGCTTTCCTTATCTTCATGAAAACACCTTCTGATTTCCGTTTTTCCCTAGAATATCATGGAAAAAGTGAATAAGCATATTATTTATGTTTAAAACTGCATGAGAAAGGATAAGAAATAAAAGAGTGATTCAACCAGATGAGGGGAAGGATGAGAAAGATGAAATTGAAAGTTAGTTTTTATTTTCCGGGCGGCAAAGAACTAGAGCATGAGGTTGAGGGCGATGACTCAACTCAAATGATTTCAAATATTCAAAAGCACCGTTATTATAATTTAGTTAAAGGCGATTGCCATTATGTCGTAGATACGGAAAAAGCAGCTTATTTTTCTGTAACGGAAATATTGGATTGAGAATAAACCGCATTGGACATTTGTTCCATTGCGGTTTATTCTTTTTGTTGTAAGGAAACCGGAAAAGGAGTATCGATAATGAAAATCAATTTTACCAAGAAACAGTATGAAACATTATTCAAAATGGTTCAGTACGGATATTGGGTTGCTTCCGATACTGAAGATAATAAAGAATACAGTGAGATGGAACAGTATCTCAATTCCTTTGCCAAAGATTTCGGCATGGAAGGAGTACAGTTTGTGAAGGAATATGAAATTTTTGATTTAAGCAGGGAATTGGAGGAGCAACTTCATGAAGTCATAAATGAGTATGAAGAAGGAGTTTTCAGGGATAAGCTTGCTTACCATTTGGCTAGAAAAGAGTTTGCCGAGGAGTCGGAAAAACATGAATACAATCAGGAGGAAGCGTTTAAACGTATCATGGAGCTCGAAGAAAAATATCATCTTCATATTGAAGAACATGGATTAGTGAAATTGAAAATAGATGAATAAATAGAGAGAGGACTTAATTTGTCCTCTCTTTTCTCATTCTGAGAAGTCATGATTTCCGTGTTCATCACGAATGTCTTCAACCACTTCGCAAAGGTTTTATACACCAGGATTATGGCCTAATTTTTCAACTGTGTATTGGTAAAATGCAATTAAGTCATTTTGTGACGCAAAACCTGCTTGTGCAGTCTGTTCGTTCCCTCCGCCTTTCCCATTATACGAAGCGAGTTCAGCCCTGAAATATTGTCCGCAATGAAAGGGGAAGGCCCCACTGTGCGAAATGATGACCTTTTGCTCCTTACGTGATGCTAATAATACGGTTACCTTTTCCTTTTTTACAATCGTATTTGCAAGGTAAAGCAGTTCTTTCATTGAGCTATCTTCGAAAATATGAGAGATGAATCCCCCTGCATTTTCTGCAAGCAGAGAGTCAGCAAGAAAGTTTGCATTTTCAAGTTTTAAGTTTTCATTTGCCGATAGTAGCTGCTTATAGTCATTCTCCAGTTTCTCCACCCTATTCAGAATCTCTGTACGTCCGGTATTGAACTTATTCGATAATGCTGAAAGAATTCCTAGACTTTCGGAATAATCGTTCAATGCCCTGAAGCCGCACTTAAAATAGAGACGGGTATGTTCTTTCTGCTTTTCCGTTTTGAAAATTTTTATTAAGCCAATCTCACCGGTACGCCCTACATGAGTTCCACCGCAAGGGTTATATTCAATCCCTTCAATCTCAACAATACGGATATTCTCTGAAACTTTAGGCATTTTGACGACAGGAAGTGTCTGTAATTGCTCGTTTGTCACGTAATAGATAAGTATTTCGCGATTCTCGATGATATATTGATTAACTAGCTTTTCAGCAGCAACCGTATGTACTTCAGTCCATTGAAATCCTGACATTATATCGATCGTTAAATATTCTTTTCCAAGGTGAAAGCTGACCGTATTAGAGTCGAACAGTTCCCTGCAGACAGCAGAGAGTAAATGCTGGCCGCTATGCTGTTGCATATGATCGAAGCGGCGGGACCAATCAAGTTCACAGTGAACGATTTCTGAATCTGGCCTTCTCTCCGTCTTATGCAGAATCTTTCCATCATTGCCTTTTTTAACGTCAAGAACGGTGATTCCTTCTATTAAACCAGTATCTGCAGGCTGACCGCCCCCTTCGGGATAAAAAGCGGTTTCTTCAAGAGTGATGTAGTAATAGCCATCTTCTTCAAAGCTCTCCTGAATTTTGGTATCCCATTTGGAAGTTTTTGTGGATGTGTAATACAATTTTTTTGTCATGAATGTTTTCTTTTTCCTTTCAGTTGATCATTAAATTATATCATCGAAATACCTGAGTATGAAATTGCGGGTTTAGAAGATAAGTCAGGTAAATAAGTAAACTTTATGACAAATTTTAAATAAATTGTGCTTAGCGGAACTGCTAAAATATGAATTGATGGACAATGGCTTCCACGTTAGCTATTTCAAAAGTGGTGGAAAGGCATTTCAAAAGCTGAAAACCTCACCTCCGGATGCCATTGTACTGGATATCCTTGTTGAAGGGAGAGATGGACGGCTGGAAGTTCCTGAGGGAATTAAAAGGATCTGCCGACTTGAATGAGATTCCCGTTTTTGTATCGACCGCACTTGACGAATGGGAGAAGGGAATTTCCTTGGGAGCAAAGGATTATTTAGTTAAACCGTATTAACCGAGCCAATTATCCAAAGTGATCATGCATAGCTTGTTAAGTAATGGTAAACAAGGGCAGATTCTGATCCCTCAGGCATTCCATGAAGAAAACAAGGATTAAAAATAAAAAACCGTAATAGGTATACAGAACAACAAAAAAATGATAAATTCAAATATGTTGGAAAAATAAATAATTGGGTACAATTGTAGGTAAAGGTAAGTTACAGGAGGATTTTAATACATGCAAAAAATTCAGGCCGGCATGGCTGTAGAGTTAGAAGTGGAACGTAAGGCTGATTTCGGATGGTTTTTAACGGATGGTTCAGAAGATGTCTTACTTCATCATAATGAAATGAGTGAAGGAACGGAACTTGAGCTTGGCGATGAAGTAACTGTGTTCATCTACCATGACAAACAAGCAAGGCTAACAGCGACAATGAAGATACCTGAAATTCAGATTGATCGATATGGCTGGGCGGAAGTTGTCAATGTGAAAAGGAAACTGGGTGTTTTTGTGGACATAGGTCTTTCCAAAGATATTCTTGTATCCCTGGACGACCTTCCGAATATTGATCGTTTATGGCCTGAGGTTGGTGATCGTCTATATGTATCCCTGAAGACAGATCGTCATGATCGTCTGTTTGGTAAACTTGCAACGGAAGATGTAATTCAGGAGATTGCAGTGACAGCTCCTTTAAAAGGAGTCCGAAACACCAGTATTAAGGGAAATGTCTATCGTTTGCTAATGGTTGGGTCTTTCTTTATTTCACAAGAAGGATACCGCTGTTTCATTCACGAAAGTGAACGCAAGGAAGAGCCCCGTCTTGGTGAATTAGTTGAAGGACGTGTCATTGATAGTAAAGAAGATGGAACGCTTAACGTTTCTTTAATCCCCTTTAAACAAGATTTAATGGGGGAAGATGCTGATGTCATTTTCACTTATTTAATGAATCGCGGCGGTGCAATGCCTTATGGCGACAAAACGCCACCTGATGATATTAAGTTTCACTTCGGTTTAAGCAAGGGAGCGTTCAAGCGTGCTCTTGGTAAACTGATGAAGGAAGAAAAGATTTACCAGGAAGATGGATGGACATATTCTTCAGACCGTAAATGAAAAAGGCAGCGGATTTTCTCCGCTGCTTTTTTTATGTGAATTTCATTAAAAAAACTTCTTTTTACCTTTTTCTTCTTTTAAAATCTCCACAGCTTCCCTGAACCTCATCGAATGGATAATTTCCCTCTCACGCAAAAACCTGAGTGAATCATTGATATCAGGATCATCCGAGATGTCGATCAACCACTGATAGGTTGCTCTGGCCTTCTCTTCAGCGGCGATGTCTTCATATAAATCTGCAATGGGATCGCCTTTGGCTTGGATATATGTGGCAGTGAATGGATTTCCTGCTGCGTCATGATAAAAAAGGGCACTATCATGATTGGCATAATGGTCACCTAGGCCAGCTGCAGCCATCTGCTGAGGGGTGGCGTCTTTTGTAAGCTTATAAATCATCGTGGCGATCATTTCCAGATGGGCAAATTCTTCCGTTCCAATATCCGTAAGCAGGCCAATCACTTTATCGGGAATTGTATATCGTTGATTTAAGTATCGGAGTGCTGCAGCCAACTCGCCATCAGCCCCCCCGTATTGTTCTATTAAATATTTTGCCAATCGGGGATTACAGTCTCTTACTTTAACTGGATATTGCAGCTTCTTTTCATAAACCCACATAGAAATCTCTCCTTATACCTGCCATGGCCAAGGGCCTTGGCCCCATTCCCATTTATTTTCACCGCCTGAATTGTTTCCAAAACCCAATAATGGACCATATTTAGGCTCAAAAACCGATTTCAATTGTTTGGAGTATTCATGAAATTGATTGAATTGCTGTAATGCTTGCTGATCATTAGGATGTGTATCCAAATAAAGAGTCAACTCGACAAGTACGAAATCCGCTGCCTGGATTTGCTCAAGCAACTGATAATATTCATCATCCAGTTTCTTATTCATTTATGTCTCCCTTTCCCGATATGGATTATCATAAAAATCATAAAAGAATTTCCAAAGTGTCCCGTATTTCAAAGCTTCCTCCGGTGTGAACTGCTCCAAATTCGGCGGTTGGAAATTAATATACAAATTAGGAGGTGTCCTGTAGTACTTTCTCCCAATAGGCGGGCACGGATCGAATTTACTATGGAAAGGTTTATATGACTTAACTAAGGTAAAAGTCTTTTCGCGAGTCACAAAAATACCTCCTTTGTAAAGATATAGCCTTTAATTTTTATGTCTGGGTAATGCATAATATGACTCATCTGGTCTCGGAAGGAAATTTTATGGGAAATGATGTTTTTTCAGAATATTATAAATTATTGTTATAGTCCCGTTATCTTACTGTGATGTTTGTCATCTATTCTTTATCTGTTTGTTCTTTGTATAGAAAAAAACTATGTTAAGATTTAACTCGTAGCTTATAAAGCAGCTCACAAGGAGGTAACAACATATGAAAAAATCAATCTTATCGTTAGCGGCAGCGGCTGCAATATCCGGTGCATTCACAATTCCGGTACAAGCAGAAGATGTCAAAGTGAAAGATGGAGACACATTATGGGGGATATCTCAAACTTATAAAGTATCAATAGAAGATGTTAAGTCTTGGAACAATTTGTCTTCAGACGTGATTTATGCCGGAGAAACCATACATATTTCTCAAGAAGAGCATCATAAAGTAAAGTCAGGGGACACATTATCGGAAATTGCAGACAAATATGATGTAGCGGTAAATGATATTAAATCTTGGAACGGTTTAAATTCAGATACAATCCATCCTGGTCAGAAACTGGTCATTAAACCTGCAGCTAATAAAGTCGAAGCTGCGAGTGTAGGGCCTGCGCAGGAATCTGAGCAAGCTGCACCAGCAGAACAATCGGAACCAGCAGAACAATCAAAACCAGCAGAACAAACAAAGCCAGTGGAACAATCGAAACCAGCAGAACAAACAAAGCCGGTTGAACAATCGGAACCAGCAGAATCATCAGAAAAAGCAGACACAAACAATGAATCCAGCAATCAAGCAGGAATCGAAAAAGAAATCACTGTTAGAGCAACTGCCTATACGGCTGATTGTCAAGGCTGCAGCGGTACTACAGCCACAGGAGTTAACTTGAAGGCTAATCCTAATGCAAAGGTGATTTCAGTGGACCCATCAGTCATTCCGCTTGGATCTAAAGTTTATGTAGAGGGTTATGGCTACGCGACTGCAGCTGATACAGGCAGTGCCATCAAAGGGAATAGAGTGGACATTTTTGTACCTAACGAAAAAGATGCCGTGAATTGGGGCGTTAAAAACGTCAAAGTTCAAATCCTGAATTAATTAAACCATACAAAACATGTTTATATATTGAAAAAAGTAGACACAGACATAATGTGTCTGCTTTTTTTGTCCTTTTGGTTAACGGGAAAAGCAGGTACAATGAAAGAAATAGATTCTTATAAATCCTAACAAGGTAAATAGGAGGAGTAGTAAATTGATGGAAAAAGCACGTGAATATTTACAAGAATACTTTGGTTATGAGTCATTCCGAAAAGGTCAGGAACAGATTATCGAACAGGTTTTGGGAGGAATAAACACAGCGGGAATCATGCCTACTGGCGGAGGTAAATCAATATGTTACCAAATTCCAGCCCTTCTGTTACCAGGTGTAACACTCGTGATATCCCCACTTATTTCCTTGATGAAGGACCAAGTAGATGCCCTCGAACAAAATGGAATTGATGCCACATTTCTTAATAGCTCCATTTCTGGGTTAGAATCATCCAATAGAATGAACGATATTAAGCACGGTAGATATAAGCTGGTTTATGTTGCACCTGAACGGTTGGAAAATCCTGCATTTCAACAGGATCTATTTAATGTGGAAATTTCATTGGTTGCCATTGATGAGGCCCACTGTATATCTCAATGGGGACATGACTTCAGACCAAGTTATTTAAAAATCAAAACCTTATTGAAAAACATGCCATCAGCTCCGACTGTACTGGCATTAACGGCAACAGCCACACCGCATGTGACCGATGATATATGTCAGTCACTAGGAATATCAGTGCAGCATACAGTATCAACGGGATTTTCGAGAGATAACCTGTTCTTTTCCGTTGTGAAAGAAGAAAATCGCGGACGGTTTTTAATGCGCTATTTAGAGAAAAACAAAAGTGAATCGGGTATCATATATGCAGCCACTAGGAAAGAAGTCGATACCTTGTATGCCAAGCTTATTAAAGCCGGATTCAAAACAGGTCGATACCATGCTGGCATGAATGAACAAGACCGGTCGGAACAGCAAGACCAATTCATTCGTGATGACGTTCCCTTGATGGTGGCAACATCCGCCTTTGGGATGGGAATCGATAAGTCGAATGTTAGATACGTCATCCATTACCAAACTCCAAAGAACATGGAGAGTTATTATCAGGAAGCGGGCCGTGCAGGGAGGGATGGTTTGGATAGTGAATGTATCCTCTTATATTCCCCTCAGGATATGCAAATACAGCGTTTCTTGATTGATCAATCAAATCCCTCGCAGGAGTGGCAATCCCAGGAATTGAAGAAATTGAACAGGATGAAGGATTATTGTTTTACAGAAGGGTGCTTGCAAGCCTTCATCCTTCGATACTTTGGAGAAGAAAACCCGGAAGATTGCGGTCATTGCGAAAATTGTACAGATAAACGTGACTCTGTTGAAGTAACTACACAGGCACAGATGGTCCTTTCATGCATGTTGCGAATGGGTGAGCGATTCGGTAAAACGATGATTTCCCAAGTGCTTACGGGATCACGCAATAAGAAAATTGAAGAGTTCGGATTCCAGAAACTTTCAACCTATGGCATCATCAATGATCAATCTGCAAAGGATGTAGGTGATTTCATTGATTTCCTGACAGCAAAACAGTACATCGAAATGACGGGCGGTCAGTTTCCGGTCCTCAAGGTTAC
The DNA here is from genome assembly GCF_037975445.1 of Peribacillus sp. FSL P2-0133. NCBI lineage: Bacteria > Bacillati > Bacillota > Bacilli > Caryophanales > Bacillaceae > Peribacillus > Peribacillus sp. FSL P2-0133. The sequence goes on along the minus strand of NZ_CP150254.1, from coordinate 3,298,759 downwards.
CAATGCTGGCAGGGAAGTGCTACTGGGACAGAAAAAAGTCCTGCGTAAGGAAATAAAAAAAGTAAGCAGCATCAGTGCGGATCATGGGTTGTTCGAAGAGTTAAGACAGTTAAGAAAAGAATTGGCAAGTAAAGAAAATGTACCTCCATTCATTATTTTTTCCGATGCATCTTTGAAAGATATGGCCGTCAAACTGCCGAGGACGGAAGAGGAATTCCTGGAAGTTAAGGGCGTAGGGATGCAGAAATTTGAACGCTTCGGATCCGTGTTCTTACAAGGGATTTCCCAATATGTACAGGCACATTCTGAATTAGAAACGAATACTATGGTTACAAAGGAAACGGTAAAGCGAGCTACTAAACCATCTCATTTAGAAAGCTATCGCTTATATCGGGAAGGCAAATCAATCAAGGAAATAGGAACATTGAGAGGGCTGTCTTCCGTATCAATTGAAAATCATTTATTAAAGTGTGCAGAAGAACACTTGGATATTAAATGGGATGATATTTTCTCGGATAAAGAGTTTGATCTTGTTTTGGAAACTGCGAAACAATTGGATTCCGAAAAATTGAAACCACTAAAAGAAGCCCTGCCTGAGCATGTTTCCTACTTCATGATTAAAGCGATCTTGGTTAAAGCAGGGTTGGAAAACGAAAGGTGTTAAGGTTTTTTTGATAATTTCTTCATTGAATAAATAAGAATTTAGTTTAATGCGTATACTAGGAATGATAAAAAGGAGAAATTTTGTGCCTTTAATCAGAGTCTTTATATAAAAAAGAGGAGGTTGCTCATGTATTTTGGTAAAAAGAATTCAGAGGAACCAGAAATCATTATGGAAGATACGATAGTATATGCATGTGGATCAGCTGATTGCAATGGTTGGATGAGAAAAGATTTTGCCTCGGAAAACTATGATTGCCCAATGTGCGGAAGTCAATTAGTTGAGGAAGTCAGGGAACTTCCAAAAATTGAAAATGAGTATAATGCGTTTAAATAAAAGAGGTGAATCATAGCCTCTTTATTTTTTATTTTAAGAAAGAAGTATGACGGAGTAGTTTCATTTTGGATTAAGGCTTTACATATAAAAATATTTATGGTATTATTAAGTTTCAGTGTTATGAAAAGAAAACACTGGAGGGTAATTTAAAGTAACATTTTTATTAATAAAATAATTTTTCATCGTTTTCATGATGAAGTAGAAAAAAGTTAAACACATCTAGAAAAAAGAACTACATGTAACCATTTTCCTCGATCCATTTCTGTTCTTCATTAACTTACTTCTATGTACCATTTGTCTTTTGGAATTTAATCTACCCAATTGGAATTACGGACGGTTTTAATTAATAAACATGTACTTACAAGCTTTTATCTGATTCTCGCAGGCACGGTCTAGGAACCGTATGGATGGGAGAGAGGCAGGGCTTTCATTGTTTTAGGTTTTGGCATTAAAAATTACTCTCATGCTCGATTCGCTTTGAAATGTTCATTGAACGAGCAGGAAGAACCATATGGAATGGATTCTTAAACAGCGCAGTCTCGATTATCTTGAAGGGTAAGTCAGGGACTGTGTTTCATTTTGGGGAATCGTTTCTTTTTTGAATCTTTCTTCAAATATATAAAGCATATATATGATATAATGGTTACTGAGATATGAAAAATTCATGTCGTAATCTCAAGTTCTTACCATTCAAAAGTTTGTTTGAAAGAACAATAATCATACTTAGATTTGCGAATGGTTATTTACTCACAATTTAGATTAAACGCCATCTATTCTTTCTTTTATCTTTATGGCTTGTGATCTGTTATGCAGGACGGAGTCAATTCAATTCTAAGGAGTGAGATATATGTATAGAAGAAATAATACGGAAGAAATCATTCCTGAAGAAACAAAAGTGTGGGAATGTACATCAGAAGATTGCAAAGGTTGGATTCGCGATAACTTTACAAGTAATGATGAACATGTTTGTCCGTTATGTAGCAGCGAGATGAAACCCGGCACCAGAATGCTTCAAGCAATCAACAATCCAAGAAACTATTAAGGCTATATAAAAAAAGCTGAAGGGGATTCTCCCTTCAGCTTTTTTTATCTTTTTCCCAATTGGATGAAGCAAAAAGCAGGTGAGGTTAGTGGATATCTTTTTTCTTGAATCGACCGCCTCGAACTTCCGCGATATCCCCTACGGCAAGAAATGCAGATGGATCGAAGCTTTTGACTATTTCTTTAAGTTTTGCTTCCTCAAGCCTGTTTATTACACAAAAGATGACTTTTTTATCATCACCGGAATAAGCACCTTCGCCAGCTAAAAAGGTTACGCCCCGTCCAAGACGATTCATTATCGCTTCGCCGATATCATTAAATTCATCACTTATAATCCAAACGAATTTGGATTCGTCCAAACCTGCGATTACGATATCCATTGTTTTATATGCCACGAAGTAAGCTATGATCGAATACATGGCACGATCCCACGAGAATACGAAGCCCGCACTGCCAAGGATGAATAAATTAAAAAACATGACGATCTCCCCAACGGAAAAAGGGAGCTTCTTGCTAGCGAGAATAGCAAGTATTTCTGTACCATCCAATGAGCCGCCATATCGAATGACCATTCCAACACCAATGCCAAGAATCATTCCGCCGAAAGCGGACGCTAGGAGGATATCTTGAGTGAAAGCTGGTACATGATGAAGCAATGTAGTGGTAATGGAAAGGACTAAAATTCCATAAAGGGTAGATAATGCGAAGGTTTTTCCGATTTGTTTATAACCGATAAAAAAGAAAGGAAGATTCAAAATGAAAAGAAAGATTCCAAGCTTCCATCCAGTGATGTAAGATAACATAATCGATATACCCGTTATGCCCCCGTCGATTACGTTATTCGGCACTAAAAAAATCTCGAGGCCGACAGCCATTAAAACCGCACCGATTGTAATTAAAAGACCTCTCTGTAAAATTTGTCTAAGTGTTAATTTTTTATGCTGGGTCTTCTTTTGCATAATTTCTGTTGTGCTTGCACCTGCCAGGTCTGACATAATCATGCCCCCCACTCCTTCTCTCTATATAAGTTCTATTTAATTATAAACCTATAGGTATAATTAAATAAAGAAATTAACATTCTGATTAATATATTCCTGAATAATTATTGGTAATATTGATCATGTCCTGCAATGATGAAGCAGGGTTGTGGATGCTTGTCATTATCATGTATTTATATTCTACTCCATACAAAACAATAGTATTTCTTATTTTATTGATTTTATGAAAAAACCTGCATTTTCTTGAGAAAGGGGGTGCGCAGAAAGAATCAGAGTGTAAATATACAGGAGTAAGGAAATAAAAAACCTTTGAGGTCCTTTGAATTTACATTACAATATAGGAGAATAGAACGGTAGAGGTGATCAAGTAAAAAAATGGAACAATCAATTGTGGCATCAAATCCTGTCCTCTTTATGATTGCAGTACTATTGATAATAATGGCGTGTTATACGGCCTTGGATTTACTTACAACATTACTGACGATAGAGAGATATAAACGCCTGGTATATATAGGGAGCAGCTGCTCTATGGGAGTGGCTATCTGGACGCTTAATTTTGTGGTCATATACACCCTCGATAATTCAGGAATGGCAGCATACAACTTTTCTACAATAATTTTTTCGTTAGCATTAGCGATAGCTCTCGCAGGCGTTGGGTTATTGGCCATTTCGTATAAAACACAAGTCCTGCAAATTGTTTTTTGCGGCTTCATGTTTACGATGGCCATTTTATCCAATTATATAATGGGAACATCATCTTTAAATCACTCTTTGCATTTTAGCCCATTGTCGGTTCTCAGTACGCTTTTCAGTATCTTTATTTTATTTGTAGCAGCGCTTGCAATATTATTTTATTTTAATAAATTAAGTCAATCTTCGCTAAAGCCAGTCAGTACGCTCATGATGAGTGGGGCAATCATTGAAGGCTATTATCTTTTTGTGAGAGTGTTACCGATGAACGTTAAAAATGAAACGGGTGAATTTGTTCCACTCACTCCATTTATGCTTTATCTTACGTGCTTCGTTTCATTATTCATTCTTGCCAGTTTGATAGCTTCAAGTACGATCGTAGGCCGTCGGTTAGCAAAAAGCGATAATACTGTGAGTGATATCCGTTATGCTTTAGATCAATCGGCAATCGTCGCCATCACGGATGCAAAAGGAATTATTACATATGTTAATGAAAAATTCCTGGAAATATCACAATATGAAAAACATGAACTAATAGGGAAAAATCATTCCATAATCAATTCTGGTTATCATGCAAAAGAATTTTTCACTGACTTATGGCTAACGATCAGCCAAGGGAGAACATGGCATGGTGAAATATGCAATCGGGCTAAAGATGGTAATGTTTATTGGGTGGACACAACTATCGTTCCTTTTATGAAAAAGGGGAAACCATATCAATATATTTCCATCCGTTCGGATATTTCCAGTCGTAAAAAAGCAGAAAATGCTTTAAAGGGGTCAATCAAGGAACTAGAAGATATGCATTATGCAATCAACCAATCTTTGATTGTGGCGATAACTGATGATAAAGGAGTCATTATTGAAGTGAATGAAAAGTTCTCGGAGGTTTCAGGTTATGGGAAAGGTGAATTGATAGGCCAGACCCATAAAATGGTTAATTCTGGATACCATTCAAAGGAATTCTTTGAACAAATGTGGAAGACCGTCCATGAACGGAAAGTTTGGAAAGGTGAAATTAGAAACAAGGCGAAAGATGGCAGTTTTTATTGGGTCGATACAACAATTGTTCCATTTTTCAACGAAGAAGGAAAGCCATTTCAGTTTTTGGCACTTAGATATGACATAACTGAGCGTAAACAATCTGAAGAGATGCTCCATCGGCAGGATAAATTAGCCGCTGTCGGTCAGCTTGCTGCTGGGGTGGCACATGAAATACGGAATCCGCTGACCTCCATGAAAGGGTATACGGAATTTTTGCAATTGGATGAAACGGACGAAAATAAACAAGAATATCTAGAAATAATCATGGATGAAATCAATCGTGTGAATGAGATAGTTGAAGAGTTCTTACAATTGGCCAAACCACAGGCATTGATATTGGAAACGAAAAATCTTGTGTCGATCATTCAAAACGTTGTATCTTTGACGGAGTTTGAAGCCAGGAAGAAGAACATCACGCTGATTTCGGATTGTAATGATGAAGAAATCCTCGTTCGTTGTGATGAGAATCGGTTAAAACAAGTCATATTGAACTTCATTAAAAATGGTATGGAAGCTATGCCTGACGGTGGGTTCATAAAAGTCATTACTGAACTTAAAGAGGATAATGTGCATATATCCATTACCGACACAGGAATTGGGATGCCGCCAGAGCAGCTTAAGAGACTCGGAGAACCATTTTTCACAACGAAAAAATCTGGTAATGGGTTAGGTCTCATGATCAGCTTTAAAATCATAGAAAGCCATTCGGGAAATGTCTTTGTCGAGAGCGAAGTCAATAAAGGAACAGTCTTTAATATCGTGCTCCCTATTTAAAATGCCTAATAGGTAGCAATGAAAAAAATCAACAACTTTGTAGAAGATGTCTACGTGGGGGAACTGGATTTGGAAAAACAAAAGCATGTCAATATTATTAGCTTGAAGGTATTTTACCTTTTTTCTTTTTTTGCAGTGGGAAGTTTAACACCGCTATTAAGGGTTTATTTGGCCAATGAGGCAGGTTTATCCGGTATTGAAATAGGTACGATCATGTCTGTTGGACCGATAGTGATGATCGTTTTTCAACCTTTTTGGGGAATTGTCTGTGATTGGAGCGGAAGACCAGCAAAAATACTTGCAATCACATCGTTTCTTGCTGGTGTATTCGGTTTAGGCTACTTGCTGTTCGAACACTATTTCCTTTTAGTATCCGTCGCAATCGCTTTGGCCATCTTTCAAAGTGCGATAATACCAGTTTCTGATAGCATCACCCTTCAATATACAACAAAAATCAAATCGAATTATGGGAAAATCCGTTTATTCGGATCACTTGGTTACGGTGTGGCGGTTTTTGTAATGGGAAAGTTATCTGAATCCTTCATGGGTCCTTCCGTCATATTTTATGCCTTTTTCTTCGGCCTGTTGATCGCGGCTAGTCTGGCTCTTCGTTTGCCCGAAGAGCCACCTGGGGGAAAAGTGAAACTTTTCGGTGGCATGAAAGAATTGATCACCATGAAACGTTTTCTTATCTTTCTTGCTATAACGTTCTTGCTTTTTGGTCCTAATCTTGCAAATAATGTATACTATGGTTTGTTTGTCGAGGCAAGAGGAGGAACATATACAGGAATTGGCATTGCGTTCCTATTAGCTGTATTATCGGAAATCCCCTTTATGAGAATGGCAGGTGCCTGGATTCATAAGATAGGCCTGCTGCCAATTACCTTATTGGCTGGCACTGCTTCATTGGTCCGCTGGGGTTTGTACTTCACCGAACCAAGTTTGGCTACTGTATATGTGACTTCGATAATTCAAGGGTTTTCACTTGGCTTATTCATTCCAGCAGCTTTACAATATATCAGGGAAGTTGTCCCTGCACGTATAACAGTAACAGCAATAACGCTTTATTCGGCCATTGGCAACGGTTTGGGGAACTGGTTCAGTACCTTCAGCGGCGGGATAATATTGGAAAAATCAGGGATATATTCAGTCTATTTATTTTATGGTTTACTCACACTAATCGGGATGCTGCTTACAATTTGGCTCATGAGGTTAGAAAAGAATTTAAAAGTAATGGGGAAACCCTTAGGTATAATTGAAAAATGATGAGTGGCCAGTTCTAATAAGGAGAAGATACTTAAATCAGGGCCTGCTATATTCGGAGTGATGGTCCTGTATAATTCGTTTGGATTATTACTTGGTTTTCTTGCTGCTAAATTGTTAAAACTTCCATACGAAGATCAAAATCAATTGAAGTGGGCATGCAAAACTCAGGTTTAGGTGCTGCATTAACGACAGTTCATTTCTCTTCACTAGAGGCCGTCCCGGGTGCCATCTTTAGTGTGTGGCATAATGTTTCCGGGTCAAAAAGAGTAGACAAAATCAAAGGGAATTCCGTAGTTGGTAAGGAATCGATTAAACAGTAAATCAAAAAAAGGCAGAAAGGGATTAAATGAGTCCCATTCTGTCTTTTTTATTGATAAGAGGGGAAGAGTGCGGTTTATTAAAGAAATGCTGTTAATAATTAAGTTATTGGGAATTTTAACCATAAGTAAACGCTTTTTTGTTTTTGGAAATAATATGATTTAATGGAAGATAGAGAATGAATGGAAGATAGAGAATGAATGGAAGGGTGAGTGTTTTTGAGTAAACCAAAAGTGTTGGCTACTACCATCGTATCAGCTCTTATCGGCCTGTTTTTTGTATTTTGCCTAGGATGGGCGATAATGGACCATTATGGAAAAAAATCATCCGATATGGAAGTAATTGAAGAAACTCCCTTTAAAAATGATCTTCCCGATGATTTTACGGTAGTGGCGATAGGCGATTCATTAACACGTGGCACAGGTGATGAAACAGGCAAAGGCTATGTTGGACTTGTTGTTGAAGATTTGAAGAGTCAATATAATAGAAAACCAATCATTCATAACCTCGGAATTAATGGACAAGTGTCTAACGAATTGGTGCAGCAAGTGAAACAACCGGAAGTGAAGCGCCAAATCCAGGCAGCTGATGTTATTTTAGTTACAATCGGGGGTAACGATTTATTTCAAAAAGGGAAGACCCTGCTTGAATATGATCGTGAGGCTACATCCGTATCACAAAAGAATTTCTTGGGAAATTTACATGAAATTTTTAAAGATATAAATAAAGTCAATGATTCCGCTACTATTTTGTTGCTTGGCCTGTATAATCCATTTATAGATTTGGATAAAGACTTTGATACGAACCGCATCGTACGGGACTGGAATAATGAAACGGCAGAAGTCGTGGCTCATTATGACAATGCAATTTTCGTTCCAACATTCGATTTATTTCAATTGTCGGTAAATGAGTATTTGTATTCGGACAATTTTCACCCTAATAAGAAGGGGTATCGTTTAATTGCTGATAGAGTTGCTCCTTTAATAAAATGGGAGGATGTGGAACGATGAAAAAGGTGACATTGTCTGTTAGGGACTTGAGAAAAAAGATTGGCAAAAGGGAAATTATTAAAGGAATAGATTTTGAGTTGCATGAAGGTGAGGTTTTCGGCTTTTTAGGACCGAATGGAGCAGGGAAGACGACGACAATCCGCATGTTGGTCGGATTGATTAAGCCATCCTCGGGTTCCATCCATATATGCGGGTATGATGTTCGTCAGGAATTTACGAAGGCTATGAAGCAAATGGGCTGCATCGTTGAAAATCCAGAGTTATATCCATTTTTGAGTGGGTGGGATAATTTGCTCCACTTTGCAAGAATGTTACCTGAAGTCGATGAAACAAGAATGATCGAGGTTGTTGAACTCGTTGGTCTGCAAGCGAGAATTCACGATAAAGTGAAGACCTATTCGTTAGGGATGAGGCAGCGTTTAGGAATCGCGCAGGCAATGCTGAACAGCCCTAAGCTGTTAATTTTGGATGAACCCACTAACGGTCTAGATCCTGCCGGAATCCGTGAAATGCGACAATTCATCAGGAAGTTGGCTGAAGAAGAAGGTATGAGTGTTCTGGTTTCTTCACACTTATTAGGTGAAATACAGCAACTTTGTGACAGGGTCGCAATTATTAAAGGCGGGGAAATTATTAAAACGGATACAGTGGAAAGCTTATTATCCGCGCAGGAGCGGATAATTTGGCGGGTGGAACCTATTCAAAAAGGAGTGGAAATTCTTAGCCGCTTCACCGATATTACCTTAGATCAAAAATATATCATTACAGCTTATGATGAACTCAAAACACCTGAATGGAATGCTGCACTTAACCATGCAGGGGTGAGGGTACATGAAATGAATCGAAAGCTCCCGGGATTGGAAGAGTTGTTTTTGCAAGTTACCGGTGTCGGAGGTGCAGGCATTGAATAACTTGGTCCAAAATGAAATGATGAAGATGTTGGCAAAAAAGCGGCTGATCATAATCGGTATCATCGTTGGAATTTTAGTGTTGATGTTTACATATGCCCAATACAAACAAGTGGAAGAGCAGCGGGAGAAGTTGGGAACTGATGATTGGCGTGCAGCTCTTCAGCAGCAAATCATTGATACTCAAAATCGGTTGGGCTCGAATAGGATGCTGGATGAGTGGCGTGAACAGCTGCAAGTAAGTCTGAAGCAGCAGCAATATTATCTCGATCATGATATCAATCCCTCAGAACCAGGCGCAGCTACTTTTACACGCATGTTTTTGGAAAATTCAATCGATTTATTCATTCCGCTGTTGATCATGATTGTGGCCAGTGATTTGGTTTCTTCCGAAAATGGACAAGGCACGATCAAGCTTCTGCTGACAAGGCCAGTGGAGCGCTGGAAAATCTTATTGAGCAAATATGTAACATTATTATTATCGGTTTCGATTATCGTTGCGATGACAGCCTTATTGTCTTACCTTTTATCAGGAATCGTTTTCGGTTATCAAGGATGGGGAGCCCCCGTAATAACCGGATTCGAATTGAATGGTGCTGATGTGGATGTCAGTCAAGTAAGGTTAGTTGAACAATGGAAATTCCTATTGATGGATTTAGGACTTGTCTGGCTGGTGGCGGTAGTTGTAGGGACCCTTTCTTTCATGCTTTCGGTTTTAGTGAGGAGCACCCCTGCAGGCATGGGCATCATGCTGGCTGCATTAATTTCCGGGGCTATATTGAACAATATGGTTTCATCATGGGAATCAGCGAAATATTTCTTTATGGTGAATTTGAAGTTGACCGCTTATATTAGCGGGACGGCTCCACCGATAGAAGGGATGACTTTATTATCATCTGTCATTACCTTGCTCGTTTGGTGGGCTCTTGCTTTAATTGTATCTTTTACAGTATTTACCCGGAGGGATGTATACTGATAAGCAGCCAATATAAATTATTGGTTGTTTCAGTTTGTTTACAAAAGGGCTTCCGGAAGTGTCGCACACCGGACCGGATTTCAAAAGAAGACTCGGTTTAATGGCTAGCCGAGACCCCGCTAGATGCTCGCGGGGTCTCGGCAGAAAGGGAGCGGATTTCTGAAATTATCTGCAACCTTTTTAAAAATAAAAAAACTGCAGGTAAACTGGTCTTTCTTCGAATTTGTCGACCTTATGGGGATCGGAACGGTCATCCCGTATCCTTTTCACGATTTTATCGTGGGAATGATTACCATGATTTTTAAAACAAGACTTGGTTATACTGATTTATTTTTTACTGTTTTATAGGAACTGAAAACTCACTGGATGAAGAAATTGGTGACACTCCTGCCGAATAACTGTCAGCCGAGACCCCACAGACGCATGCTTTGATGAGGCTTGGCAGACAGTAGGCGGAAAGGGAGTGGATTTCTGAAATCATCTGCAACTTTTTTTAAAATAAGGTTCTGTTATATGTTAATGTTGAAATTTGAATATTAAATAGGGTAAACCCCTTTTATCAGGCTTGCCCCTATTATTGTTAAACTACGGGTGCGATTGTTTAACAAGATAACTTAATCTTCTTTCACAACTTTTAACTTTTCAGGAAGAACAGCAATCAATTCATCCATATTTTTCAATTGGTTTGTTACCAAATAGGTAGAGGGGATATCGTATTCCAATTTACAAAAAGTTGTAGATTCATTCATATTCAACTTTACGCCGTCCTCTTGGTCAAACCTTTCACCAAATGTTACATTATTCTGATTTGAAATTATAAAGAGATGATATGGAATAAGGGATTTATAAATAATTTCAGATAGTTGATTTTTATCTTTAACCTCGACACTAAAAATCAATATATCGAAATGGATTTCTCCATATTCGGTCATTCTATATGCTGTTTTTTGAGGGACGAACTTATGCGTATAAATTACCCCAAGTTTATCTAACTGGTCTCTCATTCCATCAACATCCCAGTCATACCATTCAAAGGTAATAAACAACGGAAACTGATTTAAGCTGGAGAAAAATAGGATAAAGAATTCCTCAATCCCAATGTCTTCTGCATCAATTTCGTATACTGTCTTAGGTGAAGGATTTACCAAAAAGTCGTGTTCTTGATTAAAAGAATACACTTGTTCTCTAATATATATTTCCACTTTACCACTCCAAATGTACTTCGTTAGTCGAATATGGACTACAAATTGAATTTTGACAAGCGTAAACTATCATAAGTATCTGTCATCATTTCAAATACAAATGATTTTAATAAAAATTCTTTGATATTATGTCTCGTACTTTCGTTACTACGACTATCAATAAACAAGAACCAAGCGAGGTAATTGTCGAGGTATTTGGTAGCCACACCTTTTAATCGGTCTATCCATTGTTTCATACGAGAATGGAGACCATTGACATTTTGAATGTGATATAAGCCTTTGAGAACGTACTTACCATCAGTGGATTTAATTCTATAATGTTCTAATCCTTTTTCTTTCGCATACGTTTTATAGGCTCTCCAAGCATCTGTTACAAGTACGTTGTCAGCGGTTAACTTAGAACCAATCATTTTATCTACTTTATCTTTCACAACTCGCCCCATACAAGCAACTTTAGAAACAGTTGCTTTGGTACGGTCTCTGGCAACAAGAACGCAAACTTGCTCGTGGCTGATACCTCTATGTTTAGATTTTCCGCCACGCTTTCGAGGTTTTCGGTCTGTAATGCCTCGTTTTCCTTTTTCAGAGTATAGGAAATAGGTCTCGTCAATTTCAACGATACCTTCAAAATGTTCAAAGTCCATTTGTTTGAGAGCGTTTAGCAACTTGTGTCTCCAATAGAAAAGTGTAACCCAAGTAACCCCTACAAATTCAGCCGATTTTCGTAGGGAATAACCTTTAAACATACATTCAACAAATGTAATCCACTCGTCTCCTTTTCGGGCAATATAAAACAGTGTTAGTCGTATCAGTAAAGGTTTTACTACAACATTTACAACGATAACGTTGGCGACCATTATATTTTCCGAACCGAACAACGTGTCCAGATGCACAATGAGGGCATTCAAACCCTTCTTTGAAACGAGTTTCTCTCATTTCGTTGATTAGACGACCACCGACAGAGGAAGAAGGCTGAACATAGCGTTTTACCCATTGATATACTTGTTCTTTTTTCGTATTTGGTAATTTATCAATGTGCTTTAGTAAATTGCTAAACGCTTTGCTCATTTTTCGTTACCTCCCGAATATTTGTTCTTATATCCATAATACTAAGTATTCGGGTAAGTATCAAATAATCAACATTTTGCTTTAACAGAGCCAAAAATAAAAAACTGCATGCAAACTTGTTTTTTCTTCGAATTTGTTTTCTGCCTGAAACAGCCTATACAAATAGTAGGTTGTTTTTTATTTTCTTGTACAGGGTATCCTTTTAAAAAAAGTATGTTCAAATTTAGGAGGATTATAAATGGATGATAATCATTTGAATGAAAAATTGATGCCAATGACTTCAGTCTCCAGTGGTGAAGTACATATAATAAATTTAGAATATACATTGTCTTTCCGTCCAAATCGTTAATGTGATTTTTATAGGGTCACCCAAAGATGATAAATGGGTATTTTATAGATGCAGGGATGTCACGCACAGCAGAGGTAATAAAGAAAACTGCTGAAAAAATATATGGACCACAAAATCCACCAGCTGCTATTATTTTGACACATGGACATTTCGATCATGTTGGTGCACTGATTGAGTTAATGGAGTATTGGAAAGCTCCAGTTTATGCCCATATAAAAGAAATGCCTTATTTAACGGGACAGGAAAATTACCCCAATCCGGACCCTGCTGTTGAAGGAGGGATGGTCGCAAAAATTTCATGGATTTTTCCGAATGAGGGAATCAACCTTGATGAAAAAGTTCAGCCATTGCCTGATGATCATAGTGTTCCCGGGCTTCGTGATTGGAAATGGGTTCACACCCCTGGCCATTCAAAAGGACATATTTCACTTTTCCGTGAAAGTGACCGAAGTTTGATTGCTGGAGATGCTTTTGTGAATGTCAGGCAAGATTCCCTATACAAGGTAATCACTCAGGAGAAAGAAATAGCGGGCCCACCGCGGTATTTGACAACCGATTGGAAGGCTGCAAAAGAATCTGTAAAGTTATTGGAAAGTATAAAGCCGGCTGTTGCCATAACGGGGCACGGGTATCCTGTTGAAGGGCAAGAACTGGAAATGGGTTTATCAAAGCTTGCAAAGGAATTCGATTCATTAGCTAAACCGGATCATGGGAAATATGTGGAATGAAGCATAAACGTGTTCCATGAATAATTTCTCTTCAGAAGTCAAAAATAAACAAGCAACTTATGAAAATGGAGGGATTTCCGTGACTACATTAAGAGATATCATGACAACAGACGTGGATTGTTGCACTGCGGAAGATAATATATATGAAGCGGCAGTCAAAATGAAGAATGAAGATGTTGGTGTCATTCCTGTATTGGAGAATAACCATTTAATTGGTGTCATCACAGACAGGGATATCGTCATTCGCTGTGTTGCCGAGAAAAAGCCGAATTCAACTAGAATTACTGATGTCATTTCCACGAACCTTGTAACAGGTACGCCTGATATGTCAGTGGATGAAGCTGAAGAGTTAATGGCTACCGAACAAATCAGAAGGCTCCCTATCATTGAGAATGACAAGCTGGTGGGAGTCGTGGCATTAGGTGATCTTGCTGTACACCAACAGACAAATTCAATGGCGGGAAATGCTTTAAGTTCAATTTCCGAGGACAGAGACCAAATTCAACACTAAAAACAAAAACTCTGTTAGCTTTTGCTAACAGAGTTTTTGTTTTTAAAGATACTTATTGAACCATCCTTTGATTTCCTCAACATGTTGCAGGCGCATTTTTGGAGATCCGCTTCGGGATACTTCATGAGTTTCATCTGGGAATGAAACAAGCACTGCTTCTTTTTTTTGCCGTTTTAAAGCGACAAAAAATTGCTCGCTCTGTTCAATGGGACAGCGGAAATCCTTTTCCCCGTGAAGTAAAAGTAAAGGGGTATTCACATTGGAAACATATTTTAAAGGAGAGTGCTTCCATAATTTTTCAGAAGAGTTAACGATATCGCCGCCTACTTCCCACTCTGTAAAATAATAGCCAATGTCGCTGACCCCATAAAAACTTAGCCAGTTACTTATGCAACGCTGAGTCACAGCGGCCTTGAAGCGGTTGGTATGTCCAATGATCCAATTTGTCATGAACCCTCCATAACTTCCTCCGGATACCCCTAAATCTTCATGCTCGATAAAATCATACGAAGCTAAAACGTGATCAACTCCAGCCATTAAGTCCTTATAATCCATGCCTCCATAATCGCCCCGGCAGGCATTTACGAAGTCTTGGCCATATCCTACACTCCCGCGCGGGTTAGTGAACAATACAGTATACCCTTCATTAGCCAAGGTCTGGAATTCATGAACATAGGTATTGGCATACATCATATGCGGACCGCCGTGGATTTCTAAAATGAGCGGATATTTTTGATTACCATTAAAATCGGTCGGTCTCATGATCCAGCCGTGGATGGTAAGTCCATCAACAGATGGAAATGTAATGGGTTCAGCCATGGACAAATGTTTATCCTTCAAAAAATCCTCATTAACAAAACTGATTTGTTGTTTATCGCCATTGGTAAGGTTATAAGTAAAGAGATCGCCGGGATGAACAGGTGTACTGATGGCTACGACAGCACGATGGCTTTCGGGATCTATAGTAAAGCCGTAAATATGCTGCGGGTCAAGGATCGATGGATACATGGCTCCTTCAATGGAACCATAATAAACTCCGGTATTTCCGTAATCGCTTATTAAAAAGTAAAAGCCTTGGCTATCGTTTGTCCATAAGATACCTGGGTCGACGGCTCCGATTTGGAAATCCCCAATTGCGGAATCTCCAATTTGGACGTCCCATCCATCGGTCAAACACTGTGTCGTTTGATCGAAAATGGAATATAACCAGATATTTGAAAAGGTGGCACCGGCAAATTCTTTATTATGGCCAATGAAAGATATATATTCGCCATTTGGTGACCATTTCGGATCTCTAAAGAACCCTTTGCCATCCGTTATCCTCTCTAAAGCTTTCGTTTCTAGTTCCATGATGAAAATATCGGAAAAAAGTTCATCATCACTTCTTTCTGCATCCCCGCTTATGAATGCAATATGCTGTCCGTCTGGGGACCATGCATTCGGATGATGATCAATATTGTTTTCCGTTAGCAATGTGGAATCTCCCTTAAAAATTTCCACTATAACCAGCTGCTGATATAACTGATCAAAATAGCCTCTCCCATCCCATTTATACTTAATCCGGTCATACCTATGAACTTCTTTGGACAAATCATTTTCCTTAACCGTATTAAGGTTTTCGCCCACCTTTAATCCGGTTGAAAGCAGCAACTTGGTGGAACAAGGAGACCAAATAGGCTTTGTTACGCCGTTAACGAAATGTGTCAGCTGTCGAGCTTCCCCACCAATGCTCCCGATAATGTGGACTTGTTTTTTACCAGATCTGTCCGATATAAAGGCGATATGCTTGCCGTCGGGGGACCAGGCTGGTGATGTATCACGATTATCCCCAAACGTCCATTGCTTTGTTTCATTCGTGATCAGGCTGAACATATACAGATTGGAAATGTATTTTTCCGTTTTTTCATCTATTCTGGTTTGGACATAAATCGCCATGCTGCCATCCGGGGATAGCTTTGGATCGGTTACTGATTTCAAGTGAAATAAGTCTCTTGCTGTTATACCTATTTTGTTCATCCTTTTCACCCTTTCATTTCTCATAGTTATGTATTTCGCTAAAGAGAAATATAAATCCTTTAGTAAATGGTAAACGCGTAATGTTTATTTATCAAGGACAAGAGAATGAAAATAATCCGGCCTATTCATCAGGTCGGATTATCAGGCTATATAGGCAAAAAAACATACAATTACTTATGCATGTGTCGAGTATGTGGGCGGTGCGGCGGAATTTGGAAATTATGTTCTTCCATCATTTTATAATGTTCTTCAAAATGTGAAACCATTTTATCGGCTTCTTCTTTCGAGAGCGCGCCATACTCGACATATTTTTCGATCAATATCTTTTTGTCAGCGAGTATCTGCTTTTGGATCTTAGCGATTTCCGATTTTTGAGCTTCAGTGAATTGGACACTTTCCGGTTTTGCTTTATTTTCCTGTCCAGCCGGATGATTCAGGTTAACCAAGAACAGGGAACATGCTGTTAGACAGATGATTAAAAACTTTTTCATGAATGAACGACTCCTTCTAATTGATTTTTGTGGAACCTATAAAGCTTGTAAGTCTCTTCCTAATGGTGGATGTTTTTCAATATGGAAGATTCCTTATTTCTTTATTATCATTTACAGAATTTACAGTTTTATGTAAAAAAATAGGGTGAAGGTTTGTTACAGAAAGATATGGGTAATTTAAATGTAAGCAGAAAATTTCATTGTAGCTTCTAAATAAAAACCATTTAAAGAAGGGAAGAAGGGGGATTATCATGATTTGGACAATTATTGGTTTAATAATATTATTATGGGTTCTTGGTTTAGTCTTTAAAGTGGCTGCAGGATTTATACATATCTTGCTTATCATCGCGGTCATTCTCATTTTGGTTAAAGTTTTTAAGGGAAGGAATCGAACATAGATGTGTATAGAAAGCTAACGTGGAAAGCTTTATAAATTCCCATGTAAAGGCGGCCTGGTGGACAGGTCGCCTTTTAATTTTCCATCAGGTTGTCAATCATAAGGAAGTGGCTGGCCTAACAGCCTCTTATGAATCCATATCGCTGCTTGGGTACCATCCCCCATCGAAATGGTGACTTGTTCGGAATGGGCAACGAGGTCGCCGCCTGCCCAGACTCCTTTAATATTCGTTTCTTTAGTCCGTGGATGAATCACCACATGATTGTTTTCATTTACTTGCACACCTAATTGTAAGGCTAGCTCATTATTAAGTTTGTTACCTTTAAATGCCGTGAATGCCTTTTCAGCTTCGATTATTTTACCTGATCGTAATTGTATGGCTGTCAACTGCTGTTTGGCATCAACATGAACCTCACAAACTTCCTCTTCAATTACGGGAATCTGATTTTCCTTTAACTTTTCCCTATACTCATCATCAATTTTTGTTTTCAAATGATTTACGTAAATGATATCTTTTGACCAATATAATAGAGTAAGCGCCATGCCCGCGCCCGCATTTCCGCCTCCCATGACAACGGTTTGCTTATCCATGATCTCATACCCATCACAATCAGGGCATATATATGTGGAAGTCCCAAGAGTTGGATAGATGTTTTTGATTGGAGGAATGTTATCGGTAATGCCAGTACCAAGAAAAATCATTTTGGCTTGATATTCCCTGTCATTCTTTGTTTGGATAAAAAACATGTCCTGCTTTTTTTCAAGAGATTTCACTGTATCATCCAAGAATTCGACACCGAATTTTTCAGCGTGCTGTCTGCCAAGCGTCCTTAATTGTTTGCCGCTTACCCCATCAGGCCATCCAAGAATGTTATGGTAAGCCTTGGCAATCGAAGATCGGCCTTGAGCAGAATCAATGACGATAATATCATGTTTATATCTTCCGAGTTGGATGGCTGCCTGAATACCGGCTATACCTCCACCAATAATAATGCAATCTGCTTGTTTCATGAATTCACCGCCCATAAATTTGGAATAAACCTAGTGTTATTCTATCTGTAAAAAATATACCACTAGTTGCTGGCGCTTAAACAAAAAAGGAGGAAGTCCGCAGCTGGCAGACCTTCCTCCATTCTTTAATTCCTATATCATTGATTCTGTATTGGTTCAAGCCATTCTTGTGCCCAATTTTGAATTTCGTTCATTACCGGTGCAAGGGCCTTGCCTTTTTCAGTTAAAGAATATTCAATCCTGACCGGTGTCTCTGGATATACGTCCCTTTTAACAATACCTTCAATTTCCAAGTCCTTTAAACGTTCAGAAAGAATCCTGCCGCTTATCGGGAATGCAGATTCAATATTACAAAACCGTTGAGGGCCTTTAAGTAATTGATTGACAATCAATCCAGTCCAGCGTTTACTCAAGATTTGCATTCCTTTTTCAAATCGTGGACAAAGTGTCGTATTATTCATCATATCACCTCATTATTAATATATTATAATCCATTTACCTCAAATGTAACAACTTTACCGATAATTATTTAGTTACTAGAGATGTTATAGTATAAGAAATTTATGAGCTTACTTTAAGTATCATGAAAAGTTTTCCGCCTCAGAATTGCCACACTTTAAAAAAATGTGCTTTTTAAAAATTGTGTTCTTTAGAGATACCATGAAAAATATGTTATTTTAATATTGAAGTCAAAGTTTTGCAAATGGAAGGATCCGTGGGAAAGATGAATGATTTACTGCAAGAGGCCGTATCCTTTATCAGGACAAGTTATCCGGAATTATTGAAAACGGAAGAGGACATAAATGGCAGGATCGAACAAATTAACAAGGAAATAAATGAAACAGGCAAATATGAACATACATATGAAGAATTGGTATATGGTGCTAAATTAGCTTGGCGTAATAGCAATCGTTGCATTGGGCGCTTTTTTTGGGAATCGCTGAGGGTAATTGATAAAAGGATGATTCAAAGCGAAGAGGGAATAGTATCGGCTCTCTTTGAGCATATCGAATATGCTACGAATAATGGGAGCATCAGACCTGTGATTACAATTTTCAAACAGAAAGATCATGATCGAAAAGTGGATATTTGGAATCATCAGCTTATTCGATATGCAGGATATGAGACGGAACATGGCGTAATCGGCGATTCAAGTTCAATCGAATTCACCAAGCAATGTATGGCATTAGGATGGGAAGGGAAAATCGGACCTTTCGATATTTTACCCCTTGTAGTCCAATTGGACGGAAAAACCCCTAGTTTTCATGATATACCTGAAAGACTCGTTAAAGAAGTTCAAATCACCCACCCTAAGCTAAAATGGTTCAAAGATCTTCAAATCAAATGGTATGCGGTACCCATCATTTCCGGTATGAGGTTGGAAATTGGCGGTATTACTTATTCAGCTGCACCATTTAATGGGTGGTACATGGGAACGGAAGTCGGTGCGAGGAACCTTGCGGATGAAGAACGCTACAATATGCTGCCGGAAATCGGGGAGAGGATGGGCTTGGATATTAAGCGCGATTCGAATTTATGGAAAGATAGAGCCCTGATCGAACTGAATGAAGCAGTCCTTCATTCGTATAAAAAACACGGAGTCAGCATTGTAGATCATCATACAGCAGCTAAACAATTCAAGAAATTCGAAGAAAAAGAAACCTCTTGTAATCGGAAAGTAACGGGGGACTGGACCTGGTTAATTCCACCGGTGTCTCCAGCGACGACACACGTTTTTCATCAGCCATATAACAATGAAATAATGAAACCTAATTTCTTTTATCAAATTCCTCCATATAAATAAAGGTTTAAATTATCTGGCGCGGGGTATAGTTATAGCAAGTCAATAAATAAGGGGGAAGGTAATGATGGCATTAGGAAAAAACATAGTATTAATAGGAGTCGGAGTTGCCGGAGTCTCATTTTTATCGAATAAAACGAACAGAGGAAAAGTGAAGGACATATGGTCCAATGCAAAAGCAAAAACAGTAGGCTTTTGGAATAGGAAGGCTTCCGAGCTGGATCCCGTAATTGAAAAGGCAGGTCACCCTGATCCATATGATCATGACGATAATAAAATGGTAGATGAAGGCGCCATGTATGGTGTTCACTATTATAATAATGCGAAGCATGGATAATGCAATCAGACTCGCTTGGGGATACCCAAGCGTTTTTTTTATTATATTTTTCAAATGAAAAAATCAGATAATTGCGAATTCTAAATAGGGGTTCATGGTATTAAATTCTTTATTGTGCTTTAAATGAATAAGGATTAAGATTAAAGAATCGAAAGGAAGTGGATACGAGTGAGCAGCAGTTCTTATGATCCTGAACCCAGAAAGAAAGAGGAAGCCAATATGATGCTAGAAGTCGAGACTGTTATTCTCCCTGAGTATCTGCTCGAAGAAGGTAAATAAGGCTTTCTCTATAGAAGAGGAGGTCAAGAAATGATTGAAATCTACAAGACGGATGAAAACCGTCACCTAAACAATATCGAGGACATGACAAAAGGTTCCTGGGTGAACATTGTTGCGCCCACAGAAGCTGAAATAGATTATATATGCACGACTTTGCAATTACCGATCAATTTCATGAAAGATCCACTTGATGATGAAGAAAGGCCACGAATCGAAAAAGAGGATGATAATGTTTTAATTATTGTCGACTTCCCATATTTGACCAGGGACGAAGCAGACTTACCGATCTTTGAAACGATCCCTATCGGTATGATCTTCACCAAAGACTGTTTCATTACAGTGTCTTTGAAAGAAACACCGATATTGGCGAATTTCAAAAACAATAAAATCAAAGGATTTTTCACTAATAAGAAAACAAGGTTTGCTTTACAAATATTATTTGAGATTTCATCCTATTATTTACGATACCTGAAACAGATTAACAAGATGACTAATGAAGCGGAACGTGAATTGCATCAGTCCATGAAAAATAAAGAATTATACACTTTCCTTGCTTTGGAAAAAAGCCTGGTTTATTTTACGACATCATTGAAATCCAATCGCGTAGTACTTGATAAGATCCTCCGTTTTAATTATTTGAAAATGTATGAAGAAGATAAAGAATTGCTTGAGGATGTAATCATCGAAAATGCTCAGGCAATCGAAATGGCAGAAGTGTATCTATCCATTCTTAGCGGTATGATGGATGCATTCGCTTCGATCATTTCCAATAATGTCAATAATGCCATGAAGTTTCTAACCTCAGTGACCATTATTTTAACACTTCCGACGATGGTGGCAAGTTTTTACGGAATGAATGTCGAACTGCCATTTGAACATAATCGGTTTGCTTTCATTTTTACATTATTAATTGCCATCACATTGGCTGGAACGACGGCATTCATTTTTTGGAAGAAAAAATATTTTTAAAATTAAACCGGCTTATAAAGCCGGTTTTGTTTTATTCCTCAAAAAAATCAGAAAATCCTTCACTGTTAATCCGATTCGCATAAGGGTTCTCATCCTTTACATTCTTTGCATCCAAATTTGTTTGAATAACTAAACGGGGACTCTGTGATGCTTCTCTGATGATACGGTCGTTCAACTCTTTAAAATCCGGTACATTCTTATTGCCGGGTTTGTTTGGTTCCAATAAAACCACCTCCATTCCTATCTTTGCAATAAATGATGGGGTGTATTCATGAATATTCTTAGGTTTGGGAAGGATAAAGGACTGAGGAGGAGATCATGATGGCCAAATGGAACGAGCAAGCAGCGCCCAATAATAATTTAAGGGCAAGTGATTTCAACCCAGGTGAAGCCGATAAAGCAAAAATGGATTCAAAAACAATTGATGGAGATCAATTGAATGATCTAAAAATTCAAAGGGAAATCAGAAATCAAAATATATAAGACCCTTATTGAATGTACGGCAAAGACAGGATCATGCAGAGGAAAACGCTTGGCGGTTAAACCAAGCGTTTTTTTGCGTATCATGAAGGCGGAGTTCCATGATTGATTTAAGATTCTCTGTTATCAGGAACGTTTTTGCTTTTTAAGTGAAGAAGGTTGAGTGAAGGCCCCTGTTTCTTTCGTAGTGGTACCTTGCCCCTCTATCTGAGAAGAACCTAAACGAGTTTGTGAAGCATCCTTCTTGTTTTTCCCATTCATATGTTTATCACCTCGATATTACTTTCCCTATTTCCTTTACATCCTATACATATATTGAAGGTGAAAAGGACAGGTTAGAGGGTAGAGGAGGTGTGTGTTGATGTCAAAAATCGGTGTTGAAGAATCATTAACGAATATTCAGGAAGCACTTCGCGAAAAAGGTTTTGATGTTGTGGAGATTAAACAAGAAGCTGACGCAAAAAACGTGGATTGTTGTGTGGTAACAGGTTTGGAAAGTAATATGATGGGTATAAGCGATACTTCATTGAAAGCGTCCATCATTGAGGCAAATGGTTTAACGGCTGATGAAGTGTGCCGCGAGGTTGAAAATAAAGTGAACTTGATTCAATAGTTCAAAAAGTGCCTAAACCGACATAGGGTTAGGCACTTTTTCTGTTCAAGATTGCTGTGCTATGGAAATTGTCGCATTCAATTCCACCGCTACATTACCTTTTATCGCTCTAGAAATCATACATGAAGTTTCAGCTTTTTCAGCAAGCTTCCTCGCTTTTTTAATCACTTTTTCAGAAGTGCCCGGTACTAATACAAGTGCAGGGCAATGAATGATTTTCTTATAGGTGAATACACCATTCGTAACATCCACTAACGCTTCCGATTGCATGGACAAGCTCGCCTTTTCTATATGGGCTCGCTCTAACAGGGCAGCAAAGGTAATGATATAGCAGGTCGATGCCGCCCCAAGAAGCATTTCATCGGGATTAGTCCCGACCCCTGGTCCTTCCATTCCAGTAGGAATACTTATTTGTGTTTGAAGATTCCCTGAATGAATCGTGCCGATATCATTTCTGCCGCCGGGCCATTCGGCGGTTAAATGAAAGTGATGTATCGTCATATCTATAACCTCCTTAATATTCTTTTAGTGTAAACGAATAAACAGGCTATGTATTCGATTTTGCTCGTAAATCAGGAAGTAATCTCATACATATTGAATTCATATGGAAAGCAAAAATTAATAAAGCTAGTGAAACAAAAAGGCAGAGGCATTAGGCTATTTTAAGCACCATAATGGATAGGCTTTTCTATAATAATATAAATCGCTTTATAAAAAGATAGATATTTCATAACGGAAGGGCTGAAAAGTTGACAACATTAAGTAATCTGTTCGATTTAACGAATAAAACGGCTATTATTACCGGAGGCGGCAGAGGGCTAGGCAAACAGATAGCTTTGGCGCTGGCAGAGGCAGGAGCTAATATTGTTATTGCCTCACGCAATCTTTCTGTATGTAAAGAGGTTTGTGATCACCTACAATCATTAGGAATTAAAGCGATCGCCTTTGAATGTGATATTACCAATAAGAGTGACATCGAACATGTTGTAAAAGAAACTGTTTCTCAATTCGGTGCCATTGATATTCTTGTCAATAATAGCGGTACATCTTGGTCAGGCCCGCTATTGGATGTTCCTGAGGATAAATGGGAGAAAGTGTTGAAGGTAAATGTTACGGGTACGTTCTTGTTTTCACAGGCTGTAGCAAAGGTCATGTTACAGCAAAAGTCCGGCAAAATCATTAATATTGCATCTGTGTCGGGTCTTGGCGGTTCGATACCTGAAGTATTGGATACCATTGCTTATAACACAAGTAAGGGCGCTGTGATAACAATGACTAAGGATCTAGGGGTTAAGCTTGCTAGACACGGGATTCAAGTCAATGCGATAGCACCAGGCTTTTTCCCGACTAAAATCACAAAAAAAATCCTTGAAGAATCCAACTTTGACATCGTAGGTCAAACTCCGGCTGGCCGGTATGGTAATGAAGAGGATTTAAAAGGAGCCGCCGTTTTTTTAGCCTCGAAAGCGTCCGATTATTTGGTTGGACATGTTTTAATCGTTGACGGAGGTATAGCAGCATTAGCATAATCGGAGAAGAGAGGAACGATATATATGACAGAAAAAAAATCAGATTTATATAAAGAGCTAAAAGTGTTCGGCAAACAAAAAGAGCAACAGTTGAATAGTAAAATTCAGGAGTTAATAAATAATAGGGAGTTAATAGAATCAGTTAGTAGAAGTTCACAAATGCAGGTTCCAGAGATAATAAAGATGCAGGAGGCCTCAGAAAGAAGGTCCATTATCATGAATTATCCCACAAAAAAAGATGTAGCCAATATTGCGAAATTAGTCCTCCAGCTCGAAGAAAAAATTGACAAATTAGAAGAGCTACTTTCCACTGTAATTCCAGAAAGAAATGGGTATCTTAGAAGTCAACCTTCTATGAGTGATTTAGGGGTCGTTTATTCATTAGGTAGTAAAAAAATGAAATCAAGAGAGGAATCTAACAAAAAGGAAGAGAATAAAAAAAGGGTTTTAGATTTAATAAACCAATTACAAGATATAAAGTTTGTTGGACAGAGGAATAGAAATGTCTAAACGGAAGGTGCCAAAAAATCAACCTAAATCGATATCTAAATGGAAACATTTTTCGGATATTCCCAATCAGCCTATGCCGGAAATGGGATTAACACCAAAAATTTCGGTGTGGAAAAAAAATAAATCTACACTTTGGTATTATCCGGCGGTAAAAAAAAGATATAACGTGCCGGTTTTTCTAATTTATTCACTCATAAATACCCCGTTAATTCTCGATTTAGCTCCAGGAAATAGTTTAATAGAAGCTTTTGTAAATGAAGGGTTTGAAGTGTATTTGCTTGATTTTGGAAGTCCAGGCTATGAAGATGGTGACATCTCGATTGATGATTATATCGTCGATTACATTCAAAAAGGAGTCCAGCGCGCATTACGACACTCCGGAGCGTCAGAGATAACTGTAATGGGTTTTTGTCTTGGCGGTACAATAGCTGCTATGTATGCGGCTATTGCAGACGAGCCTGTTAAGAATTTAATTCTCTCCGTTACACCTATAGATTTTAGTGCCTCCCAATCTTTTGATCAATGGCAAGCTGCAATAAAAGATGGTACCGCAGATTTTGACGAGACGATTGACATTTTTAAAACGATCCCAGCTAGTGAGGTTAAATATGGAATCCGCTTGATCACATCACCTATCTATATATCACCCTATCTGTCTTTATTAAATCAAGCTGATGATGAAGAATATGTTCAACATTGGCGTCGATTCAATGCGTGGACAAATGGACACGTGCCTTTAGCTGGAGCGACTGCAAAACAGATAAGTGAAGATCTTGTGATAAACAATCGTTTGGTTAAGGGGAGTTTAAGAATCAGAGGAAAAAAAGCTATGCTATCCAATATTGACGCTAGTGTATTAGTATCAGCAAATGAAAATGACCGTCTGGTACCGCAGGAAATGATTAATCCGGTTATGAAGCATTTGACTTGTAAGGATAAGACATACATTCTCCTACCAAGTGGACATGCTTCCAAGGAGTATGTGAGTGGACTCCCACTTTACCTTAAGGAATGGCTTCCGAAGCGATCTTCTCCAATAAATAATTAACAGTTTTTGAAGGGAGATGTATGATGTACGTGGTAAATGAATATGAAAATTTTAAAATTATGCCAATTATAGGTTATTTAGGGTTTGCGCCCGAAGTATTCACAAGATTTTTTGGAACTATTCCAGATTATATCGGTTGAAAATAGTAGGGCTGGCTCGTTATTTAGAGCCAGCCCTATTGTATCATTGATAATATTTCACACGTTCTTCAAGTGGTGAGAAGTCTTTATCGCCAGGCTCTGCAGTGGGTTTTCCAAAGGGCATTTGTGCGATGAGTTTCCAATCCCGTGATATATCCCATGTCTTTCTCACTTCGTCATCGATTAAAGGATTATAATGCTGAAGACTTGCCCCAAACCCTTCAATTTCCAAGGAAGTCCATACGACAAATTGTAAAATTGCAGACGATTGGTTCGACCAAATCGGAAAGTTTTCGGCATACGTTTTGAATTGTTCTTGAAGCCTATCTATAATGGCCTGATCTTCAAAGAATAAAACCGTACCATAACCATTTATAAATGACTTCATTTTTTCTTCAGTTTTTTCAAAATCTTTGTCACCGACTGCTTTTCTTAATGTTTTTTTCGTGATATCCCATAAGTGGTCGTGGCTTTGACCAGTTAAAACAATCACTCTTGCACTTTGGGAGTTGAAAGCGGAAGGGGAATATTGAACGGCATGATCGATAACTTCTTTAATCCTTTTATTAGGAACAACACGTTCCTTGCTAAGGGAATAATAAGAGCGTCTATCTTCAATTGCGCTAAAAAAATCTTTAACCATATATCACACCTCCATTCTATATACCGATTTATTTTGACCTGATTTTAATATTTTATGATAAGTGAATACGGGTGAAATAATTTGAATAAAAATGGTTGACAAATTTATCACTGTCATTTATCTTTAAATCAAGATATTTGTATTAAAAGCATTGTGTAGGTTAAATACTTTGAATTCGAGATATTATATATGGATTAATTCATCTCCGTAAGGGGAGATTTATAAAGATAGGAGTGGTACGGATGGAATTAAAAGGATTGCATCATGTTTCGGCGATTACAGCTAAAGCGGGAAATAACTTTGAATTTTACACAAAAGTCTTAGGGATGCGATTAATTAAAAAAACGGTGAATCAAGATGATGTACGTGTGTATCACTTATTTTATGGAGATCAAATTGGTTCACCGGGTACGGAATTGACGTTTTTTGAGATTCCCAATGCTGCCCGCACTCATGAGGGGAACAATAGTATTTCAGAAATTTCCTTAAGGGTGAGAGATGATGAAGCACTAGGATATTGGAAAAAACGGTTTGTTGAATTCAATGTTGAGCATGATGAAATATCAAGCCGTTTTGAAAGGAAGGTGCTTTCTTTTAAAGATCCTGAAGGGCAGAGGCTACTTTTGGTTTCCGATCAGGATAATAACGGGGTTCAAGGAGGATTACCGTGGGATGGAAGCCCGGTACCGCAAGAGTTTTCCATTCTTGGATTAGGACCAGTAAAACTTACTGTACCTAATATTGTACTAACAGAACGAGTTCTTACCGAGGTATTGGGGTTCAGGAAATCAGGCACATACCCATCCTCAATCAGGGGGCAAAATCCGATAGTCGTTTACGAGACAGGTGAGGGAGGAACAGGAGCGGAACTCCATATTGAAGAAAGGAATGACATACCTCGGGAAAGGTTGGGGAGGGGTGGAGTACACCATATTGCCTTCCGGGTGGATAATGAAGGGGAACTGAGAAAATGGATAGAGAAAATTAGTGAATCGAAATTCGTGAACTCGGGGTATGTGGACCGCTTTTATTTTCATTCACTCTATTTTAGGGAGCCGAATGGCATATTATTTGAATTAGCTACTGATGGACCAGGTTTTGCAGTGGATGAAGCAGAGCAGCACTTAGGTGAGAACCTTGCCCTGCCTCCATTTTTAGAATCGAAAAGAAAGGATATTGAAGCGAATTTAAAACCACTGAATACAAAACCAACAAATTAATCAACGGGAAAGGAAGTAATAGGCATGCAAAAGCAAAATGCAGGAATACATCATATAACCGCAATTGTAGGCAATCCTCAAGAGAACGTGGATTTTTATGCTGGAGTATTGGGACTGCGTATGGTGAAGAAAACCGTTAATTTTGATGATCCAGGCACCTATCATTTGTATTTTGGAGATGAATCAGGTTCTCCTGGCACTATCATCACTTTCTTTCCTTGGCCTGGGGCATACAAAGGGAGAATTGGCTCAGGACAGGTGGGGGTTACAACCTATGCCGTACCGGAAGGATCAATGGGTTTCTGGGAAATGCGTTTAGGTAAATTTAACATAGGCTTTAAAAAGGTTTCACGTTTCGGCGAGGAATATCTGGAATTTCAAGACCCACACGGTTTGCAACTTGAACTGGTTGAGCGTAAAAAAGGGAAAAATAGCGAGTGGTCATTCGGCGGTGTACCAGCTGCCAAGGCGGTCAAGGGATTCGGCGGTGCCGTATTATTGACGTCAGAACCGTTCAAAACGATGGAACTCTTAGAGAAAGTGATGGGCCTGCAAAAAATTGGGGAAGAGGGCGATTACATCCGCTTCAAATCCACATCGGACATCGGAAATTTGATAGATGTTAAAAAAACGGTGTTGCCAAATGGGAAAATCGGAGTGGGAACCGTCCATCATATTGCATGGCGTGCAATCGATAATGAAGATCATAAAGAATGGAGGGAGCATATCGCCAACCATGGCTATGGTGTGACACCCTTTACAGACCGTCAATACTTCGATGCCATTTATTTCAGGGAAGATGGAGGCATACTTTTTGAAGTTGCCACAGATCCACCTGGCTTCGCTCATGATGAAACGAAGGAAACGATGGGCAGTAAATTAATGCTGCCGCCATGGCTGGAAGAAAAAAGGGAGATCATGGAGAAAACGTTACTGCCGGCAGTGCCGAGAGTACTGGAGGAGGATAAATGATGAAGCATATTTTTCAAAAAGGAAGTAATCCAGAAGCGCCATTGCTTTTGCTTTTACATGGCACTGGAGGAACGGAAACAGATCTCTTGCCATTAGCGGAAATGGTTTCACCGGGCTCATCCGTATTGAGCGTACGGGGAAATGTACTTGAAAACGGAATGCCTCGTTTTTTCCGCCGGTTATCCGAAGGGGTTTTTGATGAAGAAGATTTGATCTTTCGTACGAAGGAGCTTTATGACTTCTTGGAATCAGCGTCCAAAAAATATGACTTCGACCGTGAAAGAGTGGTAGCATTAGGTTATTCCAATGGTGCAAATATAGCGGCAAGTTTGCTGTTCCATTTCGAAGGGGCATTACAAGGAGCGATTCTTCATCACCCTATGGTGCCTAGACGAGGGATTGCATTGCCGTCCCTTTCGGATATACCTGTATTTATCGCTGCAGGTAAAAACGATCCGATTTGCCCGGCAGCAGAAACTGATGAACTTAATCAACTTTTACTGCAAGCTGGTGCTACAGTGGATGTTCAGTGGGAAAATTACGGTCATCAGCTAACACGTTCAGAGGTTGAGGCAGCGGGTTCATGGTTTCAAAAGAACTTTTTATAAGAATGAGAGGGAATGAAGATGATTTCTGTTAATCCTGAAAGTCTGACTGAACGGGATAATTATAAGTTTTTAACTGGAAGCATTATACCGAGACCTATAGCACTCGTTACGACACAATCCGAAACCGGTACAATCAATATAGCGCCGTTCAGCTTTTTTAACATAGTCAGTTCAAATCCTCCGATGATTTCCATTTCTGTTCAACGGAAAGAAGGGGTTTCAAAGGACACGGCACGAAATGCAATTCAAACAGGTGAATTCGTTGTTCATATCACTGATGAGAATAATGTAGCTGATGCAAATCGAACGGCCAAGGAACTCCCATCCGACGAAAGTGAATTGGGTCTTACCGATTTCACGCCGGCTGTTAGTGATAAGGTATCCGTACCAGGATTGCAAGAAGCGAAGGTACGCTTTGAATGTACATTAGAGCAGGCGATACCATTGGCAGGTTCCCAGAATAAACCTGGTTGTGATTTATTGATAGGGAAAATAGTCTGCTATCATATCGAGCAAGATATTTACCATAATGGAAGAATTGACCAAAACGGGCTAAAACCTGTAGCAAGATTAGCGGGTCATACTTATACAAAACTAGGGGAATTATTTGAAATAGAACGTCCTTAAGTGAAAAGAAAGAATAAATGGCGTCATCTTTTTAAGATGGCGTCATTTTTTAAAATCAAAATTACCCGGTTAGCTTTATCTGCAATTTTAATGTGGTAAGCGACTGTTCCAAAAACGAGCAACCATATCATATTTATGCCGCCGGTGCCATGATCGTTAGAATTTTAAAGGAAGTCTTTACAATCCGAAACAAAACTTGACAATTTTTTCATAGATTGATAAAGTTATAAAAAAATAATTTCTTATCCAGAGAGGTGGAGGGACTGGCCCTATGAAACCTCAGCAGCAGGTCTACAAAGACACTGTGCTAATTCCAGGGGGTGAAACCTTGATAGATAAGACCGTACGTGTTTATTTGTCAGTAACGCACTCTTTTAGAGTGCGTTTTCGTTTTTTCTGGATCCAAGATTAAGGAGAGTAAGAATGGAGAACAAAAGAAAACATGATTTTCAAAGGGAAATGCAAGCACGGCATATAATAATGCTATCGCTTGGCGGGGTGATTGGAACTGGTTTATTCTTAAGTTCGGGTTATACGATTCAACAGGCTGGCCCATTCGGCACCATCCTTTCGTATCTGATTGGAGCTTTAGTGGTTTATCTAGTCATGCTATGTCTTGGTGAACTGGCAGTACATATGCCCGAGACAGGCGCGTTTCATAGCTACGCAGCCAAATACATCGGACCAGGGACAGGGTATACAGTAGCCTGGTTGTATTGGCTAACCTGGACTGTTGCACTAGGTTCGGAATTTACGGCTGCAGGATTGTTGATGCAGCGATGGTTTCCATCAATCAATGTCTGGATATGGAGTGCTCTATTTGCCATATTGGTCTTGGCTTTAAATGCGTGGACCGTTAAGTTTTTCGCTGAATCCGAATTCTGGTTTGCGTCTATAAAGGTATTTGCTATTGTGATATTTATTATTCTGGGAGCTGCAGCAATGGTAGGTTTTATTCCAATAATTAATTCACAATCAGCTCCGTTATTATCCAATTTTACAAGTGCAGGTTTATTTCCGAATGGTGCTTTTGCCATTCTAATGACGATGCTCGCGGTGAATTTCGCATTTTCTGGAACTGAATTAATCGGAATTGCAGCTGGAGAAACAGTGAACCCAGAAAAAACGATACCAAAGGCAATCCGTATGACATTATGGAGATTGATTATCTTTTTTGTAGGAACCATTGTTGTATTATCCGCATTATTGCCTATTTCGGATGCAAGCGTACTAGAGAGCCCCTTTGTTGCAGTTCTCGAACGAATTGGAGTGCCGTATGCAGCGGATATTATGAACTTTGTTATATTAACTGCCATTTTGTCTGCTGCAAATTCAGGATTATATGCATCATCCAGAATGCTTTGGTCGCTTGCAGATAAGAAAACAATATCACCCATATTTGCAAAATTGACAAAACGGGGTGTTCCGATAAATGCAGTTTTTTTCAGTATGTTGGGAGGTGGTTTAGCCCTTTTCTCGAGTATTATTGCACCGGATACTGTATATATAGTGCTTGTATCCATTTCTGGACTAGCCGTGGTAGTAGTTTGGATGAGTATTAGCGCGTCACAGTTTCTATTTCGCAGACGATTTATAAACGAAGGAAATTCAGTAAATGATTTGGCTTATCATACACCATTATATCCACTCATACCAATCGTTTCTTTTTTGCTATGTCTTGCTTCTTGCATAGGAATTGCATTTGATCCTACACAACGAATTGCACTATATTGTGGCATTCCTTTTATTTTGTTTTGCTATGGAAGTTATTATCTGACACAAACTATAAAGAAAAAGAGGAGTAGAACATGAAGAATAAAATTAGCCCAATTGACGCAATATTACGAGATCATTCAGTCATGATTTTGGACGGGGCTCTAGCTACAGAGCTTGAAAGGCATGGGTGCGATTTGGACGATCCCCTGTGGTCTGCACGTGTATTACTTGAAAATCCAGAAGTGATTTATCAAGTTCACTCTGACTACTTTCGGGCTGGTGCTGACTGTGCGATAACGGCAAGCTACCAAGCAACAGTTGAAGGTTTCGCCCTCCGCGGAATACAAGAGGAAGAGGCTTTGGAACTAATCCGGAAAACGGTTTTACTTGCAAGGGAAGCAAGAGATGAATTTTGGAAGGAAGAAGAATATCAAACGATTAGACCTAAGCCATTGGTTGCTGCATCGGTTGGACCATATGGGGCTTACCTTGCAGATGGTTCAGAGTATGTAGGAAACTATGGTGTTTCAGATGAAACTTTAACTGCATTTCATCGCTCGCGAATATCTGCTTTGATTGAAGCCGGTGCTGACATTTTAGCATTTGAAACGATACCTTCCCTGCAAGAAGCAAAAGTATTGCATTCATTATTGAAAGATTACCCAGAGGTCTATGCTTGGCTATCCTTTTCATTGAAAAATGAAAAAGCGATTAGTGACGGTACATTGCTTGAGGAGTGTACCAGATTGTTTGGGGACAGTGAGCAAATTGCAGCAATCGGCATCAACTGTGCGCCTGTATCAGGTATCACGGAAGCCATACAGGTGTTGCGTTCAAACACGCATAAACCAATTATAGTTTATCCGAATTCTGGTGAAACATATAATCCGGAAACAAAAACCTGGCATGGTCAAGAATCATGTAACAGGCTCGACCTGAAATCTGAAGAATGGCACCATGCAGGGGCACGTTTAATTGGAGGATGTTGCAGAACGGCACCGCATCATATTGCAGACATTTCAAGAAAGTGGCGACCTTCTGTGGTGGTATCCTCCTAGCCCTTTTACTGTTATCAAACTGATATCAGGAATGTAAGTAGTGCAAAAAAAGAACAGGAAGCGTCATAATTTGACGGTTCCTGTTCTTTTTTTGCACTAGATCGGGTGTGAAGGAACATCCTGGATTGACTCATATCTCTTATTATTTCAGTGTTTTTACAATGAATTTCGGGTGAAAATTACAGGTGAATCCAAACCTGCTGCAAAAACAGGAAAAAGAGAAAATAAATCATATTTTTTGTGTGCTTGGGGAAACTAAACAAACAATGATTGGAAAGGAGAGAATGAGTATGAGTCGTGGTAAAAATTTTAATCACAAAGAAAAAGGACATCCAGGAAATTTACCCAATAATAGAATTAGCGAAGAGAAGGAACACAGCCGGCAATATGAACAAATCGAGGATATTGTCACACATGAAGCTTTCAAAAATCGGGAAAAAGAAGACGAGATGCCTTGATTTATTGGGAAACAGTATATTGAATGAGACACTTTTAAACATATCAAGATATGGAGCAATTTTCCATACCTTTAAGGGTTTTATAATTTTGCTTTCCGAAAATAGAAGCACATCATGAGGCTTCCAAAATTCAGCTTCGTTTTTAGCTTTAAAGATGAGACAGCAATTTCCATTTATATACTTAGGAAAAACCATGAGCTTTGCTATGGTTTTTCTTTCATTGCATATAAATCAAGAGGGAAAGTCGGAGATTAAACTTAAATAAGCATATATGGCGGATAGAAAAAACAGTTGAATTTACTCATCTTCCCTTGATGGAAAAGGAAGTAAGTTAAAGAAGATAACAGAATAATGATGATGGATGCATTTAATTAGCCGACTTTCTTCTATTATAAATAATAAAACTTAATTTTCTAAACTCGGTGCACTATTAGAATTCCAAAAACTACTAAGCCCAGTTAGTAAGTTTAATTACATGTAGCGTCAAAAGGGCGAACTCAACGATTAATCATAACCCACTTATCCTAACTGGATAAAGCCATGGAATTTTACAGTTTTAATTAAATCATACCAGTTACATCGTGAATATTATAAGAACCTGGTGATGAAGTGCGGTTCATACCCCATATACCAAGTCTTAAGCCCTATGTCTGCTATGTTTCATTTTGTTTATCGCGATTTATTTCCACTTCTCGTTTAGCTCTAATAAAAGCGATGAATTGAATCGTTTCCTCTTCAGAAAGAGAGATTCCATCTACAGCCAGCTCCATATTTGGTGAATCCGTTAATTCCATGACTCGAGGTGATTCTGTGGTAATATCTTTAGATGGATAATCCACTCGACCTAGAATGTAATCAGTGGATGTATCATATAAGCCTGCTAATAAATTAATCGTTTCTAATGAAGGGCGGCGATGGCCCGATTCGTAACCTGCATAGGTACTCTTGGCGATTCCGAGTCTGTCAGCGGTATATTGCAAAGACCACCTTTTGGCCTTCCTTAATGTAGTTAATCTATTTACAATCATTCTTATTACTCTCCTTTTATATAAATCCATTATAACATCATATTGGAAAAAGCGTACGCGTAATGAATGATTTTAGCTTGATTTCACTCTGGAACATGACTATAATAACATGTGGTGTACGCGTAACATGTACATTTACAGCGAAAACATCCTTTTCTAAGATGATTGAATGATTGTAAAACAGGGAGGCTTTATAGGGGGTAGTATATTGGAGAAGTTGAAGTCAAAAATGAAGAAGTTGATGTTAATTACTACAGGTGGTACAATTGCATCGTTAGAAGGAAAAAATGGACTTGTTCCAGAGATGAAAGCTGACGAATTTTTAGGACACCTGCCGGGATTGGATTTACTTTATCAGATTGATAGTAAGCCTTTGATGAATATTGATAGTACAAATATGCAGCCGGAAGATTGGACAGAAATGGCACAATCCATTCATGAGCACTACCATGATTACGATGGCTTTGTGATTACCCATGGAACAGATACAATGGCTTACACTTCAGCTGCGCTCTCATATATGTTACAAGATTTAGGGAAGCCAATTGTCATTACAGGTTCTCAAATCCCAATTGCCTTTAAAAAGACAGATGCCAAAAGAAATATCTCTGATGCGATCCGGTTTGCTTGTGAAGATATTGGAGGAGTATATGTTGTTTTTGATGGTAGAGTCATCCAGGGTACTAGGGCCATTAAATTGAGAACTAAAAGCTATGATTCGTTTGAAAGTATTAACTATCCATATATCGCTACCATATTCAAAGATAAAATTGAGTATCTAAAGCCAGTTCATTCACCAAAGAAAAAGGAAGCTAAGTTAGATG
Organism: Peribacillus sp. FSL P2-0133; assembly: GCF_037975445.1. Taxonomy (NCBI): domain Bacteria; kingdom Bacillati; phylum Bacillota; class Bacilli; order Caryophanales; family Bacillaceae; genus Peribacillus; species Peribacillus sp. FSL P2-0133. Next base: position 3,264,104 of record NZ_CP150254.1, on the reverse strand, counting down.
CTTCCCTATGTACTGATGTTGCTTTGGTTAAGCTGCATCCCGGTATTAAGCCTGAATTCTTTGATTCTCTGAAAAATCAATGTCGGGGAATCGTAATTGAAAGTTATGGCAGCGGTGGTATTCCATTTCAAGGAAGAAATATTTTAGAAAAATTGAATGAGTTGGTACAGTGTGGAATATCCGTAGTCATTACTACCCAATGTTTAGAAGAAGGGGAAGATATGGATATTTACGAAGTGGGACGAAAAGTGAATAAGAATGTCATCATTCGTTCCAGAAATATGAATACAGAAGCCATCGTTCCTAAGATGATGTGGATTTTAGCCAAGACACAAGATCCCAAAAAAGTGAAGGAAATGATGGAAACACCGATTGCAGAGGACATTACATTATAGAACAAACAAAGGGGCAAGAGGAAATGTTGATAGAAGAGAAAACATACCGAATCGAGAAAGACTTTCTTGGAGAAAAGGAAATTCCAGCAGATGTTTATTATGGAATACAAACTCTACGCGCTGTAGAGAATTTTCCGATTACCGGTTACAAAGTCAATGAAGAAATGATTCGTGCACTAGCAATGATTAAAAAAGCAGCCGCTTTAGCAAATATGGATACCAAACGGTTATATGATGGTATTGGAAGCGCTATCGTCAAAGCATCTGATGAAGTGATCGATGGAAAGTGGCATGAATATTTCATCGTTGACCCAATTCAAGGCGGCGCAGGTACATCGATGAATATGAACATTAATGAAATCGTTGCCAACCGTGCGTTAGAACTCATGGGACACAATAAAGGGGATTATGTACAATTAAGTCCAAATAGCCATGTTAACATGTCGCAATCAACCAATGACGTATTCCCTACTGCCATTCATTTATCAACACTACGGCTTTTAGAGCAATTGTTACAAACAATGACCAAGATGAGTACGGTTTTAAAGAATAAAGCAAAACAATTTGATCATGTTATCAAAATGGGACGTACACATCTTCAGGACGCAGTGCCAATTCGACTCGGTCAAGAATTTGAGGCTTACAGTCGCGTGTTGGATCGGGACATAAAACGAATCAGTCAATCACGTCAACATTTATATGAAGTGAATATGGGGGCAACAGCAGTGGGAACGGGATTGAACGCAGATCCTCGTTACATTGAAAATGTTGTTAAATATTTAGCTGAGATCAGTAACTTGCCGCTTGTAGGGGCAGAACATTTAGTAGATGCAACCCAAAATACGGATGCATATACTGAAGTGTCAGCTTCATTGAAAGTATGTATGATGAATATGTCTAAAATTGCTAATGATTTACGTTTGATGGCTTCAGGACCGAGAGCGGGATTAGGAGAAATCACACTTCCAGCACGTCAACCAGGTTCATCCATCATGCCAGGAAAAGTAAATCCAGTAATGCCAGAATTAATTAATCAAGTCGCTTTCCAAGTAATCGGGAACGATAATACGATTTGCTTAGCATCAGAAGCAGGACAACTAGAGTTGAACGTAATGGAGCCAGTCCTTGTATTCAATTTATTGCAATCAATTAGCATAATGAACAATGCTTTCAATGTCTTTACAGATTATTGTTTAGAAGGCATTGAAGCTAATGAGCAACATTTAAAAGATTATGTCGAACAAAGTGTTGGAGTGATTACAGCAGTCAATCCGCACCTTGGGTACGAAGTGGTTTCACGAATTGCGCGTGAAGCGATATTAAAAGGCAAATCAGTTCGCGAACTTTGTTTACAATATGATGTGTTGACAGAAGAAGAATTGGATCTCATTCTAAATCCTTACGAGATGACAAAACCCGGTATAGCGGGAGCTTCTCTTTTTGATCGGCAATAACCAGTATTTTAGTAGAAAACATTAATCTATATGATTTTTGATGCAATGACTATGCCTTTAGGACCGTTGGTATAAAGGCATAGTCATTTATTATATACATTCCTTTATGAAATGTTACCCAAACCGTCCGTCAACTGCTTTTAGGTATTAATATCTGAATATTCAGATATTTTTTGACCGTCGATCTAATCATGGAGGGTGTATAACTATTCATAAAAAATCCATCCCCCATGGAATATATCTAATAGCATTAGCCGCTACAGATCATCTTAAATATTCAAATAAGCCAGTCAGTCATGCTGCAGTGCCTGCAGCTTTTTTAGGAACTAAATCCAGTGCTTGTAGACCTATTAACATTTCAGGTCCGTAAATTAAGAATCCAATTCCTCCTTAATATAATATTTTTGAACCTAATTAAGTTAAGTATTGATGATGATACATATAAAAAACTCATACCAAAATAGCAGCTCTTTATTTAAAAGGTCCTATTAAAGCATGAGTTCTCCAAATCTCCACCATCGTTAACTTTTAATAATTAACTATCTTCACAAGAAAAGCTGTGAACATTTTTTTTGCCCACTCGGACAAAGAAGGCACCATTGGCGTCAAGTTAAATAGCTTAATATTTCAATATAAGTTTTTTTCTAAACGAATGGTATGTGTCCAAAGTTCCAATGAATATTAATAGTAAATGTAAAACCAACTGGAATGACATAAGCAAATTTTCATCTTTTTTAAGATATTTAAAATAATGTAATTAGTCATTTCCAGGTGGAAAGGGAGGATAGCTTTGAAACAAGTGAATCGTTTTATCCGGAGTGTTACATTTCTAATGCTCGCATTTCTCATGTTTGGTGGGCAGCCTGCTTTTGCTTCATCTTCCTTAACATCACAATCCACGCCAGACCTTTTGATTCGGCAGATCCTGGGTTTAGCCTATGAATCCCAGCAAACCATTAATAGTGGTCAATTTTCTGTAGGTGATTCGTTGAAGAAAGTGGAAAAAGCCTGGGGTGTACCGGAAGATTTAAGTACCGCTGCGGCCAATTATTGGTCCCATAATATCCGATTCCTCTACGACGGTTCAACAGGAAGAAAAACGATTACCGCCATTGATGATTTTGATCCGCAATTGCAAACCATCCATTTATCCATGTTGAAGGGATTGATTGGTGAACCTGTAAGTGAGGTGGAGCAAGAAGGGATGTACTATGTCACTTATACCGATTACGCAAATTATAAAGTGGTATTCGTGTTTGAAAGCGCCTGGATTAACCCTGATCCAAGACTGAGTATGTATACGGTTGAATTGGCGTCAGATTGATAAGGAATACGACAAAAAAGGATCGTCCCTTTATTGCCGAGGGGCGATTCTTTGCTGTTATCTTTAAATGGTTTCTTACCACAGGGAGAATTTTGTTTAATAACCAAGCTTACCGTTCTATTCAATATGATTCAGCCATACATTAAAAAGATGTAAATAGAATGATTAAGGGGGGGAACTGCTTTGTCAGAAGGTGTGCATAGTATCATTTTACCAGTTTCAATAAAAACGGTATGGGGATTTGTCAGTGTCATAGATCGTTGGGCACCTCTTGTCCCAGGATATATCAATCATGAGATGATGAATGAAAGGACACTCATTTGGGAGTTTAAAAGCGATTTGGGATTAATGAAGAAGAAAGTAAAACTTGAAGTGAATATATTGGAATGGATTGAACCTGAAAAGGTAACATTTAAACTTAAGGGATTAAATGAAAAATTTGATGGGCATGGCTATTTTTTAGCAGAACAGTGCGGAATTGGGCAGACTAAAATGACTGGCTGCCTGGCGATTACGGCAAAAGGAGCCAAAGCCCCTATCGTCAATGCTTTGTTAAAAACCTACGTTCCCCAAATGACGATCGAGTTTTCTGAGGCAGTTGCACAAAGTCTCCTAGTACAAAAATAGAAATTACATATTGGAGCTATCATTATTGAATATTGGCACTTGACAATTATACCTAAGTGGTATGTATTATAAATTGTAAGATTTTTATCAATCCTTCATTTCAACTGAATAGGTTTTATGATGGATGTCTGGATAGGATTCATAAGTAATAGGCAGGGTAGGAGGCCTCACATGGAATATGATAAGCAGGTTAAAAATAGAGTGAAGCGAATTGAAGGACAGCTTCGTGGGATATTGAAAATGATGGAGGAAAACAAAGATTGCAGAGATGTAGTAACGCAGTTATCTGCCACTAGATCTGCAATCGATAGGACAATCGGGGTAATAGTAAGTTCAAATCTTGTAGAATGCGTCCGGGAGGCTAATGAAGCCGGAGAAAAGAATCCCGAAGAGCTAGTAAAAGAAGCTGTGAATTTATTAGTGAAAAGTCGATAAGCAATTAGATTTATGGTTATTGTTGAATTGGAATTTTTAAGACAATGTTTGAAAACAATTTGACCAATCTAAGAAATTCTAGTGTCCAGGGTGGATGGATTTTTTTAAAATGGGCCTCTACAGGAAGAGGTCCATTTTTTTGAATTCTCTGTTTTCATTTCTGATAAGCAAATCCTTTGATATAAAGAATTTGCATGGTATCCTTAAAGGGATAAAAATTGAGTGAGGGTATACTATGGAATTTACGCATGTTACATCGGTTTTGCTCGGCCTCGTCATCATTCTAAATATTTTATTTGCCACGATTGTCATATTTTTTGAAAGAAGGGAAGCGAGCACCACCTGGGCTTGGTTATTGGTGTTATATTTTCTCCCTGTAGTTGGTTTTATTTTATATCTCCTTTTTGGTACGAGTTTAAGGCACGCCCACTTATTCCAATGGGAGGACAAGAAGAAAATCGGGATTGAAGAAATCCTTGATAAACAGATGGAAGAGCTTTCAACGGATCATTTTCCTTTTCGAAATGCCTCTTCAAGTAATTACCGTGATTTGATTTATATGCATCTCCGGAACAATGATGCCGTGCTTACTGAAGATAATCAAGTCGATATTTTTACGGAAGGAAAAAATAAGTTTGACCAGCTTTTTAAAGATATCGAAGCGGCAGAAAACCATATACACATACAATACTACATCATTCAAAGGGATGGCCTGGGTAAACGATTCATTGAAGCTTTGACTAAAAAAGCGAATGAAGGCGTCAAAGTTCGGGTTCTTTATGACGAGCTGGGATCCAGGGGGATGACTAAAAGTTTCTTCAGGGAATTTAGGCAGGCAGGAGGGCGAGTGGAGGCATTCTTCCCATCCAAATTAAAATTTATAAATTTACGGCTGAATTTCCGTAACCATCGAAAGCTAGTCATCATTGATGGAAAAGTAGGGTATGTTGGAGGCTTTAATGTTGGTGATGAATATTTAGGGCTTAATCCAAAATTCGGTTATTGGCGTGATACACACCTTCGAATACAGGGTTCGGCTGTCAAAGCCATTCAAACCCGTTTTATCCTGGATTGGAATCAGGCATCAAAGCACCATGATATAACTTATCAGCCTCATTATTTCCCTGTTTTAAAGCCTCAAGGCAATATAGATTTGCAAATAGTAACAAGTGGGCCGGATTCTGAATGGGAACAAATTAAAAATGGCTATATTAAATTAATATCTTCAGCAAAGAAATCGATTCTCATTCAAACACCTTACTTCATACCGGATGCAAGTTTATTGGATGCACTCAGGATTGCCAGCTTATCAGGGTTAGATGTAAAAATCATGATTCCGAATAAACCTGATCACCTTTTCGTTTATTGGGCAACAACGTTCAATGCAGGGCAGTTATTAAGAGCGGGAGCTAAGATATACATCTATGATAACGGCTTTATTCATGCGAAGATGATCGTGGTGGACGAAGAGGTCTCCTCGGTGGGGACTGCTAACATTGATGTCCGTAGTTTTAAATTGAACTTTGAAGTAAATGCCTTCATTTATGATGAAGGAATGGCCGAAACACTGACAAGGATTTTTTATAAGGATGTTGAAGTCTGCAGGCAGCTTACAATTGAAGACTTTGAAAAGCGTTCAAAATGGATTCGTTTTAAAGAGTCCATTGCAAGGCTGGTATCACCCATATTATAATTTTTAAAGTTGCGGACCATTACTATATGGGCCACTCAGACTGTAGACAAATTCGTAAAAAGCGAGTTTGCCTGCAGTTTTTTTTTTTTGAAAAACGTTCAAAATTTTACAAACCCTCAAAAAAGTTCTAGCTATGATTTCAGAAATCCGCTTCCTTTCCGCCGAATGTTTGCCAAGCCTCATCAAAGCAAGCGTCACCGGGGTCTCGGCTAGCCAGTTTTCGGCAGGAGTGTCACGAATTTCTTAAATCCAGTGAGGATTTATTTCATATAAATGAAAAAAATCACGGAGTATAACCAAGACTGTTTTAAAATTATAGTAATCATCTCCTCGGTAAAAATAGTGAAAGGAATTCGGCAGGAGACCATTCCGGACTCCATTTTGGTACAATAGTTTATATCCATAAAAGGGGGAAATGCCGTGAAAACGTTTATAATCACAGGAGCTTCAAAAGGTTTAGGGGCTGCCATCGCCAAAGGATGTTTGCAAACGAGTGATCATTGCATCTTAGTTTCCCGTACAGCCCATCCTGAAATGCAGCAGATGGCTGACCGATCCGGGACGAAACTTACATATATTTCGATGGACTTGAATGAAACTGAAAAGTTACCTTCCTTAGTCAATGAGATTCTTGCTGCTGTCGATGAAACAAGTGACATTTATTTCATTAACAATGCAGGTGTCATTGAACCGATAAAGCCGGTAGGAAACCTTGGTATAGTAAATTTGGAAACAATCATGCGGGTGAATTTCATGGCACCCATCGTATTGGCTGATGAATTCGTTAAACAGACAAAGGACTGGAACAGAAAGAAGGTAATGGTCAACATATCTTCAGGAGCAGCAAAAAACCCTTATCATGGCTGGTCAGCCTATTGCAGCACTAAGGCAGGGCTAGAAATGTTCACACGGGTTGCAGGGTTGGAACAGGATAAAACATCTTTCCCTACGTCTCTCATCTCTTTTTCACCAGGTGTAATGGATACGGAGATGCAAGGGACAATCCGGTCAGCAGACGAACGGGACTTTTCGGATCGAGACAAATTTCATGAATATAAAGAAAATGGCATGTTAAGAAGCCCCGAATTTGTGGCAGATAAACTTTTGCAGCTTCTTGAAGCGGAAGATTTGGAGAATGGGAAGTTCTACGATATTAAGAATTTACTTTGATGTATGGGAGTATGTGAAACGAAAAATCAACTGATGGCTTATAGAGTGGGGTTGTCCCTTAGGACAGCCTCTTTTTTTTGTGATCCTTCATTCCCATTTAAAATAAAGTCTAAAAAACCAGGATATCATCATTAGGAAATGTGATAATGCGTTCTATCCAATTACCTGAATGACATAAACTTTTTTGGAGGGAGTTTGGAGGGCTTTAAATGACGATCATTATTGTGCAAAAAGGTGACAGTCTTTGGGAAATTGCCACGAAAAATAAAGTTGACCCATCGAGGATAATTGAAGTAAACGGATTGGAATCAACAACTTTGGTCCCTGGCCTGGCATTGTATATACCTAATGAAAAAGCGGTGAATCGGAGGTATCTAATTAAAAGTCAGGATACCCTTACTAGAATCGGCAGTCGTTTTGGTACGAGTGCAGCGGAAATCATGGAGGCCAATCCAGGAATCGTTGCAAACTCGTTAAAAGTCGGTACGGAAATTTTAATTCCGTCTCCTTACAAAAATCAATTGATTACGCTGGGTTTTGCTTTCCCTACTTCAGGTGGAGTAGTGTTTGAAACACTTGAGCAGAATGGTGATAAACTATCCTATTTAGCCATTGTAGCTTATTCGTTTACAAGGGAAGGAAATGCATACGTTGATGGTGATGATCTCCCCCTTATTGCGAAATGCGAGCAGACAGGGGTGAAGCCGCTACTGATGATCCGGAACTTCCAAGGTGGTGATTTTGATGCGGATTTGGCTGGCGATGTCCTTGCTAGTTCAGTATATAGAGCGAATTTAATCAATAGTATGCTGAATTTCGTTACGGAGAAAGGCTATGCCGGTGTCAGTATGGACATCGAATTCATCCCACCTGCCAGGCGTTCCGATTATGTACTTTTTTTAAAAGAATTAAAGGAGGGGTTGAACGAACTGATCCTGCATGTGAACGTACATGCAAAAACAGCGGATAATCCTGATAATCGAATTGTAGGTGGGCATGATTATCGGGGAATCGGAGAGGCAGCCGACCTTGTTGCCGTGATGACCATTGACTATGGGTATCCAACTGGACCGCCTGAACCCATTTCCCCACTTTGGTGGATGGGCGAGGTTCTTCGTTATGCATTGTCGACTATACCTGAGTATAAACTGCAGTCAGCTTTTCCTATGTATGGATACGATTGGATAGTACCAAGCCACGAGACTAAAGCTTTATCAGCTCAAAATGCCCAAAATCTTGCCATTGCAACTGGCTCTGAAATAACTTTTGACACTTCAGCAGCGTCCCCTACCTATTCTTATCGAAGAGAGAATTCGAACCATGTCGTTTGGTTTGAAGATATTCGATCGATAAGCGCAAAATATGAAATGATTGATGCATATGAACTTATAGGTGCAACTTATTGGCAGATTGGTTTGGAATTCCCTCAGAATTGGGAGTTTTTAGATAAGAATATCTGGATTATCAAATAGAATGAATGGGTGCCAGGAGGTGAAAAGAAGCGTTATATATTTTTTTCCCTTGTTTGGTTGTGCAGCTTTTATCAGGGGCAAGCCAATCACTCCGAGCAATATTTTAAAGAGCGACATTATTCTTCGACGGGCCCTTGAAACATAAAAAAGGAGCCATTGAAAACCAAGGCTCCTTTTTTATGTGAATCGAAAGGAATGCATCATCTAGGAATATTAGATGACTGACTTGACAGTGATTGATCACATTTTTCCCCTTGTAGGTCCTTTCTTTTAAACGTTGCATAAAGAAAGGCAAGGAATATCAGGGTGGAAGAAAATTGGAACGTTGCTTTGACACTGTATGTTTCTGTTATATAGCCTAATAGTAAAACAGAGCCGGCAAATGTAAGATTGATGACCGCTCCCCAAACGGCATAAATTTTTGCAAGAGTCTTTTCCGAAGCATGGTCTTGAAATAGTTTGGTGTAGATCACTTCCCGGATTTGTTCTGGGAGACCGTACAGGCATGCCAGCAGCAAAGCCAAAGCAGGAATACTGGTAGTTCCAAAAAGCAGGGTCAGCAGTGAACTGAGAAATAGCCCGAAAGTGATGAAGAATCCAATATATTTTTCCAGTACCTTGGCAAAACGGATGACGATCAATCCACTGACAATCATGCCGACAAAGTAGCTAGTGTTAATGTATCCCCACCACTCCTCACCCAGTTGCAGGTTCTGTTCTACATATATATAGATCACGGCAGCCACCCACACGCTTGAAGCTAAAGTAGTTATAAAATCAATGGAAATGAGTGTACGGATAGTTGGAATTTGGCGAATCGCAACCCATCCGGATTTAATGGAACCCCAGTTTGACGGGGCAACAGAGTCCGTCGTATGTTCCGGGACTACGATTCTCACTGTATAGATCGTTGAAACGGCAAAAAGCATGACCGAAAGCCAAATAATGAAACTGCTGTTGGTGCTTATCAATAAGACGGAACCAAGTGGCCATCCTGCTACAAAGATGGTCTGGGTGATCACATTCAAGAAACCATTCGCTTTCATCCGTTCTTCTTTTGGAACTAATTGAGGAACCAAAGCTGCACTGACCGGGGCAGCGACTCCATCCAATAATGAAATCACGGCAATGAAGAAAATGACGGCAACAGAAAAACCATGATTGAAACTTGTTATATAGATTCCTAGGCAAACGAGTAAGATAGTTTTCCACCATTGAGATTGTACAAGGATTCTTTTTAAAGGAAACCTGTCGATGACAAGGGGGGCAAGTAAACTGCTGATAAACCGAAAAATCGTTGTCGTGAACGGTAGTAAACTCAAATAAAAGGCAGAGCCCGTCAAGGTATATAATAGTGAAATCAACCCGACTACATAAAATATATCCCCTAGATTTGCAAACGCCTGACCAATCCAAAGGCATCGAAACGATGTGTTTTTCATGAATACCATCCTTTTACGAAAATAAAGTTCATGGATATTTAGAATGGTTATTTTTTTACACTGTATTCACTCCTTCATTTAATAGATTGCATGAGCCGGGTTGGGCTGTTTTATATAGATGATTTTACCATAATATGAAAATGGGGGTTCTGAAATGCTTGCTGAATATTGAATATGGAATTATACTCCTTAATATATGTAAAAAAGGAGAAAAATTTGATGATTCGACGTTTTGCTTCATATTACCTGCCGCATAAGCGGTTATTCATTATTGATTTCTTCAGTGCAGTGGTCGTGGCTGTACTTGAACTTGCATTTCCGCTAGCTGTTCAGTGGTTTATAGATACACTGCTGCCTGGCGACGATTGGTCTGCAATTGTTTCGGTAAGTGCCGGTTTGTTCCTCCTTTATATCATTAGTACCTTTTTACAGTTCATCGTAGGGTATTGGGGTCACAAATTAGGTATCAATATTGAGACTGATATGCGTGAGGAATTATTTGAACATGTGCAAAAACAATCTTTTCGTTTTTTTGATAACACGAAAACCGGCCATATCATGAGCCGCATAACCAATGATCTGTTCGATATTGGTGAACTTGCTCACCATGGTCCCGAAGATTTATTCATTGCCTTCATGACTTTTATAGGTGCATTTTGGATTATGTTGACGATCAATGTAAAATTGGCACTTGTATCGGTTTGTATTTTACCGTTCCTCGTTTTATTAATTGTCATAAGTAATTTAAAGATGAATAAAGCCTGGAAGAAAATGTATACAGAGGTTGCAGATGTAAATGCCCGTGTGGAAGATAGCGTTTCAGGGGTGAGGGTTGTCCAATCCTTTACTAATGAAACATATGAAATGAAAAGATTTTCTACTAATAATCGCAGATTCCGTAAAGCGAAACTTCTTGGATATAAAGTAATGTCCTTTAGCCTATCAGGCATTTACATGATGACGAGGTTTATGACCCTTGCCGTGTTGGTGATAGGAGCTTGGCTAACTTTTCATGGGCAGCTCTCTTATGGTGAACTGGTTGCATTCGTCTTATACGTTAACGTATTATTTAAGCCAATCGACAAAATCAGTGCTTTGATGGAACTCTATCCAAAAGGGATGGCAGGCTTTAAGCGTTTTACGGAACTTCTGGATGTCGCTCCTGATGTCGTGGATAAAAAGGATGCAATAGAGGTAACCACCCTTTTGGGTGATATATCCTTTAGAGACGTTTCTTTTAACTATGAAGATAAAAAGCCGGTTTTAAAAGGTATTGATCTAACAGTTAAAGCGGGTGAAACCATCGCTTTTGTCGGGCCTTCAGGAGCCGGGAAAACGACCATATGTTCATTGATCCCACGATTTTATGATGTTAATGCCGGCTCGATTTCCATTGATGGAATTGATATTCGTGAGATGACGAAAAAGTCATTGCGCTCACAAATTGGCATTGTCCAGCAAGACGTGTTTCTTTTCACAGGAACTGTAAAAGAGAACATTGCGTACGGAATGCTTGACGCATCGGATGAACAAATTCAAGAAGCCGCAAGGAAAGCCCATTTGGAGACTTTCATTGAAGGACTTCCGGAAGGCTATGAGACTCAAATAGGTGAACGCGGCTTGAAATTATCGGGAGGACAAAAACAACGGATTGCAATAGCAAGGATGTTTTTGAAAAATCCGCCAATATTAATTCTCGATGAGGCAACCTCTGCACTCGATACTGAAACGGAAAGAATAATTCAGCAGGCTCTTACTGAACTAGCTGAAAACAGAACTACGTTAATCATCGCACACCGTTTGGCAACCATTCGAAACGCTGACAAAATCGTGGTAGTAACGGAAGAAGGAATTGCTGAAGAGGGCGGTCACGATGACTTACTTAAGCAGGGGGGCATTTTTGCCAATCTGCATCAATTACAATTTCAAAAATGATAAAAAGCTATATGTCTTCACAAGGACATATAGCTTTTTTAATAGAATGGTGTGGAGTTCAATCAATAATGATTTCATATAATTTCAAAAATGAAATTAAAAAGGATAACAAACATAACCATATACAACTTAGGAATCCACTTAATGAAATAATCGAGAAATAGGAGAAACATTTGCCGTTATTTAGTTTTTTTAAAAAAGAGACCGTGAATGAATACCTGCAAAAAACTGCATTGGAATCCGTTGATGGACTATTATTGCATCCTCTTGTCGGTGAAACGAAAAATATTATATACCCGCTGATGTTAGGATGGAATACTTAAGTTACACGATCCTGAAGTTCTTATTAGAGGCATGAAGATAAATGAAGGAGAGTAAGCTAATGTAAACGCGTTTAGATTTAGTATTTTAAATCCGGCGGAGCAGTATTGTTCAAATACAGTTTTTGAAGATTCGTAGATATTAAGTGAAAATAACGAATTGGAGGTGGATAAATGAAAGCAATTGTGTACACCAAGTACGGTCCCCCCGACGTTCTTCAACTGAAAGAGGTAGAAAAACCTGCTCCTAAGGAGAATGAAATACTGGTAAAAGTGAAAGCGACAACGGTAACAATGGGGGATATTCGGTCACGGAGCTTTACAGTTCCCCTCTCTGTTTGGCTGCCTGCTCGGATAATAATGGGGTTAAGGCGTCCAAAGAAATCCATATTGGGTTTGGAGTTATCTGGGGAAGTTGAGTCAGTAGGAGAAGATGTCAAGTTGTTTAAAGCAGGTGACCAGGTTTTTGCAGCTTCCCAAGTCGGTTATGGTGCTTATGCCGAGTATAAGTGCTTGCCTGAAGACGGGCCAGTTTCCATTAAACCTATTAATTTATCTTTTGAGGAAGCCGCAGCCATTCCAATTGGGGCACGTACAGCATTGTTTTATCTTAGAAAAGCTAACATTCAGAGAGGTCAAAAGGTTCTTGTCTATGGGGCTTCAGGAAGTGTCGGAAGTTATGCAGTACAAATTGCCAAGTATTTCGGAGCAAAAGTTACAGGGGTTTGCAGTACCGCGAATGTAGAATTGGTAAAATCTCTTGGAGCCGATAAGGTCATTGATTACACTTCAGAGGATTTTTCCAGAGATGGTGAGACTTATGATGTTATCTTTGAAGCGGTAAACAAGAGTCCTTTTTCAGCTTGTATGAAATCGCTGAAAAAGGACGGAACCTATCTAAATGTCACCGTACCGGTACCCGGTGTTCGAATGCTATGGACTAAATTGACAACCAGCAAAAAGCTGATATTGAGTCAAAATTCACCTGAAACCCCTGAAGCTCTAAACTTCCTCAATGAACTTGTTGAAGCGGGGAAGTTAAAAGTCGTCATTGACAGATATTATGCGTTTGAAGAAATAGTTCAAGCCCATACATATGTAGAGAAAGGACACAAGAAGGGGAATGTCGTGATAACAATCGAACATAACAGCAAATCCTAATAAATGATACAAGATAATAAACAAGCTCTTAAAAAGCTAAAGGGTGTGTTCTAATTATAAGGTTAACCGGTTTATACTGGTTGACCTTTTTTAAAATGGAAGTCTGATATATCAGTAGTCAGGGTAATACGTACGGGGGTTGCGCCATAAATTTATTGAGGTGAGCCTCTGAAAGAAATAGGCCAAGATTTTTTAAGAGGAATCTAATTTTAAGCAAAGGGAGTGGAAAAATGTTTCCTATATTAGAAACAGAACGGTTAATCTTGAGAGAATTGGTGGAGGGTGATGCATTAAATATATTAAAATGCTTTTCCAATCCAGAGGTATTACGATATTATGGGCAAACTCCATTAACAAATACAGATCAGGTGAAGCAAATCATTAGGAATTTTTCAAAGGATTTCGATGAAAAACGCGGTATTAAATGGGGAATTGAATTGAAAGGGAAGGATGGCATCATTGGGACAATTGGATTACAAGAATGGTTTCATGAACATAAGAGAGCAGAACTGAGCTATGCACTTTTCCCAAATGAATGGGGTAACGGTTATGCAACAGAAGCTGTCAGTAAGGTGATTTCTTATGGTTTTAAAGAGCTTGACCTAACTCGTATTGGAGCAATTGTTTTTATTGAAAATAAAGCATCCAATAAGTTGTTGACAAATTTAGGTTTCAAAAAAGAAGGGATATTGAGAAATTATATGTACCAGAATGATGTTTCATTTGATACTAATCTATACTCTTTAATAATGGCAAATCCTCACTAAAATAACAAACTATAATGAAAGCTTCACAGACTAAGGGGAGATTGTTAACTGTTTTATAGAAAACAAAAATGGAAATTCAGATATATATTTAAAAATTCATTGTTTTCCTGTAAGATATCAATATATAAAAACCCTGTCGACTTGTCGACTTACTTAGAAAACGTGAGGAAAACATAAATTATGGAATTCGAAAAAAGTCTTGAAAAAAGTTGGAGTAATCAACAAACAACTGGTTTAACAGCATATTTAAAGAAAATGAAGGGCGAAGCTAGAGAAAAACACAGAATTGATTATATGGATTCCTTTGTTTCAGCTATAGGTGGACTCATTGCTATTATCATTATTAGTTTTATAGCTGTTTATTTAGGATATCCTATGGCACTAGCTCCTCTTGGGGCGAGCTGTGTTATTGTTTTTGGTGCGCATAAAAGTCTCTTGTCACAACCCCGTAATGTTATTGGAGGACATATAATCTCTACAACAACAGCCCTTATCATTTGGAGCATTTTCGGTAAAAGTCTATTCATTATCGGTCTGGTACTGGCTATTGTATTAATTATTATGACTTTTACAAAAACCGTTCACCCTCCCGCAGCGGCTAGTGCCCTTGTTTTGATCAATTCTCAAGTTGGTTGGGGATTCCTGATTCCGATTGTAATAGGTACCTTATTATTAGTTTTTATATCGATGATTTATAATAATTTATTTCAAACAAGACAGTATCCAAAACACTGGTTATGAAAAACCTATTTCATATACTTATATATATGACTGTTTTATAGCTCCCCGCTTATTGTACTGCTACTTTACTTCAATTAAAATTTTCAGGAGAACGGCCAACACTTGTGATCCGTCATTCCGACCAAAAGGGGGTTATTGCCGAATTATCGGATATTCTTTATCAAAAAGGGTTCAATATAGCCCGAATGGCCAATGAACGTTCCAAAATCAATGGTGAAGCAATAACGGTTTGTGAAATCGACAATATAATTGAAGAAACTCTCTTATCTTTATTAAAAAGAGAGATTCCGATTATTGACGAAATTGTCTTAGTTCAAACTAAGTAGTTTCCTAAAAACTATCCATTAATCTCGCGACCGTATTTTCGCTGATGCAAAAAGCATGGTATGCGATTAAATTCAAAAAGGCATTCGGAATTAATTCGTTCCGAATGCTTTTTGTATATAATCTTAAGGATGGTTGTTTATTTTATATGCTGGTTTATCCATTATGTTCATCAGTTGTGTTATTAGCCTGGGTGAAAGTATGATTGTCAGCGGGCTGGAGTTGTTACAGCTAGCTTTTAGGGAATCGGCTAGATGTTGAATTTTCAGAAAGCAAGATTTCCAATATGCTTGATATTGAGAAAATACGATTCACGATTCTCCTGAACGAACGAAATTCGCTATGAATAATTTTCTATACACCGTGGGGATTTCATATTTGCCACTCCATGAAAAGGCAGTCGAGACTGCAAAGGCAATAGGAACAGTTGAAGTCAAACGGGACAAGAAAAAAAGCAGTTTTCTAAATGCTTACGAAAGTATTTAAAAAGAAGTCGATAAAGGAAGGCTTGGTTTTAAACGAAAAAAGTGCCAATTTTGACATCTTACATATTTTATCCGGAAAGTTTTTGAACAAACGAGCCTGTATCCACCTTGGATCAGGCTTTAATGTATATATAGAAAATTAATCACGAGAGATATTACGTTTATAGACTTTGAAAAAAATCATGCTTGAATCTGCGATTGTCTAGAATTCTTTTTAAAAATCACTTTCGCTTTAAAATGTGAGAACAAATAACAGCCTATAATCACAATACCACTACCAATTCCTTGTACCCACGTCATTTTTTCACCTAATAATAGAAAGGCTAAAATTGCAGTGAAAATAGGATTAAAATTCAAGAAAATACCTGATGTTGTTGTACCTAATTTTTGTACACCAATGTTCCAAAGTACCATACATGCTACTGTTGAGATAACGCCTGTATATAAAATAGATTGGATGAAAGAAGTATTTATATTAGACACTGTAAAATTAGAAAAATTAAACGGAAGAAGGACTATAAGTCCAAATATACCAGAATATAATGTAGACATCATGGGTGTAGTTGTTATCATGGCCCATTTGCTACAAACGGAATATATTCCCCAAACGCATACAGCAGCCATCATATATAAATCACCTGTATTAAATCGCAATGAAAGAAATAGATCAATATTTCCTTTTGAAAGTACAAGTATTACGCCAATAAGCGAAAAAAACATAGAAAACATTTGTAGAATATTAATTCTTTCTTTTAAAAGGAAAAATGAA
This sequence comes from Peribacillus sp. FSL P2-0133, assembly GCF_037975445.1. Lineage (NCBI taxonomy): Bacteria > Bacillati > Bacillota > Bacilli > Caryophanales > Bacillaceae > Peribacillus > Peribacillus sp. FSL P2-0133. The sequence goes on along the minus strand of NZ_CP150254.1, from coordinate 3,247,590 downwards.
AAAACAGCAATTGAAATCATGTTTAATGTTGATATTAATCCAACATTAGTGGCGGATGTTTTCTCTAATGCTGCAAATTGTAAAAGATTAAATAGAACCACACCAGTAATTCCCATCAAAAATAAAGGAAGGATTGCAGTTCGAGGGGGAAATATCTTTCTTTCTTTCCACCATACAATTGGCAAAAGACAACTAATAGCAATGATCCACCTTAAACTCGTCAAAGTCATCGGAGAAGCATGACCGACAAGCGATTTTCCTACGACAAAGTTCCCGCCCCATAATAAACTTGTTAAAAGTAATAACGAAAAATAATAATACTGCATATCTTTTTGCTCCTTTTCAGCTTTCACAGTTTAAGTGAAAAAAGATCGAAGCCATTGTGCACAATGACATTTCAATTTTCATAATTAATTACTGCTAATTTTAACATTATAGTTCGTTACTTTATATATTATTTTGTATAATAGAAGAAACTTAAAATAATAATAAAAAATATTACTGATATACAGAATTAAATTAAGTTTTGCTATTGGGATGATACTGTTTTTGGAACAATTGTAAAAGGAGTGACTATAAGTGGAATCTATCGTAAGCAAGGTTCTAGATAATGTTGATATTCAAATTTTAGATTTACTACAAAAGGATGCACAATTAAGCAATACTGAGCTTGCAAAGCGTGTCAAGTTATCTCCACCAGCTATACATTCAAGGATAAAACGTTTGGAAAATGAAGGATTTATTAATGGACAAGTAGCAATTTTAAACCAGGAGAAGCTAGGTTTTGATTTATTATGTTTTATTTTTATGAGTACGAATATACATCAAGCTGAAAAACTGGAAGTTTTGGAGAAGGCATTAGCTTCTATGTCAGAAGTATTAGAGTGCCATTGTTTAACAGGTGAGTATGATTATCTTTTAAAAGTGGCTAACAAAGATCGGAAGGAATTAGAAATATTTATTAGAAAGCTAAATAAACTAGGCATAACAAGAATTCAAACTAGCCTAGCTCTCAGAGAAATTAAATATTCAACAGTTTTACCCATATAGAAAAAAAGTCCCGTTCGTAAAAGTACACTTTTACGAACGTTTTTTGATAGAACAAGAGAGAGAAAAGTAGAAGAAGGAATAAAAAAATGAAGTCCTTAAATTTGGAAACATACAAATCTGCAGCATGGATCAAAATGAAGGACCGCAACTTCAGGCCATGAGAAAAAAGGGGTTGGATAAAAAAACTTGTCAAAAAAAATAGCCTTTGCTAAAAAAGAACATAGGCTATTTATTCATTATCAAGTTATTTGAGTAGATATAAATCCATTTTTAATTTGAACTATAATGTTCGCTCAAAATTTTGAACGTCTTTTGATTTTGTTAAGGAGGATTATAGATTGGATAATAAGGAACGACTCTGTCTTTCAATAATTACATATCAACATCACTAGAAATACTAAGCTTATGATCAATCCCCGATTAAATCATTGCTATAGAAAATTTGAAAAATTTAAAATTCCTACTTGATGCACCATATATTTTTCTTGAAAATGTAAATTCTCCTTTTGCCCTTAATCTTATAAAATCATTATATGCTCAACTAGTTTAAGCACTGAGCCGTGCATCGATTAAAAAGCAGTACACTTCTTTCGGAGTTGCACTGCTTTTTTTAATTTCTCCCGTTTATTATGATTTTTAATCAGAAAATCGGTATTGAAGACTCGCTTAATGAAACATAAAGTTTAATTACTTAACAAAATTGCTTCTGCGTTACTCGGTTGAAGAGCTATTTGTAGTGCACTTTTTTCTTCATAGTTTAAAGGGACCAATGGTAAGCGGACACCTCCAACATTTAACCCCCGCATATTTAATGCTGATTTTACCGGCGCTGGGCTTGGTGCAGCAAATAATGCCTTCATAATTGGAAGAAGGTTACGATGTGCAGTGGCAGCACCATGGACATCACCATTTTTAAAGCTATTGATCATTTCTTGCATTTCATTACCAATTATGTGTGAAGCAACCGAAACAATGCCTGTTCCACCGATGGCTAAAACCGGTAGTGTTAACCCATCATCGCCGCTGTACAATGTAAAATCGCTAGTTGTCTTGCTTATGATTTGTGCCATGGCATCTAAGTCACCACTTGCCTCTTTTACTGCCACAATATTGTTGATTTTTGAGAGGCTAACAATCGTCTCCACTGACATGTTCACAACACTTCGTCCTGGGATATTATAAAGCATTACCGGCAATGATGTTGAATGGGCAATAGCACTAAAGTGCTGAAATAATCCTTCTTGAGACGGCTTGTTATAATATGGGGTAACGAGCATGATTCCGTCGACTCCTGCTGCCTCTGCTTGTTTTGTTAAGCTGATAGAAGCCTTCGTGTTATTTGAGCCAGTTCCAGCTATGACTGGAACTCTTCCATCAACAAATTCTACAACAATTTTGAATAAATCGACTTTCTCTTCTTCAGTTAATGTAGGAGACTCTCCAGTTGTACCAGCTATTACTAATCCATCAGAACCATTAGCAATTAAATAATCTACTAAAGTTCTCGTAGCATTAAAATCAACCTCATCATTATGATTAAACGGGGTAACCATTGCGGTTAAAACTTGGCCAAAATTCATAACTTCACACCCTTTTGTATAATTTTTTAAAAAATTCAGAGGTGGTTTGGGCCATTCAGGAGTAAACGCAAAAAAGCAACAACGAGGATTCGCTGCTGCAGTAGAAACAATATTTATCAAAAAAATGTTTCCGCGCATAAGATAGCCCTCCATATAGTTTCCTATATGACAGTCCTGCATTTATTCAATAGCAGAACCAGCTTCAAGAACATGAGATTCTTTCCGCTTCGGCAAATTCCCCTTTCCACAATAGTCATAGGATCTCATTCTCCTCAAAATGTGTACTAATGGTCTTTGCTCCTCTATCCTCACTTCAAAAAGTATGAAGTAAGAAAATATTTAATTGACTGTAATATAACAAGGAATCCTTATTATTGCAAGGCCAATTTAAAATATTTTTTTAGAATACATGGATAATCAATGAAAATGGATACGGTATAGGGGCTGGATTTTTCTTTTTTAGTATTATGTAATCTCAACATTAATAGTTTTATAAAACAAACTGTATGAAAAGTTTCACTCTTTTATAGTCAGTTTTACAATTGATATATCTTATAGATAATTAGTATTTATCTTATGAATCCTTAGAATAATGATCAAGGTGGGGAGGACAACATGATAAATATAAAACTAACAAAGGAAAGAAAAGATATGAAAATCCGTGACGTTTGGGAAGCAAGAAAACGGATCGCTTCAATTTAAGGAGGACTCCATTGATTCAATTATACTATCATAATAAATTGAAAAGGGATGGCCATTAATGACATCAAGCTAATGTTAACAACCTATCCAAAGATAAAATTATCTTTCGTCCAATAAAAACTGATCAGAAGCAATTGCTTGCACGAGGGAAAAAAACCGGAGGAGTTCGACAGCATTGTAGCTGGCAATTTTACCAGCGAGTATGTTGCTGAAAATGGAAATAAATCCGTAGCCAACAAGATTAAACTTATTGAACTACTTGGTGCTTCCATTCCATTCAGGATTGGAACGAGTACGTATAAACAGCATACGTCGTTCCAAATCCATGAGCTGGAATGATAAAATCCATTAAGATCCGTGGGATTGTTAACAAAGAAAATTGATCAGGCATTGAACTGCGAAATGGACTGTACTAATTAGGAAAACTGAGGAAAGTTGCCCAAAACGCAATTCCACCGAGAAAAGTCGTTAACAGGAAGTTTGCATTAATAACGACCAGTGTTCGCAGAAATAATGAGAGCCCCGCTTGAAGAATAAATACCTGCTTTGGCCAAAGCATTATACGGATCTAAATTCCATAATTGTGCAGTATAACAGGATGTCTGGCCTTTCATTATCCATCCGTTACCACCGGAACTAGCACAACTTGTAAATGCTCTCTTGGTCTTGCCATTAAAACTGTCAACCCAAACATTTGCATAATAATCGTAAGGAGCAGCCGAATAAAACTTTAAGTAACCCCACGCCGTATGACAATACGCACTTCCTTTTAGCTGCACATATCCAATTTTCACACCGTTTTTATAAATATATTCCGTTTCATAAGTGATTGGGCTTTTAGAAGCACAACCTGTCGAATAAGGGTTTGTATTATCGTAGGACAAGGCAAATGCTTTATTCATCGGTCCAATCGCAAAAAACAGTCCAAAGACAAGCGTTATTACCATCACAATATTTAATAATTTTTTTATAATAACCTCTCTCCTTTCCTTCTTCTCGACTTTACCATATGAAAATTGGTATTTCTATGTACTTTGGAATCATTTACCATATATATAAATATTACTATAACCCGGATAACTACGTAGTTAAGGGATAGTTCCCCATTCACATCAAGCAATGGCAATTCATTACTACAAGCGAAAAATTATCTTAAGTTTTCCTCCAGAATCAATTTAAGTGAACGGAGGATTATTGGCCATAGGTATTTTTTGATTTATTAATATTTAAATTACACTGAACTAATATTTTATTAATAATGTAAAGTTACTATTTAAATTGGTAAACCACATAAAAATTTAAAAATGAGGAGGATATTTGTCTTTTTGCAAAATACTTACATAATTAAAGCGGCTAAACGATAAATAGGAGGAATTGATTTTGAAAGTGAAAAATAAATTTGCTGCAATGTTGACAGTTGTAACTGTAGGATTAACAACATCTTTATCAAATGTACAAGCATTCTCGGAATCTTCAAATTCAGATAATAAACGTAAACCGGAGCTCGTTTTTCCTGTAATCAGTGATGTACATATAGATGATGGATCATCTGCTGATATGAACAAGTTTAGAACAGCCATGGATCAATTAAACAAAGCTGCGCCTAAACAGGATGCTTTTGTTGTCGTTGGGGATTTAACGGACTATGGATACGCTACTGAATATGATAAGTTTTTCTCCATTTATAATGAGAAGAAACAAGGGGATGTCCAATCCATGTTTACAATGGGAAACCATGATTATTGGAATGGACTTTCAGTAGAAAAAGCACAAGATCGTTTTCTCGAGAAAACAGGAATGGATTCTCTTTACTATCATAAAAAAGTAAATGGATATGATTTTATTACGTTAAGTCCGGAAAATGGTAATACGCATGGTTTATATTCTGTTAATCAAATTAACTGGCTAGGCGAAAAGTTAGCTGCAGCAGAAAAAGAGAATCCGGACCAACCAATCTTTGTTTTTCTTCATCAACACATTAAAGGCACTGTGTATGGAAGTGACTTATGGGGAACTCAGGAAAATAAAGAACTTTTATATGATACATTAAAGAAACATCCACAGGTTATTACATTTTCAGGCCATTCTCATTATCCACTTGAAGACCCTAGAACGATTCATCAAAAAGACTTTACGTCTGTAGGCACGTCTTCTGTAAGTTATTTGGAATTAGAGCCGGGCAAACTTCAAGGGTTTCATCCTGAAGGATATCGGGATATTAGTCAAGGTATGATTGTAGAAGTTTATAATAATGAAGTTGTCCTTAAAAAACGTGACTTTCATAAAGACGATTGGACAGGAAAACCATGGGTAATCAAAAATCCTTCTAAAAAAAATAACTTTAAATATACAGACGATCGAGATCAGTTACCACCGGTTTTTGCAGTTAAAGACAAGGCTTCGATTGTAAAAGAAAAATCGACACTAAAAAGTTTAAATGTTACATTACCGCAGGCAAAAGATAACATGCTAGTACATTCTTATCACATTACAGCCAAAAACAAGGAAACAGGGGAGTTAGACGCAGACTTTACCGCATTTTCTGAATTCTATATTGATCCTGTTCCAAAGAATTTAGAGTTCCCTGTAGCTGGTCTTAAGCCAGGTACAGATTATGAAATTAAGGTACAAGCACTAGATTCATTTAACAATAGCAGTAAAAAGGTGTTACTGGCTGAAGGCCAGACAAAAGCCCTGGAAATGGTCTCAGCACTAGCTTCTCCTTCTTTAGTAACGGAAGGTGAATCGACTACACTCCAAGTGAAGATGAAAAATTTTGGAAATGGTAGTGTGAAGGGGAAAATTAAAGTTGATGCACCTGAAGGTTGGAGTTTGGAGCACAATGAACTTGATTATGAGCTTTCGGGAACTGAAGAAAAAATGTTGCCAATTAAAGCTACACCTAGTAAGGAAAGTTCCGGATCATCACAATTCACGATTACTGCTTACGAGGGCGGCCAAATAATTGGCTCCAAGAATATAAATGTATTCGTAAACATGTTGCTTGGAGAAAGTTTTGACCAATTAGAGTCTGGATTAAAGCCAGCAGTGAATGAAAACATTCCAAGTTCTATTCTCGGTTGGAGCCATGCAGCCCCTAACGGCTGGTCGGTGACAAATAGCTCAAATATGCCAGCCGGTACAATGGAGTGGCAAGGTTGGAGCTTCACAACAAAGGACTTTTGGACAAAAGCAGAAGACCAAGATCGTAACAAATTTGAGCTTGGTCAAGGTGTTATAGCTGTAGCGGATCCTGATGAATGGGATGATAACGGTTCACCATCATCAAAAGGTTTTTTTGATAGTACATTAACTTCACCTTCTGTAAAAGTTGATGGTGCAAAAGATCTGTACTTAGGATTTGCATCCCATTATAAACAAGAAGGAACGCAAACAGCTGAAGTAACTGCTGTCTTTGATAATGGGGAAAAACAACAAGTTCTCGTTTATGACAATAAAGCTGCTTCCGATAATAAAAATGGACATGTTTTGAATAAGTATGAAGTTAAATCGATTAAGGTTCCTGAAGATGCTTCTTCGATGACAGTACAATGGAGAATGCATAATGCGAAAAATAATTGGTTTTGGTCGATTGACGATATTAGATTGGATGACCAAATGATCGTTTCACCAAATGAATGAGAAGAACAGGTGAACTTTTCTTGAAATTTGTATTAGTAAAAAGCGGACTTTCCTTAAGGGGTAAGTTCGCTTTTTCTTAATTTATAATGGTTTATCACTCATTTATTTCGTATCTTTGTTAGGATAATACATCAAAATAAAGGTATAGTTATTAATTTATTAATCATTGAAGTGCAGCTTTATTTAACTCTTGGATAATTTATAAACCATTCCATTATTATAAAAGGTAGGATGAAAATCTAATATTTTATCAAAAAATTAGCTAGCCGAGACCCGAGAGAAGCTTTCGTCGAGGAGGCTTGGCATACAGTAGGCAGAAATGGAGCGATTTCTGAAAACAACTGGAACGTTTTATAATTAAAAAATTGTAGACCGACATAGAATTTTTTCTATGTATTTTAGAAAATTTTAAGATTTGTGTGATATGTTTTTTTAAAGTTCTAAGAAAAATTATCGTGGAAAACATTTTCCATGCAAGAACAGCGGATAAACGGTGAACTTTTCTATAAAAGCGTAAACGAGAGATCGATATGGGGTGAAAATATTTGTCAATTAAAATGAGGTTTCTATTGTCCTACGTTGGCGTAATTCTTATTTCCATCACTTTATTTTTAGCAGCTGGATTTTTACTTACTTTTGCAATAACAGGCGATATAAAATCGATAGAGCATTTATACAAAAAATCTTATCTCCAAAAACCTTTGACTGCAGTAGAAGAAAGTGTGTTTCTCGATTTAAAGCTTTTGGCAAAAAATAATCCAGAGCAGCTTTTGAATGAAGAACAGCTGGAGAAGATTGAACATAGAGATATTAAGATTGTCGTTAGAAAAGATAATAACATTGAGTATACGTCTCCCACACTTGATAAGCTAGGCTTGGTTCAATCACTTCCTATGTTCGAAGAAACGAACATCAATACGCGGGACACAATCAAAATGAAAGACACTTTTTTCACATATGTAAAGTTTGATTTTTATTTTTCTGATAAAAGTGAAGGAAGTATTTTTGTATTGAGAAAGGCAAGTTCCTTTGCTGAGCTGACCCGCGAGTCATTTCCCATTTTATTCGCGCTATTGTTATTACTGTTTGTAATGATTATTGGACTTTTAAATTATTTAGTTTCAAGAAGCATCATCAAACCTATCTCAATACTTAAAGAAGGAGCAGAGCGTATAAAATCAGGAGATTTAAACTTTGAAATCAAAGCGACTTCGAATGATGAAATAGGACAATTGAATAGGGAGTTTGAGGAAATGAGAAAAAAGTTAAAAGAGTCCGTAAACCTTCAGCTTCAGTATGAGGAAAATCGTAAAGAACTTCTTTCCAATATTTCTCATGATTTGAAGACACCGATCACTTCGATTATGGGATATGTAGAGGGGATAAAAGACGGAGTAGCAAACACCCCACAGAAGATGGACAAGTATTTATCGACTGTATACCTAAAAGCAAGAGATATGGATTCATTGATAGATGAATTGTTTTTATTTTCCAAGCTGGATTTAAAAAAAGAACCATTCACTTTTGAAACGGTCAGACTAGATAAATATTTAATAGACTACGTAGATGAACTTCAATTGGATTTACTTCAACAAGGAATCCAGATTGAACTTCAACAGCTGCATGAACCGATACACGTGACAGCGGATAGAGAGAAACTAAAACGTGTATTGGCCAACCTAATCAGTAATTGTGTAAAGTATATGGATAAAAATGAAAAACACATTTCCATTTCTCTGCATGAAGGACAATATGATGTAGTCGTACAAGTAACAGATAATGGCTATGGAATAGAATCTTCTGCATTGCCTTATATTTTTAACCGCTTTTATCGTGCTGAGCAATCTAGAAATTCTCTGACAGGTGGAAGTGGTTTAGGGCTTGCGATCGCAAAAAAAATTATCGGCGAGCATGGAGGAGATATTTGGGCTACTAGCGAGATAGGAAAAGGAACAAGTGTCTTCTTTTCCATAAAGAAAGGTGAGGAAATGTGAAAAAGATATTACTTATTGAAGACGAAGTCAGTATTGCTGAATTGCAAAGGGACTATTTGGAAATAAATGATTTTAGCGTCGATATTCAACATACAGGTGATGCAGGTCTCCAACAGGCCCTTCAAGGAAATTATCATTTAATCATTTTAGACATCATGCTTCCAGGAATGAATGGATTTGAGATATGCAAACAAATACGTGCAGTCCATAATATTCCGATATTGCTTGTATCCGCCAAAAAGGAAGATATTGATAAAATTCGGGGACTTGGTTTAGGGGCAGATGATTATATTACAAAGCCATTTAGTCCAAGTGAACTAGTTGCGAGAGTGAAAGCGCATTTAGCGCGATATGAACGTTTATCAGGAAGTCACCCCAAATCTAATTCAATCTATGTTCATGGGATTTCAATAGATAAGTCAGCACGCAGAGTTCACATAAATGGGGAAGTGGTCCCGTTTACAACGAAGGAATTCGATACTTTAGTGTTTTTTGTCATGCATCCGAATCAAGTATTAAGCAAAGAGCAGCTTTATGAAAATATTTGGGGGTTGGAATCGGCTGCAGATGTTTCGACTGTCACCGTCCATATCAGGAAACTACGTGAAAAAATTGAAAGAAATCCTGCACATCCTAAATTTTTGGAAACCGTTTGGGGAGCAGGGTATCGCTTTAATGTTTAAATAGCATGTTTTATGACCCGTCACGAAGGTGGCGGGATTTTTTTATAAACATTAAGAAATTTTATGAATAAGTTAATCATTTTTTAAGAAATTGTTTAGAGGGAGTTTAAGAATAGGCACTAATATAATGAAGACGGAATAAGTAAGCAACTAAAAATAAAAGGGAGAAAAAAACCTCATGCACCTTAAAAAGCATTTTAGAACAAGCTCTTTTGTTTGGTGCATCAAAATGACGGAAAATCTTTTTGGGGCAGATGATGTACAAACGGGGAAAGGATGGTGTGTTTCATGTGGAGACGGCTAACGATTGTCATCTGCTGCCTTTTCACCCTTCAAGCCTGTGTCTTAGATAACGAAGGAGAGTTAAATAAACAAGAAAAGGAGACAGGAAAGGGAATGAATGAACAACTGATTCAAGCTGTAGAACGAAATGAAACGGAAAGAATAAGAAGTTTGATTGAGCAAGGTGCTGATATTAATACACAGGACTCGGAAGGGCGAACCGCCACTATGATTGCGACTTATAACAATGATGTAGAGACTGCAAAAATCCTTATTGAAGCGGGTGCAGACGTCAACATTCAGGATGACATGAAAAATAGCCCCTTCTTGTATGCCGGTGCTGAAGGTTATGTAAATATACTTAAACTTGCAATTGAAGCAGGTGCCGACCCGTCTATTACAAACCGTTATGGAGGAACGGCTTTAATCCCTGCTTCGGAACATGGTTATGTTGAGGTTATTAAAGAACTCCTTACTAAAACCGATATTGATGTGAATCATGTAAATGATCTCGGCTGGACAGCTTTACTAGAAGCTATCATTTTGAATAATGGTGATGGAAAACAGCAGGAAACAGTGAAATTGCTAATTGATCATGGGGCAGATGTCAACATCCCTGATAATGGTAGTATGACACCTATACAACATGCCCGTGAGAAAGGATTTAAAGAGATTGAACAAATTTTACTATCCGCAGGAGCAAAATAACCGATCGCCGATACTTGCAATTTGAAATGTCAATTGCACTACTAATTAATTACAACCATAAAATATTGAGGAGACGAAAAAATGAACAAAAAAGCAAAAATTTCATCATCTATACTACTTGGGTTAACATTGGCCTTAACAGGATGCAACACAAACGCACAAGACAATCAAAGTGCTCAGAAGCATGAACAAACTGCTAAAGAGAGTAAACAAGAACATAAGTTAACCGCAGGACAGGAAATGACTAAAATTCTTAGTGACACGAATTGGCAAGGAACAAAAGTTTATGATAAGAATAATAATGATTTAACAAAGGAAAACGCAAACTTTATTGGTCTAGCGAAATATGATGCTGAAGCATCGAGATATGAATTTTTTGATAAAAATACTAAAAAAAGTCGTGGTGATAAAGGAACTTTCTTTATCACAAATGGGAAGATGCGAGTGTTAATTTCAGAATCAATGGGTTACCAAGCCGTTGTTGAAATAACAGAACTGAATAAGGATATGTTTACTTATAAAAGAATGGGTAAAGATGCAAAAGGTAACGACGTAGAGGTGTTTGTTGATCATATTCCTTATACTGAAACAGAACTTTCCTTTACTGATCCAGACAAAAAATTGGAAACTTACACAGGAGAAGTAGTTACAGACGTTGATGGTGACAAAATTTTATCCAGCACTCCATGGCAAGGAACGGTGGCATTGGATGAAAAGGGAAATGATGTATCAAGCTATAACTCGAATTATTTAGGACTGGCAAAATACGATGATAAAACAAATAAGTATGAATTTTTTGATGCTAAAACCGGTGAAAGCCGTGGTGATTACGGCTTTTACGATGTTGTTCATGGAAATAAGATAAGAGCCCTTGTTTCACAAGGGGAAAATAAGTATGGCGCAGTTCTTGAACTTACAGAGCTTAATGAAGATAAATTCACTTATAAAAGAATCGGTAAAGATAAAGATGGAAAAGAAATAACGATAACAGTTGAACATATACCATATGAAGGTAATTTGAAACTAAAATCAACTAAGTAAAATAGAAAGGGATTTTGCATTAAAGCAAAATCCCTTTCTTAATATAGTAATAGAATAGTGGTTCAAGATGTTTACGCGTTAAACTGTTCAACAGATGTTTCCAGGTCATTAGCGAGTTTTACCATCGAGGAGGTTGATAAGGAAATATCCTCCATGGATTTCGCTTGTTGATCTGTTGATTGTGCCACTTGTTTTGAAGCCACTGCTGTTTCCCTTGTTAACACTGCAAAATCTTCTATCGAAGCATTGATTTCCTGAGAACTTGCTGCCATTTGCTCTGTAATGGCTGATATTTCTTGAATCTGATCACTAACATGCTCAAAAGATTTTATAGTCTGTTTAAAAGTTTCTCTTGTATTCAGGACAAATTTTGTCCCTTCCTCTACTTCTTTAGTTCCAGTTTCCATCATTTTCACTGACTCATTTATGATGGATTTAAAATGTAGTAGGGACTCTTGTATATTGATAGCAGATTCCTTCGTACCTACTGCCAATTTCCGTACTTCGTTCGATACCACCGCAAAACCTTTACCCTGCTCACCGGCTCTAGCAGCTTCAATTGCCGCATTTAGTGATAGCAGGTTTGTTTGCTCGGCAATTCCTGTAATTAAATGTACAATATTCACAATTTCATTTGCTTGTTCGTCCAATTTCTTTATTTTTGAACTTGTTTGCAGCATCACACCTTTTACTTGCAGAATTTGATTTGAGAGTTCATTTATATCTTTATTTCCAATGGACATTCTAGTTGAAACATGATTTGTCTGTTCGCTGACTTCTGAAGAAGCTTCTGCAATTCTTTGTATCCCTATGGTCATTTCCTCGATGCCCCTCGATGATTCTTCACTTCTGTGCAATTGTACTTCCGCAGCTCCTGCGACTTGCTGAATGCCATTAACGATATATTGTGTGGAAGTATCCATTTCTTTGATTTTGTGTTCGATATCACTTGATGACTCCAAAAGCTGGAATGATGAGCTTTTCATGGAGTTGACGATCCTACTTGTATTGGTAATCATTTCTTCAAAGGATTTCACTAAAACCTTGATTTCGTCGTTCCCATTTACTTTTATGTTGCTAATCAGTTTATTGGCAGTTAATAAATACCCATTTGAGATCTCCTTTGCAGCCAAGCTGACTTTAAGAAGGGGACTTAACTTTTTAGTCAAGAACCATATTAAGGCACTCACTACGATTGCCATTAAGATTACATTGATTATTATGGTCAGTGGAAGGATGCCGCACAGAACCTTGCTGGCAGTTGCGTCGACTTTGCTGGCATCAATATCCACCCCTAGTATTCCTATGACCTCGTCCCCTTTCTTTATGGGAACAAAAACGGATAAATAGTCACCATATTCAGGATCATGAACGATGGAAGTGGTAGAAACCTTTCCCTTCATGACTCTTTCTACATCCTGATATGAAGTTGCGGTTGTGGGTGTTAAAATGGGGGATGCTTTTTTATCTCCATTACCCATTCCATCTATAAGAATATGGACTTTTTCGCTACTTTCGTTAATCCCCAATGTATATACATATAATGCTCCAGTTTTTTGCCTATAATCGTCTAACTGTTCGCGTATCTCCCAATATGTAGAGGTTTCGGATTGATTACTTAAAAAATCAGCATAAGATATTGGATTTATTCCTTGAGAGATGTTGCTTGCTATGTCTAAGCTGCTCATAGCGATTGTTTTCTCAACCGTATCATTTGTACTTTTATACATCAATAGTAAACTTCCAATTAATGTAATGACCATGCCTGTTAAAAGGACAAAACCTATTTTCGTACTGAGTTTATTCATCTTTGTTTATTCCTTCCCCGCGTTATATATTAACCATGTTTTATATATCGGTAATAATTAAATATATTTAATGAGACCTTTTTAAAACCTTCTGGTGGAGTTTTTATTCATTTAGTCTTTAACCTGTTGTAATAGAGGTTCGTAATGAAAAGATCTCAATATTAATAATGGATTGTAATTTTTCAAAAGTGAAAAAAAGATATATACCTTTAAAAATGGAATATATCTATTGAAGGAAATGGACGGGTGAATAAACATACTAACAAGGAAAAAATTAAACAGACGAATACCACTCTGATAAAGCGGAAGATCAAATAAAAAATAATTTCTTGAAGACAGATTTTTCAGCAGGAAATACAAATTCCCGACTAAAAGTTCAATTAAAAAGAGTAGAGGAATGTATTTTTAAGAAAACCTGGTTTTGTATGATTTTCTATTCTATAAATATCCTAGTATAGAAAAAAATAAATTTTCTTTTGCGTTCTGATTCCATAAATCTTGACTGGAAGGATGAAATTATTAAATGTTGAACCTCTAAATATTAATTAGTGAAATAAAGGATTTGTTAAATTGTTATAAAATTCAAAAAATGGTTTGACATTAGTAAAAATGGAAGCTTATAATCAACGTAAGATTTCAAATTCAAAAACCGAGTTTTATATTATAGAACAAATTACTCTTAAAAGTAATCGTTTAAAAAGTCATGAATCAACTTGAAAAACGCAATTAGAGGTGAAGTGTTTTCCTTACTCCGAATAAAACAAAAACGGAGTTTTATATTATAAAACAAAATAATTTTGGCTTATACAAGGGTGAGGAGAAGTTATTAAGATAGGTCATAAATGATAACGCTTACAAAAAACTTTGGGGAGGGTTTTTATTGAAAAAAAGAAAGCTTTTTGTATTATCCACAAGCTTAACTCTAGCAATGGCATTCCTTTTATCAGGATGTAGTGGAGGCGAGGGAGAAAAGACCAGTGGATCTGGAGTTGAAAAGAAAACGATAAAAGTGGCAAATTATTTTGCTGAAAATCATCCTCAAAACATTGCATTGAAAGAAAAATTCAAAAAAATAGTTGAAAAGGAGAGTAATGGTGAACTAGAGGTTCGGATTTATGCGAACAGTACATTAGGTGCAGAAAAGGAATTTTATGACGGCGTCAGAAATGGAACGATTGAAATGGGTGTTCCAGGACTAATTATGCAGTCGGACATTCCTAAAATGGGTGTTCCGGAATGGCCCTTCCTATTTAGGGATTACGACCATGTAAAGAAGGTATTGAATGGACCTATCGGAGAGGAATTGACAGAAGAGCTTGATCCAAAACATGGAGTGACACCGCTTGCTTGGAGTGCAAATGGATTTAGGATGTTTTCGAGTAATCGTCCAATAAAGAGTATGAAAGATTTTGATGGACTTCGACTCAGAATGCCGAACATCCCGAATTACATAAAATTAGGTGAATCATTGGGAGCGAACGTTAGCCCATTACCTATTTCAGAAGTTTTTACCGCACTTGAACAAAAGGTAGTTGATGCTCAAGATAATCCAATTGCCACGCTGAGATCCTCGGGGTGGAATGAAGTTCAAAGTGATGTACTGGAATCCAAGCATATGTTCAGCCCCAATATTTACATTATCAATAGCAAATTCTATAAAGGGCTAACAAAGGAGCAACAAAAAATCATACAAAAAGCAGCAAAAGAGTCGGCAGCATATGAGTTTGAATTGATGGAAAAAAGTTATGAAGATGACAAAGCATATCTTAAGGATAATGGAATCAAATTCACTACGCCTGACGAAGACTTTTTAGAAAAAATGTTAAAAGCATCTCAACCTGTTTATGATGACGTCTTTAAGGAAAATGACTGGGCGGAGGAGCTCGTCGGAAAAATAAAAGCAGAATGAAGCAGGCGCTCTAGATAGGAAGGGGGAGATGTATAGGTGAATAAAATATCCAGAATCTTGGAAAATTCGTTAAACATTATTATGGCAGCTGCTTTAGCAATAATGGTCGTGCTCGTGTTTGGTAATGTAGTTCTTCGTTATTTCTTTAATTCAGGAATTACTTGGTCAGAAGAAATGTCAAGGTATCTCTTTATTTGGTTGACGTTCCTCGGCGCCATCGGAGCTTTCAAAAACAAAGAACACTTAGGTGTCGACATGGTCATTAAACGGCTCCCGAATAAAATGAAAAAAGTGGTACTTGTTATTAGTGATTTGATGATGTTATTCGTTCTTCTCTTAATCCTGGATGGAAGCTGGAAAATGACTATGATAAACATTGATAGTGCTGCACCGGCCACTGGAATGCCACTGGCTTTTGTATATGGTACAGGTATTCTTGTAAGTATTTCAATGGGCAGTATGATCATTTTCAATTTGTATCGGATTTTCTTCAATAAAATTAAAGACGAAGAATTGGTGATGATAAGTGAGTCAGAAGAGCTAATTTCCCTCCATGCTGATGATTTTGAGTCAGATATTAGGATAGTTAAGGAGGAGAAGCAGGGATGATAGGTGTATTTGTCGGATCTTTACTGGGAGCCATGGGACTTGGAATACCTATTGCATTTGCCTTACTTGTTAGTAGCGTAGTGCTTATGTACTTTCTTGGTATTTTTGATAGTCAAATTATCGCACAAAACCTAATCAGTGGCGCGGATAACTTTCCTCTAATGGCTATACCGTTCTTTATGCTGGCAGGAGAGGCGATGAATCGGGGCGGTTTATCACGGCGTATCGTTGAGATGGCAATGAATTTGGTTGGCCATATCAAGGGAGGCCTTGGCTATGTTGCGATCATTGCGAGTGTGTTGTTTGCGAGTTTATCAGGATCTGCTGTTGCCGATACGGCAGCGCTTGGGGCTATATTAATTCCAATGATGGTGAAGTCTGGTTATGATGTGAACCGTTCAAGTGGGTTGATTGCATCAGGTGGTATCATTGCCCCGATCATTCCGCCAAGTATTGGCTTTATCATTTTCGGTGTCGCGAGTGGTGTGTCCATTACAAAGCTGTTCATGGCAGGAATCGTTCCAGGTATTTTACTAGCGGTTGGACTTACGGTTACCTGGGCCATTGTTGCACGAAAAGATAAAGTCGCCGTTAACCCCCGAGCTTCAGCAAAAGAAATACTTACTTCTTTTCGTCAAGGCATTTGGGCTCTATTCCTGCCCGTCATTATCATTGGTGGATTGAAATTCGGTTTATTTACACCTACTGAAGCGGCAGTGGTGGCTGCAGTCTATGCAATATTTGTCGGTCTTGTAATCTATCGCGAAATGAAAGTGAAAGATTTGTATGAGGTCTTTGTCCATGCAGGAAAAATGACGAGTGTTGTCATGTTTCTAGTCGCTGCAGCACTCGTGTCATCCTGGCTGATAACTGTAGCCGATTTACCTGGTCAGGTAATTGGATTGCTTGAGCCATTTATGGATCATCCATTCCTTCTATTAATAATGATAAACCTATTGGTTATCGTAGTCGGAACTGCTATGGATATGACGCCGACAATCCTTATTCTAACACCTGTCTTGATGCCATTGGTGGTCGCTGCAGGTATTGATCCAGTTTACTTTGGTGTCCTGTTTATCCTGAATAACGCCATCGGTTTACTTACACCACCTGTCGGAACCGTTTTAAATGTCATGTGCGGCATAAGTAAGATCAGTATGGAAGATATCATGAAGGGGATTTGGCCTTTCTTGCTCGTTGAAGTGATTGTATTGATCTTGTTGATTTTGTTTCCTTCCTTAGTGCTGGTTCCTCTAGAATGGTTTACCTCCTAAAGGAATTTATCAAGTAATTGGTCTGTATGCTGATATTCAACTTATTTAATAGGAGGAAATGAAAATGAATAATTTGTTCAAACGTTTGGCGGTTGGAGTTTTACTGCCGGCAGTACTGCTATTAAGTGCTTGCGGAAGCGGACAAAATGAAAGCGCTTCAGCTGACGGTATTCAGAAAAGAACAATCAAAGCAGGGATCGGAAATAGTAAAATGCATCCACAAGGAAAAGGAATGGAGAAATTTAAAGAACTGGTTGAAGAAAAAAGCGGGGGGAAAATGAAAGTCCAAAACTTTTTTGATGCCACCCTCGGAGATGATCAGAAAATGACAGAAGCTCTTCAAGGTGGCTTACAGGAAGTAACTGTTCCTTCAACCTCACCACTTGTTGGTATGATTAAGGAATTTGGAATTTATGACTTCCCATTTGTCTTTAATAATGAAGAAGAAGCTTATACAGTACTTGATGGTGCAGTAGGCAAAAAACTTTTGGATAAATTACCGGAACATGATTTAGTAGGTTTGGGATACTGGGAAAATGGTTTCCGAAACTTAACCAACAGCAAACACCCTGTAAAAACGGCTAACGATTTCAAAGGTCTTAAACTTCGTACCATGCAAAATGAAGTGCATTTAGATGCATTTTCAAAGTTAGGGGCGAATCCATCGCCGATGGCCTTCTCTGAAGTATTTACTGCACTGGAAACAGGCACAGTTGATGGTCAGGAGAATCCACTCGCAACAATTCAAACGCAAAAATATAATGAAGTGCAAGAATACTTAAGTCTTACAAATCATGTTTATACACCATTTGTATTCCTTGTAAGTAAAAAGTTCTGGGATGACCTATCAGAACAAGAGCAAGAAATCATGAGTGAGGCCGCACAAGAGGCTGGAAAGTATCAACGGGAAGTTAACCAAAAAGAAAATGAAAAAGCACTTAAGTATCTAAAAGAAGAAGGAATGAAAATCAATGAAGTAAAGCCGGAAGAAATTGAAAAAATGAAGAAAATCATCCAACCAGTGACGGACGAATATGCTCAAAAATTCGGGCCGGATCTTGTAGAGGAAATGATGAGCGAAGTTGAAAAAGTACGCGGTAAATAATCCAGACTGTTTGGAGGATTGAAAATGGACATTATCTCTGAACTTTTACGTGAAATCCAATTACCGAAAATGGTCAAAGTGAGGCAGAAATTTCATACACTTCAAATCGCTGATGTAGCTGGTGAGGTGAAGAAGGCGATAAAAGAAGCAGGTGTTTTATCAAGAATAAATGAAGATGACAGGGTGGCAATTGCAGTAGGAAGCAGAGGGGTAGCGGACCTTCCTACTCTAGTAAGAGAAACGGTGGCTGCCGTTAAGGAGGCTGGCGGCAATCCTTTTATAGTCCCTGCAATGGGGAGCCATGGGGGTGCTACAGCGGAAGGACAAATCGATGTGTTGCTTCAGCTGGGTATTTCAGAAGAATCGGTTGGAGCGCCAATACTGTCATCGATGGAAGTTATTAAACTGGATGAATTGCCAAATGGGCTCCCTGTCTATATTGATAAGCTTGCATATGAATCAGATAAAATCATAGTCATTAATCGGATAAAACCACATACGGCATTTCGTGGACCGGTTGAAAGCGGACTAATGAAAATGATTACAATCGGTTTAGGCAAGCAAAAGGGAGCCGAAGCTGCACATGCATACAGCTTTAAGTATATGGCGGAACATGTCCCTGAAATGGCGAAAATCTCTTTAGCAAAAGCTCCTATCATATTTGGTCTTGCGACTATTGAAAATGCCTATGATAAACCAGCGAAAATCGTCGCAGTCCCCGCAGAGGAACTGGAGGAAGTGGAACCGGGACTATTGCTTGAAGCAAAATCAATGATGCCAAAAATCCATTTCGATTCGATCGACGTACTTATTGTAAATGAACTCGGAAAGGATATTTCGGGGGATGGAATGGATCCGAATATTACGGGTAACTTCGCCACTCCATATGCTACCGGGGGGCCAGACGTTAAACGGACCGTTGTACTTGGACTTACTGAAAAAACTCACGGTAATGCAAACGGCATTGGCATGGCTGATATGACGACGAAGGCCGTCATGAATGAAATCGAATGGGAAAAAGGCTATGCCAATGCACTCACAAGCACAGTGACAGATGTAGTAAAGCTCCCAATGTTTTTAGATACGCAGGAATTGGCTGTTAAAGCTGCTATCAAAACGTGCAATGCCTTCGATTTGAATAAAGTGAGAGTGGTAAGAATAAAAAACACGCTTGAAATCGGTGAAATTTGGATTTCTGAAAGCATGAAGGAAGAAGCTTTAAAAAACAAAAATATAGAGCTCCTTTCAGAACCAGAAGAATTGGCACTAGACTAAAAACCTTCGTTAATATTTTTAGAGAATGGAAGAATCCATTTGAAATCAGAAAAGGAGTGCTGAAATGACACACCTATATCCACTAATTGATAACGAAATAAACCCTTACCGCGATAATGTACAGGGAAAAGCAAATGAACCCATTACGGTTGCGGGTCTGTTGGACCGTTCGAAGCTGACGCTTGGCTCCACATATGAAGGGGGGAAGCCTGATTGGACGCTTGAAGAAATTTATATGCGGCTCGAGAGGAATGCCCCGCGTATCGCAATTATCGGTGGTTCGTCCGATCATCCGGCCCATATAATGGATTATCAAACGTCGGCACGGGCAGCAATCCGCATCTGGCAAAACGGCGGCGTGCCGTTTCATTTCTCGACACCGGTAATGTGTGATGGAACTGCGCAAAACAATCAAGGAATGAGTTACTCTCTCCAGAGCCGAAACGCGGTTGCACAAATGGTTGTCAACCAGCTAGAAGCTCACAGTTATCATGGTGCATTCGTCATTCAAGGGTGTGATAAGCAGCCTCTTGGTGTTGTAAGTGCACTCGCACATGTTGATCGTGTTCGCCGAAACCGTGGTGAAGCTCCCTTTTTCGCAACATTCGCGCCTGCTCACGTATTAGAAGGCGGTTCGATTCCAGCTGACGTGATCGAGGAATTGGAAACTCTTGCGAAAAAAGCGGAAAATAAAGGAGCTACTGATGTAGCCGTTGATTTACGAGATACGATGGCATATATATTGCAATGTTCATCGAATACTGCATTTCAGGGTGTGTTTGAAAGGGCGTATGAACGTGGAATATTGACGAAGGAACAGCATAAATATTTTGAAATGAGACTTGCTGTCGCAACATGTGACGGGCAGGGAGGTGTATGTGCCTTCAATGGTACGGGTAATAGTTCACGTCATTTAGTGGCAGGCATGGGTCTCGTTCATCCAGCCGTGGAGCTGTTAACCGATCCACCAACACAACGCCAGATTAACTCGGTGCTTGATAGCTTTGCCGGCATGATAAATGAAGAGCGCTACGGCGTGGCCAACATTGTCGCTGCGAACATAAAAAATGCAATCCGTATTCACAGCGCCTCGGGTGGTTCTACTAATTTAATGATGCATATTGTTGCAGGCATGCTTTATGCAGGATTCAAATTCAGCTTATGGGACCTTGACCGCATACATCATTCACATCCAATTCCTGACTTATTTGATTACAGTTTGACAGAAGGAAGGGACATTTATTCACTTGCGATGCAGTGTTGCAGCGGGACAAGCAGGGGAATGGAAACACTTTTTTATGAACTTATCGAGAATGGTGTACCAATGGATCAGGATGCGCCGACTGTCGCAGCAAAAACCTGGAAAGAACGTCTTTCGATTACAAGTAGCCTAAAAGCGGTTAATGTAAAGAAAAATCAGGTCATTTTATCCAATCCACGCCGTGGATTCAGTGGTGTAGATGTATTAAAAGGAAACTTCTTTGAAAGCGCCGTTGTTAAAATCAGCGGAATGCCGACACCTCAGCTTGACCAATTCGATGATAAGCTGGCATTTGTCCTTTATTATGAAAATGAAGATGATGCAAATAAAAGCCTGCTCGATTCAAATCTGCTTTCAAAAATAAAAGAGCAAAGGCTTTTTGAACATAATCTATTGCTAGAATCTCTTAAATACAACAATGAGCCGGAATGGTCTCTTCTAAAAACTGCTTCCTATGGGGAGTTATTTGACAGGATGGTTGAAGAAGGCACATTGAAAATTGCGATCATTATCTCAGGGCAGGGGCCAGTAGCATTCGGAATGCCGGAAATGTTTACACCAATGCAACACATCAATGCAAATCGTGTTATGAAAAAAATCGCTACAATCATAAGCGACGGCCGCTATTCAGGAGTCACATATGGTGCTGCTATAGGACATATGACACCGGAATCGTATGAAGGCGGCGGTATTGGTTTACTTAAATCAGGGGATGTAATTCACCTTCAGCTTCGTAATCGACGGATTGATTTTGTAGATGCTACTCCACTTCATTCAGGAAAGGTTGTTCATGATTTTGCAGATCATTCTAAAGAAGAAAGACAATCATTGGCAGCTGAACGTAAGCAGCGGATGAAAGTTAGACAAAAAATGGTTGCGGCCAGCAACAGGATGTTTGGACATACAGATGCAGCAAATGGTGTTGTTCCAATCGCTGTAATTGAGGATGCGGTACTTGATTATGAACAGGATATATTACTCCAAGGAAAAAAAGTTGAAATAAAGTGAGGAATGCTCGTCATAAATCCGATAAGATAAAGGTAGACAGAATTATAAAAGGAGTGAGGAACGATGCCTATCATCCAATCGGTGGAGCGTGCCTTGAAAATATTGGATTTATTTGATGAGCGTGAGCGCGAACTAACTATCACAGAGATAAGCAAGCGAATGAATTTACATAAAAGTACGGTTCATTCACTATTAAAAACTTTACAGGAGCATCACTATATTTCACAAGGCGAAGAAAATGGAAAATATTCGCTAGGATTAAAGCTATTGGAGAGGGGAAGTGTTGTTGTGACCCATCTCGATTTGCGCAACGTAGCAAGAAAACATCTTGAATGGCTTTCAGCAACAACGAATTTAACACTGCACCTTGTCATATTAGACGGGCAGGAAGGCGTCTATGTTGATAAAGTGGAGGGCACTGGGGTAACGGTCCTCTATTCCCGTATTGGCCGACGTGTTCCGATTCATACGAGTGCAGTTGGCAAATCTCTTGTTGCAACCAAAACGGATAGTGAAATGGATTTGCTCTTGGACGGCTATGATTATACGGGACCGACCGAAAAATCGATTAGATCCAAGGAGCAGTTTTTAGCGGAAATCAAAAAAGCCCGCATTAATGGCTATTCAATGGATAATGAAGAAAACGAACCGGGCATTTACTGTCTTGCTGTACCGATAAGAGATTATTCAGGAAAGGTAATCGCTGCAATGAGTGTATCGATGCCTGCTTCGAAAGTAAATGAAGAAACACATGAGTATTATGTACGTCTCTTAAAGGAATGCAGCAGTAAAATTTCGCAGGAGCTCGGTTATGAATATCAAAAAATATAAATGAGGCCTGCCATTTAGGAGGAACTAGAAAATGAGAATTATTCGCTATGTAAAGGAAAATCAGAAACAACTTGCTGCCGTGACAAACGAAAACAATGTGGTGGATCTTCCATTTACAGATTTTATGTCGTTGATTACAGCGGCACGCCATGATAACAGAACGGCGTTTGACATTGTAAAACAAATTGTCGCCGAAGGGGAAAAGCGGCCATTGGAAGGTCTTCAATTAACAACGCCTATCGATGCACCGGAAGTATGGGCATCTGGCGTTACGTATAAGAAAAGCAAGGAAGCACGTAACTACGAAGCAACACAAGGAAAGCTGGACCGCCAAACTTTCTATGACAAAGTTTATGATGCAGTGCGTCCTGAGATTTTCTTTAAATCGACTGCAGCAAGAACCGTGGGCCCGAATGATCCGGTATACTTGCGTTCTGATTCAAAATGGCAAATTCCGGAGCCGGAGCTTGGTCTTGTCATAGATAAAGAGGGAACGGTACTCGGATATATTGCAGGTAATGACATGAGCTGCCGTGATATTGAAGGTGAAAATCCGCTTTATCTTCCACAGGCAAAAGTATGGAAAAACTCTTGCTC
The DNA here is from genome assembly GCF_037975445.1 of Peribacillus sp. FSL P2-0133. Lineage (NCBI taxonomy): Bacteria > Bacillati > Bacillota > Bacilli > Caryophanales > Bacillaceae > Peribacillus > Peribacillus sp. FSL P2-0133. The sequence continues at coordinate 3,224,231 of NZ_CP150254.1, read as the reverse complement.
CATTGGACCGGCCATCTTGTTAAAAGAGGCTGTTCCGGATCCATATGAGCTTAAAATCATGTGCCGTATTTATCGAAATGAAGAAAAAGTATTTGAAGGTGAAGCGAAAGTAAACCAACTGAAACGAAAATTGGAAGAGCTTGTCGACTATTTAGTCTTAGATAACACTGTTTTTGACGGATCAGTGTTACTTACAGGTACATGCGTGGTTCCGCCAAATGAATTTACATTGAAAGGGGATGACCGAATCGAAATCGAAATACCAGGGATTGGAGTATTAAACAATCCGGTTATCCAAAGTAAAGCAGTTCAAACAATTTAAGGGGTGACAAAATGGGCGAGTATAAAACACTTTACTTAAGTACGAAAGATAGTGTAGCTGTCGCTTTATCCGAAATCCCTGCAAACACATCAGTAGTTGTGAAGGCAGACCTTGAAGAAATTGTCGTACCCATTCTTGAACCGATTCGTTTTGGACATAAGTTCGCAGTCAAAGCCATCGAACAAGGAGCAGACATATTTAAATATGGGGAAGTCATAGGGGCAGCCTCAGCTTTTATTCCCGCTGGTGCACATGTTCATGTACACAATTTAGAAGGTAAAAGAGGAAGGGGTGACAAAATTGCTGAATGAAAAAATGCAGTTTTGGGGCTACCGCCGTCCGGATGGCCGCGTCGGAGTCCGGAATCATGTACTGATTTTGCCAACGATAACATGCGCAACCCAAACTGCACAGCGCGTCACAGAATTGGTGAGCGGAACCGTCACATTCATTCATCAGCATGGCTGTGCGCAAGTGGGCTCTGATTTTGATCAAACGGCCAGAACCTATGCGGGAATGGGGATGAATCCAAATGTATATGGTGTCATAGTACTCGGTCTTGGCTGTGAAACACATCAGGCGCACCGTATTGGAGATGAAATTGCTAAATGCGGTAAACCAGTGGAAACTGTATCGATTCAGGAACATGGCGGCACTCTTCAAACCATTGCCGAAGTAGCTAAAATTGCGGTCAAAATGGTTCAGGATGCCTCAATGGTTCAGCGGGAATTATGCGATTTTAGCGAGCTGATCGTCGGCACGGAATGCGGTGGGTCTGATGCATGTTCAGGCTTATCGGCTAACCCGGCAGTCGGACGTACAAGCGATTTGGTTGTTCAGCAGGGGGGAACCGCAATATTAGCGGAAACGACTGAACTTATCGGTGCAGAGCATTTGATCGCTAACCGGGCGGCAAACGACCAGGTAGCCAAAAAAGCTTATGCGGTTATTAAAATGATGGAAGACCGCTCGATTCAAATGGGCGTAGACATCCGCACCGGAAACCCGAGTCCGGGAAACATTGAGGGAGGTCTCAGCTCAATCGAAGAAAAATCACTGGGGGCAGCGACAAAATCAGGCACAACCAGGCTGGAAGAGGTCATTGATTATGCCCAGGTGCCCACAAAAAAAGGGCTCGTATGGATGGATACGCCTGGCCACGACATTGAGCAATTGACGGGTATGGTCGCAGGCGGTGCCCAAATCGTTCTCTTTACAAGTGGAAGAGGGACGCCAACAGGTTCTCCTATAACACCCGTAATAAAAATCTCAACTAATACTCCAATGTTTGACAGGATGAATGAAAATATGGATTTAAATGCAGGTACGATTGTTGATGGTTTAGAAACCGTTGATGAGGTGGGAAGTCGCATCATGCAAGAAATTCAACATGTTTCAAACGGAAAACTAACAAAAGCGGAGATCTTAAAGCAGCATGACTTTGGTATTTGGAGAATTGGACCGACATTCTAAAACGAAAAAGGAGCTAAAGATTATGATATCAACTACATTTGCAACGAAGACATATAAAAATTTCATTAATAATGAGTGGGTGGATGCATCTTCTGGAAATACAATCGAAAGCATTAATCCTGCGGACAAAGAACCGGTTGGCTACGTTCAAAGCTCAACCGGAGATGACTTAAACAAGGCTGTAGCTTCTGCGCATAAGGCAAAGAGGGATTGGCGCAGGCTCGGGCAGTCTGCACGTGGGCAAATCCTTTTCAAAACGGCTAATATATTGGAAGAAAATCTAGATGAAATTGCCGAAACCATGACTCGCGAAATGGGTAAAACGTTACCTGAAGCAAAAGGGGAAACGGCACGAGGTGTTGCGATCCTCCGTTACTATGCTGGTGAAGGGATGCGGAAAGACGGCGATGTTATACCATCATCCGATAAAGATGCCCTAATGTTTACAAAACGCTCCCCACTTGGTGTTGTCGGTATAATCACACCATGGAACTTCCCGGTTGCAATTCCCATCTGGAAAATGGCTCCAGCTCTTGTATATGGCAATACAATCGTATGGAAACCCGCTACGGAAGGGGCCGTTACAGCAGCGAAAGTTATGGAATGCTTTACCAAAGCAGGCTTCCCTGAGGGTGTTGTGAATTTTATTACCGGTAAAGGATCAATCATTGGCCAGGGGCTCATCGATCATCCGCTTTTAAATGCAATCACCTTTACCGGTTCTGAAAGTGTCGGTCAGAGCGTCGCAAAATCAGCTTCCGCCCGCGGCATAAAATATCAGCTTGAAATGGGAGGCAAGAATCCAGTCATCGTGACGAAAGATGCAAACATCGACCAGGCAGTCGAGGCGGTCATCAACGGTGGATTTCGTTCCTCCGGCCAAAAATGCACAGCTTCTAGCCGTGTGGTTGTTGAATCATCGGTCTATGATGTATTTAAACAAAAACTAGTTGAAGCAGCAGCGGAAATAACGGTTGGCAACGGCCTTCAAGAGGGAATTTGGATGGGTCCCTGTGCAAGCGAAAGCCAGTTCAATACGGTGAAAGAGTACATTGAAAAAGGCAAGCAGGAGGGTGCAAAACTCATACATGGCGGGGAGATATTAACTGGCGGTGACTATGATAGGGGCTTTTTCATTACACCAGCGATTTTTGAAGATGTGACGACGGATATGGTGATAGCGCAGGCAGAAATTTTTGGACCAGTTATCGCGCTTATGAAAGCTAGCGATCTTGTCGAAGCGATAGACATGGCAAATAATACGAAATACGGATTGAGTGCTTCAATCTTCACATCAAATATTAGCTCGATTCTGGAATTCATCGATGAAATTGAAGCAGGGCTTGTCCGTATTAACGCAGAAAGTGCGGGCGTGGAATTGCAAGCCCCATTCGGAGGCATGAAAGCATCGAGCACGGGTTCGCGAGAGCAAGGTGAAGCGGCGAAAGAATTTTATACAGCCATAAAAACGGTTTTTATTAAAGGTTCTTAATAAGAGTAAGAGAGGTTTCCATGTTTGAAAATCTCTCTTTCTTCCAAAAAAACAATGCGAGGTGCTTGATGAAAATCATAAAAATTTCTTTATACAAAGTTCCACCCCGCTGGCTGTTTTTAAAAATCGATACGGATGAAGGCATTTCCGGCTGGGGAGAGCCTGTCGTGGAAGGCCGTGCTGAAACGGTTAAAGCAGCAGTTAACGAATTGACCGATTATTTGATTGGGAGAAATCCGAACGACATTGAAGACATCTGGCAAACACTTTATCGAGGTGGATTTTACCGTGGGGGGCCAATTTTAATGAGTGCCATTTCTGGCATTGAGCAGGCACTATGGGATATAAAAGGAAAATACTTCAATATTCCTGTATACCAAATGCTCGGCGGTAAAGCACGCCAAAAAATTAAAGTGTACTCATGGGTCGGAGGAGATCGACCAGTGGATGTCGTTGCTGCTGCAATCGAAAAACAGAAGGAGGGCTTCCTTGCTGTCAAAATGAACGCATCAGAAGAAATGAATTACATTGATAGCTTTTCGAAAGTAGAGGCGGTCATCGAACGCGTTGCATCAATTAGGGAAGCGGTTGGCAAAGACTTTGGCATTGGTGTGGATTTTCATGGAAGGATTCATAAAACGATGGCAAAGGCGATTGTGAAAGAACTTGAACCGTACCATCCAATGTTCATTGAAGAGCCGGTGCTTCCGGAAAATAATGAAGCACTTCGTGAGATTGCCTGGCATACTACGTGCCCGATTGCGACGGGTGAAAGGATGTATACACGCTGGGGCTTTAAGCAGCTTCTTCAAGATGGCTATGTGGATATTATTCAGCCGGATCTATCCCACACAGGTGGTATTTTAGAAGGAAAAAAAATTGCCGCGATGGCAGAAGCCTCTGATGTAGCGATCGCTCCGCACTGCCCGCTCGGTCCGATGACTCTCGCTTCATCAATTCATTTGGACGCAACGACACCGAATTTCATTATTCAAGAGCAAAGCCTTGGTATTCATTACAACGAAGGCATGGACATTCTCGATTATATGAAAAATCCAGAATTATTCGACTATGAAAATGGTTATGTGAACATTCCGGATAAACCGGGTCTTGGTGTGGAAATCGATGAGGAAAAAGTGAAGCAGGCAGCAGAAACCGGACATGATTGGAAAAACCCCATCTGGCGTAATGAAGACGGGAGTATCGCTGAATGGTAATAAAAGGAGGAAAAACAATGGACTTTCATGGCATCATTCCACCGGTAGTCACCTTATTTGATGAAACGGGGAACTTAGATATGGCGCTGAACAGAAGCTATATCGACCTATTAATCTCACGGAATATAGACGGTATTTTATTGATGGGAAGTTCAGGTGAGTTCTCATCGCTTACAACAGAAGAAAGAAAATTATATGTACGCGAAATGATAAAGCATATTAACAACCGAGTGCCTGTTATGGTCGGGGTGGGGCATACCGCATTAAAAGAGGTGCAAGAACTGACTTCTTATGCAGAAGAGCATGGAGCGAACGGCGTTCTCGTAGTCAACCCATATTACTGGAAGCTGTCTGACGAGCAATTATACCGACATTTTTCCAGTGTAGCGAATCATACTAATCTGCAAGTTTTCATTTATAATATACCGCTCCTGACAGGTCAAAATTTATCAATCGAATTGATTAAAAAATTAGCTGAAGATCATTCAAACATTGCTGGAATTAAAGAGACGGTCAGTGATTTCGGGCACCTTCGTCAAGTGCTCGCGGAAGTGAAGAAAGTTCGCAGTGATTTCCGCGTCTTCTCTGCTTTTGACGAACACTTGCTTCCGGCTCAAATGATTGGTGCAGCGGGAAGTATTAATGGAAGCGCTGTCTTTGCACCGGAAATTTCCGTTGATTTATATCAATCGTATCATAAAGGTGACCTTGCTGAAGCACAGAAAAAGCATCAAGTGATTTCAAAACTGATGGATGTGTACAATTATGGTCCGACATTTTTTACTGCCATGAAAGAAGCAGTTCATCAGCGCTGGTTTGATGTTGCGGCTGGACACCGTGCACCCTGCGACGTATACCCTGCTGATTTGAGCGACAAAGTAGCTGCTCTTTTAAAAAATATAAATATGAAAGAAGGCGTCCAAAAATGAAAGAATCACGAGACTTGCTCGAACAATTAGGCTACCCATCAACTGATCTTAAAGACCTTCCTACATCAACGAAAACATTTCCAGACGGTGCTCAATACCGCATTGAACTCCCAAGCGTAGAAGGTCCAATAGCACTAAAAGAAACATTGAAAGAAATTGACCGACTCGGCTTGACTATTCACCGAATATCTCAAGGCAGCGGTATCATGCTTCAAACGGATGAAGAAATTATAGAAATGTGTAAAATGACAGCAGAGCGAGGCATGGAACTGAGTTTGTTTGTCGGTCCCAGGGGTTCATGGGATGTCAGTGCGGGACCGCTTACGCCAGGAGGCAAATCTCAGGGAATCCGCCATGAGGGCTCCGATCAGCTTGTTTATGCCATGGAAGACCTGAAAAGAGGGGCTGCACTAGGTCTTCGCGGTGCGTTAGTTGCGGATGAAGGACTCCTTCTTTTAACGAAAGAAATGAAAAAATACGGACAGCTTCCGGAAGACTTTGTTGTTAAAGTATCGGTTCAAATGGGGTCAGCCAATCCAGTATCCGTCAAATTAATGGAAGACATCGGTGCGGATACCTACAACGTGCCACCTGCATTAACGCTGTCTAAACTTGCAGCGATCCGACAATCAATAGACATTCCAATTGATTTATACGTTGAAGTTCCGGATACCTTCGGAGGCTTTCTTCGCTATTATGAAATACCGGAAATAATCCGTGTGTTGGCGCCTGTTTACATCAAATTCGGCCTTCGTAATCACCCAGATGTATACCCCTCAGGGAAACAATGGGAAAGTACGAACGTCTCACTTACAAAGGAACGTGTACGCCGTGCCGCAATTGGTATTCAAATGATCGAACGATACTATCCAGAAGCAAAAACATCGAAACTCGGTGCAAAAGGACTCGGAATTGCGAAAATTGAAAAGGCAGCAGCGAAATAGATGATATTAACGTGAGGGATCCCCTCTGATATTCACGTATTTGTTACTAAAAAGGAGTTGGGCACAAATGTCCTTTAAAATATTATTAACGGATTACGAATTTGAACATTTGAAATATGAAGAAGAGATTTTTCAAGAAAGGGGTCTTGAAATCGAATTCATCAAAGCGCAATGCAAAACTGAAGAAGAAGTAATGGAGCAGGCAAAAGAAGTGGATGCAATTTTAAATCAATATGCTCCTATCTCACGCCGAGTTATTGATTCGCTTGAAAACACGAAAATCATTTCCCGTTACGGTGTTGGCGTCAATACAATTGATCTCAATGCGGCTAAGGAAAAGGGGATTACTGTCGCCAATGTACCGGATTATGGCATGGAAGAAGTATCGAATCATGCATTGGCACTTTTACTTTCTTCGGCGCGGAAAGTGACACTGTTAAACAAGGAAGTGAAAAAAGGTAACTGGGACTTTAAAGTGTGTGTCCCGATTCATCGCTTTAACGAGCAAACTGTTGGGGTTCTAGGCTTTGGCCGGATTCCGCGCCGTTTCATTGAAAAGGTGAAACCGCTCGGCTTTAAAACTGCTGCTTACGATCCTTTCGTATCGGCGTCCGACATGGATGCGGTTGGGGTTCAAAAAATGGAACTCGACGAAATTATAGCAGAAGCCGATTATTTGTCGATCCATGTGCCCTTAATTGATGATACATACCATCTGATTAATGAGGAGCGCCTTAAACAAATGAAGAGAAATGCGGTTATCATTAACACGGCACGTGGACCGATAATCGATGAAAAAGCACTTTCTGATGCACTTGAAAAAGGAGTAATTGCAGGTGCAGCACTTGATGTGACAGAGAATGAGCCGGTCAGCACTGATAGCCCGCTGCTCACAATGGACAATGTCATCATTACGCCTCACAGCGCCTGGTATTCAGAGGAAGCAATGGTTGAACTTCGTCAAAAGGCAGCGAGAAATATCGTTCAGGTGCTAAACGGAGAAATAACACCATACGCTTTGACTTAGGAAAGGGGAAAAAATATGAAAATAGCGACTTTTTCCGTACAAACCGAACAACACATCGGTCTTGTTAAAAATGATCAAATTATTAGTTTAACGGCTCTCGGTCCAGAAGAATTTCCAGCTTGCATGAAAAATTTCATAGAACGAAGCAGCGAGTTAAGAACACGTGCTGAACAGTTAATTGAGCAACGGGTTAATGAAGATGCAATATTCAATCTGTCAGAAGTAAAAATCCTCCCGCCAATCGCAAAGCCGGATAAAATCATTTGCGTAGGACTTAACTATTTTGATCATTGCAAGGAAACGGGGATGGAGCCTCCTGAATCACCGGTCATTTTTTCAAAATATTCAAATGCCATTGCCGGTCATAATGATGCGATTGAAATTCCAATTAATTCAACCACGGTCGACTTTGAAGCAGAGCTTGCATTTGTCATTGGAAGAGAAGCGAAACATGTATCAGAAGAAGAAGCGAATGACTACATTTTTGGCTATACAATCATGAATGATATTAGCGCCCGAGACTTGCAATTTCAGGATGGCCAGTGGTCGAGAGGCAAAACAGCGGACACATTTGCTCCATTTGGTCCTGTTATCGTGACACAAGATGAAGTGGGTGACCCCCACAATCTAGCGATTTCGCTTGAATTAAACGGTGAAATTATGCAGGATTCAAATACAAGCAACCTAATTTTTACGGTTCCGAAAATCATATCATTTTTATCACAGTCCATGACACTAATGCCAGGTGATTTGATTGCAACTGGCACGCCACCAGGCGTTGGAATGGGAAGGAATCCGAAAATCTGGTTGAAAAAAGGTGACCGGATGAACGTCAGTATTGAGAAGATCGGTACGCTTTCTAATCACGTAATAGCATGACAAGAGAAAGTAGGTGATGATATGGATGTTGTAACCATCGGAGAAACAATGACAGTGTTTACCCCGAATGAAGAAGGTCCACTTCGCCACGCCCGTTCTTTTTCAATGAAGTTTGGCGGTGCGGAATCCAATGTCGCGATCGGGTTAAGCCGACTCGGTCATAGGTCACGCTGGATTAGCCGTCTCGGCGAGGATGAATTTGGCGATGCCATGCAATCGTTCATTCGCGGAGAAGGCGTTGATGTCTCTTATGTAACAAGAGACCCAGATGCGCCTACCGGAGTCTTTTTTAAAGAATTCAGACGGCTGAATGATACTAGAGTTTATTATTACAGGAAAGATTCGGCAGCTAGCAAAATGACAGCGGAATTACTACCTGATCTTGCCATCCAAGACGCAGCTTATCTCCATATTACCGGAATTACCCCTGCACTAGGGAATTCGTGTCAGTCGCTCTTGGATAAAGCGATCCGCATTGCTAAAGAAAACGGTACAAAAATCGTCTTCGATCCGAATATTCGCTTGAAAATATGGTCGGATGAAAATGAAGCACGTCACATCATAACAAAGTACGCCTCGGAAAGTGATATCGTCATGCCCGGGGTGACCGAAGCCGAATTTTTATTCGGCTCCCATACTCCGGAGTCATTTGTCGATCATTTTCATGAACTCGGTGTCGAAACAGTTTTACTTAAATTGGGCAAAGAGGGCTCTTTAATTTCAGCCCCGACTGTACCGAAAACATACGTTCCTGGATTCTTTGTGGAACGGGTCGTGGATCCCATCGGTGCTGGTGATGCTTTTGCATCCGGTGTACTTTCCGGCCTGCTTGATGGACTGCCGCTAGATGAAGCTGCAAGGCGTGGAAATGCCATGGGAGCAATGGCAACGATGGTAAATGGCGATGTTGAGGGTTTGCCGGTCCGTGCCGACCTCGCTTTGTTCATGAGTGGCGGCACTGATGATGTGACGAGGTAGAAAGGTGGAAAAAATGACTAAACTTGAAGAGCTTAAACATGGGAAGCTGGTCGCCGTCATTCGCGGTGCACGCCCAGATCAAATTATACCAATTGCCCGGGCCCTGAAAGAGGGCGGCATCCGAACGCTAGAAATAACAGTGGAAACTCCCAAAGTGTGCCATTTAATTGAAAGAGTGAAAGAGGAGTTCGGTGATGATATCATAGCGGGTGCCGGTACAGTATTGGATCCTGAAACGGCCCGTGCGGTCATCATGGCAGGGGCGGAATTCATCTTTTCTCCAACCGTCAATGTCAAAACGATTAAAATGGCGAAGCGCTATGGCGTTATTAGTATTCCTGGTGCGCTCACACCAACCGAAATATTGACTGCTTATGAGCATGGAGCTGACATTATCAAAGTTTTCCCGGCAGATGCACTGGGTGTTAGCTACTTTAAAAATCTTAAAGGACCGCTTCCTCACATTCCCCTAATGCCAACTGGCGGTGTCAACCTTGACAACCTTGCATCTTTTTTTAAGGCAGGGGCCATCGCGGCGGGACTTGGTGGTTCATTGATCAATCCTACGAAATTGATTACGGGTGAAGATTATACCAGGCTGACAGAAACGGCAAAAAAATTTTCAGCTATCGTACAAAAAAGCTAAAGCAATCCGTCGCTTATATGAATTTCAGTCCAATAGGCGCTGGGAATGAAAGTATGAATGTGTTTATTTCCTCCTTCTAACCAATTTGATGTATCTCTTTCAATCTTTTAGTAGTCCATCAAGGGTGTTATTGCTGGTGGACAGTAGATAAATTCAGACAAACCAGAAAGGGGAAAAGTGCTATGTTACAAGAAAAGTATAGTATTCTGCAGGGGATTCTCCAAAAAATGGAGTCGGTGGTGGTCGCTTTTTCAGGAGGGGTGGATAGCACTTTTTTGCTAAATGTTGCTATTGATACTTTGGGTTATGATAATGTGTTAGCCATTACAGCAGATTCGGAAACCTATCCGTCGAGTGAGTTGAAAGAAGCCATTATGCTATCAAAATGGATTGGTGCCAACCATCGAGTCATTCAGACTTCGGAGTTGGCCATTCCTGGATATTCAGAAAATAATCAGAATCGCTGTTACTTTTGTAAAAGTAGTTTATTTGACCACCTGCTTCCTATTCTTGAAGAATATGAATTTAATAATATAATTTATGGAGTCATCGCTGATGATGCTAACGAATTTCGTCCAGGCATGAAAGCAGCTAAAGAAAAAGGAATCAGGGGACCTCTTCTAGAAGCCGGTTTATTCAAAGAAGAAATAAGAGAATTGTCCAAGCAAGCCGGTTTGCCAACCTGGGATAAACCATCATTCGCTTGCCTATCTTCACGCATTGCATATGGCGATATCATTACGAAGGAAAAATTGACGAAAGTGGATAAATCAGAAGCTTACTTAAAATCATTGGATATTCATCAGGTAAGAGTCAGGACGCATGAGGATACTGCCCGAATTGAAGTTGAACCCGTTGATATGCCGCGAGTGCTCCAATACCATGTGGCGATCACGAAACGACTGAAGCAATTTGGTTATAAGTATGTATCAATGGATCTCACGGGCTATACAAGCGGAAGTATGAATATAGCACTTAAAAAGGAAGAAAAGTTATGATTGATGATATTTTAGAGCAGGTTCAAAATGGTTCATTGACAGCAGCTGAAGCAAAGGAAAAACTTGCATCATATGAAAATTTAGGGTTTGTAAAAATTGATCATCATCGTAAAAGGAGACAAGGCTTTCCCGAAATTGTGTTTGGAGAAGGTAAAACAGCTGAGCAAATTTTAACGATTGTACAATCACTGCGGACAAGGAATGATTCTGTGCTTGTGACTCGAATTTCTCGGGAAAAAGCAGTATTTGTACAAAAAGAATGCAGTGAATTTGAGTATAACGATATGGCACGGACACTTGCTTGGGTTAAAGAAAAACCTAAATCCGTTGGTTCATATATTGCAATTGTGTGCGCCGGTACATCAGATTTGTCCGTTGCTGAAGAAGCTGCCGTGACGGCCGAAACACTAGGTGTTCCAGTCAGGCGTATATACGATGTTGGTGTTGCTGGGCTGCACCGCCTCCTTGATAATATAGACGAGATACGAGGGGCTACCGTATCAGTTTGTGTAGCGGGGATGGAAGGGGCACTCCCAAGTGTGTTAGGAGGCCTTGTCACGAATCCAATTATTGCTGTACCGACAAGTATCGGTTACGGTGCCAATCTTAACGGTTTATCGGCACTTTTATCAATGCTTAATTCATGCGCATCGGGTGTAAGTGTGGTGAACATCGATAATGGATTTGGTGCAGCTTACAATGCAGCGATTATATACAAACTTGTACATAAAAAGGAGATCAATGATGATGAGGACATTATATTTTGACTGCTTTTCCGGCATAAGCGGAGATATGGTTATTGGTGCATTGATTGATGCAGGTGCAGACCCTTTACAAATGGAAGAAGAGTTAAAAAAGCTGAATATAGATGAAGAATATAGTCTGTCATGGGGGAAAGTCGTCAAAAATGGCATTACGAGTACTAAATTTCATGTTATTCTTACCAGTAAATCAGAGCAACCACATGAACACAGCCACAGTCATGGACATGAACACAGCCACAGTCATGGACATGAACACAGCCATAGTCATGGACATGAACACAGCCACAGTCATGGACATGAACACAACCACAGTCATGAAACCGAACCCAACCATAGCCATGCACCTCACAATCATCATGGTAGCCGCACCTACAAGCAAATTGTAGAAGCTATCAATGAGGCAAACCTTAATGAATCGGTAACAAACATGTCACTCGCCATATTTAAGAAGATTGGTGAAGCGGAAGGGCACATACACGGGCTTCCGCTTGATAAAGTTCACTTTCATGAGGTAGGAGCTGTAGATTCAATAATAGATATAATCGGGGCTGCAATTTTAATCGATCAGCTAGGTATTGAATCAGTTCAGTCATCAGCCATTCCAACGGGATCTGGACATATACATATTGATCACGGTGTATACCCGGTTCCTGCACCTGCCACACTTGAAATATTAAAGGGGGTACCGATTGCCTCAAACGTTATTCGTTCTGAATTAGCAACACCGACCGGTGCTGCCATCGCTGCGGTTTTAGCTGGAAAATTTGGCACGCTTCCAGCCATGACTGTCGAATCGATTGGCTATGGGGCGGGGACAAAAACATTTGAAAATCATCCGAACGTCCTTCGCATTATTATAGGGGACATCCAATGAAGCGCCCACCTGATCATGAGCATCTTGATGGACAAATGGTAAAAATGGAAGTGAATCTAGATGATATTTCCGGTGAATGGCTTGGTCATGTAATGGATTTGTTGTTTGAATCAGGAGCAAATGATGTATTTTATACTCCAATCTTCATGAAAAAAAATCGACCGGGGGTGTTATTGCAACTTCTCTGTTCACAGCAGGAGATTTCGAAAATAAAGAAGATATTATTTGCTGAAACAACGACTCTCGGTATACGCTACTATCCTCTTACCGTGCACAGGCTCGAACGATCTTTTTTACATGTAGACACAAAATGGGGGCAAGTGACGATAAAGAAAGGGTACCATGAGGGCCAACCCATACAGCAGGCACCTGAATATGAAGATTGCCGTAAAATTGCCGTTCAGAACAATATACCTCTTAAAAGGGTGTATGAAGAAGTATGGAAGTGTCTCGGGGAGGTGGTAGAGAAATGAGCTTGGTGTCGATTCTTACATTAGGATTCCTATTGGGGATAAAGCATTCGTTAGAGCCGGATCATGTTATTGCAGTAGCAACCACGGCAGGAAAAACGAAAAAATTATCACGGTCCACTCTAACGGGGGTGTGTTGGGGAATAGGGCATACATGTACGCTGTTTCTTATAGGTATGCTATTCATTTGGATGAAAGGGGAAATTCCAGAGTCGTTAAGCATGTCGCTGGAATTCGGTGTTGGTATCATGCTTGTTATGCTAGGGGCGAAAAGTTTATTTAAAGCTCGCCCTGATATCACGAACGACAAAGATAGATTTCGTCCTTTTTTGGTGTCCGCTTTAATTGGGTTCGTCCATGGTCTCGCGGGCAGTGCTGCAATGGTCATTCTAACGATGTCGACCGTAACCGGTATAGGTGAAGGATCCATCTATATCATTATATTTGGCGCAGGGACGATTATTGGCATGCTGTGCTTTACAACTTTACTAGGCATACCGTTTGCTTTGAATGGAAAGGACATCGTTTTGAACCGAATCTTCATCAAAATGGCGGGAGCTTTAAGTTTTGCATTCGGACTTTATTATATATACAAATTGGGTGTAACAGAAGGCTTGTTTGCAATCTGGGCTAATTGATTTATTTTTAAGCATGACTGGAATCTCAGGCTGTCTGTAATCTCCGTAGACAGTCTCTTTTATATTTATTAATTCAACAAACAATAAGTCTTCTAGGAGGTTTCTCAGAAAGAAAAGGGCCATAGCTGATAAAAAAGCTTGTCATAATGGGCACACTTCAATGGACATGTCCATGTGAATATAGGGGTATATTGTAACGGATATGAATCTCCAATTATTATTCTGCAAGTATGTTTCAAGGGCTTATAAACATCTGTAGATGGAGGAGAGGGTGGACAACATTTAATAAGACCCTATGACACTGCTATGCCATTGGGATGGTAGTGTCATAGGGTCTCTTATTCTGGTACGAAGAAAGTTACTGAATCTAGGGGCTGCCGTTGCCGCTAGGCAGATATACGTTTATTTTTCCTTTGAAGAATCCATATTTCAATTGCACCGGAGCCAAGCAATACCCCCGAAACAATGAAAATAAGTCCAATGAAATGTGCAGGCACAATGGCTTCATTAAGGAAAAATGCTGCCCCTAACAAAGAGAATAAGGTGTTTAAGTTAAGAAAAATGGATGATTCGGCTGCGCCTACCTTCCCAATGGCATAATTATAGCTCATGTGCCCGAGGGCAGTGGCAAAAATGGCGGAGAAGATGAAAGCTCCCCAGATGGAGGGTGGTGCAGTTGTCAGTGAAGATAAGCCCTCGGGTTCCTTCCATAAGCTGATGGCAAAAAGAATAAAAGACCCGATCAGCATCATGTAGCCGGTTAGTAATCGTGGATCCATTGTTTTTGAGGCTTTATTGATAAGTATGAAACTTAATGCCTGTGAAAGTATGGAAAGTAAAATATCCACATCCCCCAGATTAATAGAATGAAGTCCTCCACTTCCTGCCATAACGGTAAAACTCACACCCATGGCACCGCATATAAAGCCAAAAAGCCTGATTAAAGTGGGCTTTTTACGAAAGAATATCATGGTCAAGATGACAGTCAAAATTGGCCCCATGCCCAAAATCAGTCCAGCATTCGATGCAGAAGTCTTCGTCAATCCCTCAGCTAAAAAATAATGATGAAAAACGACACTCAAAAGTGCTCCTCCAAAAACGTAAAAAAGTTCACTCTTTTTAGGAAGGCGTATTAGTCCAAAAAAGAAAAGGATAAGAATGACTATAAGAGAAGCAGTAAAAATTCTCAAAGAGGTTATTGTTACGGGCTGTGTATTCGCAACTAAAATTTTAATAACCGAGACATTTAACCCCCATGTAATCATTATTCCGGTAAGTAAGATGTATATTTTCAAAAGACTCATTCCAAACAACCTTTCAAACTTATTTAACAATTGATATATTATACAACTTTCTCCAAATTAATAGCAAAGAGTAAATTTGATAGAAAGCTCTTTGATGAAAAATCAGAAACTCTTAATCATTAAAAAAGAGGGAAGAAATAAGTCCTTCCATTTTACCGTAATGTGGTTTTTTACCATAAATTTGGATGGGGAATAACATGAAATATACAAAATAAAAATAAAATTATAAATTATCAAACTTTTCTATTGTTTTTGGTAGGGTTTTCATTTACAATTTCCTTATGATTTACCAAACCGGTTTAGTATTTAACTAAATCGATTTAGTAAATGAAAATGATATGATCAAATGTTTTTTGTTTTTATTTGTGATTGTTCGAAAGAAGGAGGTACTGTATTGTCATCAAAATATGGTGTTTTAACGCTTGGCGACGCCATGATTACGCTAAATCCGGAAGAGACAGGACCTTTAAGATTCGTAAACCGTTTTGAGCGAAAAGTAGGAGGCGCTGAACTGAATTTTGCGATTGGCTGTGCAAGGCTTGGCATGCGGGCAAAGTGGATAAGCCGCTTAGGCAAGGATGAGTTCGGTAAAGTTATATATAATTTCGCTCGCGGGGAAGGCGTGGACATGAGTGATGTTGCCTATGTAAATGGATATCCAACATCTCTTAACTTTAAAGAAATCCGGGAAGATGGTTCCGGAAAGACATTTTATTACCGCTATCAATCTCCCATTTTAACTTTAAACCCGGGAGATATAACAGAGAAGATGTTTGAAGAGATTGATATAGTCCACCTTACTGGAGTGTTCTTGGCTATAGATCCCAAAAATGTGGATATTGCAAAGAGGGTCATGGATATTGCAAAACAAAAAAATATACCTGTTTCTTTTGATCCGAATATCCGCTTAAAGCTATGGTCCATCGAGGAAGCAAGATCAGTTTATTATGATTTTTTTCCATATGTTGACATTTTGCTTACAGGTTTGGATGAAATAAGATTGATCATCGGAACGGACTCTAAAGAATCTTTGGCGGAATTCGCAAAGGTGAATGACATTGATCAGCTTGTCATTAAGGACGGGAAACATGGTTCAAAACTATATACCGAAAGTGAATGGCATGAAAAAGAAGCATTCCCAGTTATACCTGTTGATACTGTTGGTGCGGGAGATGGTTATGATGCCGGTTATATTTACGGATATCTTCATGGTTTATCTATTGATGAAAGATTGACATTCGCAAATGGTGTAGGAGCTCTTGTCACCACTGTTGCAGGGGACAATGAAGGGTTACCGTATTTGGATGAAGTAATGCCTTTCATACAGAATGAGGCTGTTATAGAAAGATAGATGACTGAAAGAAATGAGGGGAGAAAATGGCAACAGTAACGATACAAGCCGAGGAAGCAAAACGATTAGTCATTCAACAGCTGACCAAAGTGGGTTTAAATGAACTAAATGCCGGGAAAATCGCGGAAGTATTGGTTCATGCCGATCTCAGAAACGTCAATTCCCATGGTGTTTTGCGAACAGAGCATTATGTGAACCGTTTACAGGCAGGAGGCATAAATCCCGATGCCCAGATTTCCTTCCAAAAGACAGGGCCAGTTACCGGTGTAGTTGATGGAGATGATGGGTTTGGGCATGTGATTAGCGACGTGGCCATGGACCATGCAATCGAAATGGCTAGAGATAATGGCGTGGGAATGGTGACAGTTATTAATAGCAGCCATTGCGGGGCACTAAGCTATTTCGTTCAAAAAGCCGCTGATGCAAAGTTGATTGGCATCGCGATGTCACATACCGATAAAATTGTGGTCCCATTCGGAGGAAAAACATCATTTCTTGGTACCAACCCAATCGCTTACGGAGTTCCTGCCAAAAAGAAGAAACCCTTTATTCTTGATATGGCAACATCCAATGTTGCGCTGGGGAAAATCCTCCAGGCACGCGAAGAAGGAAAGGAAATCCCTGAAGGATGGGGAGTGGATGAAAATGGAGCTAATGTGACAGACCCGAAGAAAGTCGTTTCCCTTTCCACTTTCGGAGGCCCTAAAGGCTATGGCCTATCCGTAATTGTGGATGTGTTTTCTGGATTATTGGCCGGTGCGGCATTTGGCCCTCACATTGGGAAAATGTATGACGACCTTGATAAGAAACGGAAGCTGGGACATTATTTTTGTGTGATTAATCCTTCGTTCTTTACGGATACTGAAATATTTTTAGAGCAAATGGATCAAATGATCGAAGAGCTGCAACAGGTTGAACCTGCTCCAGGGTTCGATCGCGTATATGTACCGGGTGAGATTGAACAAAGCAATGAAGAAAAAAACCTGAAACAAGGGATTACGATAGCATCAAGTGTTTATGAATTTCTTACAAAGTAGGTGGGGAAATGAAAGCGGTTCAAGTACGGAAAGCTCATGAACTTATCATTCAAGAAGTGGAAAAACCTCGGATTTCAAACTCGACGGATGTCCTTGTGAAAGTAAAAAGAGTCGGGATTTGTGGATCGGATATGCATATTTATCATGGTACGAATCCTCTTGCTACACTGCCGCGAGTCGTTGGGCATGAAGTAGCGGGAGAAGTTGTGGAGATAGGTCAAGGTGTCACGGGCATAAAAGTGGGGGACCACGTTGTTATTGAGCCCATCAGTTATTGCGGGGAGTGTTACGCCTGCCGTAAAGGCCGCCAAAATGTTTGTGAAAAACTTTCCGTTTTTGGGGTGCATGAAGATGGTGGGATGAGGGAATGGTTCGTCCTTCCGGAGAAACAATTACATGTTGTGGATCCCGCTTTAGCTTGGGAAGAAATAGTATTGGCTGAGCCATACACAATCGGCGCACAGGCCGTTTGGAGAGGCGAAGTGGAGGAAGGGGAAACAGTGCTTATCCAGGGGGCCGGGCCTATTGGAATTTGCATATTAAAGATGGCAAAGCTTCAAGGAGCATCAGTGATGATCACGGATTTAAGTGATGAGCGTTTGGAATTCGCTAAAGAAAGCGGCGCCGATATCACCGTCCATGCTGGAAAAGAAGATGTTCAAAAACGAGTGGAAGAATGGACGAATGGCGAAGGGGCGAACGTCGTCATTGATGCAGTATGCTTGCCGATGACATTCGAATTGTCCTTCGATGTCGTGTCAACGGCGGGGCGGATTGTCGTACTCGGTTTTGATGAACGTCCTTCAGCGGTTTCCCAGCTACCAATCACAAAAAAGGAAGTATCGGTGAAAGGGTCCAGATTGCAAACCGATCAGTTCCCGAAAGTGGTAAAACTTTTAAATGAAGGAAAACTCAGACATGAAGGTTTAGTTACCCATACATTTTCGCTCGATGATATCCAGGAAGCATTTAATTTTGTTGAAAATCATCCCGAACAAGTTCGAAAAGCGATCATCGTTTTTAATTAAGGGGGTAGGAGTTATGGATAAACATTCAATCATACATCGAATAACGGAAACGAAAGTTGTAGCTGTTATCCGGGGACAGGATGCAAAGGAGGCGGCACAACTTTCTAAAGCAGCTGTGGAAGGCGGTATTCAGGCAATCGAATTGACTTATACAACACCGGGAATTGAAGAAGTTTTCAAAGAAATGAAAAATACGGATGCACTATTAGGAGCAGGCTCTGTACTTGATTCTGAAACGGCTCGGCATGCGATTATAGCTGGCGCCAATTTTATCGTCAGCCCCTATTTTGTCAATGGCGTTGCCGAACTTTGTAATCGATACGGCATTCCCTATATGCCTGGATGCATGACAATTAGAGAAATGGCTACATCATTGGAAGCAGGTTGTGATGTTTTGAAGTTATTTCCGGCAAACCATTTTGAACCTTCTTTCATTAAGTCGGTTAATGGTCCACTGCCCAATGTAAGGATCATGCCAACCGGCGGAATTAATTTGGATAACATGAAGGACTGGCTGAATGCAGGCGCGGTAGCAATCGGGATCGGCAGTGACTTGAACAAAGCCTATCAAAATGGCGGCTATGAAGCCGCAGTGGAATTAAGCCGAAAATACATGCAAAAAATTGCGGAATAATGGAGGTGCATGATGAACATTACATTTAGATGGTACGGGAAAGACAATGATACCGTTACATTGGAGCACATTAAACAGATTCCTGGAGTGAAAGGGATTGTCTGGGCACTTCACCAAAAACCTGTTGGTGAGGTATGGGAAAAGGAAGAAATTCAAGAAGAAATTGAGTATATCCAATCATTTGGTTTTCACACGGATGTCGTAGAAAGTGTAAATGTCCATGAATCGATTAAATTGGGTAATGAAGACCGCATGATATATATAGAGAAATACAAAGAGACGATCCGGAATCTTTCGGAAGCTGGAGTGAAAGTCATTTGTTATAACTTCATGCCGATCTTTGATTGGACTCGGACGGAAATGTTCCATCCTTTGGAAGATGGCTCAACTGCCCTGTTTTATGAAAAAGCGAAAGTGGATACGTTAGAGCCGCAAGATTTAATTCGTACTGTAACGGAAGCTTCAGATTTAACTTTACCAGGTTGGGAACCAGAAAAGATGGATAGAATCTCTGAATTATTCGAAGCTTACAAAACTGTGGACGAAGAGCAGCTATGGGCAAATCTTGAAATATTCCTAAAAGAAATATTACCTGTTGCCGAGGCTTGCGGTATAAAAATGGCAATACACCCGGATGATCCACCATGGTCCATTTTTGGCTTGCCAAGAATCATCACCGGAGAGTCGAGCTATGAAAAATTGATTTCGATTTCGGATTCACCATCGAATGCATTTACCTTGTGTACAGGATCGATGGGGGCAAACCCTGAAAATGATATGGTTCAGGTGGCTAAAAAGTATGCAAACCGTTCGCCTTTCTCCCATATACGCAATGTGAAGATTTATGAAAACGGTGACTTTGTGGAAACATCCCATCATACCCAGGATGGATCGATCAATATACAGGGCGTCGTGGAAGAATTGAATAAGCAAAATTATACTGGTTATGTCAGACCGGATCATGGCCGCCATATATGGGGTGAAGTTTGCCGCCCAGGTTACGGTTTATATGACCGAGCATTGGGAATCATGTATTTGCTCGGATTATGGGATGCATATGAAGCTACTAAATTAGGTGAAAAATCATGATTCCCATTCATGAAAACTTATCGAACAGGGTGGCAGTGATCACTGGAGGCAGCGGTGTTTTATGTTCCAAAATGGCGGTGGAATTGGCCCGTCATGGTGTCAAGATAGCTATATTGAACAGAACGGCGGAAAAAGGGCAAGAAGTGGTCGAACTCATTGAACAAACTGGGGGGACTGCGATTTCCATCGCGGCAGACGTTTTGGATAGAACCTCATTGGAAAATGCAAAAGGGAAAATAATAGAATCGTTCGGAAGAGTGGATCTATTAATAAATGGTGCGGGAGGCAATCACCCTGATGCCATTACAGCTCCAGAGAAATATGGGGAAGAAGCAGAAGGAAAATCCTTTTTTGATTTGGATGAAAATGGTTTCTCCCAGGTTTTTGCCAGTAATTTCACCGGTACATTTTTGGCCAGTCAGGTTTTTGGGAAAGAGTTATTGCAAGTGGAAGCACCTGTTATCGTAAATGTATCTTCCATGAGCGCCTACGCTCCAATGACTAAAGTACCAGCATATAGTGCTGCCAAAGCTTCGATAAATAATTTTACCATGTGGATGGCTGTTCATTTTGCCGAAGAAGGTTTACGGGTGAATGCCATTGCTCCAGGATTCTTTTTGACGAAGCAAAATCGGAATCTTCTGCTTAATGAAGATGGCAGCCTGACGGCAAGATCTAATAAAATAATTACTTCAACACCCATGAAGCGCTTTGGGCAGCCTGAAGATTTACTTGGTACCTTGCTTTGGCTAGTTGATGAATCCTATTCGGGCTTTGTCACAGGAATTACGGTACCAGTCGATGGGGGCTTCATGGCATACTCAGGTGTCTGAATTCGGGTCCAATAAAAAGGCAAACAAGTGACCGTGATTAAATTAGTTCCACGGTATGGGAAATTGACTTTTTTACTGCATCAGAAGTTGATTGTAAAGCTTTCCTTATTATAATAGAATATTCCTTATATATCTAAGCCATTTTGGTAATAGAGAATTGAAACCACACGACAGGAATGAATGAATTGAAAACCATTACAATTACTGATGTCGCCAATCACGCGAAAGTATCAAAAAGCACAGTTTCCCAATACCTGAACAAACGTTACGAATATATGAGTGAAAAAACCAGGAAAAAGATTGAAGAAACTATAGAAGAGTTAAACTATCAGCCTAATATATTAGCACGCAGTTTAAAACAAAAATCCACTTTTACCGTTGGGGTGGTGGTTGCCAATATTCTTCACACGTTTTCAACTCAGGTTATTAGAGCTATAGAAAACTACTTTTATGAACAAGGGTTCCATATTATCGTATGCAATGCAGATGACAATCCTGAGAAGGAAAAGAATTATATTGAAATGCTAAGAGCTAAACAAGTTGATGGGATCATCATATTCCCCACAGGGGACAATCTTGATTTATATCAACGTATGAAGAGTGATCATTTCCCGATTGTTTTCA
Organism: Peribacillus sp. FSL P2-0133; assembly: GCF_037975445.1. Taxonomy (NCBI): domain Bacteria; kingdom Bacillati; phylum Bacillota; class Bacilli; order Caryophanales; family Bacillaceae; genus Peribacillus; species Peribacillus sp. FSL P2-0133. Next base: position 3,202,680 of record NZ_CP150254.1, on the reverse strand, counting down.
TGGATAGGACGATCGAAGAATTGGATATTGCAACAGTCATGCTCGATAATCACCTTGCTTCCAAGTTAGCGATCGACAGGTTTATTGAAAAGGGTTATGAAACCATTGCAATCATAACCACCTCAATAATACGCGATATTAGCCCTCGTATCGAACGGATCCAAGGGTACAAGGATTCACTTGCGACACATGGGATACCATTTAATTCTGAATATATTAAAACAGTGAACGCAGATGAAATTCCGGTTGCACTTTCAGAATTTTTCGAATTGGAAAAGCCGCCTCAAGCCATTTTGGCAGGAAATGATATCGTACTTAATGAAGTGTTGCGTTATATGAAACAGCACGAAATCAATATACCTGATGACATAGCGGTCATAGGGATCGATGATGTGCCCTATGCCAGTTTCTATACACCGACCATCACAACGGTTAATCAGCCAGCCATTGAAATGGCCAACTTGGCAGCAGAGTTATTGCTTAGTCAAATCAATAAAACAGGAATAGAGGATACAAGCGTGCATCGCTTGAAACCGACTTTGCTTTCAAGGAATTCTTGCTAGAACCCGATGTAAGAATTCCTGTGAAAAAGAAAGCGCTTTTTCACGGGAATTCTAAACCGATTTAGTTATAGGTCATATAGGCTTTACTCTTGGTTATTAAATGGAAACGTTTCCAAAAATGCTGCTGCATTTATTGAAACGTATAGGGGGGTATTTTATGTTTTCAAATGGTAGAGGAATGCTTATCGTTTTCTTGTTCTTGGCAGGTGTAATAAATTATCTGGACCGATCTGCACTGTCCATTGCAGCTCCGTTCATCCAAGATGATTTATCCTTAACAGCAACACAGATGGGGATTATTTTTAGTAGCTTTTCAGTTGGTTATGCCATATTTAATTTCCTTGGAGGAATGGCGTCAGATAAATGGGGTGCAAAGCTTACGCTTTTCGTGGCGATGATCGTTTGGTCTTTATTCAGTGGTGCACTTGTACTTGCTGTCGGTTTTGCCAGTATGATAGTCATCCGCATCTTGTTTGGAATGGGCGAAGGACCTCTTTCTGCAACCATCAATAAGATGGTGAATAACTGGTTCCCAGCGAATCAACGGGCATCTGTCGTTGGTTTGACGAATAGTGGGACGCCGCTTGGTGGCGCCATAGCAGGTCCGATTGTTGGATTTATTGCCATCTCATATGGATGGAGAGTTTCTTTCATTGCCATAATGGTGATTGGCCTTATATGGGCGATTTGCTGGTGGAAGTTCGTTAAAGAAAAACCAGCAGAGTCAAAAGAACAGAAACATACTGGTAAATCTTATGTAGCCGCAACATCGGAAGGAAAGTTGAAATTCACGTTTTATTTAAAACAAAAAACTGTTTTATTTACAGCTCTAGCCTTTTTTTCTTACAACTATATTCTCTTCTTTTTCTTAACTTGGTTCCCAAGCTATTTGGTGGATGCACGCGGCCTAAGTGTAGAAAATATGAGCATCATTACTGTGATTCCATGGATTTTTGGATTCATCGGACTTGCTTTGGGTGGATTCGTTTCGGATTTCTTCTCTAAAAAATTCGCTCAAAAAGGTGTTTTATTCTCACGTAAGCTCGTGCTTGTAACATGTTTATTCTTATCGGCGGTATGTATCGGCTTTGCCGGACTGGTATCCACAACGGTCAGTGCGGTAACGCTTGTCGCACTTTCCGTCTTCTTCCTATATTTGACTGGTGCCATTTACTGGGCAATCGTCAACGATGTTGTCGACCCTGGTAATGTTGGATCTGTTGGAGGTTTTATGCATTTCTTGGCAAATACAGCAGGTATCATCGGACCGACGTTAACAGGATATATTGTCGATACCTCAGGCACATACACAGTTGCATTCTTGCTTGCAGGAGGATTGGCCATCGTTGCATCGCTTGCAGTCATCCGTTTTGTAAGACCGATAGTAAAGCCTGCGTAATAGATTATTAGAATGGAAGTGTCTCCCAAAGGAAATATCAAGGGAAGACACTTCCATTTTTCATGAATTAATATTTTTCATGTTTACTAGGCATGCTTAGCGCATCCGATTTTCTTTTCGAAATGTTGCAGGTGTTTTTTTATTGTATTTTTTAAAGGTGCGAAAAAATTGGGGCATGCTTTCAAAACCACACATCTCAGCAATATGGGCAATGGTGTGATTCGTTTCCAGCAAAAGTTCCTTTGCCTTGATGATTCTTTTCGTATTTAAATATACTATTAAGCCAATTCCGGTCGTGTCCTTAAAAACTCTGCTGAAATGAGCGGGACTGACCAAAGCTTTTTGTGCAAGTGTCGTCAAAGTCAATGCTTCATCGATATGTTCATTAATATAAATTAAAATATCTTTGATCCATTCTGAACTATAGCTATTGCACTCTGGTATATCTTCTTTGCCATTTATCCGGGTACGGTATAAATCAAGTATGATTTGATGAACGGTCAGCAAACAAGCATGCCTTGAGCCCATTGATTGGCTAGTGGTTTCTTGCAGGATAAGTTGTAGCTGTTCCTCCATCTTTACTTGTTTATTTTTCGGCAATGATATTTTATAATTCTTACTCTTTTTTGTCAGGTCAAACAAATGTAAATATGAAAAAGAATCATCAACCATATCTTTATATATCAATGTGGGACTGAAAAAGATAATGGTGGAGGTAACAGGGTCGTCCTTATTGGGTAAAGCCCTATGAATTGTATTATTAGGGATCAGGAATACATCCCCTTGCTGCATATCATAAAACACATCACCGATAAAAAAGGTCCCCTTACCGTTATAAACATAAACAATTTCATAATAGTCATGCATATGATCGGACAATTCATTCTGGGGACTTTTCGTATCCTGATAGACAAAAGAAAATGGGAAGAGTAAATCATGATTTAATGCATTATGAATTTTTTTCATTTCGTTCATCTCCTGAAAGTATAATACAACAAGAATGAGTATATTTATAGCAAAATATGCAATTTATATTTCAAAAATTGATGTTAAAATTAGAATAGATTTAAAAATTAAAAAAGTTCAAGCGAAAAATGAAAGGGCTTTCGGAATGGATTGACGTTTGGTTTTGAACGTCTTCACTCATGATAAGGAGGGGACAAAATGAATAAATTTGTTCAATTGCATTCAAATGATGATGTTGTTATTTCCTTGGAGGGGATTCATAAAGGACAGAGCCTCCAGATTCAAACGGAAGACAGGGGAATGATCCATATAAAAGCAAGTGATGACATTCCTAAAGGGCATAAAATGTTAGTGAAACCGATAAAACGAGGGGAGGACGTAATCAAATTTGGCTACTCGATCGGAAAAGCTAAAGAAGATATCTCGATTGGCGATTGGGTTCACACCCATAATCTAGCATCCGGTTTGCATGGTATATTGGATTATTCCTATCAACCTAGCAGTCAAAATACAATAGAGTCAAGTCAAGATCATACCTTCCAAGGATATATCCGTGAAAATGGGGAAGTGGGTATCCGAAATGAAATCTGGATCATCAACACGGTTGGTTGCATCAATAAAACATGTGAAATTCTCGCTAAAATGGGAAATGAGCAGTTTAAAGATCGACAAATCGATGGGATTCAACACTTTTCCCACCCATACGGCTGTTCTCAATTGGGTGATGATTTGACACATACACAGAAACTTTTAGCTGCCTTGGCTCAACATCCAAATGCGGCAGGGGTTTTAGTTGTAGGGTTAGGATGTGAGAACAATCAAATCGAAGCATTTAAAGAGGTCATAGGCGAATTTCCTCCAAATCGCATTAAATTTTTAAAAGCCCAGGAGGTTCAAGATGAATTGGAGAGCGGCTTACGTTTAATGGGAGAATTAGTGGAATATGCCGAAGGATTCGTACGCAAGCCCGTACCGGTTTCAAAGCTGAAAATAGGCTTGAAATGCGGGGGTTCCGATGGTTTTTCAGGCATTACAGCTAATCCATTGGTTGGTGCGGTTTCCGACCTTATTGTAGAAAATGGCGGGACCACGATATTGACAGAGGTTCCTGAGATGTTTGGAGCGGAAACGATATTGATGAACAGGGCAAGAGATGAAGAAACCTTTAATAAAATCGTTGGCCTTATTAATGATTTCAAACAGTATTTCATTCGCCATGATCAGGAAATTTATGAAAACCCTTCACCTGGAAACAAGGAAGGCGGCATAAGTACGCTGGAGGAAAAATCTCTTGGGTGCACGCAAAAAGGCGGCCATGCCACTGTAGTGGATGTTAGCCCATATGGTGAAAGGGTAGTGAAGCATGGTTTGAATTTAATCAATTCTCCTGGAAATGACCTGATTTCGGTGACGGCTTTGGCAGCAGCAGGTGCACATATCGTTCTGTTCACTACGGGAAGGGGAACACCATTTGGCGGACCGGTGCCAACCGTGAAAATAGCAACGAATTCAGATTTAGCCGATCGTAAAAAACACTGGATTGATTATAATGCAGGGCAACTGATTGAAGGTCAAAAGATCGAGGAATTAAAGGACGATTTATTCCAATACATTCTTGAACTTTCATCAGGTAAAAAGAAAACGAATAATGAAAAATTCGGTTATCGGGAGATAAGCATCTTTAAAGAAGGCGTCATTCTCTAACAGGTGTAAATATCTATTAAGATACTAAAAAGGAGTGTTATTCAGTGAAAAGTATTGTTTGTGAACAACCTTTTGAATTTAAGATGATCGAGACGGAAAAACCGGTTCCAAATTCAGGCGAAGCTTTGGTTCGTGTGCGGCGAATAGGAATTTGCGGTACGGATATACATGCCTATGGTGGTAATCAACCCTTTTTTAGCTACCCTCGAATACTTGGACATGAATTATCCGGTTATATTGAATCCATATCGGAGAATGAATCAGGGCTGAATGTCGGAGATCAAGTATCGATCATCCCCTATATGGAATGTGGAAAATGCCTGGCTTGCAGAAGTGGAAAAACGAACTGCTGTACGGATATGAAAGTTTTGGGTGTACATGCTGAAGGCGGCATGAGTGAGTGGATGACGGTTCCTTATAATCATTTGGTGAGAACAGAGGGTCTTACACTTGACCAATCCGCAATGATAGAGCCTTTAAGTATAGGGGCTCACGCAGTTAGGCGCGCTGCTATTCAAAAAGGGGAATTTGCACTGGTAATTGGTGCTGGTCCAATTGGCTTGGGAGTCATGGCATTCGCTAAAGAACAGGGTGCGAAGGTGATCGCAATGGATGTAAATGATGAGCGCCTTGCGTTTGCTGGCAAATGGGCAAATGTCGATTATACGTTGAACGTTTTGGAGAATCCAATGGAGGAATTAGCCCAATTGACAAATGGAGATATGCCAAGCGTGGTATTTGATGCAACAGGCAATGCTAAGTCAATGATGGATTCATTTAAATATCCTGCTCACGGCGGAAGGTTGATTTATGTTGGGTTAGTTAAAGCGGATATTTCCTTTAATGATCCTGAATTCCACAGTAAAGAGCTTACATTAATGGGAAGCCGTAATGCAACAAGGGATGACTTTGATTATGTCGTGAATACGCTGAAGAATGACAAGCTGGATATGGGACAGTATATTACACACCGCACACATTTGGATGAAATGATCAATCAGTTTGAAGGGTGGTTAACTCCTGAAGCTAAAGTGATCAAGGCTATCGTCGAAATTTAAGCATTATGTATGCTGTCATAAGGGCAACCTCTTAAATCGCACTCCGAATTGGATATTTCAATAAGAAAGGTGTTCTTTGATCATGAACATAAATAAATGTCAGCTAAAGAGTCTGAGTAAAGCTACAAAAACTGTCCAATATTCACATATGATGGATTTTCCCATAAAAGTATTGCAGATTGGGGAGGGGAATTTTCTTCGAGGCTTCTTTGATTGGATGATTCATGAATGTAATAAACAAGGTCATTTCATGGGAAGTATTGCAGTTACCCAGCCTCGCCGCGCCGGAAAAGGGAAAATAGAGGAAGTGAAGCGGCAAGATGGCCTGTATACATTAATGTTACGTGGTTTTCACCAAGGGGAGAAAATGGAACATACAGAGATCATTTCCGTTTTTTCGAAGGTAATTGATCCATATGAAGATTGGGTGGAATTTTTAGCGTTATCAGAAAATCCTGAATTGGAATTTGTAGTTTCCAACACGACTGAAGCAGGACTCAAATACCAGCCGATTCCTTTGGAAGAAGGAAAGCCAATTGAATCTTTTCCAGGAAAACTGACTGCTTTTTTGTATCATCGTTATCTGCATTTCAACGGAGATGCGAAAAAAGGACTGATCATGCTGCCTTGCGAGCTTTTAGAGAGAAATGGTGATTCATTGAAGCAATGCGTTCTTAAGCATAGCAGGGATTGGGATTTACCAAAGCCATTCATGAAGTGGGTGGACCGGGACAACCTATTCCTAAACTCGCTTGTAGACCGTATCGTTACAGGATTCCCAGCCAGTGAGTCGGAAAAACTATTTACGGAATGGGGATATAAGGATACTCTGCTAAATACGGCAGAACCCTACCATTTATGGGCTATTGAAGGTGACCCTTGTATTGGTCAGCGTCTTCCTTTACAACAAGCAGGCTTAAATGTGCGTTGGGTAAAAGATTTAACACCTTATCAAATGAGGAAGGTACGGATTCTTAATGGTTCTCATACCTTGATGGCTCCTTTAGGCATTTTATCTGGAATGGAAGAAGTAAAACAGGCAATCGATAATCCTGAATTCAACCAATTTCTGAGCAATGCCATCGAAAAGGAAATAATTCCTTCATTACCTTTTGATCAAAATGAGATGATGTTATATGGGGAAAGTGTTCTTGAGCGATTTAAGAATCCTTTTGTACATCACCTACTGTCCGATATTTCGCTGAATAGCATTTCGAAGTTCAAGGTCCGTCTCCTGCCTACCTTAGTGGAATATCATAAGGCGCAAGACAGGCTGCCTGAATGTATCGTACGAGGTTTTTCAGGCCTGATCCGATTTTATAAGGTTCACGAAGTGAAGGGGAGTTATATTGGTAAAAGCTTTGCGGGTAAAGTCTATGTCGTTAAAGATGATATAAAGACAATTGAATTTTTCAAGGAACAATGGCTTCGTTATGATAAGGGGGAAATCCCGCTTAGACAATTGATAGAGGCCACCTTAAGTAATCAATATCTATGGGGGAAGGATTTGAGCGATATCCCGAACCTAGGAAACGAAATATGCCAATATCTAGAAGGAATGATTGACTGAAATAAATCCGTTGAAAGGATATGGGCAAGTTAAGTTCATGAATTTCCTGCCTATCTCTCATTTTTTTCTTTATTTTATTTGTATTTTTGGTATACTGAATTAGTAATATTTTTTCTTGCTAGTTTACTAAGGGAAAGATATTAAAAGAGTTACATATTCTTTATTCCCGTGAAGGGGAGTAGCGTCAGGGATAACCTGAAATAAAGTCGTCATTACGTGGGAATCCCACCGGCTTTATTGGCCTAATTCATTTAGTGCTTAGCGAGACCTTTGCCATTTATGGCAGAGGTCTCTTTATTTTTGTATAAAGGAGGAAATAGTGTTGGATTTTTTAACAGGTGAATTCATTTCAGGACTTTTAGCGATCATTATGATAGATTTGGTTCTAGCCGGTGATAATGCCATCCTTATTGGATTGGCTGCAAGAAAGCTTCCAAAAGAACAGCAAAAAAAGGTGATAATATGGGGAGCGGTCGGCGCAATTGTGATAAGGATCATTGCAACGCTGCTGGTTGTATGGCTCTTAGAGGTGCCTGGACTGCATTTAATAGGGGGATTACTTCTTGTATGGATTGCTTATAAGCTCCTTATTGATGAAGAAGAACATGATGTGAAGCCTGCAGACTCGATGTGGGCTGCTATAAAAACCATCATTATTGCAGATGCTTTGATGGGATTGGATAACGTCCTAGCGGTGGCAGGTGCATCTCATGGTAACTTCGCTTTAGTGGTAATCGGTTTGCTTGTATCTATCCCAGTAGTGATGTATGGAAGCACATTAATCCTGAAACTGATAGAACGCTTCCCATTCATCATAATAATTGGTGCGGGAATACTAGGCTGGACAGCCGCTAAAATGATCGTAGCTGAACCCTTCATGCTCGACTACTTTGCAAATCCCTTCATTAAATACGGATTTGAAGCGATAGTGGTGATTGGAATCCTGGTTGCCGGGACTTCAAGACAGAAAAATATTGAAAAAGAAAAAGCAAACAGAGAAAAAATGCAAATCGAACGTAATGGATAATGGACACAGAGAGACCTTTCGAAAATGAAAGGTCTCTTCTTTTTGTCTAAGCCCTATAAGTTAGAAAACAAGAAAAAGGTGTACCAAAGTCCACACTTTGGTACACCTTTTGCAAATATTCAGGAAACGATAACATGGATTACAATCACGATATCTTAGCCGAATGATCTTATGGAGCGTTCACTCTTTTATTTAGTTTAAGTTAATCCATACACTTTTGACTTCCGTATAATTTTCCAAAGCATAACTGCCCATTTCCCGACCAATTCCACTTTGTTTATAACCGCCAAATGGAGAAGCTGCATCAAAGGCGTTATAGCAGTTTACCCAAACAGTACCTGCTTTTATTTCATTGGCCACATAATGGGCTTTTTTTACATCTTGTGTCCATAAACCTGCAGCCAATCCATATTCTGAGTTATTTGCACGGTTTATAACATCATCCAAATCATCAAAAGGCATTGCAGCTACAACAGGACCGAAGATTTCTTCTTTAGCGATCGTCATTTCATCTTCAACGCCTGCAAATATTGTAGGTGTTACAAAATAGCCCTCTCCTTGTCCATATTTGCCCCCTGTAACCACTTCAGCTCCTTCAGACTTTCCTTTTTCGATATAACTGCCCACTCGTTCCAATTGTTCACTGGAAACCAATGGCCCTATCTGTGTAGATGGATCAAGACCGGCCCCTTGTTTAATGTTTTTTGCATGAGACACTAAGTCGGCTACCACGTTGTCATAGGATTTCTTTTGAATGTACAGGCGGGAACCGGCACAGCAAACTTGTCCTTGATTAAACATGATGCCCATTAAAGCACCAGGAATGGCTTTACTCATATCTGCATCCGGTAGAATGATATTAGGTGATTTCCCGCCTAACTCCAACGAGATTTTTTTCACAGTTCCCGAAGCTTGGCGCATGATCATTTTCCCTACTGAGGTTGAACCGGTAAAGGCAATTTTATCGACATCTGGATGGTCTACAAGCGGTGACCCTGCTGTTTCCCCAAATCCAGGGATGACATTGAGAACGCCAGGAGGAAAACCGGCTTCAAGCGCCAATTGACCTAAATATAATGCTGAAAGCGGCGTTTGCTCTGCTGGTTTTAAAACGATTGTACATCCGGTTGCAAGGGCTGCGCCTAATTTCCATGCAGCCATAAGAAGAGGGAAATTCCATGGGATGATTTGTCCTACCACTCCAACTGCTTCATGACGGGTATAATTGAAGTAATTCCCAGCAACAGGTATTGTTTGTCCTACTATCTTAGTTGTCCACCCAGCATAATAACGGAAGTGATCGATTGCAAGTGGGACATCGGCATTAGTGGTTTCGCCAATTGGCTTGCCATTATCCAAGGTATCCAATTGTGCTAACGCCTCTTTATGTTCCTCCATGAGGTCCGCTAATTTATAAATGAGGCGGCTGCGTTCCGATGCACTCATTTTTTTCCAAGGACCGTTGTCGAATGCCTTACGGGCTGCTTTGACTGCTTTATCTACATCTTCCGGACCTGCTTCACTCACGACCGCTAAAACCGTGCCGTTTGAAGGATCGAGAGTCTCAAAGGTTTTTCCTGAAGCAGCTTCCACCAATTCCCCATTAATCAAAAGCTTTTTAGTGCCCTTCAAGAATTCTTGCACTCGTGGATTAAGTTTAATAGTTTGTTCCATGTATAATACCCCTTTTCATTTGGATTATAAGTTCGATATCTGTTCGGACAATGGCGTTCCTCTAAGTAAAGGATCAGGCATGATCTTATGTTTTTGATACAATTTTCTTTGGCTGCCTTGCAGCAAGTCAGAATATTTTTAAAAACTGGATTACTTGATTCTTTCCCCCCTTATCAAAAGAAATCAATTTCTCGACATGTAATTATGCAAGACGTATGCCATAACAAAAAACCGATGAAACCAGTTAAAAGATGGTAGATCGATATCGGAAGGTGCCATACTGTTCCATATTGGAACAGGCAGGTGTTCCAATATGGAACAAAAAAGTGTAGCAGTTCGCATAAGGCCGTTTTCATTTTGGTTAATATCTGAATTTTCTGTTATAATTAAACTGAATGAACGAACCCTGAATGCTCTGAAACTTTGAATTACATAGAGTTTCATTTATGAAATTGGATAAAAAACAGTAGCCGATTTACTCGATTATACATACGGGAGGATTATTCAATGTCTGTTAATATAAGCGCGGATAAAGGAACCATACCGGTATTTATTCAAGAATCATGGCAGCGGTGCATTTCGAAGGGACTTCAGCCAAGCATGATGGATAAGGAAGATATGCTTGGTGCATTTGAGTTGGCCGAATACCACGATCGATATGCAGAACTCCTGTACCATTCTTCCCCCATTTTAGAAGAAGTTTATCGCTCGATTAATGGTTTGGAGTCCATTTTATTACTTGCTGCTCCTGAAGGATATATTATCGAAACAGTTGGGGATCCAGCTTTCATTCGCCATGCAGATAATGTTTCTTTAAGGAAAGGGGCCAATTGGCTAGAGGAATCAAAAGGAACAAATGCAATAGGAACAGCCATTGTAGAGAAAAATCCTGTATTGATTCATGGCAGTCAACACTTTCATCAGGATAACCATTTCCTCACTTGTGCTGCATCGCCCATTTATCACCCTGATGGGCATCTGCTTGGTGTTTTGAACTTAAGCAGTCATCAACAGAATTATCATCCTTTTTCCATTAGCTTAGTTCAAAGGGTGGCTGATAGCATCAAACAAGCACTCTTATTGTCCCATACACAAAAAAGGGAGAAAAACCTTTATTTTATATATGATTCATACCCTGATCCGTTAATTACCCTTGATAAAGAGGGGAAAGTTACAGATCTCAATTTAGCGGCGTCACATGTTATCGGCACATTGAAAAAACCGGTATCGAATATAATATCAGGAACAGATCCACTTGTTTTGGAACAGAGGGTTTCAATTAAAGACCAGGAATTTTTAGTGCAAACCCTTGGGAAAAATATGGAAAATCAATCATCCGTGATCGTTCGGTTAAAAAAACAAAAATTGATTGATGGTTTAACAACCAATCGTTATCAATTTACTGATATACTAAGTAACGATCCGCAAATGGATCAAACCATATCCATTGCTAAAAGAGCTGCATCGCTTGATATCAGCCTGCTAATCACTGGAGAAAGCGGAACGGGAAAAGAACTGTTCGCTCAATCCATTCATGGGGTTAGCTTAAGAAGTGATAAGCCATTCATCGCCATCAATTGCAGCGCAATTCCCGAAAATTTATTGGAAAGTGAGTTATTTGGGTATGAAAAGGGTGCCTTTACTGGCGCAAAAAGCGGCGGGCATAAGGGGAAGTTCGAAGCTGCAGATGGCGGAACCCTTTTTTTGGATGAAATCGGGGACATGCCGCTCCAAGCTCAAGCGACTCTGCTCCGAGTGCTTCAGGAACGATGTGTGACACGTGTCGGCGGACATGCTTCCATTCCAATCGATGTAAGGGTCATTGCCGCCACCAACAAAGACTTACAAAAAGAAATTGAAGCAGGAGAATTCCGTGCAGATCTATTTTTTCGCCTTTGTGGATTATCATTAAAACTTCCAAATCTGAGGAGTCGCAAAGATTTATTGCTGTTAGCAGAATACATTTTAGTGGATTTACCTTATAAGAGCGAACATACCGAACTAACTGATGAAGCTAAAACATTCATTTTGGAATATTCATGGCCAGGAAATTTCCGTGAATTGCAAAACGTACTGGGACAGGCTGCTTTCCTAGCTGATAATGGCCCGATTACAAGGGACTTGCTTGTGGCACTTTGTCCTGTATCTTCCATTACACATGAGGAAGGGGCAAATGCCGTTCAAGAACCAAGAAACTTTCAAGAACAAGAAACTCAACTTATCAGAAATACATTGGAACGAACAAATGGAAATATCAGTAACGCCGCGAAACAACTCGATATCGGCCGAAATACGCTTTATAGAAAAATGAAAAAATATGGAATCAAACTTCAAAAGTAAGAGTTTCTTAGTATAATAAAAACATGAATGATGAGTTTCAATATTATGAAAATCTCAGATTCCCGACCTGATTTGGTCGGTTCTTTGGTATCGCAAGTAAACATATGCGGACCAGCATACCTTGTCTCCTTATAAGCTACATTTCACCTTAAAAACAATAAATAATGAAGTGCAGGAAATCAAAATCTCATATAGAATGATGTTATTGATATAGTATCTAAAATTCCGTAAGGGGATGTGTGGTCAATAGTATGGAGTTGTCATCTGAACATAAGAAGTATAAAAATGTATTGATTCAATATTTGGAAGAAAATGAATCTGTGTTTTTAAATGAATGGAACGAGACTATTAAGATCAATGAAATAGACCCCTACAAAGGTAAGATTAAAGAAAATGGTTATGGGATGTACTCACTGGTCATCCAAACGTTCAAGGAGGTATTGTCTGAAGATGTGCTGATAAAATTGGCTTACCAGGTTGCAAAAGAGCGACTTGAAGCAAATATCAACATTGGGGATTTTCTATATAATATCAATTTGGGAAGAAATATCATAATCAGAAATCTTTTTGGGGCAGATATCCCGATTAATTATATGCAGAAATTCATTAATGATATCAACTTGCACTTTGATACGTTCAGCTACCATGCAGTAACGAGATATACGAATCTTACAAATGAAGTGATTGAGGAGAAAAAGTCTTATATTAGTGAAAACCACAAAGATAAATTAGCGGTACTGGGTCAGATATCATCAAGCTTTGTACATGAGTTCCGAAACCCTCTTACAGCTATCATGGGGTTCAATAAATTACTGAAAAGGGAGAACCCGGGCTTGAAATATTTAGATATCATTGATTATGAATTAAATCAGTTAAATTTCAGGATAACCCAATTCCTCCATACCTCTAAATCAGATTTTAATGAGGAACAAAGAGAGGAAATTTCCGTGTTGAAGTTAATTGAAGAAATTCAAGAACTGACTTATGCAAATATTGTGGATGCCAGTGTTAATGTGGAAATAGATATTTTTCCAAACTTCGTCATGACAGCGAGCAAGGATGGGTTAAAACAAGTGTTCTTGAATCTTTTTATTAATTCCATTGATGCCTTAAAGGATAAGGAACATCCAAGAATTTTGAGGATAAACTCTTTAATTGAGGCGAATGAAAGAATAATTAGAATTTCAAATAATGGACCGGCCATTGCCAGTGAATTGATCGAATCTATTTTTGAGCCCTTTGTTACAACGAAAGAGTTAGGAACGGGAATTGGATTATACGTATGTAAAAAGATCATTGAAAGTAATGCTGGATATATGAATTGTGTCTCCAATGAAAATTTAACCACATTCAGTATCCATTTTCCCACAGTTCAGAACGAATTTATAAGGGTTTAATACATATCATATAGTGACATTACATAAAGCATTATATACTTATCGATATTTTTCGAAGCTTGTACATAGATTTTTGATTAATAGCGGAAGGGAATTCTGGGTTTGCCTGTATTTTACAAAAACATTCTCAGTGAAAATAAATCTAATTGGAAGATGCCAAGAAATCATAATATGGATTTTAGCATCTTTTTTTTATCCCTGCTATTTTTCATATATATGTGTGTCGAAATTTTAAAAGAAAACAATTATATTGTCATTTTTAATTCGATTGTGGATCAAAAAGGGGCAATAATTAATAAATGAATCACAAATCGGATTAATGATTCAATAATGAATCATTTTAGACACATAAAAGCGTTAAACCCTAATAAAATAACTATCCTTTTTTTTGGCATGGATATTGCTTTTATTTATATATGTATAAAATATTAATGAAAGAGGGTGAAGAGCGAGGAAAAAAATAATAGAGCTGGGTAAATATATTTTTTACATAATAGGACTTCACTCAACAAAATGCAAAAAGTGCAAAATCAACAAAGATCATTGTACTTTCCGTGTATTTCGTTGAGGGGCTGAGGTAGTAAAGGGGCAGTATAAATAGAAAAGCGGTTTCGGTTAATAGAGTTTTTGCTGTGCAATATACATATACCGATTGTGATGAATTTGGCCCCATTAAAATTAATGATGAAACTGGGATAGACTGTAAACATTGTTTTTGAATGAAAGATTTCTACTAGGTTACCCATGAGCAGTGGTTTACTGCTTACAAAACGGCAAATTGACAGTTTTAAAGGATGGTGACAATAGTGGCACTTCAAACAAATGAATTGAAACACGGTCTCAAGACCAGGCATGTCACAATGATTTCTATTGGCGGGGTAATCGGGGCAGGACTATTTATCGGAAGCGGAACAATAATCGATTCAGCAGGACCTGGTGCTATTTTATCGTATATAATCGCAGGATTGATGATCGTGCTAATAATGCGTATGCTGGGTGAAATGGCTGTGGTGAATCCTGATAGCGGATCCTTTTCAACATATGCACATCAAGCATTTGGTCCCTGGGCCGGATACACGATAGGCTGGTTATACTGGTTCAACTGGGTTATCATCATTGCTATCGAAACTACGTTATTGGGTACTATGATTCATGATTGGGTTCCTGGCATACCTATGTGGGCTGCCAGTCTATCTTTCCCTATATTAATGACGGTTACGAATATCTATTCTGTCAAAGCTTATGGGGAATTTGAATACTGGTTAGCTTTCATGAAAGTGGCTGCCATTGTAATATTCCTCTTCCTGGGCGCCGCCATGATTTTCGGATTTGTTCCAGGATTCGATTCACCAGGCCTCTCAAACATAACTGGGGATGGAAGGTTTTTGCCAAATGGTTTTCTGCCTGTCCTCCTTAGTGTGATATTCATTACCTTCTCTTTATCAGGAAGTGAAGTAGCTGCCATTGCTGCAGGCGAGTCTGAAAACCCTGAAAAAAATATTATTAGAGCCATAAACAGTGTTGTATGGCGTCTCCTTCTTTTCTTTGTTGGTTCAGTTACTGTGTTAGTTATCGTAATCCCCCAAGGGGCTAAAGATTTACTAAAAACCCCCTATGCCAGCGTATTTGATATGGCAGGCCTCCCGGCAGCGGGTCAAGTCATGAATATCGTAATCTTCACTTCATTGCTTTCTGTTTTGAATTCAGGGCTATATACAAGCTCTCGTATGTTATATTCTTTATCAATAAAAGGTGATGCACCGAAAATCCTTTCCCGTGTGAATAAGAGGGGAATTCCGATTTGGGCGTTAATGGCAAGTGTTTTCTTTGCTTATGTGTGTACGACATTTAAATTTGTTTCCCCTGATAAATTGTTTGCTTTTCTCGCAAACAGCTCGGGAGGAGTCACCATGATCATGTATATCTTTATCGCCTTTTCCCATCTATATTTGCGGAAAAAGTCGGAAAAAGAAAATCCAGGGACACTCAAAGTGAAAATGTGGCTATTCCCTTATTTAACCTACGTGACTATTGCCGTATTATTTATTATTTTCGTTGCTCAGGCATTTATTGATTCCATGAGATTGCAATTCTTTCTTACAACCCTTCTCACGATTCTAGTTATTGGGTCATACTTTCTGTTTTATCATAAGAAAAACGTTATTACTCCTGAACAGGAAGGAAAACTAAAAAAAATTCACATTAAGGAAGGGTAAGGGATGTAGTCCTTTTTGCCCGATTGTCGAAATAAATGATTGACTATTCAAATAAAAAGGCTGCTCTTAGTGGGCAGCTTTTTTTCTGGTTCCAAAATTGATCGCATTCATTTAATGGGGGGAAATTAGGCGTGTTCGGAATTGTGACTGCTATCAACCCATAATGATACTCATTCATTTGCAACTTTGAAATCCTTTGCTAGAATATAATCTATAGAAAAGATTAGGAGTGGTTACTGTGGCTGAAACTCCAGCTGAAGATTTGATTCATTATATTGCACCAAAAGGAGAGTATATCCCTTTTTTAGATGATACGGACTATATCGCTAAAGGATTGGAATGGAAATTATTCACTGCCCGTTCGGTAAAAAGAGAACTATTATATAAAAGCGGCAGTTTTCAAGCTAAAGTCAAATTGGCAGGTTATGAACAATATGGAAATGGCCTTGACACTGTAGTTGTTGAATTTGAAAATGGAAAGCTTAGTTGCATTCACCCTTCCTATTTAAAGGAAATGCAAAGCACCAGTTTCGGAAAAGAATTGTTGAGTGGACCGGTTGCCGAAACATCCGCAGATTCAAGTGAAACTGAGCAGGTGATGGAAGCACCAATTACGGAAAACTCCGATCAGCTAAGTGCAGAACCAAAAAAAGCAAAAGCCAAAACTAAAAAGACGACTGCAAAACCTAAATTGGACTTACCTGGGGAAAAAGTGCATTTCACTGCAACGGTCAAGGAGTTCACGGCGAAAATGAACCATTTCACTGGTGAAGAAGATGAAGTCATACTCTTGGAGAGTGTCATAGTGACAACGGAGCCTGAATTGACTATCGGCGATGCTTGGTGTGGATATAGCAAGACATTAAAAAAAGCTGAGCTCGAAGAAGGGGACGCAATCGAATTTGATGGAAAAGTGGTCGACAAAAAATACAATAAAGAAATACGGTATAAAGTTAATAATCCATCTAAGTTAGTGAAAAAGGAGATCTAAGCTTAAACGCAGAAGTTCTTGAATGATAGGAAGTAAGCCGCCGCTTACTCCCTTTTTTTGTTGTTTTAATCAGTTTTCAAAAGAAATGAATGCGTTCATGTGAACTTATTAGAATAGATGAGTCCATTCCTGGAATATATTCGTTTGTGGGAATTACAACTTATGACCATTCACCAATCGTATAGTTAAGGGTTTCGCTTATGTGGTTTCATATTTTCCACTGTTGGGGATAATACATTATGATAATGGATTTATAAAAAGATTAGGGGGGGTATTATATGAAAGAGTTATTTCGGTTATTAAAACAAGGTAATAAATCGGCGTTCATTGCTGCCTGTGTGAATAGTATCATCGCTGTGCTAAAGGGGATTGCTTATTTTATGACAGGCAATGTAGCTATGTTTGCTGAAACTTTACATACTTTGGGCGATGCTGCGAATCAGTTTTTCGTCTTCATTGGATCCGCACTAAGTAAAAAGTCACCAACTGATCGATTCCCTGATGGTTTTGGACGTTTGGTTAACCTCGTATTATTAGGGGCAGTATTGGTTGTCGGGATTATGTCTTATGAAACGATTAAAGAAGGGTTCCATCACATTTTGCACCCTGTAGAATCAACTGGTATCCTTATTAACTTGTCCGTCCTTTCGTTAGCGGTTGTGTTGGAATCATATGTATTATTTAAAGCGATGAAAGAAGTGGTGCATGAGACTGGAATCGAAGCTAAAGGAGCAGCCGTCATATTTAAGAGCTTCGCTGGTTTAAAAAGAGCAAAACCGGCGACCAAATTAGTATTCATGGAAGATATGGTAGCAACCGGTGGTGGGGTACTAGCGATAATTGCCATTTTATTAGCAAACTTCACGCCCTTCATCCAAGCGGAAGGCGTTGCTTCCGTCATGATCGGTCTTGGTATGTTCTATGTGGTTGGTAGGGTATTTCTTGATAATGCTGCAGGTGCTCTTGGGGAAGCCGATATTGAAATGCGACAAAAAATCGGAACTAAGGTCATGGATGATCCAGACGTAAGGGATATACAGAAACTTGCCGTAATAAAAGAAGGGGAAGACTTTCATGTTGAACTTGAAGTTGAACTTGATCCCCATATTTCAATCGCCCAGGCGGATGACATTAAAGATCGGCTGTTTAATGAGATATTCAAGGAAAGAGGAGTAACGGATGTCATTATAGAATTTGATGAAAATGATGGTATCCCAAAATGGGAAGGTCAGATAAAAAAAGAATTGAATGAAATGAAAAAAGAAAGGGAGTAGACGATGTTTAGAATGGCAGAATATAAAGTGGCCGGATAAAGATATTTGGTTGATTTTAAAAACCATGAAACGAATGGCAATACCTGTTCAATTATTCACGTACTTTCCTTGCGTATGCATTATAAGCTATCATGGAATTAGTTACATAAAGAAGGATTATGGAAGGGTGAATAAGAATGAAGGAACAAGATATTAAGCTGGTTGCACTTGATATGGATGGCACGCTTCTCAATAAGGCTGGAGAGATATCCCAAGAAAATCGGAGAGCGATAAAAGAAGCAGAAAATCAAGGGATTTTTGTTGTATTGAGCACAGGAAGATCCTACGCGACATGCAGTGATTTTGCAAAGTCAATGGAACTCCAATCATACCTCATTACCGTTAACGGAAGTGAAATATACGATAATCAAGGAAAACTGGTGGAAAGGAATATCGTCGATAGTGAGTCCATACAATGGATGTGGGAATTAAGCCAAAAACATGGTACACATTTTTGGGCAATTAGTTGCGATAATATTTACAGGGCTGAAATGCCTGAAAAAATCCATGATTCGCAATGGCTTAAATTCGGTTTTGATACAACTGATGATGACGTCCGCAAAATCATCATGGATGAACTGGTATCAAAAGGAAACTTTGAAATAAGCAATTCTAGCCCAACGAATATTGAAGTGAATGCCATGGGCGTCAATAAAGCGAAAGCGATAAAGCTTGTATGTTCATTGCTCGATATTACGATGGATAATGTTATGGCAGTAGGTGACAGCCTTAACGACCTTGCAATGATTTCTGATGCAAAAGTGGGTGTGGCAATGGGAAACGCCCAAGAAATTGTGAAAGAAAAAGCAGATTGGGTTACAGCAACAAACGAAGAAGATGGTGTGGCTAAGGCCATTCGTAAATGGGCGCTTTCAAATTGAATCGAAACTGTATATGGGATGCATTCCATATACAGTTTTTTCATTGACATGGCGCTTCATGACAAGTTAATTCAGCTGCTGAATTAATTTCTTGAAAATTGTGTATTTTAGAAGTATGATAATCTTGTAGTGTTATATTTTGGTAATATATTAAAATGGGAGGTTTCATAGATGACAAGAAGTTTGCCTGAACAGTGGTGGAATCAATTAACTTTACCAGTTATCTCAGCACCTATGTTTTTAATATCCGGTCCTGAGTTAGTGAAAGAATGCTGCTTGAATGGGGTGATCGGCTCTTTTCCAGCACCGAATGCGCGGCCGATTGAGGTACTGGATCAATGGATGAGTGATATAAACGACACATTGATTGCAGCAAAGGATAAAGAACCTGGCTCAAAGATTGCTCCATGGGCAATGAATATGGTTGTCCACCGTACATATAGCCGTCTTGAAGAAGAGCTGGAATTGGTCAAAAAGCATCAGCCTCCCATCGTCATTACATCATTAGGTTCACCAAAACATGTGGTGGATGTCGTACATAGCTATGGCGGGTTGGTCTTTTCGGATGTCAGCTCGGTGGATTTTGCAAAAAAAGCTGCGGAGTCAGGTGTGGACGGATTGATCTTGGTTGCTGCGGGAGCCGGTGGTCATGCTGGTGAGATAAATAGCTTTGCTTTCGTGGACAGCGTAAGGACATTCTGGGACGGAATCATTTTGCTTGCCGGATCCATCAGTACTGGTCACAGTATCTTGGCAGCTCAAGCTGCAGGAGCGGATCTTGCATATATGGGTACACGTTTTATCGTGGCTAAAGAGAGCAGGGCCAATGATGAATATCGTGAAATGCTTGTCGATTCTGATCATGATGACATCATCTTGACTGATGCATTTTCAGGCGTTAATTGTAATATGCTGAAACCGAGCATCAGAAAGGAAGGATTAGACCCTGAGCAATTAGCCAAAAAAGAAAAAGTCGATTTTGACAGCATGTCCAAATCATCTGAATCTAAAGCGTGGCGTGATATTTGGTCAGCGGGTCATGGCGTAGGGGCGATTAAAAAAATAGATACCGCCGCCGGAATCATAAAACAATTAGAAAAAGAATATCAGCAATCCTTAAAGAAACTGACCGGGCAGGCGGAAAAATTAAAAGGCATTATATCAAAATGATATGTAAGCGCTTCATTTAATTATGCTAATATAGCTAATTAAAAGGGTATCCATTATGGATACCCTTTTTTGCCATGAAATATAGAGGAAATTTTAACAGCCGATGATAAGGGCTTAATCAATAAAAAGGCAATCTAAACAGAATATAAAGAGATAAATAGTAGATATAGGATGTAAGACAGTGAAAAAGTATTGATAAATGAATGGATAAATGTTATATTATTTTCGTGTTAATGACCAAATGAACGATATAGTCATAAGTTATTATTTGCTTGAAAAGTAATATATATTAATGATTAAGATAGTGAATTTTAAATATATTGCAGAAGCAAATGAGTTAAAAATGTATTCTTCAATCCGTTTTTCACCGAGATAGATTAAATAAACGGCATATTCGTCGTATAGGAGGGCTTGGTAGGCGTGTTAAAATCTTTAAAGGGTGAAATTTTAGCCATAATAAAACATCCTATGATACTCATTTCGATAATAGGGATCATACTGGTTCCATTATTATACAGCGGCACTTTCCTGTGGGCATTTTGGGATCCATATGGTAAGGTGGACCAATTGCCTGTTGCCATTGTCAATATGGATGAGGGTGCGGAGTTCAATGAATCGGAACTTACAATAGGAAAAGATTTAGTCAAGGAGTTAAAGGAAAAGAAGGATTTCGATTGGCATTTCGTCAGTCAAAAAGAAGCAAATGAAGGCCTGGAAAAACAAGATTATTACATGAAAATAGAAATCCCGAAAAACTTCTCCAAAAATGCAACGACCTTACAGGAGGACAATCCGGAAAAACTTGATTTAATTTATACGTCCAATGAAGGGTTCAACTATATTTCCACTAAAATAGGTGACGCAGCTTCGGAGAGAATTAAAGGGGAGGTTTCGTCAGCCGTTACGAAAACCTATGCGGAGTCTATGTTCGATAATTTGAACGAAATGACTGACGGACTCAAAAGTGCCAGTGACGGAGCTGGAGAATTGAAAGATGGAACAGATACAGTGAAGAACGGATCAAGTGAACTTGGTGATGGGATTAACTCGGCTAAAGAGGGTTCCAAAAAAGTCGATGAAGGAATTGATTCCCTTCATTCAGGTTCTGTCGAAATCCATGAAAACCTGGAAAAATTAGCTGAAAAATCATTGACCTTTTCGAATGGAGTCGGTTCGGCAGCTATAGGATCAAAAGAACTCAATCAAGGGTTACAACAGTTTAGCTCTGGTGTTGGACAAATGAAAGATGGGCAATCCGAGCTTTTGCAAGGAGCCAAGAAATCTGAAGCGGGTACTGGTGAATTGGCCTCTGGACTGCAACAGTCATTAGAGGGCTTCAATCAAATCGAAGAAAAGCTGCCCGCTTTGACAGATGGAGCAAATGGTGTAGCTGCTGGAGCTTCCCAACTTTCAGGTTCATTGGCTGAATGGAGTGCAGCATCGAACGAAGCAAAAGCTGGGGCATCTGAAGTTTCAGCAGGTTTGGATGAGGTAATTTCCGGATTGAAACAACAATCTGAAGCTGCGGATGATCCTGCAGAGAAAGCGCGTTTGGAGGGAGTGATTACTTCTCTAACCCGCATCAGTGAAGGTAGTAAAGGAGTATCTGAAGGAGTAGGGGAACTATCGGCAAGTGCAACTGAAATTGCTAAAGGCTCAAATAGTCTTAGTGCTGGAGCTAATCAGTTAGGTGAAGGCACAAGTGCAATAAGCGGCGGTTTCACTCAATTGAAGCAAGCTCAGGATAAACTCGCCAATGGGGCGGATGAACTGAAGAATGGTCAAGGTCAATTGGTATCTGGCTTGACAACATTTGGCGATAGTATAGATTCAGCACAAAGTGGGCTTGGACAGTTAACCGAAGGCAGCAATAACTTGGTAAGCGGGCTTGATCAGCTTGAAGATGGCTCCAAGCAATTATCAAGTGGAACCTCACAGCTTTCAGAAGGTTCGAAAGGTCTGGTTACAGGAACGGATAAGCTGAAGGAAGGTTCATCCAGCCTTACTAGCGGAATGGGAGAACTGGCAAATGGAGCCATTAAGTTACAAGATGGAATCGCCAAACTTTCAGATGGATCTGCAGAATTACATGACGAATTAAGTGATGGGGCAGACGAAGCAGGTAAGATAAAGTCCAATGAAGAAGTATATGACATGTTTGCAAGCCCAGTTAAAGTGGATAAATTACCAATTAATAATGTCCCGAACTATGGCACTAGTTTTGCACCATATTTAATTTCATTAAGTTTATTTATCGGGGCTATCGTTCTGACGATCATTTTCCCGTTAAAAGATCCTGCTGTTAAACCTGCGAGTGGATTTAGCTGGTTTATTAGTAAATACAGCGTCATGGCACTCATAGGAATCTGTCAAGCCATATTGGTGGACTCGATTTTAATTTTAGGTCTTGGAATCAATGTTACGAGCCTGCCGCTATTTTTTGCAGTAAGCATTCTTGCTAGCTGTACATTCATGGCAATCATTCAGTTCCTGGGTTCGGCCTTTGACAATCCTGGCCGGTTCATAGCGTTATTGATTTTGATTCTTCAACTGACCAGCAGTGGCGGAACATTCCCAAATGAATTAGTTCCTGGCTTCTTGCAAGGATTCACACCGTTCCTACCGATGACATATTCTATTAATGCTTTCCGTGCAGTCATCTCAACAGGAGATTATAGCTTCATGTGGCATAATCTTGGCATATTGGCCATATTCCTCGTTGTGGCATTAATATTATCACTTCTTTACTTTATTTATCGGTATAAGAAATTGAACGGCGCATTAAATGAAAAACAGGAAGAAGCAACTGTATAATGATCAAAAAACAGCGACCCGTCATGGGTCGCTGTTTTTTAATAAATATCAGGAAATAAGTGAAATGCAGGGAAATAAAAGTGCCCCTAAAATAACACCCATCGTAAAGAAATGTATTCCTGTTCTCATGGAATGAGCAATTTTGTGACAAAACTTTGGTGCAGCCTGTACAATGAAGTATTTTTGCAATCAGCTATACCCTTGTCTTTTGAGAAGCAGGTGCATATTTCTTCATTGGATTTTTTGCTATGACTTCCTTTAAATAAGGATGGCCAGAAGGTCCTGGTTTTCTCATGAGTTCCATTAGGTAAGATATATCGTCCATAGCCCTGTGTGTTTGGAAATTTGTGATATTATGTGCCTGCAGTAATGTTAAGAGTTTACTATTCTCAAATCCGTATTGCTTCCAAGGAACATTCCGCATCGTACAGAACCACTTTTGATCATTGATTTCCGGATACATTTGGTAAAGGAAACTTCTATCGAAAGAAGCATTATGTGCGAAAATCGAATCGGTACGGGCAATGAAGGATTTAATTTTTTCATCGTGAAAACTTTTTCCTTCTACTGAGCTGTATGGAATTCCATGAATTCTGTACGCTTGATCATAATTCCTTCTTGCTCCATAGGAGAGAGGCTCCCTTAAAAATGATTCCTGATCAATAAGATTAATAATTTCACCTGTTTCACTGCTGTATGTAAAGAGTATAAGAGCAAGCTCGATGATTTCATCGGAAGAGGGACGTAAACCAGTTGTTTCTACGTCAAGCACTAAACCTAATCTATTAGACAATTTTTTTTCCTCCAGTTGGGTTTCATTCTTCTATTATAGCTGACATAGAATAGCTATTGAAAGTGTAATGATTGTTTTAAAGTAGCATTTTTAACTTGAAAAAAATAGTCATTCCTGAAAAATGATTGGTAGAGCAAGAACTAACAATGGATAAAAAAAGATAGAGTATTGCTTTTTTCAAAGCAATCTCTATCTTTTTTTATCCATTGAAATTCATAAGCATTGCAAAATGCTTTCCAATTCATCTTCGGCAATTCGTATGAATTCTTCGTTTTTTTGAAGACTGAAAATGTTCTTGGATTGTTTTATATAGTGCAGTCCTTTTTCAGGTTGTTGAAGATGAACTAGATTCTTACCAGTTAATAGATGGAGTTCCGCATATAAATATAATGATTCTATCGAATTACAAATGTTGATCCCTTTAAGGGTATAATTTAATGATTCCTGATAATAATGAAGTTCAGTCAATGTTTGTGCCAATCCATGAATGATCTTCAAGATAATGGTACCTTCTTGATTCACATGGGGAATATTCTCGATAAATTCCAGTGCTTCATTGAAGATGTTGATGGCCTCTTCATAATTCTTCGTTTTAAAATGGATAATTCCGATACTATTTAAAACTTCTATCTCCTGTTGATGAAGAATGACCCGTTTACCCATGGTAATCTGAATGGCCTCATTCAATAATTCTATGGCCCTTTGTTTGTCATTGTACAAATAAAAAAAAGAGATACCTTCATGCCATTTCAAGAATTGATAAAACGATATCGATTTTTCCGGTGCAGTTGCCATTTCTTTTTGGACGATTTCATAAATTGCTTCATAATTACGTGTGCGTTTGTATTTGTTAATCAAAAGTTTAATGGTTTCTATGTAATTATAAATCGGTTCATTTTTGGTGGTGAAGAAATACGGCAGGTCAACTTTAAGTTTATCCGCAAAAAGTGCCAATTCATCAATTGTTGGAGAAGTGATGCTTCTTTCATAATCTGACAGGGCATTAGGTTCACATATATCCCTAGCCAGTTCTTCTCTTGTAAGATTTTGTTTTATTCGTAATTCGTTGATAACAGAGCCAACCTCAATTTTCATTACAATTGCTCCTTTGTACCTATGTCTAGAATTCTATTTTAACATAATTTTATTTTTATAAGAACGATAATTGAAAGATAGTATGATATAACTACTTTACGAGTATTCCTATAGTATTCATCCAACAAAAAAAATGAAGAACGACTTTTTATTGAAGCGAAAAATGCAAGACGTCTTTTCTATATAAAGTGAAAGGTCCCCGCATATTTTTGCTTGGAGTCTATAATCCCGGATAATAGCAAGCTTTAGATTTGGAATATAAGGATAAAAAAAGGAGGCGGCAATCTGCCGCCTCTAACGTTTTTAATTTCCAATGAATTGCTGGGTCCAATAGTGGGTGTATTTCCCACCTGTCACATGCCCAATTCCAATATGTGTATAGTTCTTGTTCAGGATATTGGCCTTATGTCCAGGGCTGTTCATCCATGATTTCATGACAGCATCCGCACTAGGTTGACCTGCTGCGATATTTTCCCCTGCGTACTTGTAACTGATCCCAAAGGATTTCATCATTTCGAAAGGCGATCCATAACTGGGGCTTGTATGATTGAAATAATTACTATCTCGCATATCCTCAGATTTCAGAATTGCTACGTTAGAAATGGCTGTATCCATTTTAAGGGAAGGTAGGCCCGATTTTGACCGTTCTTCATTCACTAAACTAAGGACCTGCTGTTCAACTGATTGACTTTCTGCGCGATTAACTGTGGTGTTGGACGTGGGAAGATTTATGATTTGTCCGATTCGAATTTGATTTGCATCGTTTATAGCAGAGTTCGTTTTAAGTAATTCGTCAATGCTGACATCATATTCAGTAGCAATTTTCGTTAAGGTATCTCCTTTTGCCACCTCGTATGTATTGGCTCCCAGAGCAACTTTTGGAGATAATAGGGATAGAGACAGGGCTGATAAAAGGATGATTTTCTTCATTTTGATTCCTCCTAGTAGAATATCTGGATTGGAAGTATAGTATGCTATAAAAATAGTTTTGTGTAAAATTAGCTCATTAACAATCTCTATTGGAATGGGAAAAAGGTATCGAATGGGAAGATGATGTTAAGGGTCCATATAACCCGGAAGTGTGTTAAGGGTAACCAAAATCATAGGGCTTTTTGATAAATTGGAAGAATTATTTCATGTAGATAAAGAATCATTTTACGTTTGCAGGCCATATTTGTCAGGGAAAATAATAATAACATCAAAACGATATAGTTATATGGAACTAAAAATGATGGATTCAATAAATTATCCTAAGGGTGGAATTGAATGGATTTAAAGGCAGGGAAAGTGTTTTGGAAAAGATAAATTTGAAGCTAGAAAATATCCAATGTTGGAAGAGAATCTTTCATGTGATGTTTGTATAGTAGGAAGAGGTTCATCGGGGGCACACTGTGCCTATTTTTTTGCAGATACGGGCCTGAATGTCGTCCTGGGGGCTCTTTTTGGTGAGACCCCATGATGGTTTACCGACGATAGTAGAATGTATCCTAACCATCCAAATTGCTATTTCTTAAAAGGTTATGGCGGAATGGGACGGTTTACAGTGTCAGCCTTTCCCATATCATCATGGATTTGATTACAAAGGGAGGACATTAGGACTCGGCATTGTATGTAAAAGAAATGGATTTTTCAAAAAGTATTGTACATTAAGAAAGGTATCTCTTCTTCACGAATAGAATAAAGTAGACAGCTGAAAATACCGGGGGGATTCTTCGATGTGGTTTAAGGAATTGGAAACAGAAAGGCTGCGTTTAATCGAAATAGGTCACCATCATGCTGAAAGTCTGTTCGAAATTCTCTCTAAAGATGAAGTGACCAAATATGATGGAATAGAAAGTTTAATCCGAGTTGAAGATGCCCGCCGCTTAATCGATTCGTTTAAAAGTGCTTATATAAACAAACGTGGGATGCGGTGGGGAGTCATTTTAAAGGATTCAGGCAAATTCATCGGTACTGTTGGCCTGAATCAATTGAGCCTCGCGAACAAACGCGTCGAAATAGGATATGAAATCCATCCCGAATATTGGAGGAATCACTTTACGTCTGAAGCCGTCAACGAAGTATTGCGCTATTGCTTTGAAGAATTGGGACTAATCAGAATTGCGGCTTTAACTTTCAAGGATAATATTGCATCCAGAAACCTATTGAAGAAATTTGGATTCAAAGAGGAGGGCAGCCTTCGAAGTTATCTATTTCTTCGGAATCAATCCCATGATGCCCTTGTATTTTCCTTGTTAAGTACAGAGTATTGCCAGTTAAGACAACAAAGTATTCAGGGATCAAATAGATTATAGTTTAGTATTAGAACATTGCAGCTGGCCAATAGTGCCAGTTTTTTATTTGTGCAATATCTCTCCCGTTAGGATCAATTTATATCACTAAAGGACAATATACATATTTTTCATGTTAAAATAGAGTGCGGATTCATTAATCAGTCCGGATGGACGGACATAAAAAGGAGCAAAATCATTGTGAAGATACTATTTCCGTTGCTTGCGGTCCTAGGCGGCATCACCATTGCCATACAAGGACAAATCAATGGTGGATTAGGGAAAAAAGTGGGGGTTATTGAAGCTTCTTTCATTTCGTTTGGGATCGGGACACTTGCTTTATTATTTATTGTTTTGTTCGCGGGAAATGGAAACATTTCTGCCATCGCGTCTGTACCAAAATGGCAATTGATAGGCGGACTGTTAGGGGCTATTTATGTCATTGTGATAGTATTGGTCGTCCCTCAGATTGGAGTTGCACCTGCATTGGTCGGGGTTATCGCAGGCCAGATACTGATCGGGGCAGTCATTGACCATTTCGGTTTATTTGGAGGCGTACGAATCCCATTGGATGCGAAAAAGGTGGCAGGCATTTGTTTACTTTTCGTGTCATTATATTTATTTAATCATAAATGAGGAAGGGTCATTATTCATTGGATTTGCTACGTACATATAGGTGAGAAACTGATGGAATATCTCTATTCCTACATAGTTATTATCCGTTATTTGGGATTTACTTGAAAAGAACTCAATACTTTATTGAGAAAAAATATTATTCTACTAAAGTATATTATTGAATTGGGAATGGTTTGCTAGGAAAGTGGTCTTAGTAACCAACCCGACTTTAATTGTTAGAATATTTAGAAAAAAATAGACGAGCGAACTTATATGAATACTGTCATAAAGGTGTTTGAAAAAACCACTGGAAGTCGGAAGTCATTTTACATCAAATAGGTTATCATTTCTTTTTACCTAGTATCTAGATCGAATTGATTAGCAAATAATTACTATCTTGTGAAAAAGTACTCATCGGTTTATTGATTTTTTGATTTATTCGTAATATACTTAAAATTCAACATCTTTAATTCGAGGTATAGTACCCTTAGCGAGGTTGAAAAGAGGGTGATTTTTTACTAGTAAACTGCATTAATGCGTTTTTTAGGGAGAAATACAGGTTTATGCAAACGGTTCGCTAGTTGTTTTGGTGAATTCCTGCAATGAATGCTTCTAACTTTCCTCGCTGACATTATATGTACTATACGGAAGATTAATAGGTGCTAGAAGGATAATCTCTTAAATGGGAATATCCTAAGAAAGATTAAAGATGAGGGGGAATATTTTTTGAAAAAGTCTAAATTTTCAGTGCTTGCTCTTCTTATGGCCATCATGCTTATGCTTGCGGCATGCAACGGCGGTTCGAAGGAAACTTCGAATGAAAAAGAAGGCGGCTCGGGTGACTCATCCGGATCAAAAGTATTAAACGTAAACAACTCAAGTGAACCTGGTTCGCTTCACCCTGCCAATGCGCAAGGTACTCATGAATCATGGATCCTTGAACATACGTTTGAGGGACTGACAAAGAAAACAGAAGAGGGCAAAATCGTACCTGGTTCTGCAGAATCATGGGAAATCAGTGAGGATGGATTAACTTGGACATTCAAATTGAAAGATGGTTTGAAATGGTCAAATGGAGATCCGCTTACAGCCAATGATTTCGAATATGCTTGGAAATACGCTTTGAAACCGGAAACAGCTGCTGATTATGCTTACCAACTTTATTATCTTAAAGGCGGGGAAGCTTACAACAGTAAGAAAGGGAAGGAAGAGGACGTAGGCGTTAAAGCGACAGACGATCATACATTAGTTGTTACTTTGGAACAGCCTACACCATATTTCCTTGACTTGACTTCTTTCTATACTTTCTATCCAATCGATAAAAAGGTACAGGAAGAAAATCCAAAATGGGCTTTGGATGCAAAAACACACGTTTCAAACGGTCCGTTCAAATTAACGGAGTGGAAACATAAAGAAAGCCTGAAAATCGAAAAGAATGAAAATTACTACGATAAAGATAAAATCAAATTGGATGCGGTCAACTTTGCTCTAATTGAAGATGAAAATACAGCATGGCAAATGTATCAGAGTGGCGAATTGGACCTCGCTTATCCACTGCCAGTGGATATTCAAGGTCAAATGGTCAATTCTGATGATAAAGAATTCAAAATGGGCAAAGAACTTGCCGTTTACTATTACAACTTTAATACAGAAGTGAAACCTTTCAATAATGCTAAAGTAAGGAAAGCGCTTTCAATGGCTATCGAGCGTCAAAAAATCACCGAAAATGTTGCTCAAGGCGGACAAAAGCCTGCTTTCGGCGTAGTCCCTCCGGGTATTCCTGATGCATCTGGAGATTTCCAGGAAAATACAGGTAACCTATTTAAGGAAGATGTTACCGAAGCTAAGAAATTGTTAAAAGAAGGACTTGCTGAAGAAGGAATGAAAGAATTACCTGAGTTTTCAATTTTGTATAACACTTTAGATTCACACAAGAAAATTGCTGAAGCGGTTCAAGGAATGTGGCGTGATAACCTGGGTGTTGAAGTGACACTTGAAAATGCAGAATTCCAAGTTAAGCTTGACCGTGAAAAAGCTGGTGACTTTGAAATTTCCCGTGCAGGATGGGTTGGTGACTATGTTGACCCGATGACATTCATGCTTTGGGAAACGGACGGCGCCTATAATGATGCAGGTTGGTCAAACAAAGAATATGATAATTTATTAAAAGAAGCAAAATCTACAATGGATCCAAAAGAACGCATGGATGCTTTGCATAAAGCAGAGAAAGTCATGATTGACGAAATGCCGATCCTTCCGGTTTACTTCTATACAAAACCATATATGGTTAAATCGAATGTTACTGGAGTTTATGCTCCAATTAACGCTTATCCGAACTTTATTTACGCGGATAAAAAATAATAGAAGGATCATAGTGAAATGGGAGGTATGTCCGATTAAGGACATACCCCATTTTTCAATTGCGAATTTGAATATTTCATGAATTCATTTCCGTTTTCAACTTCTTAGAAAATCGATGATTGGGGTGATTACCATGTTGAGATATACATTAAACCGATTTAAATGGGCGATTATTACTTTATGGGCTGTTATTACATTAACGTTCATCATAATGCATACGATTCCGGGAAATCCATTTGCAAAAGAAGGAGCTATGCCTCCTGCTGTTTATGAAAACCTTCAAGTCCACTATGGATTGGACAAGCCGTTGTTGACCCAATATGGGAATTATTTATTGGAAGTCGTTCAATTTGATTTTGGTCCTTCATTGAAATCCTCATCCATTTCCGTGAATGATTACATTTTGAAGGGGTTTCCAGTGTCATTGCACTTAGGGGCACAAGCTTTGGTGATTGCCATCTTCTTTGGCCTCATTTTGGGTGTCGTGGCATCACTGAAAAGAAATAAATGGCCCGACTATTTATCAATGATCATTGCCATCGTAGGGATTTCCGTTCCTAACTTTATCCTGGCGACTATTTTAATCAATTATTTTGCAATTAAATGGAATATATTCCCTGTTGCTACATGGGCAACATGGCAGCATACCATTTTACCATCCATTGCCCTTTCTATGATGCCGCTTGCTTTCATCGCGAGACTGATGCGGACAAGTATGCTTGAAGTAATGGGGCAGGATTACATTTTGACAGCAAAGGCCAAAGGATTGAAACGGAGCGGTGTCATAATCAAACATGCGATTCGGAATGCATTATTGCCGATTATCACGGTTCTGGGCATCCTTACGGCTAATATCGTGACAGGAAGCTTCATCATTGAACGTATTTTTGGTATTCCGGGCATGGGAGATATGTTCGTAAAGGGAATATCCAACAGAGACTACCCGGTTATTCTTGGTTCCACAATTGTGTATAGTGCGGTGCTTATTCTATTGATATTCATCGTTGATATAGCCTATACGTTGATTGATCCTAGAATTAAAGTGACGGGGGAGAAGAAATAATGGCAGATAAAGTGCATTTAACCGAAGATATGTTCCAACCCGCCGAAGGCAACTTTAAGGAAGCTGAAAAAATAGCAAGACCTACAGTTTCATATTGGTCTGACGTCTGGCGTCGATTTAAAGAAAATAAGCTGGCCATGACTGGATTTGTTCTTATAATCCTCTTGGTCTTGATGGCGATTTTTGGTCCGTACATTAACGGATATACTTATTATGGACAAGATTTCGAGAAAAAGAATCTTAGCCCAAATAGCGAGCATTGGTTTGGAACGGATTCATCAGGAAGGGATCTATTTACGCGAGCTTGGTATGGTGCAAGGATATCCTTGTTCATTGGATTGATGGCAGCGCTGATCGACTTTTTAATTGGTGTCCTTTATGGCGGGATTTCTGCCATTCGCGGTGGACGCACGGATAATATCATGATGCGTTTCGCTGAGGTGATCTATGCGATTCCCTACCTATTGATGGTTATCTTAATGATGGTCGTATTAAAACCTGGTATTCTGCCGATCATCATTGCGATGTCGATTACGGGGTGGATTCCGATGGCGCGACTGGTACGGGGCCAGGTTTTACAACTGAAAGAGAATGAATATATCCATGCTGCAACAATCTCTGGAGCCAATACAAGCTGGACTTTAAGAAAACACATGATTCCAAATACAATGGGACCGATCCTTGTCAATTTAACGTTGACTGTACCTACTGCCATTTTTGCCGAAGCTACACTTAGCTTTTTGGGACTGGGAGTTCCGGCACCTCAGGCAAGCTGGGGAACATTGACAAGTGATGCACTGGGAAGCATTCTGGTAGGGAATTTCTATCAGCTGTTAATCCCGGCAATATTGATTTCCTTAACGATGTTCGCGTTCAATGTGGCTGGTGACGGATTGCAGGATGCCCTAGATCCAAAACTACGGAAATAAATGAGTCCTAACATAATGATGTGATAGTACTAGAATAGGAGGGACGATGATGGAGAACCTATTAGAAGTCAACAATTTACAAATCACCTTCCATACTTATGCAGGAAAAGTGCAAGCGGTTCGCGGTGTGAATTTTGACGTGAAAAAAGGGGAAGCCGTTGCGATTGTTGGGGAGTCCGGATGCGGCAAAAGTGTTACAGCGAAATCTATCATGAGATTATTGGAAACACCCCCAGCAGAGTATGGAAAAGGGTCGATAAACTTTGGCGGTAAAGACCTTCTTAAAATGAGTGAAAAGGAAATGCAGAAGATTCGCGGAAATGAAATCAGCATGATTTTCCAGGATCCGATGACTTCGCTCAATCCAACGACAAAAATCGGCAGCCAGATCATGGAAGGCATTTTAAAGCATAATAAAAACATGTCCCGAAATGATGCATACGAACGGGCGTTGGAAACACTGAAACTGGTAGGTATTCCACAGCCAGAAAAAAGGATGCAGCAATATCCGCATGAGTTTTCAGGTGGTATGCGCCAAAGGGCAATGATAGCGATGGCCCTTGCTTGTGAACCGAAATTACTGATTGCCGATGAACCTACAACTGCATTGGATGTAACGATACAAGCGCAAATTTTGGAACTGATGAAAGATATCCAACGAAGAATGGATACTTCCATCATTTTAATCACTCATGATTTAGGTGTGGTTGCGGAAACTTGTGAACGGGTAGTCGTCATGTATGCAGGCAAGGTTGTTGAGACGGGTACGGTAGAGTCTATATTTTCAAACCCGCAGCATCCATATACAAGAGGTCTGCTTAAAACGGTGCCAAGGCTCGATATGGAAAAAACGGCCCCGTTGGTTCCGATTATCGGATCACCACCGGATCTATTGGATCCGCCAAAAGGGTGCCCATTTTATCCAAGATGTGAATCAGCAATGAAAGTGTGCAAAGACCATGATCCGGAGCTTGAAGTAGTGGAAGAAGGTCAGACAGCCGCATGCTGGCTGCACCACCCAATGGCAAAGGCAGCACAGGTACAAGCACCTACTAATGTATAAAGGAGGAGAACCAATGGTTTCACTGAAAAATAAGGCCGTAAAAGAAATGACAGACAACGAAAATTCTCCTCTTGTTGAAATAAAGAATCTGAAGAAGTACTTTCCTATTGGTTCTCAATCGCTGAAGGCGGTAGATGGTTTGGATCTCAAAATCTATCCAGGGGAAACTGTCGGTCTTGTTGGGGAAAGCGGTTGCGGTAAATCGACTGCAGGTCGTACCATCACTCGGCTTTATGAACCGACAGATGGAGAAGTTCTTTTTCAGGGGAAAAATATTTTCGATTACAAACCTGGGGAAATGTCACATATCCGCCGTGAAATACAAATGATTTTCCAAGATCCCTACGCATCATTGAACCCAAGGATGAAGGTGGAGGAATTGATTGGGGAGCCACTTGCCATTCATGGGATATCAAAAGGTAAAGAGCGAAGAAAACGGGTGGAAGACCTGTTAAAGCTGGTTGGTTTAAGTCCGGAACATATCACTCGTTTTCCCCATGAATTCAGTGGTGGACAACGCCAGCGTATTGGAATTGCAAGGGCTTTGGCTTTAAATCCTAAATTCATCGTTTGTGATGAACCAATTTCTGCCTTGGATGTTTCGATACAGGCTCAAGTGGTCAACTTATTAAAAGAGCTTCAAAAAGAAATGGGATTGACTTATTTATTCATCGCTCATGATTTATCAATGGTCAAGTATATTTCAGATCGCATTTTAGTCATGTACCTTGGAAGAATGATGGAACTTTCGGATAGTGATTCTTTAACGAAAGATCCGCTTCACCCATACACACAGGCCTTGCTTTCTGCAGTGCCGATACCAGACCCGACTATTAAACGGGAAAGAATCGTACTTAAAGGCGATGTACCAAGTCCCATCAATCCGCCGAGCGGCTGTGTATTCCGAACTCGCTGCCCTAAAGCGATGGAGATATGCTCAAGTGCTGTACCTGAATGGAAAGAACAAAAACCAGGGCATTTCGTTGCTTGTCATTTATATTGGTAAACAAAAAACCAGTTGCATTTGCAACTGGTCTTTTTTACACATTTATGTAAAATATTTTTAGAATAGGAGCGATTATCCTGAAGATTTAAATTATTTATCAGTATGTCAAAATAAATTACTAGGAATCTGAAAATAAAACATATAATATGTAATTATATGTAAAAATTAACTTCTGTAGAATTTTTTCAATTTGTGAGAGAAGGAGGGACTGTTATTGTATTCCACGATAACTAGTGAAATCGTCGATCGTGTCATGATTGTTACTCTTAATCGTCCTGAGAAAATGAATGCTTTCAATGAAAAGATGTGTGAGGAGATGATTCACGCTTTTAATGAAGCGGACGAAAATGATGACGTACGAGCCGTAATTTTAACTGGCGCTGGGGATGCTTTTTGTGCTGGAATGGATTTGGAAAAAGGTGCAGAAACCTTTATGGATCACACTCCTTTGGTTGAATATCGCGATGCAGGGGGAATGTTGTCATTACGGATTTTTGAAATGAAGAAACCTATGATAGCGGCCATTAATGGAGCGGCAGTCGGGATAGGCATAACAATGACTTTGCCCATGGACATTAGAATTGCTTCATCAAATGCAAAAATGGGTTTTGTATTTGCGAGGCGGGGGATAACGATGGAGGCATGCAGCGGCTGGTTCTTACCTAGGCTTGTCGGAATGGGTAAAGCTTCCGAATGGATTTTTACCGGCAGGATGATTTCAGCCAGTGAAGCATATGAGGGAAGGTTGGTAAATAAGATCGTCGAGCCAAACGAATTGATGTCGGCTGCAATGGAAATTGCAACAGACATTGCGGAAAATACATCTTCCGTCTCTGTGACGCTATCCCGGCAGTTAATGTGGACGATGCTCGGTGCAAACCATCCTGTTGACTCACACAAAATAGAATCAAAAATGATTCATTGGACCGGAAAACAAGCGGATGCACTAGAAGGGATTGAAGCTTTCCTCGAAAAAAGGAAAGCCGAATTCAAAATGAAAAGCAGCACTGATATGCCACCGTTTTATCCATGGGGAACAGACCGAACATATGAAGTGGAAAAGAAATGAATGGGGTAATATCAGGGAATCCAGGGCTTCGAAAGTGCTTGATAATTTTTACTTTTCGGATAAATTAGGGTTTCTATACCTAGTGTGTTATACTGAGTTTACCATTTACTAAACTTGTTTCATGTTCCCTATTCCATGTGAATAGGGTTTTTTTTTGATTGCTTTTTCAATCAAAAAAAACAGACCCTACAAGTAGGGTCTGTTATATATTGTATTTAAAATTACGCTTTTTGAACGTTAGTAGCTTGGGGTCCACGTTGACCTTGCTCAACTTCAAAAGTAACTTCTTGACCTTCGTCTAATGATTTGAATCCTTCGCTTTGGATAGC
This sequence comes from Peribacillus sp. FSL P2-0133, assembly GCF_037975445.1. Taxonomy (NCBI): domain Bacteria; kingdom Bacillati; phylum Bacillota; class Bacilli; order Caryophanales; family Bacillaceae; genus Peribacillus; species Peribacillus sp. FSL P2-0133. The sequence goes on along the minus strand of NZ_CP150254.1, from coordinate 3,167,004 downwards.
TGAGAAATGTACGAATACATCGTCTCCGTTTTCGCGTTCGATGAAGCCAAATCCTTTTTCTGCGTTAAACCATTTTACTTTACCTTGTTCCATTGTTGTTGCCTCCTAGTGTGAATCCACACATTGTGTTACTACCCTTGCTCAATCATTAGACGAAAAGTTTTTCACTTATCAATCTTCCCGAACAAAAATAATTCTTTTTAAATATAACAGATAATGTCGGAATCTGCAAGCTAACAAAGGAAGATTATTTATGTTCACAGACAATGAATAATTCTTGATACCCTTTTTTGTAATCAAGCAAATTTGTTGAATGTTTTTTCCATTTAGATAGTTCATTAAATTCGGCATGAAAATATCTAAGCCTTTGGTCGTAAAATTCCGTATTTCCGTATGTGTGCGGAGTGATGATTACATTGTTCACCCCCCCATAACGGACTATTCTCAGGAAGTGGCTCCGTTTCAAACACATCAAAGTCCAGCGCCCGCAATATCTTTGTCCATAAGCGCGTGAACCAATACGTATTGAATGACGAGATTACGCCTTCCTATGTGCGTGATGCCAAGTCTTTGCAAGCTGTTGATTACTATATTTATCTACTTTGTTGAGGCAAGCATTAACCCGATATCATTTCTGAAATGAGATACGCATGAACGCCGGTTGACAGGGTAATGCATTCACTCCGGCGCTCCATGTCTGGATCCATTTTACATCGCTTATATCATTTTTTCTGGAATTATTCGTAAGTTTCGATATTATTTCAAAGGGGAAAGCGATTGCTTAACATCTTGCTATAATACTAGTAATAAATGGAATGGGGTGTAATCATGAACGTGAAAGACATATATGGACAGCTGCCTACTATGGAATCAAAACGCTTGGTTATGAGGAAAGTCACCATGAATGATGCCGAAGACATGTTCGCTTATGCATCCAACAGTGAAGTTTCCCGTTACGTCACATGGGAAGCTCATCGTTCCCTATGTGATACAAAAGATTTCATCCGATTTATCCTACAAAATTATGAGGATAAGAAAATTGCTCCATGGGGCATAGAACACAAGGAAAGTGGTAAGTTGATTGGTACGATTGATTTTGTTACATGGCAGGTTGATCATCATGGTGCAGAAATCGGGTATGTGCTTGCACCCGAATATTGGGGGAGTGGCTTGATGACGGAGGCAGCTCAAAAGATAATCGCCTTTGGCTTCGAAAATATGAACCTAGTTCGAATACAAGCACGGTGCTTCGTTGAAAATTTGGGTTCAGAGCGAGTCATGCAAAAGGCTGGCATGTCTTTTGAGGGAATCATAAGAAAAGGAATGTTTGTTAAGGGAAAGCATCAAGACCTAAAGCTATATTCCATTATAAAATGATGGCTGTGAAGCCTGCTGATCAAAGAGAAAATAAAAGGAAATATACATCGGCTTTGAAAGCCTGAATTTCTGTTCATGATTATTATGAATATGGGAAAATCAAAAACAAACAATATGTGCAAATATTGAATCAAAAACTATACAAAACGTCTAATGTAAAAAGTCGATTTGAAAAATATAATGAAACTATGAAATCGTGTTGAAATGGAGGGTATATTAATGGCAGTAATCAATGATGTAGAAACGTTGAAAAATTATATCGGTGGAAAATGGGTGGATTCCACAACTTCGAAACATGAACAAGTGCCTAATCCGGCAACAGGAGAAGCATTGGCAATCGTTCCCCTTTCAACAAAGGAAGATGTAAACCAAGCGGTGCAGGTTGCTAAAAAGGCTTATAAAGAATGGAAAAAGGTGGCCGTTCCAAAAAGAGCTCGCTTCCTATTCCGTTACCAACAATTATTGATAGAACATTGGGATGAGCTTGCAAAGCTGGTCACTATCGAAAACGGAAAAAGCTATACAGAAGCATATGGTGAGGTTCAGCGTGGGATTGAATGCGTGGAGTTCGCAGCAGGTGCGCCTACCTTGATGATGGGAAGTCAGCTACCTGATATTTCCCCAGGCATTGAATCTGGCATGTACCGGTATCCAATGGGTGTCGTTGCCGGAATTACGCCGTTTAATTTCCCGATGATGGTGCCATGTTGGATGTTCCCGCTGGCAATTGCTTGTGGAAATACGTTTATCTTAAAACCTTCAGAACGGACACCGCTCTTAGCCAACCGTCTTGTGGAATTATTGACAGAAGCCGGAGTTCCGGATGGCGTTGTCAATATTGTCCATGGTGCCCACGATGTCGTGAATGGGATTTTGGAACATGAAGACATTAAAGCGGTATCATTTGTTGGATCCCAGCCTGTCGCAGAGTATGTATATAAAACGGCAGCTGCCAATAAAAAACGTGTCCAGGCTTTATCAGGAGCGAAAAATCATTCAATCGTCATGCCTGATGCGGATTTGGATAATGCGGTAACGAACATAACGAATGCCGCTTTCGGATCTGCAGGCGAGCGCTGCATGGCTGCATCAGTGGTTGTTGCGGTGGGGGAAGTTGGAGATTCGCTTGTTGAGAGATTAAAGGCTGCAGCGGATAATATCAAGATTGGAAATGGAATGGATAAGGACGTTTTCCTGGGACCTGTGATCCGTGATACTCATAAAAAGAGAACAGAACAATATATTGAAATCGGGGAAAAAGAAGGAGCTGTCCTCCTTCGTGATGGCAGGAATGAAGGCGATCAGGAAAATGGCTATTTCGTTGGACCGACATTATTTGATCATGTGAAAACAAATATGAAAATATGGAAGGATGAAATTTTTGCCCCTGTCTTATCCATAGTTCGGGTTAATACCCTGGAAGAGGCAATTGAATTGACCAATCAATCTGAATTTGCCAATGGTGCCTGCCTCTATACGGATAGTGCAAAAGCCATCCGGGAATTTCGCGAAGAAATTGATGCAGGGATGCTTGGTATTAACCTCGGGGTACCCGCACCAATGGCATTCTTTCCATTTTCCGGATATAAAAGTTCATTTTATGGAGACCTTCATGCCAATGGGAAAGACGGCGTTGAATTTTACACTAGAAAGAAAATGTTGACGGCAAGATACTGATAGGAAAGTGGGGGTCGACACAAAGTGTGGTCGGCCTTCATTTATACATTATTTTAGGAGGAGTGCAGCTTATGCAGGTTGAAAAACAGGGTCAGGATCTTAAAGCGATGGATGGTAAATATGTATGGCATCATATGAAAGGGGCTGAATCCAGCCCTGAAGCAATGGTGATTAAAAACGGGCAAGGAGCATGGATAACGGATGTTGATGGGAATCGTTACCTGGATGGGATGTCAGGTTTATGGTGTGTCAACGTTGGTTATGGCCGCACGGAACTGGCTGAAGCAGCTTACGAGCAGCTGAAGGAACTTCCTTATGCCCCTTTAACGAATAGCCACATACCGGCCATTAAGCTAGCAGAGAAATTAAATGAATGGCTTGGTGGGGATTATGTGATTTTCTTCTCTAACAGCGGTTCAGAAGCGAATGAGACTGCTTTTAAAATTGCGCGGCAGTATCATCAGCAAAAAGGTGAACATGGACGTTATAAATTCATTTCCCGTTATCGCGGCTATCATGGGAATTCAATGGGCGCCCTGTCAGCTACCGGGCAGGCGCAGCGAAAATATAAATATGAACCACTCGCCCCAGGATTTCTTCATGTATCACCGCCAGATTCTTACCGGAATCCAGAGGATGAAAGCGGTGAAAAAAGTGCAGCGGAAATTGAACGTACCATTACATGGGAGTTGAGCGAAACGGTGGCTGCGGTCATCATGGAACCAATCATCACTGGGGGCGGAATTTTGATGCCGCCTGATGGTTATATGAAACGTGTCAAGGAAATTTGTGAGAAAAATGGTGTCCTTCTCATTTCGGATGAGGTCATTTGCGGGTTTGGTCGTACTGGTAAGAAATTCGGATTTATGAACTATGATGTAAAACCAGACATCGTAACAATGGCTAAAGGAATCACGAGCGCTTATCTGCCATTATCCGCTACAGCAGTCAAACGTGAAATTTATGAAGCGTATATTGGCTCAGACGTTTATGACCGCTTTCGACATGTAAATACATTTGGAGGCAATCCGGCTGCCTGTGCCCTTGCTTTAAAGAATATTGAAATATATGAAAATGAAAAACTTATAGAACGGTCTAAGGAGTTAGGTCTACGCTTTCTGCAAGAGTTTGAAGAAATCAAATCTCATCCCTATGTTGGGGATGTACGTGGGAAAGGTTTATTGGTAGGCATTGAACTAGTGGAAGATAAACTTACAAAACAACCAATCGAACTTTCCAAAATCAATAAAGTGATTGCATCATGCAAAGAAAAGGGGCTGATCATAGGTAAAAATGGTGATACAGTAGCAGGTTTCAATAATGTCCTGACTCTTGCTCCCCCACTTAGTATAACTGAAGAGGATTTTTCATTCATCATAACGACGGTAAAGCGAACGTTAGCTGAACTATGAAAATAAGGTGATGGTAAAAAACTGAAAATTCAGCATTTAATCAAGTTTCTGTATATACCTGCTGATACTCACTATTTATTTAAGAAAGATCGCATCCATACTTTGCTTTTTAAACGAGACTGCTGCGTTTAATTTTAGCACCGTTCAGAAATTTGAACGGTGCTTTTGGCAATGATCTAGGAAGAATAAGCGGAAAAGGATTCTATTGCGAACTTAGGGGACATTTTGGAATCGTTTTCCTTGCTTAGTTATAGCGGATGTTCGAAAATGGAATGATAAGGAGTAGCAGAAAATCAATACTATCAGGCAGAAGAGGTGAGGGACATGAATAATGAGGATATAACAAAAAAACTGACATTACATATCCCTGAAATTTTAGGGAGTGGAAATTTTTCTAAGTATGCTGTATTGGTACCGCTTATTGAGAAAGAAGATGGAGTTCATGTTCTTTTCGAAGAGCGTTCACACAAACTGAGAAGGCAGCCGGGGGATATATGTTTTCCGGGCGGGAAAATAGACAAATTGGACCATGATGAACAGGCGGCTGCGCTAAGGGAAACATATGAGGAACTTAATTTGAGAAAAGAAGATATCGATAATGTCTTTCCAATCGATTATTTGGTATCTCCATTTGGGATGATTGTCTATCCATATGCAGGATTTGTTCGTAACCATCAACGGATAATACCTAATCCAGCTGAGGTAGAAACCGTTTTTACGGTCCCGCTATCCTTTTTCATGGAAAAACCGCCAGAGATTTATCATGTCAAATATAAGGTGGAACCGCATGACAACTTCCCCCATGATTTAGTCGTTGGCGGGGAGAATTATAAATGGCAGCCAAAACAGATGGAAGAATATTTTTACTTATTTAATGAACGGGTAATCTGGGGAATGACGGCGAAAATCCTTACCCATTTTATTGAAATTCTTCGTTAGACCCTTCTAAAGGACCTTTTTTTCTCGATGGATTTCTATTAAACTAAAATTATGGTAAAAGTTAGGTTTTAATAGAAGCGGGGGGATGAGTGGATGAAGTATAGTTTTGAAGTACTTGAAAAAGAACGGGAAATGGCAATGGCTGCACTTGTGAACTTCAATGAAAACCGCGAATACTATGATGAAAACAAAGATCAGGAACTTAAGCTAGCATACTATAAAGATGGTTCCTTGGACCGGGAAGGATTGAAGGACCTACTTGTGGCAACCCATAAAAACCAGCTGAACTACTCACCACATCGTCATGTTTACCCTTGGGTGGACTTACAGGAAAATGGCCAGTTGAAAAGTCTGTATTCCGGTAAAGGTATGGATCCTGTACGAGTAATAGAGGAAGATATCCGTATACTAGAATTGGTGTCAAGAGGCATAGAGTCAACAAATACGGAGAACATTCTCGTTAATTGTGAACATGTCGTACCTCAATCATGGTTCGCTAAAAAAGAACCGATGAGGGGGGATTTGCATCATCTATTCGCCTGTGAACCAACTTGTAACAGTAGCCGGAGTAACTATCCATACCATGATTTTAAGGATTATATCCCTGAGAAATCGGCTGCCGGTATAAAAGCGGGTTGCGGGAAATCAGAGGAGGGTAAATTCGAGCCTGAATACGGAAAAGGCATCGTGGCGAGGGCTACTTTATACTTTTTACTCAGATATGAGGGCATCATCGATAGCGGTAGTATTGACCTGGCGCTGCTTATGGAATGGCATCGGCTTTTTCCGGTCAGCACTTATGAAAAACATAGAAACCAGGCTATACATGAAATGCAGGGTAATCGTAACCCATATATAGATTTTCCCGAAATGGCGGAGAAATGGAATTAAAGAAGGATAATAAAAAAGGATTGAAGCTGTGGTACAAGCTTCAATCCTTTTTTATTATCGATTATAAGAATTTTACGCAAACAGGGAAGGGAACTTGAACATCTTTTTGCAATAAAGTTAACTTACCGTCATGTTCATTCCGGGAATATAGTGTCAGGTTTCCTGATTGTTCATTTGAAGCGATTAGGAATTTTCCGCTAGGATCCAATGAAAAATCACGTGGCCAATGTCCTTCGGTAGAAACCAGTTCAACGAATGCCAGTTTGCCAGTTTCTTGATTGATTTGGTAAACGGCAATACTATCATGTCCGCGATTTGCGGCATATATGAATTGCCCGTCATCAGAAATATGGATGGCGCTTCCTTGGTTATTTTCCTTGAAATCTTCCGGAACGGACCGAACTGTTTGTACTTCAGAAAAGCTTCCGGTTTGACTATCGAAGCTCAAAACAATGACTTCAGGTACAAGCTCTGCCATAACATACGCAAATTTTCCGTTTGGGTGGAAGGTCAAATGCCGTGGTCCGCTGCCGGGAGCAACAGATAAGCTGTTTACTTCTTCCAAAACCCCATTATCTATTTTATAGGTTTTTACTTTATCTATTCCTAGGTCGACTACAGCAATGAACCTTTCATCCGGTGTGAACCCGGCGAAGTGAGTGTGCGCTTTTTCCTGACGTTCTTCATTCGGTCCTTGACCCTTATGCTGAACAGTGGATGACACGGGCAAAGGGGTCGCATCGTCAAGAAGCGGATATGATTCAATCACGCCTTCTCCATAACTGGAAGTGACCAAGACCTGTTTCTTGCTGTCGACACTTATATGGCAGGAAGAGCCATTTGGTGTCAGTTGTTTGCCCAAGAAGGTAAGCTCACCTGATTCTTCATTGATCGAATAGGCTGAAACTCCACCGCTGCCCGCTTCTTTTAAAATGGCGTAGAGATTCTTCTTGTCCTGGCTGATGGCGATATAAGTTGGATCGGTTAATTCTGCTGCAAGAACCGGTGTACTGAGTTTTCCTTCTGCTGTATCTAAAGTGAAGCGGTAAATACCTTTGCTGTTTCCTTTTGTGTAAGTGCCTATGTATCCAATTATGGTTTGTTGATCATGTTTTGCCATATTTATCTCCTCCAAGAAAGATTTGTGTTTAATTTTATTTTAACATAGATGATACCCATAATATCCTTTTCCCGGTTTAAGTCGAGTTGGAACCTGATTCATTTAGAAATTACTGGGGTGAGAAGAAAAAAACCCCGACTAGGGGGTTAAATTTTATCGACTGGCTTTGATGCTTCGATAGGAATATGCCTAAACTCAGAAACTGAAAATAAACCCTGATCCGTCAGTTTAATTTCAGGGATGACAGGCAACGCCAAGAATGCAAGTGTAAGGAAAGGGTTGAAATGCCTGTTGGCACCCAGTTTCAATAGGGCTCCATCGATTTTTTTCAATGAACGGACTACATCCATATAATTCCATTCACTCATCAATCCAGCTATCGGAAGGGGAAGTGAAGCGAGTATTTCCCCATTTTGGATTACGGTCAATCCGCCCTGCATTTTTTTGATTTCATTTGCTGCCATAAGCATATCTTGATCATTCGTCCCGGCAATGATCAAATTATGTGAATCATGGGCTACTGTCGTGGCAATTGCACCTGAATTCAAACCGAGCCCTTTGACGATTCCTAGACCTACTTGTTTGGTCATATGATGCCGTTCAATTACAGCAAGTTTTATATGATCAACATGTTTGGAGAACCGGAATAGCCCATCCTGATTAAGTGTAACCGGTTCAATCGAATGCTTTGTAATCAAGCTGTTTGGAGTTATCTCAATAATATTAGCGAACTTATTTTTAAAAGGTATCGCCAAATCACCTTCCGTTATTTCATGAAATTGAACGGAGTGCTTCAACCCGTCGTCAATGACCTGTTCCTTTTCAGGTGGAAAGTTAAGTAAACGATTATTTTGAACGATAAGCTTTCCCTCTTTAAAGACCGAGTGGATGATGACTGAATCAAGATCATCCAATATAAGAAAGTCTGCCTTGTATCCAGGTGCTATGGCACCAGTTTCCTTTAAGCCAAAACATTCAGCTGCATTAATGGTCGCCATTTGAATGGCGGTTATTGGCGGGACACCTGTTTTTATGGAAAGTCGAACGTTGTGATCGATACTACCCTCAGATACAATATCGTCAAGGTGCCGGTCATCGGTGACGAATAAACAACGGCGGGAGTTCTTCTCATTAATAACTGGAATCAGGTTTTTTAAGTCTTTGGCAACGGTGCCTTCCCTGATCATAAGATACATTCCTTTACGCAGTCTTTCTTTTGCCTCTTCCGCTGTAGTGCATTCATGATCCGTTTTAATGCCTGCACACATATAAACATCGAGCTGTTGTTCGGATAATCCTGCCGCATGGCCATCGATGCTTTTGCCTAGTCTATTAGCATCGTATATTTTTTGCAGCATATCCTCCTCCGTATGTGAAACGGCCGGGAAATTCATGACTTCGGCTAAACCGAGCACTCTCGGGTTCTGATAAAACGGCATTAAATCTTCACTTCTTAAGACAGCACCAGAATGTTCAAACTCAGTAGCAGGTACACAAGAAGGCATCATGAAGTAAAAGTCAAAAGGAAGTTGATCGGATTGATCAATCATATATTCCATGCCCATTTTGCCAGAAACATTGGCAATTTCATGAGGGTCTGCAATAATGCTGGTCACACCATGTAAAAGGAGGATTTTTGCGAGTTCCGATGGCCTTACCATCGAAGATTCAATATGGACATGGCCATCAATGAATGTAGGGCATACGAATTTTCCTGTTGCATCTATTTCTGAAATACCCTCATAACGCCCAATTCCAGCAAAAAAACCATCGACGATAGCAATGTCGCCTGTATAGATATCACCATTGAAAACATCTATGATTTGTCCGTTCTTAATGACGCAATCCGCAGGCGTTCTCCCTGCAGCAACGTCTATTCTCCTTTTAAGCAAGTTTTTATTCATATGCGTAACCCCTTTGGCAAAAATATAACCGGTTAATATTTCACTTTTTCAGTATTGGTTTCCCATGTTCGGAATGGTAATTCGTGGTCATTAAAAGTCAGTTGTTCCATTTTTATCGTGCGCTTTTCCATTGGCAGGGCAAGTTCTTGGTATATAAAGTGATCATCAAAGCCAATAAGTGCAGCGTCTTCTTTAGTACATGCGTAATAAATGGCTTTTGGACGTGCCCAATAAATAGCACCGATGCACATGGGGCAAGGTTCGCAGCTAGTGTAAATTTCACAATCTGTAAGCTGGAAGCTGTCGAGATTCCTGCATGCATCACGGATCGCCTGCACTTCGGCGTGAGCTGTAGGATCGTTGGCCGTTGTCACATTATTACATCCTCTGCCTACGACTTTGCCATCTTTAACGATTATAGCACCAAAAGGTCCCCCGTTCTTTGCCACAACATTTTCATATGCAAGCCGAACAGCCATCTCCATGAATTTTACATCCACTAAAAAACACCCCTTCATATATTAATAACCAAAAAGTGTTGATGTTACGTTTATTAACGTAAATATAATAAACAATATACCATATGCATTGGGAAATGGAGCATTGTTTTCTGAAAATAAAGAAAATTCATTTTACGTTAGAATATGACGTGCAATCAAAAGTGGGTTAAAAGAATTTTTACAAATAATTATAAAACTGATATTGTTAGAAGAAAATCATTAGAATTATGAAGGTGATATGCATGGGGTTTTTGGGAGTTCTTTTACCGATATTCGGTATATTTGTTTTAGGTTTCATCGGTCAGAAAAAGTTTAAACTTGATACAAAATCGATTTCCACGATGGCATTATATTTAATGTCACCTTTTCTTGTATTCCGAACTTTTTATTCCGCAGAATTTACGATTAATTATTTTTATCTATTCTTATTCACGATAGTACTTTGTCTTTCTCTCATTCTGGTAGTCTACATCATATCTTTTTTCCGCAATTATACAGTCACTGAAACAAGCGGCATGATATTGGCATCGGCATTCATGAATAACGGGAATTACGGAACACCCGTAATTTTCCTGTTATTTGGAGCCGCAGGACTCGATTATGCAATCATCCTTATGGTGGGACAGCAGTTAGTGATGTGCACGATAGGCATTTATTTCGCAGCAAAGGGCAGCCCGGAAGGTAACGGAGTTCAAACAGCGATTAAAGCAGTATGCCGGATGCCAATTGTTTATGGAGCCATTGCGGGTACAGTATTTCAGTTCGTGAACATACCTTTAAGCAATTCGGTTATGGAAGCTATTAACCTTGTTGCAAATGCAGCGATCCCAACAATCATGATTACACTGGGAATGCAGCTGGCCAACATTTCCCTGAAAAAGATTGCCTATCGAAAGCTATCAGTTTCTCTGCTTCTTAAACTTGCCGTTTCACCAGCCATTGCCTTCCTGTTATCACTTGCCTTACCAGTGGGTGACATGGTCAGGCATATTATGGTCATCGTAGCTGCCATGCCAACGGCGGCCAACACTACGATGTATGCGCTCCAATTCAATACGGAGCCTGAATTCGTATCAAGTGCTACTTTCATAAGTACATCATTAAGCCTGATTACGCTTCCGATCATCTTTTTCATTGTATTATAGAAGATTATGATTCTAATTATATGGGCAAACTTATTATATGCACGAAGCAGAGGATTCCTAGCTGATTAAAAAACGGGATTCGGACAGATTGCATGTATTGCCCTTGATGACCAAAACTTGGGCTAGGTTTCCATAGTTGTTAGTAAACGAACTTAGGGACTTGGATTTATATGTTGATTGGGAAAAGATCTTCAACAATTCATTTATATTAAAGGGTGAGCTTGTTTAACTGGCGTTTACTTTTTTAAATGCTGTATTTGATTGGAGGGATTTTGTGTTCCAGACTAAAATTAAACTGATTAATACTGGAAAGATTGATGCCATTTTAAAGGAAATCGTTCTGAAAACCTATGAAGAAGCCCTAGAAGAAAAACTCTTGCTATGCATGGAGTGCGGGGATGTCGATTTTTATATCGCGTATTCAAATAACGAGGAACTTCAAGATGCGATCAATGAAAACTTTGAAATTGATGAATGTGGGGAAATCATGAAAATAGATGAACATCAGGAGCTTATGGATGATTTATTCGATTATTTCTTGATCATACATAAGGCAAGTGAAATGTTTGATTATTTTCCAGCAGGTCCATATACTCTCGGTGGGGAAATCCGTGAATCGGATACGGATATGCTGGCGCCAAGAGGTTTATATTCAGCGCCATTTGAAGATGCGTTAAAGGAATGATGAAAAAGACAGCAAATGCTGTCTTTTTTTTCGTGCTGATTTACAAAAGCTTGTTGTGCTTACGGGAAATAAATGATTTTTTACAAAAAGAGGGAATGGGTTGGGGGTAAACAGTTTTTACTTATCAGTTTTATGAAATATAGCAATAATATCATGGAATATGATATCATTTTTAACAAATTAAAGTTTATATGGTAATTTTAAGAAAAATTTTATATAATAAAAAGTGTGAATATTGAATATATTATTTAAATTACTAGTTTAAAATAACAATAAAAATGGTCGTTTTACTATAACTCTCGAAATATTGGGAAATAATATTGGAAGAAAGGATTATACATAAAATTTGATTGAGTTAGGAGAATGCTATATTACGCTTTTATAATTCTGATTATTATAAATTTTCAGCTTTGGAAGATTGATTATGGGCGGGGGGCTAATTATGATAGTTTTTGACCGAGTGAATAAGTTTTATGGCGATTTCCATGTATTGAAAGAGATTAATCTTACAATTAAGAAGGGGGAAGTGGTAGTGGTCATCGGACCGTCCGGATCAGGGAAAAGTACATTGCTTCGATGCATTAATCGTCTAGAGACCATTTCGGAAGGTTCCCTTTCCATAAATGGTTCAAATGTAGCGGATAAAAAAACGGACATAAACAAACTCCGTCGGAATATCGGTATGGTTTTCCAGCATTTTCACTTGTATCCTCATAAAACCGTGATCGAGAATATCATGCTTGCACCCAGGAAGGTTTTAGGACAATCCGAAGAGGAAGCGAAAAAGATTGCACTAAAGTATTTGGACAAAGTGGGGATTGGAGATAAAGCGAATTCATTTCCTTCCCAGCTTTCAGGTGGACAGCAACAACGGGTAGCGATTGCCAGAGGTTTGGCAATGGGGCCCGAAATCATGCTATTTGATGAACCTACCTCAGCCTTGGATCCAGAAATGATCGGCGAGGTACTGGATGTGATGAAAGCCCTTGCCCATGAAGGAATGACGATGGTGGTGGTTACGCACGAAATGGGATTTGCCCGTGAAGTAGCGGATCGAATCGTATTCATGGACGAAGGCAGGGTATTGGAAGAGGCATCACCGGCTGAGTTTTACGCCAATCCTCGTGAAGAGAGGGCTCGTTTATTCCTTAGCCGTATATTAAATCATTAAATAAAAAACAGGGGTGAATTGAATGTTGAAGAAAAAGAAATGGTTAAAATTATCTTTGCTATCATTACTGGCTGTCATCTTATTAGCTGGATGCGGCGGGGGGAATGATTCAGACAAGGCTGAAGAGGGTGGAGGAAAAGACAAAGAAAAAGATGTTCTCGCACAAGTGAAGGAAAAGGATAAGATCGTTTTTGGGGTGAAAAATGATACAAGGCTATTCGGACTGAAAAATCCTAAAACTGGAGATGTAGAAGGCTTTGATATTGATATCGCCAAAGCTCTTGCAGCAGAAATCCTTGGTGATGAGAATAAAGTTGAATTTAAAGAAGTGACTTCTAAGACAAGGATGGCCTTATTGAATAATGGTGATATCGATGCGATTGTAGCGACCATGACGATCACGGAAGATCGTAAAAAAGAAGTTGACTTCACTGATGTTTACTTCGACGCCGGACAATCTTTGTTAGTCAAAAAAGGCAGCGATATTAAGGGGATTGATAGCTTAAAAGGGAAAAAGGTATTGGCCGTCAAGGGCTCTACTTCTTCCATAAATATCCGTGAAAAAGCTCCTGAAGCACAAGTTCTTGAATTTGAAAACTATTCCGAAGCGTTCGCTGCACTTAAATCCGGACAAGGGGATGCCTTGACCACAGATGATTCCATCCTTTATGGAATGGCGGATGAAGATCCAAGTTATGAACTTGTTGGCGGTACATTTACGGAAGAGCCTTATGGGATTGCCGTGAAAAAAGGAAATGCTGACTTTGTTGACGAGTTGAATAAAGCCCTTAAGTCACTTAAAGATTCAGGCAAGTACGATGAAATCCATGATAAATGGATTAAACATTAAACAATTTAGCAAATGTATAAGGGAAGCTGACCTTAAATAACATTTGAACATTTGTCTATGAGGATGAGCGTTTTGCTCATCCTTACTAGTTAAAGGAGTGTACGCCGTGCTTGATTTCTCCATTTTAACAGAGAACCTAGATATGTATTTATTAGGCTTTAGAAATACGATCATGTCGAGTTTGATCGCGTTGGTAGCGAGTTTGATTCTTGGTGTGCTAATTGCTATCATGCGGATTGCGCCGATAAAGCCACTAAACTGGCTGGGTACCGCCTATGTCGAGTTCATTCGGAATATACCGTTATTGATCATTACCTTTTTCTTCTTTCTCGGTCTTAAACTAAGCGGTCTATACGCAGGGACATTGGCCTTGACCATTTACACTTCATCTTTCATAGCTGAGGCAATTCGAGCGGGCATACTTTCCGTGCCAAAGGGTCAAATGGAAGCTGCCCGTTCATCAGGTCTGACATATGGGCAGGCAATGAGGCTCGTCATATTGCCACAGGCCGTTAAAATAGTCATACCTCCTTTAGGGAACCAATTTATCAATCTAGTTAAAAATTCTTCCATTTTAGCCGTCGTTGCAGGACTTGATCTTATGTACCACGGGGATTTGATTTCTTCAAGGACATTTGTCGTGTTTGATGTGTACATTTTCGTTGCAGCGTTTTACTTAATACTTACCATTCCTTTAAGTTTTGGCGTTGGTTATTTGGAAAAACGTCTGGCTAGGAGTAATTGAGGGAGGTATATGATATGGATTTTGCAGGTGCCTATACACCAGATAATCTAAAGTTTTTATTAGAAGGATTTTGGGTAACGCTCCAGGTAGCTTTTATATCCATTATTCTAAGTTTCATTATTGGCGGGCTTGTAGGTATAATCCGTTACGCAAAGGTGCCGGTGTTATCACAAATATTAGCTCTGATTGTAGAAACGGTACGTAATTTACCGCTGTTATTAATTATATTTTTTACGTATTTTGCTTTGCCGGAGGTGCGAATTAAACTGGAAATCATTCCGGCAGCCATTGTTGCCTTGACAATTTTCGAGTCTGCCATGCTTTCTGAAGTCATTCGAAGTGGGCTTAAATCGATTGATAAAGGCCAAATGGAAGCTGCCCGTTCATCAGGCTTGAGCTATACACAGGCATTGATACATATTATTCTGCCCCAAGCGCTGCGCCGCATGGTTCCTCCTATTGTCAGCCAATTCATTTCATTATTAAAGGATACCTCTTTAGCTGTTGTTATCTCTTTACCGGAACTGACTCATCATGGCCAAATCATATATGGACAAAGTCAAAAGTACTTAATACCTATTTTGATCCTGGTGGCTCTCATGTATTTCATTGTTAACTATTGTCTTTCTTTGGTAGCCCAGAGACTTGAATTGAAACGAACCTAAGAAAACGACTCAGAAATGAGTCGTTTTCTACTTGTCTACAAAAGGTGGTTGATTGATCTCACCTCGGACCATGGTTATAAAATAAGGCTTGGATATCCTCATGTATTTTTACAATGGTTTGTATAATTTGAACGTAGGGAACTCGCTTTCCGCCCTTGACGCACTTTGCGGGTCTCCCTTGGGCGCGCTTTGCCTTCAGGAGTCTCGTAGCTGCCGTTCCAATCAACTGGAATGTTTTAATAAAAAACTGTAGGATGGTCTCATCCTGATTTCCTGTCACGATTTTCCATAGGAATGATTACCATGATTTTTTCTCATTTATATGGGATGAAACCTCAAAAGATTGAAGAAGTTTGCGACACTCCTGCCGAATTGCTGGCTAGCCAAGACCCTGCTAGAGGCTTGGCAGACAGTCGGCGGAAAGGGAGCGGATATTTGAAATCAACTGGAACGTTTTTTAGAAAAACTAAAGGCAAACAGGCATTCTTCGAATTTGTCTATAGTCTCAAACGATTCAGATAGAG
Organism: Peribacillus sp. FSL P2-0133; assembly: GCF_037975445.1. Classification (NCBI taxonomy): domain Bacteria; kingdom Bacillati; phylum Bacillota; class Bacilli; order Caryophanales; family Bacillaceae; genus Peribacillus; species Peribacillus sp. FSL P2-0133. The sequence continues at coordinate 3,151,399 of NZ_CP150254.1, read as the reverse complement.
GGTTTTTTACATGTATGAATCCGACCAGGTGCATGATGAATTAACCGGCAGGATAGCTTGGAATATTAGAGATGAATGAGTACACAAAAAAATGAATCTTTTGCTTTTATTAACCGTATATATAAAGGAAGAAAGAAGGTGGAATATATGTCGGAAATCAAACAAAGCAATAGCAAAGCGATTGTAGCATTGATCATGGGGGTATTATCGCTGTTAATTCCATTCATAGGAATCATATTAGGTATTCTAGGTTTAATATTTGCATCGAAGAGTAAACAAGAAATTAAGCTTACTGGTGAATCTGGAAATGGATTAGTGACAGCTGGAAAAGTGTGCAGCATTATTGGAATAATCTTGAATGTTGTCGTGATCCTGATCTTCCTGGTGTTTTTTTATTTCGCAGTTAGTACGGACATAACAACCTATTGAATGTAACTTGACAAACAAAGAAAAGTAAATTAAACCTATAAAAAATGGAAATTCATGTTATAATTAATTTAAAAACCTGAATATTGTATGAAGGGATGATATTTTGACCATTCAAATCTTTGAGTATCCAGCCGTATTCTATTATGAAAAGCACCCGTTGATTATCGATTCTTTTTCCGTTCAAGTTTGTTTCCCGGATTTTAGGCGAGAAGGTATTATTTCTTCCGTTAGCGGTAGGAATCGGGTAGATGCCTTAGCTTGTGCTCAAGAACTGTTGGAAGCCATGGTCGAACATTTTATTCACGATAAAAAAACAATCCCGGATGCAAGTGAAATGGAAAAGGTGAATCTGGATAGGGGAATTAATATTTGTGAGGCTGCACCCTTCAGGATTGAAATAGAAAATATCACATATGAAAAATAAAAAAACCTTGCCGATTAGGGGACAAGGTTTTTATTTTGTATTTTTTTACATTCAATGAACATTTTATAACCCGGAATGTCAAACCAAAATGAGTATATGGTTTACTATTTTTTGAGTTAGCTGAAGTCGAAGGTGAAAATGATTCCACTGCATACTTGAAAAACCATCATTACCTGTAAAAGGAATGATGGTTTTTTGTTTCGCTTGAATCCTTTTAATTATTTTTTATTTTTGGGTAAAGGATATTGCGTTCTTTATAACGAATATGTATAGTATAGGTAACATAGGTAAAAAGTATCAATAGTTATATATTTTGGAGGTGTATGTGTGAAATATTATATAGCATCAGACGAAAAAAATATGAAGCAAGTAAGGTCATTGATCAAGAAATTGACTTCAAAAGGGTTTACTTGTGTGAATGACTTGAATTTAATTACGAATGATGAGAAAAACCAAATAACGGACGACATTGGAGAATATGAAAAAAAGGGGATTGAGGAAGCCGACTTCATGCTGATCTTCCTAACAGCAGGAAAAGGCAATCTATATGAGCTTGGATATGCTTTATCTTTAAATAAGAAAATTATTGTGTATTCACCAGAGAAAGACAATTATCATATTAATAAAAAATCAATATTTCATAATCTGCCCGAGGTTACAATCTGTAGCGGGACCTTTTATAAGCTGGTTAAATTGATACATACGCTTTCTCCGGAAGGATCTGAAAAAGACTCACTGCATCTAAAATGAATGTCAAATGTAAAATTTAAAGGAAACCCTCAAATAAAATTTCTTTTGAACGAAGTGTTTAATGTATTAAAAATGAGGGTAAAGACCATTAAAAAAGGGAGAGGACTGTTTTGGCCATTATTGATATCGACCAATTATTGTCAGCCACTGAAGCGATTGCAGAAGAGTCAGTTCCATTCCATCTTGATACATTTGACATCGATCAACTTTTAGATAAAACGGATTATTGGAATTGGTAAGGAAAAGCATGCCCAGAGAGGATATGCTTTTTTTCTGAGTGAAAAATAACCTGATTACCGGTATGAAAATAATACATGTAATCAGGCAAGTGAGAATATTTTAGATAAAGTTAAAAACGGCGTCCTTTTACGAATCCTAAAATCACAAACATCGCGATGGTACCAATTACAAAAATTGCTTTAATGGATGTTAAGAGAATTTCATCGTACATTTGTATTACCTCCTTGTATGTAATGACAATGCGATTATGATTAGCTGTTGATGTATAAATTATAACATAAAGTCAATAACGGATGGTGGGAAATTAAAGACGATATGGTTAATAATGTATAGTTTGTACATATAAAACATAAAAAAAGATATCCTCTAAACAGTGGATATCGGTAATGAAAATTATTTAAGTCCAAGCGCTTTTTTCGTTTTGGGTCCGACGACCCCATCGGAAGTGAGTTTTTTGGCTTTTTGAAATTTCTTTACAGCAGCTTCAGTATTTTTTCCAAATGACCCATCTACTCCTTTAGTGCTGTATCCAAGTTTAGTTAATCTTTTTTGCAGTTCAATTACTTGGGGGCCACTGCTTCCTTTCTTCAGAGAAACGTTGGTATTTACGGGTAGGCTCACAGATCCGCTCACTTTATATCCATTCGTGGCAGCTATGGTGGCAAATGATTTATTCGAACTGGCAATCAACACTACAGTGTTCATTTTTACCCTATCGTACAGCCATTGAACATCATTGTTATACATACGAATACAACCGGCACTTATATATTTCCCAATGGTGTTAGGATCATTATTGCCGTGTATTGCGTACGTATTTCCTGGTGTATTCCTTGCATTGATCCCCAGCCATCTTTTACCTAGAGGGTTTTTTGGGTCTCCGCCTCTAATGTTGCCTTTATAATAAGGCCGATTCACAATTTTTGTCACTACCTTGAACTTTCCTTCAGGAGTGTAGGATGCTTTCTTTCCTGTCGCCACGCTGAATACCCTCACCAAATTATCATTTTCGTAATAGGCAAGCTGATTATTGGCTTTATTGATGATAATCAGTTGTCTTGATGCCGCATCTGAAGTATTACTGAACCCAACAAAACTAAAAGCGAATATTAATATAAATACAATTAATTTTTTCATTTTTTTCCCCGTCCCTCATTTAAGCAACCTACATTTACACATATACTATCCTATGCATGAAGTGAAGCTAGAGTGACAATTTTTTAAAGTGGGGGTAGACTAAAAATGTGTAATATTAAACCCAGAGCACTTTCTGCTTTTTTGCATACCCAGAAAATGATGGGCACTATTTTTGGCCATATTACATACATTATTGAAGTGAAAGCGGAGGTGGGTAAGAATTGTCACGCCTAAAGGTGGAGGACTATCTAGAACAAGGCATCCATGGTCCAAAAGAAATCAAGCCTGGTGAACGTAGGGAATTTCTGGGCACATTACGTGAGCGCGTCGTCATCGCCCTAAAAAAAAGGCAAGTCTTTGAAACGAATGTATATCCGGAGATAGAGCAAATGATGAAGAAGCATCCCCGTTCAAATTTGTTTTTAAATGGTCAGATGGACTATCAATATTTAGGGAAATATATAAAATTGGCAATGAGTCATAATATTCCTTACAAAATTGTCCTAAACAAAGATCATAACTCCGATTTGGGTTTGGTATTAGCAGAAATTAATGCCATAAACAAAGAAGAAATTTATATCGAGAAGCAATATGATGTCCAGCAAGTTATTAAAAAGAAAAGCTTCAAAGCATTTTTCAAACGCTGTGTTAAAAAATTATTAAACAAACGTTGATAGAATTATCAACGTTTTTAGCTTGTCTACAAAAGGAGGCACGGAATGGTCTCACTCCGAACCATGATTTTAAAACAAAAATAGGTTATCCTTCTTGTTACGGTTTTAAGAAATCAACTGGAACTTTTTTGAGGGTTTGTAAAATTTGAACTTTCATTTCCACTCCAGGCCCTCGCTTTCCGCGGGCGGTCCGGAAGCCTCCTCGGCCGCTCCTTGAACCTGCGGGGTCTCCCTTAGACGCGTTTTTCCCGCAGGAGTCTCGCACCTTCCGTTCCAATCAACTGAATTAGACAATTCTTGATGGTTTTTAACTTTTTAAACCCTCACTAGATTGAAGAAATATGCGGCACTCCTCCCGATTAACTGGCTAGCCAAGACTTCAAAGACGCTTGGCAGACAGTCGGCGAAAAGGGAGCGGATTTCGGAAATCAATTGGAACTTTTTTGAAATAAAAACTGCAGGAAAACCCGCTTCTCATAGAGGTTGACTACAATCTAAAACGTTGAGGGGAGGTCCTTTTTTAAAAAAATACTTCTAATAGGATTACTAAGATATAGCTCCATAATTAAGGTGCGTAGACAACCATACTTGTTTATGTAACCCTTTTCCGTAATCTATAAAACCTCCTGAAATTCCCTATAATTGTTTTTACTACGGAATAAGCGGGGATAGCGATTAAAATGCCAACGAAACCGTATATTGATCCTGCAGCAAGAAGCAATAAGATAATGGTAAGTGGGTGAATGTTAAGCCGTTTTCCCATAATATTCGGTGTAACCAAATGCCCTTCGACCTGTTGAACAACGGTAAGGACAATGAGTACTTTCACTGCCAACCCAATGTCTTGCTGTAAGGCAATGAAAAGGGCAGGGATGATGCTTATTAATGGACCAAGGAATGGTACAACGGTAAAAATCATGGCGAATATGGCTAATACTAGTGCATAATCGAGACCGATAATCAGGTAGCCAATATACATCAAAGTCCCAATGACGATTGATATGATAAATTGACCGATAATATAAGTTGAAAGGGCTTTATCGACGTCTTTTAAAATCGTGTTCCCCTCTGATTCAACATCGTTCGGTATATATTTTAATAGAAATGGTCTTAATTTATCTCCATCCTTCAAGAAATAGAATAAAATGAATGGTGTAATGACCAATACTGTTAATACACTAGTGATCGTGGAAAAAATGGTATTGACATTCACTAATAGTTTTTCCGAGTAATCTTTTAAATGCGTGACCGCTTTTTCTTTTAGAACTTCCATATTAACCATGCCAAAATCATTTTTTTCAATCATAACTTCAGATTCTTTAGAGAATTCCTTGACTTTGCTAGGGAGGTTTTCAGATAATTTTTGAAATTGGTCCACGATTACTGGACTTCCAAAGTAACTTACCATCCCAATTATGCTAAATATAATCAAAAACACGGTGAAGATGCTAGCTGACCTCGGGATAAATTCAGTTAATAAGTTAACGACCGGCCGTAATATATAGTATAAAAGCCCAGCCACAATAATTGGGAAAAACATGGCAGCAATGATTTTTTGTAGCGGCAGTAGAACGTAATCAATCTTACCTAGTAAAAAAATAATTAAAATGATCAAAATGGTCGCGCATGCATATTTGAAAAATGGTTTATTGATCCACAAGACTATCCCCCCTAATTCCATCTCTTACTTGATTCCCTGATTTAGCTTAATGTTAAACTAAATAACTTGTTCAAATGTTTGGTGCAAAACATGTTATAATGATGAATGTTTATCATTCAACTTTAATTCGATTGTAATGTTTCAATTTAGAAATGGTCACAACTGCACGAGCAAAGGTTCCGGAGGGGATGACATAATCCATAAAATCTCCAGATGTGCTTCAGTTCCAAAAGATACACCGTTATGGCCATAAACAAACTAAAAAAAGGCATCATCAAAGGTAAATTCCGTTTAGGGAAGTTTACTAGATAATGCCTTTTGCAAGGTTTTAAATTAGGATATTTTACTAAATGTGTTCGTTACTCCTTGTTTCTGTTTACTTTGCATTTTTTTAATGTCGAGACGCAGCCAGATGGAGATGGCGAATGCTATCGCAATTAATACTGCGAACACGTAGAATACCGGGATGTAGCTGTTCGTACTTTCCCTGATTGCAGTAACCAACATTGGTCCGCAAACCCCGCCTAGAGACCACGTAGTTAAAAGATAACCGTGGATGGCCCCAATTTCCTTAGTTCCAAATAAATCCCCGGCAAACGCAGGGAGATTTGAAAATCCTCCTCCATAACAACTAACGACCAGCAAGATGAGTCCTTGGAACAATAGTGTATTTGTAGTCGTTGGAAGTAAAAGGAACGCTCCGATTTGAATGATGAAGAAAATGACGAAAACATTTGGACGGCCAATATAATCAGATGCTGCTGCCCAGCCAAGTCTTCCTCCTCCATTAAAGATTCCCATAATGCCGACTAATGTTGCTGCACCTGCTACAGACAGACCAACAACGTCTTGAGCCATAGGTGAAGCTACAGAAATCATCATGATCCCTGCACTTGTATTTATCAATTTCATGGACCATAACATCCAGAAGTGTTTAGTTTTAACCGCTTCTTTTGCAGTTAATTGCCTTAGGTCTTTCTTTAGTTCTTTCTTACCGGACTCAATATCTTTCTTCATTCCTTCAGGTAGCCAGTTGGCCTTTGGAGGTGCAATATAGGATGCACCTAAGAACATCAGTATGAAATAGCCTGCTCCTAAAATATAATATGTAGTATAAATGCCAACGGATTCCATAAGGCTTGCAGCTACTGGGGCTGTAATGAGAGCTCCGGCACCGAATCCTAATACTGCCATTCCTGTTGCCAATCCCCGGCGATCTGGGAACCATTTGACTAAAGTGGATACTGGTGAAATGTACCCGATCCCCATGCCAAGTCCACTTAAAACCCCATATGTCAATAGGTAAAGCGGAAGTGAATCGACCATTACTGCTAAACCAGAACCGGCTTGTCCTAAGCCGAATAATACAGCTGCGACCATAGCAGACTTTCTTGGACCATTTTTTTCCACGAATTTACCAAAGAAGGCTGCAGAAGTTCCTGCAAGCGCCATCATTATTGTGAATGCTAACGTTACTTCAGTTTCTGACCACCCCATAGTCTCAACTAAAGGTTTTTTGTATACGCTATAGGCGTATGCACCACCAATGGAAAGGTGAATGGCGATAGCTGATAAAGCGATTAACCATCTGTTTTTTGTCATGTTGTTACCCCTTTTCGTCAAAAATAAGAAAGTTGCATGCGTTTTATCTATAATATATCGTTTTGCATGCGTTTTATCTATCTTGTGGAATAAGTATATAAGATTATTATTTAGTAGTAAACTACTAAATAGAATTTCATGAAAATTTTTCCTCTTTATTCCATTGGATTAAAATTGGGAATGGCACGAAAAAACCACTTTATGAATCAGAATAAAAAATGATATATTTTCTTAGGTTTTATAATATACATATAAGTTTGTAGGTATCAGCTTTACTTGTTTTTAGAGCACCTGTAATCACGAACTTGCTGCACATCTATTTATTTATCGATTTTCCTGTTTACAAAAAGGGACGATTAAATTTACTTAAGGTGGCATGATGAAATAATTAGAATTATTCTCATTGGCTTTATTATAATTATTTTGTTAAAATAAACTAATATTTACGAGTTCAAGTTACCTTTGTGAACAATCGGAATGGATATTTTTTGAGAGGTTTCAGGAATAATTCATTCTTTTTTCAGGAATCATAGTCTGGAAATCAAAAAAATTCCATTTATTTTAAAAAAATTCCGAAAATTTCGTCTTAAAGGCTTGAACTATGATTCCTTATAGGAGTAAACTAATTAAAGATAGATTTTATGGAAGTGAAATCTTGTAAATTTAATCAACAAGGGGTTTTGGTAATGAAGGAACATGACATGCAAATCACGCTTAGTACAACAAAGAAAGAAAAACCACAGGCGGACCAGCTTGAGTTCGGTAAGCAGTTTACCGATCATATGTTTATAATGGATTACACACAAGGGCAAGGGTGGCATGATCCAAGAATTGTTCCTTATCAACCGCTCTCATTAGAGCCTTCAGCTATGATTTTTCACTATGGCCAATCCGTTTTTGAAGGATTGAAAGCATATGCAACACCTGAGGATGAGATTATCTTATTCCGTCCGGAAAAGAATTTCCAACGCTTAAATAGTTCAAATAGCCGATTATGCATACCGGATATCGATGTTGATTTTGCGTTGAAGGCCTTAAAGACTTTAATTAGCGTTGATAAGGATTGGGTTCCCCAGGCAGAAGGGACATCTTTATATATCAGGCCATTTATTATAGCTACTGAGCCATATCTAGGAGTTTCTCCATCGGATAAATATCAGTTCATCATCATCATGTCACCAGTGGGCTCGTATTATAAAGAAGGTATTCATCCAGTTAAAATTGCAGTGGAGTCAGCTTTTACACGTGCAGTTAATGGAGGTACGGGTGAAGCCAAAACGGGCGGTAATTATGCATCGAGCCTGAAAGCCCAAGAAGTATCCGAAAAGATGGGTTATGCCCAAGTTCTTTGGTTAGACGGAGTAGAGAAAAAGTATATCGAAGAAGTTGGAAGCATGAATGTTTTCTTCAAAATTAATGGTGAAATCATCACTCCTGCTTTAAATGGAAGTATCCTTCCGGGTATTACTCGTGATTCCATTATCGAATTGCTGAAACATTGGGGTCTTCCCGTGTCGGAAAGACGCATTTCGATGGAGGAAGTCCATGAAGCCTATAAATTAGGTCAATTGGAAGAGGCCTTTGGAACGGGTACAGCCGCGGTCATATCACCAATTGGTGAATTTTTGTGGAATGGTGAAGAAATGATTGTTCAAAGCGGGGAAACTGGAGAACTTTCTAGAAAGCTTTATGATACACTGACAGGTGTGCAAACAGGTAAAGTCGTAGACGAGTTGAACTGGACTGCGAAAGTTGAAGAAAAAGTGACTCAATGATACTTAAACAAAAAAAACCTTCTTAGAAGGTTTTTTTTGTTTTCACATAATCATTTTGTGTCTTATGGCAACCGCGACGGCCTCTGTCCGATGATTCACTCCCAATTTCCTGATAGCAGAAGAAATATGATCTCTGACGGTAAATTCACTAACGCTCATTTTTGGTGCCATTTGCTTTAATCCCATTCCATTGGCTAAATATTGAAGGACCTCCACTTCACGTTTGCTTAGAAGGTAAGTGGGAGGGGCGGAATCCATTGTTGAACCGAAAGCCAGTTTTAAATAATGGGAAAGCTTCATTAAATCATTCTTGGTAATTGGCTCGTTGGCGTGAATGGGGTCGACCAAAACTAAACCGATGGCCAAGTCATTCACAATTATCGGAATGATTGCCAATGATGAGATGGAAAATCTTTTAACGTATTTTGCAGGGATGGAGGATTTTGCATGCTGGATGGTTAAGAATATGGGTTCGTTATGGATGACTGCTTGGTGGATGGGGTATATATCATGAATATTTTCTCTAACATTATGTAATGAAAAGGTATCTTCACTTGTACATGCACATATTCCTTCACCCATTCCCGTTAAACATGAGTAACTGAACAAAGATGCTCGTTGAAATGAAAAAAAATCCACACAGCCCTTTACGATCATTTGTGATTTATTTGCCATATCTTTTTGTTGGGAAATCTTTTTTACATGATTCAACAGAGTTTCCTCAAGCATTCGACTTTATTCCTCCCTACATTTTCAGTGCTAGGATAAATTCTACTAATATCTTACAATATAATGAAAACTCTTACAAATTAAAAAAATCCAGAGATTCAAAAGTTCATAATTTCAAGGAGGCATTACCATGAAAAGAATGAATTTAACGACCACCAGCAGGAGTTTTAGAGAAGGTTCCCTACCATTTAAACTTTATCAAAAGGCTAAGAAATTCGGAATATGGAATCCTCGTGACATTGATTTTAGCCAGGATAAAGAAGATTGGAAGTCATTTACTGATATTGAAAGGCAAGTGTTATTAAGGATCATTTCCCTTTTTCAGGGCGGAGAAGAAGCGGTGACTTTGGATTTGCTGCCGCTCATTATGACGATAGCCAAGGAAGGCAGGATCGAAGAAGAAATGTACTTAACGACATTCCTTTTTGAGGAAGCGAAGCATATGGAGTTCTTTCGTTATACGTTAGATCAAATAGGTGAAACGGGTGATTTGACGGTTTATCACTCAGACACTTATAAATCGATTTTTTATGAAATATTGCCTGAAGCGATGGAGAGACTTTTATCCGATCAATCCCCTGAAGCATTGGCGGAAGCAGCCACTGTTTATAATATGTTTACCGAGGGTGTACTTGCAGAAACTGGATATTTCGGGTTTTATCAGACTCTCGAAGCTAATAAAATGATGCCAGGTTTATTAAAAGGCGTGGGTCTGTTGAAGAAGGATGAATCACGCCATATTGCTTATGGGACCTTCCTGCTGCAGAGAATCATCAGTGAACATCCACATATCTTTAAACAGGTTGAAAAGAGAATGGAGGAACTTTCACCACTGGCCATCGCGTTAAATACGGAGGGATATGATCGGTTCGGAAATCCATTTGATAATGACCAACAAGCTATATTGAATTTTACCATGAAACAATTATCAGTGCGGATGGAGATTTTAGCCAGGGCAAAAGGAAAGGGGATTGAAGAGATCTATCAAACTAACGAAAAGGAATATGGGGTTTTGTAAAGCCAATAAAAGAGACAAGCTTAGTGTCCATTTTACATTTGCTAATGACTGGCCATCAGAAACTTGGTAGCAGGGCATGAACAATTCTTAATTGCGAATATAGACTAATATATCTGAGGTGAAATTTTATGATGGTAAATGCTCATTCGAATTTTTGGTTAAGGTCTTCAGTTTACAGTGGCACTAACACTCGTTCACTCATTCCGGACCTATTCAATGGTCTCGGGGCCAAAAGGATTCTACTCGTGAGTGATGCCGGGTTGGAAAATGCAGGTGTCGTTAAAAAGGTTGCCGAAACTTTTGAGCAACAGAAATTAGGTGCCAGAGTTGAAATAGTTGGACAGTTTCTGGATGTTACACAAGACGCTGCTAGTGAATGTGTAAACGCAGCATTGAAATATGCACGCGAAGTGAATGCCGATGCCATACTTGCCATTGGTGGAGGGAGTGTCATTGATACAGCAAAAGCATTGAAATTCGGATTATATAAAGGAATTACGGATATAAATGATTCGATACCAAGCGGTAATCTGTATGAGGGTTTTCCAAAAGCCCAATCCATGAATATCCCGCATATTTCCGTAGCCACAACAGCAGGGACCGGTTCTGAAGTATCCCCGATCGCGGTCATATACAATGAACATAAAAAAGTCAAAATGAATATATACAATGTTTTTTTAAGTTCGGATGTTGCCATTCTAGATCCCGAATTAACAGTAGGACTGCCATCTGACATTACGGCGTTTACTGGTGCAGATGCATTGACACATGCAATTGAAGCGATCGTTTCACCTGCAGCGACATCAATAACCGATGCATATGCATATCAGGCCATTCGAGTTATTGAAAGAAACTTACCGAGGGCAGTAAAGGACGGAACGAACATTGAGGCCAGAATGGAAATGCTGCATGGAAGCATGATGGGAATCACTGCATTTTGTAGTGCACTGAATGCGATTCCGGTTCATAACTTTGCCCATGCATATGGGGCGTTATTCCGTATTCCGCACGGATTGGCCAATGCCGTGTTATTACCGGTCGTCATGGAATCAACCTCGGATTTATATCTTCCAAAGGCCCATTTGATAGCCGAAGCCTTTAGTGTGAAAATACATGATGAAGATTCAAAAGGGATCTTAGCGAAAGTGATAGAAAAGCTCCGCATTTTTCTATCTGAACTTGGGCTGCCCTCCGATTTCAGCGCATATGGAATTAACCAGTCAGATATGGGAAGAATTCTTAAAGCAGTAATGACGGATCCAGCTGCCACTAATTACCCGATGTCAGAGGAATTAATAATGTCAGTAGTTTCAAGAGTTTCAAGAGTTTCAAGAGTTTCACCCGTGAGAATTAATTAATATTAAAAAAAGCCAGCCCATAAAGGTTGGCTTTTTTGCGTTGTGTAATAATTGCCATATGTTAAGTCCCAAAATTTTTCGTTCAGTCAGTTCGTTTCGATATATGATCTTTTAAAGGAGCAACCCCAACCGGAATCGACTCTTGTTAATGTTTTTTTCCTAAGTTCTCCTGTGCCATCTTTACAAGTTCCTTGACCATTCCTCCGCCTAACTTTCCGCCTATTTTTCCATTTTGCTTGGATGTCAGTTCACCGTTATAATCTTTTTTCAGGGGTACGCCCATTTCTTTTGCTACTTCAAACTTTGCTTCTTCGGGATTGTTTGTACCAGCAACTTTGGCTTTTAAATCATCGAGTCCTTTTCGCGCTTCAGATACTAAAATTTTCCTTCTCCTTGCCAATTTGCATCACTCCTATTTTTTTCTTAGGTTATCCTAATGTAAAGAAAATGATTAATATGCAGATCGAAAGTTTTTTAATTGGAATCCCGAAGAATCGGGAGGCAGTCATATACTCTTAAATAAAGAAGTAAATATATAGGATGCGATTTATTGAGTTTATTTGCAGTCCGAAGAAGTTTTAGTTTATTTAAAGCGGGTAACATATAATAAAATGATTTAAGGAGAAAAATAATGCTGACTGCTAATTCAAGTTTGTTAACAAAAGAAGATATAACAAACCCCGATCGAGTGCCGCAATGGTTAATTAAGGAATATCAAACATTCCATAATACAGTGACCGATAAAACCTTTCCTTGTTATTTTGGTATGAAAGCTGAAAATAAAGGGGAACTTCGTTATGCTTATATCACACAGGAAGATTGGTCCAATCTCCCAAAAGCAGTGGAAAGCTTTCTTGATTTATTTCAGGAACCACCATATATCAGGCATGGCCTTTTTGTCTTTATGGAGCCTGAATCGATAGAGGGTGATATAGAAATTTACCGTAAAAGGTTTTGGGATATCCTGCAATACCTGCATAAAGCGGATAAAAAACCTTGGCCAATCGAAAAGCCGAAAGATCCCGAGCATTATTTATGGGACTATCATTTTGCAGGGCAACCAATCTTTGTCTTTGGTAATGCACCTGCTTATAAACAGCGTAAAACCCGAGATTTAGGAAATAGCCTTGTACTTGGATTCCAACCCCGGATGATCTTTGAAGGCCTGGAAGGAACGGAAAAAGGCGGAATCATGTCGCGTGAAAAGGTTCGGGAACGAGTGGAGAAATGGGATAACCTTCCTAAACATCCTGATATCAGTCACTTTGGAGATGTAAATCATAATGAATGGAAACAATTTTTCATAGGGGATGATATAGAACCGATAAAAGGTAAGTGTCCCTTCCATCATAAAGAGTTAACTTAACCGAGAGCAAATTGCTTTCGGTTTTTTCGCATCTTAATTAGAAGGCATCAGGGATAAAAACTCAAGGAGTGGAAATTACGTAAAATGTACATTTGAAAATAAAAAACATATCTCTTGCCTTATTGGATTTTCAGTTTTATAATGTGAAAGTAGCAATTGCAGTTAATTCGAGATATATGGATTAAATGCTATTTTTTAAAAAACATACAAAATTAACAATTGGGGGAACTAAAATGTCTAAAGTATTATTTGTTAAATCAAATGACCGCCCAGCGGATCAAGCTATTAGTGTCAAAATGTATGAAACGTTTTTGAACACATATAAGGAAGCAAATAGTAACGATGAAATAACTGAATTGGATTTATTTAAACTGAACTTACCTTACTACGGAAATACAGCAATTACTGCCCTATATAAACGCAGCCAAGGTATGGAATTGACTGAAGAGGAAGTGAAGATTGCCGATATCGTGCAACAATACTTGAATCAATTCCTTGCTGCCGATAAAGTAGTATTTGCCTTCCCACTATGGAATGCAACGGTTCCGGCACCATTGGTCACTTATATTTCTTATCTTGCTCAAGCGGGAACAACATTCAAATATACAGCTGAAGGCCCAGTCGGCTTAGCTGGAGGTAAAAAAGTGGCATTACTTAATGCACGCGGATCCGATTATGCATTGCCTGGAATGGATGCTGGCGAAATGGCAGAGAAATACGTAACGATGAATTTAAACTTATGGGGCATAACAAACCCAGAAACAGTTGTAATCGAGGGACATAATCAATACCCAGATCGCTCACAGGATATCGTTGCAGAAGGATTGGCGAAAGTTGCTGAAACTGCAGCAAAATTCTAATTACAAAAGCGGAAACCAGTATGTATTTTTAGCATACTGGTTTTTCTATGCAGATTTTTCTGAAAGTCGATTATAATAAAGAGTAAGACTATAAGCATGAAAGGAAGTGCAGACAATATGCAAACGTTTAAATCACGTGACGAAATAAAAATAGAAGAAACATGGAACTTAAAGGATATTTACGATGATCAGTCTAATTGGGAAAAAGATTATCAAGAAGTCCTAAAGATGACAGAAAAATTAAAAACTTACGATGGACATATTCAGTCGGCTCAAGATTTGTTCGAGTATTTACGATTAAGTGAGGAACTTGGGTACATTTATAACAAGCTATATGTTTTTGCCATGCTGCAAGCGGATTTGGATACACGGGTAACCACATCACAAGCATTACTGGATCGGGCTGGTAAGTTAGGGCAGAAAATAAGTAATGCTTCTGCATTTTTCATGCCGTTTCTTTTGAGCCTGGAAGAACAAACATTAAAAGGGTACATAAAAGAAATCGAGGGTTTGAAATATTTTGAGGAGGATCTTCTGGATTCCTTCCGCTATAAAGCCCATGTGTTAACGAAAGAACAAGAAGAGGTGCTTTCCCAAATAGGCGAAGCCTTTTCAGCACCTCAAAAAACGTTCGGGATGATAAACAATACTGATATTAAATTTGGGGAAGTTACGAATGAAGACGGCGAGAGGGTAGAGCTGACGCGAGGATTGTATTCCAAATTGATTGAAGACGATGATCGCGATAAAAGAAAAGAGGCCTATTTCGCCTATTATCAGCCATATGTACAATTGAAGAATACAATCGCTTCCACACTTTCCACAGCAATCAAGAATAATGTGAATCTGTCAAAACTAAGAAATTATCCATCTGCCTTGGAAAAATCATTATTTGGAGATCAAGTTCCAAAAGAGGTTTATGATAATTTAATTATGTCTACTAAGCAAAATATCGGACCCATGCATAAATATATTCATTTAAGAAAAAAATTGCTGGGTGTAGAAGAATTGCGTGCCTATGATTTAAGTGTACCATTAGTCGAAGGCGCTAAAGAGGAGATTTCTTACGATGATGGTTTTTCTTTGATGGTGGAAGCGCTGAAACCTCTTGGCGAAGAGTATATCACAATTCTGAAAACCTTTAAGGAAAAAAGATATATCGATGTCAGGGAAACACCTGGAAAACGTTCAGGTGCTTACAATATAGGACTTTATGGTGTTCACCCATTCATCTTATTAAATCACCGTGATGACTTAGACAGTGTATTTACACTTGCACATGAATCTGGACATGGCATGCATTCATACTATAGCTCAAAATACCAACCGCAAATAAGTGCTGGGTATTCCATTTTTGTCGCTGAAGTTGCTTCCACTGTGAATGAAATCCTTTTAATTCGCCATTTAATTAAGACTACAAAAGATGTACAGAAGAAAAAACACTTACTTAACCATTTCATAGATAGTTTTAAAGGAACATTCTTCACACAGGTGATGTTTGCGGAGTTCGAAAAGATCGTACATGAAAAAGCTGAAAATGATGAACCCCTAAATGCCGAGGTTTTTAATACAGCCTATGAATCGATATTTCGTGCTTATAATGGAGATGAAATAATTTTCGATGAAGAAGTGAAGTATGGCTGGTCACGCATCCCGCACTTTTATCGTCCGTTTTATGTCTACAAATATGCTACTGGTTACGTTTCAGCCATTACTATCGCTGATAAGATCCTTTCTGGGGACAAAAAAACACTTGAAAGTTATTTGACTTTCTTGAAAAGCGGGAGTTCTGATTTCCCATTGGAGCTGCTTAAGAAAACAGGCGTAGATTTAACTAAACCTGATCCAATCGAAAATGCAATGAAGATTTTCAGTGATCTGGTCGACCAATTCACTGATTTGACAGAAGGCTAATCTAAACCATTTCTTCCAAAAGAGCCCATGGTATGATGTTATAAAAAATGCTATAGTTAAAACATTGGCGTAGGAAAGGCCCAATCAATAGATTGGGCCTTATTTTATATGCTGAAGAAACAGGTAATTCGCGAAAAAAGTCATGGTGACAGCGTTTTTTAAACATCGGAGCCTAGCCAATGGGCCAGTTTCTTTGTACTTCAATGGCATATTTTGTGAGGAAAGTGAAAAATGAATTCGACAGTAAATTATATAAAAGAATGGCAGCAGGCACTTCAACTTGAGATCCTGCATTTGAAAAAGTATGGCAGCACAAAATACCTGGTTTCAAACGGCCATCTGCTTACAAGTGACGGTTCTTTCAATTATTATTTTGAAACAGGTTCATCGATAAAAATCCCTGTCGGTTCCCTCGTTCGACTGGAATGGGGAGGGATTAAACAGGATGGAAGAATCCTTTCATCAGAGGGGAAAAGTATAATCATTGTTTTTGATCGTTCGTTAGGCGATATGATCGGTGAAGCCTTTTTATATCATGATCCTTGGGAATTGCTGGAACAATTGATTGTCCGCTTGGATGAAATCAAGAGAAGCAAAAGGAAAAGGCTTCGGATCAAGCGACTGATGGATCCGTCCATGCCGCAAAAACATCCTTTAAATGAAATACAAAGCAGTGTGAAAGAATTATATGCGCGCTCGAAGTTCAATCCTGTTACTTTTGTTTGGGGACCCCCTGGTACAGGAAAAACCTATACATTGGCTCGTACAGTAGCCAATCATTATTTACAAGATAAAAAAGTTCTGGTTTTGTCACATAGCAACCAGGCTGTCGATGTTTTGATGGCTGAAATTTCATCATTCATTAAAAAGAAAGATCGTTTCAAAGAAGGCGATGTGCTTCGCTATGGATCTCAAATCGGTGAATCACTAGCCATCCATGATGATATTGTTACAGGGCAATTATTAGGTAAACATGAACCGACATTAGTTAAAGAAAAAGAAGAGCTTGGCGAAGAGAAACGTCTATTAAAGTATGACTTGGCAGGGTCATTCAGTAAAAGGGATACAGATCAATTAATTGAGATAGAGAAAAAGCTGGCCAAGGTCTTGGAGAAAATCCGCCAAAAAGAGATTCAATTCGTAAAAGAAGCAAAAGTTATCGGGACGACCTTAGCTAAAGCCGCAAATGATGAAACGGTTTATCAAAAAGAGTATGATCTGGTTATTTTGGACGAAGCGAGTATGGCTTACGTACCTCAGGTAGCTTTTGCTGCAGCGTTAGCCAAACATATTATCGTTTGTGGTGATTTCAAACAATTGCCACCTATAGCTTCGGCTCGTGATTCCCTCGTGAAACTTTGGCTGAAGGAAGACATATTTCATCGGGCCGACGTCGCCCAGTCTGTTGAAGAAGGAGAACTCCATCCTCATTTATTCCTATTAAAGGAACAGCGCCGCATGCATCCGGATATTTCAGCATTCACTAATCGTGTCGTCTATAACAATTTTGTTGGCGATCATAAAAGTGTTGCGACTAGCAGGGAGGGCATAATGCTGTCGGAACCGTTTGCCAATAAGGCAGCAGTACTTCTTGATACTAGCTTAGCAGGGGAATATTGCATCACTGAACGGACATCCCACTCTAGAATGAATTTATGGCAATTGCTTTTATCTTTTCAACTGATTCATGAAGCTTATATGGGCGGATCAAGGTCAATTGGTTATGTTGCCCCTTACCGTGCTCAGGCAGACTTGATGGAAAAACTATTGGATGATTTATATGAGAAAGAACGGCAAACGGCGGATATCATCGCTGCAACTGTACATCGTTTCCAAGGAAGTGAACGTGAGATGATGATCTTTGACACTGTTGATAGTTATCCGCAAAACAGGGCTGGAATGTTATTGACAGGGAGAGAAAGTGAAAGGCTCATTAATGTAGCCATAACAAGGACTAAGGGTAAGTTCGTACATGTATGTGACACTTCATTTGTTAACAAACACGTTTATCGCAGCAAAACACTTCGTCAGCTTGTTGATCATCAAATTCAAAATGATCAGATTGTATCAAAGAAAGACATTGGAAAATGGGTTAAACACCAGCACCCGAGATTGAAATGGATGCATGCCCGTAAATTGGGGGACTTTCAGGAAGATGTTGAATCAACAAAACAAGAGATGGTTATCGCTGTTCCGGATTTGAACAGTTTGTCAGAAGAATGGCAGCAATATTTAATGAAACGAAACCCTGCAGTGAAATTGACGATCATTTCAGCAAAAAGAAACCCTGATATCAGCGCTGATCATTTTATTTGTTCACCTGTTTCTTTTTCCTTTATCATCTTTGATAAAAGAGTTGTCTGGCTAGGTTTGCCCGTAGAGTCCAATAATCGGGTCCAGCCCCCGTTTATAGCGGCTCGTTTGGATTCGCAAATAATGGCGGATGAATTACTATCTCAATTCAAAAAAAGTGAATAGCTTCGGAAAGGCCCTTAAAAAGGGCTTTTCTTCATTTGTGTTTATTCAAAAAAAAACCTCGATAGAATAAGTGATGAAATGACTCCTTAAGCACCTGCGCAATTAATGTATTATATCAAACACCTCGCTAGAATATATTATTCACTTCTACTCCCCAATTTAGTTTCAACTCCTTATAATTTCCGTTAAAGGCTGCAAACTAAAAAAACAAAGCAAGCTTTTCAAGCGACTTTCGACTAGTTATGATTTACCATTAAGTTACGAAAGGCAAGAAAGGCGGTAATAAAATGAAACTGAGCATTTTGGATCAATCCCCAATTGCATCCGGACAGTCAGCACAAGAAGCATTGCAGGCATCATTACAACTAGCGCAAGAAGGGGATAGACTTGGTTATAGCAGAATCTGGTTAACTGAACATCATGATCTGCCGGGATTGGCCTGTTCCGTTCCAGAGGTTTTGATAAGCTACATTGGTGCACAAACAAAAAAAATCCGGATTGGATCAGGGGCAGTGCTGCTTCCACATTATAAGCCATATAGGATAGCAGAGACTTATAATATGCTTGCAACACTTTTCCCAGGACGGATTGATATAGGACTGGGGCGTGCTCCTGGTGGATCTGCCGAAGCAACGATGGCATTATCCGATAATTTTCTTCAGAATGTTTACAAAATGCCAGAACTTGTTCAAGAACTGTTGTATTTTCTAAGAGATGAATTTCCGAAAGAACATCCTTTTTCAAATGTCTCAGCTGCTCCTATCCCAGTGGTACCGCCTGAACCATGGATATTGGGAACAAGCGGGAAAAGTGCAAAACTAGCCGCTGAGAATGGCACTGCATATGCGTTTGGTGAATTCATGAGTGAAAGTGATGGCGTGCAGAGTTTTCACCAGTACCGTGAGGACTTTCAAACAAAAGGGTTACTTAAAGCACCTAAAACGATCGTTACGGTTTCGGCCATATGCGCAGAAACGGAGGAACGTGCGAAAGAAATCGCTCTTAGTAACATTCTATGGAAAATTCAAAGTGGACAAGGGGAAAGAAAGCAGGTTCCAAGTATAGAAGAAGTAAGGAACCATGATTGGACTGAAAAAGAAAAAGCATTGATGGAAACCATGGATAAAAAACTGATTTTTGGTACTCCTTCACAAGTGAAGTATCATCTTTTGGAGATTCAGGAGAAATATCAAGCAGATGAAATCATGCTGATAACCATCACTCATAAGTTGGAGGATCGGCTTAATTCGTTTCGTTTGATTGCCAGGGAAATTCTTAACAGTTAATCCGTTCGAGCATTTTATGTGCATTTTGTGTACATTTTCTATATGATGGCTTTGCGTCCAATTAATCATAATTGAAAGAAAGAAGATGAAGATATGAATGCTGATCAACATGCAAAAAAACTTAGCGACATTTCTTTTTCCGTTCTGGATCTGGCTTCTATCGTTGAGGGTGGTACAGTTTCGGGAGCTTTTAAAAATACAGTAGAATTAGCTAAACATGCGGAGCAATGGAATTATAACCGTTTCTGGGTTGCAGAACACCATAGCATGCCTGGGATTGCAAGCTCTGCAACGTCAGTGCTTATAGGCTATGTTGCAGGTAGGACGGAAAGGATTCGTGTGGGATCTGGAGGCATAATGCTACCGAATCATGCACCGCTGGTTATCGCAGAACAATTTGGAACATTGGAAGCAATGTATCCTGGTAGAATAGATTTAGGACTGGGGCGTGCTCCGGGAAGCGACCAATTTACAGCCATGGCACTCCGGGGTGATGTACGTAATAACGGACAGGATTTTCCTGAACAATTGGCACAGCTCCGTAGCTATTTAGATGCGGATTCTAAACATAATCGTGTTCGCGCCATACCTGGCGAAGGACAGGATATCCCGATTTGGCTGCTTGGTTCAAGCGGCTTCAGTGCAGCATTATCAGCACAGCTGGGATTGCCATTTTCATTTGCAAGCCATTTTTCCCCTGAAAATACTCAACCAGCTTTAGCTCGTTACCGCAATAATTTCCAACCATCCGACGTTCTCAATAAACCTTATGTCATGGTTGGTATCAATGTATTTGCAGCTGATACTACGGAAGAAGCGCAAAGGATTGCTACATCTTATCAACAGCAGTTCTTGAATTTGATACGGAACACGCCTGGTCAACTTGCTCCTCCAGTTGATACGATGGAAGGCCTTTGGACAGAATATGAAAAGGCCATTGTCATGAAGCAGCTGAACGCTTCCATTATAGGAAATCCAAAAGAGGTTAAAGAGCAGTTGCAGTCATTTTTAAATGAAACACAGGCGGATGAAATGATTATAAACTCTGCCATTTATGATCAGGATGCACGCCTTCGTTCTTATGAAATCATTGCAGAAGTTACTGGAATGAAATAAGTGTCAAAGAATGAGCTTGCAGATTACGTGTCTGCAAGCTTTTTTATAAAATACATACCGATTGTCTTCATAAACAAAGTTAGGAGAGAAGAATGAAAAGAGAAGATCCTTTATCCTTAATATTTCACTTCACAGATAAACAAGGTGACAGCCGGCCTCTTTATTTTACGAACCCGAAAAAAGTGTTCACCGCCCATTCAATTGGGGATGTCCTTCCCCAATTCCAAAAAGTCCAGGAAGCGATTCAACAGGGGCATTATGCAGCGGGATATGTTTCCTATGAAGCGGCACCTGCTTTTGAAAAATCTTTTAAAGTAAAAGATGGAGCCAAGATGCCGTTATTATGGTTCGGGATTTTTGATAAACCGGAAGAAGAATTACCTGAAAAAATGACCGGGGCTTTTAATTTAGCTGAATGGCAATCAGAAACGGATTCAAATACCTATCATTCCGGGTTTCAAAGAATAAAATCCGAAATCGAGAAAGGCAATACTTATCAAGTCAATTATACGATGCGTTTGCAATCCCAGTTCAAAGGAGATGACTTCGCTTTCTTTAATCGCTTGAAGAGAGCCCAACGCTCGAACTATAGTGCATATTTGAATGTGGGGACACATCGAATCCTATCGGCTTCACCCGAGTTGTTTTTCCGTTGGGAAGATGGTCAGCTGATTACTCGTCCAATGAAAGGAACGGTAAAACGGGGAACGACACTGAAAATGGATCAGCTCAATGCAAACTGGTTAGCAGCCTCGGAAAAGAATCAGGCTGAAAATTACATGATTGTGGACTTGCTCAGAAATGATTTGGGAGTGATTGCAGAACCTGGAAGCGTCAAGGTTCCACAGCTTAAGGCAATTGAAAAATATCCGACCGTTTGGCAAATGACATCCACGGTTACAGCCGATACGAATCCCGAAACAACAATCATTGATATATTCAAGGCACTTTTTCCATGTGGATCGATAACAGGTGCACCTAAAATAAAAACGATGGAGATCATCGCTGATATCGAGAATTCACCACGTGAAGTTTATTGCGGTGCAATCGGGTTTATCACCCCTGAATCCGAAGCCGTTTTTAATGTACCGATTCGTACAGTCGTGATCGATGAGGCAACAGGGAAAGCTGAGTATGGGGTAGGCGGGGGAATCACTTGGGATTCCGAGTTATTGGAAGAATATGACGAAGCTTTTTTAAAAGCCAAATTATTGACGGTGGAAAGGCCTGCTTACAAACTATTGGAATCGATGAAACTCAAGGATGGCGAATATTATTTGTTGAATGATCATATCGATCGGATGAAACAATCCGCTGATTACTTCAATTACCGATTCTCTGAATTGTATGTAAGAGATCGACTCCAAAAGTATGCGGAATTAAACCATGGGACGTTGCAAAAGGTAAGGGTACTACTTAATGAAAATGGTGAAATTGAAGTCTCCGGACAAGCAATCAAGCCCCTTGACTCAGAATTTACGGCCATCTTGGCTGAAACTCCAATATCAAGTGCAAATCCATTTCTATTTCATAAGACCACCAATCGTGATGTATATGAAGGCTTTCAAATGAATAATCCCGACTTCCAGGATGTTCTGCTTTGGAATGAAGAAGGATTCATCACCGAATTCACGAACGGAAATGTAGTGGTGAAGTTAAATGGTGACCTCTATACCCCTCCTGTGGACACAGGTCTCCTTGCTGGAACATTTCGTCAAGACTTGATCAGGAAGAAGGAAATCAAAGAAAAACCCATTTCAAAGGATGACCTAAATAACGCTGAGGAAATTTGGTTTATTAATAGCGTGCGAGGGAAATTAAAAGTGAATTTAACTTTCTAAGCTGATTATTTGTAAAAAGTGAAAATTGAAATCTTTATTGCAGTTTATAGAATGCTTGCGAGTGATGAATACAAGGAGCTTTTTTAAAAAAATATTCGAATGCTGACGATTCAAACGGAAATTAGGAATGAGTATTGGAATACATTCGGCAGGAGTCTCGCAAATTTCTTCAACCTATTGTGGTTTCATCACAAATAAAAGTCTTGTATTAAAATCATGAAAGGGACCTCATTTTGTTCGACAAACTTAAAGAAGTTCACGACAGTGAACTTCTTTTTTCTTTATAAACCCCATGAGATCAATAAAAGGTGAATGGCCTTTTCCAATTCGGATTCAGGGATCCCTGCAAAGCCCAATATGATTTTTGGAGGGTTTTCGTCAATTTTTTCAATAGAATATGTCGATAGTCCATAAATTTTAATATGATTTTCATTTGCCTTTTGAATAAGTGTCTCTTCATCCATGCCGTTCTTAACGATGAGGACGATATGCAATCCTGACCGTTCACCAATGATATTTATTTGCTTATGTGGTTTAAACAGATCAATCACTTTATCCAATTTGCGACGGTAAACTTTCCTCATTCGATTCAAATGCTTTTCGAAATCCCCTTCCTTCATGAACTGTGTCAACACATGCTGATCAATCCGAGAAACGGTGGAATGGTAAAAAGATAATTCCTGTTGATGGATTTGTAACAATGGAGCGGGAAGAACCATATAACTGATCCGAATCGATGGCATCAATGATTTGGAAAACGACCCTAAATAAATCACCTTATCACCAGCATCCATACTTTGTAAGGAAGGAATTGTTTTTCCACTATAACGAAATTCACTATCATAATCGTCTTCGATAATATAGCGGTTTGTTGCCCCTTGGGACCAGTTCAACAATCGCGTCCGTCTGTTAACGGATAGGATCGTCCCATTGGGGAAGTGATGTGAGGGAGTGACATACACGACGTCGATCTTTGAATCTTCAATTTGGTTAACCTTTACGCCTTCTTCATCAATTTGAAGGGGGTGGACTTCATTTGGGTAGCTGCGTAAAATCCGGTGAATCAAGTGATACCCAGGATCTTCAACACCATAGATGGCATTTTTATCGAATAGAAGGACAAGCTGCTGCAATAAAATCTCCATTCCTGCACCAATGATGATCTGTTCGGGAACACATTGTACGCCACGTGCATGATACAAATAATGGGCAATTTCACATCGTAGTTCATATTCCCCTTGAGAATCCCCCAGTAAAAGAAGATCTTGATGTGATTCATCGATTTTGCTTTTCGTGTATTTTCTCCATTTTTCAAATGGGAAGTGTTCCGTGTCAATTTGGCTGGGATGAAAATGATACAGCAATTCCCCTTCTTTATGATTGTTTTTTTCCAAGGATACTTGGTTAGCTTGTGTATACTCTAAATCCTCGAATGTTTGAATATAGTACCCTTTTCTTGGGATGACTTCAACGTAACCTTCAGCAGTCAATTGTTCATAGGCAGTCTCGACAGTATTTTGACTTATTTGAAGGAACTCTGCCAATTTCCGTTTGGAAGGTAACTTTGTACCGTAAAGAAGACGGCCATCAATGATTTCTTTTTTAATATGTGAATATAATTGTTCGTACAAAGGTATTTCACTTAACCGATTTAAATCACAAGAAAGCATATTCATTTTGTTTCCACCTTTTATAAAAATTTAATACTGACCCCATTAAATTTATTAAAACTGACACTTTCAATGCGGTCAACTATTTTTTATACTAAATCTAACAAATCTAAAAAATGCAAATATTAGGGGGAAGAGAAATGGAAAAATTATTAGGAACTGACACAGTAAAAAGAGGAATGGCACAAATGCAAAAGGGTGGCGTAATAATGGACGTCATTAACGCTGAACAAGCAAAAATCGCAGAAGCATCAGGTGCTGTCGCTGTCATGGCATTGGAAAGGGTTCCTTCCGACATCCGTGCGGCTGGCGGGGTAGCTAGAATGGCAGATCCGCGAATTGTCGAGGAAGTAATGAATGCAGTGTCCATCCCGGTCATGGCTAAAGCAAGGATTGGCCATATTGTTGAATCAAGGGTACTTGAATCCATGGGAGTCGATTATATCGATGAAAGTGAAGTGCTGACTCCTGCTGATGAAGAATACCATATTCTAAAAAGTGATTTCACCGTACCTTTCGTTTGTGGATGCCGTGATTTAGGAGAAGCTGCACGCCGTATTGGTGAAGGAGCATCAATGCTTCGTACAAAAGGAGAACCAGGTACTGGTAATATTGTGGAAGCTGTGCGTCATATGAGAAAGGTACAGTCACAAATTCGTAAAGTGAGCATCATGAGTGATGATGAATTAATGACAGAGGCAAAAAATATTGGGGCACCTTATGAAATTTTAAGAGAAATCAAACGCACAGGTAAATTGCCTGTAGTTAACTTTGCAGCTGGCGGAATTGCCACTCCAGCAGATGCAGCACTGATGATGGAATTGGGAGCAGATGGCGTTTTCGTGGGTTCTGGTATTTTTAAATCTGAAAATCCAGAAAAATTCGCATCGGCAATCGTTCAAGCTACTACATATTTCACCAATTATGAATTGATTGGCCGCCTATCCAAAGAGTTGGGCAGTGCAATGAAAGGAATTGATATTTCCAAACTAGCTCCAGCAGAACGGATGCAGGAACGTGGATGGTAATATGATAACTATCGGTGTTTTGGGATTACAGGGAGCAGTTGAAGAACACTTGAACCAAATCAAAGCTGCCGGCGAACAAGCAATTATAGTAAAAAAACCGGAACAGTTGCTGGAAATCGATGGCTTGATCATTCCAGGCGGAGAAAGCACCACGATGAGGAAGCTAATGGATCGTTATGGATTTATGGAGCCGATCAAAACTTTCTTCGAAGGTAAAAAACCTATTTTCGGTACATGTGCAGGGATGGTATTGGCGGCCAATGAATTGACTGGCGATGAGAAGGCCTATCTTGGACTAATGGACATTTCCGTGAAACGGAACGGATTTGGACGTCAACGGGATAGTTTCGAGGCTGAACTATCAATCAAAGGAATGGAAGACCCTTATAAGGCTGTATTCATCCGGGCGCCATTTGCGGATGGAATTGGAGAAGGTGTAGAAATATTGGCTGTTTATGAAGAGAATGTAGTGGCTGCAAGACAAGACCATGTCCTTGTCAGTGCGTTTCATCCAGAATTAACAGGTGATGATCGTTTTCTGCAACTTTTCATTGAAATGGTGAAGACCTCTGTAAGTAAGGTCGAATTGAAAACCTGCTAAACAAATGAAGCTGTCCTATTAATAGGACAGCTTCAATTTTTGAATGCTCATAACACTATAAAAATTCATATTGCTTGAATTCAATATTCTTTACTTTTATAATGAAAAAAATAAGTGATCACTTACGTACTTTTTAGTGGTGAGAGGGAAATGGAATTGACTGCAAGAGTTGCAGTTATTACAGGAGGAGCAAGCGGAATTGGCCGAGCAACATGCTTGAAATTCGCAGCAAAGGAGGACAAGGTCGTCGTTGCGGATTTTAATGAAGAAATGGGACAGGAAACTGTTGAACAGATAAAAGCGGATGGTGGAGAGGCCATTTTTGTTAAAACGGATGTATCTAAGCAGGAAGATGTTGAATCGTTAATCAATAAAGCAGTGCAAACATATGGAAGGATCGATATCATGTTTAATAATGCCTGCATTGGTGCAGGCGGTATGATCCTCGATCAAGATATGGAGGGTTACTTCAAAACGATTGAAGTGAACCAGCACGGAGTTGCCTTTGGAATCATGGCAGCAGGACGGAAAATGAAGGAGCTAGATAACAAGGGAGTCATTATAAATACCGCTTCCGTGTTTGGCTACTTAGCTTCCCATGAGACTTTTGCCTATCAGGCAACTAAAGGCGCTGTAAGAATGATGACACAGCCAGCAGCTTTGGAATTGGGTGCTTATGGCATACGCGTAGTGGGCATTGCGCCAGGCGGGGTTGACACTCCTATCATACAAGGCTATAAAGATATGGGAATCATCGATAAATTGAATGCAAGTCAAATGCGCGGTAAATTAATTAAGCCAGAAGCCATTGCAAATGCCGTCTATCTATTATCGTTAGAGGAAGCGGATGCGATCAATGGAAGTGTAGTCATGGTCGATGATGGCTATGCATCTTTTAAGTGATTTTCTATTTATGATATATGGGAATATTGAATTCTAATAGATCAAAGGTAATATGTTGACCGATTGATACCATCGAGATATCATGGAAAATAGATTGGTAAAACCGGTCTTATCTTTATAAAAGAAGGTTGATATTTTTGAAAAAAGGGCAGCAAACCAAAGAACGAATCATAAATGTAGCCCGGACTCTTTTTGCCACTAAAGGTTTTGACATGACAAGAACGAATGAAATTGCCTCTGCTTGCAATGTTTCCGAAGCTACTATTTATAAATACTTTGACAGCAAAAAAGATTTGCTTTTGGCTACAATTACCCCTATTGAAAAAGAGGAATCCGAAGATGGGACTAGCCATCTATCTACGGATGAACTAGTTGAGAATCATGTTTGCACCATGATAAAAAAAATTCTTGAAAATAAAGAACAGTTTTCGATATTATTTAGGGAAACACAATTCGATCAAGATATTTCAAAGCAATATGTAGATCAGATTTTCAAGCCAAATGCCAAGCATATTGAAATACAGAAGAGAATAGATAGCGGAGAGATACAATATATCTCTGATATTATCCTATTTAATGTGGGGATCATTTCTTTTACATTGGCATTATCCACACATTATGAGATCCATCAACAAAAAAAGGAGCCATATTTTACTTCTGAACGAATTAAGAGCATTGCTCAACTTTTGGTATATGGTATTCATGGTAAACAAAATCATACATAATGAAACGGTCATATTGAAGGGCATGAGCATCAAGCCGCAAATATGACCATTTTATTTTCATTCAGAGTCGATGAAGTCAACTAGTGAATTCATTAAACCCGAGTGTAAGATTTGACTTATATTTTTCAGACTATTACGATAAAATCATGCTGCACGAAATGCTTTACGAAGATTTTATCTTTAAAACATGTAACATAGGAGGGGTTTTAAATGAGCGATATCGTAATTTTATCAGGAAGTCCTGCTATACCATCAAGAACGGACATTTCACTAAAACATATTCAATCATTAGTCGAAAACGAAGGATTTACCACAGCTTATTTCTCAATTACGGATTTCTCAGCAGATGATTTATTTCAAGGGAAATATAATAGCGAAGATATCTTAAAGCTTTCAGAGAGAATTCAAGCAGCTAGAGGAATTATTATTGGTTCACCGGTTTATAAGGCTTCTTATACAGGTGTATTGAAAGCCTTGATTGATTTGCTGCCAGAAGGTGCTTTTAAGGGTAAGCCAGTTCTGCCAATCATGATTGGTGGAAGTAACAGGCATCTATTGGCGATTGACTATGCGCTTAAACCATTAATTTCAATATTAAAAGGCGAGCCGCTGCAGGGCATTTATTTTGTAGATAAGGAAATAGATAAACAGAATTCAGAAAAACCGATTATTGATTCGCATTTAATTGATCGCGTCCAGAGTCAAGTTCAAGAATTTGTAGAAGCGATACAGTTAAGAAATTAATGACTTCAAGTAATCCCCTCTTCAAAAGGACTGAAATTCGAGAATTTTTTTAAAGTAAGGATATACGACAATAATAGGCTTTTTATGAAAATAGACTTATTTTTTTGGAGACCTTATCTAAAAAGACAAGTCTATTTTCTTATTTATATGAACATAAAATCATAAATTGAATAGTGTGTATAAAAATAACAGTTCATCCATAATATTAAACCAAGTTATTTTATAAGAAAACTCCATTGACAAGGATTAAATATATGTTAATATTTAAAATAATAAAACTTATCCAGAGCGACGGAGGGAATTGGCCCTTTGAAGTCCAGCAACCTGCATGATGGATGCAAGGTGCTACCTCCAACAAAATGTTGATCATTTTGGAAGATAAGGTAAAGATATTTACCTTGGGATCTTTCCATCATGGAAAGATTTTTGTTTTTTTTGAGGCAAACCATAACAATGTAAGGTTGTATGGAATTATATAAATCTAAGAAATTTTTTTAATCAGCGTTGAAAATAAAATATTCGCGGATTTTCTTAAAGGAGGAACTGGTTTGGAAAAAGAGAATCAGCTTGAAGAAATATTTGAACGACTTCAAGAAATGCTTAAATCAATGAAATATGGATCCATTACACTTATTGTCCAGGATGGTAAAATCATTCAAATGGAAAGAAATGAAAAA
Organism: Peribacillus sp. FSL P2-0133; assembly: GCF_037975445.1. Taxonomy (NCBI): domain Bacteria; kingdom Bacillati; phylum Bacillota; class Bacilli; order Caryophanales; family Bacillaceae; genus Peribacillus; species Peribacillus sp. FSL P2-0133. The sequence continues at coordinate 3,122,394 of NZ_CP150254.1, read as the reverse complement.
TTAAGAATTAAATAAGGTATCTGCTGACTAGAAAAACTAGAGGCGGGTTTAACTGATATAAAGAGAGTATTGGTTAGATTCGTCTCTTTTTCCTAGAATCAAATAAACTGGGGAAGTTTAAACGGGTATTGATCAACAGTTACTCTAACCTGATACAGCAAGTTTTTAGAGGGGGCTACAAAGTTGGCTGGATTAATAAACTATGAAAATTTCAATACAGGGGAATTCCCCGTATTTCCTGAAGACAGTGAAACAAAAGGTGCTTTGGAAGTTCTGCAATGGGCGAATGACCATTATGGAAGCAAACTGATTTATGCTTGCAGTTTTGGTATTGAAGGCATCGTGCTTACGGATTTATTGGCGAAGGTCAACCCTTCGGCAAAAATTGTTTTCCTTGATACAGATGTTCATTTTGAGGAGACTTACCAATTGATCGAGCAAGTGAAAAAGCGCTATCCAAAGCTTTTGATCGAAATGAAGAAACCCGCCTTGACGCTTGAGGAGCAAGCAGCGGAATATGGGGATGAATTATGGCTTAGTGATTCCAATAAGTGTTGTAACATCCGTAAAATCATACCGCTTACCGATGTGCTTTCAACGGCAACAGCCTGGCTTTCGGGACTGCGGAGGGAGCAATCCGAAACAAGGGCTTTAACCGAGTATATCAATAAGGATAATAAGTTCAAGTCAGTTAAAGTATGTCCACTCATACATTGGACATGGAAAGATGTTTGGCGCTACGCCCACAAAAACGGACTTCCATATAATATCCTGCATGATAATGGATATCCGAGCATTGGATGTAAAACGTGTACAGCACCTGCATTCAATGCAGATGATTTACGCTCAGGCCGTTGGCAAGGAGCCCAAAAAACGGAATGCGGATTGCATTTATCATAAATAAATAGAAACCATAGGGGGAATTTAGCATGACAATCAGTTTACCGCACGGAGGAACATTAATTGATCTTTGGGAACCAAAATATGATTTTAGTAAATTAACAAAATCAATCGAAATCGATGAAATTGCTTTAAGTGATCTTGAATTGATAGGCACTGGTGCCTACAGTCCGATTAAAGGATTCTTTACAAAAAGTGACTATGAGGCAGTGGTCAAGGATATGAGGCTTAGCAGCGGGCATGTATGGAGCATCCCGATTACGCTGCCTTTGACCGAAGAAACTGCAGAAACCCTTACTATAGGTGAAGAAGTAAAGTTGACTCATGAAGGTGAAACATACGGGGTTCTCACCGTTTCCGATATTTACACTCCGGATAAGCAATTGGAAGCGACATTAGTATATCAAACGGATGATGAGAAGCATCCCGGAGTGAAAAATTTATATAACCGCGGTGATGTATATGTCGGCGGGGAAATAAAGTTGATTAAGAGAATAGAGCGTCCGCTATTTCAAGCTAATTATCTGGACCCGGTCGAGACAAGGAAAGCTTTTGCTGAAAAAGGATGGGAAACGGTTGTTGGTTTCCAAACGAGGAACCCTGTTCACCGTGCACATGAATACATTCAAAAGACAGCATTGGAGATTGTCGACGGCTTATTCTTAAATCCTCTCGTAGGTGCCACTAAATCCGATGACATTCCGGCAGATGTAAGAATGGAAAGTTATAAAGTGCTGCTTGAAAAATATTATCCTAAGGATCGCGTCTCTCTTGCAGTTTTCCCTGCTGCCATGCGTTATGCAGGACCTAGAGAAGCCATTTTCCATGCGATGGTCCGTAAAAATTATGGTTGCACCCATTTTATCGTCGGACGTGATCATGCGGGTGTGGGCGATTATTATGGCACATATGATGCTCAAAAAATCTTTGGGAATTTTAACGCCGATGAGTTAGGGATCACGTTATTATTCTTTGAACATAGTTTTTACTGTAAAGCATGTGGCAATATGGCTTCCGCTAAAACTTGTCCGCACGGGAAGGAAGACCATGTCATCCTGTCTGGAACGAAGGTTAGGGAAATGTTGCGTAATGGAGAAATTCCTCCAGCTACCTTTAGCCGTAAAGAGGTCATCGAGGTGTTGATCGAAGGTCTAAAAAAGAATGAAGTTTTTAACTGATTGGACATAAATTGAAGGATCACATGAAGAGGGGGATTATTATATGAGTAAAAGTACGAATGTCACTTGGCATGAAACGTCATTGACCAAGGAGCTCCGCCGGAAGCAAAACGGGCATGAAAGCACAGTTCTATGGTTTACAGGGCTCTCGGGATCCGGAAAATCAACGATTGCTAACGCGGTCGCTAAAGAGTTATATAATCGGAATATTCGAAGTTATGTTTTGGATGGTGATAATATCCGCCACGGTTTAAACAAAGATTTAGGTTTTTCTGAAGAGGATCGAACCGAGAATATTAGGCGGATCGGTGAGGTTTCTAAGTTATTCGTGGATAGTGGGCAGTTCGTATTGACCGCCTTCATATCCCCATTCAGGGCAGATCGGCAGATTGTACGTGATTTACTCGAAGAAGGGGAGTTTATTGAAGTATACATAAAGTGTCCGATCGAAGAGTGCGAAGTGCGTGATCCAAAAGGTCTTTATGACAAGGCGCGTAAAGGAATCATTAAAGATTTTACCGGAATCGACTCTCCTTACGAAGAACCAGAACAACCGGAAATCATTTTAGAATCCGACCAATATAGCATTGAAGAGTGCGTTGAACAGGTAATCGGCTATTTGACAGCAAAGAAAGCGATCTAATCAAGGAGGAAATGTAATGGTTTACGAGAAATTTTGGTCGGAAAATCCACTAATCGCTAAAAATAAAACGGAAATCTGGAAATTGGAAAAAGACGGATTGAAGATATTCGATGATATTCCACATTACGCTGCAAATGGTTTTGATTCCATCCCTAAAGAGAATTGGGATATGTTCAAGTGGGCAGGTCTATACCTGCAACGGCCAAAAGAAGCTGGTTACTGGATGATGCGTGTCGTTATTCCCGGAGGTATCCTGACTTATGATCAACAGATAACTCTAGCTAACATCGCTAAAGATTATGGGAGGGATGTATATGATATTACAACCCGTCAAGCCATTCAATTCCACTGGTTGACCATCGAACAAGTCCCGGATATCTTAAACCGTTTGGAAAAGGTTGGACTGACTACGGCCGGTGCATGTGGTGATATCACACGTAATATCATCGGTAATGCATTGGCAGGCATCGATCCTGACGAACTTTTTGATACACGCGAAGTACTTTATGATGTATTTGAGTATTTCCGCCTTAACGAAGACTATTCGAACCTTCCTAGGAAATATAAAATGTCCATTAGTGCTAATATCCATAATGCTTCAAATGCTGAAATCAACTGTGTTTCATTCAATCCAGCCACTAAAGTAATTGATGGAGTAACGGAAGTTGGTTTTCACGTGAAAGTAGGCGGTGGGCTATCCTCCGTTCCGATGCTGGCAGAAGAACTTGACTTATTCATTTTACCTGAAAAAACAGTCGAAGTAGCGGCCGCCATCACGACGATATTCCGTGACTTTGGGTACCGTGAAAAACGTCATCGCTCGCGTTTGAAATTCCTTGTCGCTGATTGGGGTCCTGAACAATTCAAGGAAAAATTGCTGGAGTACACCGGTCCGCTTCCTGAAAAGGGTGAAAGTGCGGTGAAGGGATGGAATGCAGGCTATTTCTACGGCATCCATAAACAAAAGCAAGATGGTCTGAATTATGTTGGAGTCAATATACCAGTTGGTCGTCTAAATCCAGACGAAGTGATTGAGTTTGCCGAACTTGCGAAGAGATATGGAAATGGTGAAATCCGAAACTGTAATTCTCAAAATCTAATCATTCCAAATGTGCCGGATGCAAAACTTGAGGAATTAAAACAGGAATCCATCTTTGAAAGATTTCCATATCAACCAAAAAAATTCATTGGTTATTCCGTTTCTTGTACAGGCATCGAGTATTGTAACCTGGCACTCGTTGAAACAAAAAAACGAATGAGGACCATATCTGAATCATTGGACAAGGAAATAGATCTCGATGTACCTGTAAGGATGCATATGGTCGGTTGTCCGAATAATTGCGGTCAAAGAGCCATCGCTGAAATAGGGCTTCAAGGCATAAAAATGAAAAACCAGGACAAAAAGATGGTCGAAGCTTTTGAGATATACGTCGGAGGAACGCTGAATGAAGGCGGTAAGTTCAATGAAAAACTTAAAGGAAAAGTGGAAGCTGAACAGCTCTATCATGTTCTGAAAGAACTGATCCTATTTTTCAAAGAAACAAAACTTCTATCAGAAACCTTTCTTGATTTTGTGGAAAGGGTAGGGATATCGCAGTTACAAAGTAAGCTTGATGATATATTAACGGAAGTGGCCGTTTAATAGGGGAAGGTAAGCAATCCATGAATCTATACCGTTTCGAAGTCACTATCAAGGAAAAACCAATCCATGTCATCATTGTTGCCGATTCGGATGAAAAGGCGTTTGAACTTGTTGATATCGAGCTGGAAAAACATTTTTTGAAAATGCCTGAAGTGGATGACATCTCATTATATGAAAAAAAGAAAATTAAAAATGGAGCAGGTTTCGTTTTATCGGAATTCGAAACGATTCTCTAAGGGAAGGCAGGTTGCATAAATGGGGAAAGTATATCTAGTAGGAGCCGGTCCCGGAGATCCAGATTTAATTACATTAAAAGGATTAAAATGCATTCAAGAAGCTGATGTCATTTTATATGATCGACTTGTCAATAAAGAACTTTTGAATCATGCAAAAGACGGTGTAGAGCTGATTAATTGCGGTAAACTGCCGGATTATCATTTATTGCAGCAGGATACCATCAATCGGTTCCTGGTCAAATATGCAAAAAAGGGAAAAATAGTCACCCGTTTGAAAGGCGGCGATCCATTCGTCTTTGGGAGAGGCGGGGAGGAAGCGGAAGCCCTTGCCAAAAGTGGCGTGAGCTTTGAAATCGTTCCAGGAATTACGGCTGGTATCGCCGCTACAGCTTATGCGGGAATTCCAGTTACACATAGGGACCATGCTTCATCTTTTGCAATTATTACCGGTCATCGGAAAAAGGATGAAGAGGACAATATCAAGTGGGAATCCCTTGCAAAAGGAATCGATACATTAGCCATTTACATGGGTGTTAAAAACCTGCCATATATTCAAGGAAAACTTTTGGAGCATGGAAAAAGTCCAGAGACTCCTGTAGCCCTTATTCATTGGGGGACATTAAAAACGCAAAAAACAGCTGTCAGTACTTTGGCTAATGTAGTGGAAACGGCCAATAACGAACAGATTGCGAATCCTTGTATGATAGTCGTGGGCGATGTCGTTAATTTACGAGAAAAAATCAAATGGTTTGAAGGAAAACAAACCGAAAATTTGTTGGCGAATGAGGCATTTTAATGGAAGCCATTTTATATATTTGCCATGGCAGCCGTGTTAAAGAAGCTTCAGCCCAAGCCATTGATTTTATTAAAGTTTGTATGCAAGCACAGCCAAATTCCATTCAGGAGTATTGCTTCTTGGAATTGGAAACTCCTACGATTGAAGAGGCGTACGAACGATGTGTACAAAAAGGTGCGACGAGAATCATTGCCATTCCAGTTCTATTGCTAACAGCTGTACATGCAAAACATGATATTCCAGTCATATTGAACAAAATGAAAGAACGGTACCCAGCCATTGACTTGAAATACGGAAGGCCAATTGGTGTCAGTGATAAAATGGTTGACATTTTAGTGGAACGGTTGGAGGAAACAAATGTAAGGGTTACGGAGGATTCCTTAGTTTTATTGGTTGGAAGGGGCAGCAGTGATCCCGACGTGAAAAGGGATTTGTCTCGATTGGCCGATTTGCTAAGGAACAGGTTTCCAAAAATCCGTGTGCAAGAGTGTTATTTGACAGCTGCTACACCAAGCTTTGGAGAAGCATTGGAATTCGCAGAGGAATCTCGACCAAACTTAGTATTTATCATTCCTTACCTATTGTTTACCGGTCTCTTAATGCAGTCCATCGAAAATGGAATAAAAAAGATTCAAAAAAAGGGTAAGCAGAAATTCATACTTTGCCGATATCTAGGTTATCACCCAAAGATTGAACAAGCCATATCGGAACGAATTCATGAAGTGAGTGGGGGGGGAGCTTATGTATCCAATTACGCTTAATATTGAGAACAGAAAGTGTATCATCATCGGCGGTGGTAAAATAGGTTACTTTAAAGCGGGCCCATTATTGGAAGCTGGTGCTGAAGTGACCGTCGTAAGCCCCGAGATTTGCACAGGTTTTCAACTGTTGGAGAAAGAAGGTAAAATTCAAGTTTTACTTAAAGAAGTGGAAGAAACTGACTATAAAGATGCGTTTTTAATCATCGTTGCAACAAATTCGACTGAAGTTAATGAACGAGTGTACGAGAATGCATCCAAAAGTCAGTTGGTGAACGTAATCAGTAATCATGAGCTGGGTAATTTTCATATACCGGCGACATTGAATAGAGGCATGCTTTCCATAAGTGTTTCTACCAATGGAGCAAGCCCAACACTCGCAAAAAAAATTCGGAATGATCTAGGTAAAGTATATGATGAATCATATGAAGAATATCTTGAATTCCTTTTTGAAGCAAGGATGATTATAAAAAATGGTTCATTTTCAAAAGAGGAAAAATCTAAGTTACTGAAAGATTCAATAGAGGATATTTATAAATATTCCCTGAAAGAAAGATATCGTTTTTTAGCTAGGCTTTTACCAGTAGAAACCGAAGAAAATATATCATTGGGCTGATCAGAAAAACTGAAGGCACCTAACCAACATGTCATTTCATTTTGGTTAGGTGCCTCTTTGTGTCTTAATGGAAATCTAAATGATTTTTAAAGGCAAACGGTTCCATCGGGTGATGTTATATAGGTTCTATTTTAATGAAAAAAGGGGAATGTCATGAAAAAGTTAATCGTTTTGGCCTTTATCGGGTTTTTAGCCCAATTAATCGATGGTTCGCTTGGAATGGGGTATGGAGTGAGTTCCACGTCCTTATTGCTGACATTCGGGATCGCCCCTGCAGTAGCATCAGCATCCGTTCATTTATCGGAAGTAGTGACCACAGCAGTATCCGGAGCTTCACATATAAAGTTTGGGAACGTGGATAAAAATATGGTCTATCGCTTGATCATTCCAGGTTCAGTTGGTGCATTTGTAGGTGCATGTTTCCTGAGCAACCTGCCAGCCGAATTAGCTAAACCGTATATTGCCATATTTTTATTTGGCCTAGGTGTATACGTTTTATTCCGCTTTTTATTTATTTTTAAACCGTCGAAGGAAAATGAAATCGTAAAGCCATTGACCGCAAAACAATCCATTCCGTTAGGCCTTTTTGCAGGCTTTTGTGATGCAACAGGAGGAGGCGGTTGGGGACCGATTGCAACGCCCGTTTTATTGTCAAAAAAAGGCATGACGGCGAGAAAAGCCGTAGGGACTGTAGATACGAGTGAATTTGCCATTGCTTTCTTCGGAAGTCTTGGTTTTATCATTTCGCTCGGATGGGAAGCTGTCAATTGGCTTTGGGTCGTAGCGTTGATAATTGGTGGAGTGGTTGCCGCACCAATTGCAGCCTGGCTCGTCAGGATGCTTCCTGCTCAATTAATGGGTGTTTTAGTGGGTGGTTTCATTATCTTAATCAATGTAAGAACATTATTAGCTACATGGATTCCGGTTGAAGCCCATATATATATCTATACAGGCATCGTGATTATATGGCTTTCTGGAATTCTTCTTACCATCAATAAGATGTCCAATGCGAGAAAACATGATCATATCGAACAACGGCAGAATGTTTCCTGATTCCCGAGCTTGAAAGAAGCGAATATACACAAAAGCATATTCAGAAACGCAACTTAAAAACTCGTAGGTACATAAATACCTACGAGTAAAGTCATTTGCCAAATTGGATTCCCCCTTTAAAGTTGTTGCTGTTTTAATAAAGGTTCTTGATCCTATTTAATAGTTTCATTTATTTTCTGGCCCCATTTTTTTAACTGTCTTTATTATCGTGAGATTTAAGCCCCCAGTCTATTCTCCTAACAAAGAATCAATTGTATCCCCATTAATAAATTCAGCCATCGTGAGTGTTTTGAATAATTATAGAACAGCAGCAGAACCATTAATTTATGGCCTGCTTTAAGTTCAAATGATTGAATTGTACTTTCATATAATATAATAAGCGGTATTATATTTTTTTTACTATCGAATTTAAATCCCTGCCTTTTTGAACACCGGCACTTGGTTGATGGAGGCTTATTCACCGTCCAAAATATCAGAGATTTCCACAAGAAATAACGGGTCTTTCGCATGCCATTGCTTCCAAAGTAACCCTCCCCGTAGCACTTTCACTTTCTCTAGGTTCCCCAGTGAAATGAATGAACTCTTTCTTACATGAAAATTGGATGCTAACAGCTACATGCTTTAATGTCCATTAGCTGGCTGCCGTTTCCGACGGTGATTACATGAAGATTGAGATATCTTTTAATTTTGAATCCCTGCAAGCTTTGATTAAAGGCATGCAGGTTTTTGCTTTATGCCGGGTTGTCCTGGTAAGTATAGATTTTGGCATTCAGAGGATATTCATTTTTCTTAATAATTCCATTGAAGGGGAATGGGGAGAGATCGGTTATCAATTCCATTGCATTTAAGAAATATTCTTTGATATTTTTGTATATGTTTTTTTACCGGTTCACTAACTGCAACCGCGGCATTTGTAAACTGTAAAAAACCTTTTATAAATAATTTCTGGAAGTGTGTCCCGTGAAGAGTTATGAACGGCATTTTTTAGGAGCAATAGGTTTTTTAATATTCAATTTGTCATGTTTTCACCCATATTATTTAGCTATCATCGTTCATTCTTTTCAAAACGTTTTAAGTTTTTGAATAAAAGTTGTGAAAATGACGGAAAAGGTAGTTAAATATATTTCAGTTTTGTACAATGATTAAATAGCAAATTTTAAAAGGAGTTTTAATATGGAAGGCATCTCTGATCATTTAAAAGAAAATTTGGATATTTTGTTCGTAGGTTTCAACCCAAGCATTCGTTCAGGCGAGACTGGCCATCATTATGCGAATCCAAACAATCGCTTTTGGAAAATCCTCTTCGAGTCCGGGTTGACACCAAGGAAATATGAACCAACTGAAGACTCGTCTTTATTGGATTTAGGTTATGGTTTTACCAATATTGTTTCCAGGCCTACAAAGGGTGCGGACGAAATCACTAAAGAAGAGTACATAAAAGGAAGGAAGCAATTAAAAAGGAAAATAGAAAAGTATAAACCTAAACTCGTCTGTTTTGTAGGCAAGGGTGTCTATCAGGAATATCGTCAATTACGAAAAATCTCTTGGGGTCTGCAAGAAGAGCCTTCATTGAATGAGACCATTGAATTCGTTGCCCCTTCTTCCAGCGGTTTAGTTAGAATGCCGATAGAAGAGATCATCGAAATATATAGTGAGTTGCCAATTCTGCTTGGCAAGCTGAAAAGTAATTGAAGGAACTAATTAAAACAAGGGTGGAATTATATGAGTCAGGATAGTGCTGAATGGAAAAGCGGTGGATTTTCCGAGGTCAATGATGGGGAAGGCTTTTGGCAAGGAGTAAGAGATTGCATTCCGACATTATTGGGATACCTAAGTATCGGTTTTGCTGCAGGGGTCGTCGAAAAAACGTCAGGATTAAGTATGATTGAAGTGGCACTTATGTCGCTTTTACTCTATGCAGGGTCTGGTCAATTCATAGCTGCGGGGATGATAGCTGCAAGTCATCCAGTATCGGCCATAATTTTCACGATTTTTTTTGTTAACAGCCGTCATCTATTACTTAGTGCTGCATTGGCTCCATATTTCAGGCAGCAAAGTTTGAAACAAAACCTGGTAACCGGAGCTTTATTAACTGATGAAACGTTTGGAGTGGCCGTCACAACGGCACAGAAGAGGAAACAACTTGATTTTCAATGGATGTTAGGCCTGAATCTTGCAGCCTATTTAAATTGGTTCATTGCAAATATGGCCGGCGGTTTCTTTGGCCAATGGATTCCAAATCCCGAAAAATATGGGATGGACTTCGCCCTGCCAGCGATGTTTATCGGCCTTTTAGTTTTGCAAATATTAAGTAAAAAGGACTTTTTTATTGATATTGCAGTCGCTTTTAGCAGCATATTAATCGTTGTTGCAGTAAGTTTCTTCTTTCCTGGCAGTACTGGCGTCATAGTGGCAACTGTTGTTGCTTCAACGATAGGGATGGTGATTGGCAGGTGGAAATAAGCGGATATATCCTTGCTGTCATTGTAGGGATTTCGATTGTAACTTTCATACCTAGAGTCGTTCCTTTGATACTGCTTAGTAAAATGGAGATTCCAAAGTGGGGCATCGATTGGCTAAAGCATGTCCCAGTGGCAGTACTGGCGGCGTTGTTGGCTCAAGAACTTCTATTATCGGAACAGGTCTTTTCAATTAAGGATAATGCGTTGAATTTGGTCGCAGCTTTACCAGCTTTCCTGGTTGCCATTTTTACGAGAAGTCTATTGGGTACGGTTATGATTGGCGTGCTTTCCTTGATGATATTACGATTTTTCTTTTAATAAATACTAAACATTTAAATGATAGGCCGATATAACCAGTAATGGATTGCCATTACTGGGTTTTTATTTTCCAAAGAACATATGTCATGACCGGTAGCTTTTTGAGTTGGTTTCAGTTAGGCAAATGACGCTTTTTAATGAACATTGGAAGCTTGATTATCAAAAAGGGCAGTGATTACATAAACTAAGGTGAATGTACTTCTGAAAAATTGTGTTGGTTAGCTGAATTGAAAGCGCTTCTAATTGAAAATGAAACAACAAACGTTTAGAAAATGAGAGTCTGTCAACAATGGGAATAAGCAAATTATTATGGAGGTGCTTAATTAATGAATGTAAATGGTGCACTAGAGGTTATTGATCGCATGCGGCTTCCTAATGGCGCATATACTGCAAGCGTTTCCGATGATTATAATTTTGTCTGGATAAGGGATGTCGTTTATACAGTATTGCCTTTTTTAAATGATCCATCCAATCGTTACGAGAAAGCATATCATGCTTTATTCGACTTATTTCAATCCTATGAGTGGAAGATAGATATTCATACGGAACAGAAACCCCAGTTTCTATTTGAACATATCCATGCAAGGTATTCCACTGAGCTTAAAGAACTGCCCGATGAGTGGGGCCATGCCCAAAATGATGCGATAGGTGCCTTTTTATGGGGTGTTGGTGAAGGATATAGGCAGGGTAAAAAGGTGATGAGAAATCAACGTGATTTACAAATTGTTCAAAAGTTGGTCAATTACTTGGAATGCCTGCAATATTGGCAGTCGGAAGATAACGGGATGTGGGAAGAAAATATAGAAATCCACGCTTCAAGCATAGGTGCATGTGTTGCTGGTTTGAATTCAGTAAAAATGCTGGTCAACGTCAAGGAAGAACTGATTAAAAAGGGAGAAGAAACTCTACGTTTCTTGCTTCCAAGGGAAAGTTATTCAAAAGAGACGGATTTAGCACTTTTATCCTTAATTTATCCGTATCGGTTGGTAGACCGTGAAATAGCACTTAAAATATTGAAAAATGTCACAGAGCGCCTTGAAAGAACAAATGGTTGTATAAGATATGAAAAGGACCTTTATTATAATGACGGTCAAGAAGCGGAATGGTGTTTCGGGCTTCCGTGGTTGGGCTTATGCTACCTTGAACTTGGAATGATGAACAAAGTTAAGGAATATATAGATAAAACGAAAATGATCATACCGGAAAACTGGGAAGTACCCGAATTATATATAGGAGGCAGTAATATTCCAAACAAGAATACTCCTTTGGCATGGTCAGTCTCATTATCCTATTTATTTTTGACGAAGACTTCCGTGAATCGAACTGAACAAATAACATGAAGCATTCATACATGATACCTTAAAGCTCTTTCCAAAAAATAGGGGGAGCTTTTATTGGTATAATGATTTTTTTACAAAAAATGTCTATTTTCTTTAAAAAAATGTTTTAATTTACAAAAAAACGGCTATTTATAACAATAACTTCACCTCCATTTGAAGGATTAATATCATTTTCATCGAATATATATAATAACTGGGGAAGGATGGGTAAAATACTATCGAGTTAATACTGATGGAGGGGTTTTATTGAGTACAATTATTGACCAGCTGCAAGAGATTTATCCAAGCGAATTTGATTTGTATTTGTTTCATGAAGGCACCCTTTATGAAAGCTATAAAATGCTTGGGGCACACATTGTAACATCATTAGGTAAAGAAGGAGTACGCTTCGCCGTTTGGGCCCCCCATGCCAAGCAAGTTTCAGTAGTCGGTAATTTTAATAATTGGGACGGAAAAGATCATGCGATGAAACGGATCGAGCGATCAGGTATCTGGGTGTTGTTCGTACCAGGACTACAAGAAGGGGAACTCTATAAATACGAAATACATACACCTGGAAATAAACGAATCCTAAAAGCCGATCCATATGCTTTTTATTCGGAAGTCAGACCAAATACAGCCTCGGTCATTAAAAGGCTGGATAATTTTGAATGGCAAGATTCGAAGTGGATAGCCGATAGGAAAAAGGAAAATATTTATCATAAACCCATGTCCATTTATGAAGTGCACCCAGGAACATGGAAACAGAAAGAAGATGGCGAATTTTATTCGTACCGTGAATTGGCTGATAGATTGATTGATTATGTGATTGATAATAGTTTTACACATATTGAAATCATGGCCATAATGGAACACCCATTTGATAAATCGTGGGGATACCAGGTCACGGGCTATTATTCTGTAACCAGTCGTTACGGCTTACCTGAAGATTTTAAATATTTAATAAACCTTTGCCACCAAAAGGGCATTGGTGTAATTCTTGACTGGGTTCCCGCCCATTTTTGTAAAGACGCGCATGGACTTTCCCGTTTCGATGGTACGCCTCTCTATGAACCAATTGATCATACTAGAGCAGATCGCCCGTTATGGGGGACATACAACTTTGATTTTACCAAACCAGAAGTAATCAGTTTCCTCATATCAAATGTAATGTTTTGGATGGATGAATACCATATTGATGGGATCCGTGTCGATGCGGTATCGTCAATGGTTTACTTAAATCATGATAATCCATTGCCGGTCAAGCTGAAAAACCAGTTTGGCGGAGAGGAAAACCTGGAAGCCATACAATTTTTGCAAAAACTTAACGAAGTGGTTTTCAAGAAATATCCCAGTGCATTAATGATGGCTGAAGAAGCAACAGACCGGCCACTTATAACTTCTCCTACCGATATAGGCGGCCTAGGCTTTAATTACAAATGGAATATGGGATGGACTAACGATATCCTTCGTTATATGAAACTTGAAACGGGGGAAAGGCCAAATCATCATAGTCTCTTAACTTTTTCATTTTTCTATGCTTTTTCAGAAAATTTCGTCTTGCCCTTTTCACATGATGAAGTGGTTCATGGCAAGAAGTCTTTATTGAATAAGATGCCAGGCGACTATTGGCAGAAATTCGCTAATTTACGGTTACTCTTTGGGTATTTCATGACTCATCCAGGAAAGAAGCTTCTATTTATGGGCGGTGAATTTGGCCAGTTCATAGAATGGAAAGATGAGGAACAATTGGATTGGCTTCTTTTGGAATATGAATCTCACGAAAATCTGGCCTATTACTTCCGTACCCTTCAGGATTTTTATAGGCAATCATCCTCCCTTTGGAGACTGGATCATGTCCAGGAGGGATTTGAGTGGATAGATCCGAACAATAGTAAACAGAGTATCATTACCTTTATGAGAAAAGGCAAACGCAAAGGCGATTATTGCATTGTTGTCTGTAATTTTTCTGCGCAGGCTCATGCTCAATATCAAATAGGCGTACCATCCCAGGGTAAATATATAGAGGTTTTCAGCAGTGATTCAGCAGCTTTCGGAGGATCTGGTCAGATCAATGAAGAACCCATTAATGTCAAAAAGGAACCATACCATAATCAACCATTCAGCATGGAAATAACAGTACCTCCATTAGGCATTTCTATTTTTATGAAGCAAACAAAAAAAAGACGGGGGAGAGTGAACGAATAATGGGAGCGAAAAAATGGATAGCAATGTTATTGGCAGGAGGCCAGGGTTCAAGGTTAGGTGAATTGACAATCGGTTTGGCAAAACCAGCTGTTCCCTTTGGCGGTAAATATAGAATCATCGATTTTCCATTAAGTAACTGCACTCATTCTGGTATTGATACGGTTGGGGTACTGACCCAATACCAGCCATTGATTCTAAATGATTATGTTGGTAATGGCAAAGCTTGGGACCTTGATCTGGATGTTGGCGGAGTTTCCGTACTTCCCCCTTATCAAGGGAAAGAAGGCGGTGAATGGTATAAAGGGACGGCAAACGCTGTTTATCAAAATATCCAATATATTGATAACTATGATCCGGAACATGTACTGATTCTCTCCGGTGACCATATTTATAAGATGGATTACAGTAAGATGCTGGATTATCACATCGAAAAAAATGCAGAGGCAACCATAGCTGTCATTCAAGTGCCGTGGCAGGAAGCAAGTCGTTTCGGGATCATGAATACCAATGATGATGATAAAATCACTCAATTCGATGAAAAACCAAAGTATCCAAAGAGTAATCTCGCTTCAATGGGAGTTTACCTTTTCAAGTGGAAAACCCTAAGAAAGTATTTAATAAATGATGAAAAGGATGAAAATTCTTCCAATGATTTCGGCAGCAACATCATTCCAAAGATGCTTGAAGACCGAAAAAAGCTATATGCCTATCGTTTTAATGATTATTGGAAAGATGTCGGAACGGTCGAAAGCCTTTGGCAGGCACATATGGACTTATTGGAAGATACGCCAAATTTCCAGTTGGATGATCAGCAATGGAAAATTTTTGCCCGCAATGCAAATCATCCGCCGCAATATATATCACCGGATGCCGAGGTCAGTCAGTCGCTTATCAATGAAGGGTGCATGATACATGGGAAAATTGAACATTCGGTTTTATCCTATAATGTTCAGGTTGGCTATGGGTCAACCATAAAAGATTCAGTCATCATGCCTAATGTCACGATTGGTGAAAACGTTCATATAGAAAGAAGCATCATAGCCAGCAATTGTGTTATAGAAGATGGAGCCATAGTTGGCAATTCAGCGATTACATCCGATATTACCTTAATTGGTGAAAATCAGACCATTATCAATCCAAACAAAAAAAAGATCACTCACTCTTAACTAGAAAAAGGGGAAGATGCTATGGAAAATGTGTTGGGTATTATTAACTTAATCAATGAAAGACAACATTTAAAAGATCTGACTGCTCACCGAAATGTAGCATCTGTGCCATTTGGTGGACGCTACCGATTGATTGACTTTACGATGTCGAATCTCATTAATGCAGATGTATCAAAAGTAGCCGTTTTTCCAAAAGAAAAGTATCTTTCTGTTATGGATCATCTTGGCTCAGGTAAAGAATGGAACTTGGCTCGGCGTTCAGGAGGCTTATACATCTTGCCCCCTATCCATCCGGATGAAACTGTAACAGGTGATATGAAACAATTTTATGATCATCTTAAATTTTTCGAACGTGCAGAGGCAGATACTGTAATCATTTCCCCTGGAAGCCATGTATGCAAATTGGATTTTAATGAAGTGCTTGATTATCACAAAAAACAAAAAGCGGATATCACGGTCGTATATAAGGATTATGTAGGGGAATTGATTGAAAAACCAATCTATCACACTTGCTCGGTAAATACGGATGAAGACATTACTGACATTAGCTTTTATACCATCCCTAGACCAGGTGACCATGTTTGTCTAGAAACCTTCATCATAAGTAAAACTCTATTGGTGAACTTGATCAAAAGCTGTGTTGCCAGTGGGGAATATGACTTTTTGAAAGACGCTGTGAAAGCAAATCTTCATCGCTTTACAGTTAAAGGCTATAATTTTACTGGAGATATGCCATTCATCCATTCCATTGAAAGCTTTCATTCCAGTAATATGAATTTCCTGAACCCTTCGGTAATCCGTTCTTTCTTCGGGGATACTTGGGATGTTTATACAAAAATCAAACATGAGGCACCGACCAAATATTCAAGTTCTTCGAAGGTTACCAATTCATTGATAGCCAACGGTTGTGATATTGAAGGGACTGTCGAAAACAGTATACTATTCCGTGGGGTAAAGGTGAAAAAGGGTGCGATTATAAAAAATAGCATCATCATGCAAAAAGGCGTGATTGAAGAAGGAGCCATCGTTGAAAATGTCATAACTGATAAAGAAGTGAGAATTACTAGTGAAAAATCAGTTATTGGATTAAAACAGCCTACTGTAATAAAAAAAGCGGAAGTAATTTAATAGAGGAGGTGCGGCAATGAATGTTGTATTTGCTGCTTCAGAATGCGCCCCCTTTATAAAAACGGGAGGGCTCGGAGACGTTATAGGCGCGCTCCCGAAAGCGCTGAAAAAACAGGGAGTCCATGTAAGTGTCATCCTTCCTAAATATGGGGATCTTCCTAACCAAATCAAACAGGAATTGGAACATATGACGAGTATTGAAGTTCCTGTTGGTTGGCGCCAGCAATTCTGTGGCATCGAAAAACTTGTTGCTAATGGAATTACATATTATTTTCTGGATAATGAATATTATTTCAAAAGACATGGTAGTTATGGTTTCTTTGATGATGGCGAAAGGTTCGCCTTCTTTTCCCGTGCAATTTTAGAGGCTTTACCCTATTTAGAAGAAAAGCCGGATGTCATACACTGTCATGATTGGCAAACGGGCCTTGTCAGTGTTTTGCTGAAAGCTCACTATAGTAACCATCCATTCTATCAGGATATTAAAACGATATTTACTATACATAATTTACGCTATCAAGGAGTTTATCCTAAAGCTGTTTTAGCTGAATTACTCGATTTGAGTGAGTTATATTTTAATATCGATGGTCTTGAATTTCATGGAAATGTAAGTTATTTGAAAGGCGGCCTAGCTTTTTCTAACATTGTCACAACTGTAAGCCCAAGTTATGCGGACGAAATTCAAAGTCCTTATTTCGGGGAAAATCTGGATGGGTTTTTACGCAAGAGAAATGGTGACCTTAAAGGGATTATCAACGGAATCGATTATGAGGAATATAATCCGGCGGCAGATGAATATCTTGCTGTTCCATTCGATTCCTATGAGGGTAAGATGGAGAATAAGCGTCAGCTACAGGAATCGCTGGATCTTCCTGTAAATGATGGGGTCCCGGTTATATCCATGGTAACCAGGCTTGTTGATCAAAAAGGAATTGATCTTATTCTCCATGTTTTTCATGAAATGATGAAGCAAGGAGTTCAATTCATTCTTTTAGGTACGGGTGATGAGCAATATGAATCGGCATTCTGCCATTTAGCTGACCAATATCCAAATCAGGTTTCAGTCAATACATATTTTGATGAGGGTTTAGCAAGACGGATATATGCAGGTTCTGATTTATTCCTGATGCCGTCACAATTCGAACCATGTGGTATCGGCCAGCTTTTGGCGTTGCGTTATGGTACTCTGCCTTTAGTGAGGGAAACTGGCGGACTTCGGGATACGGTCATACCGTATAATCAATTTACTGGTGAAGGCAATGGCTTTAGTTTTACGAATTATAATGCACACGATATGCTTCATACAATTGAGCAATCTGTTGGTCTGTACAAATTCCAGTCGAAAAGATGGAGGAAAATGGCCGAAAGTGCAATGAAGTTAGACTTCAGTTGGACATCATCTTCCTTAAAGTATATTGAGCTGTATGAAAGTTTGATTCCTGTCATGAAGTGATAATTGGATAGGTAATACACAAAGCACTTGCGAATATTTTTTTCGTAAGTGTTTTGTTTCTTTTACCATCAAATATGGGTATATGTATAGATATATATATAATATTGCTGTGTAGGAGAATGAAAAGATGAAAAGAAGAAGAATGGAATTTGTATTTTTATTTATTTTAATTGCTTCAGTCTATATGATCCTATTCACTCAAGTTAGCTTCGACGTGAGGCTATTTTTTATTGGATTATATATTTTAGTCATGTTTATTACCATATTTTCACTCATGCTTGAAAATAGATTTGCCCACGAGACCCTTTTGTGGATGTATGTGCTTTTGTTTTTCCCGGTATTTGGATATGTATTTTATCTATTCTCAGGTCAGCTCTATTTAAAGGGGTATTTATTTCGAACTAAAAGGAAAAAAGATCGTGAAGAATGGAAGAGTCTTGTCACACAGGTATCATCTCCAGATTTATCGTTCTTGAATAATCATCAGCAATCATTTGCAGCTTTTGCCAAAAATGCTTCTGAGACCATCATTAGTACATCATCGCAAACGGAAGTATTGAAAAATGGTAATGAAACGTTTACAGAAATCATAAAACAGTTAAAAAAAGCTGAGAAATTCATCCATATTGAATATTATATCTTTCGTTCCGACAGGCTTGGTACTGAAATTATAGATATACTTATTGAAAAAGCAAAAAATGGTGTGGAAGTTTTATTCATTTTTGATGCGGCCGGAAGTTTAAGCCTTTCAAATAATGAAGTTAAACGAATGAAAAATGCCGGGATAAAAGCATATCCATTTTCGCCACTGAAACACGGATTTTTTAATCAAAAGTTTAATTTTAGGAATCACCGTAAAATCATCATCATAGATGGGGAAGTTGGCTTTGTTGGAGGTTTAAACGTAGGAGAGGAATATTTGGGCCGAAATAAAAACATTGGCTTTTGGAGAGATACACATATGGTACTTAAAGGTGAAGCGGTATTTATGCTTCATACTGTTTTCCTTTTGGATTGGGAATATGTCAGCGGGGAAGAAGTATTGCAAGATCGTCCAGAATTCAAGAATAAAGTGGAACAAGGGGATGGAGCCGTTCAGGTGGTAGCAAGCGGACCTGATACACAACAGGGAATCATGAGTGATTATTACTATTCACTTATCACAAACGCGACTGAATCAATCTGGATTGCAAGTCCATACTTCGTACCTAATCAAGCGATTAAAGCAGCCATTAAACATGCCGCAATTAAGGGGATACAAGTCAGGCTTATGGTTCCGGCAGTAAATGATGGGTTTTTAACCCAATATGGGAGTCGCTCCTATTTCGGGGAGCTGCTACAATTCGGTGTAGAGGTATACTTGTATAAAAAGGGTTTTCTACATCAGAAACTTATTATCGTTGATGGTGATATGGCTTCCATAGGAACGGCAAATATGGATATGAGAAGTTTTCATCTGAATTTTGAAGTCAATGTCTTTCTTATGGGCAGCCGCTCCATTGCAGATCTCATCATTCATTACAAAGAGGATATGGGGGATAGTGAAAAACTAGATTCTATCGTTTATAACAAGCGTGGTTTACTGGAACGTTCAAAAGAATCATTTGCCAGATTGTTTTCGAATGTACTCTAATGGGAAAAAAAGCAGATAAATAGTATAGTTGAAATGTAAAGAAATTAATTGGCCATAAGGAGAATTAAAGAAAATATGAAATTGGTTTCCTGGAATGTGAATGGAATAAGGGCTTGTGTAAAAAAAGGATTTTTAGATTACTTTAAAGATGTGGATGCAGATATTTTTTGCCTTCAAGAAACTAAGCTACAAGAAGGGCAGATTTCACTTGAGTTGGAAGGGTACCATCAATATTGGAATTATGCATTGAAAAAAGGATATTCCGGTACAGCCATTTTCACGAAGGAAAAACCGCTTTCCGTGAAATATGGGGTAGGGGAGCTGAACGAGGAGCCGGAAGGCAGGATCATAACACTGGAATTCGAGAAATTTTATATGGTGAATGTTTATACACCCAATGCAAAAAGGGATTTATCCAGGCTGAACTACCGTCTCGAATGGGAAGATGGGATGATAAATTATCTTAAGGAACTGGACTTGGTGAAGCCGGTTATCTTTTGTGGGGACCTTAATGTCGCGCATTCTGAGCTTGATTTAAAAAACCCAAAAACCAATATTGGGAATTCCGGTTTCACTAATGAAGAGCGTGGAAAGATGACTGATTTACTTGATGCAGGATTTATCGATACTTTTCGCTATTTTTATCCGGACCGGGAAGGTGCCTATAGTTGGTGGTCATATATGGCTAAAGTGAGAGAGCGGAATATCGGGTGGAGAATCGATTATTTCATTGTTTCAAAACGTTTGGCAGATTCCTTATTAGAGGCTAACATTCACTGCGATGTCATGGGCAGCGATCATTGCCCTGTTGTCTTGGAAGCAAATCTCTAAATTGAATAAATCCGGTTAAATGGGAATACTATGGTTATCCATATTCAACAGGAGGTTAGATTATGAACACATTTATCGTGGGCTTTCATAAGGAAGATAATGTAGACAGCATGCAAGTGCAAAAATTGACGTCGGCTGAGTTTGAAAAATCAACATCACGCGGTTTTCGCAGATTATTTGAACTGGATACAAATATCGGGTATTTCGTTTTTTTTGATGCTGAAGATGATGAGGGTGATTTATCCCATCTAGTTTTACAGTATGAAGAAGATAGTCAGGATCCAAGTGATTGTTACTCCTTTACTAAAAATGATTTTTATGAGTTCATGGCACTTTATTTACAAGGGATGGATGAAGTGGAAGTGGAGAATGAAGAAGATGATGACAATGAAGAGTATGGACCAATACACCATCTTGCCCATTTGATGTTTCATATTGTTGAAGAAGGAAAATCCGTAAAGCCATAATGGACGAGTAATGAGATGAAGGGTACTTGTGAGCTTTGTGACAGTGATGAGATAGAACTGACCATCCATCATTTAACACCTAGAGAATTAGGCGGCAGCCATTTACCCCATTGCCTATCTCTGTAAATCTTGTCACAAACAGATTCACGCCCTGTATTCAAACCGAGAGCTGGCCATCCAGCTGAATACCGTGCTATTGCTGAAAGATGATGAAGAATAAAAAAATACTTAAAGTGGATTAAAAAACAACCGATAACGGCAGTGAAGATCAGAAAACCAAAAACGAAATAATGCAAAAGCCCATCTTGAAAGATGGGCTTTTGCATTTCATTCAGCTTGCTTTATTTTTCAACCGGTCCAATAAAAATCCACCTTTAAAATAACGTGGTTCATATGAAATGATGAAAGCCTTAGGTTCAAACTTTTCAACGGTTGCTATCAATTCTTGTTCCCGATTCCGTTTTGTCAAAATTTCCATACGATAACGGTTGCTATCCCTGCCCTCGCCCGTATAAAGAGTTACACCAAATCCGTTGTTCCTCAGTGTGTCTACCAAATGTTCATTTTTGGTTTGAGTATTAACGGTTACATTAATAAAACCGATGGCAAGTTTTTGCTCAATTTTCGTACCAAAAATTATTCCGATTCCAAAACCGACTGCATATACAACCATGGCGAGTATGCTTTGGTCACCGCCAAATACTAGGGATAAACCAAAAACGTATATTAACATTTCTGCTATACCAAGTATCGAGGCAAGTATGGTAATATTTTTTACTAAGAAAATGGTTCGCAACGTGTAAATCGGAACATAAATAAGTTGTAATAGTAGAATCAGAAGTATTTCTTTCACTTGAGCACCTCACCAACATCTTCCAGTTTAATTAGACGTTTCAACTTGGGGATTGTTCATTCCATAAGTAACATCTTCCATAATCTAACCACAATATAATAGTGGAATTCAATGGGGAATATTATGTATTTTTTGTGTCATTTCCATCGACACAGAATTAAAATCCCATAAGATTTTTCAATATTCTTTTTTTGAATAATTTGGTATCATTATCCTTATTAATTTATATGGGGGAATGATGATGTTTAATTATGATGGTCGGATATTCAAAGCTAAAGTCAATTCTGAAAATGGAGAAGTGTCAGGAAATACTTCCTTCCACTATTCACAAGAAGGCTCAATTCTTTCAGCAAGTTATCAGGGCGGAGAGATTGTTAAAGGGACTTTAATAGGGCTTGTCAATCTGGATGGAACTCTGGAATTCAGGTATAATCATATCAATGAAAAAGGGGAAATTAGAGGAGGCTGCTGTCTTTCCACCCCTGAAATGTTGCCGGATGGAAGGATACGTTTGCATGAAAAATGGAAATGGTCAGATCTTGAACAGACTGAAGGACATTCCATCATTGAAGAAGTGAAGAAATAACAATTTACTTAGAGGGGTTTGAGGACAATTACTACTATTTGTTTAGTGCGGCATGGTCAAACAGATTGGAATGCACTAGGGAAACTGCAGGGGCAGACTGATATTCCTTTAAATGAACTCGGAAAGATACAGGCACGGCAATGTGGTGAATTTTTGTCAAAAGATGATTGGGATGTAATTATTTCAAGCCCTTTAAAAAGGGCAAGGGAAACGGCAGATATCATTTCGCATTATATTGAAGTCCCTGTTATTGAAAAAATGGAATTCATTGAAAAGAATTTTGGCGTCGCTGAAGGAATGACAGCAGCTGAAAGGGAGTCAGCATTCGTGAATAAAGAATATCCTGGTCAAGAAAATCAGAAATCTTTACGAAACAGGCTGATGAATGGACTCCAGGAAATTCAGAAGGAGTATCCTGAGAGGAAAGTCATACTTGTTGCACATGGAGCGGTCATTCATTTTATTTTACGCTTGATGTCAAACGAGTCAATCGTATCCAACGAAATGCGATTGTTCAATGCATGTTTGAGTACGATTAGATTTGAAGTCGACTCTTGGATAATTAATGATTTCAATCAAGTAAATCATTTATCTTAGTCCTATTAAGCTTGGTTATAGTTAAAAAGGATATGGTTGATAGTTAGGTGCTAATTATAGAAAGAAGGGAATCATGACTAATAAGACGGCATTGATTTTAGGAGCTACAGGTTTGGTCGGCACCCAGTTGGTTAAAGAGCTAAGCAACAGCAAAATCTATAGTGAGATCCATTTACTGACAAGAAGCGAAATGAAAATCACTGATGCCAAGTGCATAGGCCATGTGGTGGATTTCGATAATTTATCCAAGTACGCCGATTTGTTCAAAGTCAGCGATGTTTTCATTTGTTTGGGTACTACGATCAAAAAGGCTAAATCGAAGGAAGCTTTTCGTAAAGTGGATTATGACTATGTTATCGAAGCAGCTAAAATGGCAAAGACGGCCAATGTTGAAAAATTACTCGTCATAACGGCAATGGGAGCGAATTCCAAATCAAAGTTTTTCTACAGTCGTGTTAAGGGCGATGTAGAAGGAACACTACAACACTTGGAAGTGAATACTGTACATATATTCCGCCCTTCCTTACTTCTTGGAGAACGCAAGGAATTCAGGGCAGGTGAAAAGATTTCTGGGCTGATAAGTACTTTTGCTAAATATTTCTTTGTGGGCCCTATACGCCCATATCGTGCAATAGAAGCAAACAAAGTAGCTGCTGCAATGTACGCTGCGGGTCAAACGACGGCAAAAGGATATCATTTTTATAATTCTGATGAAATAGAGAAACTTGCACAAAGAGAAATTATTAATCAGTGAAACGAGCCTCCAATAGGCTCGTTTTTTTATTTATTAGCAAATTTTAATCCCTGCTTATAAGGAAAAAGGAACGGATGAACATTTTCTGCTGAAAAAGGAGTGGAGTGTAATAGAGGTGGAGGACCAGAGGAACTTGGTAAAGCAAGGACAATAGAGACCTGAATAGTCAATCTATAGAAATCCGTGATACTAATCTTCCGGATGAAACTTGATTGTAACAAGGATTTCCACTACAATTTGTAGTGGGAGGTGTTAAAGGATGAATATTAAAAATTTTAAATATGATGAAGTTGGACTGAATCGTTTCTTTGGTCCATTGGAAGCTAATATCATGGAATATTTATGGGATAAAGATGAACAGAGCATTAAATCGGTTCAGCAATCATTGGAACTTGACAAACCTATCAATTTCAACACAGTAATGACCGTCATGAATCGTTTAGTAGAAAAAGGCATTCTTGAAAAGAGGTCTGAAGGGAGACTTTCATTATTTCGCCCGGTGCAGTCCAAAGCGGAGTTTTTAGAAGAGCAGTCAAAGAAATTGACTGAGAATTTGCTGGATGAATTTGGTGGGGCGGTCATAAGCCATATGCTGGATGCCATGAAAGACGCTGACCAAGATTTAATTGAAAAATTGGAACAAAAAATCCAATCGTTAAAAAAGGATAAATTATAATGTGGAAGAGAAAGTCTTATTTTGTTATAAGTCTGAGCCTTTTAATTGCATGTGTAGTATGGTGCCAAATGGGAGCGTTTTTAGTACATATCTTTTTTGGTGTGAATATTAAAGCCAACTTTTTTAAATTTTGTTTTAGTTTATTCAAGGAAGATTCAGTATACTACTTTGTGGTTGTCACCCTGCTCAGTATAATAATATCCTATAGTATATTGAGCACATTATTCAAAATTGCTGAGCAATACTTCTTATCCAGAAGATTTAAACAAAAGCTTTTTCTTTCAAAAAACGTTGATATGACAAGGTCCATAAATGAAACATTCAAACGGGTCAACAATGATATCTTAGTTGTGAACGCTGAACATCCTCTTGCGTTTACGCTTGGTTTCAGGCGGCCTTTCATTGTGTTCAGTACTGGCTTAATTCGATTATTGGACTTTGATGAACTAGAAGCGGTAGTGGAGCATGAAGCCTTTCACCAAAAAAAATATGATCCGCTGGTAATCTTTATTTTACAGTTGATCTCAGATGGGTTATGGTTTGTCCCACTGACAAAATGGTGTCATAAAAATTACAAAATAATAAGTGAATTATCAGCCGACGAGAATGCGATTAAAAAAATGGGGACTGAATTAGGCATAAGTGCCGCTTTATTGAAGTTAATTAAACATGGTTGCACTGATAAATCCTCTCCTGTCCTTGTCCACTTCTCCAATGAATCAGTTAACTATAGACTTCAGCAATTAATTGATCCCCATAAATCAATTCCTTTGAAGGCTGAAACTATCACGATTTTCGTTTCAATTTATGTTTTGGTTTTACTTCTGGGAATGACTATAGTGATTGTCGGATGACTTTCACTTGATTTTTTTACCACTTTGCACTACACTTTGTAGTGTAAAATAAAAAAAGGAGATGTGACATGAATAAACAAGAGATCGGTACCTTTTTATTAAGAGTTATGTTGGGAATTTCATTTTTCTTGCATGGTTTGTCAAAATTCAAAGGTGGATTGGATAACACTGCAGGATGGTTTCAAAGTATAGGCATTCCGGGATTTATGGCCTATGTAGTAGGTATTATTGAATTGGTTGGAGGAATTGCCTTAATTATAGGTCTTGGAACAAGAATAATTTCTGCCCTCCTTGTTTTCATCATGGCTGGAGCAATTGTTTATGTGAAATTCCCAGCAGGTTTTATGGGGAATGGAGAAGGTACAGGGTACGAACTGGATCTCGTACTTATGATTATTGCACTTCACCTAGTATTGAATGGAAGCCGATTCCTATCTATAGACTCTAAGTTACCAAACCTTAAAAAAGGACAAGATTCAGAAATGATAGCAAGTTAATTAAAATAAACGATATCACAAAAAATTAAACACTTTTTAAACAGACTTGAGGCATGAAACCGGCAATCTACTGGGGTCATGCCTTTTTCATTTCACCTTGTTCTCGTTTGAAATGCTTCATGATTTGAAAAACCGATAATAAATCAATCAGATTTTGGTAATCAAAAGTAGTTTTCCATGACTGCATTAAAGGCCACCTTGGAATTTTCATTTCAATCGTTAACACAAAAAAATTGATAGTTTGCAGTAAATTTTAATTGACGAACACATGTTCCGTATTATAAAATACAATCATGGGTAATAATGGTATGGTGGTTATTGCCACTGACCAGTTCAAAAGGAAGCTTGGAAATTTCTCAAGCTTTGTAAAAAAATCAAAGCAAAAGGAGCTATTTAATTATGACAATGCGATTATCTCCATATTTAATGATGAACGGAAATGCAAAGGAAGCGATCCAATTTTACGAAAAAGCATTGGATGCAAAAGTCGTTTTTAATCAAACTTTTGGAGAAATGCCAGAAAACCCGGAATTTCCTCTGCCAGAAGAAGCAAAGGATCTTGTGGCGCACGCAATGTTAAAGGTTGGGGAAACGGACCTCATGTTTTCCGATACGTTTCCAGGTCAAACCAGTCAATCTGGAGATCAAGTCACGATCTGTATTTCAATTAATGATATTGAAAAATCAAAACGAATCTTTGAAACTTTGTCGCAAGGTGGAGAAGTGAAAATGCCGCTGCAGGAAGCATTTTTCAGCCCTGCTTATGGGATTGTATCAGATAAATTCGGCATAACCTTCCAAATTTATACAGAGGGTCAACAATAATTTTCTGTAGTTAAATAATATCAACATGGAAATAGCGGCTGTTTTAGTGTCTTTTAGTTGCAGCTTAAATCGTAATTGATGAATAAATAAATCCCAATTTCTCATTTATATCACTGAGAGATTGGGATTTTTAATATTGGAATTTCCTTAACGTTGTAAATCCACTTATTGCTTGCGGTACTCCTTATGGGATTATTGGTATGATTCTTATCTCTTTTCATATGCAGGCAAAAATCATCCCGCACGGTAGCATAGCATGTAAGATATGTATAATGTAGCGTTCATTCTCACTTTCCCATGATCCTGGATTCAATCTGAATGTATATATTGCTCATAATAACTGAACACCACCATTGATATCATGACTTTAGTAGTTACCGATAATTTATTTCTGGTTTCACACTTTTAATTTTGATACCTAATCGTTATCTCTCTGTGATATTCGTCATATATTCTTCATCTATTTGTTCTTTGTTTAGAAAATGGCTATGCTATTATTTAAAACATTGACATACAAATTAATCGCATTCGTTGAAAAATATATTCCTTTTAATAGGCTAATATCATTCGAGTAACATTACATTGCGTAATAAGGAGAAAGGGGGAACAATGTGAACACAGATCAAGCTTTCGACCTGTTAAAGGATGCAGGAGTAACAGAAAGTAGCAGTATACAAACTGTAAGACGCTGGCTTCGTGAAGGTAAGATTAAATATGAGGGAGGAAACAAGAATAGAAAAGCCGGATACATAATGGATGGCACAGATCAAGCATTTGAAATGTTGAAAGATGCAGGAGTAACAGAAAGTAATAGTGTACAAACTGTTAGTCGCTGGCTTCGCGAAGGTAAGATTAAATACTCTGGAAACGGAAAGAGGAACAATGGTTACATAAGCGATGGCTCAGCTTCAAAGCTGGCTATAAATGATATCATAGATCAAAATAAGGACGAAATCATACACCGATTAAAATTAAAAATACAAGCTCAAGATAAGCATATAGAAGGTATTGAAGAACTTCATGAGACTGCAAAAAGAATATTGATTCAGCAGAGGGATATGTTCAAAAAGGAAGTTACCATTCTAAAGAATGAGAAGAGTGAATTACAAAATGAAACAAAGGATTTATTAAAAGAAAATATTGAATTACGTAATGAATTGATAAAATTAAAAGAAAACATCAGAAACAATTACAATATTGACTCCACTATTCAATCAAATGATTATAGTGAAAAATTAGGGCTTTCTAAAACGGCGAGCAATAAAGAAGTATTAGCAGAATATAAAGGGTTATTAAAAATAACTCATCCAGACCATAATGGCAACGCGAAGGTATTTCATTACATTAAGACCGATTACGATAATTTTAGAAAAAGTACTAAGGGTAAATGAATAGTGTACTCAGAACTTTTGGAGTTCAAAGAGACCAACCAGTGTTAATTTAGACTATTGATCATTCTTTTTTTGATTTCATCGTTTGGCCATTTTAATAAACAGAATCCTAAATAGGTGCCTAATGAACAAAGGCACCTAAAATTAAAACTTTTAAAGTCAATCGTTTAAACATTATCCAGCTGCAGACTATTTTTGTCTCCTCATCCATTGTGTTGCAACCCATTTTTCACCAGTGATAACGGGTGCTCCAGCGTGTAGAGTTAGTTCGTTTAGATTTTTGTCGTTATAGAAGTATTCGAAATACACAGCCATTCCCTTTCGCGGGGACACTGAAAAATTCAGTTTAGGAAAAAAAGTTTCTCCCCCAAGCTCCACATCATTTAAGTACATGATGATTGTGCTAATTCTATTATTTTTTGCTGCTATACTTGAGGATGTAAAAAAATCAAAATGAGCTTTATATTCTTGCCCAGGAGTATATTTAAGAATTTGAATACCATCTCCATGTTCAATGGGTATATTCATGATTGTTGAAATCCTTTTTTCGATTTTGGTAATGATTTCATATTCATTTTCTTGAAAAAACATACTACTGCTCGTTCTTATCTCATTTACTTCGTGCTTAACTCCAATTTTGGAACGATTCATTCTGTCTTTTGACAATTCAATAAGTCCGTCACATTCTTCGTCACTCAAAACATTCCCTAATATTACAATTAGTGGTTCATCTAATCTAGCAATTACATTAATTTCTCGGTCTTCCGTTTTGATTTTATTTCCAATATGATTAAAAATAGTTTGTTCTTTACTTGTTTTATTTTCCACCGTCAACTTTCATCGACTCCTAATAGAATGAATTTTCCGAACAATTAGTTTAAATTGCCACTGTAAGCGTTTTACTATGTTAATTATACCATGAACCTTGTTTAATAACTGTTTCTTAGTTCTTGCTGACAGTGCTTCGATTATGAGGTGGACTAGTAAAAATTACTGACCTGGCGCTTGATTATGGCAAACTCTAATCATTTACATAAAATATAGAAAGCTCACAATATGCCCAAGTCACTTTGTAAAGATATTCATGTGTGTATTTTCACCAAAATTCATACGTGAATTTATGTCCTTCTTCATCAATTATAGAAGGACTTTTCAAAAAAGGAACATATTTCATTTTGTAAAAAGCCGTTCAAGAAACTTAGAGAAAAAGAGATAAAGAGAAAAAGAAATGTATGATAGGAAATGTGAAGGAAGTGAACGAAAGAGGAGGACTTTAAATCTTTCAGTGTTACTGAAGGGATTAAAAAGGTGATGTAATAAAAAATCCAACTTCATTTCTGCTGAATGGTAAGGGGTCGCAAGGGGCCGTTTTAAAAATCTCTTCAGACAAATGTGTGAAAATTTTTAAAAACCAGAATATGCCATTAAAGAGGGGGATGTATTGAAAATTGCACAAGAGTCTTCCACTATTCCACGGCTTTATGAGGTGGGGAAAAACTATATTATTATGGAATATCTTGAGGGGTCAACTTTATTCCAATATTTAGAATTTGGAGGGAGCCTATCCGGAAAATTGATGAGGCAAATTCTTTTTGCGCTTAAAGAAATGGAGCGTTTAAAGTTTACCAGAATGGATGCCTATTTGCGCCACATTATTGTAACTAAGGATGAGGAATTAAAAGTAATTGATCATTATAGCTCCTTTACGAGGAATCGAAACAGGCCAGAGTCGATATTCAAAGGTGTAAAAAAGTTGGGTCTATTACCATTGTTCTTGGAAGAGATAAAAGAAATGGATCCCGAGTCCTATATGGAATGGAAAGATTTACAGATAAAAAAAGTAACTCCTTTAAAGCTAATAAGGAGTTACTTTTTTCTGGGGAAAAACCAGCGTTATCTTGGATTGCTATGATGCTGGATGATACGATCAACGATATCTGGCAAGTTAATTTTCTGGTCTAAAAGAAACTTGTAGAGAGCATCTCTATCCTTCGTACTCACATTCCACTCTTTTGGGATTGATTCAATCACTTGAAAAATCGATTCGTTCGGCAAATTCACTATTTTTTCTATATACGATGTAAGCTCTGTGTGATCATCGAGAAGAGAGAAGGCCCATTTATAAAAAGGCCAATGGTAGTTATATACCGGTGTTTCTCTCAGCGTTTGAGCTGACCATTGGTAACGTCCCGGAAAAACTCTGCCATGATCAATCATATGGACATGATAGCCACCATCACTGAGATTTTCCAAAATGACATTCATCGTACCTCGATCAGAGTTATTTACCCATTGGTCGAATACCGTTATACCGGCTAGCATATCGCGGTTTTTAACATCCGTCTTAGTGGGAGGATTTAATCTAACATTTTCGAAAACTGTACTGTTTTTAATAAAAACACAGCCATATTGGTATCCAGAACTATAGTTGTGTTTAGTGGATTGTAATTCAGGAGTTTTCTTGATAAATTCTTCTGGTATATATACAAGATCAAATGGGATAACGGGAAGTGAAAGCAGCTCTGCCAATTTGCCGATCAGGTATTCATTGACCACTTCTTTTTCTCTATCTTTAATAATACCGAACCACTTCACGACATATTCTTTACCATCGCTGAAAAGAATGACATGAGCTGTTCCGCCCCTTAATGTTTGTACATATTGAACTGGATATTTTGTCATATCACTTTTCTCCTTTAAAAAGATTTGTCTAGCTCTAATTCTTTTTTACCTTATCTTTTTTATTAACCATATTGCTCTTGCATTGTTCAATGAAATTGGTTATAAGATTCGGTAAATGACTTTTTTGTTCTAAAAGAAATTTGTACAGCGCTTCACTTTACTCCTTCGGGGCCCCACCATCTACAGGAATGGTTTGGGTAACTTCATAGTTGATTCGTTTGGATGGGACAATTTTTTTAGCATAGAGGAGCCCCATCGGTTAGTTTCTTGGTAAGGGATATCGTATTTCAGATTCTGGGTAAGCATTTTTTCAGACCAATGATATCCACCCAAACATGTTCCATGATCAATCAAATGGACATAATTGCCGGCTTCCTGTACTTCAATGTAAATGATTATAGTCCAATCTCGCGTATTGTCATTCTGAACTGAATTTGTATTTTTTAGAATGTGATTTAGGAGTACTTTTATGAATTCATCTGGGATATATACTAGTCCGAGGGGAACAAAAGGAGTGAAGGAACATCGCTAATTTACTGAGCACATAATCATTTACTTTGACTATGTCAATTAACTTCGTTATTTTTTTCCATTAAGCTGTATAGCCTTTGTTGTTCGATGATTTGTTTTTTTAAATCAAAATTTTCATCAATAACCTGTCTTGCACTTCTGGTATATCTCTTCCATACTCTTGGATGGTTCAGGAAATATTTTATACCTTGAGCCAATTTTATATCATCTTTCTCAGGAACAAGGTATCCTGTTTTTTTATGCTCAATCAATTCCGGGATCCCTCCATGAAAGGTAGAGATGACTGGTAAACCGCTTGCCATGGCTTCTTTTAATGCATTTGGGATTCCTTCTACATCGCCATCTTCGCCCGTTTCACTGGCAAGGCAAAAGAGATGGGAATCTCTTAATTCCTTAGAAATTTGGTTAGAATCCATTGGCCCCCTAAGAAAAACGTGTTCGTTTAATTGGTTTTCATCAATGAAAACTCTTAGCTTCTCTTCATCTCCACCTGTCCCAATGATGTGCAGTGTCGTTCTTGGGTATTCCTGATGAATCCGTTGAAAAGCCTTCAAAAGCGTAATAAATCCTTTTTTCTCGACAAGCCTGGCTACAGACAAGATTCGGATTTCACCTTCCTTAGGTAGGGAACGTTGGACATATGGGTATAAATCTAAATCTAGACCGCCATATAATACATGTATCTTATCTTCATTAAATCCTAATTTTTTTAATTCATCTGCAAGAAAATGGCAAACAGCAAAACAACCAGCTCCATGTTCTACTAAATTTTGATATCGGAGTACATTTTTGCGAAATCTCTTATATGTTTGAGTGGATGAATCACGTCCCCGAAAATGTACAATCAAAGGAATATCATACTCTAAAGCTATTGGTAAAATATCGGTGGAATGTTTCCCTTGATGAGCGTGAATCGCGACGACATTTTGCTCCTTAAAGAAGGCTCCAAGGTCTTGAATTTCGTTCAAATTATAATAATGTTCAAACTGAAATTGAACATTGTCACAATTTGGATAAGGTCCTATTACGATAGGCCGATATTGATCCAACATGGTTTGATTGTACATAAATCCTTGATTTATTTTAATAGGCTCTCTAATGTAAAAAGCGATTGACTTCACTATTTCAATCCCTTCCTTCCCTCTAAATCAAATATTCGATAAAACTTTGAAATATTTGTCGATCTCGTTCAGTTAAATCTTTCGGAAAAGCGGACCATTTAAAAAATTGTACCTTTTGTATTTCTAAATCATCAGGTTTTAAATCTCCGCTGAGTATTTCTTCGGTCACGTAATCAATATTGACAGGAAAGTATTCATCACCATTAGGAAGCTTTGTAAAATAGTCCTTCCCTGAAAAAACGCCAATTTATTGAAGGTTGCCAATGTTAATCCCTGTTTCCTCCAAAATTTCACGTCTGCATGCCTCTTCCGCAGATTCTCCTAATTCAATAAAGCCGCTGGAAATTTCCACATTTTATCAGATTGTACCATCAGAAAACGGCTGTTCTGATCGATAACCAAAACGGTGACCCCCCGTAAGCATCAAAGCTCTAGTCCAACGAGAGCACGTAAATCTTCAATGTATCCCTTCACAAGTCTCCTTTCTGATCATTTCCTTTTTGGTTTTACTCTTTTATAGTAAATGCAAAATAGAAAAGATTTGAAACGGACAAGTACATATATTTGTATGTTTTTTGTAAATTTCTTAATTGTATGTGTATGAGCATAAGACACTGAAGAAATGCTGGGAAAAGATTTCCTTAAGAGAATTATGCACCAATTGCTAATAGGTCCTTCTCGTCCTTAAGAACCCAGTAAAAGAGGATATGACTTAATTTTGTGAAAAAGTGTTATTTACCTAAAGCAACTAATCGATGATTTCATATTATAGGTTATGGTTATTAAAAAGAAGAAAAGAGGTGCAAGATTAGATGGATGATTTTAAATTAATAAAGGTTGAAAGAATAGAAAAGAACGGTAAAAAAGAACTTATTATTAATAATCCGACCACGTTAAAACTAATTGGGGAAGGAAGTCAAGGTGCAGTTTTTCAGCTTGATGAAGATCTTTGCGTAAAAATTTATGTCAATCCAAATGCAGCAACTAAAGAGGGGAAAGCACTTGAAGCAGCGAAAGAAACTCAAATTGTTCCGAGGTTATATGAAGTCGGACCAAACTATGTAATCATGGAATATTTAAAAGGTCCCAATTTAAGAGATTATTTGAAAAAAACGAAAGATATTCCTGAATCGTTTACAGAACAAATCATAATGATTCGAAAGGAACTAAAGAGAGTTGGATTTATTAGGATCAAGACCTCAATCGGACATTTTGTTGTAACAGAGGGGAATGTGCTGAAAGCAATCGATCATTCAGATGGTCTCACAATGAATGATCCATATAATCCGAAGATGTTTCGTGATCTAAAGAAATTGGGGTTATTGGATACATTCCTGGAACAAGCAAAGAAAATCGATCCTGAATCATATGAAGATTGGCAGAAAAATATCGATTTCAATGCGATATAGGAAACCTACACGTTAGGATGACAATATGGGCAGATAGCTTCAGCAAAGGCTCTAACCGGTTCAAGTATGGCATACGTCAAAAAAATTTATGATGAATTCCTCACAAAACCAATTATGTTGTACAAGCAGGAAAATCTAAAAAAGTCGATTCCTTAACGTTGAACTGCACCCCAATTGTTAGACACAACTTACAATTGGAGGTGCAGTTTTTTTATGGCGAGATTTTCTTCAGAGAAAAAATACAGGCAGTAAGACAATATATAGATGGTAATGAGGGAGGAAAAACAATTGCTAAATCTATTTGTGTTCATCCGAGTTTACTCCATCAGTGGATTAAACAATTTGAACTTTTTGGTTTAGATGCTTTTGAAAAACGCTATACACCCTACCCCGCAAAGTTTAAACTAGATGTACTCAATTATATGAACGAACACGGGGCGTCCAGCCATGAAAAAATAAGACATCAAGTACTCAAGTACCGGATGAAGGATCAATAGAGGCTTTACAGGCGGAGAATGAACGTTTACGTATGGAGAATGCCTATAGTACAAAACAAGGAAGAATCACCAACAAGACAAAGCACAAGTAGTCTATGAATTAAGGAATGCATTACCGGTGAAAGCACTTATACAGCTGGCAAACATTTCTCGTAGCACGTATTACTATTGGGTAAAAAACTTCGGTCGTCCTGATCCAGATGCAGAACTGAAAGTATTGATTATCTGTTTTCGATGAACATGAGGGTCGGTTTGGTTACCGGTGTATTCGTGATGAATTTAAAAATCGCGGACACAAAGTAAACCACAAAAGGTACAGCGTATCATGAAAGAACTAGTGCTAAAATGTCTTGTCCGTATGAAAAAATACCGCTCTTACAAATGGACTGTGGACAAGATTACACGAAATATTTTAGATCGCAATTTCAAAGCTGAAAAACCAAATGAGAAATGGGTTACGGATATTACAGAGTTTAAATTATTTGGAGAAAAGCTATATTTATCGCCGATATTGGACTTATTTAATGGAGAAATCATTACGTATACAATCGGTTTATGACCAACACCTAGTCACTCATATCAAAGATGTTAGATCAAGCATTTGAACGGTTAACAGACGACGATACTCTCCTTATTCATTCAGATCAAGGCTGGCATTATCAAATGAAACAATACTGTAATGCCCTTAGGGAGCGTGGCATTACGCAAAGTATGTCTCGCAAAGGGGATTGTTACGATAAAATCTGTTATGGAAAATTTCTTTGGTATCATGAAATCGGAACTTCTTTATCTAAAAGAATTTTAAAGTGTGGAACACTTTAAACAAGAACTAGCAAAATATATAGAATACTATAATCACAATCGAATCAAGGCAAAATTAATAGGCATGAGCCCGGTATACAATACCGAGCTCTTGTCTAACAAGTTGCCTAACGAGATAACCTGTCTAACTTTATGGGGTCAGTTCACGTAAAGGAGTTCGACTTTTTAGGTTGGAATTCTCTTAGACAATAAATTTTCGAAATTTACTCCCGTTCATAAAAGTACATGTTCGCGAACGGTGGCGTTTTTTCCTGAGACAGCCATTTTTAACGTTCGTAAAACTACGAACTAGTTTCAAGAACTTACATTGTACGAACGTTTTGAATGCGTCATTTTTATTTTTAAATAATGAAAACGCTAAATGTTTTTAGTACATTGTTTCTTCTTCGGTAATACCCATGTAGCGTAGGGTGACAGAAGGATAGGAATGATGCAGGATCTGTTGCAGCATGGTAATATCCTTCGTGGCTTTGTAAAACCAATAGCCAAATGTCTTTCATAAGGTATGGTTTCTGACATACTCCACGCCAGCAAACTCTGCAGCCTAATTTAACTGCCTGTAGGCCTGAGTTAGGCCTCCCTTTCTGGACGGGAATAAATAGTAGGGACTCTGGAGGTTTTGGCATAGCAGCAGACCTCCTGAAAGCAATTCGCGATTTACATATCGCGGATTTTTTCTGTTTTGCTTTCCTTGACCCGGAGATCTTGTTTTGTTTGCCTTTGAGTTCCAGGATCTGTTGCGTGCTTAGTCGGAGCAAGGTCCCCGACACGGAGGCCGGTTTCACAGTATTGCCCAATCCTGTTCGACAAATGTACATTCAGTGGTTTATCTAAACCGTTTATCGACCATTACACGAAAACCATGGTAACTCTATTGCATAAAAAGTGTAATGAAGTTTTTAATTTGGCACGTAACCGATAGGTCGCGAGGCTCGGCCATAGCCAGATTGGGATTCTTACATGTATAGCCTACTAGTCCCTGTTAAATAAAAAAAGGACTAATTGGGCTTCTAACTAGACCGAAAGTTGTCCTATTGCATATAAAGGATTAATGAATGACAAAAGGGAGGCAGCTTATGAAAATCCGAAAGGCTATTATTCCGGCCGCAGGCCTCGGAACCCGATTTTTGCCTGCAACAAAAGCTCAGGCTAAGGAAATGCTGCCGATTGTTGATAAACCAACGATTCAATATATTGTTGAAGAAGCAGTAGCTTCAGGTATAGAGGAAATTATTATCATAATCGGTAGAGGAAAAAGATCAATAGAGGATCATTTTGATAAATCCTATGAGTTGGAAGATGCACTTTTAAGAAAAAATCAGCTCGATATTTTAGAGGAAGTTCAGAAAATATCTAGTTTGGCAAATATCTATTATGTCCGCCAAAAGGAACCGATGGGGCTAGGACATGCAATTCTCTGTGCTAAAAGCTTCATTGGAAATGAACCTTTTGCTGTTTTGTTAGGGGATGACATCGTTATGTCTGAAACACCCTGTCTGAAACAAATCATCAGTGTTTTTGAGTATTGCAACAGTTCCGTCGTAGCTGTTCAGAATGTACCGGAAAAGGATGTCAGTAAATATGGAATTATTAAGCCAAAAGGGACAATGGTTGAGCCTAACCTTTTTCATATTGATTCTTTGGTGGAAAAACCGAAAAGGGAAGAGGCTCCTTCCAGATATGCGATAATGGGGCGTTATGTTTTTAGACCTGAGATTTTTGAAACAATGTCAATGCTTCCGGTTGGACATGGTAATGAATTACAACTTACTGATGCCATAAATGAGCTAAATAAGCAGCAGGCAGTATTAGCATATAATTTTGAGGGAAACCGATATGATATTGGTGATAAAGTTGGATTTATTAAGGCAACAATAGACTTTGCTTTGCGCAGGGATGATATAAGAGACGAGGTACTTTCCTATTTAAGGGATGTAAATGAGAAAGAAAACCTTCAGATTATAAAGAGAGAGCTTGAATAATATGAAAATTGCTGTTTTGGGTACAGGTTACGTCGGGCTTTCCACTGGTGTTTGTTTGTCAGAAATAGGGCATAGTGTCATTTGTATCGATACAGATGAAAAGAAAATTAAAAGTCTACGTCAAGGGATTTCTCCAATATATGAACCGGGTCTGGAGAATTTACTTGCTCAAAATGCTGCAGCGGGTAGACTGCTATTTACAACATCTCATCGAGAAGCGCTAAATGGTGCCGAGATTATCATCATTGCCGTAGGAACACCGCAAATGGAGGATGGGGGAGCAGATTTATCGTATATTGTGCAAGCCGCGAAGGATATTGCTGCGAACCTAGTACAGAGTTCAGTAGTCGTTATAAAGAGTACTGTGCCAGTTGGTACGAATGATTTTATTAAAAAAATTATGGAAGAACTTTGTAACAAAAGGATCACCTTCAATATGGTTTCAAATCCTGAATTTTTAAGACAAGGGTCAGCTGTTATGGATACGATGCAAGCAGATCGAATCATCATCGGTTCTGAAAATGACGAGGCGGCTAAGAAAGTACAAGAAATGTATCGTCCGTTAAATGTACCATTTATATTAACAAGTATTAGAAGTGCGGAAATGATTAAGTATGCTTCTAATGCCTTTTTGGCGACTAAGATTAGCTTTATCAATGAAGTTGCCAATTTATGCGGAGTAGTAGGTGCAGATGTTAAAGATGTAGCAAAGGGAATGGGAAAAGATAAAAGGATTGGAGAAGCTTTTTTACAGCCCGGTATTGGTTATGGAGGATCTTGTTTTCCAAAGGATGTTAAAGCGTTGCTTCATACTGCCAAGTTAAATGGAGTACATTTTTCCTTGTTAAAAGAAACAGTAGCGATTAATGATTATCAGCAGGAACTCCTTGTAACGAAAGCGATAAATCGCTTGGGGGATTTAAAAGGGAAAAAGGTTGCAATGCTTGGTCTTGCTTTCAAGCCAGAGACAGACGATATGAGGGAAGCACCATCAATAAAAATTGCGCGTTCATTAACCAATCTTGGAGCAGAAGTGGTAGCTTATGATCCGGTTGCAATAGATAATGCGAAGAACATATTAGGGGATACAATTAGATTTGCCAGCTCAGTTCGCGAAGCGACAGTGGATGCGGATGCTGTATTTATTGTTACCGAATGGAATGAGTTTAGACATTTAGATCTGGAGACATTGATGAACACAATGAAACAACCGATTGTTTTTGATGGTAGAAATTGTCTTGAAGAAAATCGAATCAGAGCTTGCAAGAAAATTGAATATTATCCAATAGGAAGGCCAGCAATTTTTATTGGTATGACATAAAACGAAACTTTTTCTAACACTTTATTAACGAGAACATGGTTTTTTAAAGCCATATATTAGGTTAACTTAACCATTCAAAGAGGGAGTTGTTATTCTATAGGCGGGCAAACTGGCAATGCAGCACCTTTGATATTGTTCTTAGGTGCTTTTTTTTATTTCTTTAAATAAAAGAAAAATCTTCATCGACCATTAGAACCATAGAAAAACGTCAATTATTAGTATCATTGTTTGCAAATACTCTTGTGTCATAGCACTTACTTAACTCACCGTTACATTAAGTAAACGCATACTCACTGCCATTTAGCTTTACTGTATGTTATTAGTCCATGCGTACTTATAGAGTCCTGCATAATATACTTGAAAAGGTCCAGGAAATTTGCTTACTATGCTAGAAAGGAGAACATTAATTTGCACACAGTTATGCATTTGAATTTAAGAGTTGATCCGACCCAATATATCCCACAGATTCGAGAAGTTCCTGATTATGATTATATTCATATGGTACGACAACCTAAATATATGATAGATCTTTCCCTTTTGAATGAGAAAGTTCATTATCTCAATGAAATTTTCTCACCAAAAGAATATGTGGAAAGAAATGATATCTCCCTCTTACATGCTCACCATGGTCAATTAGGGATGTTATTACTTCCTTTTAAAGAAGGAACAAACCTTCCGTTGGTAACAAGTATTCGAGGCAGGGATGCAACCCTAGCTAATCAGCCCATTGGCTATCTAGATAACATGAAAATGCTATTTGATCGAGGTGAGCGTTTTTTTCCAGTTTGTCAGTATTTAGCAGATAGGTTAATTGCTTGGGGTTGTCCATCAGAAAAAATTAGAGTGTTATATGGTGGCGTTGACCTTAACGAATTCAAATACCGGACTCCACATAAAGGGGGCTCTCAAAACATTTTATCCATCGGTAGGTTGGTGGAAAAAAAAGGACATCACATCTTAATGCAAGCTTTTCAAAAAATCAAAGATAAATTTCCAAATGCAACCTTGACGATCATCGGAAGAGGGGAGCTTGAAGAATATCTCATTTCTTTGGCAAATCAACTTAATTTAGGAGACTCTTTTCATTTATTAAATCATCTACCTAAAGATCAAGTACGAGAACAATTGACCAATGCAGATTTATTTTGCGCCGCGAGCCTAGAAGCCGCCGATGGAGATGTAGAAGGTATACCTAATACATTAAAAGAAGCTATGGCGATTGGGGTACCAGTGATTTCGACCAATCATGCCGGCATCCCTGAATTAATAACAAATAACAAAGAGGGTGTTTTAGTACAAGAAAATAATGCAGATGAACTGGCAGATGCTCTTGAATTTATGCTAACTAACAGAG
Source organism: Peribacillus sp. FSL P2-0133 (assembly GCF_037975445.1). Lineage (NCBI taxonomy): Bacteria > Bacillati > Bacillota > Bacilli > Caryophanales > Bacillaceae > Peribacillus > Peribacillus sp. FSL P2-0133. Next base: position 3,082,835 of record NZ_CP150254.1, on the reverse strand, counting down.
AATTATGGGAAACATATACAGTAGTGGCTCGTCAAAAAATCGAACAAAACTTTAACCTCGTCCATCAGCTTCAACAACAAGCTGAATTTTATGATGAACTTTTAGCCCCTTATAAAGTAAGTAAACAAAATTCAGTAACACCTCGCCAAATAGATAAAAATACCCTTAAGGAGACTACAAAGCCTCAACAGCAAGATAAGTATGATGGCGAAACAATAGCGCCTAGAAAAAAAGCCGGTTTAGCCAGAAAAGCCCTTATTTATATGCAACAGCATCAACAGCATCAAGAGCATCAAGAGCATCAAGAGCATCAAAAGCATCAAGGGCTTCAACAGCTTCAACAGCTTCCACAGCTTCAACAGCTTCCACGGCTTCAACAGCTTCAGCAGCTTCAACAGCTTCAACAGCTTCCAAAGCTTCAGCAGCTTAAGCAGCAGACTAAAGATAAAGTCAAAGATAAACATGTAGCATCTAATAAAAAAGACAAAAAAGCAAAGATTCAACAAAAGACTAAAGGTAATGAGGAAACAATAGCATCTCGTAAAAATAAAAATAAGGCTCAAAAATCCGAAAAAGTTAAAAAAGCCCTTAATAAAATTCAACAGTTTCAACAGAAGTCGATGGATGAGCAGTTAGGAGGAGATCATGGAGAATTTTAAAACCATTACTGTAACCAAAGGTGAAAAATCTTTGGAAATTCATAATCCCACAACCTATTCGCTGATTGGAATGGGTGCTCAAGGTGCAGTATTTAAACTTTCAGAAGATAAATGTGTAAAAATCTATTCAGACCCGGTACAAGCGGAAATGGAGGATGAAGCTCTTAATGCTGGAAAAAATCTACCCTTTATGCCTTTGGTATATGATACAGGACCAAACTATATAGTCATGGAATATTTTAATGCTCCAACCTTAAAAGAATACCTGAGAAATTGTACGTATATCCCTGATTCTATAGTAAAGAAACTCCTCTATATATTAAGGGAATTAAAACAAGCAAAATTCACCATGATAGATGCTCCCCTACGCCATATTTTTGTCGTTGGTAATGAGGAACTTAAGGTGATTGACCATGTAAATTCCTTTAAAAGAATGCATCCTGTACCATTAAAATTATTAAGAGATTTAAAAATAATCCTTTTAAAGGATTCGTTCTTAGCCCAAGTGAAAAAGCTCGAACCGGACACCTTCAATGAGTGGGAGGATTATTTCAATCAAAATAGTTTGGACTTTAGAAACATTCCCGTCCTCTCAGGAGGGTCAGGGAATGGAGTAAAAGTGGATAGCGCTATAACACAAACACTCATTGGAAAAGGGCATCAAGGTGCTGTTTATCGAGTGTCTGAAGACTCATGCGTAAAACTTTACGGAAAAACTGAACATGCAAATCAGGAAAAAATGGTTCTTTTATCAAGTCAAGACTTGCCTTTTATCCCGAAAGTCTTTGAAACAGGACCAAATTATATTTTAATGGAATATCTATTAGGACCAGATTTAAATACGTTTCTTAAAAAACAATCTGTACTTTCTGAGGACATAACAAAACGTTTACTCTATATATTAAAAACAATGGAAAAATCAGGTTTTAAGCAAATTGATGCCCCATTACGGCATATTATTATAACCAGGAATGGTTTTAAATTAGTCGACCATGTGTACTCGTTTTCACGTGAACAAAATAGACCTCTCGAGTTATTTAAAGACCTGCGAGAAAGAAATTTTTTAGATTCTTTTCTAAAACAAGTGAAGGCGATAGACCCTGGTACGTATGCTGAATGGACAAAAACACCAATCCCATTAGATGAAAATGAAAATACGCTATATGTAACTGAATCAACTGAATCCTAACGAAAAAATTAAAAAGGTATTACTCCTAATTGTTGAAGTTTTAGTTATCACAAAAATGAGCATATCAAAACCTATGGTGATTTTGCATTCAACGGTTTCCGAGATCGTTTTAGCTTAAACTTCATTCGTAGGTGCTAGTTCACAGCGGGTATAAGAGTGGAAAACTCATAAGGCTTAAAGCGAAAAAGGATATCATGTCATTGGTGGATTACGAATAAAACGTAAGTCTCTCCCCCATGAAGATTTTGAGTTTGCTTCCTCTTTATATCCGTCATAATGAACACTGTTCTGTTATTGTAAAGGATCGAAAGTATCAATATATATAAATACGGATGCTTACTCAGTGTTCCAGAAAGGTGTCAAAATCCTATTGTATAGAAAGGATTGAAATCAATACTATGAACATTATTGTAACAGGGGCTGCAGGTTTCATTGGTTTCCATTTAACAAAACGTTTGTTAGCCCAAGATATCAATGTTATAGGAGTAGACAATATTAATGATTATTATGATGTTTCTTTAAAGAACAATCGACTCAAGATATTAGAAGAAAACCCCGATTTCGAATTCCATAAAATGGATTTGTTGAATAAAGAAAAATTAAATCAATTATTTAAAGACAGAACCATTGATATAGTCATCAACTTAGCAGCTCAGGCTGGAGTGCGTTATAGCATAGACAACCCGGATTCTTATGTTAATTCCAACCTAGTTGGGTTTGTAAATATCTTAGAGGTCTGTCGACAAAATAATGTAAAGCACTTAATTTATGCATCCTCAAGTTCTGTATATGGAGCAAATATTAATATCCCCTTCTCAACCAAAGACCCAGTGGATCATCCAGTAAGTTTATATGCTGCCACTAAAAAGTCTAATGAATTAATGGCTCATACTTATAGTCATTTATATAATATTCCAACTACTGGACTCCGTTTCTTTACGGTGTATGGTCCATGGGGGAGACCTGATATGGCTTATTACTCTTTTACTAAAAATATTATTGAAGAGAATACAATAAAAGTTTTTAATAATGGGGATATGAGAAGAGACTTTACTTATATTGATGATATTGTTGAAGGAATAATCCGATTACTTGATAAACCACCGGTTTGTAATATTGGATGGGATAGAGCTAATCCTGATTCAAGTTCAAGTTATGCCCCATACAAAATTTATAATATCGGTAACAATAAGCCCATAAAATTAATGGATTTCATTAACACATTAGAGAAACTAATTGGCAAAAAGGCAAAAATAGAATTCTTACCAATGCAACAGGGAGATGTTAAGGAGACATATGCAGATATTGCCGATTTGCATGCTGATGTGGGGTTCTATCCTTCAACAACAATAGAAGAAGGTTTAACTCATTTTGTAAATTGGTACAATAAGTACAATAAATAAGGAAAAAAGAAGTAGTGAATTTTACTAAGTGGGATATTAGTGGATAAAAAATAATGATGGAATCTCTGCTTCAGTCAGTAAGATTAAAAAATATCAATCACGTCAACTTTGTTAATGATAACAAAAGAGGAGGTAATGAATCTAGTTTCCAATGACCAAATATTTCAAGTGTTTTTACTTCCTTTGGGCATTTTTAGATGGAGGTGCCAACATTAAAACTGCCCGGGTCTCTCTTGGATTTTGGCGCGATATCATTAATGACTCAGTATGGTAATAACTTCCCGTGATAAAGCCAGTAATAATTTGTTTAAAAAGATAATTACTCTGTTAGGAAATTGAATTAGTTCAGGTTACCGTGTATGATCCTACTTTGGAATCTGTTTGGCTAAGTCTAAAGAATACTTTCCAAAGGGTTTTCAAGTTTTACGGCGCTCAGCATACTGCTCTTGAGCTTCCTAGCTGTTATATTATATATAGAGCTTATATTTATGGATACTCACGCTCAAAACAGGAATGATGACGATTAAGAACAGCACTAATTTCCTCTTGTAGAATGCCCTAGTGTATGGAGCACTTCTAGTTGTCCACGCTCAAATGTGGTAAGTTCATACTCGTCCTCCATGTAAAAAGTTGTGTGGTAACTTCTATTTTACAAGAGGCAAGTAGGGCTTTTTTTCTAGGTGTCGCATTTAAGTCTGCAATTCATATACTCTAAAAAAAGCAAGCCACAGTAAAAACCAGTTATGTTAGCTTGCTTAAACACGATGATTAAAGTAGCTTTTTATGATTTTATGCGTGTTAACGGCAGTTCTCTTATAATTTCTCCTAAAGCATTTTTCCCGGTCACAGATGCGAGGACATCGTCTTTGCGTAGCTCTATTTGAATTTCAAAACGGTTTAATTCAGATACGTCTAATTCAGAAGTGTAACCATATTGTTCCTCTACTTCACCCTTATACCGTCCTACTCTGGTTTTTAGACCATCTACATCGTAGACTTCTATTATTATTCCGGTACTCTTTCTTTCATTATTATTTAGAATGTTTACTACGAGAGTATAAAAAAGCTTGTCCAACGTAAATGATGGGTCTAAGGAACCGTCACCATTCATGTTTTCAACAGGACCTGTTGAGTATAGTACTGACATATCTTAATCCCCTTTTTTTAGCAAAAATTTGACTTTCATCCATTAGTTATATGAAATAATTGGAATGATTGTTATGGATAAATAGTGGAATTTGAGAAAAATGGTTAATATTTATATAGATTAAGGTAAGCAAGATTAAATCTATATGGTTTTCTTACACTGTTTGTCCTCTAAAAGTTTTATTACTTGAGCTGGAACACCATAAGCCAAGCTGAAGTCTGGTATGTTTTTTACTACCACAGAACCTATCCCGATTATACAGCCTTTTCCTATTTTTACATGTGGTGCCACAGAAACCCCAGTTCCTATTTCAGTTTTTGTTCCAACTGAAACATGACCTGCTAAACGGGAACCTGGTCCAATATTTACAAAATCACCTATCATACAATCGTGATCAATGCTTGCAGAGGTATTGATAATACAGCCTCTACCAATTCTTGTAGACGCATTAACTACTGCACCTGCATTTACAAAGGTACCTTCATCTATAGTTGCAGAAGGGCTAACAATAGAGTTCTTGTGAATAATAGAAGAAATGATTAGTTTATTTTGTTCTAACTGTTCTAGCTTTTTTTCCCTGATGGAAATATCTCCAATCGCTACATGCCAACTATCAATAGTATTTTCATGCAAATGAATCATTTTTTCTTCATCTAATACGATCGGATATGGAAGGAAAAAGGGATGATTAGGAAGTGCTTTTGAAAAACAAGTAACCTGAACATAATGACCGAAGGATTTAATGGCTTCAAGAACTACTTTACTGTGACCTCCTGTCCCGATTATTCCCCACTTCATGTTCGGTCAAGATCCTTGAGTATTTGGAGAACTTCCTTCTGAGTAATTAGATTAACTTTATCTGATCGATAATCAGATAAGTATAATTTTTTGAATAGGGTTGTATCGGGGGAGTTAGGCGAAATTACATACATCTCTTCGTTTTCATACAAATTTTCAAGTTCCGATTCCAGTACCAATTCTTCGTATAATTTTTCTCCTTGTCTTATTCCAATAATTTGCACTTCAGGTTCTTTTACCTGTTTTTGTTTTGAATACTCTTTTAAACCAACTACTAGATCTGAAAGCATTAAAGCTTTCATTTTAAGAATGTATATTTCTTCGCCCTCAGCATAAGCGCCTGCCTTAATAGTAAGTAGAACTGCTTCTTTGATAGACATAAAAAAACGTGTCATTCCAAGGTCGGTAATGGTCAAGGGCTCTTGATTCATAAGCTGTTCAAATAGGAGAGGAAAGACAGAACCGCGTGAGCCGAGAACATTCCCAAAACGAACAGAAGAGAACTTTGTATGGTGATTATTTAATTTTAAATTAGCCTGCTTAAATAATTTTTCTGCTAAAAGTTTTGTTACCCCCATGGTGTTTGTCGGGTTGACTGCCTTATCAGTACTAATATTTATAACTTTCTTTACTCCATTATTTATGGCAGCTTCAATAATATTTAGACTCCCTAAAAGGTTTGTTTTTATGGCCTCATCTGGATTTTCTTCGCATATAGGTACCTGTTTCAATGCAGCAGTATGAAAAATATAATCTACCCCACGTGATACATATTCCACTCTCTGGAAATCGCGAATATCCCCTAGTATATAATAAATGTTATTAAATTCTTTCATTCTTTTTTTCATTAAATATTGTTTGCTATCGTCTTTACTATAAATAATGATTTTTTTAGGAGAATATTTGACTAGTTCCATTACAATTTGACTGCCAATTGAACCAGTGCCGCCAGTAATGAGAATGACTTTATCTTGATAATGATCATATAGATCAGGATTAATATTTAAAGAAGAACCCTGCAAAATATAAAACCTCCTAATTAATAAGAATTGGTAAAAATTATCATTAATCATATTATGTAGATCTATAACAAAAGGCGTTAGTGAATTCAAACATTTTACAAGTAAAACTAGAAAAGATTTGGAAAGCTCCTTTTAATTGAAGAATAATGTTGGAATGATAATATTTTCCTTGGGTAAAGTATTTTATGAGAAATATCGAATGGAGGCAAAACATGGGGATGCGCCTTTTATTGATAGGCTAGGTTTTTGGTGTGAACAGAAATTCCTTATCTTAATATAATAAAAAGACTTCGGTTTTACGTTAAGTACAAAACTCATAAAGGGTTGAATGACTAGAGTAAAAGCATAGCCAATAGCCCCTTAAATAAAAACCATCGGGATCTGAGTGATTTTTAGAGGTTGAATCCAAAAAGAATATTTTAGAATAAGCCCTTATTTAGAATAGAAAGGAGAATGTATGTGCAAATTCCATTATCTAAGCCTGATATAACTCACATAGAAAAGACATATGTAATGGATGTTTTGAATACAGGGGAATTAAGTTTAGGGAACAAAATTATCGAGTTTGAGCGGAAATTCCAAGATTTATTAAACGTTTCCTATGCAGTAGGAATGAATAGTGGTACTAGTGCTCTGCATGTTGCAGTTAAGGCATTGGGACTAAAGGAAGGTGATGAGGTTATTACGTCACCGTATAGTTTTGTGGCTTCAAGTAATTGTTTACTCTATGAAGGAGTAAAGCCTGTTTTCGTGGATGTTCATCCTGATACAACCGTTATGGATGAAAGTTTAATAGAAAAAGCAATTACTGATAAAACAAAAGCCATTTTAGTTGTCCATATATTCGGTCACCCTTGCAATATGGATGAAATTGTTAAAATAGCCAAAAAATATAATTTAAGGATCATTGAGGATGCTTGTGAAGCAATCGGGGCTACCTGGAATGGCAGGCTTGCCGGAACCTTTGGAGATGTAAGTGTATTTGCCTTTTACCCTAACAAACAAATAACAACGGGTGAGGGAGGAATGTTAGTTACGAATGATGAACAAATATATAACATGGCAGCCAGTCTACGAAATCAGGGTAGAAGCATAAGCAATGAATGGTTAAGCCATGAAAGGCTCGGATACAATTATAGACTTTCAGATATCCATGCGGCTATAGGTGTTGCCCAAATGGAAAGACTTCCAGAAATCTTAAAAAAACGAGAGAAGGTTGCCGAACAATACCATAAGCTCATAAATGAATACCAAGTTCCAGTGATGTACTTAAAAAATCATCAACATGCAACGATTAGCTGGTTTGTGTATCCTGTATTGCTTCCTGAATATACGAATCGAGATAAAGTGTTGGAAGAGCTTCTTAAAAAGGGCATTCAGTCAAAACCATATTTCCCATCGATACATTTACAACCTTTTTATAAAGATCTTTTTCAAACAAATGAAGGTGATTTTCCAGTCTGTGAAATGTTGGCAAAACGATCTCTGGCAATTCCGTTTTTTAATGATTTAAGTGAAAAAGAACAAAAATATGTTATGACAACTCTGTTAGATATATTAACGAGGGATACTCAATGAAACTAGAATTAAAGCATATATTGATTGACCGTAACAGTCCAACATTCATTATTGCTGAAATCGGAGTAAATCATAATGGGTCTTTAGAATTGGCTAAAAAATTAGTGGATGCGGCCATTGATGCAGGTGCAGATGCCGTGAAATTTCAAATGTTTGACACCGAAGAATTGACAACAAGACAAGCGGATTTAGTGCAGTATCAAAAAAAGACGAAGGAAAAAAACCAGTATGACATGTTAAAGAAATTAGAGCTATCATCTGTTGAATTCATAGATCTAAAAAAATACTGTGACAAAAAAAATATTATTTTTTTAGCAACTCCTTTTGATTTGAAGAGTGTTGATTTTTTAAACGATTTGGATATGTCCGCTTTTAAAGTGGGAAGCGGAGACCTTACGAACTACCCCCTCTTAAAACGTATTGTTGAAACAGATAAACCAATTATTCTTTCTACGGGAATGTCTTTAATATCCGAAATTGACCAAACTATCGCCTATTTAAGGGGATTAAAAGAAAACTTACAAATTAGTATTCTCCATTGTACCTCCAGTTATCCAACTCCCGAGCAACAAATCAATTTAAAAGTCATTAACGATTACTTAAATAGATATCCTTATGTGATCGGCTACTCGGACCACTCAATCGGGACCCATATTCCTATTGCTGCGACTGCTTTGGGTGCAAGGATTCTCGAAAAGCATATAACCCTCGACAACACCTTGCCCGGCCCGGATCATTTAGCTTCTATCAATATAAAGGAATTCAAGGAAATGGTTGAATTAGTGCGATTAACGGAATTATCCCTTGGTTCCGAACAAAAGCAGTTAACGGCAAATGAAAAAGGAGTGAAACCTTTAGTAAGGAGGAGCCTTTATTTAAAATCAAATGTCCCCATCGGAACCATTATTTCAGAAAATGATCTTATCGCTCTTCGACCGTTAGCTGGAATAGAGGCAAATGAATTTGAAAAAGTAATCGGGAAAGTCTTAAGAGTTCCAAAAAAGAAACATGAACCTTTATCGTGGACTGATTTCAATGACTAAAAAAGAAGTTCTTTGTGTTACTGGTTCAAGAGCAGACTACGGAATCTATCGGCCCTTATTGCTTAAACTGGAGGAAAATTCAGAATTCAATCTCTCCCTTATCGTAACGGGAATGCATTTGTTGGGTGAGTATGGGGAGACCATTCAAGAGATTAAAAAAGATCATCTAAGGATTTCAGCAACTCCTTCGATTTTAGTGAAAGGTGATAATAAGGCTTCCATGTCCCAATCGTTAGGGTTAGGAATCTTATACTTTACTGAGATTTTCAGGGTAAATAACCCCGACTTCTTATTAGTTTTAGGAGATAGAGGGGAAATGCTTGCTGCTGCCATCACTGCTCATTATTTGAATATCCCGATTGTTCATTTTCATGGAGGGGAAGTGAGCGGATCGGCTGATGATTCCATTCGTCATGCGATCACAAAATTAGCACATCTTCATTTTGCTTCTACTGAAAAATCATACAGGACCTTACTCCGATTAGGTGAGGAAGACTGGCGGATACACGTGATAGGCAGCCTTCGAAAAACTGAAATTAATCAGGTGAAAAACCAGTCCATTTCTGAAAATGAGTTGTTAAGGAAAAAATATTCTATTCAATCTAATAAAAATCTCCTGATAGTGGCTTTTCATCCAGATTCCCGTGATGCTGTCCCTGTTGAAAAACAAGTGGAGACTCTACTTTGTTCATTAAAACCAATTTGTCATGAACAATTAATCTTTATTGGGGCAAATAGTGACGCTGGAGGGGATTTCTTTAATCAAAAAATAAAGGAATTTTGCCACTTTAATAAAGCTGCAACATCTTTTTATCATTCAATACCGCAAGAGGATTATTTGTTTCTTTTAAGTCAAGCGAACGTATTGGTTGGCAATTCCAGTAGCGGATTGATAGAAGCGCCCTTTTTTAATCTCCCGTATGTCTTAATAGGAAATCGGCAAAAGGGAAGAGAACGGGGGAGTAATGTAGTAGAGACTCCCTATAATGAGGTTCAAATTATCGCAGCAATAAAAACTGTTTTGCAAACGGAAAAGAGAATTAGTTCAAATCCATATGATACTGTAAAATGTCCGGAAACTCAGGTTATTAAGGTGTTAAAAGAAATGACAATTGATAAATGGATGTTAATCAATAAAAGTTTTAATAAATAAAACAAGTGGGGGTGAACAAGAGTGTATAAAGGCAAAAAAATTATTGCTTTAGTACCAGCAAGAGGAGGAAGCAAAGCCGTTCCTTATAAAAATATAAAACTTCTTTGTCAAAAGCCCCTTATTGCTTGGACCCTTGACCTAGTAAAGGAAATTCCTGAAATCGATAAAGTAGTCGTATCAACTGATGATATAAATATTTCGATCATTTCCCAACATTTTGGTGCTGATGTCATAAAGAGGCCTGAACATATATCAGGGGATCACGCTTTGGCGATTGATGTAGTTAAGCATACAATTGATGTAATAAATGAACAAAAGGAGATCTATGATATTATGCTCTATTTGCAACCGACCTCTCCTCTTCGCTCCAAAGAAGATATTTATGATTGTTTAGATCTTCTTATTGAAAATAATCAAGGTTACAGAGCAGTTGCGACTTTTTCAGAAGCTGAATTAAACCCAATAAGAGCGTGGGTTTTTGAGGATACAAGTCCCATAACTTTCATAGAAAAGGCAAATCCCTTTTTGCCACGACAAAAGCTTCCGAAAGCTTACCAACTTAATGGTGCTGTTTATGCGTTTTATCTAAATGAGATAAATGAAGAAAATGAACAATTTCTTGGTAACCATCCGGGGGGAATCATTATTCCGAAAGAAAGAGCGGTTGATATTGATGAAGAAATGGACTTTTTAATAGCAGAGATGCTTATAGAAAAGAGATTAAATGATCAATAAGGAACGTTGACCTTTTGATATGAGATTTGAATAGAAATTTCACTTATTAGCGGGAGGTTTATAATGTACGGTGAAAATGAGGTGAATGATTATCATCTAGTGAAGTATTCTTTACTGTATGATTTTTTTAACAGTTTTTCTTCAATTGAAATTTCAGGTTTGCCGTTACCTCAATGTTTAGCAGCACAATTTTTAGTCCATATCCAACCATTCGTTGATAAGAACAGGGTAAATCAAAGCCTCATTAAACAGTTGCATAAGCAACAAAAATTTCACACAATGGGGGATGTTAATGAAAAACTTGTAGCTTTCGAAAATATATCTCAGGTAACTATTCAAAAAAATCAGAAGTCTATACTCCTCTCGAACGATTATTATGCTTTCGCGACTGATCAACTAAAAGATTACGAAGTCACATTATTTGCTGTTGCCGATAATGAACTGCATGATAATCTACCGAATCATTTTGAAAATTACCTATTTAGGGAGGAATTTTTAAAAGCTAATAACCAGGAAGTTAAACAACAACAAGTACTCCTGAAAAAACAAGTGGATGATAGGTTAAAGGGTATGCCACAACATTATTACTTCAGTAAACCATCATTTTACCAATGGGTTTCAAAATCCTGTGGTGGCATTATTAGATGGGTTTATATTTTAAATCGGTTAATTTTGAAAACGAGACCATCTGTAATCATCATACCTTCAGAAGCAAGCCCTTTTGGCTCAATACTTGGGCTTCTCTCAAAAAAGTACCAAATACCAATTATCTTTATGCCAATTACCGCAATTGGAGACCGGTCCATCATTCCTTCGAGAGCCGATTATTATTTTGCGTGGGGGGGATATCAAAAAAAGTGGTTTATGGAGCGAAAGATTAGAGAAGATAAAATTATGGTTACTGGAAATGTGAAGTTCTATTATGAACAGAAATATACTGCTAGCTTTAAAGAAACATTTTGTGGGAAATTCAATATTCCAAGCAATCATTATATTCTAGGTTTTACAACCCAACCACATCAAACCAATGATAAGCTTGAAAAATGGATAGAAGAAATACCAAATAATCTTCCGATAACAATAATAGTTAAAAAACACAGGCTAGATCAATACAAATACCCGTCGATAAACAAAAAAAGCAATGTGAGAATCCTATCTAGTCATTATCCATTATATGACTTTTTATACAACATAAATGGTTTAATGACTATTGCATCGACTACTGCATTTGAAGCTGCACTATTAGGTAAACCTCTCTTAATCCTTCAACCTATTATTCCCTATAATTATGTATTAAGTAACAATCAAAACAATGCCTTCTTTTCCCAAGCTAAAGCAGGAGAAGTTATAGAAAGTGCTAAAGATTTAATACAGGTTGTAACAAAAATAACGACTGATCCAAGTTTTATAGATGATTTAAAGAGGAAAGGAAATAAATTTCTTGCAGAGGCGCATGTACCTGTGGATCAGACTCCTATTTTAGCAAAAAAAAAAATAGAAGAAATTATTTTAAAGCATTTATAAAGTGTTTGTCGAATTTGGATGTGATTTTTGAGCTAAAAAGTGAAGTCTTTTGGGGGAGAATTAAACACTCTTATCCCAAGTTTTTTTGTAAATACACGCGTGAAAATAGGTGTTAATGACAACCTTCATCCAAGTTTGTATTAAGTACTTCCTGCTTCATTAATTAAAGCATCTTATTAAACATATATTTCGGTTTTGCTAAATTCTCTATACTTTAATAAGGATAAATTTAACCCTTGGCAGAATAGGAGAAAAAAAGAGTAAATAATATTTATTTATGGGGGGCTTTTCACATGTTCGGTGAAAATGAGGTAAATGATTATCATCTACTAAAATATTCTTTGCTATATGATTTTTTTGTGTATTTTTCTTCGGTTAAAATTTATGGCTTACCATTGGCACAATGTTTATCTAGGCTATTTCTTTTGCCCCATATTCAACCATTTGTTGATCAGAATCTTGGAAATCAAATTCTTATGAATGAATTTCATAAGCAACAAAAATTTCAGACAATGGGAGCTATTAATCAAAAATTAATAGCTTTTGAAAACATTGCCCAGGTTACCATTCAAAAAAATAAGAATTCAATACTGCTTTCGGATGACTATTATGCCTTTGCGATTGATCAACTTAAAGAATATGAAATCACATTATATGGGGTCCATCATAAAGAAATTCATGATAATCTCCCACATCAGTTTAAAAGTGCTCTTTTTAGAAATGAATTGTTAAAAGTTGATAACCAGATGGTTAAGGAGCAACACGCATTTTTAAAGAAAAAGATTGATGAAAAGTTAAAGTTTCTACCACAACATTTTTATTTCAGTACACCCTTATTTCAGCAATGGCTTTCAAAAGCCTGTATAACTATAATAAGGTGGGTTTATATATTAGATCAGCAAATATTGAAGACACGACCAGCTGTAATCATAAATCCTTCAGAAGCTAGTATTTTTGGTACAATCCTTGGACTGCTTTCAAAAAAATATCAGATTCCATTTATCAACCTGCCTCTTACAACCATTGGAGATCTTAACATAATTCCTTCTAGAGCCGATTATTATTTTGTGTGGGGGAAACATCAAAAAAACTGGTTAATGAAGCGATATATTAGTGAAGATAAGATAACTGAAACTGGAAATATAAAATTCTTTTATGATAAGAAAAATCCCTCTATTTCAAAAGAATCATTTTATGAAAAACTTAAAATACCAAGTAATCATTTTATCTTAGGCTTTACAACCCAACCGTATCTAGATACCAATGATAAGCTTGAAAAATGGATAGAGGCTATACCTATTAATCTTCCAGTAACCATCTTAGTCAAAAAACATAGAAACGATAAATATGAATATCCATCATTAAGTACAAAGAAGAACGTACAAATATTATCTAGTGATTACCCATTGTACGATTTTTTACATCATATAGATTGTTTAATGACGATTGCATCTACTACGGCATTTGAAGCCGCACTTTTAGATAAACCACTACTAATCCTTCAACCTAGCATACCCTACCATTATGTGTTAAATCATAATCAAAATAACGCTTATTTTGCACAATCTCAAGCGGGCGAAATAATAGAAAATGCTACAGAGTTAATTCAAGCGATAACAAAAATAACAACGGTTCCAGGCTATGTAGATCATTTAACAAAGAAAGTAAATACATTCCGAAAAGGTTCAATTAAAACAGTACACTGGGCCCCTGCTTTAACAAAAAATAAAATAAAAGAAATTATGATGAAGCATCTATGAAATATTATTCCGAACAAGAAGAGAGTTGTAAAAACAGTATTGAAAAACTCTCTAGAATGGGAATGAAAAAAATGGAATATCGAGAAATAGGTAATGTCGTTTAATTAAATCCGTGTAAATAGGTAAAGCAGTAATATGAATATGTAATAAATAATCTTTATTCGTAGGAGTGGTTTTAATGTACGGTGAAATCGAGATAAATGATTATCATCTAGTCAAATATAATTTAATATATGATTTTTTTCAGTGTTGTTCTTCGGTTGAAATTTATGGACTACCATTAGCCCAATGTTTAGCAGCACAATTTGAAGTGCATATTCAACCATTTGTTGATCGAAACCGAATAAATCAAGCTCTGATTAAAAAATTTCGTATGCTAAGAAGGTTTCAGACAATGGGAGATATAAATCAAAAATTATTAGCTTTTGAAAATATTTCTCCTGTTAATATCAAAAAAAATAAGAATGCAATATTGCTTTCGGATGATTATTATGCATTTGCGGTTGATCAACTGAAAGAATACGAAGTTACACTGTTTGGTGTTCAAGATAAAGAGCAAAATAATAATCTCCCAAAACAGTTTAAAAATTATCTATTTAGGAATGAACTCTTAAAAGTCAATAACGTGGAGGTTAAGCAAAATCAAGTACTTTTAAAAGCACAGGTAGAAATGGTTTTAAAGACTGTTTCTCATTATTATTTTAGTACACCCTTATTTCAACAATGGTTAATAAAGGTATGTTCGAACATTATAAAATGGGTTTATATTTTAGATCAGTTAATTTTAAATACGAGACCATCTGTAATAATAATTCCTTCAGAAGCCAGTATATTTGGTGCAATTCTAGGAATGCTTTCAAAAAAATATAATATACCATTTATCGACATGCCACTTTATATAATTGGGGATCGAACCATAATTCCCTCCAGAGCCGACTATTATTTTGCATGGGGGGAAAATCAAAAAAACTGGTTTTTCGAGCGAAAGATTAAAGAGGAAAAACTTACTGAGACTGGAAATATAAGATTTTATTATGAAAAAAAAAGTCCTGTTAGTTCAAAAGAAGCATTTTATCAAAAATTTAACATTCCAAGCAATCATCAAATCCTAGGTTTTACAACCCAACCATTCCTAGATACCAATTGTCAGCTAGAGAAATGGATAGAAATATTTCCCGAAAGTCTTCCCGTAACCATATTAATCAAAAAACATAAGGGAGATCAATACGAATACCCAATATCAGGTAAAAATAAGAATGTGAAAATCCTATCTAGTGATTACCCATTGTACGATTTTTTACATTATATTAATTGCTTAATGACAATTTCCTCCAATACCGCAATCGAGGCAGCAATTTTAGACAAGCCACTTTTCATCCTACAACCCAACATTCCCTATCATTATAAATTAAACACTAATAAACTCAATGCTCACTTAGCAAAAGCTCAAGCTGGAGAAATAATAGAAAATGCGACAGATTTAATAAAAGCTGTAACAAAAATAACAACCGATCAAAGTTATGTGGATGATTTAAAAAAGAAAGGAAATAAATTTCTGTCAAAGACACTTATATCTGTAGAGCTGGCTCCTATTTTAGCGAAAAATAAAATAGAAGAAATTATTAAAAAACATTCATAAATGGGGGGAGAGAGCTGAAAATATGTTTAAAGTTTTAATCATAGGTAGCGGAAATATAGGATACAGACATTTTGAAGGACTGCTCAAGACAGATTTATCTCTAAAGATATATGTTATAGATCCAAGCGTTGAAGCTTTAAATCTCGCGCAAAGGTGTTATGAGGATTCTAAGCCAATAGAGAAAACATGTTATTTTTTCGAATCTATAAAAGATATTCCAGGTCAAATGGATCTATGTATCATTGCTACCAGCTCAAAAGTTAGATTGGAAGTTGCAGAAACCTTATTAAAAACTACTTCAGTGAAATATTTGATTTTAGAAAAAGTGCTATTCCAAAAAGAGAGTGACTACGATCAAATGTCATCTCTTCTTAAAGAATACAATGTAAAAGGTTGTTGGGTGAACTGTCCGTTAAGAACCCTACCTATATTTATGGAACTGAAAGAGAAGGTCAATTCTAATTTAAACTTTTATGTAGAATATAGAAATTTTGGGATTGGTTGTAACAGCATTCACCAATTAGATTTATTCTCCTTTTTGACAAATTGTCTAGACATGAAGATTGAAACGAGTAAATTGGAAAATGTAGTTGAGAGTAAAAGAAAGGGATATTTGGAGGTTTTGGGAGTATTAACAGCTTGTACGAATAAGGAAGATACATTGATCATTTCATCAAGTAACCAATCAAGTCTTGAGTATGTCATGAAATTTAAATTTAACGAAGAAATTTGGACGATATTCCCTTTGTTGGAGAAAATCACGGTAGAAGACACTCAAAATAATGAAATTATAGAAAAGGTTATCAACTATCCAAAGCAAAGTTCGATTACCTCTCTCTTAGTAACTGATTTATTATTACTTGGAAAATGTTCTCTTCCGGATTATGAGACATCTAAAAAACTACATGTAAACTTGATTATTAATCTAAATACTTTCTTCTCAAAGGTTCTAGGTCATAGGGTGATAGAATGTCCAATCACTTAAAACCAATACTTCTTGTAGGCGCAGGGAATATGGGCTCTGAGTATGCAAAAGTTTTAAAGCAAATGAATCAATCATTTCATGTATTCACAAGATCTGAGGAAACAGCTCTTCATTTTCAAGAGTTAATTGGAAAGGAGGCTTCATTTGGAAATCTAGATCAAGTATTGCATGAAAAGCATTCATATGATAGGGCAATCGTGGCCGTTTCCGTAGAACATTTAAAAGAAGTCGCCATTACGCTTATGCAAAACGGTGTTAAAGAAATCCTGCTTGAAAAACCAGGAGCAGTTAGTGGTGATGAATTAATAGAATTGCAAGCAGTAGCTCAAATATTTAATTCAAAAGTATATATTGGGTACAATAGAAGGTTTTATGAATCGGTTAACAAGTTGCTTTCGTATGTCACAGAAGACAATCCTATTCGCTCGATACATTTTGATTTTACAGAACTTAGCAAGCAAATAGAAAAAAGTAAAAATACAAATGAAGTGAAGAAAAATTGGCTAATTGCCAATTCTTCACATGTCATCGATCTAGCATTTTTTATTGCTGGAAAACCAAAAGTAATACAATCTTTGTCCACAAATCATCTAGCTTGGCACCCTGATGCGGCTATCTTTACAGGCTCTGGAATGACAAACAATGATGTATTGTTCAGTTATCACGCGAATTGGAAATCACCAGGTAGGTGGGGAATTGAAGTAATGACTGACCAATACAAACTTATTCTTCAACCGCTCGAAAGATTATATATAATGAAACACAATTCCTTTCATATAGAAGAAATATCCCTCATAAAACATCATGATACAGAATTCAAACCTGGTCTTTTTAAACAAGTCCAAGCTTTTCTTACTGATAAAAGGCACTTAGTCGATGTGTCAGAGCAGATACAATCCGTTAACAAGGTATACAACTCAATATTATTTGGATATAAACAAAAATAGAGTAATAATATTTGTGAAAAAAACTTATAGGATGCTACTTTCCTCAAAGTTAATATAGAATGTGTAGGAGGAAAGGGAAATGCCATACAAGGTTCTTGATGGCTTGGGACAGGATAAGTGAATATATGATTGGTTTGATCGCCAGGGAGGGTTTAACTAACGACTATGAAGCTGAATCGACGGCTATGCTTTTCTTCGCTAACGAAAGGGATACTTGTCTCAAATGAAGCATTTTAGAGCAGGTTTTATTTCGGCTTACCGGATCTGTTTCAGGGAGGAACCTTAATAATTTAACAGCGGTTCTATCTTATTTGGCTGGTGGGTGGACTCTTAATATTTACCATTGAGAGACATAGAAAAACCCGAATTAGAGGGCACTTTTTTATTAGTATATATTATTCGGGTATATAACAATCGCACCATAAGTTCATGTGCAAATCATAATAAATGTTCACTCCTTCTTCAATTAAATCCTTTTAATGAAACTTAAAACTGAAGCATTTTAAATTTGAGTGATATAGGGAATGTTTAAATGCAATGAAATAGTTGAATTTTGTAACACATCTAAGGGTGGTATATTTTCCGGAAAGACTACCAGGCTCCCAATTAGCGTAGGAATGTCTACTTTTTTTATAATAGACTTTTGCCATTCAATATTTACAAATTCTTAAATAATTAATAATTGTTTTGCACATAGACAATAGTACAAACAATAAAGAGGACTAGTTCATTTATTAATAAAAAGGCTTACATTACCCTATAGAAAATTCAATTTTCACATTGCTAGACGATTACCAAACTAAACAAAAAAAGTAAAGGAGGGGTTTTGCGATAATTTAAAAAGCAATTATTCCTGCGGCTGGATATGGAACGAGGGGTTTACCCGTAACGAAGGTTGTTCCAAAAGAATTATTTCCGATTGTTGTTAAGCCTGCTAATCATTATGTCGTAGAGGAGGCAATGGCGTCAGGTATTGAGGAAATATTAATCGTCGTTTCACCATCATAAAATCTGATTGCAAACTATTTTGATCGGTCACTCGAATTTGAAGCATTTCTTGATAAAAAACAAAAAACTCATTTATTAGAAAAAAACAAGATTCCCAATTTTCATATCCAATACACTATACAGCCCTATGCTAGTGGGCTTGGTGATGCAATCCTCTTAGGGAAAAACTTTGTTGGAAATGAACCACTTGCTGTATTGTTGCCTGATGAAGTTATTATTGAAAAAGAGACGGCTGGATTAGGTCAGTCAGTAAGAGTTTTTGAAAAAAATAAAAAAAGTGTACTCGGTCTAAATGAAGTTGAAAAACAGTTGTTGTCAAACTACGGTGTGATGAATTGAAAAATATAGATAGTGGTATAGGTAAAGTTATCAATATCGTTGAAAACCATCAAACGATCCACCTTCAAATTTAGCTGTCATTTGACACCATTTAATTTTTCTTGTTTAGAAAAAATCCTGGAGTTGGTGATGAAAGGTCAAATAACAGATGCCATTAATAAAATGCTGAAAATTAGAAAATGTCTATGGGGAAAACGATTGATGGAGACAGATTCGATATTAGTAGATTTGAAGTGTACATGGCAGCAGATCAATATAATTAAAAATTTAATGAGTAAAAGCCTAAATCAAATAAAAAGAGATAGGTGAATAGGTAAATTACATGCAAGCAAAAAATATGTAAGTTAATAAAAGGAGAAAGTAATTTGAACCCTGAAAATATGAAAACTCCATTGGAAGTTCTTAAAGAGTATAATTTATCAGATTTTCTCATGACGTCCCTTACACGTAATTCTGCAAAAGATCTTCTATTCAAATTAAATCCTCAGTTTGAAAACTACCTTAAAGTTTGTTCTGAAGACCTACCATACAAATACATTTTTTATAAAGCTGATTCCATGTTCCCTCATGAATTTCACAAGCAAGTGAAACAAATTGGAGAACAAGGAAAAATAAAAAAATTAGGCAATTATCAAGAGCTATTAGTTTTAGCAGGACGCGAGAAGAGCAAATATGAATTTCTTGTTAAAGGGACTGAGGCAGAATGAAAACCATTGCTTATTTTGTAAGTGAAAACATTAAAACACACCAACGTTTTATATATAATCAAATCGTAAAAATAAGTAGCTATCGCTCAATCGTAATCGGCCCATTCGACGATACCAACCAAACAGAATTCCCCTTTGAAAACTACTATAATTTAAACAAGATTAAAGATCTAGAAAATTTCTTCAAAGAACAAGAAATCATAGCCATTCATGCTCATCACGGAAAACATGGACAAGAAATTTTGCCTGTATGTGAAAAATATAATATCCCATTGATTGTTAGCATTAGAGGACGTGATGGTTCTGACAGACCAGAAATTTTCAGAAAAAATGCTAAGCGATATTCATCATTTATTAAACATGGTGCACACTTTTTTCCTGTTTGCCAATATCTTGCAGAAGGATTAAGAAGTTTAGGAATTCCGGATGAAAAAATTCATGTGTTATATGGTGGTATCGAAACAGATCTTTTCGCCTATTCTACCCCCATTCTTCCTAAAGAAGGAGAAATAAGAGTTTTATCTGTAGGTAGACTTGTAGACAAAAAAGGATTTGTTACTCTTATAAATGCATTTAAACGGATTTATTCACAATATCCAAGGGCTAGACTGCATATTATTGGAACAGGTGAAGATGAGGAAAAAATTAAATCGGTCATTACAGAATTTAACCTTAAAGATGTTGTGATTCTTAGAGGAGCTATGGATTCAAAACAAGTTTCGAAGGAATTAAAAAAAGCTCATATCTTTTGTCTTGCAAGTCAAACAGGTAAAACTGGTGATATCGAAGGCATCCCTAATGTCTTAAAAGAAGCAATGGCTAGCGGTTTACCTGTCGTTTCCACTCAACACGCGGGAATCCCTGAATTAATTGAACACCAGAGAACAGGTTACCTAGCTCCAGAAAAAAATGATATTGAGTTAGCGAAAGGCATACAATTCTTTTTAGAACATCCAGAGATTTGGAACAACTATACGGAAAGAGCACGGAAAGTCATTGAAGAAAAATTTGATGTCAATAAACAAATTATGGAGCAACAAAGATTATATTCTCTCGTTAATACAACGGAAACGAAAACGGAAACGAAGACGGAAGCCGAAATGGAAACGAAGACGGAAGCCGAAATGGAAACGAAGACGGAAGCCGAAATGGAAACGAAGACGGAAGCCGAAATGGAAACGAAAACGGAACAGAAAACGGAAAACGAAAAGAAAACGGAAACGAAGACTAATATATCACTAAACTTAATTATTTCAATTGCAGCAAATAAAAGTAATGGAGTCATAACTCCAACTATGGCTGAAGCCGAAATGGAAACGAAAACGGAACTGAAAAAGGAAATGAAAACGGAAGAGAAAAAGGAAAAGAAAAAGGAGAAGAAAAAGGAACAGAAAACGGAACAGAAAGCGGAACAGAAAACGGAACAGAAAACGGAACAGAAAGCGGAACAGAAAACGGAACAGAAAGCGGAACAGAAAGCGGAACAGAAAACGGAACAGAAAGCGGAACAGAAAACGAAAACGAAAACGAAAACGGAAAACGAAAAGAAAAAGAAAACGGAACAGAAAAAGAAAACGAAAACGAAAACGAAAACGAAAACGGAAAAGGAAAAGGAAAAGGAAAAGGAAAAGAAATCGAAAAAATAATTCAAGTAAGGAAAACTTAAAAACAGTTACGAAAAACAAGCTGGATACCCAATAGTTATCATTTAAGCAGATAGGGGAATGACATGGGCTATATTGAAGATTTACGCAAGCTTGTGGGAAAAAGGCCAGTTATTTTAACAGGGGCAAAAGTATTAGTATTTAATCCACTTGGGCAGATTTTATTACAATTTCGAACAGATACAAAAGTATGGGGATTACCAGGGGGACTTATGGAGTTAGGAGAATCATTAGAGGAAACAGCATTGCGTGAAGTAAAAGAAGAAACAGGTTTAACGATTGGTCGATTACAATTTCTAAAAGTTATATCAGGCGTAAACTATTTTATTCACTTACCAAATGGAGATCAATACTATTCTGTTAATGCTTTTTATATAACAAATGAAATTATCGAAGGAACCTTGAAACCTGATGGTTATGAAGGAAGTGCTGTAAAATTCTTTTCAATAAATCAGCTGCCAAAAGATATGGATCCCGAAATCAAGAAAGAAATTTATAATTATTCAAGATTTCGCAATTGAATTCTTTCGAATATCAGCCGTATTTTCGCTCTTCTTCCAAAGAAATAGTGAAGAATAAATGACGCTCTTTCCAAAGTATTGGTTAGGAATATGAATGGATCTAACCAACAACTTTGGAGGGAGGACATTTGGCGATTCTTCAACTCCGTTGCAGGATAAGGAACTACTTTAGGAAGCTAAAAATGATATCGTAATGGGTGTTTTAGGAACGATGGTTTTAGACTTCATACTCATTGATCGCCTACAATGTGTACTAAGGTCAAAGAGAAAAGAAAAATATACAGGCTGGAAGGAGCTGTTTTTTCATGGACTGGAAGTCTTTATATACTATTTGGACAAGTTACAGAAATTTAGATAATGAAATGCGTTTAATGCTTGAAGAAATGAAGGATGATCAGATAGCACTTGAAGACGCCTTTTATAAAAATTTGGAATTCGGGACGGGTGGTATGCGAGGGGAAATAGGTCCAGGTACGAATAGAATGAACATTTATACCGTGCGAAAAGCGACAGTAGGACTTGCTGAGTATATTCAATCGTTTGGAAACGAGGCAAAATCCAGAGGAGTCGTAATTGCTTACGATTCAAGACATAAGTCTCCAGAATTTGCATTGGAAGCAGCCAAGACTTTGGCAACAAAGGGAATTAAAGCTTATTTATTTGATGAATTACGGCCTACCCCACAGCTCTCTTTTTCCGTACGTAAGCTGAGTGCATTTGCCGGTATCGTCATTACAGCAAGCCATAATCCGCCTGAATATAATGGGTATAAAGTGTACGGATCAGACGGTGCACAGCTACCTCCTGTAGCGGCGGATCAAGTCATTAATTACGTGAACACGATTGAAAGTGAGCTTTCCATTGTAGTGGAGGAAGAAGAAATCCTAAAAGACAGAGGGCTCATTCAAATCATTGGGGAAGAGCTGGATACTGCTTATAATGAGCATTTGCTCACTATTCCGGAAGATCCAAAGTTAGCAAATGAAATCGATGTAAAGCTCGTGTTTACACCGCTTCATGGTACAGCCAATAAATCAGTAAAACGTGCTTTGCATGATCTAGGATATCGAAATGTCCATATTGTTAAAGAACAGGAAATGCCCGATGCTAACTTTCCTACTGTTAAATCGCCTAATCCAGAGGAACATGCTGCTTTTGAATTGGCCATCGCGCTTGGAAACCGTGTCGACGCTGATTTATTGATTGCCACCGATCCGGATGCGGATAGGCTCGGAATTAGCGTGAAAAATAATGCTGGAAATTATGTCGTATTAACAGGAAACCAAACAGGCGCTCTCTTTTTGGATTATTTAATTTCACAAAAACAAAAGAAAGGGACTCTTCCAGAAAATGGAGTGGTATTAAAGACCATTGTGACTTCAGAAATAGGACGCGCGATTTCTGATCAAAATGGTTTGAAAACGGTAGATGTTTTAACTGGATTTAAATTCATTGCTGAAAAGATCCATGAATACCACACAAGTGGAGAACATTCTTTCCTGTTTGGCTATGAAGAAAGCTATGGATATCTAATCAAAGACTTTGCACGAGATAAGGATGCCATACAGGCGACTATTCTGGCAGTGGAAGTTTGTGCCTATTATAAAAAGCAAGGCAAAACGATGTACGAAGGTTTACTGCATGTTTTTGAGAAATATGGCTATTACTTGGAAGATTTACGATCGTTAACTTTAAAAGGAATTGAAGGTGCCAGACAAATTCAAGCGATCCTTAATGAATTCCGTGAAAATCCACCAGAGCAAATATCTGGTCATAAAGTAGTGGTTCGAGAGGATTATCTCAGCAGGAAAAAATACATGTTTGCGTCAAATAGGGAAGAGGCCATCAAGCTCCCAAAATCCAACGTATTAAAATACTTTCTTGATGATGGCACATGGGTATGTTTACGACCTTCCGGAACGGAACCTAAAGTTAAATTTTATTTCGGTGTTCAAGGAAGCTCGATGAAGGAAGCTAAGGGGAAATTATCCACCGTTATGGAAGATTTTATGAGAAGAATCAATAAAATGCTTTAAAGAAGGACTCTCATTCAGAGGATTTTCTTTAAAAAACCAGGGTCAGCATTCATTATGTAAAGAAATGCGGGCCATTCTTTGTCTATCATTAGATTATTACTGCTTTCTAAATCTAGCACACAGCCTTTCGGAGTCATAAATACCCTGCGAGAAATCAAGGTTCCCGGTAGGTCGTCCTTAGGTCTTTCGGCGTTGTTTCCCAACATGGGTTGGGTAAGAGGGTGTGCGTGGTAGGGTATAAGGGGCTGATGCTGATATTTATTACTTTTCTACACTAATTGGAATATTGAACATATAATATACTATTCCAATCCAATTGTCCAAATCCCCCCTATATAGTAGCCTTGCTGATACCGTATGACGTTACGTAGTACAGTTGTACAGGCCCTAGGATGGGCCTTATGAAAGGTGCTAAATGGGGAGGGTTTTTAAAAGGGTCCTTATTGGCGCTCATGGTGAGGCCATCCCCTATGAGAAAAGTCAAATAAGAAAAGAACCTTTAAAGCTGAAGTCTTAAAACGTAAAGCTAGAACATTTAACATAATACATAAAATCGACATTCAAACAAAAGAACCTACCCAATTTAACTGTGGCAGAGGAATGTTATAAAGATATATTTTATATAGCGTGCATACCCCGAACTGGTTCCTTAAGGGTGCCTCTAAGACTCCTTTAATAACACTTTCCCGTGGACTTGCCGGATATTACTAAAGGAACTGGAGTAACCGTTAACTCAGTCCTTCCAGGTCTTACATGGACAGCAGGTTTTGCTCAATTCATTTCAGATTGGAAGAAGAGGGGGGAAACTACTAAAAGTAATGTTTTTAAGTTCATGATATCTTCCAAAACACACCTGTGTTTTTATATATAGTTTCTGTGTTTATTGAAAAAAAAGTATTAAATTCGAGAACATGGAATAAGTATTAGAAGTGAAAGTGGAGCTTGCTTAGTTATTTTTTTCATCTATTTTTATCTCCAACTTTCTTCCTTTTTATTATTAGGGAATAGACGTTTTTTCGAAAAAAGAAAATTTCAATCTCATGAACTTCTTTTAAAAAACATCAAATTTCTTTCCTGCTTATAATAATACTCGAAGGTGAGTGAACATGAAAAATAGAATGAAAACAAGAATGATAAAGATACTTAGTGGAAACAAGGAAATTAGATTAACCGTTCAAGTTGCAGATACTCAAAGAAAAAGAGAAAAGGGCTTAATGTTTGTTGGGAAATTACCCGAAAATGAGGGGATGTTATTTGTGTTTTCAGAAGAAATATATGGTGGATTTTGGATGAAAAACACTTTAATTCCTTTATCTATTGCTTTTCTTGACTCAGCTGGGGAAATTCTGAAAATACTTGATATGGAGCCTTGTAAAGAGTATATATGCCCTACCTATGATCCAGAAATATCATATAATTATGCAATTGAAGTGAATCTTGGATGGTTTGAAAAGAATCAAATTAAAGTAGGGGATTATGTAAAGCTTGGTTGAATTCATATCACCTCACCTTTAGTTCTTTGAGGTGAGTTTTAAATGGATATTTATGTTAATGCTACTCGGGAGATTGTGAAGATTTGTACTTAAACAAAATAAGGTGCTTTAAACTTTATTACCAGGAGCTGTTCAGCAGCTCCTTTTCTTATGCAACTAGAGAGGCAGGTTACTTGAATAAGGACTATCTATATTTAGATCATAATGTGGGTAAAATAACCAAAATAATTGTAAGAGGTGTTGGTATGAAACAAATTGTTTTGGGCATATTTATTATCTTAACTTTGGTCATTTCTCCTATACAAACAAATGCAACAACTTTGCCTTGTAGTATGGTATTGGATCCAATTGATAAAAAGCTTACAAATTCAAAGGGAACAGCATTGATTTATAAAGTGCAGTTGCGCCCACCAAGTTTTGCACGAACTAATATAAGTATTCTTGGGGTACACCTTCCAGAACCATCTTCTTATGGGAATTACGATAGCTATGAAGGTTTTGCTTTTATACCAGACGAAATTAGTTGGCGTTTCAGGCTTTATCCTTCTCCAGAAAAAGATAGTCCAACTTTGGCTGGAAGATTTGATGAAATTACAGCGAAAATAGAAAATGTAGAAGTGCATGTGCGTCTTTCTAATTCAAAAACTGAAAAATTGGGACCCATTATATTAAGAAGTAATATCAAAAACTGTAAGTAGCTATTGAACTAACGGATACTTTCGTATTCTAAGGTCGTCCAGTAAAATTACTGGTTGACCTTTTTTTAATAGAATCTATTTTATCAGTAGCCAGGGTAGGACGTACGGGTGCGTGGGACTTAATCCCGTGAAGTAAATTGTCCGCCAGAAACATGTTTAAGGCTGATTTTACTTAGATTCGTATAACAAGCGAAGCTATGACACTGCATGGAGGAATATGGTTAGTAAGTAGAGGAGGAAAATTGGAAGGATTTTTTATTGTTGTTAAAGGAATATCCTACTTCAGAGGCGGTATTACAGCTGGAGAAAGTAGACTAGCAGAGAGTAAAATTGAGTTCTGTCCTAACAAATAGGGCGAATGGGATTTCTTACCTGTTCCCTTACCTTCAAAGATGGACACATTCACTCAAAAATCATTATTAGGACATGACTAAAACGAACTTTTAAAAACTTATATAATACATAAGATGGAGCTTGACAGCAGTAACTGGGCATCTATTTTTCCGAGGCAACAAAACAAAAATATGAAAAGTTGGCTAAAACAGATTGACAGTGATAATCATTATCATATAAAATACTAAATGAAAATGATTATCAATTTCATTTAGTTATATTGCATGTCAATAAAAAGAATTTCGATATTAAAAAGGCGACAATAATGAATATACAGTTTGGACCAGGAAGAAAAATTAAAAAATTAGTCAACCTTATCAGAATAGACGGTAACTCTGATCAAAAACAGTCTGACTGACAAAGAGCTAAGATTGAAGTAGAATTCAAAAAAAACTGAATGTGAGTGAGGGAGGAAAACCTATGAATAAAAATTTTGTAATATTGGAATTATTTCAGCATCAAGTAAGCTGCTGCTGTCCTGGGCAAAAGCACCAACATATAATTGAGTTTCTTCAAGGTGATGTTTGGACAATTACAAACGAACGGAAGTACGTTGATTGCCTAGGATGGCACTCTTTAATAGTTGTCAACAATGAGTTTCAGTTTTTTATGCATGTGGAAGATATTGAGGAACTGTATACCAATGGTAGCATTTGCTCCATTTTGGATTTGAACCTAAAACTTAACCATTTGAGCTTTAAAGTAAACGAAGCACTAGATGCACATGATAGGGAGTCTTTTCTTTCATTTGCCGATGAACTGAGCAACGTACAGAAAATAAAGAATAAAATGAACTCTGGAGATGTACATGTTTTTTAAGAAAACAGGGCAATTTCATGAACATATAAAAAAACAATAATTCGTTTGAGTTGCCTTTTCATTACCAAGCATACCTCTCTGATTTGGAAAATTTTGTAGTTACCCTGGCAAATGTAATGGAAGAATATAAGGTCATCCAATCGATTCCCGGTATAGGAGGGAAAATCGCAGCTAAGATTATCTCTAAAATGGGTGAATAGGTTGCCTTCACTGGAGTGGCTCTAAGCGTTCACTCATCGGGTAAATTTAAGGCAACCTCGTATTACTAAAAGGGGTTTTGACAAGACTACGTCATTCCTGGTATCTTGCCGTACTATGGGGCAGGAAGAAGGAATTTAATAATCGATACCGGCAGCTTCAGCTAAATATTCAATTAGATGAAGGGCGCGCATTGATTGTGTGAGTCCTTCACGATCAATACCAAGTTTCATCTGTAATAGGCAGCCAGGATTTGTTGTAATAATAACAGCTGCCTCTGTGGCTTTAGTGTGCTTCATTTTCTCGTCAAGAATCTGCATGGATGAATCATAGTTTAAAATATTATAAATGCCTGCAGATCCACAGCACATGTCAGCCTGATCCATTTCAATAAGTTGTATTCCAGGCACTTGTTTCAATAATTCGACTGGTTCTTGCGTTACTTTTTGAACGTTCGTCATATGGCAAGAGCGCTGATACGTAACTCTCTCGCCAGCTCGGGCTGCTATCTCTGGTAATCCGCATTCAACAAGAATTTGGCTGATATCTTTTGACTTAGCTGAAAAGGCTCTTGCTCTGTCTGCCCATTCGCTGTCATCTGAAAGTGAATGACCGTATTCATATAACATGGCGCCGCATCCTCCAGCATTATTGACAACAAAATCAGCTTCCACTTTTTCAAAAGCCAGTATGTTTTGTTTCGCAAGATTGCGTGCTTCATCCATTTCTCCAGAATGGGCGTGCAGTGCGCCGCAGCATGTTTGTTTCGGTACAACGACAACATCACAGCCCGCTTCTGAAAGAAGCTTAATGGATAATTGGTTAATGTGGTGGAACATCGCATCCATAATACAACCGGTGAAAAAGGCAACTACATATTTCGGATTCAATTTTGCTTTCACTTCTGTCAGGGCACGCCCTCGTTCCACCGGTGAAACCGGTTCCGGCATGATTGCTTCGAATGCACCAAGATTATAAGGTAACTTTTTCATAATACCTGATGAACGAGTCACTTTTTGCAGCCCACTTTTTTTGTACAGCCAAATGGAGTGTCCAGTGACGTTCATCATCTTCCTACTTGGGAAAACCTTTTTCAGCATTGATTTTCGAAGTAGTCGCACAGGAATAGAAAAGGTTTTGCGTTTGACAAGTGCTGCGCGAGTGGCTTCTAAAATGGAACCATATTCTACACCTGTCGGGCAGGCTGTTTCGCACGCCCTGCAGCCTAAACACAAATCGAATGGTTCTTCGAGAACAGATAAGTCTGTAATTTTTCCTTCACCGACCATTTTCACTAAGTTAATTCGACCACGTGGTGAATGTGTCTCTTTTCCGAATGTTGTATAAGTCGGACACACAGGCAAACAATAGCCGCATTGTACGCAGTTATTCGTTTTGTCGTATTGAAGTTCTGCTCTTAACTGTTTAAGTGATGTTTCCATGTTAGCTCAACTCCAATTTTTGTCCCGGTTCAGGGAAAATTTTCCCTGGGTTCATAATGTTATTTGGATCCCATACTTCTTTAATCCGTTTCATAATATCGAGGCCAGCTGCCCCTAGCTCCATTTCCATAAAGGGAGCTTTCATCATTCCAATGCCATGCTCGCCGGACAAGGTTCCTCCAAGCTCAATGGCCGCCATAAAAATATCCGCAACAGCTAGTTCAACGCGTCTCATTTCTTCTTTATCCGTTTTATCACAAATAATGTTAGGATGAAGGTTACCATCACCTGCATGCCCAAAAACAACGAGATGAACACCATACTTGTCTCTTATTTTCTGCAGTCTTTCACACATTTGAGGAATTTTGCTGCGAGGAACGGTGGCGTCTTCTGAAATTTTCGTAGGCTTAATCCGAACAATGGCCGGAGATACGAGCTTTCGTGCTCTCCAAAGTTCCGCTTCTTCGACTTTGTCCTTTGGAATTCTAACTTCTCTTGCTCCTACGGCACGACATAATTCAGAAGCCTGAGCAACTTCTTCTTGCAAAGCAAGTGGATGGCCATCCATTTCAATTAAAATAAGTGCAGCCGCATCAACAGGTAAGCCAAGTGGCTCAAACTGTTCAACTGCTACAATGGATGCCTGATCCATCAATTCCATTTTTGAAGGGAAGATACCGGCAGCAAGAATTTTGGAAATCGCACTTCCTGCATCTACTAAACTATCAAAAATAACCATTATTGTTGCAGTAGCCTTCGGTTTAGGAATGAGTCTGAGCACTGCTTTCGTAATGATGCCGAGTGTACCTTCTGATCCGACAATCAGCTTCGTTAAGTCGTATCCTGTCACATTCTTAACGGTACTCCCGCCTGTTTTTATGAGTTCTCCTTCAGGTGTAATCACTTCAAGGCCAATAACATAATCTTTCGTTACGCCGTATTTCAGCCCCCTCGGCCCTCCAGAGTTTTCAGCTAAATTGCCGCCAATTGTCGAGACGTGAGAACTGCTTGGGTCAGGTGGATACATAAATCCTTTTTGTTCAGCTGCTTTATGTATATTCGATGTCAAAACACCAGGAGAAACCACTGCTACAAGGTCCTCTTCGTGAATTTCCAGAATATCATTCATCACAGATAAATCGAGGACGATGCCCCCTTTAACCGGAAGCGGCCCGCCACTTAAACTAGTAGACTGGCCCCGTGGATAAAGAGGGATTTTTTCCCGATTCGCAAACTTCACGAGGGATACTAGCTCTTCTGTACTTTTTGTCTGAATGACGAGGTCCGGCAAATACGTCCCGAATGAAGCATCGAATGAATAGCTAAAGCGGTCACTTTCATCTGTATAGACTTTTCCCGTTTTTATAATTGCATCGATTTCCTGAATGTGATTGGCGGTTACTACTTTCATTTCATTATCATCCTTTCTGTTTTGCTATACTGTATAATCCTGTAAAAATAAACTTAATTTTTTCTCGGCGTTTCTTAAATGAATCTGGCATTGAAGTTTAGCCAATTCGGGCTCTTCTGCTTCAATTGCCAGAAGAATGCTTTGATGTTCATCGTAGACTGCTTTACGTTTTCGTTTTAATTGTTCGTTTGGACGAAGAGTAATGTTTAACGCTTTTTCATAGAGAGTAGATAAGCTTTCAAGCGTTTGAATCATAATCGGATTTTGCGTAGCCTTAATAATGGAACTGTGAAATTCTATATCAGAATGGATGGCAGTAGTTCCTTTTTCAATAGATTCTTCTTCCATTCTTTTTAAAATATTCTTCATTTGGTCAAGGCATTTTGGTGTACGTCTTAGGGCAGCTAAATAGGCCGCTTCAGGTTCCAGAATCTTTCGCATCTCAAATAGATACTTAATATTTTCAACATCATCTCTTTCAACTTGTATGCGATGTATGAATGTTGAACTTGTCGTTTCTTCCACATAGCTTCCGCCTCCTTGACGGGAGTTAATGACACCAGCAGCACGCAGCATGCTTAATGCCTCGCGTATGGGTGCTCTGCTTACAGAAAAATGAGCCGTTAACTCCTTTTCCGTTGGCAGCTTAGAACCTGGACGGAACTGCCCTGTTTCAATCATGTTTAATAATTCACGGGAGATCATTTGAGAAACACTTTCTTTTTGGGACAAAATAATCTATCACCTTTCATGTTTTATCTCAATAGAGAAGGATAAAAGCTAATAATTTGTATGACATATTTATGGAATGCATTGAGATTTTATTCTAATTTTTAGAAATATCAATTAGAAAGCGCTTTCAACTTGTTTATAATAAAGAAAAACCTTTAATTAAACTACGAAAAACGAATATTTGTATTACAAATATTGTATAAAAAACTGTTGAGTTAATCAAGAGTTTTCTTTAATGACTACAACCTGGTTTCGCAAACTGTAAAACTTAATATTAAAAGGGAAGAACTTTAGAAACTTTACTGATGTAAAAGGGTACTTTTAAGTTGTTTTCAGTCTTCAATTAATGGAATGTTATTTAGCTTATTCTCATTAACAAATAAATTGAGGTTTTTGTTTTTAAATATTTGCATTTATGAGTGAGCGACATGAGCAATGCAACTATGTTTAGAAAGACAAACGACTAGAAAAGTGAAAAGACGAATTGTACCATTTCTTATTGTCTTGTATGTAATCGCATTCATTAACAGAGCGAATTTAGGTTATGCGGCTTTGGACAAGAACGAAGCACTGGCACTGACAAGCCAGATGTTTGGAAGCGTTTCTGGCATTTTCTTAATCAGCTATTTCTTGTTTGAAATTCCAAGCAACGTGTTGCAGGAAAAGTCCGGTGCGCGAAAATGGATTGCACTTATTCTTGTTACGTTGGGAGCCGTCGTAGTGTTGACATAAATAAAAAAACATTTAATTGCATAAAAATACAAAATAATATATTTTTATAATAAACATTCTAAGATCTAATAAGGAGATAAAATATGGATATTTATCATGCAGTAACTAGTGATGTTAAAAATATTTATAATTTAATACAAATTCACGCTGAACAAGGAGTAGTTTTACCTCGTACAAAATTATCCCTATATCAACATTTACAATGTATGTATGTCATGAAAGAAGATAATAAAATACTTGGGGTTGCCGGATTACATGTTTTAGGTCAGGACCTGGCAGAGGTACGTTCATTAGTCGTTGCTCCAAGTCATTCTGGTCAAGGTATAGGTCGTAAATTAGTTAATCATATTATAAATGAAGCCTCACGACTTGAAATTAGCAGATTAATATCATTAACATACGAAACGGAGTTTTTTAAAAAATGTAACTTTGAAATTATTTCAAAGGATACTTTGCCAGAAAAAGTGTGGATTGATTGTATGAATTGCCCAAAGTTTAACTCTTGTGATGAAGTTGCAATGATTAATTATATTGGATAAAAAATTATCATCAGTCCATTCAATTATGGCTGTCCTTAATAAAGGCGGATTACATATTTCCGTTAATGTAATTTTAAGTAGAAAGCACCTTATGATAAGTGGTTAGAAAGAGAGGGTGACACACGAGAGTGATGAGTATATTTAAGTAAAATATGTATTTATAGCTTTAAAATATAAAAGTAAAGGTTACGAGAGAAAGAGAATGGCCCCCTAACGATGGTGCCATTTTCTTCGTCCTTTCGGAGAGAAGTTAACGCCGAAAAAACAATTTTGGAATAAATTCTAAATAAAGTACTAGCGATTGAATTAGATATTACAAGTCAAACGTCAAATCATATTTCGAAATCTAGGAATATGTTTAAACTCAACATCAGCTAGTGTCCGTGCAAATACATTAAGAAAGCAAAAGTAAAATGTGTTTTTTTACATAACTTTGAGGTAGCGTACCTAGTCTGATCCCGAAGAAGACGGTATTTATCACAAAGATTCTTAAAAAATACAAATGCGAAAATGGGATAATTTTTAAGAAAAAAAAGATTGACAAAGGCAAACAGTTAGTTTAATTTTTAATTAAGAATATTCTGATTAATAAAAAATTTTTAAACTTTATTCTGATTTACACATGGCCGACTGGAAAATGATGGTGTATTTGAATATCTTTTTATAAGATTACATCAAGAACTAAATAACATATTATTTTTTTAAAACATTTGCTTTTTCTGGTTATACTGGTAATACCGGTGTAACCAATAAAAGAAATAAGGTGATTAGAGATGAGTGGAAATTTATTATATTTTGAAGTAGCTGAAGAAATAGAGAACAAAATTAACAAAGGAATTTATGAAGAAGGAGAAAAACTTCCTTCTGAGAGAGAGTTAACACAATCATACAATGTAAGTAGGAATGTGATTAGGCAAGCACTCACTATTCTCAGGGAAAAAGGGTTAATTACCATAAAACCAGGAAAAGGAGCTTATATTACAAAGATAAAAGATACGTTAGTTACTGAAACTTTGAAAAGAGTAATTGACAAATATGACTCCTCTATTGAAGATATCCAGGAGGTTCGTCATGAACTTGAAACTTTAGTCATTAAATTAGCTGTTAAAAAGGCTAGTAGTGACAATATCGAAGAATTAAAAAGCATTTGTAACCAAATGGATGAAGACATCAGTATCAGTAGTTTTTTAGACTGGGATTTAAAATTTCATAGGACTTTAGCTAGTTCAACTCAAAATCCAATTTTTTCTGTTTTAGTTAATTCATTCTTTGATATGACTGAACATACGACTTTCTTATTAACTAACTATACAAGTAGTTTTATCAATGTAATGGATAAAGCTCAAGAACATCATTGGATGTTGATAAAATCAATTGAATCAAGAGATGTTGATCGTGCGATATTAGTCATGCATGATCATATGAATTTATTCGGTGAAGAAATCAGTTTACTCAAGATTGATAAACTAATTTAAATAGCTACTTTGAAAGGGGTGATGTACTAAGGTTTTAGTTATACGAAAAAACAAAAAAGGGGTTGTAAAAAATGGATAAGAAGCTACCGATTTTTCACCCTGGGATTCCAGCTACAGTAAGTATTGTAATTGCGGTAATTACTGCATTGTTATGTGCAAACTGGCTAGACAATATTATGAAATTATAGTTAGGAGTGAAAAAGTGAAACCACCTTTAAAGTATTCTATTTATTCAATTTTATATTTTTCCGAAGATGGAATTTGGGAGTATGAAATATACCAAGGATTAAAGAATCATTACAATAAACAATCGCTAAGTAAAATTCGCTCTATATTACTTGAGTTATCGAATAAAAGTTGGACAGATGAAGTGGAGGTGGTAACTCACAATGACTCTATTTTAAGGAAGTATAAATTACAAGCACGTCACAAGGAATTTATTGATTACCAACTCTCACCTCGAAAAATTATTGATGAATTAGGTTTAAAAATAGGAAATCTAATTACGGGGAGGGGCACTGCATGAGCGCCGAGTCTTTAGAAAAAATTAAAATGTTGCAAGAATCTCGTAAAGTTCGAATAGGGATGGTGTATGCAGCACTTGGTGCTCCTATGCTAGGAGTAGCTTTTGGTTTTGCAGGTTCAGCAGGGACTTTAGCCCCTTTTAATATGGCATTCCCTACAGGTTCAATGGCATTTCAATTTTTTGAATATATGTTTGGTCTGCTTGCTATCTTTATCTATTCTTTTATGGTTGGAAGCGCAAAAGATAATTTTAGAATTTTCAAATCAAAAATTTCATGGTACGGGGTTTTTACCGCCATGACGGGTATGATTGGCGATTTTCTATTCTTTTCAGCTTCTGCGATAGTAGGAGGAGCAATTGCTGGTCCTTTAGCAGCATTGTTTGGATTTTGGGGAGCTGTCATTACTTCACTAGTCTATAGGGAAAAGATACTGCAAAAGTGGACAATAGTAGGAGTTATCTTTATAGTAGCTGGAATTTGGGTTGCATCTGGTGGAATGAGTATTGCAGCTCCAGAGGGTGTTTCGGGAACAATTGTTTTGATAGGTGCTGCTATGGGACTGCTTTCTGCCATCATGTATGGAGTTGAGAACTTTGCGATTGCTGCTGGTTCAGATATGATCCCTGAAGAAAGTACATTGTTTTGGAGAGCTGGCTGGGCATTAGTCGCTTTGATTATTCTTAACTTCACAATAATGCCTAAGTTTACAGATATTGCTAGTATAATGTTTCAAGAACCTATGTGGTGGGCATATGCTGCAGTAACTGGTGGTGCTTGGGGAGTCTATATGATTGTCGCTCTATATATAGGAATAAATACAGCAGGAACTGTTGGTGGAGGATTATTAGCGAGTACAGGGTTTGTATGGACAACACTTCTTTCGATGACTGTTTATGGCGGAACTTGGAGCACTTCATTATTAATAGGTTCCCTAATCATGTTTGCTGGAATTAGTGTTATGTTATTAAGGCCGTCCAATTCAATAAGTAAATTAAGAGAATAGAAAAGGAGTAATGCCAATTGGATGAGATCAAAAACGAATATTTAAAGATATCTGAAAAAGAAGCCAATTACTTAATTCGTGGTGTCCTTGCAAGTTCAATGGTATTTGTTATTCCATTTATCATTATTATTATAAATGGTTGGTGGGAACCGTTAGGTACTTCACAAGACGGCTGGCGTTGGGTCGCTACTTCAACAGTACTTATTGCTTTAGTATATATAGCGTTAATCTTTGATAAGAAGTATCGGAAACATTAATTTTTGAATCAGTAACGGATTTCATTTCTTTAAACGGTCAAGTAACTATATCAATAAATTTTGTAATATTTAAAATAGTTAGAATTAATAAGGGGGAACAAGTATGAGTAAGTACATTTGCGGCATTGACATGGGAGGTACATTTACTGATTTTGTATCTTTTAACACAGAAACACAAGAAGTAGAAGTTTGGAAAAATCTATCTACTCCTAAACAACCTATTAATGGTTTATTGACTGGATTAAATAATTTTGATGATCTAACAAGTGTAGGTCAAATACGTCATGGCACAACCATTGCCACAAATGCAATTTTAGAAAGAAAAGGGGGAAATGTGGCATTTATTACAACAAAAGGCTTTAAAGATGTCCCATTTATTCAACGGGGAAATCGAAAAAAACATTATGATATCAGTTGGATTAAGCCTGAACCACTGGTAAAACGGAGGAATTGTTTTGAGATTACAGAGCGATTAACTCATAAAGGCGAAGTATTACAGGAAATAAATGAAGAAGAAGTAAAACAAATCGCAGAAGAAATAAGAAATAGAGGCGATATTGATTCTATTGCAATTAACACTCTATACTCCTATGTAAATCCCTCACATGAACAACAAATAAAATCTCTCTTTAAAAAATACCTACCTGAAATTCCAGTTTCGATTTCATATGAAGTTCTCCCAAAATGGAAGGAATACGAAAGAGGCAGTACAGTTATTGCAGATGCCTATATTAAACCGATTGTTTCAAACTATGTGAAAACGTTAGAAGAAAACTTTGAAGATATGAACATCACAAAAAATGTAGGAATCATGAAATCAAATGGTGGAATTATGACCATCGATGCTACTGATCAAGCTCCGATTAACACTGCAGTTTCAGGCCCAACTGGAGGAGTTGTAGCTGGAAAATCAATTGCAAATCTATGTGGAATTGATAATCTTGTCACACTTGATATGGGTGGAACTAGTACAGATGTAGCGGTAATCGTAAACGGAGAAGAACAATTTACGACGAACTTTGAAATTGAATGGGGAATCCCTATTCAAGTACCAATGATAGATATTCGTACAATTGGTGCAGGTGGCGGAAGTATTGCTTCTATAGATAAAGGCGGAATGCTAAATGTTGGACCAGAAAGTGCAGGTGCACATCCAGGACCAGTGTGTTATGGAAATGGTGGAGAGAAACCGACTGTAACGGATGCCAATTTAGTATTAGGCCGTTTAAATCCACAAAATTTCCTTGGTGGAAAAATGAAACTTGATTATGATTCTGCTTATAAAGCTATCGAAAAACTGGGTGAACAAATAGGAATGTCTGTAGAAGAAACTGCACTGGCAATTGTGAAGATTGCCAATAACAATATGGTTGGAGCATTAAGAATGGTATTAATTGAACAAGGATATGATCCACGTGACTTTACAATGCTCAGTTTCGGTGGAGCGGGCCCTGTACATGCAAGCGACATTATTGATATCGCTGGTATTCCAAATTGTATTGTTCCAGTGTACCCAGGACAATTTTCGGCGTTTGGCTTTGTCCAATGTGATGCCCGAGTGGATTTGCAGCGAACTGTCCAAATGACCTCTAAGTTTTTTGATATTGATCGAGCAAATCGAGTATTCCAAGAATTAAAAGAAACCGGTATGAATGACTTAATTTCACAAGGATACAGAGAAAATCTTGAAGTTATTACATCCATTGAAATGAGGTATTTAGGCCAAAACTATGAATTAGATATTCCTTTTACTTATGCCCAAATTAATGAAGATAATGTTCAACATATTTGGAATACTTTCCATGATATGCACAATGATCGTTTTGGTTTCAAAATTGACGGTGAAGTGATGGAGATTGTTAACTACAAAGTTACAGTCATTAGTAAACCTGAGAAAGCAAAATTAAAAAATATTGACTTAGCAAATGGAGGAATCGCAGTTCCAAAAGATGAACGTTTAGTTCGATTTGATGATGAATTTTTGGCAACAGCTATTTATGATCGAGATACTCTATTAGCCGGTCATAGAATTGCTGGTCCGGCAATTATTGAGGAAAGTGCATCTTCAACTGTAATTAGGCCTAATCATATCGTAATAGTTGACGACTTTGGAAATCTTCATATTAAAACAAAGGAAGGGTGTTAATAAATGGATTATGTAACAATGAATATTATTAATTCTGCAATGATATCAATTTGCCGTGAGATGGGAATTACTCTCATGAAAACCTCTTATTCTACTATTTTTAATGAAGCTTTAGATTTTACATGTGGTCTTGCAAATACAAAAGGGGAATTAATAGCAGTTGCTGATTTCTGCCCTGCAATGATTGGTGGTATGCCAGTTTTAATTGATAACTGTATCAAAGAAATACCTGTTTCTGAAATGAAGCCTGGAGATGTCATTCTTCATAATGATCCATACAGAGGGGGATTGCATATTCCAGAACATACATTATTTAAACCTATCTTTGTAGACGGGGAAGTGGTTGGTTATGCGGTCGCCATTGGACATATAGCAGAAATTGGTGGAATCGTTCCAGGAGGTTTTGCTGCAGAAGCAACGGAAGTATTTCAAGAAGGGATAAGATTACCTCCTGTGAAAATTATTAACGAAGGAAAAGACAATGAGGCTGTGTGGAAAATTATGCTAGCTAATGTAAGGACACCGAGACATAATTACGGTGATTTAAGAGCGTTAATCAGTTCTGTTAATTTGGGTGAATCAAGATTATCAGAGCTAATCATTAAATATGGAAAAGAAATCTTTACACAGACAGTAGATGATCTATTGGATTACTCTGAACGTCGTATGCGTGCAGAATTAAAGGAAATTCCAAATGGTTATTATGATTTTGAAGATTATATTGAAAATGATGGAATTGAAGATAAGACTTTCACGATTAAAGCAAATGTGTATGTGGAAGATGAAGAAGTCATTGTAGACTATACGGGAACTTCACCACA
This sequence comes from Peribacillus sp. FSL P2-0133, assembly GCF_037975445.1. Lineage (NCBI taxonomy): Bacteria > Bacillati > Bacillota > Bacilli > Caryophanales > Bacillaceae > Peribacillus > Peribacillus sp. FSL P2-0133. The sequence continues at coordinate 3,044,292 of NZ_CP150254.1, read as the reverse complement.
AGCACGTGGACCGATTAATGCTACTTATGGTGTATCTGTTTCAGCAGCTTATAATGCCTTATTGCATATTACAGATCCTGAAATTCCAAAGAATTCTGGATGTTTTAGACCTATTAAAGTAGTAGCTCCTCCAGGAACAGTAGTAAATGTTGATTTCCCAGCACCGGAAGTAGGGGGCAATACGGAAACACATCCAAGAATAGCATTAGCTATTATAGGTGCTTTCTCTAAGGCAGTGCCAGAGAAGGTCATGGCTTGTGAAGGTGGTACTCATCTAAACTTTGTATTTGGAGGGCATCACGATGACTATGATGAATATTATGTTTGCTATGATTTAGAAGCTGTAGGATGGGGTGCGCGCCCATATGCTGATGGAAACAATATGGTTGACTCGATAAACGGAAATTGTCGTACGACACCAACTGAAGTTTTTGAAACGAGATTTCCATGGCTTATAGAATCTTTTAATTTAAATCAAGATTCTGGCGGCCCTGGAAAGTATCGTGGTGGATTGGGTGCTGAAAAGGTTTTAAAATGTGTGGCCCAAGAAATAACTGTAAGCCAAATGTCAGATCGACATCAAATTGCGCCGTTTGGATTATTTAACGGTCAAGAAGGTGGACTAGGTGCAACGCTCGTGATGAAAAATGGAGAGAGTGAATGGAAAAATGTAAAAGAAGCTTATGGAAAGGTTTCTTCAAGTAAATTCTCCAATCTTACGGTGAAAAAGGGAGATAGAGTAAAGATAGTTACACCTGGTGGTGGCGGATATGGAGATCCATGTGATAGAGATAGAAGTAAACTGGAAGAGGATATTAAGGATGGTTTTGTGTCCGAAGGAGCAGCATTATCAATCTATTAAAATCCCTGAATGTTAAAATATTTAATTATGAGGAGATGATTTGATGAAATTCTCGAGTAATGGTTATTACGTGGAAAAATATGAAAAATGTTCAGTATGCGGAAAATTAGTTTATGAGAATAGAATTGAGACATTAAATATCCATGGAGTACAATCATTATTTTGCTCAGATTGGTGTGTGGATTGGGAAAAGATTAGGGTTCAAAAAAAGAAACAAGCCCAAAATTTATTAATCTAAATAAAAAATTACAGTATTGAATATGATAACAAATTACTAATAACACATTAAATAAGGGCAAGAAAAACGTCATACATGGCCTTTCATACCCAAATGAAAGGCCATGTATGATATGAAAATAAATGAAGTTGTAAATAGTGTAACGGGAGGTCTAAAATGGAAATATTAAAGTCTCCAAAAAAATATCAGCTATTTATAAATGGGGAGTGGAAGGATTCAATTTCCAATCAATTTATTGAAGTGGTAAATCCAGCAAATGGAAATGTTGTGGGGCAAGTCGCTTCCGGAAACATGGTAGAGACAAAGGAAGCAATAGATGCTGCTTGTAATTCTTTTTTGAGTTGGTCAAAAGAGACTCCTAAAGCAAGAGCGGATATTTTATTGAGACTCTACTCCCTTTTATTAGAAAATGAAGATCATTTTGCGTCGGTCATTACAAATGAAATGGGAAAACCTATTGTTCAGGCACGTAGTGAAGTGCAGATTGCTGCTGAACATTTTCGTTGGAATGCTGAAGAAGCACGGAGAATTTACGGTCAAACGATGCAATCATCTGAAAAGCAAAAACGTCTTTCCATTATACGTCAATCAGTTGGACCGGTTGCAGCAATCACACCATGGAATTTTCCTCTTTCAATGGTGGCTAGAAAATTAGCACCCGCGCTTGCTGCAGGTTGCACAGTCGTATTAAAACCAGCCGAACAAACCCCAATATCTGCTATTGAATTTTTTAAACTAGCAGAGAAAGCTGGAGTTCCTAAGGGAGTTATTAATCTTGTGATTGGAAATCCAAAGGAAATAGGAGATATCCTATTAGAAGATAAACGAATTAGGAAGATTACTTTTACTGGTTCAACAGAAGTGGGAAAACTTTTATATAAAAAAGCAGCTAACCAAGTTAAACGAGTTTCTTTGGAACTTGGCGGACATGCACCAATTATTGTTTTTGAAGACTGTGATTTAGAGAGTACAGTGAATCAAGTAGTAAGGAGCAAGTTTAACAATACAGGGCAAACTTGTGTATGTCCTAATAGAATTTATGTACAGGAGTCAATTAAGGATACATTTATTAATTTATTTAAGGAAAAAGTCCAATCTCTAAAAATGGGGTATGGAATAGATGAAAATATTGATGTTGGACCAGTGGTGAATAAAAGTGGGCTAGACAAAGTAAAAAAACATGTAGAGGATGCTCTGCAAAAAGGGGCCACCTTAGTAGTTGGAGGGAAAGTTTCTGATAAAGATCATCACAAAAATGGTTATTTTTATGAACCTACAGTCTTAGATTGTGTAAATGACCAAATGTTAATTGCTAATCAGGAAACATTTGGTCCCGTCGCTCCTATATTTAGCTTTGAAATTGAGGAAGAAGTAGTAAAAAAAGCGAATAATACAGACTATGGTCTGGCGGCATATATATTTACAGAGAATCTTTCTCGTTCAGTTAGAGTTTCTGAGGCATTAGAATACGGAATGGTAGGGATTAATGATACAGTAGTCTCGCAAGTAGAAGGATCTTTCGGTGGAATAAAAGAAAGTGGCATCGGGAGAGAGGGCGGCCCTGATTGTCTTGACGATTTTCTGGAAATGAAATTGATTACTACAATTATTCGAGATTAGACAATGTGTTGACATATGAAAAAAACAGTAGAGAACTTTCTTAAATGGTAATACCAGTAATACCATTTAACAAATTTTAGATAGAAAGGGTGTTTAGACTTATGAGTAACAAAAATAGATTTCAAGAGTTGAGCGAGTTAGATAAAAAACACTTTCTACATCCTACATCCTCGATAAAACAACAACAAGAAGATGGTCCTGCCTTTATTTTTTCTGAAGGAAAAGGTATTTATCTTTATGACATATTAGGGAATAAAGTTATGGATGGAATGTCGTCACTTTGGAATGTGAATATAGGCCATGGCAGAAAGGAAATAGTAGAAGCTGCAGCGGAACAAATGTCAAAGTTAGCATATAGCTCATGTTTTAATACATTTAGTAATGAGCCAGCTATTAAATTAGCAGAGAAAATTTCTCAAATCACACCAGGTGATCTGAATACGACTTTTTTCACTTCTGGTGGATCGGAATCAAATGATACAGCTATTAAACTAGTACGACATTATTGGATATTAAAAGGCGAAAAGGACCGAAAGAAGATTATTTCTAGGAAAAAATCCTACCATGGTTTAGCAATGGGAGCCACCAATGCTACAGGTCTAAAACCATTTCGGGATTTTTCAAACACATTTTCTCCAGACTTTTTCCATGTAGAAGATCAATCAATAGAAGCCCTTGTTGATTTAATTGAAAAAGAGGGACCTGAAACTATTGCTGCATTTATTTCGGAACCTGTTCAAGGGTCTGGAGGAGTGCATGTTCCTCCTGAGGATTATTTTAAAGAATGTAGAAGCGTATGTGATAAGTATGGAATTCTATTTATTGCAGATGAGGTTATAACTGGATTTGGAAGAACAGGGAAATACTTCGGTATGGAACACTTTGGTGTTATACCTGATATTATGATTATTGCAAAAGGGGTTACAAGTGGATATGCACAATTAGGTGGTGTGGTAATAAGTAAAAAAATACATGAAGATCTAATTGAACTTTCTACGGATACTTTTCTTCACGGATATACTTACAGTGGTCATCCAACTGCATGTGCTGTAGCTTTAAGAAATATCCAGGTTATTGAAGAAGAAAATTTGATTGAAAATGCTAGATTGATGGGTGAGGAGATGTTGAAGGGATTTAAGTGGATTCAACAAGAACAAAATATTGTTGGAGAAGTACGGGGACTAGGATTATTAGGAGCAATTGAATTAGGAAAAGATAAGACAAATGAAAGGTTCAATAACCCTCTAGCTCCTTTGGTTGTAAAAGAAGCTGCAAAAAGAGGATTAATGTTTAGATCGGTTATTTTTGAAGGCCAAGATACGCTTGTATTCTCCCCTCCCTTAATTATTAATAAGCATGAGGTTCATAAAATGATAGAAGTTATATCTGATTCTATATCTGCAGTTAAAATGAAGCATAACGAAAAAGAGCTTATCTAAAGTATTAAAGTATTGATTCAGGGAAATTGGATTGATGGCATTAATTCATGAATTAATTTTTTTATATTATGATGGAGAAATCTTATGTTTCTAGCGAATGTTTTCTCCACTCGAAACGTAAACCTGCTGCTAAATTGAAGAAATAAAGAATATAAATTCATTGGGGTTATATCTCAATAATGTTTTTTTTGATTAACTAGGTGGGACCGTATCAATTTTAATGTATTTTTAAGAAGGAAAATTCGATTCTTAGATTAATATTTCATTTAATCAGAAACATTGATCTTGATAAGTTCTTTTGCAATTGTCCGCTTGAATTTAGATGTAAGCACATATACCTATTTTAAAAAGAAGTATCAAAGAACAACTCAACGTTCTTGATACTTCTTTCTTCAATTTTATTGAAGGATTAACTGTAATCTCGTTTATTATGCCATTGCAGGTACCATAGGAAGCATACCAAGGCGCTCATAGCTTCTATCTTATGCTAGTTTCTTTTGTTTTTGGTCTAAGCGATGACTTAGGAAAGTTAGAAGACTTGCAAAGATAGCAACCAGCCCACCGACCCATGTCACACTCATTAAATTTCCCTGATGGTAAACAATTCCCCCTAAAGCGGAACCAAAGGCGATACCGACATTGCTTGCTACTGGCATCAGTGAAGCAGCTAGCCCTGTAGCTTTTGGTTGATAAATACCGGCAAGGTCTATCAAATAAAGCTGGGTAGATGTTGTTAAAAGGATGGCCATTAATGACATCAAGCCAATGTTAATCAATCCAAAGATAAAATTATTTGTCGTCCAATATAAACTGATCAGTACGATTGCTTGCACGAGGAAAACAAACCGGAGGCGTCCGATAGCATTGTGGCTGGCAATTTTACCCGCGAGTATGTTACTGAAAATGGAAATGAATCCGTAGCCAAACAAGATCAAACTAATTGAATTACTTGGTGCTTCCATTCCTTTCAAGATCGGAACAAGATACGTATAAACGGCATACGTTGCACCAAATCCAAGAGATGGAATGAAAAAAGCCATTAAGATTCGTGGGTGTGTTAACAAAGAAAATTGCTCACGCATTGAACTGCGAAATGTACTGTTCATAGTAGGCAAAATGAAGAAAGATGCCAAAAACGCAATTCCACCGAGAAAAGTAGTTAACAGAAAGGTTGCATTCCAGTCGTACCAATCAGCGATGACAGTGCCTATTGGTACTCCAATTACATTTGCAAGAGTAAAACCACCGAAAACGAATGATATAGCAAGTCCACGTTTTGCGATTGGCATGGTTTCGCTTGCAACAATCATGGCAAGCGAAATTAAAACTCCTGTTACGATTGCTGTCATCATCCGAAGAGCAAGGAGCATGATGTAGCTCGTCGAAATTACGCACAAAGCATTCAAGATGATGAACGACCCTATCAAAAACAACATCCATTTACGTTTTGGAAAATGGCTTGTTGCCGACATCACGAGTGGTGTCGCAATGGCAAACGTAATCGCAAACGCAGAAACGAGTGTACCTGCTTTTGCATTTGTAATATGGAGACTCGAGGAAATATCGGTTAAGATCCCGATGATAACAAATTCGCTTGTCCCGAGAACAAATGTTAATAAAGTAAGTGTTAAGATGAGTAGCCAATGTCGCTTGGATAATTCTGTGTCGTGCATAAATACCTCTTTTCTTAGATGAATGTAAATGTGTCACAGGGTAGATAAACAATCTAACTATCATATCATAAAAAATATTTATGAGGAAAACCCTTGCTTAGTTATCGTTTGATATTTTGCTAAAAAGCTTGTACTTGAATCACTAATATTACCGTAACCTGTTTTGTTATAGAACAAAAAATAAAATGGATTAAAAAGGAAAAGCATAAGGATCTTGATGGTTAATGAAAATAAGCAAAAAAAAACAAACGGGAACAATGGAAAAAGAAAGTTAAGGATAATCTGAAGAGGGAAGCTGTCAAAAATATCATAGCAAAAACGGGAGACCTTGAATGCTAAAGTCAATAATACTTACACTTTAAACATCAAGGATGGAAGGATGATAAGCAAAATATAAATTGGAAGTGAGTTGTCATTAATGGAAAAATCCAAGTCAAGAAATTCTGGTGTTAAGTTAATTTCAAACACCTTATGTGGAAACGGCAACATTGTAGGTATGTAACTTATAAAATAACCGAACCGGAACTTATTATTCACTTTGTTTTTTACCCGAATTACATGACAGATTCATGTTACTAACGGTTTTAATTCGGTGTATATTTCTTCTTTCTGATCTCATACTAAAAATAAGAAGGAGGGGTATCCATGGCAAAACGAACAAAGAAAAATGATGCAGACCAAAAGAACAAACAAGGATTCAATTCAAGCAAAACTGATTCAGAATTTTCCCAAGAATTTGGCAGTGCAAAAGCTAATCAAGCACATAAAAATAAAGCAAAAAAAGAAAAAGCATCTAAAAATCAAGGTGAGTGGAAAGGCATGCATTAATTAATACTTGCTAGACTCGAACTGATGATAAGTGATGACTGCACCGAGTAAAAAGACTTTATGTAAAGGAGCTTATTTAGATGACTCAATCTAAGCGACAAGAAGAACGCCAATGGAAAGATCGTAAACAATCGCAGAATCCACATGGTAAGGTTAAATCATTTGAACAATTAGCTGAAGGCATGGGCAAAAATGAATCTGAAAATAAGTAAAACTGCTTAAGAATGAGAGGCTATCCCAAAGGGGCAGAGGCCCACATAATAGTGAGGTCACTTCCTTTGGGGTACCTCTCTTTGTCGTTACCGATGCTAAAAAAATGGTTGAATTAAATGAAAAGGAACTATCGTTAATACAGCATCAATCCATGGGATAATGGCAGCATTTGGAAGTATTAATTACAACCCAGCTAAGGCAGCTGTGGTTATGATGTCTAAATCTGGGGCATTAGAGTTAGCTGAACACGGTATCCGAGTTGTAGGAGTTGCTCCAGGATTCATTGATTCGTCCATACTTGGTGACAATGAAGAAGTGAAAAATGCTCTAGCTGCACAGCATATGCGGGAAAAGCTCATCCAGCCGAAGCAAGTGGCCAGCGTAGTGTTGACGATGGTTTCCTAAGTTTCAAATCTATATAAGATTTTCTTTAAAAAAGACTTAACGGTGTAAATTCGAAAATTCCCGAATTTACACTGTATTTTTATGTATTTATAGTGAATTAGTTTTTATGTCTAATACACTGTAGAAATGTATACCGACTAAAATAGGAATGCAACCTTCCTTCCAGAGCAGTCGTAAGATTGTGATTAGTTTATTGAGGGAGGTTCGAACTGTACTTACCGTTTGTATCCTTTGAATAAATTACTCCTTTAAAAGCCAGATTATTAACATAGGAAATACGAGTGATATAAATGAGGGTACATTATGAACCAAGCTGGTGTGAATGAAAAGTATAAGGTATCGCCATTCTATGTGTTTTTTTTACTGCATTCCATGCAAACAGGATTAGGCGTGTTGAACTTTCAAAGAGATTTAGCCAAGGCGACGGGGACGGATGGCTGGATCTCCATACTCCTAGCCGGACTGATTGTTCATATCTTAATTTGGCTTATATATAAGATTTTCAGTATTGTTCCCGGTGATATCATTTCTGCTAATAATCATGCATTGGGTAAATGGATTGGGAATTTCTTTAGTCTCTTATTCATTCTGTACTTTTTCGCCCTTGGAATGACGATCATAATCGGCTATATAAATGTCATTCATGTTTGGATGTTTGAAGAGGTACCTTCTTGGGCATTTGCTTTGGTTTTCCTGGTCCTGATTTATTACATCATTTCGGGAGGGTTCCGAACCATTACGGGTATTGCCTTTTTAAGTGTAGTTGTTTCATACTGGCTTTTATTTGTACCTCTATATGGTTTTAAATACGCTGATTTCACCAGTTTTCTCCCTATTTTCGATCATACGTTAATCGAAATAATGAAAGGAACCAGAAGTACATCATTATCAATGCTCGGTTTTGAAATGATCCTGATGTTTTATCCGTTCATCAAAAATCCTGAAACATCACAAAAATATGCTCATGGGGGAGCCTTGGCTACTACGCTATTGCTCCTATTACTTTATTTTGTTTCGACAGTCTTTTATTCACAGAAACAGTTGGTCCTTACCCTTTGGCCAACACTCTCATTGACCAGTATTATTGAATTGCCCTTTATACAACGGTTCGAGTACATAACCGTTTCTTGGTGGAACATCGTTATTATAACTAACATGGTCATTCCTTTGTGGGCTGCTAGCAGGGGGGTCAAGCGCCTATTCAACGTCCAACAAAAGTATCCCTTATGGGTAATGTCCATAATCATAATACTCGTCAACATATTCTTTTTCGATGTCGATTCCTTATATGTATTAAATAAAATAATCAATCCTTACAGCGTGGCCTTCCTTGTTTTATACTTGCCTCTTCTTTTGGTTTTAATAAGCATAAAAAAGTGGAGGAACCGTTTATGATCCAATTATCATTTATATAAAATGCAAAAGAATTAATAATATATTACTTAGACAAAACTCGAAGAAAAGAGAGTTTGCCTGCATTTTATTTCATTTGAAAAACGTTCCAGTTAATTTCCGAAATCCGCTCCCTTTCCGCCGACTGTTTGCCAAGCCACCTCGCCGGTAATGGTGATAATTACCTTCAAAATATCGTGAAACATAATATTACTTTAAACAGGAGTTGCTTTGGCAGCTCCTTTTCTTATGGAGCAAACAGGGCAGTTTAGTTCAATAACTGAATATAGTTTATTTAATGTATAATATTGGTAGAAATCATAACAGGAACTGAGGATTTGAAAACAATCAGTTACCACAACTTAAAGGCATTTCCCTGGATGTACTCATAAATGATCATGGCGATGTTATAAGCATGATTAAATCTTTATGCTACCAGTTAACAGATAAACAGTTAAATCAACAAGTTGAATATGAAAATGGTAACGAAGCCACAATTAAATGGGGTATTTGGCACATGGCAGATCATAATAGATATCATCAAGCTCATATTAGCCTAGGTAAATGGTTTAGCCAAAGTTGAGATGTTCGTTATTTTGTTCAACTAACGGGTGCTTCGTATTATAAGGTTGACCAGTAAAAATTACTGGTTGACCTTTTTTTAATAGAATCTATTATATCAGTAGCCAGGGTAGGACGTACGGGTGCGTGGGACATGATCCCGTGAAGTAAACTGTCTGCCCCCTACTTGTAGAAACATGTTTGAGGCTGGTTGGGACGTAGATCTCGTATAACAAGCGAAGCTATGACACTACATGGAGGACTAGGGGTACTGGTTAATAAGTAGAGGAGGTAAAGGTAATGAATCCAGTTGTTGGTCTGGATGTGGCAAAAGGAGAGAGTCAAGTTCAGGCATTCTTAGATCAATCTAAACCGTATGGGAAGAGCTTTTCAATGAAGCATACCAAGGAGGAATTGGATCATTTTTTAGACTTTTTAAAAGAGGTTGAAGAAGTGACAGGGCAGATGCCTATGGTCATTTTAGAATCTACAGGGCATTACCATACTCCTGTTATTCAATACTTGGAGGAACAAGGGATTCTATATATCTTACTAAACCCCATTATTTCTTATCAGGCAAAGAAGACCAGTTTACGAAAGGTAAAAACAGACGCAATCGATGCGTACCAGTTGTGTGTGCTGTATTACAAAGAGGATTTAGAACCTCATAAAATTAGAGAAATTCAGCTATAAGACCTTCGGAATTTGTCCAGACAACAGGAAATCGTAACGAATATGTATGTGGAAGCTAAACTTCAGTTTCACACCATTTTAGATCAAGTGTTTCCTGAATACCGGAAGGTTTTTGGGGATCTATATTCGAAGGTTTCTTTATTGATGTTAAAGGAATATCCTACTTCAGAGGCGGTATTAACAGCCGGAGAAAGTAGACTAGCAAAGAGTGTTATAGAGTTCTGTTCTAGCCGATCGGGTGAATGGGCATGGGAAAAAGCAAAAAAAATAATGGACTCCGCGTCTCGAAATCCATTTCAAATAAACGTGTATCAAAGTCACGTAATCAATCTTCGTATGACCAGGGACACCTCTCTGAGTTGGAAGATCGTATAGTGGCCCTGGCAAATGAACTGGAAGAGTATAAGATCATCCAATCGATTCCCGGTATCGGAGAAAAAATCGCAGCCACGATTATCTCTGAAATTGGTGAAATCGATCGGTTTAATCACCCGAAAAAACTGGTTGCCTTCGCTGGAGTAGATCCAAGTGTTCACTCATCGGGTAAGTTTACGGCGACCATTAATCGTATTACAAAAAGAGGTTCGAGCAGACTACGTCATTCTCTGTATCTTGCCGTACTATGCGGCATAAGAAGTTCAAGGAACAAAAAGCTTAAAGCATTCTATGATAAGAAAAAATCAGAAGGAAAACCTGCCAAAGTGTCAATCGTTGCCTATATGAATAAGTTGCTTAATTGGATTTATGCTTTATTAAAGAGAAAAGAAACGTTCCTAGATTTAGCCTAATTAACGGTTTTGTGAAACAGAGAAAAATCCTTCCAAAAGGGTTTTGGAGGGTTATTTGGCATGGTCAAAAATAGTATATCATAAGGGAAATGAAAATATTAGAGAAAGATATTGACATCCTATTAGCTGGTTTAGTTCTACAAGGATCGCTAAAAATAATCAATCTATTTTATAAAAATTGTTTACTAGAAAAGAATCTATTTTGATCAATCTATATTTCAAAGTTACAGTTGATTCTTTTTCAACAGATGCTTTAGCACTATAAGAGAAATAAAAAAAGTCATTTCCTAACGTACAGGAAACGGCCTTTTTTGCTGGGATTTGCTTAGCGTACAAAATCCGAAATGTTGGCGGTACCCCTTCTATACGCCTTTTTCTATGACAAAAAAACGACAAAACAAATGAAAAGTAACAGTAATTATATACGTGCAAAATAGCACTTAAAAAAAGTGGGAATTATCACCTAAAGTAACAAACATTCATTTCAACGGGAATTTGAGCGTGTTCAGAAAAGGACGAGTTTTGGAACAAATAATAACTTATTTATGAAATGTTTGCTTTTTTACTTTTGTTCAGCAATCGGTCCATTTTGTGGAATAACTCTTTATAAGGAAATTGAACATTTATGTAATAAGAATAAAAAGACCACCAATAAAAATATGAAGGTCTTTAAAAACAATGAGGTATACAATCTTCATTGTATATCGAGATTTACCACTTTTAAGAATAAATGAATATGTTAAAGGATGTCCAAAAATCATCTTCCCAATTATGTAGAATCGAACACAATAAAATATAATGAATTAGAAGGTTGTTCGAAATGAAAATATGGAACCATTAAGTATGACGGGAAGGAATTATAATTATAGTACCGGGGAGTTTTAAAATGGATATTCAACATCTTAAATATTTTGTAGAAGTAGCCAAACAAAAGAATTTTACGAAGGCATCTGAGAGCCTACATGTATCTCAGCCTTCCATTAGTAAGATGATAAAAAGCCTGGAAGTGGAGCTTCAAGTGATGTTGCTAGATCGTTCGGAGAGAAAAGTGGAGCTGACAGATGCGGGCAAGATTGTTTATGATCAAGCATTGAAAATTTTGCAGATGATGGAAGATATCCATTCTTCTGTAAACGAAGTCGTTCATGTAAAAAAGGGAACCATTAAAATGGGATTAATGCCGACTTTGGGTGTAATGTTATTTCCGAACGTGCTGGCTGATTTTAAAAAGGGTTATCCGCAAATTGAAATGCAAATGGTCGAATTTACCGGGAAACAATTAGAACGAAAAGTAGTACAAGGGGAAGTGGATGTGGGTATTACCGTATCACCAGTTGACTCTGAAGTGTTCGGATCCATCCCCTTATTCAAAGAAGAACTAGTTGTCATTGTTGACAGGGATCATTGGCTGTCGGAAAGAAAATCAGTACTTTTATCTGAATTAAAGGAGGAAGCCTTTATTCTTTTTACCGAAGAATATGTTCTGCATGATGTGGTAATGAAGGCCTGTTTGCAATCGGGATTTGAACCCAATTTAGTCTACAAAAGTTCCTTATGGGATATCGTTGGAGAGATGGTAGCGGCACAATTTGGGATATCTGTTGTTCCTAAGTCGGTAGCAAACCGATTTAAGGATCAGGTTTCTATTGTTTCTATTACTTCACCTCAGGTTGATTGGGAATTGGCATTGATTTATAAAAAGAATAAGTATCTTTCCTATGCAGTTCGGGAGTTCATTACTTATCTTCAGGAAGGATAACCTAACTATAACTTCATGGAATAGTTTTGATGTCTTTTATATATTTTACGAATCGTGAATCTCCAAGTAGAATGATCTATATTACATATTGTTCTATTTCGGAGGTGTTGCTCTTGAAAAAGGGCTTAACAATTTTATTGCAAATTGGGGTTATTATTGCATTTACCTGGATCGGTGACTATATTGTCTCTCTTCTTCATGTACCTATTCCAGGAAGTATTATCGGGATGATTTTATTACTCTTCGGTCTTCATTTACGCTTGATTAAATTAAATTGGGTGCAAGCGGGGGCTACGCTTATTATTTCCGAGATGATGTTATTTTTCATACCGGCAGTCGTTGGATTTATGGAATATTCATGGATATTTGGCATCAAAGGCCTAAGTATTTTATTCATTGTTGTTAGTGGTACAGCACTTATGATGATAGCAACAGGTGTCATCTCCGATAGGATTTTAGAAAGAAAAGACGGTGAAGCAAGGAAATGGTTACCAAGATCTTTTATGTAATTATTACTGTCCTTTTTTATTTTTTGGCGAAAAAGATTAATCGGAAAAAACCAGGATTGTTATTTTCACCAATCATTCTCACTCCTGTTATGCTCATTGTTCTCCTTTTGATAATGGATATACCATACAAAGAATATGCTAATGGCACTTTTCCACTAAATAAATTGTTAGACGTTGTAACCGTTGCATTAGCCATTCCATTGTATCGAAACTGGTCGTTTCTGGCGAAAAATTGGCGCGTGATTGTATGTAGTCTTGCAGCCGGTTCCTTGATTGCTGTTGTTTCTGGCATTTTATGTACTTACCTGCTTGCAATGGGAAAGGATTATACGCTCAGTATTATTCCTCGCATTGTCACCATTCCAATTGCTGTCAGTTTGTCTGAATCCATTGGAGGGACCCCTGCCATAACTGTTCTTTTTAGTATGTTGACATGCTTTGTAGGTGTCTTCATAGGGCCAGCTATAATGAAGCACTTTTCCATTAAGCATCCATTGTCTATTGGCATGATGTATGGTTTGGGTGCACAGGCACTTGGGACTGCAAAAGCGTTTAAAATCGGGGAAAAAGCGGGAACAATCTCCAGTGTATCCTACATTCTGACTGCCATCTTTACAGTCATCTGGGCATTAATCCTAACACCTTTTATCCATACTTTGAACGTGTAGGAAAATTGGTGCCACCCCTTACATTAAAGGGCGCGATTCTTTAATAAGAATCGCTTTTCTTAATGAACTCCCTCAGTTTAATAGATAATGCTCACGAATACTCGCTTATTCGCAGGATTTCAAACCACATGGTATAGGTTGCTTTAGATGAACGAAAGAGATAGGACCGTTTTGATAAGATGAGGGCAGAAAACGGCCTGGCAATACCTTTTTGCTAAGGTTCCGTTTGAATAGATGGAAGGATGTGAAATATGCCTAAAACCTTCTCCTTCACTATAATTCAGGATGAGTCAAAAAAGTACAAGCTTAAAATGCTAAATCAGACGAAGTGGGAAAGTATTTAATGACCAAAAAGGAATGACACTTTATTATTTCACAAAAAGTGATTCAAGCGTCAGTAATTGCAAAGGTCAAGGTAGTGAAATTTGGCCGCCTTTCCATGCAGATAACATCATCTCCTCTAAATGGTTGGACAAAAAAGAGTTTAAAACAATCATAGGAGATGACGGACAAAAGCAAACAACGTACAAAGGGCATCCACTTATTACTTTGTGAAAGATAAGCAGGCCGGTGATATAAATGGTCAAGGCGTAAATAATGTCTTTTGCAAAAATAAAGAATCAGGAACGCTGATAAGTAGCAAAAAAGTTGTTTAAGTTAGAAAACTTGAACACCAAAAACCATTCATTTTTTTGAACAGATGAAAGATAAAAATAGTATTTCCAGAGGTGGATTAAAATGAAAAAATTTAGTTGTTTTTTAGTGGTGATGATTTTTATGCTTTTAATGACAGCTGGCTGCAGCTCTAATGTTAACGATGAAAAAGCCAATGAAGAGCAAACAGAATTAACAGAAGACGGAGCAGACAGTGAACAACCAGAAAAGCAGACTGTGGAAGAAGCAACAGCAACAAGTGAAGACATGCCAGATTTTCTTTCAAGCGGTAGCGAAGAAGTGATCATTTCACTGCTGGAACTAAAGGCCAATATAGAAACAGAGTCTGAAAATACCGAGCAAATCCAAACAACAGGCAAAGACCTTGAAGAAAGTTGGGATTCAATAGAAAAACAAGTAGAGGAACAGCACCCTGTAGATTATAAAAACATCGAAGAAAGTCTTTATCCACTCATCGATGAAATAAAAAAGGATCAATCAGATGTGGAAAAAATAAAGCAGTTAACTAATGACACGACAGAAAAAATGAAGGCATTTAAAGAAAAAATAGCATCTGCTTCTTCATAATAGTTATTATGGTGAATTCGAAATCTATACAGAAAAAAAGCGACACGTACAGAATGACAGAAAGGTGTTTTTCCTTTCTGATCAGTCTGTAGTGCTGCCGCCCAAATATATATTTTGGGATCTCTAAAGTTTAAAATAAAAGCTGATCGCAAACCTAACTGAAAGTGAAAACATACCTTTTACCAGACAAAAACACTACTTTTTAAAATAATGTGATGCTGAGAAACGCTCTACAACGAAATTAACTACATTTAGACTTATAATTACCTATTCGATTCAAATAAATAGGGTCATACATTCCATAATTGACGTCCGGAAAATGGGGATTTCCAACGTTAAGAAGGTTTCAACCCCAAAAAAAGATCAATCTCCTGTAGAAATCGACCTTTTTCTAATAATTATACAAAAATATTAGTTTCTTGGATCCACATAATCTGGATAATCCGTAATAATTGCGTCAACTCTCATATCTAATAGGAAATCTGCTGCCTCTTGACTACGTACTGTCCATGATCCAATTTTCATATCAAGAGAGTGAACTTGATTCACTAATTCTTTAGTAACAATTCCATAGCTTGGATTAAAATAGTCAGCATATGTTGAAAATTCCTGTAAGGCTTGTTCTGTTGTGTCAGCTCTTGAAGATGTTAACACACCGATTGGAACTTTAGGAACGAGATCATTCATTTTTTCCATTGATTCATGGTTAAATGATTGTAGAATGATTTTTTCATTTTGTGGTTTATCAAGATTTCGTTTTTTTAATTCTTCAGCTACACTTTCTTCAATCCCAGGATATAGCTCTGGAGCCTTTAATTCTACTAATATTCCAATTTTTCCGTGGTAACGATCAAGAATCTCATCAAATGTTGGGATTTGTTCACCAGCAAATTGCTCACCTTTCCAGCTGCCTGCATCTAGGCTTCTTAGTTCTTCAAACGTGAAATCACCAACTTTTCCAGATCCATCCGTTGTACGATCAACTGTCGTATCATGGATAAGTACTAATTCTCCATCCTTGCTTCTTTGAACATCAATTTCAATATAATCTGCCTTCATTTTTACTGCTTTATCATAAGCAGCAATCGTATTTTCAGGTGCATATGCCGATGCACCACGATGGGCAACATTATCAACCTTTCTTAAGTCTCCTATTGTTTCTGCTGCAAAAGCTTGACTTAGTGGACTGAATAACAACGTAAACGCTACCCCGGCACCTGCTAATAATTTTTTGTTCATGTTCTCCATCTCCAATCTAAAATATGTATACAACTATAATTATAGAAAAGAAATGTTGAAGCATTGTGTTTATAATGTATTGGTTTTATATGTTTAAGATCCTTTTTGATTTATCTAAGTTATGGAATAATCAACTTTTGTTAGTATAATATTTAGTTTTCTTTTTTTCACTTTGAAGAATTCAAATCCTAATGCTACTAGGTGATTGAACAGGGAAATGAGTTCGTTTGCTTGATACTAACTAGATCGCTGTACAATACCAACTTGTTTGGCGATATCTTGTAGGACTACTAGAGATAAAAAGCATTGTTGTGAAATGATTCAGTTCACATGAAATGATGTTTAATTGAAGATAGCTTGCCGAAAAAAGGATTAACCTTAATAAACTCCCTCAGTTTATTAGATAATGCTCACGAATACACGCTAATTCGCAGGATTAAAAAATAATATTAAATAAGAGCATGTTTTGATCAATCTTTTATCTCTAAACATGCTCTTTATATTTGAACTTATATCAAAATTGAAAGCGTTAATTAAATCAAACTTTATTTCAAAGCTACATGATCGTATGAATATAAGATTATGTTAGCTTGATAACGATGCTTTGTTACTAGAGTTGAAAAATTTTAGTTTTATGATGATCAATAAAAACGAAAGCAGTGTAAATGTGAATCCGCTCCAGATAAGCTGGTGAATGCCTAATTGAGAAATGAACGAGCCGCCAATAGAGGTTCCTAAAGCAATTCCAAGGTTGGAAAACGAGACGAATAAGCTATTGCCAAATTCCGGAGCTTCTTTTGCCTCACTTATTAACCATGTTTGACCAACAATTAAACCGCCGGAATGTACGATTCCCCAAATGAATACCATAAAAATCATTGGAACAAGATAAGACCCTAAATAATAAACCAATAAATAAACGACTGAATATAAAATTGGGAAAAATATTAAGGTATTTACTATACTTTTTTGCAGAAAAACTCCAAATAAATGATTACCTAAAATCATAGTGACACCAAATATGAATAGCATGATACTGATGAGAGAGCTATTCATGTCTGTTACTTTTGCAAGGTACTCGGCAAAGTAACTGTAAACTGAAAACATGGCTGCAAAAAGAAAGGTAACAGTTGCGATATTTAACCATAATGCTGATTTACGCAATATACGAATTTGCTTGCCAAAAGACATTTTTTCTTCAACGGGCATGGAAGGAAGCAAAATCAATATTCCGATAAATGCGAGAGCATTTACAAATGCTCCAAATAGGAACGCAATTTCTAATGAAAACTGTTCTGCAAGGTAAGAAGTCAATGGTACACCTAAAGCAAATCCAACAGTAATTCCCGTAAAAACTTTTGTAACTGCTTGACCGCTATTTTCTGGAGGGACAAGTTTAGCAGCAGTTACAAGAGCGATTGAAAAGAAGAGTGGGTGAAGTGCTGCTGGTAGAATACGAAAAATGAGCATAATTTCAAATTGTGTTGTATAAGCGTAAATCATATTAGAGATAGCAAAAATAGATATTGCTGTTAATAAAAGTATTTTACGATTAATCCCAGATACGAGCAGTATTAAAAATGGTCCAGAAATCGCAACAACTAGAGCAAATATACTTACTAATAATCCGGCTTGTGCAGTTGAAATTCCAAATTTTTGAGTGATTTGTGGTAATACGCCGACAATACTCATCTCTGTTGTAATAATTCCAAATACACCTACTGCTAGCATAATAATAAGTAGATGGTTTACTTTTTTCATTTATAAAATTCTCCATTCTTATATTGATTTTAAAAGTATGTATACATAAATGCTTAAAATTTATAGGGATCCAATTCATTAACGTAAAAAATAGTTGGGTATTGTTGCAAGGGGATATCACTAAAAATGTCATTGTTCTCTTGTTTATTCAAACATACAATAACAGATATCTATATAATTAGATATGAAATCTTTAAAAAAATCCTCCTTTCTATTTGTCTCGCATGAACGAGCAGTAAGGTTCCTTTCGCAAAATGGTGAGGTGGAGAACCGGCTTCCTGTAAAAGCAGAATTCGAGAAGACTAAGAATCAGTGAGGGTGAAGAAAACTCCCACTGATTCAAGTTTCACTTTATAATTTGTTTTGGACATAATTGGAAAATTCTTGTATTTTTTTTTCATTTCGCCGATAATACGTCCATTTCCCAATGCGTTCGGATTCTAATAATCCTGCATTTTTCATAGTTAATAAATAATTAGAAACAACAGATTGGGCTAATCCAGTTTTGAGCTGGATATCTCCTACACATACTCCAACTTGAAAACTAATTCCTTGTTCTAAATAAGGCTTTTCGTCAAAAAACTTTTCTGGATTCTTTAGCCATAATAAGATTTGACGTCTAGTATCATTTGATAATGCTTTATAAATTAATGAAGGTTCCATAACAACAATTATATCTACTTTTATAGATTTGTAAATAGGAGATGAAATTTCTATTCTCACATATTCGTACTCAACAAATCGACTATCTCTTCGTTTCCAAGTCGTTTGGCAGCCTCAATAGGGAAATCATTCTTTCATATTCATCATTGTAAAAAGATAAAACGAGAACGATTGGAAAGCCATTTGTATGGGCAACTGATTGCCATTCTATTCTGTTCTTCTACCATGTTTCAAATGCGGCAATTACTCCTCATGAAGAAAAAACGAGAGCTTAGTGAATATAAAGCCATATATATGATTAAAGATTATTTTCTTCTTCTATTCCAAGCTATACAGAAAGACACCCAAGAGCTATCAAAGATTCTAATTCGCCTGTTCAACCTCCTACAGCAAAGCGGGCGAAAATCCCATAGGTATGATAAGAAAACAATCTTTGATATTTTAGGCGTCGTATACAATTATTCCATGTCTCATAATCATGCAGCTTAATTTAAAAAAACAAAACCCGTTAGGGTTTATTTCGTATGCCATTCTTTAAATAATATACAATTAGTCTTTAGAAAATAGGAATCTTCTCACCTGAAATTGGTTTTACATAAGCTTAGCTTGATGGGCATGTGGCGGTACCCCTTAAATAAAATATTTGGTTGATGAACTATTAAGTTTTCCTTGAATATACTAGGTACTTTTATCTATAATCTCATTATTTTATATAAGTTGAAATTTTCATACATTATTTATAAATACTATACGGGAGTGGTGCCGTAGGAGGCATTTTATAATGTAGGTAGACATTTACCTTATTCTATATTTAAAGATAGTTGCCTGCCAGATTTACTATAAATTTACTCTGAGAAAATATAAATATAATATTTTTACATTACAATACAAAAAGAGCCTATCCAAAAAGCACCATTTTTGTTTAATGAGAGCAGCAGAAGGAGAAAATCAAGGTTCCAATATTAGAAACGAAAGGGGGATTTCCGTGACGAAAAATCTCCTCTCATCCCGATCGATGGGAGGATGCCCGCCATCCTTGTAAAGCGGGGCGACCTTCTCCAGCACAATGGAGTCGTCGATATGATCGATATAATCAATGAGTTCCGCACCAAAGTTTCGCTAAGGTGCGTTTTTGTTTTTTTACTTAATTTTACGAGATTTTTGAACAGGCTCTTAAAATACTAAAAATATGGAGGTTTTCTGTAATGAAAAGAATTTTATCCATTTCCCTCGTATTAACGATGATATTCGTTATGTTATCGACCACCGCAGACGCACTTGCAAACAAATCGGGCGACAAAATCGTCAAAATCGACAATATGCAGCCGGTTTACGGTCAAAAGATCACCGCCAGTGTAATCATGGATCATGGTTCAATGGGCAAAAATCTAACATTTCAATGGCAAGTACAGGAATCACGTATAAGCGATAAATATATTAATGTAAAATCGGGTGGTACATCCAAAAGCTACACCGTAACGTTAAATGATATTGGTAAAAAATTGCGCGTTGTAGTTTCAAAGCGAAATGGTGCCAGTAAAACTTCATTGCCCACGAACGCAGTATTAAATGCCAACCCCCTTATTGCATCGATGAAATTCGACAATAATTTAAAGGACGATGCAAATCAAGAGAACTTGGAAGGGAAAGGAAATTATAGTTATGTAGACGGTGTATTACCCGGGACCAAAGCTCTGCACTTAGACAGCGGAAACGGCAATTATGTCGGTACGAAGCATAGCTTGAATTTTGGTAATGACAGTTTTACTCTATCCTTCTGGTATAAGGGCGACACGAACAAAAATCAGGTCATATTATCAAACAAGGATTTTAGTAACGGCTCTAACGCAGGCTGGGCGATTTACACATCAGCCAATTCGGTCAACATGAATTTAGGATTCCCGACCGCAAAAGAAAAGAACATTTCCTTTGGGCGCAATACGTTTAATGCTTCCGATTGGCGTTACGTGACATATGTTGTAGACAGAAATAAAATGCTCGCGTCGTTGTATATTGATGGTTACGAAATGGCTGAAACTACGCTGAAACTCGGAACTTTAGATACATCGAACCCATTAAAAATAGGTGTCGACGGATTGGGCAACCTCGGCGGTAATTCATTCGATATAGCTGATCTGATGATTTGGAAAGGCGTATTAAGCAGTGATGTAGTTCAAGCGAATTATAATAGTTACGCTGTAAACAAAGTAGATTTGACTGCACTTAACGACACAATATCAGAAGCAAATGCAATCAAAGCAGGCGGTCTCGGCAACGGCTTCAGCGAATCCGATTTTGATTATTTGAAAAAGGTTTTGAATAAGGCAACTACGGTTGCAACAACGCAAAAAGAAAAATTATTTACACAGGAAACGATCAATTATTACGAACGTGAACTAACCAATGCCATCTTCATCTATCAAAAAAGTAATAAAACAGCAACGCCCGCCGATTTAAATATGATTGTGAACAGCGACACGGAAATCAGTGGTAATCCTGCTGCAATCGCGCGCGTGGAAGATGATTTCAGAAAAAGCCTGAAAATATTCTCGCAGGCAGACGTAATGTTGATTCCTGGCGACGTTACCGGCGGTAACAATGCTATCGAATATCTATGGATGAATGAGCTGACAAAAGTCCACAATAAACTTAAAGATGAAGGTTTATTTGACAATATCGCGCTTTATTTGGTAAGAGGCAACCATGATATGGGCGGCGCCGAAAAATTAATTCCTGTCGGTTCGGCGGGCGCGTGGAACGAATCTACGAAATCGTACGATAACAATTTCTTTAACGATGCTTATCGGGTCAAGATAAAAGGATATAATCTTGTGGTTTTTGACGGAAATTATGACAACAACAACACGTCTGGAAAAGCTAAAAATTTCCTTGACCAAATTACAAAAGAACCGGACTACGATCCAACCAAACCGATATTTGTATCTTCTCACTTCCCTATCAGCGGAACCAATTGGGGATCGGGATGGAGCACCTCGGCAAGTAATAATGTAGGTAAATATATTGCTGACAATAATTTGTCGCAGGTAGTCTATCTGTCAGGTCATACGCATTACGATCCGACCGACGAACGTTCACTCTATCAAGGTGCAGCATCGTATTTCGATGCTGGTTCGACGAGTTATTCTAGTTATATTGATGGCGGTCCGTCCGGCGGATATATTGAAGGTGCATATATCAATTATAATACCACACCTCGCATCTCGAATTTCATAGAGGTTTATGGTACAAAAGTTATCATCAAACATTATAATTTAAGCACAGAAGAATTTGTAGGCATACCTTCTGTAGTCTACGTTGGCGAAGGCAAAGATGCCTTTACGTATAGCAAAAGCGATACAAGAGAACTCATCGCTCCGGAGTTTGATGAGGGTATTACGATCAATTCCTTCAAAAACAACGAACTTACTTTTACAATGAAGCAAGCCAATGACAATGTGCGTGTGTTGGAATACAATGTTCAGCTTATCAACAAGCTTACCGGGGAAGTTGACAAATCGTTTAACAGTCTTTCGCTGCCGCTAGACAAGCCATTCGATGAACACAGGGAATACAAGATTACAGGTTTGTCGCCGATTACTCCATATACCCTCCGAGTATTCGCTGCGGATTCCATGTATAACCGTTCGTCGCAGGACATTGACATTTCGCCTCAAGGTGTTAATTTAGAGAGCATCACTGCACCTGCTGACAAAACAGGGGTGGCAATCGGAGCGGCGAAGACAGCAGACGCCCTTGGATTGCCAAAGATAGTATCCTTGGTTACCGATGGTGGTGGTGGCGATGCCAAAGTGACATGGGATGTAGATGCTTCAAACTATGATCCTGCTGTAACGACTGTACAGACCTTCACTGTAAATGGAGCTGTAACTTTGCCAACTGGGGTGGCAAATCCAAATAACGTACCTTTGACAACAAGCATTAAAGTAACTGTTAATAAGATCCCTCAGTCACAAATGACGGCAACGGCGACAAGTCAGGAAACAAGTGGTGAAAATAGTGCTGCATCCATGGCGATTGACGGAAACCCAGAAACGCTGTGGCATACAAAGTGGGATAAATCTGATGTTCTCCCTCAATCGATTACTTTAAACCTTGGAGGAGCTTACAAAGTCAATAAAGTCACGTATTTACCAAGGCAATCGGGGCTAAACGGAAATATAACAAGCTATAATGTATATGTAAGTACGGATGGAGTGACCTTTACCAAGGTTGCAAGCGGAAGTTGGTCAAATAACAATGTGGAGAAAGAAGCAATTTTTGACTCGACAGATGCATCATATGTCAAGCTCGAAGCAACGGCGGGTGTTAACGGCTGGGCATCGGCTGCGGAGATTAGCGTCCTTGCATCAAAAACTGTAAAGAATTAGCTTCTAACTTAAAAGAATTTATTGTATTGAATTCTGCATTTGAAGATGAGATTGATGAGGATTAATAAACAAAACTTTCCAATACTAGCTAATTCCGAATAGTTCTATAAATAATTAAGAAACCCAGCTAATCTTCTTATATGAAGGTAGCTGGGTTTTTAAAGTTGGATGTGCAAAATAACACGAGTTTTGGAACAAATATAAAATGTATGCTTGTTTAACTTTGTTCAGCAAACGGGCCAGATAATTGAATAACACAAGGTGTTTTTTTTGTTTTAAAGGCAGACCTATATAAACTGTACCCTGTATACTGTTTGAGTTGGTCAAAGGTCTTAGCAACAAAGAAATTGCTGAAGCTTTATTAATCAGTGACAAGACCGTCAAAATTCACATCAATAAGATTTACAAAAAGCTGAATGTAAAAAGCCGTTCACAGGCAGTCATTTAAGCCGTTCGAAATCAACTTGTTCCGTTTTCTTATTTAAAAATCACTTATAAAAAATGTCCTGTCCCTTATTATGCCACTCTTGGTATAGTACTTTTGTTTTATGTAGGTATAGAACCAATAACAGCAAGAGTTACATCCTATGATTAATTTTCAGAAAAGGAGAAATGTGGGATGATAAGGGTTAATTAGATGATATTTCTGAATATTAAATAAACTACTAGTTAATACTAGATTAGTTGAAAAATTTTAATAATCTGATGTTGAAAGACAGATCAGCGTATTAAATGTGAAGTTAAGTCATCAGCACGAAACCTTCACATTTTTACAAATATATTAATCTACTATTTAGTTAGGAGGGGGAGAGGTTTAATGAGGAAAAGGAGAAAAAAAGCAAACAACAAAAGTAAGGTCGTAAAAAGCTTAGCTGTATTTGCTCTATCATCTAGTTTTATTTTAGGTTCACTTGGACATGAATCAAATGTTACCCAAGCAGTTGGTAATACGAATGTTGATAGTTTACTTGCTAATTTAACATCAGAACAAAGAGAAGCTCTTAACCAACTTTCAACAAAAGAAGAGACAGGTCTTCAAATTTCTTCTGATATTGATTTAACGACAACGGAACAAACCCATGTAATTGTTGAGTTTGCAAATAAACCAGCAAAAGTTGCTAAGTTTGAAGCGGCATCAGAAGGTCAACAACTATCAGATTCTGAAGCATCAAATTTAGTCGATCAAGATCATGAAATATTTCAAAAAGATTTAGGACAAGTATTAGCTGATAAAAATAGTAAAAAAGTAAATTATAAGATTAATCGCTCATATAAACATGCATTTAATGGTGTTTCAATGAGTTTACCTGCTAACAAAATTAAAAGTCTATTAAAATCAAAAGCTGTCAAATCCGTTTGGAGTAACGAAACGTTTACGATTGATCCGCCTGTTCAAGGAAAAGATAATAATCAATTAAAAGCAGATGAATTCAATATCGCCAATTATACTCCTTATGATGGATTAAACCGGTTACATGCAGAAGGCTATACCGGTAAAGGAATTAAGGTCGGTATTCTAGATACAGGTATTGATTATAACCATCCAGATTTAAAGGATGCTTATAAAGGTGGATATGATTTTGTAGATGACGATAGTAATCCGATGGAAACGACCTATGCTGATTGGAAACAATCAGGTAAGCCAGAAATGAATGGATCGTCAGCTTATTATACTAATCATGGTACACATGTTGCTGGGATTATTGGAAGCCGTGGAGTAGCGAAGGATACTGAGTATACAACAGTTGGAGCAGCACCAGAAGCAGATATTTATGCTTACCGAGTGCTTGGACCATATGGCAGCGGACAAGCTGATGACATAATTGCAGCTGTCGATCGAGCTGTGAAGGATGATATGGATGTTATTAATATGTCACTAGGTAATTCACTTAATGATCCATTATATGCAACTTCAATTGCTGTAAACAATGCAGTATTAAGTGGAGTAACAACCGTTGTTGCAGCGGGGAATAGTGGCGATAAAAATTATACGCTAGGTTCACCAGGTGCTGCAGCCTTAGCGTTATCTGTTGGTGCATCATCTGTTGCAATTGATATTTATCAATATGCAGGTGCGCATAATGGGGAGAATTACAATTTAAGACAATTAGCAAAAAACTATAAAGATGATTTGTCTACATTAAAAGGAAAAACCCTCCAACTTGTTGATGTGGGGCTCGGAGATAACTATACAGGAAAAGACGTAAAAGGGAAATTTGTACTCATGAGCCGAGGAGTTTATACATTGGACTCTAAAATTGCGAATGCCAAGGCAAAAGGTGCTGCTGGCGTTATCATGTATAATGATGAAGCAAACAAGGCCGAGGGTGCAATTCAGTCTTTCTTAGGTGAATCAGTTAATGCGATTCCTTCATTCTCTGTTTCAAATGAAGAAGGATTAACGATCTTGGAAGCATTAAAAACTGGTAAAACTGATATCACATTTGGCGATTTTACTAAGATACAAACAGCATCCGATGAGTTAGCATCATTTAGTTCTAGAGGTCCATCTCGAATGAATTATGACATTAAACCGGAAGTAACTGGACCAGGTGTTTCGATACTTTCAACCGTCCCATTTTACGTAAACGATAAAACAGTAGATGGAACAAAACCGGAAGATTATAAATATGCATATCAGCGTTTATCAGGAACTTCAATGGCAACCCCTTATGTGGCAGGTGTTTCAGCATTATTATTACAATCGAATAAGGATCTTGAGCCTGCAGACATTAAATCAATTTTAATGAATACGGCTGATCCACTTTCAAAAGCTTATAGTGTATTTGAAATCGGTAGTGGTCGTGTTGATGCATATGAAGCACTTCATTCTAATGTCGAATTTGAAGTAGTAGATAAAACACCTACAAATATCAATGGAAAACAAAAGGTAATCAAAGAACTAACGGGTGGAATCAGTTTTGGTTCATATGGATTTGATGACCAAGATATTCATGATTCACGTAAGATTACATTGAAAAATAGAAGTGAAAAAGCAAAAACATTTAGTGTAAATGTTAAATTCCAAACAGAATTAAGAGGTTCCAAAGATGCAGCTCAAAATGGAGTGACCTTAACAGGTCCAACTTCAGTTAAATTGACCAGAATTAGTCAAAAATCAATTAAATTTGACTTAAACATTCCGAAAACAGCTGAAAAAGGAACATATGAGGGATATATCGTCTTTACAAATAATGCAGATCCAACTGAAAAGTATCAAATTCCATTTGGTAGTCGTGTAGTAAATGAAGGTTTTGATACACTAACCATTGCTAATCCAATGTATTCTGGTGATACACGTTGGCCAGAACAAGCAGCTCCAGGCATGTCATTTAGTTTTTCAGTAAGATCGCACATGAGATATATTGACGTGGTAGTCCAAGATGCAACAACTGGTGAAGATATTGGATACCTTGGAACTTTAAATGGTTTCGGAGTAAATGAAAACACAGTTTACGGGATTGCATATGCATTTACAGGGGCTTATTTCCCATTCACTGGTGATCCGAAAAATCCGATTAGCAGTGAGCCTGTGTTTGCAAAAACAGGTAACTATAAATTAAAAATGATTGGAACAAATGATCAAGGGAAAACATTCTCTAAATCAGCAGATTTTATGTATGAAAAGGGCGCACCAATTATGACTTCAAGCTTTGATAAGTTAGATCAAAAGGTTATTGAGTATAAAGATAGCCAATTTGATTCAAACGGTGAATATTTATATGACTTTAATATTAATTTAAATGATCCTGAGACAGATGAGGCAAAACAAGAAGGTTTTCCTGTTGATCAGTCAAGTAATAAAATTTTATACCAATATGATAGTCCATATATGTCAGATCCAATAAACACAGATAAAAATGGAAATTACAATGATCAAATTTTAGTTAAAAAAAGAACGAGACCTTTAAAAGTTCAGTTTTATGGAATGGATGCGGCTAGGAACTTTACTTCAGGTCCTTCGGAAATGCTAAGGGTAGCTTTTGTTTCTAATACTTACCCTTACTATTACTTAAAAGCAAATAAACAAGTCGCTTCAACCGGAGATACTATAAATTATTCTATTCGTTCAAATAATATTAAAAACCTAAAAACATCAAAGATTACAATTCCAGTATTAAAAGACAACGGTGACTTAGCTACAATTAATAATGTTGTTGTAAGTGATGCAGTTAAGCAATATGGGGATGCACAAGTATCTGTAACATCAACATCTGATGATGTTTTAACGACTTATACAATTACTTTTAACTATTTAGGAAATAAAACATTACCAGAAGATATGCAATTAGTTAATTTCGATTTAAATACAGTTAAACATCATTCGCCAAAGTCAAGTTTCTCTGTCAATTGGTTTAACATGGAAATGACTGGAACTACAATTGATCAATCAAATGCAGTAACAAATAATGTATATACTTATATGGATAGTGTTAATATGAAAGAAAAATATTCAAGAATACAGGGTTACTTGAAATTAGAAGGAACGACTGATCCTTTAACAGGCCAACCGAATTACGCGTTTGATCACACCAAAATTGGTGCAAAAGTAACGGTAACGTCATATGATGGTAAAACTGTTTTTGAGGCTGCTCCAAATAAAAATGGAAACTACACTGTAGATGGAATGAATGCTGATAAAAATGCTTATACACTAAAAGTAGATGTACCAGGTCATTTTACGATGTATAATTCGTTTGTGCTATCAGATGACGTTCGTGGAAAATTAATCGGAAATTTAAGAGGTTTTTCCAAGCAAGCTAAAGCTGGGGATGCAAATAAAGATAATGTAATTGATATAATGGATGCAATATATCTACAAACTTATTGGGGAACAAATAAATCAGGTGCAGATTTGAACTTCGATGGAGTTGTTGATAAAAAGGATATGGATCTTCTTATTAAAAACTATCGATTACAAAATAGGACAGTTCCGAATGCACCTAAAGCGAAAACTAAGTATAAAGGTTCTACATTAGATACTGTGTTAAATCAGTTAGGATTAAAATAATCCTAAGCTAGTTTCTATAATCAAACGAAGAACCATTTTATGGATTACTACAGTAAATAGACAGTAATTAAATAAGATTTTAAGTAGCCTTAGCCCTGTATTTTATTGGGTTAAGGTTTTTTAATTACTTTTGAAATCAATCTCTCTGCGTTCAAAAAGCATCAGTTCCATCTTCACTTAATTCCAAAAATTTATCTTTTGGTTCTTTTTCTTCAACGTCTTTTATTGGGGATGAAGTTTAGTTTACTTACACTTTTTGTACTATATAATCTACAACAAAAGACCATGACATTTACAACATTTGATGAGCAGGCAAATAAAGAATCTAAGAGTATACTAGTATTGTGTCTTGCCATTTAGGGTAATGGCACAGCCGGTGATTGGCTAGTGGGTATTTTGCCATTTTGCCAGTGCCGGTTTTTTGTTAGATAATGATAGACAATGATTCTTGCAAATAAAGGAAGGTGCCGTTTTGAAAAAGATAGATTCTATCACTAGGAGGGAACAAATAGCGAGTTTTTATCTTTATTCTATTTCTATTCTTGGTATGATTGCTGTAATCAATTCCATATTTAAAAGTGAAATGCCTTCTGAATTCATAATCGTTTTGTTGTTAGCAGTGTTTATGGGGATTATTGAATATTTTCCTATCCGTATTGGAAGAGGAGGTATTACACTCAGTCTTACGCTTATTTATCCAATGAATTGGGAGTTTGGTATACATATAACGGTTGTTGCTTGTGTATGTGTGATGGTTTTTACACATACCCTTCGCCGCTTACCAATACAAAGAACACTATTTAATTGCACTCAATTTGCTTTTAGTATCACTTTGGCAGAATGGTTTTCCAACGAATGTATTTCTTTTTTTATTACGGAGATGAACCTGCCAGTTTTATATGAAGAATTAATAAGCTTGCTTTTATTTACCGTATTTTTTTGCCTTTTCAACACCCTTTTATATGATCTTTTAATGGTGATTCTGCCTCAGCAATATCCACTAGAACAGTGGTACAAGAAAAATATATTTTTATTTTTGAGCGCAAGTTTTTGTTTATGTTACGCCTCCCTTATTTATATCTTAGAACATCGATATCGAGGGGAGTTGGATGGAATTACCGTTCTGTTCTTCTTTTTCCCACTTGTAGCAATCTGCACCATCAGCTCCTTCATGAGGCAAATAAGGATTGAAAAAGAACGATTATATAACCTTTTTACCATTACGACGGAGTTAAGTCACGGGCTGTCTGCCGGAAACTTAGATCAAATGAAACAATCACTTAAAGGATTCTTGGGAATACAAGCATATGCTTTATGGGCAAAAGATGAGGGGGATTGGCAGCTTCTATTAAAGGATGGAAAAGTACATACCAATATTTCAAGTTCTTCTGATATCCATCCGAATTTTGAAGAAATATCTGAAACCTTTGTTGTTACTGATTGGAAAACAGGTATGGCCCCGGGAGATGAAGTATTTGAAGATGTCATACGTTCCCTTGTCTACCTGCCTCTTATAGTAAATCATGAATTAGTAGGGATGTTTGTTGCAGGTAAAAGCAGGGGGGCGAGTTTTATTACCGAAGATATACAGTCCTTATCTACGTTTGCCAATCAATTGAGCAGCTTGCTGAAAACACGGTCCCTCGTCGCTGAACAAGAAAAACGAATGATTCTGGAAGAAAGAAATCGGCTTGCTCGGGAAATTCATGATGGAATTGCACAAGTATTAGCCGGGGTCATATTTCAGCTGGAATCAGCTCTGAGGCAGTCCGCAGATCAATCAGGAAACATGGAGCAAGTGGTAGACAAAAGTATAAAAAAATTACGGAAGAGTTTAGGGGAAGTTCGCTATTCTATCTATGCTTTAAAGCCATATCCTACCCAAAGTCTAGGGTTAAAACAAGCGATTGCAAATAAAATTCAATCGATAAAACAAGAAAATAATCTAGCGATTAAATATCATGAAAGGGGCCGTTCTCGAACACTCAGTTTTACAATAGAACGAGCCATCTTCGATACTTTACAGGAAAGCTTGCAGAATATTGTAAAACATGCAAAAGCGGACGAAGTTGACATTCTTCTAAGCTATCAACGTGAACATGTGCTTTTAAAAGTGAAGGACAACGGGGTTGGCTTTTCCCTTTTTGAATCCATGATTAAAACAAAGCATGAGCCCCATTATGGCATTTTACATATGAATGAACAAGCTGAACAGCTAGGTGCTACCCTTCAGATTGATAGTTCCACAGGAAAAGGTACAGTAATTACATTGTTCATTCCAGATTCAGAAACAAGGGAGGAGTATCATGATTCAAATATTATTAGTAGATGATCATACGGTCTTGCGTGATGGAATTCGGAGTATATTGGATCTCGAATCAGACATCCGAGTCGTGGGTGAAGCCGTGTCCGGGGAAGAGGTGTTGAAGAAAGTAGAGGAGTATCGACCTGATTGTATTTTGATGGACATCAATCTCCCTGGAAAAAATGGCATTGAGGTCACGTCCCTCGTGAAAAGTCAGTATCCGAATTGCCGCGTTCTTGTATTGACGATGTTTGAAGATAATGAATACTTAATGGAAGCACTTCGGGCTGGTGCAGATGGCTATTTATTGAAGGATTCGTCATCCGAACAAGTGGTAGCAGCGATTCGAATGGTGTCACAAGGGGATTCGGTTATTCATCCTCGCATGACCAAAAAGCTGATAACGTATCATCACCAGCAAACGAAATCAGAGCCAAACGAAAATATTTTGACTAAGCGTGAAAAAGAAATACTGTTTGAGTTGGCCAAAGGTCTTAGTAACAAAGAAATCGCTGAAGCCTTATTTATCAGTGATAAGACCGTCAAAATTCACATCAATAAGATTTTCAAAAAGCTGAATGTGAAAAGCCGTTCACAGGCAGTCATTTATGCCGTTCGAAATCAACTTGTTCCATTTTCATAAATCATAATTACTTAAAAGGTTAAAAGAACTGTTCAGTATCCTTATTATTTTTCTTTAATAACAGATCTGGAATAGTTCTTTAGTTATATATTGATCTAGAACCAATAGATGAAAAATTACTTCTTATGATTAATTTTCAGAAAAGTAGAAATATGGGATGATATATTGAATCTTAGTTTACTAGATATATGAATTCATCTTTAAATGAATTGTTTATGAAGAACAAATGTTTAGAGAGAAAATAGTAATTATATAGGATAAGGGGATGCGGTATGAAGAGGAAAAAAATCAGTAAGATTCTTACAGGAACGCTAGCTGTTGGCATGTTATTATCTCAAGGCGCTCCGTATAATGTATTGGCGAAAAGCCCGTTTGAGTTGAATCCAGTTGAAAATGCGGAAGAGATCTTAGCGAGCCTGTCTGTAGAACAAAGAAAGGCGTTAGAGCAATTGGATGCCAATCCAAACTTTACGATTTCTCCGGATATTAATGCAAATAGTCCGGAATTAGTCAAAGTCATCGTCGAATTTGAACAGGCGCCAGCCAAAATAGAAGTGATGAAACAAGCGGCGAAAGGAAAGAAACTATCTTCTGCAGATTCGAATGAGAAAGTGGAAAAAGCTCATAAAGATTTTAAACAGCATGTGCAATCATTGAAATCACAGAAAAATGTGACTAATTACAAAGTGGAAGATGTAAAGATCACAAGAGAGTATAAAAACGCCATCAACGGCGTAGCGATGACACTTCCTGGTGTGGCAGTTAAGGATTTGCTGCAATCTGGAGTAGTTAAACGTATTTTTAAAGATTACGAGGTAAAAGTGGAACCGCCGGTAAAAACGAAAGAAGCCATTGAGCCGAAAATGGCAGACAGTATTCCGCAAATTGGCGTGGACAAGCTACATGCCGAGAACATTACCGGTAAGGGAATAAAAGTCGGCGTTCTTGATACAGGTATTGACTACAATCATCCTGACTTAAAAGAAGCTTATAAAGGCGGATATGATTTTGTAGATAATGATGCCGATCCAATGGAAACGACCTACGAGGATTGGATTAATGCTGGCAAGCCAGAAGAACCAGGCTATGTGTATTACACAAACCATGGGTCACATGTCGCAGGGACGATTGCAGCCCAAAAGAAAAACAATGTTGATTACGCTGTGAAAGGGGTAGCACCTGAAGTAGATTTATATGCGTATAGAGTATTGGGACCTTGGGGAGGGGGATATACAGAAGGAATCCTTGCTGGAATCGATCAAGCGATTGAAGATGGCATGGACGTCATCAATATGTCGCTTGGCGCGCAGACTAACGATCCTTTATACGCCACATCTGTCGCAGTAAATAACGCCATGCTTTCAGGCTTGGTGACCGTCGTTGCTGCAGGTAACGCCGGACCGAACGAGAAAACTCTTGGTTCTCCGGGAACAGCGGCTCTTGGCATATCAGTAGGTGCAAGCGATGCCTCCATGTCCATTCCTGCATTTAATGGAAGCGCTTCCGCCGAGAAATTTGAAAATATGCAGCTGCTAGGCAAAGATTTTTCTGATCGATTAGAAGAATTGCAAGGGAAATCCTTACCAATTGTATTTGCGGGACTTGGTAAAGCAACTGATTTTGCTGGGAAAGATGTCAGCGGGAAAATTGCGTTGATTCAGCGCGGGGAACTTGCGTTTGATGAAAAAATCAAAAACGCCAAAAACGCTGGGGCTAAATCAGTGATTGTGTATAACAATGTCGACGGGCAAATACCTGCCTACTTGGGTGAGGCCGTCGGGTTAATCCCTTCTTTCCGCCTGTCAAAAGCGGATGGTGAGCGATTAAAGGGGCTGGGCGAGGGTTCTTTCACATTTGAAACGTTAAATAACACAAAAACGGAAGGCGATCATTTAGCAGATTTTAGTTCACGCGGACCGGTAAATGGAAATTATGATATTAAGCCGGATGTAGTCGCTCCAGGTGTGTCGATATTCTCTACGACACCGGAATTCATCAACGATCCGCAGGACGGCATTAATTACGGGAATGCCTATGTGCGCATGTCGGGTACATCGATGGCTACGCCACACGTGGCAGGTGCAGCAGCATTGATTTTGCAGGAGAATCCGGAATACACTCCTTTCGATGTAAAAGCGGCACTCATGAATACATCGGATGATTTAAAAGGGAATAATTCTGTATACGAAGTGGGTGCAGGACGAATCGATGCCTATCAAGCGGTTCATACAGACACATCCATCAAAGTATGGGATAAGACAAAAAATATCGAAAATGGAAACCTCGTAGAAATTGACGAACAAACAGGCTCCATCGTATTCGGCAGATATTATAAAAAAGGTAATGAACCAATTGAAGCAAGCAAAAAGGTGAAGGTTCAAAACAACAGCCAGGAAGAGAAATCTTTTAAACTAGAAGTGGAGTATCACGGTGAGCGTAAAGGCATTCAAGATGCCGTAAAGAACGGTGTAAAAGTGGCGGTGCCTTCATCGATTACAGTGGGAGGCGGCCAAGTACAGGAGCTCCAGCCAAAAATAACGATTCCAACCAGCGCTGCGGCAGGAAGATATGAAGGGTATATTCATGTGACCAACGCGAACAATCCAGCCGAATCCTATCAAATTCCATTTGCTGTTATGGCGACGGAAAAAGGATTTGATTATGTCAAAGCGACTAGACCATCCGTGACAAATACAACACCTTTCTGGGAACTTAATGACACAAGGATCCATTTCATCATGAAGTTGAACAGCCCAATGACAACCATGGATGTGCTTGTAAAAGACAGTAAAACAGGAAAATCTGTAGGGTTCATAGGGACAGCGAACACTAACTTTCCAATAGATAGAGAAGTGTATCTTACGGGTGCGTTCAGCGGTACGGTCTTACCATTTACAAATGATCCGTCCCAGCCAATCAGTGATATTCCTATAAAGCTTCCAGCAGGCGACTATATACTGGAACTGATTGCACACGATGAGGATGGGAAATCATATGTTTTCCACAATCCACTTATCGTGGACAATACAGCACCAGAAGTCAACATGGATATAAAATCGGGTGTAATCGAAATCAATGATTCTATGTTTACAGTAGAAGATGGCCAAAAAGCGGTGTGGCTGCATGGAAAAGCTAAGGATGAGACAGTGGATCTATTACAATCTAAAGGGTTGGACATCGATCAATCGTCTAACACTATGGCTTACTATACAGGTGCCTCTGGATATATGGCTGGGTTCTTCCCGATTCAAGCGAATGGAGATGTGAAGTTAGGAATTGAGGAAAGTGATATTGCAAAACAACCTATGAGATTGTGGTTGAGAACGTGGGATACTGCAACGGCAGTTGGTTACCAAAAGTATTACTTCATGAAAGAAGGAACGGAATATACGACTTCCAGTTATAACAAGAAAGAGTTAAAAGTCGGCGATAGCTTTACGATGACACTCAGCCTTAATAATGTGAAACAGCTTGTCTCGGGAGAATTTAATGTAGAGTACTACAAAGACTTCTTCAAGTTTTCGAACGTTAAGCTGAACAAGGCAGTCAAACAATATGCAAAGGAAAAAGGCTTACAGGTATCACTAGATAAACCTGTTGTGACGGAAGGTACATTCAATAATAGTTTGAAAATCGGTGCTTCCATTACTGGAAATGCATTCAGAGGACTGGATGGAGACATGCCGTTCCTCGATGTAACGTTTAAAGTATCGAATGATGAAGTTTACGATGAAATTCCTGGATTTGAGGTAAAGAAGGGGTCTTATAAGAAATCTGGACAAACAGCAGACACTGCTATTCCTTTTTACGGCACTGAAGATCTTAAATTAATTCCTACACATACACAGTTGCTGGGATCCATCTTACCGGAAGCATTTTTGATATATGAATCAGGATCAGCATTTTTGAAAAAAGCGGATTACTCAAAAATAGGAGCACAAGTATACGCTCTCTCTAGAAGTGGTAAAAAATATCCAGGAACAATTAATAAGAGTGGAAAATTCACAGTCAATGATATTCCTGCTTCCGATCAAGTATATACAGCTGTTTTCGATGTTCCGGGGCATCTTAAAGTGATGAAGAAATTCATTCCTGGATATCATGATGCAAATGGAGAGCTACGAGGGCAATTTTTAAGAATTGGTCAGAGAAGTCTTGCAGGGGATGTGAATGGCGACAAAATGATTGATATCCTCGATATCCAGAGTGTCGTTGATGCATATGGTACGAAGGATTCATCCATCGTGCCGCAAGATATCAATCAAGACGGAGAAGTGAACGAGACAGACATTCGCTTCGTTGAGAAAAATTTCTTAACGAAGGGACCGGATGCGCCTGCCGATAAACAGCCGAAAGAAAAAATTGGGAAAAAAGGTCTGGAATACTTCCTGCGCCTGATCGGACTGGAGCCAAAGCAATAGCAAGAAAAGAGGGGAAGGAATGCAGAGCATTCCTCCCTTTCTTTTTTTATAAAATAAGAAGAGCAGAGTTAAGAAAAGTTGCTAAGTCCTCTTTTTTAGAAGATATGAACGGAGTACCAGATTTCTTCAACAAAAGGGCACCGACCCATCAGGTTAGCATAACTGGCCTCCACCCCTTGGAGAGGCATGACGAAGGAATGATAGGGCAATTGACCCGTTGAACATGGGAGGGAAAGCCTCCAGGGGGCCAGTGGAAGGTCAGTACACCGAAAAGTGGTTGGGGAGAATACCCTCAAAAACTAGGTGTAGGTTTACATGGCCAACTAGCAACCGGAAAGGGCTCAGAAAATTCAGCAACTGGTTTGAATACAGGAAATTCCAACCGATCAGCTTCAAGAAATGCATGAGCAGCCATTGTGGATTTAAAGGATTATAAAAGTGAAAAGGATGAAGGGGCAACAGGTTAAGGAAAATAGTAATGGGGAAATCAGTAATGATTGAAGAGTATAACCCTGAGTGGGCCGTTTATAGGTTGTTTTTTGATAATGTAGGATTTTTTCTTATTAAGCAATCGGGCCAGATTGTACAATAAAACTAGATTTTTAGACGACTTTATTGCTAAAGTATCTTTTATAAAAAAATTTAACAACTCATTTACTCCCATCTAAATAAGGACGGGGGTATGTATGTTTGAAGTATTAAAATTAAATAACTTATTGTAATCTTGACATTTCCATATTGTGGGTACTACCAGCGAAGCTGTCACTACCCGCAATATAGGAAGTATGAATATGGGAGGGGAGTAATTTAGAAAATGTACCTCAACCGATAGATGGAGAAATCCCGATATAAATGAAACAGGTTCATAAATAATTCACAACATACCGCAAAGTGAATCCTCCGAATCTTTTAGGTTTTCCCTAAACATCCAGACAGATTATTTGATTTTATTTAAATATCTATAAATAGTGGCTTCGGATACGTCTAAATATTTGGCTACCTCGCTTACGCCGCCTTTAAGTAAAAAAGCTCCCTTTTAGCCGATCGGGTGAATGGGCATGGGAAAAAGCAAAAAAAATAATGGATTCCGCATCTCGAAATCCATTTCAAAAAAGCGTGTATGAAAGTCACGTAATCAATCTTCGTATGTATATTGAGTTGCTTTTTCATTACCAGGGACATCTTTCTGATTTAGAAGATCGTATAGTGGCCCTGGCAAATGAACTGGAAGAATATAAGATCATCCAATCGATTCCCGGTATCGGAGAAAAAATCGCAGCCACGATTATTTCTGAAATTGGTGAAATCGATCGGTTTAATCATCCGAAAAAACTGGTTGCCTTCGCTGGAGTAGATCCAAGTGTTCACTCATCGGGTAAGTTTACGGCAACCATTAATCGTATTACAAAAAGAGGTTCGAGCAGACTACGTTATTCTCTGTATCTTGCCGTACTATGCGGCATAAGAAGTTCAAGGAACAAAAAGCTTAAAGCATTCTATGATAAGAAAAAATCAGAAGGAAAACCTGCCAAAGTGTCAATCGTTGCCTGTATGAATAAGTTGCTTCATTGGATTTATGCTTTATTAAAGAGAAAAGAAACGTTCCTAGATTTAGCCTAATTAACGGTTTTGTGAAACAGAGAAAAATCCTTCCAAAAGGGTTTTGGAGGGTTATTTGGCATGGCCAAAAATAATATATCATAAGGGAAATGAAAATATTAGAGAAAGATATTGACATCCTATTAGCCGGTTTACTTCAATAAGGGAGATTGCTGAGGCAGCCTTTTTCATTGTTGATGAACCAATCACAATAAATGTGGGGTGAATGATACGTGAAGTCATTTCAACTAAACGAAAAAACAATGTCTTTTTTATCGAAATATCAATTATTCGAGGATGATTTGATCCAACAAGTTCAGTTGCAGCACCGGTTGGAATTAGTAAAAGCATTTGGGATTCAAAAAGGAATGCGTGTATTAGAAATAGGTTGCGGGCAGGGGGATACAACTGTTGCATTAGCCGATGCGGTAGGAGAAAACGGATGTGTTGTCGCAATAGATATTGCTAGTCCCGATTACGGAGCACCGTTAACTTTAGATCAAGCAACTGAACGTATTAAGAAATCTCTATTAGGAGAACGTATTAACTTCCATTTTGAAATGGATTTTGATTTTTTTGAAGCAACTATGCCATTTGATGTGGCGGTATTATCCCATTGTTCATGGTATTTCAAGCAACCAGAAGATTTATTGAATTACTTTAGAAAAATTCGTGGTTTGGCAAAACATATATGTTTTGCAGAATGGGACCTTGATTTTACCTGCATTACGCAACGTTCCCATTTTTGTGCGGTATCCATTCTGGCATTGTATTCAAACTTCGTTAAGAATGAAGGAAATATCCAAAACTTGTTTCATAAAACTCAAATTCACCAGCTACTCCAGCAAGCAAATTTTGAAGTGGTGAAACAACTTACAGTCGATGCAACCTTATTACAAGACGGTCAATGGGAAAAAAGTTATGCAAATAGTATCCGTGCAGAATTTATTAAAGTTCCTTCCATGATACAAACGTTGATAACTAGTTATTATGAATTGATGAACACTTCAAATGGAAATGAGAATTCATTAAATTGTTTCATTGTTTGTGCAAAGTAATACTTTCCTCTTTTAAGATATGCTTTTCGGTATTTGTATGATTGTGAAGGAATGTACTGCAACTAACGAGTTCAAGACTAGATCCGCCGTATGGGTTGCTTTTTTGCTAATAGAATGAACAGGTGGTTCAGTTCAGCAATAAATTAAATTAGGACTGCACATTTTAGAAATGTCTAAAATGTGCAGTCCTTTTCATATCAACTGTTACGCTAATTCACCTTAATATAAAAAAGTGTTTTGTTTTAGAAGGTGATTCATTTATTTTGTTGTATTTTTAATAATTGGTAGATTAATTAAAAATATAGAAAAAATGGAGGTAAATTCACATGTTTAACAATTGGAAAAAAACACTAATGGCTGGAGTGATCAGCTTATCCCTGCTAGGTACAGGGTACGTCGGTCACGATCTGATCTCCTCGCAAAACGTCTCGGCTGAACCGGCATCAGAAAAGGCCCCAGGGCATTTGAAAAAAGTTGAGGCTTCCCAGCTTGATGAAATAATCAAACGTGGATACATTCGGGTTGGAATGACCGGCGACTACAAACCTTTTACCTATTTGAATCCGGAAACAAATGAGTATGAAGGCTTTGACGTGGACGCTGCCAAAGAACTTGGCAAAGACCTTGGTGTGAAGGTGGAATTTGTCGCTACTACATGGCCTGCGATGTTGAAAGACCTGGAAGCGGACAAATTCGATATCGCTGTGGGCGGTGTGACTCGCAATACAACGAGACAAAAAAGCGCTTATATATCCCAAGGTTACCTTTCATTCGGTAAGGTGCCTTTAATTCGCAAAGAAGATAAAGACAAGTATCTTACCATTGAGGATATTAACAAGCCATCTGTACGCATCGGCGTAAATCCAGGCGGAACAAACGAAGAATTTGTCCGTCAGTATCTAAGCAAAGCTAACGTAACCGTTGTAGAAAACAACCTTGATATCCCACATCTTGTTGCAGAAGGTACGTATGATGTCATGATCACTGACACAGTAGAAGCAATGCTGTATGCAAAAGCTGATCCCAGACTGTATGCGGCTCAAACTGACAAGCCTTTCACAAACAGTGAAAAAGGTTATATGATCCCGAGAGGTGATTTCATTTATGCAAGCTACTTGGAAATGTGGATGGATGAAATGAAGCTACAGGGAAAATTTGATGCCCTATACAAAAAGTGGATGGAATAGAATATAAAGGTGTGTGGTCAGTTTTTAGGGTAGATTTTTTTGTAAAAATAAAAACAGAAGAGTAAATTACTTCTCCTTTTTCTTCAGGAAGTATAGGGACGGGTTAAAGGAAAAAGGAACAATTCTATCTATTAAGTAATAAATAGAAAAAAATTTGTTTCTGATTATTTCGACTGTAAATAGATGATGAAGGAGGAGTACTCATAGAAAAAATACCTGTTAAAACTTTAAAGAAGATAGAAGAGGACATTAAAAATAATGATTTAGGAAAAGCAAGAGATAGAATACACGGGTTAATTATCACCTTTCCAGATGAATTAGAACTCCGTAAAAAGTTAGGCGATATTTATTTTGCATTAAAATATCCCTCGATGGCCGGTCGATATTGGTATCTAGAAAAGAATAAGACACCTGAAATGGTAGATGCGTGCATTCAGTTCGAAAAGTCCATGGGTAACGATCCTATTAGAATTGCCAGAGTTCTAAAGTTTAAAGGAGATAGTGATATTATAAAAGGACTGCAAGATCAGGCAATTTCTCCTATACAAAATAAAGTTAAAGAAAAATTGACTGAAGAACCTGATGAGACATTGGAGGATAAGTTATTTACTATTGGGTGTATCACGATATTAATATTAATCATTTTCTTTACATTAATCGGAATTTACACACTCTTTAGCTGGATTTTTTGATTCCTGGAATCTTTCTTCAAGAAAGGTATTTATAGTTGTTGTTCTTTAGCCAACAGTCCTTTACTTCATTACCAAGAGTTGATCAGCAGCTCCTTTTCTTATGAAACAAATGCGGCAGGTTAGTTTTACAAACAGGATTTATTTTACGGGTTAAAGAAAGTCAGATTAGGGGGATATTTAGATGTCAAACAATGAAAACGAAGAAATGCTGACAGGAGGGAATGTCTCTAACGTTTATCGTTCGGGAGATACTGTGCGACGGGAATTAAAGCCAGAAAGTCCTAAAGTTCATAAGCTATTAAAGCATTTAGAGAACAAAGGTTTCAGTTATGCCCCAAAGTTTTTAGGTATTGATGAAAAAGGAAGAGAGATATTATCATTTATTGAAGGAGAAGCTGGTAATCATCCTTTAAAAGAATACATGTGGTCTGATGATGTCTTAATGGAAATAGCGAAAATGCTCCGTCTTTATCATGACTCTGTCAGCGATTTTTCATTTGATGATAGCTGGCAAACGATAGATAACACCCCCCAACAATTTGAGGTACTATGCCATAATGATTTTGCGATATACAACATTATTTTTAAACATGAAAGACCAATAGGTATTATTGATTTCGATGTCGCTGGACCTGGCCCAAAACTTTGGGACATAGCGTACACTCTTTATACTGTTGTCCCCTTAAGTAGATTTAATCTTTCTGAAACAGGTGAGAAAGTTTATTATAATTCATTACAGCACGCTAACCGTATAAAACAAAGAGTTAGATTGTTTTTTGAATCTTACGGTGAGGGAATAGAAGAAGATTATTTGGAAATGGTATTGCTACGATTGGAAGGGTTATGTAAAACAATTACAAGAAAAGCCAGTGAAGGTGACATTGCTTTTCAAATGATGATAGATGAAGGGCATCTTGAACATTATCAAAACGATATTAAATTCATTCGTGAACATGGAAAAGAGTGGATTTAAGCGTAGGTTTTTTGTTGAACTAACGGGTACGTTAGCTGAAGATCGGAGCTGTCTTTAAGGCAGCTTTTTCTTTATGCAACTAACGGGGCAGGATAGTTGAAAAAGAAATGATAACAGTGAGGGTGTTATTGGTTGAATATATAGAACTATATAAAGAAATTTAATTGCATCTGTACTGATATCAAATGGTATTATTTAGTTATGGATGATGTGTAACATTTTACCAAAAATAATGTGTTCAAATGCAAATGGAAGGTAATTTTATAAGAAAAAAGGTGAGTGAATGACCAGTTGGAAAAATCCTATTCTTTTAATATCAGGAATAGGGGTTTCATATTTAGGGAATTGGATTTACTTAATTGCACTTAATATTTCGATATTAAACTTAACTGGCTCTGCAACAGCAGTTGCGGTGCTCTATATTATAAGGCCTATTGCCGTATTAATCACTAATACGTGGTCTGGGAGTGTCATTGACCGTGTTAATAAACGAAGATTAATGATTTCAATTGATATTATAAGAGGTGTCTTAATATTTGTGATTCCTTTCATATCATCATTATGGACTATATATACAGTACTTTTATTGATTAATATTGTCGGTTCATTCTTTGGTCCAAGTTCATCCGTTTACATAACAAAGCTGGTTCCTCCTGTAAATCGAAAAAGATTTAATTCGATTATGAGTTTGGCCAGCTCCGGTGCATTTTTATTAGGCCCAGCTATTTCAGGGATAATTATTATGTATGCAGGGACAGAATTATGCATAGTAATTAATGCGATTACTTTTATAATTTGTGCATTTTTTATCTATCTTCTTCCTGACGTTGATGAAGATTTAGATAATATAAGAGAACCAGTTCGGTGGAAAACTCTCATAAACGACTGGAAAGCAGTTAGGGAATTTACAAAGGATGCAAAGTTCTTTGTATCAGTTTACTTATTGTTTCAATGTGCAATGCTAATTGGCTTTGCACTAGATTCACAAGAGGTTACTTTTATTAAACAGCACTTGGAGTTGTCTGATAGTGATTATGGCTTAATTGTAAGTATTACTGGTATTGGGGCGTTGGGAGGAGCTACTGTCGCTGCCGTTGTATCTAAGAAGTTGCAACTAAGGTTATTTATAGGTGGTGGAATGTTACTGACATCAATAGGATATGTTTTGTTTTATGCATCTTTTAACTTTATAACCGCAACATTGTCATTTGTATTTTTAGGCTTCTTTATGGCATTTGCGAATGCAGGATATGCTACCTTTTTTCAAAATAAAGTACCAGTAGCAATTATGGGAAGGTTCGGTAGTATTGCAGATATGGTTCAAGGTATAATTCAAATTGGATTGACACTGCTTTTAGGGTTAACAATAGAATGGGTTTCATTACAAGTTGTTTGTATTATTTTTTCTATTGTCGGAACAATTCTTGCAACCGTACTTTTCATTACAATATTTATTCCTTCAAAGGCTGAATATTTTGAAGAAAATAAAAAAATAATTACTGGCTAAAAAGACAATATTTAAAATATCTTCATCAACTAACGGGTGCGTTAGCTGAAGATTAGAGCTGCCTTTAAGGCAGCTTTTTCTTATGGAACTATCGGGGCAGGTTAGTGGAATAAAAAATTTTCAATCGAAACTCAATCGAAAACCTTTAAATGGTAAAATTGAAAAATAATGAAATTTTATAATTGAGGAGGAGTTAAGTTGAAGAAAATTTTTACTGTATTATTTTTAATGATGGTTTTAATAGCTTGTTCAGATACAACTAACAAGGATGCTAAATCGGAAACCACTAAAAAAGATACAAGTTCGGAAGCGACTGAACATAATTATCAATTTATAGGAGAAAGCGAACATTGGGAAGCTGTATATTCTTATATAGGAACCGAATTATGGGGAGAAGATGACGGACAAACAACTCATTCTAGCAAAGATAACTATAAACTTGTATTAACATACAAGGGGTCTTTGGAAGAGTTATCCTCGATAAAAAACCTTGAATATACTTATGAAACAACCACATCAAGCGGAAGTAAAACAGAGGCATACACTGAACCACCTAGCGAAAAAGTATTTACTATTGGTGGAGGTTCAGAAAATGGAGCAATAGTAGGTGAAGGCGAAGTTATAAAAGTAAATGTAAAATGGGATGGCTTTGAAGAGTCATTTGAACTGCATAATAAAGTTAAGTGATTTTGTTGAACTAACAGGGCAGTTTAGTTTAATAAGACTTTTAGAATCAAACTGTCAGATGGAACCTTTTTAGGAGAAATCTCGTATACAGATTTAGGAAATTTTTTTTAGAATAGGAGAAACAGGTTATGTTTATAGGGGATATAATATTTCAAGTTATTGTTTTCGGAGGTATAGCATTAATTTTAGGTGTTATAGGTTATTTATTTTTTAAGAGGATCAAGAAAAGCTAATTAAATTTCTTATTCAACTAACAGGTGCGTTAGTTGAGATCCAGGGCTGCCATTTGGTAGCCTTTTTTGCTAAATGAACTACCGGGGCAGGATAGTTCTAGAAGCGTAACTTATTCGAACCTTGTTCATTGACTATTTATGTAACATCACCTAAAATTTAGTTAATGATATTAATTGGGCGGTGCAAATTTGTTAACTACTATAAATATTCCAGGATTAATTCTAACTTCTCTTTTCGCAATATTAGTTTTGTTTTTACTAAGAAAACTAGTGCAATCTATTAGACGGTAAAACCGTCTTTTTTTATGTCACTGTATATGTCACCTCTACAATAAGTCTTATGGAACTACCGGGGCAGGATAATAAAGGAGTGTTTTTTTGAAAAAAATGTTAATAGGTATTATTAGTATTGTGGTTTTATTTATAGGTTTTTTCTTTTTTTTGAAATTAAACCAACCCTTAGTAGCTTATCCAAGTGCTTCAGCGAATGATAGACAGGTACAATTGGTTTCGGTAGGAAATAAAAGTCCATTTGGGGATATTCAAATTGAAGAAGTTCTTGTCAATGATAAAGTTGTACCCTCCAAAGTGAAATTACAAGTGAGTTATCATCCAAAAGGGTTTATTATCTCTGACCATTTTAATGGAGAAGAAGAAAGTGAATATACCTTCAAAGGATTAGATTCTATAACTCTTAAACCAAAGACAGACCCACAAAAGCAACTCGATAAAGTAAATGCTGGTACTGCAACAGAAGATGATACTATTTATGCTCTTTCGTTAGGGCATGAACATAGTATTGACAGAGTCATAATTAAATACC
Organism: Peribacillus sp. FSL P2-0133; assembly: GCF_037975445.1. Lineage (NCBI taxonomy): Bacteria > Bacillati > Bacillota > Bacilli > Caryophanales > Bacillaceae > Peribacillus > Peribacillus sp. FSL P2-0133. Next base: position 3,000,212 of record NZ_CP150254.1, on the reverse strand, counting down.
ACCATCTTGGCATGTCACATGAATTGGTTGTGTCAATGGTTGGATTGTGAAATCCTATACTTTAACTAAAGGGTACGTTAGCTGAAGATCGGAGCTGTCTTTAAGGCAGCTTTTTCTGATGGAACTATCGGGGCAGGTTTGTTGAAGAAGGATTGAAACTTTATTAGTTTAGGAATCGTATAAAAGAGAGTAATGCGGGTAGGATACGATAGCTTATTAGGGATGATAAATAGTGGAAACTTGTAGCAAATGCGGCAACGAACTTACGAAGGCCTATATTTCTGGAATTCAAGGAGAATTTCAGATAAACAAAAAACCAAGAGGTTTTTTTAAGGATAGTCCGATTTACAGCAAAGTATTTCCTTATGTTTGTTCTAAATGTGGGTATATAGAGTTCTATGTAGAACAACCAGGCATATTCAAATTATGAAAGTGATTTCTACCTCTTGTACAAGACTCAAGGTTGCTGCGGCAGCCTTTTTCATTTGTCACTGTCACTAACGGGGCAGCATTCCTGTTAGAAGGATGTTCGAAGTCTTGAAAGAAAAAGAGCCCTCTTGTATGATGCATGAGTGTCAACGACCATTGACTCAGCATCAAACAAGGAGGACTTCTCTATGCAGTTTAAATGGAATGAAAAAATTAATCAAGTTACTGAAAATACACTCGTTGTTGGTATGGATATTGCCAAGCGTGTTCATTACGCTTGTTTTGTTGATGAACGAGGGCGCGTGATAGAAAAAGCCTTCGCAGTACATCAATCAAAAGAGGGCTTTGAACACCTGTATGAAAAGATTCGTCAAACGATGAAGGAAGCTAAGAAAACAGAAGTAATTGTTGGAATTGAGCCAACAGGCCACTACTGGATGAACTTAGCTAATTTCTTAGATCATTACGGCATACCACTAGTCATGGTGAATCCAATGCATGTCAAACGATCGAAGGAACTGGACGATAATTTACCGACAAAGAACGATAAAAAAGATGCATTAGTCATCGCTCGTTTATTGAAAGATGGGCGTTTTAGCTATCCACGTTTATTAAAAGAAGTAGAAGCAGAACTTCGTATCGGATCTACTCTTCGTTCAAAGTTAACGGAAGATTTAGCGAGTATTAAAAACCGGATCATTCGTTGGCTTGATCGTTATTTTCCCGAGTTTACTCAAGTCTTTCCGGCTTTCGGAAAGATGGCTCTAGCTACATTGGAAATGACTCCGTTGCCACAGGATATCGATGGAAAAAGTGCTGAGGAGCTTGTCTTTCTTTACCGTAAGGTAAAGGGAATGAGAGCCCCACAGCTACCAAAAGCAAAGCTACTCATTGAAGCAGCGACGAACTCAATTGGACTGACAGAAGGGACACAGATGGCCCGACATGAAATTGCCACGCTCCTGCGTCAGTATCGCTTACTAGAAAACGAAATTGAATCTGTGAATAGTCAATTATCCGAAATGGCCCAAACAACTATGGAATATGAGCTGCTGGCTTCAGTTCCTGGATTAGGAGATGCAACCATTGTTGATTTGCTTTCAGAAGTTGGAAGTTTTTCACTTTATGAAAATCCACGCCAATTGATTAAACTAGCGGGATTAACATTACGTGAAAACTCATCTGGTCAACATAAGGGACAAAAACATATCTCCAAACGAGGAAGAAAGCGACTTAGATATATTCTTTTCAAAGTAATAGTACCACTCATTCGTCACAACGAGGGGTTTAAACAGCTTCATGAATATTACACAACACGCCAACAAAATCCCTTACGCGGAAAGCAATCGATGGTGGTACTCTGTGGTAAATTGTTGAAAGTATTGCATGGTATTTGTAAAAAGAAAGTCCATTTTAATGAGCAGAATATGATGAAGGATCTCTACTGCCTCTCAGAGGCAGCGTAAGCATTTCTAACTATCGATTTATAACAAGAAGGATGACACGGAGAAGCCAGCAACATTACTAAACTAAGACCAAGAGTCCCCGGGGCAGCTTAGCAGGCCTCTGCCTTATGAATAGACCGAACGAAGGAATGTAAGCGCAAATGACGCTAAGAGACATGGGAGGGTACGTCATCATAAGTTTCGCAGAGATCTATTGTGCATCACAAAGTGGAGAAAATAGCTAATGATTTCCATTAGTTTTAGCGAAGCGTACGCTCAATTTAGTAATAAAAACCAGAATTTCAATACTCTGTTTAAAAGTAGAATGAAAAAATAATTCCCCTAATACACCGAGTGGTGCAAACCGTTGATACATCAATGTTTATAGAGGGAGGTTAGTTCCACAAGAAAGTTTGTAGCACGGGAGAGATAAATGATAAAAAAAAGGAAAAACCGTTCAGTTTTCTGAACGGAAACACTCCGGTTTTTATACCAAAGTCCACTAAAAATAAGCCAGTTGATTTTGGAAAACATTTTGGAATTTTTTGCGTAATCTATTAGATATACAAGAGTTAGAAACCATAATAGGTACATTAGGTACATTTTATAAATGATTAACTTTCTACATTTATCCTCCTTTGGTGAAGCAAAGAGAATTGTTTCGCTAGAAAAGTCGGAGTATATGGCATATCATTTTGAAGCCACGAAACGATTGTGCCTATTAAAGCTGAAGTTTCATACCATATCAAAATGTCTTCCTTTACAATTTCAGTTAGAATGTGGGATGACCTTCCGTTTTCCTCTATCTTAGTAACTATCCTTTCCCTTAAAAACATTGTTAGACGTTCTCTAAAGATAGGGACTTTCTTAGAAGCCAAAAGGTTTTTATAAAAATTCGAATGTTCAGCTATATGCTCAAGTAAATTTTCGACTATTTTCCAACTATTCTCTTCAGAGGATGTCTGGTCCGTTGGTGTATTACAAAAAATCGTTGAAATGTCTTCAATCATATCGTCTGCCATCTTTTCCAACATATCTGGAATATCACGATAATGTAGATAAAAGGTAACACGATTGATGGTTGCTCTCTCTGCCAATCGATTAACCGTTATTTTTTGCACATCCATTTCCTCAAGTAATTCAACAAATGCATCTTTAATTAATTGTCTTGTACGGAGTATGCGAGGGTCTGTGTGAAGCTTTTTCTTTTCCATCAGTCTCTTTCCTTTCTTATCAAATAGTAAGCTACACTTCATAGTGTTACGTCGTATTTCTTCTCGATAAACAACATAAACCTTATTTTTGTAAATTAATATACACTTTTTGGAATTTTGTAGCTTGAAAACATTATAAATTGTACTTATAATCTCATTTATACATTGTAAATTATACAACACAGTGTAAATTTAATCCACGATGGCTCGAGAGGATGTATGAAATTGAGTAAGAATTCAACAATCAAAAATTCTATCAAAAAGGGACCAATCATGTTTGTGTTGATAATAGGTGCTTTCCTGGCCACGTTTAATCAAACAATCATGAGCGTTGCCATTCCGGAATTAATGAATGATTTTAATATTAAAGCTTCAACAGCTCAGTGGCTTACAACAGGTTATATGTTAGTGAATGGCGTTTTAATTCCTATTACAGCCTTTTTAATCCAGAGATTTTCCACTCGTCAATTGTTCCAAACTTCGATGATTATTTTTCTAGCCGGAACGATTGTTTCTGCAGTCGCATCCAATTTCCCTGTACTTCTGACTGGGCGGCTGATTCAAGCAGCCGGTGCTGGCATTATTATGCCTTTACTCATGAATGTTGTGTTATCCCTTTTCCCGCCAGAGAAGAGAGGGTCTGCTATGGGTTACGTCGGGTTAGCGATTATTTTTGCGCCTGCAATTGGACCAACACTTACCGGCTATGTTCTTGAGACATTTCCTTGGCAAGCCATGTTTTATGGCATGATTCCATTTACAATTATTGTTATCATCTGCGGTTTTATTTATCTGAAAAATGTTTCAGAACCTGTTCATTCCAAGGTAGACTTTATTAGTGTAGCCCTTTCAACCATCGGATTTGGTGCATTAATGTACGGCTTCAGCGAAGCAGGCAATGCTGGTTGGTCAAGTACAGAGGTAGTTGTTTCTCTAGTAATAGGAATCCTGGCCCTTGTCCTGTTTACTTGGAGGCAGCTGATCTCCAAAAATCCGCTACTGAATCTCCGAGCATTTAAATACAATATGTTCACCTTGACTACCCTTATAAGTATAGGTGTTACCATGATGATGTATGCAGATATGATGCTGCTTCCTCTGTACCTTCAAAATGCCCGCGGTTTTACTGCATTGGAGTCAGGTATACTGATGCTTCCAGGGGCACTCCTAATGGGGTTACTAAGTCCTGTAGTTGGAAAGCTCTTCGACCGATTTGGAGCCAAATGGCTTACTATTATTGGTATAGCAATTATTATCATCTCAACCGTTGGCTTTATAGATTTGACGGACTCGACCAGCTACACGTTTCTCATTGTGATGTCTACAGTTCGTCGTATTGGGATGGCTATGTTCCTTATGCCTGTACAGACTGCAGGTTTAAATCAATTACCATCCAGTCTTTATGCACATGGTACTGCTATTTCCAACACTATCAGACAAGTAGCTGGCGCAATAGGTACTGCACTACTTGTGACAGTAATGACAAACAGTACAAGTAATCATCTTCAGGACTTAGCCACTGGAGGAGCCCGGGGTGAAACACAACAACATATGGTTATGGAAGCTTCTATCCAGGGGATAAATGACGCATATTTTGTTATTCTTATCATCGGAATTTTTAGTTTATTGCTTTCCTTCTTTATCAAACGTGTTAAGAACGCTTCCGAAGGAAGGCAACACAAGATTAAAGAAGCCACTAAGAATTTAAGAGGCAAATCCACAATATAAAATATGTATAAATTATCCCAATTGTAAACTAAGGAGGAAATGGGATGTTATTTAAAACTTAAAGATTATCATCCTGATGGTTTTTAAAAGGTATTTTTAGGTCAACAAATAATTCCTTGGACAATATTTAAACAAACAGATGACTCCCGTAAAGGGCACAATGAGAAAGGAAGGTTGTCATGAATAATTCAGATCAAAACTTACCAGAGAAATCCATATTGGACGTGTTTAGTGGTGAAAGTGGTGAAAGCCCATTTCCGATATTCGTTAAGATGCGGACAATGGGAGCCGTTATTCCTATCCCGTCTCCGATTAGTGGGATGGATGGCCAAGCATGGATGGTTACGCGTATGGAAGAAGCAATGCAGGTGTTAAAAGATCACGCCCGCTTTACTGTAGACGGGGGCTCCATCAATGGTAATAGTGATATCAGGCAAAAAAATGCTGATCCATCTGCTCCCCCTACCTTCCTTAACGCAAAATCCATGCTTTCTGTCGATGAACCCGATCATCGACGGTTGCGCAGGTTGGTGTCCAAAGCTTTTACGCCCAAATATATGGAAAGCTTACGCCCTCGCGTCCAGGAAATTGCTGACGAATTACTTGACCAGGTACAAGATAAAGGCGAGATGGACCTTGTCAAGGACTATGCCTATCCCTTACCAATCAACGTCATTTCACATATGCTTGGGGTGCCTCAAACAGACCAGGTACGAATTCGGGGCTGGTCTGAGGCCATCGCGCACGGTCTGGGCCTAGGAAGACAAGATCCGGGGGTAGCAGAGCGGATACGAGCATTCGGGGAATACATCGTGCAGCTTGTCGCCGACAAACGTCAGCATCCTGCAGATGACTTAATTAGTCAGTTGGTTGCTATCGAAGAGGAGGGAGATCGACTCGACGAAGCAGAACTAATCTCGATGATCTCGCTATTGATCTTTGCCGGTCATGAGACAACCTCGAATCTGATCGCTACAGGCACTTTGATGTTGCTGGATCATCCTGAGCAACTGGAAATGGCAAAAGCCGACCACAGTCTCGTTCCTGCAGCTGTGGAAGAACTACTGCGCTTCAATGGGCCTGCCACAATCGCGGGACCACGTTTTGCCACTGAAGATATCGAGCTAGCAGGGCAGCAAATCAAAAAGGGAGATATGGTTATTCCCGTATTAAAATCAACGAATCGGGATGAGCTCCAGTTTACGGACCCAGAGGGGCTGGATATTACGCGCACAATCAAACGTCATCTCGCCTTTGGACATGGCATTCATATGTGTTTGGGAGCGCCACTAGCCCGTGTGGAAGGTGACGTTGCGTTTTCCACCCTGTTGAGACGCATGCCCAACCTACGACTCAGCGTCCCTCGGGAGAACGTCAACTGGCACTTCATGCTGAGTTCACAGGGGTTAACATCCCTGCCAGTCGCTTTTTAGTGGAGAGAAAGAACTCCCTACTTGACGGGTGTAAGTTCAAAAGCCAACCTTTCAAATTTTCACTGAAAGCTAAAACTAAAGTACTGATAAAGAGCTGCTCAAATGATGGGCGGCTTTTTTTAGCCTGATTTCAGAAGCGGGGATACAGATACCAAAAGGTACAGTAATTGTTGGGTTATTTATTCTATATATAGGTAAACAACAAGTAGCCCCAAATACGTTTACGAATAGAGTATTTAGGTCCCATTAAAAAAAGATGTATAGACTTTTTGCAGTTTAAAAATCGTCTTTTAACCTATTCATTTTTCACATTTAATGGAGACTAGGAAGGTCAATGTGGTTATCCTGAGGGTTCACTTCTTTGCAGACCCTGATGTTCCATAATTGTTAATCGTTAATTTTACATTGTAGTTGACCGGGGTTTCACTGAATGTTTGGTCCCAATCCTTTTTGACCTTCTTCCATACTTTGGGGTTCTCAATTCTCAATCGATTTCCGAAGCCAGCAACGTCCACTTGGTATTCTTTTTGCATTTTTTCTACTACATTTCTCACCAAGCGTTTTACTTCTTTTTCAGAGGATTTTTCTGCTTTTTTTAGAAATTCATTATTAAAAGCATTTCCCGGAACCACCCAAGTTTCAGATAGTCTTCCCTCTGATTCAATGTTTACATCAAAAGAGATGTTGTTTCCATTAACTCGAGGTTTAATTCTGCTTTTCATGGACTCTATCTCATACACAATCTGCTGACCAGTCTCTTTATCATAGCTTTTCACTACACCGCCTTTTCCCTTGCCTTTTATCCACGTTATGCCTTCTAGTTCTTCCTCATTCAAAACACCTGTCATTTTGTGGGTCTTTCCGTTGATTACTGCGGCTCCGGCAAATTTGACTTGCCCATTCACTGATAATACTTTTTGCAACAGAAAACTAGATCCTGAAAGGAGCATGCTCTGTACTTTAATTTGCGGCATAGGAGGCAAAATCCTCGTTGTTCGATAGGCATTTTCTACAATGCCAACCAGACGAAACGATGGAATCTCTCCTGCTGTCTTTGTTTCCAGTGTCTCACTTGCTTTTCCTTTACTAATGAGCACAAGACAGCTTGGTCTAATTTCATTATCACGAAGAACTTGATCAAGTAAATTTCCCAATTTAAACGATTTTGCAAGATCTTCACTTATGACAATCACTTTCATATGAGTACTTGTTATGGGATTTTCAATTTTTAATGAGAGTTCACGAACCATCTGATGGACGGAATCTCCAGTTTCCGAAAAATTAATATAAGATTTTTGTTGTGGTCCGGCTTGTATAGTTGTTGAACTTGCAACTTCTGGGGTGATAAATTGATAGGTTGATGTAATCAGGTCTTTTTTTGAATAATATCCTTCCTTTTGTCCATTAAACTTTTTCTCAATGATGGACTCCTTGCCTTTATCGAATGCCAAACCTATACCTAAACTTTGCTCTTCAATTTCACGAGTGCTCCAACATCCTGTAAGAGATAAGAACAAGAGAACGGAGAGTGAAACGAAGAGGGGCCGTATATTGATTTGTGATTGTTTCATACTTTCCTCTTTTACTCTTAAGATAATAAGCAGGGGTAGTGGGAGTAAACCGAATAACAACAATGCGCCATTGCCGACAGAATCTCCAAGTTTTAAAAGGTCAATGATATTTTTCGGTATCATGGCAATCATATATAAAATCGGAAGCAAACCATAGGTACTTGTGTGAATGCTCTTTTTCGAAAGTAATAAATCGACATGATTTATAATGTGCTGTTTCAAAGAATAGTATGCATGAAGTAATAGATATGAATAATTTACAAAAAATCTTTTTTAGCTCACGTAATTACACACACTATTCGAGATGAAAAAAACCTAAATTTAACCTTGTATTTACTCTTTTTTAATCTCGCATTGCTCCTGCCTCTCGGGAAGTCATTGCACCTTGTCCTTCGCTTACATCTTTTTGAATTTCTTGTTTTACTTTTTGTGCATCAGTTCCTGAAAATCCTGGTTTCATAATTGAACCCGAATTCTTTTTAGCTTGGTGATCCTGTTGCATACAAGTCCTCCTTAATCCATTGTTTAACACTCTTATTATTCACAAATGGTACTCAGTATATCCCGAGGATTTGAGCGGATATTAATACAAAAGGGGAAGGTTAGTTCCATAAACGTAGCAACAGCGTTATGAATGAATTTGATACCTGGTGTTTTTTTATCACACAAAAAAAACGCTCTCCTTTCCAGCGTTTTTCCCATAATACATGCTCTATTCTTCATTTCTTTTGTTTAAAAGCCATTTTACCCCTAAATATAAAATAAATAATCCTCCAGCAGCAAGTGATACAGCCGAGATTAATTCCTGTCCTGTCAAGGAGAGGGCTTTTGCCAATTCGACTGAATATGATAGGGACGAGGCTGTCATTAGTTTTGATAGTGAAGCGATCAGGATAAATCTGCTGAAAGATACTCCGCTTATCCCCGATCCGAGGCAAATGATTTCATCTGGGAGAATCGGGATAACGAACAGAAGTAAAAGGATAGCCGTTTCATTTTTTTGCATATATTTCTGGTAGCTTTGCAAGTGTTTTTCTTTTACTAATCTTAATGCAAGCTTTTGCCCACCAATCCTAGCTATAAGGAACATGACTGCTATTCCGGAAATAGTTCCGAAAAAACTTAGATAAGTTGCGGTGAATGAGCCAAAAACTGCACTGCCTGCAGGAACCGTTAAAGCTTCAGGCAAGGGCAATATGATTGGCTGAAGGAAACAAATAAGGAGGAAAAGGAGTTTACTTAAGAGGGGGGTTCCTCCTAAAACGCTCCCAATACAGATCCCGTCTGTCAGAACCAAAAACTTTGTTGTATAAAAAATCAGACAAACAATAATCAAAAAAATGCTCAAGTACACTAGTGCGAGGCGTGTAAGTTTTAAATAGTTTTCTTTTTTCATGATTATCAAAACAAGATTAATAGACAGAATGCTTATTAAAATGACTATAAATATAACTTTATATATTGTCAGCAGCGATGGCAAAAACACAAAAATGCACATGGCTACAAAAGCGCCCATCAATAAATGCGTCCACAGCTCATGTTTCTTTCCAAGAATCACAGTATTCTTTCTCCCTTTAAGTGAATTTTATTTGTATGATTAAGTGTACTGACAAAGCCATCTTAAGAAAACAGGCCTGGGGTTTAATTGAAAGTAAGACCTGAGGTTTAGAATCCCTACTAGGACACGGGCGAGTTTTCATGATGGATTTAATTTTCTTAATCTTTTTCACTTTAACATTGTTGGAGTGTAGGGCTTTAAACTCAGGGTTATTCATCACCAGGCTCATGGTCGCAAGGAAGGATAACGCCGCAGTCGTGATCCTCCACATTTGGAAAGGACAATTTGGCTTTTTCACATCCCGGAGCTTGCCTCAGCGAGATGCAATCGTGCATGACGAAGGAGCGCAAAGCCGAAATAACGAACTACAGGAATGCTAATAGGGGCAGGACAGTTCAACAAGGAATTAGAATTAGACTTCATCCTGGAACTAGCAAGGAGTAAGAGGTGTTATAGGAATGGTTGTGGTTTTAACTAACATATTGCTACTTGGGGATTTAAACGTAAAGTTCAAAAAGACGAAGGGGATATATCTTTATTTGCAACCCTGTCTCTTACTTTAGTTGTCTTTCCTATTGTTCAATTCTTTTCATCCAGACGTTATATTAACGGAACCCATACACAAAAAGCCTTAGATTCTATTGAATTCAAGGCTTTTCGAAATGTAACCTTATTTTCGTTTATCTTTTTTATTCCATTATTGGAACCCATTCCCGCATTTGATAAAGTATAGTATCATGAATAGGTATTTCAAACAAGGAGGGGATATGACCAAAAGCCATGCAAGCTAATGTCGTTCCATTTCAAAAAGTACTAATTTCGCAAGTACACGAAAAGATTGACTACAATCAGAAAGCGCTTACTGACGAAAAACCAAAACGATATCTTCAGAGCTATTTACGACAATTTATTCATTGGATCGATCACACTCCTGTTCTAGTTTAACAAAAGGAGATTATCAGTTTTAGATAAACTTCTTTTAAGTTGCATTCATGATAAAAAAGGTATTGGATGGGGAATTGTTACAAAACAGAAAATGAATCATCGGAACAATAGGATTCATTATGCTTGGAGTCCGCGACATAAAACGTGAATAAATAGGCTACGGGATTCATCCGTATTATTAGAGAATAGGATATATATCGGAATATTTTTTGGAGGTAGAAAAATGGCAAAAATTACTGTAGGAACCGAAAATGAAACACCGATTGAATTATATTATGAGGATCACGGTACAGGGAAGCCGGTAGTATTAATTCACGGATGGCCATTAAGTGGCCGATCTTGGGAATATCAAGTTCCTGCTCTCGTTGAGGCTGGATACAGAGTCATAACTTATGACCGTCGAGGGTTCGGGAACTCTTCTCAGCCATGGAACGGTTATGATTATGACACATTCGCTACTGATTTACACCTGTTACTAGAGCATTTGGATATCCAAAATGTGACACTGGTCGGATTTTCAATGGGGGGTGGAGAAGTAGCCCGCTATATCGGAACTTACGGAACAAATAGAGTAGAGAAGGCTGTATTTGCAGGAGCTGTACCACCATTTCTTTACAAGTCAGCAGAACATCCTGAGGGAGCATTTGATGATGCAGTCATTCAAGGATTAGAAAATGGAGTAAAAAATGATCGCCTAGCATTTCTTGATGAGTTTACGAGAGGATTTTTTGCTGCTGGAGAACGAACTGACTTAGTCAGTGAACCATTCCGACTTTACAATAGGGATATTGCAGCAGGTGCATCGCCTAAAGGGACACTAGAATGTATTTCTGCTTTCAGCAAAACGGATTTCAGAGAGGATTTAGCCAAGTTTAATATACCTACCCTTGTTCTTCATAGTGATTCAGATGCAATTGTTCCATTTGAATATAGTGGGAAGCTGACACATGAAGC